>NZ_CP107902.1:6633491-7880614 GCF_036013935.1 Streptomyces sp. NBC_00461
GCCGGGGCCTCCGGAGCACGCACCGGCCGCCGCGGGGCCGCACTTCGGGCGGCGACGCCGCTTTCGCAACCGGCCCTAGCGGAGCGTCAGCGTGGCCACCGCCCCGCCGTCCACCGCGTTCGTGAACTCCAGCCGCGCCCCCAGCATCTCCGCCTGCCCGGCGGCGATGGTCAGCCCGAGCCCGTGCCCCTTGGCGCCGCCCTCGGTGCGGAAGCGCTGCGGCCCGTGCTCCACGAGATAGTCCGGGTACCCGGGCCCGTGGTCCCGCACGGTCACCACCGGCCCGTCCACGGTCAGCGACGCCGGCGTCCGCCCGTGCTTGTGCGCGTTCGCGACGAGATTGCCCAGCACCCGCTCCAGCCGCCGCCGGTCGGTCTCCACCAGGGTGTCCCGCAGGACGACGACCGAGGTGTCGGTGCCGGACGACCGCACCACCCGCGCCGCCAGCGCGCCCAGTTCCTCCGTGTCGAGCTCCAGCCGCTCCCGCCCGGTGTCGAGCCGGGAGATCTCCAGCAGGTCCTCGGTGAGCGTGCGCAACGCGGCCACCCGGTCGCGCACCAACTCCGTCGGCCGCCCGGGCGGCAGCAGCTCGGCCGCCGCGTGCAGCCCGGTCAGCGGGGTGCGCAGCTCGTGCGCCACGTCCGCCGTGAACCGCTGCTCGCTCAGCAGCTTGCCCTGCAGCGAGGCCGCCATGGAGTCCAGCGCGGCGGCCACGGCTGCCACCTCGTCCTGGGGATGCGTCGGATCGTTCGTACGGGGATCGTCGACGCGCGCGTCCAGGTCGCCACCGCTGATCCGGCGGGCCACCTGCGACGTGGCGTGCAGCCGCCGCGTCACCCGGGTCACCGCGAAAGCACCCATCAGCAGCGTCACCCCGATCGCAAGCCCCGACGACCACAGGATCGAGCGGTCGAGCCCGGCGATCGTGCGGGACTGCTGCGCGTAGTCGACCTCGACGGCCAGCGCCCGGTTCCGGTCCGCGGGACCCGCAGCCCACATCGTGGGATGCCCTTGGTGATCGGAGACCATCGTGCCGCGATCCCCGTCCACCGCCAGCGCCCGCAGTGCCGTCGGCAGCCCCGGGGGATCGACACCCGCACCCGGCAGCAGCGTCTCCCCGGCCTGGTACGCCTTCGTCACGTCCGCGAGCCGGGACAGCGCGAGTTTGCGGGCCTGGCCGACGGTCTGGTTGGTCACCGACACGTGCACGAGCACGCCGAGCATCGCGGCGAGCGCACAGCACATCACCGTGATGAAGAGGGCGGCCTTCACGGCGAGCGTCCCGGCCCACTGGGGGAGCACGAGCCTCGTCATGGGGTCGCCGAGGGGGACAGGGACGGGGAGGCGGACGAGGAGGCGGAGGGGGTCGACAGACGCTCGCGCCTGCCGAGGTGCAGCATCTCGTCGTGGGTGAGCAGCATGACCCGCTGCTCCGGGTCCCAGGTCCACTGGAAGCGGTACTCGTAGTCGGCGAGGTCGGAGGGCGCGTGGATGATCACGGAGTGTCCGGCCAGCTCGACACCGCTCACGGCGTCGTTGTTGGACATGACCTGGATCACCCGGCCGCTCTCGACGGTGTAGACGCGCACGGCCGTCTGATTGCCGGGCAGTAGCCGGAAACCCAGGGTCAGATCGGCGTGCCCGTCACCGGTGATGTCCCGATAGTAGGCCTTGAGCAGGGGGCATCTGGCATTCACCGGCTTCTTGCCGCAGTACGCCATCCGACGGGCCGTCTCGCGGTACGGCGCTTTCGAGCCGTCGTAGTCGTCCGGGTGCTGGGCGATCTCCGCCTTCACCACGGTCACCGGATCCACCTTGCGAATGTCGCCGCCGGGTGCCGTGACGCCCTTCATGGCCTCGGCCTCGCCGTTGTCGTAGTTCCAGGCGGGACTGGAGGCGGGAGTCAGGCTCGGCCACAGCTTGGCCGGGCTGGTCGCGGTCGAGGTCGCGCCCGCACCCTGCAGTCCGCCCGCGTCACCACAGCCCGCCGCCGACAGGGCGAGCAGGGCAGTGACGAGCGCTGTGCGTGCGGCGCGAGTGCGGAGCACTGTACTCCTGTGGCTGAGAACGATCGGTGACCTGCTCCACCCTATTCGTCCGGCGAAACGATTAACCCGCTACTCGGCTACACGGGTGCACCGGTGCACGGGTGCACGGCTACTCCGCCAGTTCCTCCAGCAGCCGGGCCGTCGGCAGCCCGGCCCGCAGATAGTCGACGAACAGATCGTTGTGCAGCGCCCACGGCGAGCGATGGGAGCGGATCAGCCGGATCGCCTGCTCGGCGGAGTACCCCCGGTGGACCAGGGCGTGCGCCACTACCAGCCCCGAGCGGTTGTACCCGTGGTAACAGCGGACGAGGACCTTGCGGCCCCCGTCCAGTGCCTCGCTCGCGGC
Organism: Streptomyces sp. NBC_00461; assembly: GCF_036013935.1. Lineage (NCBI taxonomy): Bacteria > Bacillati > Actinomycetota > Actinomycetes > Kitasatosporales > Streptomycetaceae > Streptomyces > Streptomyces sp. NBC_00461. The sequence goes on from NZ_CP107902.1 coordinate 6,635,886, forward strand.
CTGTGCCAGGCGCATCACGCCCGCGAGCTGCGTGCCGTCCAGCGGCCCGTCCGGTATCGCCCACACATGGTGCTCGACGCCGGGGTCGGGCCCGTGCCCCGGCAGTCTCAGCAGGGTCTGCACGAGATCGAACTCGCCCCGCACGACAGCGAACTCCAGTTGCCCGGTGTGACCCCTGAACTCGTGCCCGCCCATCCACAGGCCGGGCACTATCTCGCTCCATGGACTGCCCGGAGCCGGTACGTCGGGTTGCTTCCTGCGGGTACGCAACAAGGCCTCCCCAAGTGCCCCTCCCAACTCCTCTCAAAGGTAGCCGGGTTCTTGCCCGAGGAGCACCCCGCCTGTTCCCATGGTCAAGGGGTGATGGTGCATGACCGGACTGCGTGTCATACCGTCCTGGCGGCACGGCCAGGAGCGGCTCTACGTCTGCCACCCGGACGGGCGGAACATCGCCTGGTACGACCGTGAGGCCGCCCGGGTCAATTTGCTCAGCGAGGACGAGAGGGAACCGGTGCTGCAGGCCCTGGGCCCCTTCCTCACCGGCCCGGTCGCGGTCGGTCCGCCGCCGGTCCCGACCCCGGCCGAGCTGGCCAGGCTCTCCCTCCACCCGGACGACGACCTGGCGCCCAACCGCCCCGGCGAGGCGCTGCTCATCGCCCTGGACCGGGACCCCGGGCCCAACCACCGTCTGCGTCCGGACCCGCGCCGCCGGGCCCTGGCCGCCGAACAGGCGATCGGCGACGCCCTGGACCGCCTCGAAGGCGCGGGCTGGCACGTCCTGCACTCCGTCCCGCTGCCCGGCGGCGACCGAGTCCACCACCTGGCGATCGGTCCCGGTGGCCTCTTCGCCGTCCACAGCCTCTACGCCCGCAAGCAGCGGGTGACGGTCGCGGACCCCATGGTCACCCTGGGCCGCCGCGAACCCCAGTCCCTCCTGCGCCGCGTCCGCGCCGACGCAGACCGGGCCTCGTACGCCCTGACGGCCGAGGTCCACCCGGTTCTGGCCCTGGCGGAACCCGCGGACGTCTCCGTCCCGGCCCCGCTCCGCGAGGTCCGCGTCCTGAAGGACACGGAGATCGAGAACCTGGCCCGCCTCGGCGGCGTCCTCAAGCCGGCGGACGTGGAGGCCCTGCACGCGATGGCACGGGACCGGCAGACGTGGACACGGGTGTGAGGCGGCCCGGCAGGGGGCCGGCAGTTCCTTGAGGGGGCGCCCCGCCGGCCCGCTGCGCCGCCTCTGTGTCCGCCGGTACGGCTCAGGGCAGCGATCCCGCGCCGTCCGGATCGAGCAGCGGTGCCAGCAGGTCGCCGTAGTCCTGCACGCGGGGCGCGATGCCGGTTGCGAGGAAGGTCAGTTGGGTGGGCGCCCCGCACTCCTCGATCTCGCTCCAGGTCACCGGTGCGGACACGGTGGGCTCGCTACGGGCCCGTAGCGTGTAGGGAGTGGCGGTCGTCTTCCGGGCGGCGTTCTGGCTCCAGTCGACGAACACCTTCCCGGGCCGCAGACTGCGCGTCATCCGATGCAGGACGAGCCGCGGCATGGCCCGCTCGGCCTCCACGGCCAGCCCTTTGGCGTACTCGCTGACCTGGTCGGACGGGGTCGGCCGCACGGCGGCGAGCAGATGCAGCCCCTTGGACCCGGAGGTCTTGGCGCAGGCGTCGATCCCGTCCTGCGCGAGCCGCTCCCGCAGCCACAGCGCGACCTCGCAGCAGTCCACGACGGTGGCGGGCGAACCGGGGTCGAGATCGAAGACGATGCGGTCGGCGACCCCGGGGTCCCCGATGACCCACTGGGGCGTGTGGAACTCGGTGACGAGATTGGCCGCCCACATCAGACTCGCCAGATCCTGTACGAGCACCATCCGCGCCGGCCCCTCCACCCGCGGCACCTCGGCGGTGGTGACCCAGTCGGGCGTACCGGGAGGCACGTTCTTGGTGAAGAAGACCTGCCCGTCGTGCCCGTCGGGATACCGCAGAAACGAAACGGGCCGATCCCGCAGGTGGGGCAGCAGGACGTCGGCGGTGGTGGCGTAGTAATGCAGCACCTCGGCCTTGGTGAACCCGCTCCCGGCATACAGCACCTTCTCCAGGTTGCTGAGCGCGAGCCGTCTCCCCTCCACCTCTGTGATCGGCGTCATACGATGAGAATCTCACGCAAACTCCGCAAACTTTAGTCAAACGGTGCAAGCCGACCGAAAGGGTGCTGCACGTGCGATCCATATGGAACGGCGCCATCTCGTTCGGCCTGGTCAGCATCCCGATCAAGCTGGTGAACGCCACCGAGAGCCACTCGATCTCCTTCCGTCAGATCCACCTGGAGGACGGCGGCCGCATCCGCTACCGAAAGGTCTGCGAACTGGAGGAGAAGGAGGTCAGCGGGGCGGAGATCGGCAAGGGCTACGAGGACGCGGACGGCACGATCATCCCGATCACGGACGAGGACCTGTCCCACCTGCCGCTTCCCACGGCCAAGACGATCGAGATCGTGGCCTTCGTACCGGCGGACCGCATCGACCCACTCCAGATGGACGCGGCGTACTACTTGGCAGCGGGAGGCGCCCCGGCCGCCAAGCCGTACACGCTGCTCCGCGAGGCTCTGAAGCGCAGCAACAAGGTGGCGATCGCGAAGTACGCGCTGAGAGGGCGGGAGCGGCTGGGCATGCTGCGGGTGGTGGACGACGCGATCGCCATGCACGGACTGCTGTGGCCCGACGAGGTCCGCGCCCCCGAGGGCGTCGCCCCCGACACGAACGTCAACGTCAACGACAAGGAACTCGACCTGGCAGACGCCCTGATGGACACCCTGGGCGAGATCGACCTCGACGAACTGCACGACGAGTACCGCGATGCTCTGGAGGAGGTCGTCGCCGCGAAAGCGGCCGGCGAGGCACCCCCTGAGTCACCGGAACCGGCCAGGGGCGGCAAGGTCCTGGACCTCATGGCGGCCCTGGAAAAGAGCGTGAGGGAAGCCAAGGAGTCGCGCGGCGAGGAGCCGCCACCCTCGGAGGAAAAAGCAGAGGTCAAACGCCTCCCCGCCCGCAAGTCGGCCCGCACGACCCCAAAACAGACCACGGGCAAGAAGTCGACGTCGACGGCGGGGAAGACGGCCGCGAAGAAAACCACCGCATCGACGTCGGCGTCGGCGAAGAAGTCGACAACAAAGGCGACACAGGGCACAAAGAAGACGACGGCAAAGAAGACCACCGCAAAGAAAACACCGGCAAAGAAGACGGCATCCCGCAAGCGCACGGCTTGATCGCGGGGGTGGACGCCTCGGCAGCCTGGCGTCGCCGTCACTTGATGCTTGACAGTTCGGTCCTCGGCTCGCTGTCTGCGACGGCTGTCGTGGAGGCGGGGCGAAGCCATGTCGGTGGAGCTGAGCGTGGTCGAGCGTTTGTGAGAGGGCACACGAGGTCCCGGGGTGGTACGCCTGTCCCTTGGGTCCCAGGATGCTCGTATGAAGGTGCCGATCGGTCGCCCGAGCATGCGGCCCTACCTGCCGTACCAGCAGCGCACCGCGACGCAGCGTGAAGGGCTGAGCGCTCACTTCTTGGGCACGAGTTCAGTGCTGCTGTCGGACGGGCAGACCTCGGTGCTCAGCGACGGGTTCGTCACTCGCCCCGGGATGCTGCGCGTGGGCATGGGCAGGATCACCCCGGACCGTGCGTTGGTCCGTGCCGCCATCGAACGGCTGCGGGTGGGAAACCTCGCCGCTGTGGTGTGCGCGCACTCCCATTACGACCACGCCCTCGACGCGCCGGTGTGGGCGCTGGAGACCGGCGCCGAACTGGTCGGGTCGGAGTCCACCGCCAACATCGGCCGCGGCTTGGGGGTCCCCGAGTCGTCCTTGCGGGTGGTCGGCGACGGCGACACCGCGACCTTCGGCAGCTTCACGCTGACCTTCCTGGACTCCGTGCACAGCCCGGGCGACCACTACCCAGGCACCGTTGATCAGCCGTTGGTCCCGCCGGCCCGCGCCGGTGCCTGGAAGACCGGCACCGCCTACTCCGTGCTCGTCACCCACCCCCAAGGCCGAGTGCTACTCCAGGCCAGCGCCAACTACCGGCCCGGCGCGCTGCGCGGTCACCACGCCGACGTCATCTACCTGGGCGTCGGCATGCTGGGCAAGCTGCCCGCCGAGTTCCTTCACACCTACTGGGACGAGGTGGTGGCCGCGACGGGGGCCAGGCGGGTCATCCTGGTGCACTGGGACGACTTCTTCCTGGGCCTGGATCGGCCGCTGCGCCCCATGCCCTATCTGCTCGACGACCTCGGCACCACCATGAACCGACTGTTGCCCCTGGCCCGTCGTGACGGCGTCGACGTCGTCCTGCCCGTCTCCTGGCAACCCAGTGCCCCCCTCACAGGTCTCGCGTGAACTTAGTCGCGTAACCCTGGAATGGGCGTACTTTGAGCAGTTGGCCGATTGGTATCGAGGCTTGTACCAGGTGGGGAGCTTTTCGGTGGCGCACACCTCACGGCGCATGAAGGCCTTGCGGCCGGCCTTGCGACGGAGTCGAGTGACACCACGACGGACGTGCCTCCGCCTCGTACTCCGCAAGCGCCTGCGGCTTGAACCGCTCGTCGGGTCGATCGGTCCTGCCGCTCGGCCGGGACCGGCGCCCCAGCGCCGCAGCCCGGACGAAGTGGTGGGGCAGCAATTTGGCGATTGAACGGCGCCGAATGGGACGGAAGCAGAGACGGCGGCCATCGTCGAATCTGAGCGGCGGAGCGGGCTCTCCCGTGGTGTGTTGAGCTGCATGGACGATGAGACGAACCCCTGCAACCCCCGGTGGGATTCCGGTGGGAGCCATCTAGGAGGGCTGCTCGTTCTATCCGGCCCTGTGCCATCTGGTTGATGCCCATCGCAGGCGGTGTGAGGGAATGCCGATGGCGGGGTGTCAGGACGGCTGGGGCGACCCATCGCTGGCCGGGCGGTGCTGGTGAGCCGAGCTGGCCGTGCCGATTGCGAACGTGGACGAATCCACAGTCCCGATGTGGACGCCGGGGGGCGGCTCCGGCCTTGTGAGGAAGTCCCGCAGGGTACGGCCCGCAGGAGCCACGTGCGGACCGATGCCTATCAGGAGAGCGACGCTGACCACGACTGCGGCCAGTTCTCCGATGTAGCCGAGCAAGGCGAACACGGGCGGCACAGTGAGCAACAGGAAAGCCAGCGTGAAGAAGGCTGGGACATGTTCCCGGTCCTCCATCCTGCGGGCAGCCGAGCGTTCATGGAACTCGACGTCCCCTTCCTCGTTGTGGGCCACGACTTTCCAACCTTCAATGTCCCCGGCGGAGACGGAAAGCCGTAGGGCCACAGTCTGGCCCCGTTCCAACTGGCCGATGGTGAAGACGGCTTCACCCGTGGACTGCTCTCGCTCCGGGCGCCTGGCCACGCCCATCTCGCGCTCGGGACCCGATGTGAGCACCGCTTCGATGATCTGGGCGCCCGGCGGGAAGCTGAAGCGCAGGTGCTCATCCTTGACGACCCGGTTGCCGGTGTTCTCGACTCGGAACTCGATCGAGCTCAAGCCCTCGATCGGGTGCCCGTTGTAGGTCAGCCGGAGCCGCCTGCGGATCGTTTCGTCCGTGGACACCATGGCGTTGTGGACGTCGGCGTCCCAGGAGAGCCGTTTTGTCGGTTCGCGCCGAAGCTTCACGCGCTCGATGGCGACGGTACCCAGCACACCAATGACCGCGCCCACGACGGCAACGATGATGTTCTGCTGAAACTCGGTCAGCCCGGCTTCAGCGACCACCAGCGCGACAGAGACCGACTCCATGACTGTCCCCCGAGTTCCCACGCCTTCCAACCAAGGTCACCTTAGGTCAGGGCGACGTGTCGGAGTAGGTGACCTGCCCAACTGCCGAGGGCCCTCACGGCATCTCCGCGGCTCAGTAGCAGTGGACGGCGGCGTCGCGTTCTGGGCGCTGAACGCCCCGATGAAATCGGATGCTTGGCTTCGTGGGCCGCGAGGACGGTGCCGAGCCAACCTCGAACTCGCGCTCTCAGCTTGGGAAGCTGCGATCACTTGCAGCCGGTGTGGGTGCTGACATGGGCGCAGCCCCCGCGGTTGCGGCTGTTGCTGTACTTCGCCGCTGTACGACACCCAACGGCCGACGCGTTCTCGTTAGCCTGAGAAGCCGGGCTGCTGTTCTCCCCCAACACCTGGTCGCGTAACTCACCTTGCGCGTGACGCGCTCTGCAGTCGCACGGGCGGGTGCTGGAGCGCCGCATGCCCCCGACGTTACCCACGAGGAGCTCGGCGGCGTCGTGGTCGAGAAAGTCCGACAGGCAGGGCAGTCGAACCTCCTTCCGTGCCCGTCTTTAAAGGGGAACGAGGGAGGGCGCTTTGAACGCCGACGAGGAACGCCAGTTCCGTGAGTTCGTGGCGGCGCGGTCGAGATCGCTGCTGCACACGGCATACCTGCTGACCGGGGACTGGGAGCAGGGCCGGGACCTGCTCCAGACCGCGCTTGCCTCCACCGCTCGGCGCTGGTCGAAGCTGCGCGACCGGGAGCAGCCGGAGATCTATGTGCGCCGGGCGCTCTACCACGCCCAGGTGGATCGCTTCCGACTCCTCAGCTGGGGGCGGGAGACGGTCACCGACACCCTGCCGGACCGGCCGTCCGGGCAGGTCACCGACTGGGCCGACACCGTGGTCCAGCGGCAGGACATCATGGCCGCGCTGCGGCGGCTGCCCAAGCGCCAGCGTGCGGTGATAGTGCTGCGTTACTTCGAGGACCGGCCGGACCATGAGATCGCCGCGATTCTGGGCGTTGCTCAGGGGACGGTCCGCAGCCAGACCCACAAGGCCCTCGCCTCTCTCCGCACCACCCTGGCCGAGGCAGGGCCGTCGGCCTCCTCTTCCACTGCCTCCGGAAGGGGCGTCATCGCATGAACGGCTCGACCGAACACCCGCTGCACGAAACGCTGCTGCACGATGCCCTGCACGCGCATGTCCGCGAGAGCGACGGTGACGCCGCCGGCGCCCATCTGGCCGGCCTGGCCGACGGCGCGTTGCGGGTCGCCCGGCGGCGGCAGCGGCTGGCCCGCACCGGGGTCGGCGTCGCCGCCGTCGCCGTGGTCGCCACCGCCTGGGTGGCCGTCGCGGACGGCGCGACCCCCCGCGCGCACGTGGTTCAGCCCGCGGCAGAGGGCGGCAACGGGAACACCGGGAAGGCGGCCCCGGTCTCCCTCCTGCCGGTCACCTCGTCCACGGAGCAGGCCTGCACCCATGGCAGCGGCGGCTACACCGTGCACGCCACCGCGACCCAACCGGCGCTCTGCGTCCGCGCCGACCGGGCCAGGGGCATGACCAACGTTCGTGTCACCTCCGCGAAGGCGGAGAAAAGCACCATCGACGGTACCTGGCAGGTCGAGGCGACCCTCAGCCCCGCCGACCGGACCCGCTTCGCCGCCCTCACCGGCTCCATCGCGGGGACTCCGCTCCCGCGCAACGAATTCGCCATCGTCATCGACGGCAAGCTCTGGGGCAGGCCCTCTGTGACCTCCTCGATCACCGGCGGCCGTTTCGAAATCGTCGGGGCCTACGTCGGAGACCTCACCAGCGCCACCGCCCACGACCTCGCCCACCGGCTGGATCCCGGCAGATGAGTAGTCAACTCCTGCTATGGCGTTGACAAACCGGTGAGGAGGAGCCGGGGGAGTCCTCCGAGCCCTGGTGGTGCGCCGGTGGTGCGGCACACCCTCTCGCCGGTCTGGACAACAAAGAACCCCCCGGCCACTGGCCTGAGGGTTTCACATGGAGTGGGTGACGAGAATCGAGCTCGCGCTCTCAGCATGCCGCATGCGCTCCCCCTTGTTCCCCGTGGCTTCCCGCACGACCTGGCACGGTTCTGGCACGTCCGCTGGGGCGCCGGCCACAGGCACAAGGGCGTTGTCAGTGTGGGCTGTTAGCTTCCGTGGCAGAGATGCGCCGGTTCGATGTTCTCTCGCGGAACACGGCGGCCAAGGGGGGTGGCCGGATAGGGGTCCCCGGACCACTGGGTCCCGGGACGCCGAATGGCTCCGCACCCACCCCCCCTCACAACCTTCTGATCCGTAGCTCCATGGAGCTGGCCATTCACTCGCCGACGGCTTCCGGACTTCCCTGAACATCCGTGAGCCGTGCTGAATGAGACGGAAATCGAGACGGGCGATGGAGCCGGATTCGATGGCATCCCTGCCGTTGAGGAGGCGCCATGGCACTGGGCCGTAAGGGGAGCACGCCGCATCGTCGTGGACGGCACGTCCTACCGGTGGCGATTGCGACGTAGGCCGACCTGCCTTCAGGCATTGGCCTGGACGCCGTGCACGTTCGGGGTCGATCAGGCAGACGCCCGGGGGACGACACTCGTGGTCACCACCAACCGGCCGCATCCGAGCAACTGGTTCGGGCAGGAGGCCAAGCCCGTGCTGCCGTCCGACGTCGCCCGCGCCATCGAGCTTGCCCTTCGCGAGGCGCCACGCGGGCGTCTCCCAGTGGCTCAACTCCGGCGTTCGCGCCCCGGACGTAGCGGCCCGCGCCGGCCACTCCGTGGACGTACACCGAAAGTATGAAACGGCCCCACACGGCCCTCACAGGAAAGCCCCGGAGCGATCCGGCGCTTTCGTCATGTTCGTAGCGCTGGGCTGCTCGGTTCCTTCGCGAACAACCCGTTGGTGGGTTCGGGAGAGCAGGGCCTAGGTTGCCGCTGTGCATCCCCTTGACTTCCAGGCCTCACGGACGCTGGGCATGAATGTCTATCGGTACATTCCCGGCACGGAGTCAGCAGTGACCCGGCACTGGCCGGGCCTGTTCCAGGAGTGGTCTTCCCACTGATCTCCAGTTGCGGATCGACGCTTTGGCGATCGACTACGCAACTCGGATCGAGGCCTATCAGAACAGCCTCGACGACCTGTCCGACATGACGGCGTTCCTTCGTGCCATCCGTGAGCTCGCAGGGATAACGCTGGACGCGGCGTGAACCATGGTGTCGGGCCGGTCGGGAAGCGGGGCCTGACCTGCGAAAAAGAGCTTCGTCATCATTACGTGGCCATTACGTGATCACTGTCATGGAGCTGCCTTCGACCGCATCCGCCTGCACACACGCGAAGACCCCGCACTCAGCATCTCTGCTGGTCACGGGGTCTTTAGGCACCTCATACAGGGTGCCCCCGGCAGGATTCGAACCTGCGCACACGGCTCCGGAGGCCGGACAGTTCCCACAGGTTTTGGCAGGTCAGTGGCCCATCTGAGTGGCCGTCAAGCCCCCGTCCCGCGCATGTCCCGCGAAAGTGAAATGCCCTGTTTGGTCGTCTTGTGGCGAACTTCATTCTGATGCTCGTCAGTTCCGCCGTATGGGGAGGCGTTTTGGGGCGCGCGGGCAGGTCCTGCGGCTTCTCGCCCTGATGGCTGGGGGCGTGTGCCCACACCGAGTTTCCGGCTTCCGGGGATCGATGACTCAAGGTCGGCCCGGCTGTATGTATGGCGTGGGCATCGTCATTGATCAGGCCGGCGGTATGCCCTCAGATCTTGATGACGGTGACGCGCTCTCGGCAGAGCGCGGCGAGGTCCTCGGGGTCAGAGGTGAGAACGGTGACGGGTCCGGGGGCGGCCAGCGCCGTGGCGCTGAGCATGGCGTCGATGGCGTACTTGTGGCCGTGCAGGCCGACGTCGGCGAGGAGGGCGGCGGCGTGACGAGCGATGGGCTCGGTGACCGGTTCGATGACGAGGCGGGACAGGGTCCATTCCAGCGCTGGGCGATTGATCCGTGGGTGAATCACTTCCACGAGGGTGGCTGCGGAAGTGATCACCCGCAGGTCGTCGGCGCGGGCGAGGGCGAGCCAGCCGGTGACGGTACGGTCGCGCAGGACGGCCTTGGCCAGCCCTTCGCTGTCGAGAACCAGGGTGCCGCCGGGGGAGGCGGGGGAGGGGGTCACGCGGCGTCCGCCCCGCCTTGGGTCTGCTGCTCTCGGGCTTGGTGGAGTTGGTCGCGCAGAGCCTGAATCTCTTCGTCGGTGATGGGGCCGTGTTCGGCCTCCGCCACCGTGATGAGTTCGTTCAGGTTGTCCCGCTCGATCTGGCGGGCGACGGCTGCGGCGACGTAAGCGGACAGCCCGGAGGGCCCGCTGCGGGCCTTGGCGGCTTCGGCGATGTCGCGCGGCATGGTGATCGAGTACTTGCCGGTAGGCTCGCTCATGCTACCCATCCTACCTTGCATCCTCCCCTGGCCGGATGGAGCTGGCAGAGACAGTCGCCGCGGGTCTGGTCCGACGCGAGCTCGAATCTGGGTTTGGGCGACGACGGGACTCCAGGGGGCGTTGTTCCTGCCGGGCTTGATACGGGCATCCGGGACGTTCACGTGGCAGAGAGGTGGTGGACGTCATGAGGATCTCGAAATCTCAGGCGCGCGGCGTCCCCGGCCGGAGACGTGGAGGAAGGGCTGTGGGTGGCTGGCGCACGATGGGCGCGACGGATGTCAGGGCGCTGGCCGATGGCCTGGGCGCCGTGCTCCTCCGTGCCGTTCGACAAGGCGTTGCGGATGAGTCCCCTGCGGAGATCGACGGCCGCCGGGCAGGGCGCGGTGACCGCCGGCCGGTCGTACGACGTACTCGGCCGTGCTGTGCGGGGCGAGGGTGGTGGGCCCGCTGGTGATGATCCACCCGTTGGAGGCGCCCTGGCCGACGCGGCTGGCAAAGTGCGGGGTGAGGGCGGTGCCGGTGGTGTTGACCGCCCCTACCGTCACGGCGGTGACGGCGGGGTGGGGAGGACGGGAGGTGGCCGTCAGTTCCCCAGGCCAGTCCTGCCCACACCCCCGGCTCCTGTGCGGGTCGCCTGGCCGCCGACCTTCGCGCCCATGGCGCCGGGATGCAGAAGCGCCAACGTGGTGATGGGGCTCACGTGACGAGGGGGCCGTCACTGGGCCAGGCGCGCGATGCAGACAACCAAGCGCGGGCCATGACTTGCCCTCCGCCAGTCCCGTCGTATTGAAATATTCAACAAAGGGATCCTCGGGATCGGCAAAGGGGTCTACCCGCATAGATGATTCCGGTGCTGTCATGCTCACGACCGCCCGGAATTCCTGCCGGGCACCGTTCCGGGAGATCCCCCCATGCCCCGAATATCCCGCTCCCTGGTCACCGCCCTCTCCTCCCTCGCCCTCGCCGCCGCCGGCCTCACGATCGCCGCCGGCACCGCGCACGCGCAGAGCTGCAGCCAGAGCTACCTCCCCCTCCCCGACCCCAGCTGCCAGCCCGGCGACTTCAACCCGGACGTCACCCAGTCCACCATCGACTCCACCATCTGCGTCTCCGGGTGGACCGCGACAGTCCGGCCGTCCAGCTCCTACACCACCGCGCTGAAGAAGAAGCAGATCGTCGAGTACGGCTACACCGACACCAGCACCTCGGACTACGAGGAGGACCACTTCGTCCCCCTCGAACTTGGCGGTGCCCCCAAGAGCGAGCTCAACCTCTGGCCCGAGCCGCAGTACGGCACCAAGACCGCCGCCAACAAGGACACCGTCGAGAACAAGCTCAAGAAGGCCGTCTGCGCCGGCACCGTCACCCTCGCCGACGCCCAGGACGCGATCGTCACGGACTGGACGACCGCGCTGTCGAACCTCGGCCTGAGCTGATACCGTCCGCTCGACGTAGGGGCCGCTCTCCTCCTCCCGGAGCGCCGGCCCCTCTCGGCTCCCTCCCGGCTTCCTCTCGGGAGGCAGACCAAGTGCCTGCAGGCCGCGAGCAGCGGCTACTTCCACGCCGCCCCCGACGGCCTCGGCTGGCCCCAGGCCGCCCTGCTCGCCGGGCTCGTCCACGCTCCCAGCGCCTACAACCCATATCTCCACCCGCAGTTGGTCCTCCAGCGCCGGGCCCGGGTCCTTGGGCGGCTCGTCGTCACCGGTCACCTCACCCACGCCCAGGCCAACGCCGCCACCGCAGCGCCGCCGGGCTCGCTGCACCAGGCGTTCATGCCCCGGGTTCCCTTCTGGCCGCATCAAGGGAGGACGGCGTGCGGGCCGTCATGAATCGAGTGCCCGTAGCCGTCGGCCGTGGAGTTCTTGCGCTGAGGCCGGAGTCGGTGATTGACGGCTACTGGCTGCTGCATGAGATCCGTTCACGCGGCAGTGAACTGATGGCCGCCGCACAGGGATCCGCCGGGCGGGAACTCAGCCGGCGCGCATTCGGAGCGACCCGGGTGCAGTGGCCCCCGCAAGAGTTCGGCACGGCCAAGGATGGGCGGCTCTTCACGAACGAGCGGGGTGGTCTCGTGGGCAGCAGCACCTATTGGCGTGTGTGGCGGGACGCTCGGGAGTACGCGCTCTCGCCGGACCGTCAAGCGTCCATCCTCGGAGGGCGGCCGTACGACCTACGGCACACCTGCATCACCACCTGGCTGAACGCCGGCGTGCCAGTAGCCGAGGTCGCGCGTCGGGTCGGCAACTCGCCCGAGGTGATCCACCGCGTCTACGAGGGGTGCATCTACGGCCAGGAGGAGGCCATGAACAAGAAGATCGAAAAGGAACTTGGCTGGCCGCCTGAAAGCTCCTAACCTACAGCGCTTGCCTGCGGCATAGCAGCCATCTGAGCTGCAACGACGCGGGCGAGCGCCCCAACTGTCAGAGGGTGGCGCTACGTTGCTGCTCCACGCTCAGACGGAGGGAAGGCCATGTCAGAGTCGAGTTCTCGCACCTACAGCAACGCCACGATCGTCGGGCTGATGACGCTTGCGCGGGGCTACTGTTACTGGCCGGAGTGTCAGACACCGACCATGCGAATGGTGAATGGATCTCCGGTTTTGAATGTCGATATCGGTGTCGCCGCTAGCAACGCCGCGCACGCCATGGCCAGCGCATCCGCTGTCAGGTTCGTGGGGACGGGCAGTGGCATAAGGCGGCTGACCTCATAGCGGAAGCCGTGCGGCACATGAGCGTGGCCGCCGGGCTGTCGCTCATGGACGGCAACTCCCGACGAAGGTGATCCCTGCGTCGAGAGTGCCGAGGGGCGGCGTGGACGGCCCTGGCGTCTATCGCAGGTCTATCGCGATCAGCGCGAAACAATGAGAAAGAGCGGGACCCAGTGAGACTGGTTCCCGCTCTTTCGTGTCGGCATCCGCCCTGGTCAGAGTTTGATTTCTGCTGATCCTCGGCGAGTGCCCCCGGCAGGATTCGAACCTGCGCACACGGCTCCGGAGGCCAGCAGAGACCGTTGCGGTCTTGGGGTGCTGACCTGCGGGGGAGGGGTCGTCGTGATCTTCGGTCATCAAGATCATTACGCCCCTATTACGTGGGCAGCCTGTCGGGCGATCGGTCCGGCCCGTATGGTCGAAGCATGATCTCGGGCAGCAGCGGGGAACCGGACGGCGGCGCGGAGTTCACGGCGGAGGGCCTGGAGCCGCTCCTTCGAGAGGCGTGCGCGACGGCCGAACTCGACTCCCGCGGGGCCGAGTTGCTGCGCCTCGGCTCGAACGCGGTCTACCGCCTGGCGTCGTTACCGGTGATCGTCCGCATCGCGCGCGATCGCTCGATGCTGGCGGAGATGGAACGGGCTGTGAACGTGACCCGGTGGCTTGAGACACAGGACTTCCCGGCCATGCGTGTGCCGGCGGAGGTCGCCCAACCGCTCGTCGTCGGCGGCCGGGTGGTCACCTTCTGGGAGAGCGTGCAGGAGCACGAGCAGTATGGGACGGTCGGCGAACTCGCCGATCTTCTTCGTCGCTTGCACTGGCTCGAAGAACCTGAGTCTTTGAAGCTGCCGTACTTCGACCCACTGGCCAAGGTGGCGGCATCCTTGGGGGGCCTGGAGGGCATCTCAGGGGAGGACCAGACCTTCCTGGAGGAGCGAGCGGCGAGCCTCGGCAAAGACTACGACCGGCTGGACTTCGTCCTCCCCTTCGGCATGATCCACGGGGATGCCAGCATCGGGAACATCCTCCGCCACCGGGACGGGCACGCCGTGCTCATCGACTTGGACGGTTTCGCTCTCGCGCCACGTGAGTGGGACCTGGTCCAGACGTCGATGTTCTACGAACGGTACGGCTGGCACACGCAGGCCGAGTACGCGGAGTTCGTGCACCGGTACGGCTTTGACCTGATGAACTGGCCCGGGTACGAAACCCTTGCGGACCTGCGTGAGCTGATGATGGTTGCCTGGCTCGGTCACCAGGTCACGAGGAACGACCGGGCTGCCGCCGAGTTTGCCCGGCGGGTCCGGTCACTTCGCACGGGGGAGGGCCGGGACGAATGGGGTCCGTTCTGAGCACCCGCTAAGCGGAGCTCTCAAGCACCAACGCGGTCGTACGACGCGAGCCACAGCCTGTGCTCTCGGACCTGATCGGTGAAGAGCTGTACGTCCTTGCTGGTGCCGACCCCCGCAAGGTTCTGCCGGAACTCGGCCAGGTAGCTGACACAGCGGGCCGACTTGAGCTGCTCGCCCAAGTCGAGGGCATCGAGCGCCACGCGGCAGGCTTCCTCGACGTCTCCGGCACGAAGGTGGGCGTCGGCCAGAACCATGGTCGCGAAGAAGTCGCTCCGCACGTGGCTGCCGCTCATGGCGTTCTCGGCGTGGAGTACGGCCTTTCGGGCGCTGTTGACGTCTCGGAAGCAGTGAGCGGCCTCAGCGGCAAGCTCAGCTTCGTCGAAGTAGCTGATCCATTCGGGCTCGTCGTCGTTGTTCCTGCTCGCCAGTGCGTTCGTGGCTGCGCCCAAGGCGGCTTCACAGGCCCGTACATCCCCTGTCCGGGCAAGCGCGCGGGCCTCCATGGCATGGAACTGAGCGCGGAGCGTCGGCGTGGCAACGGGGGAGATGCCCATGAGCGCCGCACGGGCGAGCGTGGCAGCCTGGGTGTAGCGACCGAGGAACGTCGCCTGATGACTCATCGCGGACAGGATGCTTCCCGCAAGCCGACGATCGTTCGCGTCCTGGGCCAATCGGAGAGCCTGAAGGAAGTATCGCTGTGCCAAGCCGTGACGGCAGGCGTCGTAAGACATCCAACCGGCGAGGAGCGTTGCCTCTGCCACGGTGGAGAACAATGCCCGTCCGACTTGCTCCGTGTACTGCCCTCGCAGGAGCGGCGTCACTTCGGTACTGAGGTACTGGACTGCTGCGTGCCGGGCATGGTCGCCACCGAAACGGTCGTCCAGTTCGGCGAACATGTCCGCGGTGGTCTTGACTGCTGCCACGTCTCCAAAGCCGACGCGCATTCCGTCCCGACGTTGCGGAGGAACGGCCGGCTCAGGCGCGACCAGCCACCGGAGCGAGGCTTCGTTCCACGCTGGTTCGGACGGCTCGGTCTGCAACAGGGGCTCGTACCTGTTGAGATCCGCGCGCCACAGCTGGCCGACCGTATCGATCGCTCCTTCGGGGCTCGCCGGATAACTGGCGTCCAGAAGGCCAGTGTCCCGCTCGCCTTCGTGGTTCAGTCCCAACTCACCGGCACTGAGGTCGTACACCTCACACAGCATCGGACCGTAGAAGTCGTCCGGCGTGCTGTGCCCGTTCTCCCAACTGGCGATGCGGCGCTTCACGCTGGCGTCAGAGGGAAGCTGGTGTCCACGGCGGAGCGCAATATGACGCAGCTCGCGCACCAACCGCGGCTGGCTCCAGCCCCGGCCCACACGAGCTTGCCGTAAGCGAACGCTGATCGGCTCCAGCGAAGGCGTGACCATTCCCTCCCCGCCTGTCTATAGATGCGACTTCTGCGGCGCACGACTCTTCGGCCTCACAACCGAATGTACGCGCTGTTCATCGCCGCGCGCTGCAAGTAACTGAAGATCCATGGACGTTGACTTGTGACGGGGGATGACGCGTCCACGCGCGACGCGTCATCCCCCGTCACCCCTCGTCATCTGCCCCGGCCGGGGCATCGCCCCTGAGTCTGGACGCAGGGCGGCATTGCGGCCGCAACTGAACCCGACCGAGGTGAGATGAAGTGCAGAGGATGACCAGGAGGGGCGTGGAGTGGCTGTCCGCAGCAGCGGACAACCCTGCGGAATGCCGACAAGTATGGGCGGACGATCCGCGGATGCCGTGCCTGCTGTCGACCGGCCGCTTCTTCGACGTGGTGAGCGTCGAACAGCGCCTCGGGACGGAGATGTTCGACCGCCTCCTACGAAGTGGGATGCCGTTCGGACCGACGGTCGTCGACCGCAAGGCGCAGCGCGTGGGGTTCTTCCTCGGCTCGGAGAGCCGCGAGACCTTCACGTACTACCTGGAACGCGAAACGTCATCGACACCGCCGTACCGGTACCTCGGCCGCGGCTGCGCCGTTGTTGTCCCCGGCCCCATCCCACTGTCCGATGACCGCTATCAGTGGCTTCGCGCCCCCACACGCCGGCCGGAGGCCAATCCGCTGCGCCCCGTCGCCCTCGCAACCGCGCTGGTTGCCTCCGTGGAACTCCTGGCGCGCATCGACCGCTTCGACGAGCAGTACCCGACGCCCTACGCGGCCGTCGCTGCCCTCCCCGAGGAGACGAACACGGATGCCGGATGAGCCGACCGACGGTCGAGACGCCGCCGCGTGGTCGCCTCTCGACAGCGACGGCTGGTACGCGGCCCGAAACGCGACTACCGCACTGCGGGACGTCCTCGTGCGCGCTGGCCTGGAGAAGGACTTCCCCTACCTGCGCGCGGACTTGAACGCCTTCGGGCACGGCCTCGTCGAACTGGGCCGAGTGTCCCCCGCCACGGCCGAGCGTCTCGCGGAGCTCCTGCGTCTGGCCCTGGCAAGCGGCTTCGGCCGAGACCATAGCGACGACGACCACGAGCCGATCATCACCGAAGAACACAAGGGAAGGGCCTGACGCCATGACCGACCGGCGCGGAGTGGTAGCCAAGCGAGCGGAGAACCTGTCGCCCGGCGTGCCCTACGTACGCGGCTGGAACCGCGCACGACGAAGCGCCGACGCCCTGGCTGATCAGCTCGTACTACTCGGGCTGGGCTCCGACTTTCCCAGCCTGGTGGCCGACGTGAACGTCTTCGGTGACGGGTTCGTGCAGCTAGGGACCGTTCGCCCGGAAGCGGCGGAGCTGCTGGCGGCACTGATAACGGCCGGACTGGCTGCGGAATCGCGTGAGGCGGTGACGGACGGCCCTCTGCTCCCTCCTCGTGAAGCACCTGCGGCTTGAACTGCTCCTCGGCGGTCAGTTGCCCTGCCGCTCGGCCGGGACCGGCGCCCCAGCGCCGCAGCCCGGACGAGCGGCAGGGCAACCGCCATCAGCTTGGGAAGCTAAGGGTGTCTAGAGCTTGCTCCAGGGCTGACCTGCGGTAGAGCGGTGTTGGCGCCTGGCGGGCTATCGACTCGTTCCCCGGTGTAACCCGCACGATCTGGTACGGGCCTGGCACGCCGCAGCTCGGCCCCTTGTCCGACCTGCGGCGTGCACCATGCTTCAAGCGTTGACGATCTTCTGGACCTCGCGAAGTTTCACTTCCGCGGTCAGTGACGAGTAGTCGCCACTCACCAATCCGTCCAAAGCGCTTCGTACGTTGTAGGACTGGGGGCGAAGAACGGCGTCCAGGACGCGGGCACGCTCACCCCCATCGCGCGTGTACACCCACACCTGCTGGTCCTTACGCGGCTCGGTGTTGCACCGAGGATCCAAGATGTCGAGCGGGAAGTATCCGAGGCCGACAGCTTCGAGTTCACGGGCGATGGAGCTGAGAACATGCTTGCCGAGTCTGTCGAATCCCAGTGCGCTCCGCAGACGCCCCAAGTTATCCGGCATCAGCCCGCCCTCGTCCTCACACGCCCCAGCGGTCTCCTGAAGATCAGCCACTTCACCCTCCCCTTGTGTGGTACTGAGCTGAAGAGCGTATAGGGATCAAGGAAATAAAACCTGTGATCTCCTAACAGGGCTGGCTGCTGGCCTGGTTCGTGGCCGTAGACGTCAACCCTCCGGCGCTGAGCGGGCCTCGTGCGCACGGCTCCGGAGGCCCCATGTGACTAACGTGTCTCGCCAGGTCAGGGCGACGGGTGTGTCTGCTTGTTGCCGATCGGTCCACGGATAGGCCGCGTCCAGGGTGGGTCGCCCATGAGCGATCAGCCTGGGCCGTGGATGGACTTGACGTGTGGCGAGCCCAATGTCCGCTCGACACAGGGCTGGTTGGACTGTCAGTGCGATGATCTAGGGTCCATTCATGACCGCTAGCGTTGAAGTGATCAACCCCGGTGACGTGCGTACGCGCGCTGAGATCCGGGCAGCGTTTGGGGGAAGCCCTCAGGGAGGGATTTGCCCCTCCGACGACAAGCGCACAGTCAACCTCTACTCGGACCCGGACGTGGGCGAGCAAGCCGGCTACTACGACGGCTGGTTGGCTGAGGAAGATGAGCTGGGGCCGGTCTTCGAGTACACCGGTGCAGGCAAGTCTGGCGACCAGACCTTCGATGGAGTCGCAGGCTCAGGGAACCGGGCGATCCTGCGACACGCAGAGCAAGACCGGGTACTTCGCGTGTTCACCCGCGTGGGCAAGGTGCCTGGGAGTGACATAAAGACGCACCGTTATCTGGGGATGTTCACGCTGGACGGCATGCAGCCGTACGTCTGGCGCCGAGTCCATGGTGAAGACGGCCAGGAACGCAGCGTCATCGTGTTCCGGTTGCGCCCCGAAGGCGCTGTCCAGCACGCTGCGCAAGACGTGATCCCTGCCGCTGGCGAGACCACGGCTGAGTTCGTACCATTCAAAGCCGTTACCGCGGCGATGATCCAGTCCGAACCGGCAACAACCGGTGCTCTGCCGCTTCCGAGGCAGCGCGTCCGCAAGCGGACCTCCGGACGGAAGGCCACTCCTAACGCGGAAACCAGCGGTACTTTCGTCGTTCCTGAGGCCTTCGGCACCAAGCTGAGCATCCGTGCCGCCACGGCCGCGACTGTCGCCGTCCGACATGAGGCCGAGCTGACGCAGGCCTACAAAGCTCACTTGGAGTCTGCTGGACACCAGACCGGTGCGTTCCAGATCAAGGTGAAGGGTCTCACCTCAACGCTTCGCACCGACCTGTACGACGCAACAGATCACGCGCTGTACGAGGCAAAGGGCTCGAACTCCCGAGAGGACGTTCGGATGGCTCTCGGGCAGATCCTGGACTACAGCCGCTACGTCAAGACGCCTGAACATGAGGGCGAGCCTAAGCGCGTAATCCTGTTGCCGTCAGCTCCCACGCCCGACATGTACACGCTACTCGATCGCTATGACGTCGAGGTGGTGTATCGATCCAACGATGGCCATTTCGTTGGATCGGTCGTTCCCTAGGTATAGCCACGAGTGCAAACTGCCACTCAGGCGCCACGCTCCTAGCGACGGAGAGGCAGTTTGCGCGCTCCCTCGCCTAAATTTTCCAATGGTTGGAAATGCGCCCGAACGGCGCAGCTCCTGCATAGGGGACGAGGTCGAGCGGATTCATCCAGGCGTCAGAAAAGTGAATGTTGAGGTGAAGCGCCAGCGCGAGCAGGATGTCTTGCTCGGGTTCGGCATCGATCTGGATTAGCGAAGCGCCCGCCACCGGAGACCTCAAGAGTGAACCCGTGCGGGGGTCGCCCCATTGTAGATGCCCCTTACCCGCGACCCACACGCTGTCCGGCCACTCAATGGGGTTGCGGGTCCGACACCAGTCCACAAGGTGAGCCCCGATTGTTTCCAGCTTGAGACTGTCAAATGCCACAATCATGCCTGATGTCGGGAAGAAGTTGTGTGTCTCGCCGTATGCCTTGGTGGAGCGAGCGATGATCCCGGAAATCGGTCGGTATGCCGTCTTGGGCATCCTGCGCATCCGGCTGATCTTGCCGCAGGAGTCCAGAAGCTGCGCACGATCCAGCTTAGTCTTGACCTCGACAACGCCGTATACGCATTCGTTGGGGATGATGCGGAATCCTTGAAGGGTAGTAAACGGCGGCGTCCCGCGGTCAATAAGAACAATGTCAGACTGTGGTGATACATCGCCATTCGTTGCGATGACCTCTACGTTGTGTACTGCTTCAACGTGAGTTGGCAGGTATCCCGAAAAGAACTGTTGGATGAGTACCTCGCGTGAGGTCCCGGCCTCACCGTTATGATTGAAGTTTTTTGACTGCTCGAAGTCGGCGCGCATCCTTTTCGCTACAGAGCTGAGGATCTTTCCTAATTTTGCTGTAGTCACCTATCGATCATACGTTGCGCTCGCCACGTCAGCCCTGGATTCGGTGCCGGCAAACAGGGATGGGGAGCGTTCGATTCCTGGGGTCCGCAGGCTGCCGGGGGTCTGTTGACGGTCCGCGAGGCGTCTACGGCGGCGCGCAGGCCGTCATCGCACGTTGGTCACAGGCTTTTGACACCGTACTGGCAGCATGCGAGAGCCACCGGCGACAACTACATCGAAGGTTCTGACCCTCGCGACGGCGTCCTGTCGGCGACGAGCAGCGCGGCCACGGCCGGGAAGGGAGGCCTCAGATCTTGGGAACGCCCAAATCAGCGAAGAGCTGGCGGGAGGCCGGATCTACTGAGTACAGCACGGTGCCGCGAATGGAGCGGGTCATGAGAACCCCGTACGCGTTGCGCACCCGCTCCGCCAACTCGTCGTCGGAGCGGACCCGGCTGGCCTTGCTGTGCACATGCTGGCGGTTCAAAGCCCAGGAGTCTGAAGTCCAGGTGAGATCGGGTCCCATGATGACGCCGCCCCACTCGTACTCGAGGCCTTGTGCCGTGTGGACACAGCCGATCTGTCCGAAGCCCCCCGGATCCGTGGCCCAGAACCGGCGCTTGGGCACACCGGGCGTCCTGTGGTTGTCGCCGGCATTCCATGGCCTTGCCCAGCCCTCCTCCGGCGCGACATCCGGTGCGGTGCCCGTGTCATCGGTCCACTTCCAGCACATCCCCGCAGACATCCGGGCACTCAACCCCGCATCCAGCTTTGACTGCAGGAACTTTTCCATCTGAGCAGCGCTGTCGGTGTAGTACAGCTCGAACGGTTCCCGATCCGCTCCTGCATCGGGATTCCACGGCAGAGGGTCGCCGAGGATGAGACGCTGAACCCATGTGTCGTAGGTGGAACTCCCGACCGCGCGCAGGGCGCGATCGAGATGGATCGGCACGATCTCTGCCCTCAACTCATGGATGGCCTCGATGAGTTCTTTCTCGGACCAGATCTCCTCCGCGAACAGCCGCTGGTCGCCGTCGATGAAGAAGACGGGAACCTTGGCCCGGCTCACGATCACGGACACGGAGGATTCCCCGGGCCGCATGGAGAACGAGCCCGTCATCGGGCGTTCGGTAAGCCGGTGCGCTTCATCGCACAGCAACAGGTCGAGCTCGTTGGGGCCCAGCCTGTCCGCGGCCTGGTTCAAGGTCGTAAAGGCCTTGCCCTTGCCCCGGACGCCGCGTTTGAAGTTCTCCCGGGAGGCCACGCCCCCTGACACGAAGCGGGCGTTGGCCCCCTCGTTGAGGGCCTGGCCCAGCACAGTCAGTGCCACAAGCGACTTCCCGGTGCCTGCTCGGCCGCTGACGACGTACACCTTCTTCGCGCCGGGTGACGGGGTCCGGACCGCGGCCATGATGCCGTCCACAGCTTCGCGCTGCTTCTCCAGCAAGCTGAACTTCGTGTAGCCGTTGACGATCGCCCCGACTTCGGACGTCAGCAGCGAAGTCGAGCGGCGCCTGGCCAGGAGCTCCTGCGCTGCTGTTGCGTCCGACGTAGGACTGAAGTGGCTCTTCAGGAACTTGCGAAGGTCTGCCGGCTGGCGGGCGGTGAACGTCGGAATGCCTGCAGCAGGCCGGACTCTACTGATCCACTGGGACTGTGAGTCCTTGAGGTTGTGCAGGTATGCGGCCCCGACAAGGTGTACGTATCGGTCGTCGAACATGCTGTGATGGCGCCTGAGTGCGTCCAGGTTGTCCTTGACCTGTATGGCAGGGTGTTTCTTGTGACGTCCGTAGAAGGGTGCAAAGACGCGCTCTACGGCACAGTCGTCGCACAGCGATCCCGTGATGGCTTTCCTGCATTGGGCGCATAGCCCGTCCTTCGCCTTGGACGGGTCGGGACGTTCGACCCCGCTCCACTGCTTCAGTTCGATCGCGGCAAAGCTGAGCCCACCGTCCGGATGACCGCCGGCGAGCACCACGTCGATCGGGTTCATGCTCGGATGGACGCGGTACTCCACGAAGACGTACACCTGCCCGAGTCCGAGATCGGACAGTGCAGTGGCCAACTCGTAGACGCTTTCCCGCCACGAATCCTTATCGCTCTCTGAGGGCTCCTTCCCCTGGGGGTGTGCGGCCTCGTAGCAGGCCACAATCTTGGGGATGAGGCGGTCCCGGTCCCGCACCAGCTCCTCAGCCGGCCAGAACGCCTCCAGCTCCGACCACGTACCCCCGCCAGCCATTACGCCTACCTGCTTCCGATGCCACCGTCTGCCCCGCCCCCCACGCTCTTTGCAGCAGCGAGCTAGGGACCAAGAGGTGGACCAGTATCTCAGTGGCCCAAAGTGAGGACAGCGATAACCGGCCGAACAGCGGCCTGCTACGGTCGCGTTACGGTGGCGCGGATATGCGACCGAGCGCAAGCTCACCGACTCGCTTCCGTGCCGCCGGCACCGCAGAGCTGCCCAGGGCGCAGCACGGCAAAGCCCACACTCGATCGCTTGCGACCTGCAAGGGCCGTCAAGAAGGACCACGCGGACGAGTTCAAGGCCGATGCCGTAGCCCTGTACGAGTTCACACCCGGGCAACGTACAAGAGCATCGCCGCCGATCTGTGCATCAACCGGGCCACCTTGCGCGAGTGGGTCCTGCGGGACCGCGAACGCCGCGGCGTCACTGCTGGCCCGGCGGCGGCAGCTCGACGTCCGGCCCTATCCCGTTTTGGCCCTGCCCCGGGTGGCGGCAGGTGGCCGCCAGGTGCGTAGATCGTCATCGGTGAGGCCGTGCTCGGCCTGCTTCTGCTGGCGGTAACTGGCGAAGAAGTCCCCCGGGGAGCCGCTGTAGAGCATGTCGAACTCGTTGTGCCACTGGTAGAGCCACGGCTGCAGTTCCAGCAGGCCGGCGAGGAAGGGCGTGATTTCCTCGGCGGTCAGCGCGGTGTTGGTGAAGTACGTCGCCAGGGCCTGTGCCTGTTCGCGGTGGTCCCAGCCGGCCCAGCCGTACAGCTCGGGGGTGGCGGCGTTGGTTTGCCCGAAGGAGATGAACCGCTCCTTGGGTAGGTCGAGTTTGCCGCGTGCTCGCCAGCAGGAGGGGCGAAGGAAGTCGGCGGAGGTGTACTTCGGCGGTACGGGGATGGAGTCCCGGACCTTCCGCTTGGCCTGCTCGTCGGGCGCGGCGTCCTCCTTGCGCTGGAGGTCCCACACCGCCTCCCAGTCCGCGCGCTTCTTCAGCCCGGAGGGCTTGTAGCGCAGGGCGGCGAGGAAGGGCACGTGCTCGTCGGTGATCAGCTCGGCGACGACCTTGGGGAGGTCCTTGCGGGGCGCGTAGAGCTTGGCCACGGAGACGAAGTCCTCGTCGTGGGAGAGGGCGTCGGCGAGGCGGGAGAGGGTGAGGATGGTCGGCTGACTGTTTTCGTCGAACCAGAGATCGCGGTTCTCCATGCGGTCGAGCAGCCAGGACCGCAGGGCCCTCTCCTGGAGAGCGTCCCAGCCCTCGGTGGCCCAGCGGCGCTTGTATTCGGGGCGCTCCACCATGCCGATGGCACGGTTCGACTCGATGGCGTCGATCCGCTTCTGGACGATCTCCCGGTAGGGGGTGGGCCAGTGGGCGGGGATCTCCGTGATGGGCGTGGAGTTGTGCCGCTTGAACCACTCGTCGCTGGCCTCGCCTGCGGCGACGCAGCGGGCGAGGACGATTTCGAAGGCCCGCTCGCCGAGGGCGAGTTCGGGAATGTTTGGGTCGTCGGGATCCTCGGAGACGCGGAGGTCTTCGGGATGGAGGTTGTAGAGGGAATAGACCTGCCAGTCCAGCTCTTCCTGCAGGGCAATCATTCGGGCACGGATGGAGTCCCAGCGGACTTTAGCCTCGCGGAGAGCGCCGGCGACCGGGGCGGCCTCGACTGCCACGGCTGCGGGGCTGGCGGCGGTGAGTTGCTGGGCAAGCGCATCAAGGGTGGTAGCGAGGGTGGTGGGGTGCTTGGTTGGGAGAGGGAACTCCTGGAGCTTGGTGCCAGTGAACTCAAAGAATCGCTCCCAGTCGTCGCTGGTAAAGCCGCCACCCTCTCCACGGATCCCCTTGTCGTGGCTGACCTGCTTCAGCCAAAACCCAGCCGTAGAACTATTAAGTAGCCCAAGCAGCCGAAGATGTTCCTCCTCGCTCGCCCCCTCCCGCAACTTGATCACCGGTGCGGTTCGAATGAATCCGCTTTGGTCACGACGCAAAGTGAACTGGTTGTGCGTGGCAACGAAGGAGAAGGCGATCAGGGAGGGGGACCAATAACGCTTATGGTTGAAGCTAGAAAACTCGAACCACGTCAAGCCCTGCTCTTCTTGTGTGCCAGAAAGGGCTTTGCGTCGCCGAAGAAGCACTCGATTGCGCCAGAGTAGCCGCTCAGTGACATCATCAATCTGTGCAGACTGCGTCGCGTCGTCATAGGGAAACAGTGTGCCGATGCCATCTTGAACACTCCAATCCCTGACAGACGCGCCACCGTAGAATGATCGAATATTTTTAGACGGGACACCCAGTCGCTGCGCAGCAGTTTCCCCGATCATGTAGGCATCATCTTCTCGGGTTACAGCACAGAATCCAATGCTCTCTGCCTCGGATGAAAGTTTAGCCGCTTGCGCGCTCTCAATTTGAGCGTTCAGCTCTAGGCCGCCGTCAGTCAAGATCCAGGGTTGCCGCGCGAAGTGGCGCATTCGGTCAAGATCGTCCACGGATACCCATTGGCTGGTTGAACCGGGCCTGTCGATCTGTTCAACGATGGCATTCCAGACCAATCCCTTTTCGGCGTTCTCCGGCGCCGACGGCTCCCCTTGCACACTGCGAACCGTGCGGATCGCAGTCGACCGACTGCTCCCGGCACGACGCTTGCCAATCAGGATGACCGTCGGTGTGCCGTGCCCGGGGATGTAGGCGCCAGAGGTGTCGATGACCTCGGTGAGCTCTACCTCGTGGGCGAAGTATTTCTCGATAAGTTTGGTGCCGAACTCTCGTTTCATGAATGAGTTCGCTGTAATCTGACCGACCATGCCGTACCCATTGCCATCGACGTCACCGCTCTTGGCCAATTCGAAGAACCGTTGAGCGAACGGCACCGACAGCGCGTACTGCATGGCACAGGCATTGTACAGATCCTTGTACAATGCATTAAGCTGCTTGTCCTTCACCGTAATATACGGTGGATTGCCTACTACTACGTGGTACTGGCCCTGCTGAAGAATCCCGGAATGCTCATGAACGTCCTCCGTGATGTAGGTGAACGTGGCCAACTCATTCGCGTCCTGGCTCTCTAGGTAATCGAACAGCCCCAACTGCCGGGACTTGATCAGCGAATCCCCAACGGCAAGATGCATCGGCCACTCGTACTTCGCTGCTTCTTGAAGGGTCCGCACCCCGCTCGCTGCCATAGCCGCAACCAGCAGCCGGAATCGGGCGATGGCCACCGCAAACGGGTTGATGTCCACGCCGTGCACCGAGTCCAGCGCTTCCCGTACCCGCTCATGCACATCCCTCCCCGGCTGCCCCTCCGCCCACAGCCGGACCAGCCGCCGGAAAGCGCCCAGCACGAAGTGTCCGGACCCGCACGTGGGGTCGATCATCTTCAGACCCTCGTGGCCGAACTCCCGCACCGCCGGATTCATCGTCCGGTCGAGGATGAACTCCTCCACGAACTCAGGTGTCTGGAGCAGCGCGTACGTTTTCCGGGCGGCCTCGCTCAGGTCCTGGTACAGGTCACCCAGGAACCGCGTGTCCCACCCCTTCGTGCCGTCCTGGTTCAACGGGTCGGTGAAGTCGTGGACCAACACACCCGCCTCGTCCCGCTGCCGCCAGAACTCCACCAGCTCCCGCGCACCGTCATGCGACAGCGGGATCTGATACAGCGGGTTGTGCCGTTTGTCGAACAGGAGCCGGCCCGCCTGGCCCGCACCCAGTTCCTCGAACGCTTTCTGCAGCCAACCGCGGTAGGTCGGGTCCTCCTCCGTCTCCACATACGCGTCGTACCGCGCCTCCGCCAGCTCACGCCGGTCCCCGTCCGCGCCCGTCAGATACGGCTCCGGAATCAGCCGGTTGTCCTCGCAGAAGCGGACGAAGACCGTGCCCAGCACCCACGCCACCGCGACCTGCGTGATCCGCTCATCGAGCCACGAGTTCCACGTTGCCGCCGTACGCCCGAGCTTGCGCGCCTGGTCGTACTCGGCCCGCAACCGCGCACCCACGTCATCGAGCGCCTTCACCTGCTTGCCCAGGTCAGCCTCGACCGCCTTGACCTGCTGTTTTAGATCGTTCAACAGAGCCTTGCGGTCGATCACAGCACCCCTCCCTGGTTACCTTCACAAGAGCTCTGAATGTTACTGCTCGTCTCAGGAGCGGCTTGTTGCGGAACGGGTCCCGTCAAGGTTGGCGCAGTCCCTGTCGCTGATGGTCAACACCTGCCGTCGTCGGCCCTCATGGGCCCACACACGGGGGCCGCGGTCCCGCAAGCCTGACGCGGCCACGACCTGCTGGCAAGTCACGATGCGTACAATCTGGGTTGCGCGGAGAGATATCGTGTGGGGCCTGAGAGACGGCGATGCGCCGCAGGGTTTTCACGAGACGCACCCGAGCGGGGGGAACTTGTTCGAGACTGTTGCAATTTCTGTGGAGCAAGCCGCAACACTCCTGGCGCGACAGGAGGGGCACTTCCTTGACTTCAAGGATAAAAGAATCGCCCCCGCCAAGGTAGCAAGGGCTGTTTCCGCGTTCAGTAATGCGGACGGCGGCGATCTGTACATTGGGGTCAACGAGTTATCTACAGGTTTCTCCTGGGACGGTTTTGCGGACCCTGAGGATGCCAATCAATTGATTCACACACTTGAGGACGTATCTCCTTTCGGCACCGACATAGATGCCGAGTTCCTCTACGCGGAGGGGCTTCCGGGTTACGTTCTACACATCAACGCGCGCAAGTCGCGAGTGATTCGCAAGACGCCCGACGGGAAAGTCTACAAACGCCTCAGCGCTCAAAACGCTCCGGTAACTTCTGTCGATGCCCTAACTGCGCTGCGCAGACAGAAGGGACTTGAGTCCTTCGAGTCTGAAACTCTTCCAATCGACATCGACGTTGTAACCAATTCGGAAGCAATCCTTGAATACCTCCTGAGTGCGGTGCCCGTCACAGAACCGGAGACGTACCTCAGGAAGCAGCACCTGCTTATCTCGGGGAAACCAGTGGTAGCGGCGGGGCTTCTCTTCGCCGATGAACCGCAAGCCTTCCTGCCCAAGCGATGTGGCATCAAGATCTATCGATATAGCAGCGAGGAGCAGTCGCGCGATCGCCTTGTAGGAGATCCGGTGACCATCGAGGGTCCGCTCTACAAGCAGATCTACGATGCCGTAGATCGAACGGTGGAGCTAGTCGCAGCTGCCGCCTTCCTCGATGAAGACGGCCTGCGCAGTGTGAAGTACCCGCATGAGGCGCTGCATGAAATCATCACAAACGCCGTCCTGCATCGAGATTACTCCGTTACGGATGACATTCATATTCGAATCTTCGAGAATCGAATCGAGATTCAGAGCCCAGGTCGACTCCCTGGTCATATCACGATCAAAAACATCCTCGACGAACGGCTTAGTCGCAATCCATACCTTGTGCGCCACCTCAACCGATTCCCCAACCCGCCCAATAAGGATGTTGGTGAAGGCCTTAATACTGCCTTCGAGTCGATGAAGAAGTTGAATCTACACCCTCCGATTATCGAAGAAAAAGACAATTCGGTACTCGTTATCGTACGCCACGAAAGCCTGGCTTCACCGGCCCAGCTGGTGGTTGAATATCTCAAGGTCAACGACTCCATCAAGAATGAGCAGGCTCGGAAGCTGACGGGTGTTGGCAGTGAGAGCAAGGTGAAGAAAATCTTTGAAAGCCTGATCCAGGCGGATGAAATTGAGCACAAGCCAGGTACCGCTGGCCGTGGGTACGCTTATCAGCTCAAGAAGAAGGGGGATGGCTCGGTCTAAGGAGTCGCTCGACGGCTTTTGGGGTACAGCGGGCTGTTTCCTGCTACAGCAGCTCACCACTTCCTCCAGCTCCCATCCCGTCCGCCTTCGACCGACACATTGTGGAGCGGGCGGGGTCGCGTCCAGGTGGAGCGCGCCACTGTACGAACGACCTGGACGCCATGGGAGCCTCCCCGCGCACGCCACTACGCACCCGCAGTCGGTGGCGGCGCCCCCTCCATCCCGGCGCCGGCCGGTCCCCCGCCGAAGGCATTGCCTTGACTGCGGGCCGCTCTATGCGGTGATCGACTGGCCGCCGGCCCTATCCACACGTGGGCGTGCGTCGGCGCAGCGCGCGCGGAGCGGGCCGAAGGCAGGAGCGCAGCGCGGAGCGGAGCCGGGTGCCCTGGTGGCGTAGGGAAGGTCGTACCGCGCCGAGATCCGGCGCTTACAGTCGTGGGTTCGCGCTGCGGACCGCTTTCACTATGCACGGGTACGTCGGCGGACAGCTGCCGGCGTCCTTCCGGAAGTGTTCTTGTTGCCTAGCGCCGCCAGTGGTTCTGCTCATGGTCTTGCAGGAGGGTTACGTGTGCGGCCAGGGGGTGCTGTCTCGGAGAGGGATTTCAAGATCTTCTCCCAGATTTCTCCCAAGAGGCCCCGGAAACCACTCAGGGGCCCGACCCGCGCTGCGGATCAGGCCCCTGACCTGGTACTTCACTGTCGGGGTGGCGGGATTTGAACCCACGACCTCTTCGTCCCGAAGCAACTTCTGTGGGTCCTCGACCTGGAGCTGGTGTGCCTCTCACCTGTTGTGATGGTCCGCTGACGTCCGTGCTTGTTCGCGGTCGTTCATCGGCGTTGTCACGCAGTTAGACACTCACCCCGTGCCTCTGCATCACTTCTTACGGCGCTTGCTCGCCCTCTTCTTCTGTTCGGCTTGGCCACGCTTCGTCCAGTTGCCTTGGTGGCGGTAGCAGCGCGACGTGCCCTTCATCGTCTTGTTCTGACAACGTCTCCCGGCCGAAGTCGGCCAACCGCACTTCCCTTGCTTCCACTCGCCCACCGTCCACCCCCGGTAGTTCGGCTTCAAGGTCGGCACCCAGCGTGCGTCGCCGTTTAGCCATCGGGTAGGGCGCACGGCCGGCGCAGCAAGAGCGTCACGTGCACGCGAGTTGGTACAGGCAGCACCGTCGCACGTGCACTCTTTCCAACTGTGGTGGTGGGGTGCTGGGGTGTGTGCGGGGGCGTTCACCTGGGTTCATGTACGGCTAGCCACTCCCTGTCCATCGGCTCCCGGTCTCGCTTGAACGGCCGTGAACCGTGCTGAATGAGACGGAAATTGAGACGGCCGATGGAGCTGGACTCGGTAGCATCCGTGCCGCTGAGGAGGCGCCATGTCACTGGGCCGCAAGGGAGCGCGACGCATCGTCGTTGACGGCACGGACTACCGGTGGCGGCTGCGCCGTAGGCCGACCTATCTTCAGGCGCTGGTCTGGACACCGTGCACGTTCGCGGTCGAGCAGGCAGACGCCCGGGGGACGACACTCGTGGTCATCACCAACCACCCGCATCCGAGCAACTGGTTCGGGCGCAAGGCCAAGTCCGTACTGCCATCCGACGTCGCCCACGCCATCGAGCTTGCCCTTCGCGAGGGATGGACTCCAACGGAGCCTGGCTCCCCGTTCTACCTCGACCTGTCCGCCGGCTTCGCGCCCTTGCCCTGAGCAAGGCAAGGGGCACCTGAGCCTGGGAAGCTCAGGTGAGGCGCTGGTGGCCCCGCTGACCTTGGGTAAACGGCGCAGGCGCCTTCGCGGAGGTGGTGTTGCTCTCGGCACCTTTGCACTGGTTGATGTCCTGCTTCTGGAAAAGGTTCGGATGATCAGCTCCTGCTCAAGTGTCCGACGGCGGTGTTCACGAGCTTCTGCAGCCTTACGACTTGATGCTCGGCAGTGGGCACTCAACATGCCTTCAGGTGGCACAGTTGGAGTCTTTGAACTCGGGCTCATGCAAGGCCTGTTGCCTCTATCCTGGCTTCATGTTGGATGAGCTGGCGGTGATCTTGTCGGGCAGCGCCGTCGTGCCGGCCTTGGTCGCCACTTTGAGAGCATGGCTTAGCGCTAAGAACGCTCACTCGGTCACGCTTCGAGTGGGTGATCGTAAAGTGCTTGTCGATCTAGAAAAGCCCGAGGAAGCGGAGTTGTTTCTAAGGGAATTCTTGGATCGAGCTCCCGACAGCGAGGCCCGACGCGATGGCTGATCCTCAAGTTCCTGTCCAGCGAAAGAGGGCAGCGCGACGGGAAAGGCCCGCGCGGAAGGACACCATTAACTCGGGCCTTGGCGGAGTGGGAGGTGGTACGGGGGTTGTGGCGATCGCCAACAGCGTTGGCCTACATACCATGCTTGGGCAAACCTTGATTTATCTCGCTCCGGCGTTCTCTGTTGTGGCTGGCAGCTTCTTTTATATGCTGAAGAACCAAGCGGATTGGTATGCAGAGCGGTGGCAGATAAAGCGGGCTCGGAAGACTATTGAGAAGTCGCTGAAGTATCCGCACACCTCTGAGGAGCATAAGAGGAGGATTCGCGAAATGCTGGAGGAAATCGACGCAAGTGTTGCCGTATCGGAGCTGGACCGAATCAAGCTGCTAGGCAACAAATGACCATTCAGATACGCCGCGTGCGCTGCGCGAGTTTCTGAGGTTCTTGCTTCGGTGTGGCGTCAGAGCGGAGCCAAGCCAAGAGGAGGTCGGTCTCGCAGAGGCACCTACCGACCCAACTGCGCTCTCAGCTTGGGAAGCTGAGCGCTCTTGTGGCCGGTTCGCACGCTGACCTGCCTCGGATGGGTTCAACGCCTCGTGGGCGGGCCCGTTGATTCCCCGGTGTTCCCCGCGATTCCCCGTACGATCTGGCACGCGTCTGGCACGACCTCTTCGTCCCGAACTCTTGAGCTGGCCGTTGGAGGGCGCTGGCGGCCAGCTACGGCCGCTGTGGTTGCGGTACTTCGTGCTGTCCAGCAAAAGGGGTCGGGCGCGGTTGCGGAGCAGTAGGTTGTGGCCGGCGGGCGAGAATCGATCCGCCCGGCACACCGGACAGCCCTCCCGCGCCGACCGTTCTACACGGGCATGCGGCATGCGAGTGAACCACGCCAGGCCCGTCCACTGTGTGCTTGACTCCTGAAGCTCAGAGGTGATCTTTGAATTGGTAGGGCATCGCCAGATCAGATTGGGGATTGCGGGGTGGATAACGCCGCAGAAGAACTCGGAAGATTGCGCGAACAGCTTCAGCATGCGTTTGAACTCTTCAGTGCCGATGATGTTAAATCAGCTTCTGAAACGCTGGAGAGCGTAGTACGTCAAGCAGATGAGGTTATCGCTGTCCTTAGAGAAGCTGGGGCAACCGACGCAGTTACCCTTCCTTGGGACCTTGATAGGGCATTTGCTTTGATCTCTCGGGCATCCCTGGAATTCGGCGAGGGGAATGCGAGAGGTGTGGCCTCCTCGCTCAGGTCTGTTACTGAGGCTATCTCCCAAATCGACTTGGATGCAGTTGCGGATATGACCTTCGGCCGCTGCGTCCATAACCTGATTACGTCGGATGACAGTAGATGCCAAGCATCTCCGCCATGCTGAGCGATGTTTCTCAGCGGTTCCACGTTTCGTTTGGCTTCGACCTAATGGATGTGTGGCTGCTGTTCGCGTTGGCCATCGTCGTCGTTTGCCGACTTACGTGGCTGATTGCCTATTTTCGTAAGATGGGCAAGCACTCCTTTAAGGCCTTGCATGTTGAAGTGTTTCCACGTGCCGGGGAGACGGAGGAGAAAAAAGTCAAACGTAACGAAGACTTCTTCGCGGTTACTGTACGTCAGGAAAGCACGCTGCTAATCGTCGGCTCTATCGTGCTAGCGACATGGGCAGTATTGTTTACTACACTCAAATCAGCTCCAAGTAGAGATATTTCTTCACTCAGTAGAAATCTTCTTCTCGCCAGCTCCGTTACTTTTATGATTGCGCGGACATTTTTCCGTTCGGCGGGAAGAGAAATGTCTTTTATTGGCACAGAGGGGGCCACGGCCATTGGCTACAGTGCGTTCGCTCTAGCGCTTGCTTCGATTCTTGCAGATCTATTCAATATGGGCGGCGCTATCCTGGCGTTGATCATTGCGACCTGCCTTGTGGTCCGTGAGCTTATAGAGGTCAGGGAACTGGTTCGTTCCTATCAATAAGCCTCTAAGGCGCACCTTGGGCCGCGCTTTGTGCCCCACGCCGGCGATCCAGACCCTGCTGGTGACGAGTCACGTATGCCCGTGCCTTGTGCACGGTTGCTCTCGTCTACCGCCCAACGGCGAGGCCCCGTTCAACCTCACTCCCTGTTTGCGCGTGACTTGTCTCCAGCAAGGACAAAGTGTAGGTGCCAATAAGTATGGTTCCCGCACTTCCTGCGGCGGCATCTGCACACGTCGGGTGCATAATCGTGCTGGATCAGGTGATGTGCCCCGCAAGATTCAAACCTGCACACACGGCCCCGGAGGCTCCTTCGGGGCCTTGGCGCTACAAGACGTCACGGCGCTACACCCTGCACATGGCAGGCCCGGCGGGAGCTGAGGTACAAGCCAGGAACTCCGGTGGGAGGCAGCGCACGCCTCATGACACGGTGCTCGCCACGCGTGGACTATCTGTGGACGCGGGCAGTCGAACATCACGGATACTGCGGTGGGGTGGTTTTTCTGGCCGGGCAGCATCTGATCCGTGACTAAATTTGTCTTGCGAGATGGCGTTGAAGGTCAACATGTCTGAACTGGTAAACGGCGCCAACTTGTCGTAGGACGCCACGAACCTCATGAGCGTCTTGCAGAAATGCTGCCAATCGCCAAGGGGCTCTCCCCTCCACTGCTAGGAGTATACGGGCAGCTGTGTAAACCCCCCAAGCAGCATAACTGCATGCAAACATTGGGCCCACGGTGACGAGGATGGATATGAGCACCGGAGGTGCAAGTATGAAAAACGTGCCACGGTTCAGACTTGGGAAAGTCATAGCTGCGACGAGCAGCGAAATGTAGATTGACCACTGGAATGCAACCATCCTGAATGCGTGACGATCATTTCGGAGAGAAATGAATGGTCCTGTGGCTCGTTGCAAATCGGGTGCGACTTGATGCATTCCCATAGATATGACCGTGATAGCCACCCAGAGCAAGCCAGTGAACACCCCCAGGAACGGGGACCCGGTGCCAATCCCTGTTCCCCAGCCCATCACGACACCGGTGAGTATCGAGAGAACTGCCTTGTCTTTGCGTTGAGTGGGATTTCCGGCTGTCCAGCCGAGACGAGCGCTCGGGTTAGTCGTCAGCCTACCGCCAGCTGTAGTGAATCCAACAAAGAATCCAGCGAAAAGTCCGACCGTTAGGGAATTGAACAAGCTGGTCAACATCGCAGAAGTCAACGCTGCCGCTATTGCAGCCGGAAGTCCGAAGATGGCGGCCATCGCGATTCTGAGCTTAACGTTTGATGTCGCTGAATACAATTCCCACCATGCAATATCAATGGAGCCCGAGGCGTCGAACTCTTGATGCTTGGCAAGCTGAGTTAGCGTCTTGGTTGCCCTGGCTCCTGTCCATCGTGGCGGCCGTTGATTTCCTGGTCGATACACAGCAGGTATGAACGCTGAAAACAGGTGAGATTCGATGTCTGCCTGAGTTGGGAATCTGGATACATTCAGCAACTCGCTTGGGTGCGGAATGCCGCCTATGGGCTCACCGGCACGAGGGTTGTAGATGGCTCTAGCCAAGAATACAAAGAGAGGTCTACTGAGTGTTCGACCTAGGGGGCTAGCTTCGTTTATCTCTTGGAGGAGAGTTCCCCATCGATCGTTGCGAGACGCATTCGTGCCTCCAAAGCGGACCAGGTATTCGCGGACTCGCTGAAGGGTCAATGGGAGCAGCGTGATAACGGCTCCACCGTTCAACCCCTCTTCTCCTGTGCCACCTCCTGTTACGACTTGCCTATACTCGGCTGTGCGGCAGGAAATCACAATTGGCTGCCTGTATGAAATCTCCTCGTTAATAAGAGCCAAGGCTTTGGCGCGCAGTTGCTCCGGAAGCTCATCCAGGCCGTCAAGTACCGGGATAACCAGTCGGTTGTCCAATAGTTCTCGTGCCAGAATTTTTTCATCTACCCTGTTTTTGGAGCGCAATGAGAGAGCTTGATGGTCCTGAGATATTTTGCGAGTCATCCACGACAGAAAACCCTCCAGGTCTGGGTTCCATGACGCCAACGAGAACAACATAGGAACTGCTTCTCCGCTTTCTCGTCGAGCCAGTATCGAAAGGATGAGTCGAATCAATAGGACAGTTTTCCCAGCTCCTGGATCGCCGAGAATTATGAGACGTCGAGTAGGTGTGCGCTCCAGGAATACTTTGTCGATCTCGCTACCTTCACCGGCAAGATGACTCAATTCCTGTGCCCAGTGAGTGTGGTCACTGAATGGGCCTCCCGGCCAACTGTTGGCTACCTGCATGATGGAGGTCCAAGAGCTGGATATTTCACCTTCCGCGGCTGTCCACGCTACGGGAAGTGGATAAGGGTCGTTCAGACGCCTTAGCTGAGATTCACGCTCCCACTGCTGGCCGACGGCCTGTGCTAGCTGATCAGCTCGCTCACCGAGCGGTGTGTTGACTGCGTCATCGCCATTCTCTTTTCCCAGCCCGGTAAGAAGCAATGCAGGAAGGCCCAGCAAACCCATGACCAGGCCCACGGTGTCGGCAAGGTCGCCAGCCCTGTTCAGGCCGTCTCGGAGGTACCAGGCCACTCCAGCAATGACGGACGTTCCGTACATGATCCAGAACCACTTGCCGATCCGGCGCCTCATGGGCGTTCCTTATCTCCGACCTGGTGCTTCTCACGTGAGAAAGCAGTGCCCTACTTTCCCACGTAAGCAACATAGTTGGGGGTCTTGCATGCCCAATGGCACCTGTTGAAGGAGCGGGTCCTCTCGCGGCGGGGTCCTGTTGGCACTCAGGTTGGCGTAGCGGCTTTGGGGTGGCGCTGCTTTGGCGCGAGTGATCATGGCCCCGTAAGCTTCCGGCGCGTCGGGCAGTCTGTGGACCTGCCCGGTAAGGCACGACGTTGGGGCCATGATCTTCGAGGCTCGCGCCAAAGTGGCTCCGTAAAGCCGCGTAGCCGACCGCCCCAGCCACGACGTAGCTCTTTCTGGGCATCAGGTGGCTGAACGCTTTGAGCGCGGCGCGGGCGTCGGCTGGGCTGGAGCGGGGCGGAGACAGGAGCGCAGGCCCGGCCGGGGGCCGGGCCGCGCGCGGTGAGCGGAGCGAGCCGTCTTGATGACGTGGAGAAAGTCTGAGCCAACTGAGGTTCGGCTACAGCCTGAATGACAGTTCCAGATCGTCGCCGGGAAGGTGGAACTCCTCCAGGGCCAGCGGCTTGTCCCTCTCCGCGAGCGTCACGCGGATGACGTGCAGGAGCGGGACGCCTTCGGGAAGGCGGAGGGTCTGGGCCTGGTCCGGTAGAGGCATGCGGGTACGGACGTACTCCGTGAAGTGGAGTACGTGATCCAACGCGGCGAGCGCCACGTAGAGATCCGGTGCCGGCGGCGGTGCCTCTTCCTCGTACTTCGTGCCGACCAAAACAGAGAACGGCACGTGCGTGCGGTGGAGTTGGCGGAGGCGGCCGTGGTCGGCGGTCTGCAACGCGTCGTACGTGAACATCGGCTCGCCTGGTGGGATGCGGAGGAGGTCCGCCAATTCCAAGGGGGCGTCCGTGCGAGTGGATACCGGTGGCTCGGCGTTCGTCCACTGGATGCCGTCGGCCTCCATGTACCGGCCGTCGGGGGCCAGACGTACGCCGCGCGGGCGCGTGAGGCTTGGGCGGCTCTGGGGTGAGCGGGCGAATGTGCCTCGGCCCATGATCGCCTCTACTAGGCCGGATGCCCGTAGCTCCGTGAGGCCCTGACGGACTGTGGGACGCGTCACGCCGAACTGCTTTGCCAACGCCTCCTCGGAGGGGAGCGGTTGGCCGGCGGGGAAGGTGCCGTTCAGGATGCCTTCGCGCAGGTAGTCGGCGATCTGCCGATACTTCGGCTGCGTGTTCTTCGGCGGCATGCAAGCCCTCCACGGCCGTGATCAATACGTTCGATGTTCCATGAGTGGAAGCACCTTCCACGCGTGGAACACCATCCCTCATCACAAGACGGTTGACAACCCGTACTACGGGTCGCCACTCTGGACCCGGCGCCCGTACTACGGGTGGTCTAGCAGCCCGAAGGATCAGCCTTCGGGTGCCAGAGATGAGGAGTTCAGATCAGTGGCAAGCCTTCCGATCGACACCGCGAAGTTCACGGGGATCATCTGTGCCGTACCCCCGGCTCCGCGGATTGCGAATCGTGAGACCGGTCAGCTTCGTGTTGACCGTGACACCGGCAAGACCGTGTACCAGGTCGGTCTCTGCCTGATGGCTGGGTCATCGGCGGACGTGGTGAACGTGAGCGTCGCCGGTGAGCCGGCCGGTGTGCAGCTCGGTATGCCCGTGGCCGTACGGGACCTGGTCGCCACGCCGTGGGAGAACGACGGGCGGCACGGGGTTGCATTCCGTGCGGCGGAGATCCGGCCCCTGAGCGCTCCGGCGGGGAAGGGGGCCGGGCAGTGATGACCCTGGCCTCCTCCACCTCCTCGGCCGGGACGGTCTGGCCGAGTTGGGTTCTGGTGGTGGCCGCAGTGCTGGTGTCGGGTCTGCTTCTCGCAGGCCCGGCCCTGCGCCGCCGCTACCCCGTGGCCTGGTGGCTGTTACTCGGCTTCCCGGTCCTGGTCGTCCGGGTGATGCGCACCTGGCGGCCGTTGATGGCCGGGTGCGGACTCGCCGTGAGTCGTCGGCCGGCGCTGACCGTGGTGTCAGGGCTCGTCGGCAACGGGGCACCTCCGCCTCAGCCGCGCGTTCCCCGGTACGGGCTCATACGCCCGACCGGCGGCGGGTTCTGGCTACTGGTACGGCTGTTGCCGGGGCAGGTGCCCGAGGACTTCGTCAAGGCGGCGCCCGCCATGGCGGAGGACTGGCAGGTCCACGGGGTGCGAGTTACCTCCTGGAGGCCGGGAGTCGTACGGATCGCCGCCTCGGTGGCCGATCCCCTGGCCACTCCTCGGCTGCCGAAACAGCGCGGGCCCAGTCAGCTGCTCCGGGTCGCTGTGGGCGTGCTGGAGACCGGTGTTGCCTGGGTCATCGACCTGCGCCGCGTGCCGCACTGGCTCATCGTCGGTGCCACTCGGTCCGGCAAGTCGACGTTGATCAACGCACTGGTAGCGGGCCTGGCTCCGCAACCGGTCGCGCTGGTCGGCATCGACTGCAAGGGCGGCATGGAACTGTCGCTCTACGAGCCGCGATTGTCGGCGCTGGCGACCAACCGCGAGCAAGCGGTTCGGCTCCTGGCGGCGCTCGTCGACCTGACGCTCGACCGCATGACCGTCTGCCGGGCGGCCCGGGTACGCAACATCTGGGGTCTGTCGGAAAAGGAACGCCCGGTCCCCGTCGTCGTGATCGTCGACGAGATCGCGGAACTGTTCCTCGTCGCGAGCCGCAACGAGAAAGACGAAGCGCATGCCGCCGGTACGGCGTTGATCCGGCTCGCCCAACTCGGCGCGGCGCTCGGGGTGTTCCTCGTTGTGGCCGGCCAGCGGGTGGGTTCCGACCTGGGGCCAGGCGTCACGGCACTGCGGGCCCAGCTCGGAGGGCGCGTGTGCCACCGCGTGGCCGATCCCGGTACAGCGGAAATGGCACTCGGAGACCTCAATCCCGACGCGCTCAAGGCTGCCCAAGCCATCACGCCGGAACAGGCCGGTACGGCCGTGCTGGCCTCCGGCGACGGCTGGGAACGTGCCCGCTCACACCTGATCACCGAGGCAGACGCGGAAGTCATCGCGGCCGAGTACGAGTACCTCGCGCCGGTCCTACCCGAGTTGCTCACCGAGGCCAAGTGAGAGGGGGCTGTCGTGTTGGTTTCCATGTCGGCCGTACTGCTGCTCGGCCTGTGCATCTGGTTCCTGCTGCGCATCCGCTACCTGCGTTGGGCGGACACGCTGCTCTGCGGAACCTTCGGCTTCCTGGTGGCAAAGACCGTGGCCGCGCCAGTGGTTCAGGCAGTCCTCGTCGCCGTCAGCGGGTTCCTCGGCCAACTCCGCTTCTGAAGCGACCTCACCCGATGTCCGAACAAGAGAGGTGGGCGAGCCATGCCCAAGTACGAAATCCGCTCCGGCGAGCGGGCTGCGTTCATCGCCGGCCTGCGGGAGCTGGCGGACTTCCTCACCGCGAACCCCAGTGTCCTCGTCCCGCGCAACGCGTCGTTCGGTGTCTTCGTCGACGCAGCCGACCCCACCGCTCGCAGGGAGGGCGCGGAACACGTCGCCACCCCGCTCGGCGCCTCGGTGGAGGACCTCGGCGAGGGCTACTACGCCGCACGCCGTGCCTTCGGACCGATTGCGTTCAACGTCGTCGCGATCCCGCCCAAGGAACAGCGGTGATCGCCCGTATGACGGGCTCCCGACGGGGCGCGAAGTCGCCAAACCCGACCCCGTCAGGAACCCACTCCATCCGCCACATGAGCAGTGAAAGGAGTACTCACACTTTGTCCACCGCGCATCGTTCGCGCAAATCCCCTCTGCCGGAGTGCGAACTCAGGGTCGTCGACTCCGAGGTGTCGACCTGCGACGGACGGGAACAGATCGTCCTCGTCGGGCTCGACGGTTTGGAGCGGCACCTGTGCCCGGCACACGCCGCAGCACTCTGGCTCACAGACCCGACACTCCGGTTCAGCGCCAAGACCCGTACGGAAGCAATCGCTGCCGTGATGTCGCAGGCGTTCGGAGGCGGTGGTCGGCAATGACCGCACCTCTGCCGAAGAGCGTTGCTGCCCTGCTCAACAGGGCAACAGAGCCGGAGTTCGCAGCCTGGCGGCGCAACATTGTCAGCCTCGCCGGCTGCACCAACCCGATCCACCTGGTCGGCGGGGCAACCGTCGTCGACACGACCACGGGCGAGGCCCTGTTCTCGTACGCGTCGGACGTCTACGGCGGTCGACTCCTGACCGCATGCGGCAATCGGCGCGCGACGGTCTGCCCGTCCTGCTCCCGCCTCTACCGTGCCGACACCTATCAACTGATCCGGGCCGGGCTGGTCGGCGGCAAGAACGTCAGGGAGTCGGTGAGCGGGCACCCTCGGGTGTTCGCCACCCTCACGGCCCCCGGTTTCGGCCCAGTTCACACCCGTCGTGAGCGTGCGGGGCATGTACGGGGATGCCGTCCCCGGAGGGCGGGGGAGTACTGCCCGCATGGCCTGCCCATCGGATGCCATGAGCGGCATGCGGAGGGTGAGCCTCGCCTCGGCGAGCCCCTGTGCCCGCGCTGCTATGACTACGCCGGAGCTGTCCTCTGGCAGGCGTACGCCGGTCAGCTCTGGCACCGGTTCGCGCTGGAGCTGCGCCGCGAGGTCGCACGGCGGGCCGGACTGTCCCGTACCGAATTCGGCGACGTGGCCCGGTTGTCGTACGCCAAGGTGGCCGAGTACCAGCGGCGGGGCCTGGTCCACTTCCATGCCGTGATCCGTGTCGACGGTCCGGAGGGACCGGCCTCCGCTCCGCCCGGTTGGGCGACGACGGCTCTCCTGACGGATGCGGTACATGCAGTCGTCGGCAGGGTGGGGCTCATCGCTCCTGGCGCGGATGTCGTAGGCACTCGCGTGCTGCGCTTCGGCGATCAGGTCGACGTGCGACCCATTGCGGCGTTCGGAGCGGGGGAGCGGCTGACCTCCGCGGCCGTCGCGGGATACATCGCGAAGTACGCGACCAAGGGGGCCGAGTCCGCCGGCGCGGTCGACGGTCGGATTCACCAGGCGCGGGAAATGGTCATGTTGCCAGTACGGGCTCACGTTCTCCGCATGATCAGTACGTGCTGGTGGCTCGGCGGCTTGCCTCCCTTCGAACCTCTCGGGCTACGGCATTGGGCCCACATGCTCGGCTACGGCGGCCACTTCTCCACCAAGTCACGGCGCTACTCGACGACTCTGACTGCGCTCCGTGAGGCCCGTGCCGAACACCGTGCGGAGGAGCAGCGGACCGCTCTCGGCATCAGCGGGCGGTCAACCATCACCGTCGGCGAGTGGCGCTATGCAGGGCGCGGCTACTCGCTGGAGGGGGCGCTCCTGGCTGCTTCCGTGCGGGAGGGCGGTGTTTCTGATGGCGCGTGAGAAGGCAAGCGAACTGCTCACCGTGCGGCAGGTGCTCGAAGAGCTGGGCGGGATTTCCCGGCGGACCTTCTACCGCTGGCGGGAACTGCGCATCGCGCCGGCGTGCATCCGTCTGCCGAATGGTGAGTTACGGGTTCGTCGTGACGTGCTCAACGACTGGTTGGCGGAGCGAGCGGAGGGGGCCGCGTCGTGAAGTCGTACAAGGTCGTCATCTGGAAGCTGAGTATCAACCGCTCCGCGAAGAAACCGACGTACCTCGTCCGCTGGTCCGTGGACGGCGAGCCGTTCCACGAGTCGCACAAGACAAAGGCGCTTGCGGATCGCTTCCGGGCCAAGCTCCTCCGAGCCGCTGACAAGGGCGAACCGTTCGACACAGTCACCGGTCTGCCCGACTCGCTCCGCGGAGGGAAGGCGGCGCTGTCGTTCCTCGACCTGGCGCGGAAGTACGTGGACGCGCGTTGGGCAGAAGCGTCAGCGAAGCAACGGGACAGCATGACTGACGCTCTGGCCACGGTCATTCCCCTCCTCGTCAAGCCGGGGAGGGGGCGGCCCGCTCCCGAGGTGCTGCGACGGGCGCTGCGCTCGTACGTCCTGCCGGTTCCCCGTCGAGAGCGGGAGCGGCCCGAGGAGATCGCGGCGGCCGTGCGGTGGATCGAAAGGGCCTCACTCCCCGTGGGGGAGTTGCAGGAGATCGCCCGAGTGCATGAGCTGATCGACGGGTTGGGCCGGAAGCTGGACGGCAAGCTTGCGGCGACCCAGACGTACCGTCGGCGCAGGGCGGTGGTCTTCAACGCCCTCGAATACGCTGTCGAGTTGGAGCACCTGCCGTCCAACCCGCTGAGCCGGGTGCGCCGTAATCGGGGCAAGCGAGCGGTGCAGGAGGTCGACCGCCGGGTGGTGGTCAATCCTCGTCAGGCTCGGGAACTGCTGATCGCCCTCACCTACGTCGGTGGCTACGACCGTGCGAGCGGTCGGCGGCTCAGGGCGTTCTTCGGGTGCCTGTACTACGCGGCCATGCGGCCGGGTGAGGCGCTCGGTCTCCGCCGCTCCGACTGCACACTTCCGGCGTCCGGCTGGGGCCGGATCGAACTGACGGAGACCCGTCCCACGGCCGGGAAAGCGTGGACGGACTCCGGGGAGGCACACGACCGACGCGGCCTGAAGCAACGGGCCCGCGGCGAAGTGCGCATCGTGCCGATTCCGCCTCCGCTGGTGCGGCTGCTCCGCGAGCACCTGAACGAGTTCGGTACGGCGAAGGACGGCCGGCTGTTCTCCAGCGAGCGGGGCAACGTGATTGCGGCCTCGTCGTACTCACGAGCGTGGAAGCAGGCTCGGGAACTGGCGCTCGTACCGCATCAGGTGTCGTCGGTCCTGGCCTTCCGGCCGTACGACCTCCGGCACGCGGGTGTCTCGCAGTGGCTCAACTCCGGTGTACCCGCCCCGGATGTGGCATTCCGTGCCGGTCACTCGGTGGACGTACTGCTGAAGATCTACGCGAAGTGCATCGACGGCCAGGAGCAGGAGATGAACGACCGGATCCTGAAAGGGCTGGGAGAGGAGGGCGAGACCGAATAGACGGGGGCTCGCCGGACCACGATCACGAGCCCCGGAGGAATCCGGGGCTCAGTCGTATGAGCACGACCAGAGATTCAGTCGAACTCCGGTGGAGCGACGAAGCGGGCCGCTGCTCCGTCGTACCAACTCCACTGCCATCGGTGGTCGAAGCCGTTGGCCGGCGTCCCCGAGGTGACGAAGGCTCCGCCCTCCGGCGCGACGGGTACCACTCTGCGCTTCCCCGCCTGGGAGGTCTCGATATTCAGCGACCAGGAGCACTGCACGCTGTTGGCACGGCCTGTGATGAGGAGCGATTGTGTTTCTCCGGGCGAGAGGTTGATGACATGGTCGTCGAAGTAGGGTCGGCTACCCGTGCGGACCAGACGCTCGGTTGACCCTTCGTAGGTAGCGCTCCATGCCGCGGGTTGGTCCTCGTCGAGCAGAAAGTCCAGAACCAAGGCCTCTGCTGCGCCCGCTGGGGGGTACCTGACCCAAGCGGCGCTGAAGGGAGCGCCTTCTTGCGTCTTACGAACCGTGATGTTGGTGATGGTGAGTGGTTGCTCTGAGCGGTTCTCGACAAGGATCTTCGTATTGGTGGTTTTGAAGTCGGCGGCACCTTGGTTACGGAGCAGCCAGTACATGGGCCAGTAGGTGCGCTTGTCCTCAGGCACGTGTGACGGCAGGGACTCGGACGTCGGAAGGGCGAGCTGCCAAGCCTTGGGAACGATGATCTCTCCTGTCACCGCTAGAGGGTCCCCACGCTTCAGCCAGCGCCTGATGAACACAACGAGCCCGATGAGCGCTGCAACCACCAAGGGCGCGATGAAGTTCTCGATCACGTAGGGCTCCTTGCCGGTTCGACTCTGACGTTCGACTATTCCACCGGGAAGCGTGATCTGACCTGGCGAAAGACACTCCAAGATCATTACGTCGTCATTACGTGATCACTGACAAACGGCTGCTTTCAGCGGCGTCCGCCTGCACACACGCGAAGACCCCGTCTTCAGCTAAAGCGCTGATGGCGGGGTCTTTAGGCACCAAATGCAAGGTGCCCCCGGCAGGATTCGAACCTGCGCACACGGCTCCGGAGGCCGTTGCTCTATCCCCTGAG
Source organism: Streptomyces sp. NBC_00461 (assembly GCF_036013935.1). Taxonomy (NCBI): domain Bacteria; kingdom Bacillati; phylum Actinomycetota; class Actinomycetes; order Kitasatosporales; family Streptomycetaceae; genus Streptomyces; species Streptomyces sp. NBC_00461. The sequence continues at coordinate 6,678,853 of NZ_CP107902.1, forward strand.
CTACGGGGGCGTGACCGCTGCGCTGTGTGCGCGGCGACGGGTAGAACCCTACCAGCTGATCCAGGGTGTTCATGAACGGGTTTTCCGACGTCGATTGGGGCGTCACCCCTCGCTGCATCACCGGCCGACGCCTTGCTGTTGGCCGCCGATCGCCCCCAGCCGTTGCTCCCACCGCTGCCGCCCGTCGCCCGCCGTGGCTCCCTCTGGCGCTCGCCCATCCCCTTACCTGCCACCCCCACCCATGTCCGCCCATGGACCCTGTTACCGCTCCCCACGCAACCCGCCCCCCGCAACCCACACCCCCCGGCGACCCCCACCACAAGCCCGCCCGCCCCCCACCCAGGACGCACCCCGCCCCTCCCAGGTTGGAAGTAGGGAAAACCCGGACGCGGTGGCCGGTCTCGACCTACTCTCGAGTTGTGCCAGGCGCGTCGGGTCGGGTGCTTGTTGTGGACGACAACAAGGTCATCCGGCAGCTGATCAGGGTCAATCTCGAGCTGGAGGGTTTCGAGGTGGTGACCGCGGCTGACGGTGCCGAGTGTCTGGATGTCGTTCATCAGGTGCGGCCCGATGTCATCACCCTCGATGTCGTCATGCCCCGGTTGGACGGGCTCCGGACCGCGGGCCGCCTGCGGACCGATCCACGGACCCGCGACCTTCCCCTCGCCATCGTCAGCGCCTGCACCTCGTACGAGGTCGAGACCGGGCTGGACGTCGGCGTCGACGCCTTCCTCGCCAAGCCCTTCGAACCTGCCGAACTCGTACGCCTCGTGCGGGAGTTGGTCGAGCGGGCGAGGAGCGGGCGGGGCCGGGGTGAGGGTGGTGAGTCCGGGCTCGGGAGTGTTCTCGGCGTGGGGGAGGCCGAGCGGGCCGGGCACGCCGGCGGCTGACAGGCACCCGTGCCCTGCCCCGCCGTGCCGTGTCTGACGTCCTCCCTGCCGGTTGAGTGCGCCTCCGTCGTCGGCCGGGTACGCCCCGTCCATATCCCGGACCTTCGCCCAAACCGGCTCGCATACCCACCCCCCTCCTCCCATACGCTTGTCCCGTGACCCCCGGCGAGCTCTCCCGTACCGTGCTGTGCGCGGTGCGTCGTGCTGTCGACGAGGGGGAGCTGAGCGTGGCCGTGCCGCGACGGGCCGTTGTCGCGCCGCCCGGGCCGGGTGGCTGTGGCGACTACGCCACCAACATCGCCCTCCAGCTCGCGCGGCCGGCCGGGCTGCCGCCTCTGCGTGTCGCCGAGATCCTGCAACAGCACCTCGTCCGGACGGACGGTGTCGCCGGCGTCGTCGTCACCGGGCCGGGGTTCATCAACTTCAGCCTGCAAGGGGCAGCGGGTTCCGCCGCAGTCGCTCTTACCCGCGAGATCCTCCGTGCGGGCGCGGCATACGGTCACGGCGACGCCCTCGCCGGGCAGGTCATCGACGTGCGTATCCCGTACGACGTCCGAGCCGAAGTCGTCGCCGACGCCCTCGTGCGCATCGTCGGATCCCAGGGCGGCCGCGTCGAGGTCGCCCACGGAGAGCCCGTGAACCTGCGGCCCGTCCCGGCGCCCGACGACCCCGCCCTACTCGGCCCCGATGCCGCCCGCTGGGCGCTCCTGCACCCCGCCGCCCACGACCGGCCCCGTATCACCGCCGATCACCTGGTCCAGCGCGAGAGCAACCCGCTCTTCCGCGTCCGTTACGCCCACGCCCGTACCCGGGCCCTCAGCCGTAACGCCGCCGAGCTGGGCTTCACCCCCGAGCCCGGTCACGTAGAAGTAGAAGTAGAAGCCGCAGCAGTAGCAGGCCCGCAGGGCGACGACACCAGCCGGCTTCTCGCCGTCCTCGCCGACCACCCCCGTGTCCTCGCCCGTGCGGCAGCACACCGCACGCCCGACAGTCTGGCCCGGCATCTCGTCACCGTCGCCGATGCCGTCCTCGCTGTCATGCCCACCGTGCTTCCGCGCGGCGACGAGAAACCCTCGGCCGCCCACCGTGCCCGGCTCGCGCTTGCCGAAGCCGCCGGGGCGGTGCTGGCCGGTGGCCTGTCCCTGCTCGGCATCGACGCACCCCAACACCTCTGAAAGACGACTGAAGATGAGCCGTTCCGCACACCCCGCCGGGCCCCGTCACGCCGACGTCCTCCCCGAGGGTCATTACTCCGCCCCGCCCACCGATCTCAACGACCTCGATCCGAAGGTGTGGGCCCAGACCGTCAGCCGGGACACGGACGGTGTCGTCACCGTCGGCGGCATCGACGTCAAGCGGATCGCCGAGGAGTTCGGCACGCCCGCCTACGTCCTCGACGAGGCCGACTTCCGGGCCCGGGCGCGGGCCTGGCGCAGTGCCTTCGGGGCCGACGCCGACGTCTTCTACGCCGGCAAGGCGTTCCTGTCGCGTGCCGTCGTGCGCTGGCTGCACGAGGAAGGGCTCAATCTGGACGTGTGCTCCGGGGGCGAGCTGGCCACCGCCCTCTCGGCCGGCATGCCCGCCGACCGCATCGCCTTCCACGGCAACAACAAGTCGGCGGAGGAGATCCGGCGGGCCGTCGAGGCCGGTGTCGGGCGGATCGTGCTCGATTCCTTCCAGGAGATCGTCCGGGTCGCGCACATCGCGAAGGAACTCGGCAGGCGGCAGCGTGTGCAGATCCGTATCACCGTCGGGGTGGAGGCGCACACGCACGAGTTCATCGCCACCGCCCACGAGGACCAGAAGTTCGGCATTCCGCTGGCCGGCGGGCAGGCTGCGGAAGCGGTCCGCCGTGCGCTCCAGCTCGACGGGCTCGAACTGATCGGGATCCACAGCCACATCGGGTCGCAGATCTTCGACATGTCCGGGTTCGAGGTCGCAGCGCACCGGGTGGTCGGGCTGCTGAAGGACATCCGTGACGAGCACGGTGTCGAGCTGCCGGAGATCGACCTCGGGGGCGGGCTCGGGATCGCGTACACGAGCGACGACGACCCCCGTGAGCCGCACGAGATCGCCAAGGCGCTGACCGAGATCGTCACGCGGGAGTGCGAGGGCGCCAGGCTGCGCACTCCTCGTATCTCCGTCGAGCCGGGGCGGGCCATCGTCGGACCGACCGCCTTCACGCTGTACGAGGTGGGCACGATCAAGCCGCTCGACGGGCTGCGCACGTACGTCTCCGTCGACGGTGGCATGTCGGACAACATCCGTACCGCGCTGTACGACGCCGAGTACAGCGTCGCTCTCGTCTCGCGCACCACCGACGCCGAGCCGATGCTCGCCCGCGTCGTCGGCAAGCACTGCGAGAGCGGCGACATCGTGGTGAAGGACGCGTTCCTGCCCTCCGACCTGGCACCGGGTGACCTCATCGCGGTGCCGGCCACGGGCGCGTACTGCCGGTCCATGGCCAGCAACTACAACCACGTGCTCAGGCCGCCCGTCGTCGCCGTGAACGACGGCGAGGCCCGTGTCATCGTCCGCCGCGAGACGGAGGAGGACCTCCTGCGCCTCGACGTCGGGTGAGTCAGCCCCAGGAATAGCGGCAGGAAGAGCGGGTGGAAGATCTCCTGTCTTCCGCCCCCGTACAAATGAAATCGATGTCTCACGATCCGGACATGGGATAGAAAGTCCCGTCCGGTGAGTGAGACTGGTCGAACCGTAGACGGTATGAGGAAACGAGGTCGGATGATGCGTACGCGTCCGCTGAAGGTGGCGCTGCTGGGCTGTGGGGTTGTCGGCTCAGAGGTGGCGCGCATCATGACGACGCACGCCGACGACCTCGCCGCCAGGATCGGTGCGCCCGTGGAACTCGCGGGTGTGGCCGTACGGCGGCCCTCCAAGGTCCGTGAGGGCATCGACCCCTCCCTCGTCACCACCGACGCCACCGCGCTCGTCAAACGCGGCGACATCGATGTGGTGGTCGAGGTCATCGGGGGGATCGAGCCCGCCCGCTCCCTCATCACCACCGCCTTCGCGCACGGCGCCTCCGTCGTCTCCGCCAACAAGGCGCTGCTCGCCCAGGACGGCGCCGCGCTGCACGCCGCCGCCGAGGAGCACGACAAGGACCTCTACTACGAGGCCGCCGTGGCCGGTGCCATCCCGCTGATCCGCCCGCTGCGCGAGTCCCTCGCCGGCGACAAGGTCAACCGCGTGCTCGGCATCGTGAACGGCACGACCAACTTCATCCTCGACAAGATGGACAGCACGGGAGCCGGGTACCAGGAGGCGCTCGACGAGGCCACCGCCCTGGGATACGCGGAAGCCGACCCCACCGCCGACGTCGAGGGCTTCGACGCCGCCGCCAAGGCCGCCATCCTCGCCGGCATCGCCTTCCACTCGCGGGTGCGCCTCGACGACGTCTACCGCGAGGGGATGACGGAGGTCACCGCCTCGGACTTCGCCTCCGCCAAGAACATGGGCTGCACCATCAAGCTGCTCGCCATCTGCGAGCGGGCCCAGGACGGCGGATCGGTCACCGCGCGCGTGCACCCCGCCATGATTCCGCTGAGCCACCCCCTCGCCTCCGTGCGCGGCGCGTACAACGCCGTGTTCGTCGAGTCCGACGCGAGTGGGCAGCTCATGTTCTACGGGCCCGGTGCCGGCGGTGCGCCCACCGCGTCCGCCGTGCTCGGCGACCTCGTCGCCGTCTGCCGCAACCGACTCAGTGGGGCAACGGGGCCCGGCGAGTCGGCGTATGCCGCGCTGCCCGTGTCGGGCATGGGTGAGGTCGTCACCCGCTACCACATCAGCCTCGACGTCGCGGACAAACCGGGTGTTCTCGCCCAGGTCGCCACCGTGTTCGCGGAGCACGGTGTGTCGATCGATACGGTTCGGCAGCAGGGCAACAACGGCGAGGCCTCCCTGGTCGTCGTCACCCACCGCGCGTCCGACGCCGCTCTGAGCGGGACCGTCGAGGCGCTGCGCAAGCTCGACACCGTGCGGGGTGTCGCCAGCATCATGCGGGTTGAAGGAGAGTAACCAGCAATGACCCACCAGTGGCGCGGAATCATCGAGGAGTACCGGGACCGGCTGCCCGTCTCCGACACCACGCCGGTCGTGACGCTCCGCGAGGGCGGCACGCCCCTCGTGCCCGCGCAGGTGCTCTCCGAGCGCACGGGCTGCGAGGTCCACCTGAAGGTGGAGGGCGCGAACCCCACCGGGTCCTTCAAGGACCGCGGCATGACCATGGCCATCACCCGGGCCAAGGAGGAGGGCGCGAAGGCCGTGATCTGCGCCTCCACCGGCAACACGTCGGCCAGCGCCGCCGCCTACGCCGTCCGCGCCGGCATGGTGTCGGCCGTTCTCGTCCCGCAGGGCAAGATCGCGCTCGGCAAGATGGGCCAGGCCCTCGTGCACGGCGCCAAGATCCTCCAGGTCGACGGCAACTTCGACGACTGCCTCACCCTCGCCCGCGCGCTGAGCGACAACTACCCCGTGGCGCTGGTGAATTCGGTCAACCCCGTGCGCATCGAAGGCCAGAAGACGGCCTCCTTCGAGATCGTCGACATGCTCGGTGACGCGCCCGACATCCACGTCCTCCCGGTCGGCAACGCGGGCAACATCACCGCGTACTGGAAGGGCTACAAGGAGTACGCCGCCGACGGCATCGCCACGCACACCCCCCGCATGTGGGGCTTCCAGGCCTCCGGCAGCGCCCCGATCGTGCGCGGCGAGATCGTCAAGGACCCGTCGACCATCGCCACCGCGATCCGCATCGGCAACCCCGCCTCCTGGCAGTTCGCACTGGACGCGCGGGACGAGTCCGGCGGCTTCATCGACGAGGTGACGGACCGTGAAATCCTGCGCGCCTACCGGCTGTTGGCCGCGCAGGAGGGCGTATTCGTCGAGCCGGCGTCCGCCGCGTCCGTGGCCGGACTGCTGAAGGCCGCCGAGCAGGGCAAGGTCGACCCGGGCCAGCGGATCGTGTGCACGGTCACCGGTAACGGCCTGAAGGACCCCGACTGGGCCGTCGCCGGCGCCCCGCAGCCGGTCACCGTCCCGGTCGACGCGGTGACGGCGGCCGAGCGCCTCGGTCTGGCCTGACCGGGAACTCCCTTCAAGGGGTGCACAGGGGGCTTACGGCGCGCATCGTGCGCCTCCTGTGCGCCCTATGTCGCCACGGAAGCTTCCTTCGATAGGCTGTACTGAACCCGCCCGCCGCATATGCCTCCGCACATGGAGCATGTGGACGGCGCCGCGCCGTCATTGCGGCCTGAGGGTCCTGGTACGTACCCGATGCCGTATCGAATGTCTTCGACCATCACGCAGCTCAAGGAGAGTCATCGAGAGATGGCCGGTCCCGCCTTCCGCGCCGCCGCCGTAAGGGTGCGCGTCCCCGCCACCAGCGCCAACCTCGGCCCGGGCTTCGACGCCTTCGGCCTGTCGCTGGGACTCTACGACGACGTCGTGGTCCGGGTGGCCGACACCGGGCTGCTCATCGACATCGCGGGTGAGGGCAGCGAAACCCTGCCCCGTGACGAGAAGCACCTCCTCGTACGGTCCCTGCGCACCGCCTTCGACCTGCTCGGCGGGCAGCCGCGCGGCCTGGAGATCGTGTGCGCCAACCGCATTCCGCACGGGCGCGGCCTGGGCTCCTCCTCGGCCGCCATCTGCGCCGGCATCGTCGCCGCGCGCGCCGTGACCATAGGCGGGGAGTCGAAGCTCGACGACACGGCCCTGCTGGAGCTCGCGACCGAGATCGAGGGTCACCCCGACAACGTGGCGGCCTGTCTGCTCGGCGGTTTCACCCTCTCCTGGATGGAGGCGGGCGCCGCGCGTGCGATCAGGATGGACGCCGCCGATTCCATCGTTCCGGTGGTTTTCGTGCCCGGAAGGCCGGTCCTGACGGAGACCGCGCGCGGCCTGCTCCCGCGCACCGTGCCGCACGTCGACGCCGCCACCAACGCGGGCCGTGCGGCCCTGCTCGTCGAGGCCCTGACCAGGCGTCCCGAGCTGCTGCTGCCCGCCACCGAGGACCGTCTCCACCAGGAGTACCGCGCGCCCGCGATGCCGGAGAGCGCCGCGCTGGTGGAGCGGCTGCGGGCCGACGGAGTCCCGGCGGTCATCTCCGGAGCGGGACCCACCGTGCTGGCGTTGGCCGACGCCGACAGCGCCGACAAGGTCGCCCATCTGGCAGGCGAAGGGTGGGCCGCCAACCGGCTCGAACTCGACGCCCAGGGAGCGAGTGTGCTGCCGCTCGCAGCCTCCAGTGACATGTAAAAACCGGCGGTTGCCGGATTTCGAGAGGGGGAATGTTTGTTGGATCCGGTAGTGTTAATCTCAAGTCTGCACCCGACCCCACCATGGCGAGGTGCTTCGTGTCCCCGTCCGGGACAGACATTCTTCCGGGAGCCTCCCAAGCCGCACTGTGTTCCGTACGACGTACGCGGGCAGTACCTCGTACGCGGGCACTGAGCGACTTGCCGGGCACGCTCCGGAACAGGTGCGACCAGGCCACGTGACACCGACACTCGGTGCCGCGGTCACGGCTTTGGGAAGCGCCGTCCCAGAAATTGCCTCCGCCACCTTTGGCGGACCACCGCCCCGGCACGGTCCACACAGCAAGGACCGCAGCCGGAAGCACAACCGGTCGCCGAGCCAGACAGGCCGACGTCCGCTCCAGGGAAGGACCCTTCGTGAGCGACACCACCGATCTGATGGGCGCACGTGTCGAGGAGACCGCTGCCGCGCCCGCCACGGACGCCTCCGCGCCTGCCACCGGTGCAGGCTCCCGGCGGCGCCGCGGTACCGGCCTCGACGGCATGGTGCTGGCAGAGCTGCAGCAGGTCGCATCCGGCCTCGGTATCAGGGGCACCGCGCGCATGCGCAAGAGCCAGCTGATCGAGGTCATCAAGGAGGCGCAGGCGGGAGGCGGTGCCGCGGCCCCCAAGGCCGAGGACGCCGCCGAGACCAAGCCCAAGCGCCGCGCCACCTCCAAGGCTCGTACGGGCGATGACGCAGCGCCCGCCGCCGCGAAGAAGGCCGCCGCCCCGGCCGAGAAGGCCGTGGCCCAGCAGCAGATCGAGATCCCCGGCCAGCCGGCCGGCGGCCCCTCCCGCGCGAGCGAGGCCGAGCGTGCGGGAGACGACGCGCCTGCGGAGCGCCGTCGTCGTCGCGCCACCTCGGAGGCCGGCGCCCCGGCGTCGAGCACCGAGACCATCGCCGCCGAGGCGAAGAGCGAGCCCAAGGCCGAGAACCCGGCCCAGAGCCAGCCGCAGGGCGACGCCGGTGACGGCGACGGCCGCCAGGGCCGCCGTGACCGCCGGGACCGCGACCGCGGGGGCCGTGGTGACCGCGACCGCCGCGGCAACAAGGGCGACGAGCAGCAGGGCGGCCAGGGCGGTGGCCAGCAGCGCCAGGACCGTCAGGACCGCGGGGACCGGCAGCAGCAGGGCGGCGCGCGCCAGGACCGTCAGGACCGCCAGCAGCGCGACAACGGCCCGCAGGACGACGACGACTTCGATGGCGGCCGCCGCGGCCGTCGGGGCCGTTACCGGGACCGTCGTGGCCGTCGTGGCCGTGACGAGATCGGCGGCGCCGAGCCGCAGCTCGCCGACGACGACGTCCTGATCCCCGTCGCGGGCATTCTCGACATCCTCGACAACTACGCTTTCATCCGCACGTCGGGCTACCTGCCGGGCCCCAACGACGTGTACGTCTCCCTCGCCCAGGTCCGCAAGAACGGCCTGCGCAAGGGCGACCACGTCACCGGTGCCGTGCGCCAGCCCAAGGACGGCGAGCGCCGCGAGAAGTTCAACGCGCTGGTCCGCCTCGACTCGGCGAACGGGATGGCGGCCGAATCCGGGCGCGGCCGCCCGGAGTTCAACAAGCTGACGCCGCTGTACCCGCAGGACCGCCTCCGTCTGGAGACGGACCCGGGCGTCCTCACCACCCGCATCATCGACCTCGTCGCGCCGATCGGTAAGGGCCAGCGCGGTCTGATCGTGGCCCCGCCGAAGACCGGCAAGACCATGATCATGCAGGCGATCGCCAACGCGATCACGCACAACAACCCCGAGTGCCACCTGATGGTCGTCCTGGTCGACGAGCGTCCGGAAGAGGTCACCGACATGCAGCGGTCGGTCAAGGGCGAGGTCATCTCCTCGACCTTCGACCGCCCGGCCGAGGACCACACGACGGTCGCCGAGCTGGCCATCGAGCGCGCCAAGCGCCTGGTGGAACTGGGTCACGACGTCGTCGTGCTGCTCGACTCGATCACGCGTCTGGGCCGTGCGTACAACCTCGCCGCCCCGGCCTCCGGCCGCATCCTGTCCGGTGGTGTCGACTCGACCGCCCTGTACCCGCCGAAGCGCTTCTTCGGTGCCGCGCGCAACATCGAGGACGGTGGCTCGCTCACCATCCTGGCGACGGCCCTTGTCGACACCGGGTCCCGCATGGACGAGGTGATCTTCGAGGAGTTCAAGGGCACGGGCAACGCCGAGCTCAAGCTCGACCGGAAGCTCGCCGACAAGCGCATCTTCCCGGCGGTGGACGTCGACGCGTCCGGTACCCGTAAGGAAGAGATCCTGCTCGGCAGTGACGAGCTCGCCATCACCTGGAAGCTGCGGAGGGTGCTGCACGCGCTCGACCAGCAGCAGGCGATCGAGCTGCTGCTGGACAAGATGAAGCAGACGAAGTCGAACGCCGAGTTCCTGCTCCAGATCCAGAAGACGACGCCGATGCCCGGTAACGGTGACTAGTCGCCGTTTGAGGTAGCTGTTGTCTGTCGGCTGCGAGTTTGTCGTGGTTGATCGCGCCCACGTGGCGGAGCCGCCTATTGATACGGCCCCGCACCCCTTAAGAGCCTGCCCTCCGTCACTTGCGTGACGGAGGGCAGGCTTTTTGCGCTGATAGGAACGGGCGTCTTCTCGCGCCCCTTTCACATCCTGTCTCCCTGGGGGGAACTCCTTGCGCACGCCCTTGGCCGGTAGCGGTCGTCGTAGACGCCGGATTCGTATGGCACTGCCCATTGCCGCGGCAGGACTGGCCGCCGCTGTCGCCGGTGCGTTGCCGGCCTCGTCCGCGGGTGCCGCCACCGGCGTGCCGACGCCGACCGTCAAGCCCGCCACCAGCACCGTCTCGACCACCGTGCTGCAGAAGCGCATCGCCGGCGCGCTCGTCACCGACGGCACCGCGGGGCAGGCGACGCCGAAGTCGTCCTTCAGCGCGAGCACGACCGGCTCCTCCGTGAGCCCGTACGTCATCGGCGGCACCGACACCGCCGTCACCTCGGCGCCCTGGATGGCGCAGCTCTGGTACTACGACGACCAGGGCACCGCCGACGAGAGCGACGACCTCGGCTTCTTCTGCGGCGGCACCGTCGTCTCGCCGACGAAGATCCTCACCGCCGCGCACTGCGTCAGGGACGAGAACGGCAAGAGCTACGACTGGAAGGCCTACGGCGCCGTCCTGACCGGCACCTCGCAGCTGCCGACCACCGACAGCTACGGCAGCACCGACCTGCACGGCGGCACCGTGTCGCTGCCGCTCAGACAGTGGAACCACCCGTCGTACAGCGCGACGACCATCAACAACGACATCGCCGTCCTCACCCTGGCCTCCCCGGTCACGGCGACGCCGCTGCGCATGACGACGTCCGGCGACACCACCTCGTACGCCGGCGGCACCAGCGCCAGGCTCTACGGCTGGGGGCGCACCGGCTCCACCAGCCAGGACATCTCCGAGACGCTGAAGTCGACCACGCTGACCATCCACGCCGACAGCACCTGCTCGGGCGTCTACGGCAGCGGGTACGTCAAGGGCCACATGATCTGCGCCGGCTCGCAGAGCGGCAGCGACATCGGCACCAAGGCGGCCTGCAACGGAGACTCCGGCGGGCCCCTGGTCGTGAACAACCGGATCGTCGGCGTCGTCTCGTGGGGCGTCGCGAACTGTGTGAAGAAGGGCTACTACAGCGTCTTCTCGAAGGTCAGCAGCTACGTCGGCGCCGCCTACGCGAACGTCGACGACACCGACCTCAGTCACACGGACGGCAAGGCCGACCTGTTCGTGCGCAGCTCCTCCACCAAGGAGGCGTTCGAGAAGGACTCCAAGGGCACGTCGCTTGCGGCACGGGTCTCCCTGGGGTCGTACGACGGTGTCGACCTCGTCCTGCAGACCGACCTGAACCGGGACGGCTACCAGGACATGGTGGTGCGCCAGAGTGCCGGCGGCGACGTCTACTGGCTGCACTACGTGCCGTCCGGTGGGACCTGGGCCAAGACGAAGATCTTCACCGACTGGAAGACCCGCACCCGCATCGTCGCCCCGGGCGACATCACCGGCGACTACCTTCCGGACCTGCTGTCGGTCGACTCCGGCGGCACCCTGTGGATCTACCCCGGCAAGGGCAACGGCACCTTCGCCTCCCGGGTGAAGGTCGGCACCGGCTGGAACCAGTACAACTCCCTGCGCGGCAAGGGGGACTTCACCGGCGACGGCAAGACCGACCTGCTCGCCCGCAAGAGCAGCAACGGGGACCTGTACCTGTACAAGGGCACCGGCAAGTCCGGCACGGGCGCCTTCTCTGCCCGCGTCAAGGTGCGCAGCGCCTGGACCGGCTACAACGCCTTCGACGCGGTCGGCGACGTCAGCGGCGACGGCAGGGCCGACTTCCTGGCCCGTACGCCCTCAGGGACCCTCTATCTGTACAAGGGCACCGGTAAGGCCACAACGGAGATCTTTGCCACAAGGGTCTCGGTCGGTACCGGTTTCCAGCAGTACGACCTCTTCGGCTGAAACAGCAGGTGAGCGAGTTACGCCCGCCAACTTTCGTGACGCTCTGTGCCCAACCTTCCACGGGTTGGGCACGGTGCGTTGTGCAACCCTTTCTCGAGTTCCTCCGTCTGACCGTACGGAGCGACGATGGTTCGGTACGACGCGTACGACGTGGATCCGGTACTGACAGGCCTGTCCCTGAAAGCAGGGGGTAACCGACCGTAACGAGAACGAGGAGCACATGTCCGCCGAGAGCACGCCGGGACCCGGCATACCGGGAGGATCCGGGACCAACGGCTCGCGCAACAGCGCCAAGGGCCGTCGCCGCAAGCCCCGCAGCAAGCGCCACAAGGGCCTTCTGATCGCGGCCTGGACCACTGCGGGCATCGTCGTGCTCGGCGGCACCGGGGCCGGATACGTGTACTTCAAGCTCAACGGCAACATCAAGAGCGTCGACATCGACTCGGCGCTCGGCACCTCACGGCCGACGAAGGTGGACAACGGCTCGGAGAACATCCTCGTCCTCGGCTCGGACTCCCGCTCCGGCAAGAACAAGAAGCTCGGCGGCGGCGCCGACGACGGCAGCGCCCGCTCCGACACCGCGATGATCGTGCACGTGTACAAGGGTCACAAGCGGGCCAGCGTGGTCTCCATCCCGCGTGACACCATCATCGACCGCCCCGAGTGCACCGACACCAAGGGCGTCACCCATGACGCCGCGAACGGCGTGATGTTCAACTCCGCGTACTCCACCGGCGGTGCCACCTGCGCGGTGAAGACCGTCGAGTCCCTCACGGACATCCGCATGGACCACTATCTCGAGGTCGACTTCAGCGGCTTCGAGAAGCTCGTCGACGAACTCGGCGGCGTCCAGGTCACCACGACCAAGGACATCAAGGACTCCGAGAGCCATCTGAACCTCAGCGCCGGCAGCCATAAGCTCGACGGCGAGCAGGCCCTGGGCCTGGTCCGCACCCGACACGGCGTCGGCGACGGCTCCGACCTCGGCCGCATCCAGCTCCAGCAGGCCTTCATCAAGGCACTGGCCGACCAGGTCAAGCACATCGGCGTCTTCTCCAACCCGAAGAGGCTCTACGACCTCGCCGACACCGCCACCAAGGCCGTGACGGCCGACTCCAAGCTGGGCTCGGTCAACTCCCTGATGTCGTTCGCGAACGGACTCAAGGGCATCGGCTCCTCGAACATGCACATGGTCACGATGCCGGTCCGGTACGACCCGGCGAACCCGAACCGCGTGATCGTCGAGAAGTCGAAGGCCCAGCAGGTGTGGACGGCCCTCAAGAACGACCGGCCGATCCCGAAGGCGGCCACCGAAGGCAATGCCACGGGCGAGGCCAGGGGCGTCGTCAGCTCCGGCCGGGAATAGATCACCCGAACCCCCGGTTTTGGGGGATGGCCCCAGTCCTGGCAGACTGGTACGTCGGCTCCGGTTCACGCCTCCGCAATCCGCGGCAGCGACCCGGCGCCCTCCCGAAACTAGGAGACACCTTGAAGCGCGACATCCACCCCGAGTACGTCGAGACGCAGGTCAGCTGCACCTGTGGCGCGTCGTTCACCACCCGTAGCACGATCTCCAGCGGCACCGTCCGTGCCGAGGTCTGCTCCGAGTGCCACCCGTTCTACACGGGCAAGCAGAAGATCCTCGACACCGGTGGCCGTGTGGCCCGCTTCGAGGCCCGCTTCGGCAAGGCTGCAGCCGGCTCCAAGAAGTAGCGAGCTCCAATCCGCCGGTCCACGGCCGCGCCCTGAAACAGGCGCGCCGGGACCGGCGTTTTTGGTCGCCCGCCTTCCCCCTCTTTCCGCATTTCAGGAGCCCAAGATGTTCGAGGCCGTCGAGGAACTCGTCGGTGAGCACGCCGACCTGGAGACGAAGCTCGCCGACCCGTCGGTCCACGCCGACCAGGCCAACGCGCGCAAGCTCAACAAGCGTTACGCCGAGCTCACCCCGATCGTCGCCACGTACCGCTCCTGGAAGCAGACCGGCGACGACATCGAGACGGCGAAGGAATTCGTCGCCGACGACCCGGACTTCGCCGCCGAGGCCAAGGAGCTGGAGAAGCAGCGCGAGCAGCTCACCGAGAAGCTGCGCCTGCTGCTGGTCCCGCGTGACCCCAGTGACGACAAGGACGTCATTCTGGAGATCAAGGCCGGCGCCGGCGGTGACGAGTCCGCGCTCTTCGCGGGCGACCTGCTGCGTATGTATCTCCGCTACGCCGAGCGCATCGGCTGGAAGACCGAGATCATCGACTCGACCGAGTCCGAGCTGGGCGGCTACAAGGACGTCCAGGTCGCCGTGAAGACCAAGGGCGGCAACGGTGCCACCGAGCCCGGACAGGGCGTCTGGGCACGCCTGAAGTACGAGGGCGGCGTGCACCGCGTGCAGCGCGTGCCGGCGACCGAGTCCCAGGGCCGTATCCACACCTCCGCGGCCGGTGTCCTCGTGACGCCCGAGGCCGAGGAGGTCGACGTCGAGGTCAACCCGAACGACCTGCGCATCGACGTCTACCGCTCCTCGGGACCCGGCGGCCAGTCGGTCAACACCACCGACTCCGCCGTGCGCATCACGCACATTCCCACCGGAGTCGTCGCCTCCTGCCAGAACGAGAAGAGCCAGCTGCAGAACAAGGAGCAGGCACTGCGTATCCTGCGCTCCAGGCTGCTCGCAGCGGCGCAGGAGGAGGCGGAGCGGGAGGCCGCCGACGCCCGCCGCAGCCAGGTCCGCACCGTCGACCGCTCCGAGAAGATCCGTACGTACAACTTCCCGGAGAATCGCCTCTCGGACCACCGCGTCGGCTTCAAGGCCTACAACCTGGACCAGGTCCTGGACGGCGACCTCGACGCGGTCATCCAGGCCTGCGTCGACGCGGACTCGGCGGCCAAGCTGGCAGCCGCGTAAGGCGCACGTACGCACGACCGAGTACGACACGGAGGACTTGCGTGAACCTGCTGCTCGCAGAGGTGGCACAGGCCACCCAGCGGCTGGCCGACGCCGGCGTGCCCTCGCCGCGCAATGACGCGGAGGAGCTCGCCGCGTTCGTGCACGGCGTGAAGCGGGGCGAGCTGCACTCCGTGAAGGACTCCGACTTCGACGCCCGCTACTGGGAGGTCATCGCCCGGCGCGAGCAGCGCGAACCGCTGCAGCACATCACCGGGCGGGCCTACTTCCGCTACCTGGAACTCCAGGTCGGGCCGGGCGTGTTCGTGCCGCGGCCCGAGACCGAGTCCGTGGTCGGCTGGGCCATAGACGCCGTGCGCGCCATGGACGTCGTGGAGCCCCGCATCGTCGACCTGTGCACCGGCTCCGGCGCCATCGCGCTCGCGCTCGCCCAGGAGGTTCCACGCTCCCGCGTGCACGCCGTGGAGCTGTCCGAGGATGCCCTCCAGTGGACCCGCAAGAACGTGGAGGGGTCCAGGGTCGACCTGCGGCAGGGCAACGCGCTGGACGCCTTCCGCGACCTCGACGGCCATGTCGACCTGGTCATCTCCAACCCGCCCTACATCCCCCTGACCGAGTGGGAGTACGTCGCCCCCGAGGCGCGGGACTACGATCCCCAACTCGCCCTGTTCTCAGGGGAGGACGGCCTCGATCTCATCCGCGGTCTGGAGCGGACCGCACACCGGCTGCTGCGCCCCGGCGGCGTCGTCGTCATCGAGCACGCCGACACCCAGGGCGGCCAGGTGCCGTGGATCTTCACCGAGGAGCGGGGCTGGGCCGACGCGGCCGACCACCCCGACCTGAACAGGCGCCCCCGGTTCGCGACGGCCCGCAAGGCGCTGCCGTGAGCACCCCCCAGACTCTTTCCCGGATGTACGTGTACGAGGAGGCCCGCTAGACATGGCACGGCGATACGACACCAACGACGCGACGGACCGTACGACGGGTCTGCGCGAGGCCGCGTCCGCCGTCCGTCGTGGCGAGCTGGTCGTCCTCCCGACCGACACGGTGTACGGCATCGGCGCCGACGCGTTCTCCTCGGAAGCCGTCGTCGATCTGCTGGAGGCCAAGGGCCGGGGCCGCAACATGCCCACCCCCGTGCTGATCGGCTCCCCGAACACGCTCCACGGCCTGGTCACGGACTTCTCGGAGATGGCCTGGGAACTCGTCGACGCGTTCTGGCCGGGCGCGCTCACGCTCGTCGCCAAGCACCAGCCGTCCCTGCAGTGGGACCTGGGCGACACCCGTGGCACCGTCGCCCTGCGCATGCCGCTGCACCCGGTCGCCATCGAGCTGCTCACCGAGGTCGGCCCCATGGCCGTCTCCTCCGCCAACCTCACCGGCCACCCGGCGCCGGAGGACTGTGACGCCGCGCAGGAGATGCTCGGCGACTCCGTCTCCGTCTACCTCGACGGCGGCCCGACGCCCGCCAACGTCCCCTCCTCCATCGTCGACGTCACCGGCCCGGTACCGGTGCTGCTGCGTGCCGGTGCGCTGTCGGCGGACGAGCTGCGGAAGGTCGTACCCGACCTCGAGGTGGCGAATTGACGGCCCCTGACGCGGGGCGTGGCATAGGCAACGGGGAACGTGCCACGGAGATCACGACGACGTTCGTCGGGCTTCCACGCGACTGTTTCCGCATCCTCCACGTCAGCACCGGCAACGTGTGCCGCTCGCCCATCACCGAGCGGCTGACCCGCCATTACGTGACGCAGCGGCTCGGCGTGCTCGGTGGCGCGCTGATCGTGGAGAGCGCGGGCACCTGGGGCCACGAGGGCGCACCCATGGAGGCGAACGCGGAGGCGGTCCTCGCCGACTTCGGCGCGGACGCCTCCGGCTTCATGGGCCGGGAGCTGCTCGACGAGCACGTCATCATGGCCGACCTCGTCCTGACGGCGACCCGCGACCACCGTGCGCAGGTCATCTCCATGGGCCACTCGGCGGGCCTGCGCACCTTCACGCTGAAGGAGTTCACCCGCCTGGTGCGGGCGATCGACCCGGCGACCCTGCCGCCGCTGGAGGAGGGTGTGGTCGCGCGCGCCCGGGCCCTGGTCCGCGCGGCGGCGGCTCTACGCGGGTGGCTCCTGGCGCCGACGGCGGAAGCGGACGAGGTGTACGACCCCTACGGCGCCCCGCTGACCTTCTTCCGGTCCGTCGGGGACGAGATACACCAGGCGGTGGACCCGGTCGTCACGGCGCTCACCGGTGTACCCGCAAGGGCGTAACAACCGAGCATCTCACCGGTCCCGGGCCTACATTGGTCGTACGTCACCGTCGACGCCCCGGAGCCCATCATGCCGGTCACCCATACCCTTGAGGCCGATGTCCTGCGCCGGCAGGACCCGGAGCTGGCCGAGATCCTGCTCGGTGAGCTCGACCGGCAGTCGACGACGCTGCAGCTCATCGCCGCCGAGAACTTCACCTCGCCCGCCGTGCTGTCCGCGCTCGGCTCACCCCTGGCCAACAAGTACGCCGAGGGCTACCCCGGTGCCCGGCACCACGGCGGCTGCGAGATCGTCGACGTGGCCGAGCGCCTCGCCGTGGACCGCGCGAAGGCCCTGTTCGGCGCCGAGCACGCCAATGTGCAGTCGCACTCCGGGTCCTCCGCCGTACTGGCCACCTACGCGGCGCTCCTGCGGCCCGGCGACACCGTCCTCGCCCTCGGCCTCCCCTACGGCGGTCACCTGACGCACGGCTCGCCCGCCAACTTCTCCGGCCGCTGGTTCGACTTCGTCGGCTACGGCGTCGACGCGGAGACCGGTCTCATCGACTACGAGCAGGTGCGCTCGCTCGCCCGTACCCACCGCCCCAAGGCGATCGTGTGCGGGTCGATCGCCTATCCCCGGCACATCGACTACGCCCTCTTCCGCGAGGTCGCCGACGAGGCCGGGGCGTATCTCATCGCCGACGCCGCCCATCCCATCGGACTCGTCGCGGGGGGCGCGGCGCCCAGCCCGGTGCCGTACGCCGACGTGGTCTGCGCGACCACGCACAAGGTGCTGCGCGGGCCGCGCGGCGGGATGATCCTGTGCGGCGCCGACCTGGCGGAACGGGTCGACCGGGCCGTTTTCCCCTTCACCCAGGGCGGCGCGCAGATGCACACCATCGCCGCCAAGGCCGTCGCGTTCGGCGAGGCGGCGACACCGGCCTTCACCGCGTACGCCCATCAGGTGGTCGCCAACGCGCGGGTGCTCGCGGCCGGGCTGGCCGCTCAGGGGCTGGTCGTGACCACCGGCGGCACGGACACGCACCTGATCACCGCCGACCCGGCCCCCCTCGGCGTCGACGGCCGCACCGCGCGCGGCAGGCTCGCCGCGGCCGGCATGGTGCTCGACTGCTGCGCGCTGCCGCACGGCGACGCCCGCGGCCTGCGGCTGGGCACGGCCGCGGTGACCACGCAGGGCATGGGCAAGGAGGAGATGGACCGGATCGCCGTGCTGTTCGCAGACGTGTTGCGGGGCGGGACCGAGAGCCAGAAGGCGCGTGACGAGGTGCGTGAGCTCACCGGTAGATTTCTGCCGTACACCGGCTGAGCGGGGGTAGACGCACCTGCGTACACCTGGATGCAGCCTGCGTGCACAGGCACGCGTGCAACCATCGTCGCTACCCGGAAGTCCCCACTCATATGCGTCCGTCGCTAGGGTGTGGGGCTGAGATGGCCAGCGAGACCTGTGGGGAAGCCTGTGCGTGAATATCTGCTGACGCTCTGCATCACGGCCGCGGTGACGTACCTGCTGACAGGGCCGGTACGGAAGTTCGCGATCGTGGCCGGAGCCATGCCGCAGATCAGGGCCCGTGACGTGCACCGGGAGCCCACTCCGCGCCTCGGCGGTATCGCCATGTTCTTCGGCCTGTGCGCCGGACTGCTGGTCGCCGACCACCTCACCAACCTCAGCGAGGTCTTCGAGAAGTCGAACGAACCGCGGGCACTGCTCTCCGGAGCGGCGCTGATCTGGCTGATCGGCGTCCTGGACGACAAGTTCGAGATCGACGCCCTGATCAAGCTGGGCGGCCAGATGATCGCCGCCGGCGTCATGGTCATGCAGGGTCTGACGATCCTGTGGCTGCCCATCCCGACCGTCGGCAACGTCGCGCTGACGCAGTGGCAGGGCACCCTGCTGACGGTGGCGCTCGTCGTCATCACCATCAACGCGGTGAACTTCGTGGACGGCCTCGACGGCCTGGCCTCCGGCATGGTGTGCATCGCGGCCTGCGCGTTCTTCCTGTACGCCTACCGGATCTGGTACTCGTACGGCATCGAGGCCGCCGCCCCGGCCACGCTCTTCTCGGCGATCCTGATGGGCATGTGCATCGGCTTCCTGCCGCACAACATGCACCCGGCCCGGATCTTCATGGGCGACTCCGGCTCGATGCTGATCGGCCTGGTGCTGGCGGCGGGCGCGATCTCCATCACCGGACAGGTCGACCCGGACGCGCTGAAGCTGTTCACCGGTTCCGAGAAGGCGGCCGTGCACCAGACGGTGCCCGTCTACATTCCGCTGCTGCTGCCGCTGACGATCATCGCGGTGCCCACCGCCGACCTGGTGCTGGCGATCGTCCGCCGCACCTGGAAGGGGCAGTCGCCGTTCGCCGCCGACCGCGGGCACCTGCACCACCGGCTCCTGGAGATCGGGCACTCGCACAGCCGGGCCGTGCTGATCATGTACTTCTGGTCCGCGCTGATCGCGTTCGGCGCGCTCGGCTACTCGGTCAACTCGGCGTCCATGTGGATCGTCCTGGGCGTCGTGATCCTCAGCTCGATCGGTCTGCTGCTGCTCCTGCTGCCGCGCTTCACGCCGCGTGCCCCGCGCTGGGCCGAGCACTTCGTACCGCCGCGCTACCGCCGCCGCAGGGCCGTCGCCGAGTCCGCGTCGACCCCGGCGCAGCCGGCCACGGTCGAGGAGGAGCAGCGCCCTCCGGTCGCCGCCGGTGTGCCGGGAGTGAACGGTGCGACCGCCCTGGGGACCCGATCGCGCTTCCTGGACCGGCGCAAGGCCGGGACGCCGCGCTGACCTCGGCAAGGTAAGAATCTGACTAGAGCATTGCCAACTCGTGGGGGAGTAAAGCTCCCCAATACCAGACATACACACCTGGTTTTTGCACAGACGCGCGCTGTCACTCTCATGTGTGACAGCGAGCACACCAACTAGGTAAAGACCGCATCAAATAGTTTGTGATACGGTTCACGAGAACCCCCGGACAGAGCCGAAGGACCGTAGTGCGACGGTTCATTGGCCGTGAGTTCCCCTCTCGATCCGGGACTACGCTCGTCCATGACGACACCCCCCCGCCCCCTGTGAAAGCGGAGTTGCCGCCATGCCGTCCAATGACGCCCGGAACCTCTTGCAGACCGCTGTGCCCACAGCAGCTGCCGGCGCGATTGTCGTCGCCGTCAGCGCTGGGGTCGCCGGTGGCAAAGGTGCGCTCGGTGCGGCGGTCGGCACGGTGCTCGCGATCCTCTTCATGGGAATCGGTCTGTACGTCCTGCAGTGGGTGGCAAAAACGCTCCCGCAGTTGTTCCAGGCCATGGGGCTGATGCTCTACGTCGCCCAGCTCCTGCTGCTCCTGATCTTCGTGGCCGTCTTCAAGAACACCCATCTCTTCAACGCGAAGACGTTCGCCGTCTCGCTCGTCGTCTCGACCGTCGTGTGGATGGCTGCGCAGGCTCGTGCGCACATGAAAGCCAAGCTTTTCTACATCGACCCGGACTCCGAGAAGAGTGGCAAATCCGAGAAGACCGGGTCGTCGTCGTGAGGAGTAGGGGCGGGATAAGGGCTTGTGAGATCTCCTGCTATCGTCCGGTGCCAACTGCGGCATCGCGGGCGCGGGCATTCGAGCTGACGCTTGCTCAATCGCGAGGCTTGAAGCCCCCCAGCCGCCCTCACATCCGTAACACCAGTCCGGTGCCGACCAGCGGCTTCGCGCCGCGCCGACACAACGAGGTTGCCCTACCCATGCGTCATGCCGAAGGAGCCCGTGGTGAGTGCTGACCAGACCCAGCTCGCCTTTGACTGGAGCTGTCGGATCATGTCCGACAACGGGTGTGGCTTTCCGGCTCCGGGCCTGCACTCGTTCCTCTTCAAGCCGATTGCCACGGTGGGGGGTTACGAGTTCAACAAGGTGATGTTGCTCGCGCTCATCACCAGTGCGCTTGTCGTCGTGTTCTTCTGGGCCGCCTTCGGCAAGGCCAAGGTGATCCCGGGCAAGCTGCAGATGGTCGGCGAGGCCGGTTACGACTTCGTGCGCCGCGGCATCGTCTACGAGACGCTCGGCAAGCGCGAGGGCGAGAAGTACGTCCCGCTCATGGTCTCGCTGTTCTTCTTCATCTGGATCATGAACATCTGGTCCGTGATCCCGCTGGCACAGTTCCCGGTGGCGTCGGTCTTCGCCTTCCCTGTGGTGCTGGCCGCGGTCGTCTACGTCACGTGGGTCTCGCTGACCTTCAAGAAGCACGGCTTCGTCGGCTTCTTCAAGAACGTGACGGGCTACGACAAGTCGCTCGGCGGCGTGCTGCCCCTCGTCATGGTCATCGAGTTCTTCTCGAACCTGCTGGTCCGCCCGTTCACGCACGCGGTGCGACTCTTCGCCAACATGTTCGCCGGCCACCTGATGCTGGTGATGTTCACCGTCGCCTCCTGGTACCTGATGAACAGCTGGATGATCCCGGCGGCCGGAGTCTCCTTCGTCATGACCGTGGTCATGATCCTCTTTGAGCTTTTCGTGCAGGCCGTCCAGGCGTACGTCTTCGTACTGCTGGCCTGCTCCTACGTTCAGGGCGCTCTCGCCGAGCACCACTGAGCCGAGTACCACCCGCCCGCACCCCCGAGACGTCCGGTGGCCAACCCCCACCGGTCCATGAAAGAGAAGGAAGAATCGGCATGTCCGCTCTCCAGGCACTTGCTGCTGACACCGTCCACGGCTCCATCGGCTCCATCGGTTACGGCCTCGCGGCCATCGGCCCCGGCGTCGGCGTCGGCATCATCTTCGGTAACGGCACCCAGGCCCTGGCCCGTCAGCCTGAGGCCGCCGGCCTGATCCGCGCCAACCAGATCCTCGGCTTCGCCTTCTGTGAGGCGCTCGCCCTCATCGGCATCGTTATGCCGTTCGTGTTCGGTACGTGATCAGCCCTTACCGACACGCATCGACGAAAGGCACTGATGTGATCGCCAACCACTTGGTACAGCTGGCGGCCGAGGAGAAGCAGAACCCCCTCGTCCCGGCCGGTCCCGAGCTGCTCGTCGGCGCCCTTGCCTTCGCCATCGTGTTCTTCTTCTTCTGGAAGAAGCTGCTCCCGAACATCAACAAGGTTCTGGAGGAGCGCCGCGAGGCGATCGAGGGTGGCATCGAGAAGGCCGAGGCGGCTCAGGTCGAGGCCCAGAGCGTCCTTGAGCAGTACAAGGCCCAGCTCGCCGAGGCCCGGCACGAGGCCGCGCGTCTGCGCCAGGAGGCGCAGGAGCAGGGTGCCGCGCTCATC
The DNA here is from genome assembly GCF_036013935.1 of Streptomyces sp. NBC_00461. Lineage (NCBI taxonomy): Bacteria > Bacillati > Actinomycetota > Actinomycetes > Kitasatosporales > Streptomycetaceae > Streptomyces > Streptomyces sp. NBC_00461. Next base: position 6,700,946 of record NZ_CP107902.1, read on the forward strand.
ACCGAGATGCGCGCCGAAGGCCAGCGGCAGCGCGAGGAGATCGTCGCCGCCGGTCACGCGCAGATCGAGGCCGACCGCAAGGCCGCCGCGTCCGCGCTGCGGCAGGACGTCGGTCACCTCGCGACCGAGCTGGCCGGCAAGCTCGTCGGCGAGTCCCTTGAGGACCACGCCCGGCAGAGCCGTGTCATCGACCGTTTCCTCGAGGACCTTGAGGAGAAGGCCGAGGCCACCCGATGAACGGAGCGAGCCGCGAGGCCCTGGCAGCCGCACGCGAGCGTCTCGACGCGCTGACGGACGCGACGTCCGTCGACGCGGCGCAGCTCGCCGACGAGCTGGCCGCCGTCACCGCGCTGCTCGACCGCGAGGTGTCGCTGCGTCGGGTCCTGACCGACCCGGCGCAGGCCGGTGAGGCCAAGGCCGAGCTGGCCCAGCGTCTGCTCGGTTCTCAGGTCGGCGGGGCGACCGCCGACCTGGTGTCCGGCATGGTGCGCTCCCGCTGGTCGCAGTCGCGTGACCTGGTGGACTCGCTGGAGGAGCTGGCGAACACCGCCGAGCTCACCGCGGCCCAGCAGGCGGGCTCGCTCGACGACGTCGAGGACGAACTGTTCCGGTTCGGCCGGATCGTCGCCTCGAACACCGGGCTGCGCGCCGCACTGACCGACCGCAAGGCCACCGCCGCCGCCAAGATCGAGCTGCTGCACCGGCTGCTCGGCGGGCGGGCCGCCGCGACGACCGAGCGTCTTGTGACGCGCCTTGTTACCGCGCCGCGGGGACGTAGCCTGGAGTCGGGACTGGAGTCCCTGTCCAAGCTCGCCGCCGAGCGCCGGAAGCGTCTGGTCGCCGTCGTCACCTCGGCGGTGCCGCTGAGTGACTCGCAGAAGCAGCGCCTGGGCGCCGCTCTCGCGAAGCTCTACGGCCACAAGATGCACCTCAACATCGACGTGGACCCCGAGGTCCTCGGCGGGATCCGGGTGCAGGTCGGCGACGAGGTCATCAACGGCTCGATCGCGGACCGCATCGAGGACGCCGGCCGCCGACTGGCGGGCTAGCAGCAACTTCACAAGCAAGAACAGCAGTACAGCAGCACAGCAGTACGTACCTACGGCCCGGTTGGGCCGTGCAGAGGATTCCTGGGGGTCGCCCCCAGACCCCCAAGTTGAAACTTCGGGCCCAACAAGGAGAGCAGGGAACCCAGATGGCGGAGCTCACGATCCGGCCGGAGGAGATCCGGGACGCGCTGGAGAACTTCGTCCAGTCGTACAAGCCGGACGCGGCCTCGCGCGAGGAGGTCGGTACGGTCACCCTTGCCGGCGACGGCATCGCGAAGGTCGAGGGCCTGCCCTCGGCCATGGCCAACGAACTGCTGAAGTTCGAGGACGGCACCCTCGGTCTTGCGCTCAACCTCGAAGAGCGCGAGATCGGTACCGTCATCCTCGGCGAGTTCAGCGGCGTCGAGGAGGGTCAGCCGGTGCAGCGCACCGGTGAGGTGCTCTCCGTGGCAGTCGGCGAGGGCTACCTCGGCCGCGTCGTCGACCCGCTCGGCAACCCGATCGACGGCCTCGGCGAGATCGAGACCAGCGGCCGCCGCGCCCTTGAGCTGCAGGCTCCGGGCGTCATGGCCCGTAAGTCGGTGCACGAGCCGATGGAGACCGGCTACAAGGCCGTCGACGCGATGACCCCGATCGGCCGTGGCCAGCGTCAGCTGATCATCGGTGACCGTCAGACCGGCAAGACCGCCCTGGCCGTCGACACGATCATCAACCAGCGTGACAACTGGCGCTCGGGCGACCCGAAGAAGCAGGTCCGCTGCGTCTACGTCGCCATCGGCCAGAAGGGCTCGACCATCGCCTCCGTGCGTGGTGCCCTCGAAGAGGCCGGCGCGCTGGAGTACACGACCATCGTCGCCGCCCCGGCGTCCGACCCGGCCGGCTTCAAGTACCTGGCGCCGTACACCGGTTCGGCCATCGGTCAGCAGTGGATGTACGAGGGCAAGCACGTCCTCATCATCTTCGACGACCTCTCGAAGCAGGCCGACGCCTACCGCGCCGTGTCCCTGCTGCTGCGCCGCCCGCCGGGCCGTGAGGCCTACCCGGGTGACGTCTTCTACCTGCACTCCCGTCTGCTGGAGCGCTGCGCGAAGCTCTCGGACGAGCTGGGTGCCGGTTCGATGACGGGTCTGCCGATCGTCGAGACGAAGGCCAACGACGTCTCCGCGTTCATCCCGACCAACGTCATCTCCATCACCGACGGCCAGTGCTTCCTGGAGTCGGACCTCTTCAACGCCGGTCAGCGCCCCGCGCTGAACGTCGGTATCTCCGTCTCCCGAGTCGGTGGTTCCGCGCAGCACAAGGCGATGAAGCAGGTCTCCGGCCGACTGCGCCTCGACCTCGCCCAGTACCGTGAGCTGGAGGCGTTCGCCGCCTTCGGTTCCGACCTGGACGCCGCGTCGAAGTCGCAGCTGGAGCGCGGTCAGCGCCTGGTCGAGCTGCTCAAGCAGGCGCAGTACCAGCCGATGCCGACCGAGAACCAGGTCGTCTCCGTGTGGGCCGGTACCACCGGCAAGATGGACGACGTCCCGGTCGCCGACGTCCGCCGCTTCGAGAAGGAGCTCCTGGAGTACCTGCACCGCAAGGAGCAGGGCCTCATGACCTCCATCAAGGAGGGCGGCAAGATGTCGGACGACACCCTCACCGCCATTGCGGACGCGATCGCCGAGTTCAAGAAGCAGTTCGAGACCTCGGACGGCAAGCTTCTCGGCGAGGACGCCCCGGCCGCGGCCAAGTGACGTAAGGAAGGGACCTGACTCATGGGAGCCCAGCTCCGGGTCTACAAGCGTCGCATCCGATCCGTCACCGCGACCAAGAAGATCACCAAGGCGATGGAGATGATCGCCGCCTCGCGCGTCGTCAAGGCGCAGCGCAAGGTGGCGGCCTCCACGCCGTACGCGACCGAGCTCACCCGCGCGGTCACGGCGGTCGGAACCGGTTCGAACACGAAGCACGCGCTGACCACGCAGGCCGAGACGGTCACCCGGTCCGCCGTGCTGCTCCTCACGAGCGACCGCGGACTGGCCGGCGCCTTCAACTCCAACGCCATCAAGGTCGCCGAGCAGCTGACGGCGCGCCTTGAGGCGGAGGGCAAGGAGGTCGACACGTACATCGTCGGCCGCCGCGGTCTGGCCCACTACAACTTCCGCGAGCGCAAGGTCGTGGAGTCGTGGTCGGGCTTCACCGACGAGCCCACGTACGTGGACGCCAAGAAGGTCGCGGGTCCGCTGATCGAGGCCATCGAGACCGAGACGGCCGAGGGTGGTGTGGATGAACTCCACATCGTCTTCACCGAGTTCGTGTCGATGATGACGCAGACGGCGCTCGACGACCGCCTGCTGCCGCTCAGCATCGAAGAGGTCGCCAAGGAGGCCGCCCCCAAGGGCGAGATCCTTCCGCTGTACGACTTCGAGCCGTCGGCCGAGGACGTCCTCGACGCCCTGCTGCCGCGCTACGTCGAGAGCCGTATCTACAACGCGCTGCTTCAGTCGGCCGCCTCCAAGCACGCCGCCACGCGCCGTGCGATGAAGTCGGCCACCGACAACGCGGGAGAGCTCATCACCACGCTCTCCCGACTTGCCAACGCGGCCCGCCAGGCCGAAATCACCCAGGAAATCAGCGAGATCGTCGGTGGCTCCGCAGCCCTGGCCGACGCGACCGCGGGGAGTGACAGGTAATGACGACGACAGTTGAGACGGCCGTTGCCACGGGCCGCGTCGCCCGGGTCATCGGCCCGGTCGTCGACGTGGAGTTCCCCGTCGACGCGATGCCGGACATCTACAACGCCCTGCACGTAGAGGTCGCCGACCCGGCGAACGAGGGCGAGAAGAAGACGCTGACCCTGGAGGTCGCCCAGCACCTGGGTGACGGCCTGGTCCGCACCATCTCCATGCAGCCGACCGACGGTCTGGTCCGCCAGGCCACCGTCACCGACACCGGCACGGGCATCACCGTCCCGGTCGGCGACTTCACCAAGGGCAAGGTGTTCAACACCCTCGGTGAGGTGCTGAACGTGGACGAGCAGTACGAGGGCGAGCGCTGGTCCATCCACCGCAAGGCCCCGCGCTTCGACGAGCTCGAGTCGAAGACCGAGATGTTCGAGACCGGCGTCAAGGTCATCGACCTCCTCACCCCGTACGTCAAGGGTGGAAAGATCGGCCTGTTCGGCGGTGCCGGCGTCGGCAAGACGGTGCTCATCCAGGAGATGATCTACCGCGTCGCCAACAACCACGACGGTGTCTCCGTGTTCGCCGGTGTCGGCGAGCGCACTCGTGAGGGCAACGACCTCATCGAGGAGATGGCGGACTCGGGCGTCATCGACAAGACCGCCCTGGTCTTCGGTCAGATGGACGAGCCCCCGGGCACCCGTCTGCGCGTGGCCCTCGCGGGTCTGACCATGGCGGAGTACTTCCGCGATGTGCAGAAGCAGGACGTGCTGTTCTTCATCGACAACATCTTCCGCTTCACGCAGGCCGGTTCCGAGGTCTCGACCCTGCTCGGCCGTATGCCCTCCGCGGTGGGTTACCAGCCGAACCTGGCCGACGAGATGGGTCTCCTCCAGGAGCGCATCACCTCGACCCGTGGTCACTCGATCACCTCGATGCAGGCGATCTACGTCCCCGCGGACGACCTGACCGACCCGGCCCCGGCCACCACCTTCGCCCACCTCGACGCGACGACGGTTCTGTCCCGTCCGATCTCCGAGAAGGGCATCTACCCGGCCGTGGACCCGCTGGACTCCACGTCCCGGATCCTGGACCCCCGCTACATCGCGGCGGACCACTACAACACCGCGATGCGCGTCAAGACGGTCCTCCAGAAGTACAAGGACCTGCAGGACATCATCGCGATCCTCGGTATCGACGAGCTGGGCGAGGAGGACAAGCTCACCGTCCACCGTGCCCGTCGCGTGGAGCGCTTCCTGTCCCAGAACACCCACGTCGCCAAGCAGTTCACCGGCGTCGACGGGTCGGACGTTCCGCTGGACGAGTCGATCACCGCGTTCAACGCGATCTGCGACGGCGAGTACGACCACTTCCCGGAGCAGGCGTTCTTCCTGTGCGGTGGCATTGAGGACCTCAAGGCCAACGCCAAGGAGCTGGGCGTCTCCTGAACTCGGACCGCTGAGTTCGTCTGAGGGGGCGGGGCTCGTCCCGCCCCCTCTACCACGCCCACTAGACTTGTAACCAACACCCGGCCGAACAGCCGGGTGGTGACCCGAGGAGCCACCTTGGCTGCTGAGCTGCACGTCGCGCTGGTCGCGGCCGACCGAGAGGTCTGGTCCGGCGAGGCCACCCTGGTCGTCGCGCGCACCACGTCCGGCGACATCGGCGTCATGCCCGGTCACCAGCCGCTGCTAGGTGTGCTGGAGTCGGGCCCGGTGACCATCCGTACGAGTGATGGCGGAACCGTCATCGCCGCGGTGCACGGCGGTTTCATTTCGTTCGCAGATGACAAGCTGTCGCTGCTGGCCGAGATCGCCGAGCTGTCCGACGAGATCGACGTCCAGCGCGTGGAGCGCGAGCTCGAGCGCGCGAAGGCGGAGGGCGACGCCGCCGCCGAGCGTCGCGCGGACGTACGACTGCGTGCGGCGACGACGGGCTGAACCCGCGCAGAGCTGTATGACGTCACTCAGCCGCGGCCGGCACCGGAGCAATCCGGAGCCGACCGCGGCTGAGGCAGATATAGGTGTTTTTTCCGTTCCGTTACCTATTTTCGGTACCTAGGAGACGAGGAGGTCGGTGTCGATGGTCCTCGCTCTGACTGTGTGCGGAGTCGTTGTCGCCCTTGTGGTGCTGGCGCTGTTCGTCTTCGGCCTGCGCCGCAGACTGATCCAGCGCTCCGGGGGCACCTTCGACTGTTCGCTGCGCTGGGACGTCCCGGAGAAGTCCGACACCAACGGAAAAGGCTGGAGCTACGGTGTCGCCCGCTACAACGGCGACCGCATCGAGTGGTACCGCGTCTTCTCCTATGCCTACCGCCCGCGCCGTGTCCTGGAACGCGCCGCCATCGAGGTCGCCGGCCGCCGTCTCCCGGAAGGCGAGGAGGAACTGGCCCTTCTCTCCGACGCGGTCATCCTGACCTGTCTGCACCGGGGCACGCGCCTCGAACTCGCCATGAGCGACGACGCGCTGACCGGGTTCCTCGCCTGGTTGGAGGCGGCCCCGCCCGGCCAGCGCGTCAATGTTGCCTGACAGGCTTACTGCAGCCCGCTGTTGATGGCGCTCACCAGCTCGCCGTTGCCCGTGTCGCCGCTGAACTCCCAGAAGAACGCGCCGCCGAGGCCCTGGGACTTGGCCCAGCTCATCTTTCCGGTGATCGTCGACGGGGTGTCGTACGACCACCAGTTGCTGCCGCAGTGCGCGTAGGCCGTGCCGGCGATGGTGCCGGTGGCCGGGCAGGACGTCTTGAGGACCTTGTAGTCCTCGATGCCCTGCTCGTACGTTCCCGCGGCCGGACCCGTGGCGGTGCCGCCCGGGGCGTCCTGGGTCACGCCCGTCCAGCCGCGGCCGTAGAAGCCGATGCCGATGAGCAGCTTGCTCGCGGGGACGCCCTTCGCCTTGTACTTGGCGATCGCGTCGGCCGTGGTGAAGCCGGGCGTCGGGATGCCGGCGTAGGAGGTGAGCGGGGAGTGCGGGGCGGTCGGGCCGTCCGCGTCGAAGGCGCCGAAGAAGTCGTACGTCATCACGTTGTACCAGTCGACGTACTGGGCGGCGCCCGCGTAGTCCGCGGCGTCGATCTTGCCGCCTGAGGTGCCGTCGGCCGTGGTGGCGGCGGTGACCAGATTGTTCGCGCCGAACTTGGCGCGCAGGGCCTGCATCAGGTTCTTGTAGGCCGCGGCCCCGCTGGTGTCGCAGCTCAGGCCGCAGGCGTTCGGGTACTCCCAGTCGATGTCGATGCCGTCGAAGACGTCGGCCCAGCGCGGGTCCTCGACCAGGTCGTAGCAGGACTGCGCGAAGGCCGCCGGGTTCTTGGCCGCCTCGCCGAAGCCGCCGGACCAGGTCCAGCCGCCGAAGGACCACAGCACCTTGATGTTGGGGTACTTGGCCTTGAGCTCGCGCAGCTGGTTGAAGTTGCCGCGCAGCGGCTGGTCCCAGGTGTCCGCGACGCCGCTGACGGACTGGTCGGCGGTGAAGGCCTTGTCGTAGTCGGCGTAGGAGTCGCCGATCGCGCACTTGCCGCCGGTGACGTTGCCGAAGGCGTAGTTGATGTGCGTGATCTTCGCGGCGGAGCCCGAGGTCACCAGGTTCTTGACGTTGTAGCCCCGGCCGTAGATGCCCCACTCGGTGAAGTAGCCGAGCTTGACCTTGCCGCCGGTCGGGGGCGGGTCGGTGGTGCCGCCCGTGGTGTGCACGGCGACCGCGCCGCTCGCCGGGCCGGTCTGGTCGGCGGTGTCACGGGCCTGGACGGTGTAGGAGTAGTCGCTGCCGGCGCTCAGGCCGGTGTCGGTGTACGAGGTCGTCGTCACCGTGGCGACCTTGGCGCCGTCGCGCAGGACGTCGTAGTTCTTGATGCCCTTGTCGTCGGTGGCGGCCGTCCAGCCGAGCTTCACGGACGTGTCGGTGATGCCGGAGGCGGTGGGGGTGCCCGGCGCGGAGGGTGCCGCGTCGCCCGGGACCGTCGTGCCGTCGCAACTGTCGCCGTTCAGCTTGCAGTTGGCGGGGGAGCCGGTGCCCGCGCCGTTGAAGCCGAAGGAGACGGAGGCGCCGGGGGCGATCGAGCCGTTGTAGGACTTGTTCCTGGCGGTCCAGTGGGTGCCGGAGGACGTGACGTCGGCGTCCCAGGCCGAGGTGACGGACGTGCCGGAGGGGAAGTCCCACTCGATCGTCCAGGAACTGACGGCGGTGGTGCCGGTGTTCTTCACCGTCCACTTGCCTTCGAAGCCGGTGCCCCAGTCCTGGGTCTTGGCGTAGGTCGCCGTCGCGGTGGCTGCGGCCTGGGCGGGGCTCGCGAGGCCGACCAGACCGGCCAGCGGGAGCAGCAGGGTCGCGAACCCTGCCACGGCTCTGTGTCTGAAGCGCATGCTGCGCCTCCTCTTTTCAAGAAGCGGTGGGGGCGCGACTGAGCCTTCACGCCCACGGTGCCGCGAGAATAGAAAGGTCTGGACCATCGGTCAAGAGGTCTGGACCACTACTCTTCAGGCGTGCTCAGATCCCCAATTCCTGTGCCAGTACGGCCGCTTGGACCCGGCTGCGCAGCTCCAGCTTCCCGAGGAGACGGCTGACGTGCGTCTTCACCGTCGCCTCCGCCATGTCGAGTCGGGCGGCGATCTCGGCGTTGGACAGGCCCTCGCCGAGACGGGACAGCACCTCGCGTTCGCGACGGGTGAGGCCGTCGAGGACGGCCGGGTCCGCGGTCGGTTCGCGTACGGGCTTGGCGGCGAACTCGGAGATCAGCCGGCGGGTGACGGCCGGAGCGATCAGACCCTCGCCGCGCGCGACGGTCCGTACCGCCTCCAGCAGGTCCTTCGCTTCGGTGTTCTTGAGCAGGAATCCGGCGGCGCCCGCGCGCAGCGCCCCGAAGACGTACTGGTCGAGATCGAAGGTGGTGAGGACGAGGACGTCGGCCAGTTCCTCGGCGACCACCTGCCGGGTCGCCGACACCCCGTCCAGCCGCGGCATCTGAATGTCCATCAGGACCAGGTCGGGGCTCAACTCCCTGGCCAGGGACACCGCCTGCTCGCCGTCCGCCGCCTCGCCCACCACTTCGATGTCGGGCGCGCTGCCCAGGATGAGGACGAGCCCGGCACGGACGGCGGACTGGTCCTCGGCGACCAGGACGCGAATCATTCGGGGTCTCCTTCCATCACGGGAAGCGTGGCGTGCACGGCCCACAGCGAGCTGTCGGGTCCGGCCTCGAACGTGCCGCCCAGCAGCGCGACCCGCTCCCTCATTCCGACCAGTCCGGCGCCCGAACCGGGGGCCCGCGGGCCGTCCCGGTGACCGTACGGGCTGGTCACGCGGACATCGAGGACGCCGTCGCACTGGACGAGGGCCACGGTGACCCGGCCTGAGAAGGCGTGTTTGAGGGCGTTGGTCAGGGACTCCTGGACGATGCGGTAGGCGGCGAGTTCGACGGGGGCGGGGACCTGGCCGTGGTCGGTGTCGAGGCGCACGTCGAGGCCGTTGGCGCGGGCGCCTTCGACGAGCGCGCCGATCCCGTCCAGCGTGGGTACGGCGGCCGGCTCGCCGTCGCCGCCGTCCCGCAGCAGGCCGATGAGCCGCCGCATCTCGGCGAGGCCGGCCACGCTGTTCTCCCGGATCACCGACAGGGCGTCCCGCGAAGTCCCCGGTCTGTCGATCGACAGCGCGGCCGTGGAGTGGATGGCGATCGCGGAGAGATGGTTGGCGACCATGTCGTGCAGTTCCCGGGCCATCCGCGCCCGCTCGGCCAGGACCGCCTGGGTGCGGTCCATCTCGGCGAGCAACGCCGTCTGTTCGGCGCGCAGCCGGGCGGCGTCGGCCGCGTCGCGGTGGTCGCGGACGATCCAGCCGGTGGCCGCGGGGCCGAACGCGACGATGCCGATGATCACGCCGATCAGCAGCGCCTCCGGCACGCGCCACACCGCGAACGGCACGAGCGTCCCGGCCACCGTGAGCAGCCCGGTGATCCAGGGGATGCGGCGGGCCGAGGCGGGCGGGCCGTACAGGACGGCGGCGTACACGAGGTCGGTGAACATCAGGATCGTGGCCAGGTTGCCCTGGGTCACAAGGTCGGCGCAGATCGCGGCCGTCCCGGCCAGCAGGGCCGCGCTCGGGGCGGTCCGGCGCAGCAGCTCGCAGCAGGCCATGACGACGAGCGGCGCCAGGACCGGCCAGGGCCCGTCGAAGAGCGTGATCGGATCGCCGGGGCCGCGGGAGCTGAGGCCGATGCCCATCAGCAGCAGGCCACCGAGCAGCCCGCCGACGGCGACGTACACGTCGAAGCGGTGCGGGCGGGGGAGTCGCAGGGCCATGGCTCCATCCAACACGCACCGCCCGCCCCGCACCTGATCCCCGGGGAGGGTCCGGAACTGCATCTTTCGATGTACCGCGACCTCGTCACCGGCGACGACGAAAGCGCCCCGTCCGGCCGGGAGCCTGGATGGACGAGGGAAGGAGCGGGTCGTGGTCGTCGGGCTGATCGTCGCGTGCGAGGTCGGGTTCTGGGTGCTGCTGGCGGCCGGGCTGGCCGTCCGCTATCTGCTGAAGTGGCGGCGCACCAGCGTGGCGCTGCTGTTGTGCGAGCCGGTGCTGGAGGTCGTCCTGTTCGCGGTGACGGCGGTGGACCTCAGAAACGGCGCCGAACCGAGCTGGGAACACGGACTCGCCGCGCTCTACATCGGCTACACCGTGGCGTACGGCCACTACACGATCCGCTGGCTGGACGGTCACGCTGCCCACCGCCTGGCAGGGGCCCCGCGTCCGCACCGGCCGCCGCGCTACGGGATGGCACGCGCCCGCCACGAGGGCGCCCTGTGGCTGCGCACCCTCCTCGCGGCCGCCGTCGCCTGCGCCCTGCTCCAGGCGGCGATCTGGTACGTCGGCGACGGCGACACCTCGACGCTGCGCACCTTCCAGTGGGTGTCGCTGCGGGCCCTGGGCATCCACGGGCTGATCGCGCTCACCTATCTGATCTGGCCGAAGAAGCAGCCGGACACCGCCGCCCGCCCGGTGGAGGACCGTACGCCGACCGGACGATGAACGAGGGAAGGGCGCGGGGGTGCTCCGGCTCAGCGCTCCCCGCCCGGCACCCACAGGACGTCGCCGGTGTCCTTGTTGGCGGTACGGGCCAGGATGAACAGCAGGTCGGAGAGCCGGTTGAGGTAGGTCGCGGTCAGCGGGTTCATCAGCTCGCCGTGGACCTCCAGCGCCGCCCACGTGGAGCGCTCGGCCCGGCGTACGACCGTGCAGGCCTGGTGGAGCAGGGCCGCGCCCGGGGTGCCGCCCGGCAGGATGAAGGACCGCAGCTTCTCCAGCCGTTCGTTGAAGCGGTCGCAGTCCGCCTCCAGCTTGTCGACGTAGAACTGCTCGACCCGCAGCGGCGGGAACTCGGGCTTCTCCACCACTGGCGTCGACAGGTCCGCACCCACGTCGAACAGGTCGTTCTGGACGCGGGTGAGGACCTTGACGACCTCCTCGTCCAGGCCGCCCAGCGCGATCGCCGTGCCGATCACCGCATTCGCCTCGTTGGCGTCGGCGTACGCGGAGATCCGCAGATCGGTCTTGGCGACCCGGCTCATGTCGCCGAGGGCGGTGGTGCCCCGGTCGCCGGTCCTGGTGTAGATGCGCGTCAGATTGACCATGTGGCCAGCGTAGTTACGCTCCGGCCGTCCGGAACCCGCGTGTGCCCACTGTCACGGCCCGCGCCGTGGGACCCGGGGCACGCCGGGTGGGCGTCGGCGGATCAGCAGGAGGTTCTGGCCAATCTCGAAACAGGTCCTGCGCGAGGAGAGCGGCGACGCCGCCGACGATGAGATGCCGCGCCTGATCGCGGGTCAGCTGGGCCGGGCGTAATCCGTGCAAAGCATCACGAGAGGTACCCCTCCTCCTCGACGGCATCGAGGAGCTGTTGGGCGTGGAGGCGCCCAACTAGGCCGTCCGAGGCACGGAATGGCCCGCGCCGGTGTGATGTCCGTCAGATGAGACGTGACGCGCATTACTTACCGGTCACACGGCACCGCACGAGCGCTAAGGTCCGCCGAAGAGGCAACCTAAAAAGGGTGTAAGGCGTTTCAAAGGGGAGTCGCAACAGTGGCACGGAAGCTTGCCGTCATCGGCGCCGGCTTGATGGGTTCCGGTATCGCCCAGGTCTCTGCCCAGGCGGGCTGGGACGTCGTTCTGCGGGATGTCACCGACGAAGCGCTCACGCGTGGCACCGACGGCATCAAGGCCTCGTACGACAAGTTCGTCAGCAAGGGGAAGCTGGAGGCGCACGACGCCGACGCCGCCCTCGGCCGTATCACCGCGACCACCGACCTCGACGCCGCAGCCGACGCGGACGTGGTCGTGGAGGCCGTCTTCGAGAAGCTGGAGGTCAAGCACGAGATCTTCCGCGCGCTCGACAAGATCGTGCGCCCGGACACCGTGCTCGCCTCCAACACCTCCGCGATCCCGATCACCAAGATCGCGGCGGCCACCGCACACCCCGAGCGGGTCGTCGGCGTCCACTTCTTCTCGCCGGTGCCGATGATGCAGCTCGTCGAGCTCGTCCGCGGCTACAAGACGAGCGACGAAACCCTCGCCACCGCACGGGAGTTCGCCGAGTCGGTCGGCAAGACCTGCATTGTCGTCAACCGCGACGTCGCCGGCTTCGTGACGACCCGTCTCATCTCGGCGCTCGTCGTCGAGGCGACCAAGCTGTACGAGTCGGGCGTGGCGAGCGCCGAGGACATCGACCTCGCCTGCAAGCTCGGCTTCGGTCACGCGATGGGCCCGCTGGCCACGGCGGACCTGACCGGCGTCGACATCCTGCTGCACGCCACCGGCAACATCTACACCGAGTCGCAGGACGAGAAGTTCGCGCCGCCCGAGCTGATGCGCCGGATGGTTGACGCCGGTGACATCGGACGCAAGAGCGGGCAGGGCTTCTACACGTACTGAAACACCAGTACGTACAGCCACTGACATCGCACAGACCCCGCGAGTATCACCCGCGGGGGTGAATTCGGTATCGGTTCGCTTACAGACGGCAACCTCGTCGCCGCTGAAGCAGTCAGACGTTGCACAGCCACCGTCACGGAGTACGCCACCGCACTCTCGGGGAGCGCATATGTACATCAGGGGCGACCACGCCGAGCTGGTCGTCGGGGGCCGCCTCGACGTCCGCAGCGCGGCGGACGCCCGTACGGTCCTGCACTCGGCCGTCGACGACGGAGTCGGCGACCTGGTGCTCGACCTGTCCGGACTGGACTCCTGGGACGCCACCGGCCTCGGGGTGATCATGGGTGTCCACCGGCGGGCCGGACGCTGCGGCCGGCGTCTGGTGCTGCGCGAGGTACCGCCACAGATGCAGCGCCTGCTGGTGGCCACCCGACTGCACCGGATCCTGGCGATCGAGGGCGGCATCGGCGTGGAGTCGCTGCCTCGCGTGTGACCCCTTCGAACGGATGTGAACCGGGAGGCGGGGGAGTCCCGGCGCAGGTCCGCGCAGCAGTCGTCGCGTGCGATCCTCACGAGACTGTGACGTCACGCACGGCGCGGTACCCGGGGCTGTCGTAGATACTGAGCGAAGGTTTAAGGTTCGGTCGCCCGCTGCCTGACAAACCCTGCAGCGGGCCCGGACCAGAAGCGACAGCGCGGTGTGCAGCAAGGCCGGGAGGGGCTCAAGGCACACACGACGCTTTTGGGGGGCTTGAAACCTATGGACCCGAACAGCCGGGGACCCGAGGAGTACGGCCACGACGATGGGGGCACCTCCCGCTCGGGTGCATTCGAGAGCGGGGGCGGCAGCTCGTCGCGCCAGCGCCCGCCCAGGGACCCCCTCACGCCGGACTTCGGACAGCACACGCCCGCACTCGCACGCACGGTGCAACTCGTCACGGGCGACTACCTGCTCACCGTCAACCCCGTCGACGGCAGCGAGATAGAGGCCTGCCCGCCGGGCGAGCGCCCGGGGCGGCCCGCGAAGTACACGACGGCCGAGCGGGCCGAGGTGGACCGCACGGCCAGGCCGCCCGTTCCGCCGGGCCCGGCCCAGCCGTCGCTGCCGCTCCTGGCGCGCCAGGAGGAGCGCGAGCGCCTGGTGCGGCTCCTCGCCCGCGGCCGCTCCGTGCGCCTCACGGGCCCCGCCGGTTCCGGCCGCACCAGCCTCCTCGACCTCGTCGCCGAGGACTGCTGGGACCTCGCCCCCGACGGCGTCGTCCGCCTGAGCGGCTTCCACCGCACGGCGAGCGACCTGCTCCACGACCTCTTCTACGCCGTCTACAACGCACCCCTGCACCGTCCGGAACAGGACGAACTGCTCGCGCTGGTCCGTGACATCGGCGCGGTCGTCGTCCTGGACGACGTCGAGTTCGGCGGCGCCGGACTGGACGAGCTGCTCGACGCGACGCCCGAGTGCGCCTTCGTGATCGGCACGACGCCGGAGGTGCCCGCGCCCTCCGCCGACTCCGCCCTCGAAGAGGTCTTCCTCGGCGGTCTCGACCGCGCGGGCGGCGTGGAGCTCATCGAGCGAGCCGTCGGTCGTGTCCTCACCGAGGAGGAGGCCAACTGGGCCGGCGACCTCTGGTTCGAGTCGGAGGGCCTGCCCCTGCGCTTCGTCCAGGCCGGCGCTCTGCTGCGCCAGCGCGACGAGCAGCGCTCCCGGGCCGACGCCGTCGACGAGTTCGGCGTCTTCCAGGACGCGGTTCCCGCCGACGGCCCGTTCGACACGCCCCTCGACGGCGAGGACGGCGCAGACGTACCCCTGCCGTCCCTCGGCGAGGCCGCGGCACCCGCTCCGCTGCTGGCCTCGCGGCTCAGCGACTCGGCGCGTGCCACCCTGCGGTTCGCCGTCGCGCTCGGCGGCGAGGTGCCGCACCAGGCCCATCTGCCCGCACTGGTCGGCGACACCCACGCCGACGCCGCCCTCGGCGAACTGGCGTCCTGCGGCCTGGTCTCCCCGGTCGGCTCCCGCTACCGGCTCGCGGCCGGGGTCCTCACCCAGCTCGTGGCCGCCGGATACGTCGACGACGTCGACACACGGGCTCTGTCCGCCGCCCAGCACTACGCCTGGTGGGCCGGGCACCCGTCGGTCACCCCGGAGCGCGTGTGCGCCGAGGCCGACGCCCTGCTCGCCGCCCTCGGCGTCCTGGTGCCGGGCACGACGGCGCCGGCCGAGGGCGAGGAGAGCGTCACCGTGCAGCTGGCCCGCACGGCGGCGCCGGCCTTCGCCGCGGGTCTGCACTGGAGCGCCTGGGAGCGGACGCTGCGGTTCGGTGCCGAGGCCTCCCGGCTCGCCGGCGAGGTGTCCGAACAGGCCTACTTCCACCACGAGTTGGGCATCCTCGCGCTCTGCGGCGGGCAGCTCGACCGAGCCCGCGCCGAGCTGGAGTCCTCCATCGGCCTGCGCGGCGCACTCGCCGACAAGCGCGGCACCGTGGCGGGCCGCCGCGCCCTCGCCCTGGTCGCCGACCGCTCCGGCACGACGCCGGGGCTCGGCTCGACGGCGGGCGAGGAGGTCCCGGACGCGCGCTACGAGGAGTCGCAGTCGCCGCCCCGGGGAATCCCGGCCGCGCTGCCGGGCGTGCCGCCGCCCGGTGACGCCTCGACCCTGGTCGTCCACCGGGGCATGTCCGGCCCGATGCCCAAGCCCCACCGGGCCGGCATCCGGGGCCTGGCCCGGCGCAACCTCGTCGCGGCCGGTGCGGGCGCGCTGCTCGCAGCCGTGCTCGGCACGGTCGTGACGCTCGGCGCGACCTCGAACAACGACGCCAACAACCCGTCCGACAAGGTCGGCGTCAACCCGTCAGCCAGCCAGGGCGCCGACGACGGCAGCCTGGGCGCCGACAAGCCGAAGAGCGGCAACGGCGACACCGGCACCGCGACGAGCCGCCCGACGGACCCGGGCCCCGACGGCACGTACGGCACCTCCGACGACCCGACGCCGCCGTCCGACACCCAGCGGCCCTCCGACGACCCGAGCGGCACGAAGGGTTCGGGAGGCGGTCCGTCGCACTCGCCGTCCAAGTCGCCGACGACGAAGCCGCCCACCTCGGGGACGCCGACCAAGTCGCCGACGACGCATCCGACCACGCCGTCGTCTCCGCCGCCCACGTCGCCGTCGGCGTCGCCCACCCCGTCCGCCACGCCTTCGACGAGCCCGTCCACCTCCGACTCGGCCAGCGGACCGGCGTCCAGTGCCCCGGCGTCCTCCAGCGCCCCGGCCCAGACGAGCAGTTCCGCGAGCGCGCCGACGAGCAGCGGTGCGGGAACGCCCAGTGGTTCCGGCGCCGTGATCTGAGGTTCCGCGCAGACGACGAGGGCCGGGTCCGTCTCACGGACCCGGCCCTCACCGTCGTGGAACCGCCTTTTATCCCGCTGTCGCTCAGAACAGCCGGAGCTTGTCGTCCTCGATGCCCCTCATGGCGTTGTAGTCCAGCACCGTGCAGCCGATGCCGCGGTCCGTCGCGAGGACGCGGGCCTGGGGCTTGATCTCCTGGGCTGCGAAGACGCCGCGGACCGGGGCGAGATGGGGATCGCGGTTCAGCAGCTCCAGGTAGCGGGTGAGCTGCTCCACGCCGTCGATCTCGCCGCGCCGCTTGATCTCGACCGCGACGGTCCGCCCCTCGGCGTCCCGGCACAGGATGTCGACCGGGCCGATGGCCGTCATGTACTCGCGGCGGATGAGCGTGTAGCCGTCGCCGAGGGTCTCGATGCGGTCGGCGAGCAGCTCCTGGAGGTGTGCTTCCACGCCGTCCTTGATCAGGCCGGGATCCACGCCCAGTTCGTGCGAGGAGTCGTGGAGGACTTCCTCCATCGTGATGATCAGCTTCTCGCCCGCCTTGTTGATGACGGTCCAGACGCCGTCCTCGTCGCCGGAACCCTCCTTCAGGGTGCAGGGCGGCGACATCCAGTTCAGGGGCTTGTAGGCGCGGTCGTCCGCGTGGATCGACACGCTGCCGTCCGCCTTCACCAGGATCAGGCGGGGCGCCGAGGGGAGATGGGCGGTGAGCCGGCCCGCGTAGTCGACGGAGCATCGGGCAATGACGAGACGCATGGTCGGCAACGCTACTCGACGGGTGCGGGTCGACGCGATTCGCGTCGGCAGAGCGCCCCTGTTGTCCCGGAAGACCCGAGACAACCCTTGTTCATTTGTGGCTGATTGTGCGCCCAATGAGGGCTCTCCATGTACGCATTTTTGTGGTGCGGTCACCGTCCGTTGCTTACCGTAGTAAACGGGAGGTCGCGAGTCGGGTACTGAGCGTGTTCGGTATCGCGAACTCCCCTATCTGTCCGGCAACCCCTGTCGACCACGGGGGTGCGAGAGGAGAACCCATGTCGCTCGACGTCTCACCGGCCCTACTCGAAAAGGCCGAGCGAGGCGAGGTCGACGAAGCCGAATTCGTCGACTGCGTCCGGACCTCCCTGCCCTACGCATGGGAGATGATCAGCTCCCTGGTGGCCCAGCTGAAGGTCGACGGCGGCAATTTCGCCGACAACCAGACGCCCCCGCCGGACGAGCAGGCACGCGGACAACTGCTGCGTGCGCTCGCGAGCGACGCCATACGCGGCGCGCTGCAAAGGCACTTCGGTGTGCGGCTGGCCTTCCAGAACTGCCACCGCGTGGCGGTGTTCCCGCTGGACGCCTCGGTCGACGAGACGCTGGCCCGCTTCACCTCGGTCCGCAGTCAGCTGCTCAACCAGTCCCCGGAGTTCCGGGACTGCTGAGAAGCAGGCCGCTTGCTTGCCGCTCCGTACGCGGGAGGTGTGTCAGTACTGGGGCGGCAAGCTCCTTGCAGTGCAGGCCCGTTCAACCGAGGTGCGGGAGCACCTCGGCACCCAGCCGTCGTACGTTCTCCTCGGTGGCCGCCAGGTCCCCCGAGCCCTCGACGAGCAGCGCGAAGCGGGAGATGCCGGTCCGCTCGCTGGTCGCCGCGAGCCGGTCGGCGCACAGGCGCGGGGTGCCCACCGGGTGCAGCCCGCACAGCAGTTCGGTGTAGGCCAGCGGGTCGCGCATCTGCCGGCTCCGGCCGTCGACCGTGACATGCGCTTCGAGTCCCTGCTTCAGCCAGCCCGGCATCGCCTTCGTCAGTGCCTCCACCGCGTCCGTACGCCGGTCCGCGATCTGGCAGACGCCGGCGGAGACATGGGCCGCACCGAGGACCTCGTCCGCCGGATGCCCGGCGGCCCGCGCCAACTGCCGCCACAGGGCGACCATCTCGGCCTTCTCCTCGTCGCCCACATGCATCCCGAGGAGCATCGGCAGCCCGCGCTCGGCGGCCGTCCGTACGCTCGACGGCGAGGTGCACGCGACGACGACCTCGGGGCCCGCCGTGTCCGTCAGGGACTCCGACGGCCTTGGTACGACGGGGACTTCACGGAAGGCGAAGCGATCCCCGGCCGCCGCGACCGACGGCTCGCGCAGCCAGCGAACCAGCAGATCGAGTGATTCCGGGAACCCCTTCTCGTACGCCTCGATGCCTGACCCGAACACTTCCAGGTCGACCCACGGCCCGCCGCGCCCCACGCCCAGCGAGAAGCGCCCGCCGGAGGTGATGTGCAGCAGCGCGGCCTGCTCGCCGACCGACACCGGGTGGGCGGTGGGCAGCACGGTCACCGCCGTGCCCACCCGGATCCGGCGGGTGCGGCCGAGCAGTAACGCCGCCAGGGTGATCGCCGACGGGCAGGTCCCGTAGGGCACGAAGTGGTGCTCGGCCAGCCAGACCGAATCCAGACCGGCCTCTTCGGCGATCTCGGCCGAGCGGACCGCCCGGTGCAGCGCCTCCCCCTGGCCCTGCCCCGGGAACTGGGCCGCCAACACGAAACTTCCAACGTGCATCGTTTTTCCTGCTTCCTTGGCCCCGACGCGGAGCTCCCCCACTCGCATAACCGTCTGACACGTGCCGAGGACACGGCCTGGCGAAGGGATTTGCGGATTGTCTGCAGAATCGGCGCTCGCGGCGGGGCCGGCGCCGACCGGTCCTTTACGCGTACCCCCGTCCGCGCCCCGTAGGCTGGAGTGGAACCGTGCTTCCTGTATAGCCCCGTGAGGTGTCCCGTGTCCCCGCGTCGCAACCGACCCAAGGGAGCCGACCCGTCGGACTCGTCCGGACGGAGCGCCGAGGACGACCGTCCCGGCCGCTACGGCGGCTGGCAGTCGACGGAGAGCTGGCAGGGCGAGGAGTGGAGCGTGCGGCACGTCGCGGGCGCCAGCGCGCAGGGCAAGACCTACCGCTGCCCCGGCTGCGAGCAGATGATCCCCTCCGGCGTCCCGCATGTCGTGGCCTGGCCGGAGCACTCGGGCGTCGACGACCGCCGCCACTGGCACAAGGCGTGCTGGAACGCGAAGGACCGCCGCACCACGCGGGTGCAGCGGTCCCGTAACGCGCCGAGGTTCTGAGCCCGGGCCAGAGGCTAGACGTCGCGCTTCTGCAGCAGCACGACCGCGCCGGCGAACGCGGCGGCCGTCACTCCCAGGGCGATCCACAGCGGGTCCCAGCCGGTCGGGCCCGTTTTGCTGAGCGACGTGGTGTAGAAGGCGCCGAGCTGGTTCGGGATCGAGTAGTCGAACAGCGCCTGGCGCAGGTCCTCCAGCGCCGACGAGAACATGAACAGCGCGATCACCAGCGGCGCGAGCACGAGGCCGATCATGAGGGTGATGGCGCCCGCCGAGTGCCTGATGATCGAGCCGACGACGAGCGAGAGCAGGCCGAGCAGCGCGATGTAGAGCGAGATGCCGAGCGTGCCCTTCAGCCACTCACCGCCGGACGGCTTCTCGGCGCCGTCCAGCATGCCCACGTCCGCGAGGGCGACGAGGAGCACCGACACGAACGTGACGGTGAACGCCACCGAGAAGAACACGATCGCCTTCGCCGCCAGCACCCGTCCCCGGGACGGGCATGCGGTCATCGTGGTCCGGATCATCCCGGTGCCGTACTCCGAGGCCGTGGTCAGCACGCCGAGCGTGATGATGCACATGCTGCCGAGCAGCAGCCCGAAGACACCGAAGGACAGCGGGTTGTCGCCGGCCAGATCGTCCTCGCCCGCGTTGGTGGAGACCAGCGTGGCCACCAGCAGCCCGATGCCGACGACGAGCAGCACGAACACGCCGAGCGTCCACATCGTGGAGCGCACCGACCTGATCTTCGTCCACTCCGAGGCGATCACGTGCCCGAGGTGCGTGCGCACGACGGGGATCGGCGAGGTGTAGGTGGGGTACGGCGAACCGGACGCGCCCGCCTGCCAGTTGGGTGCGGCGGCCTGCGGCATCGGGGGCTGGGGCGTGCTCATCGGGCGTCCTCGGGCTTGGTCATGTCGGCGGGGGCGGCGGGGGCGGCCGCGGGGGCCTGGGGCGCCTGGGGCGCCGACTGGGCGTACGGGTTGGCCGGCCCCGCCGCGGGTGCGCCGGGGGCTCCGTAGGGGCCCGCAGCGGGCTGCCCGGAGCCGTACGGGCCGGCGGGCGCCGCGCCCTGCGGACCCGGGGCGCCCTGCGGCATCGCGAACGCCTGGCCGCCCTGCTGGGGCGGCGGCGGGGCGTACCAGTCGGGCTGGCCCTGCCCCGGCACCGGCATCGGCGGCTGTACGCCGGGCGGCAGCGGCTGCATCAGCCCGGCCTTCTGGTCGATCGTCGAGCGGTAGTCGACGGCTCCCTGCGTCATCCGCATGTACGCCTCCTCCAGCGAGGCCTGGTGCGGCGACAGCTCCCACAGCCGTACGTCGCTGTCGTGCGCGATGTCGCTGATGCGGGGGAGCGGCAGTCCCGTGATCCGCAGGGCGCCGTCCTGCTCGGGCAGCACGTGCCCGCCCGCCTCGGTCAGCGCGGACGTCAGCTTCTCGCGCAGCTGCGGCTCGGTGTCCGGCGTGCGCACGCGCGCGAAGTCGGCGGAGTTCGCCGAGATGAAGTCCTTGACGCTCATGTCGGCCAGCAGCTGACCGCGGCCGATCACGATGAGCTGGTCGGCGGTGAGAGCCATCTCACTCATCAGGTGGGAGGAGACGAAGACCGTACGTCCCTCCGCCGCGAGCGCCTTCATGAGGTTGCGCACCCAGAGGATGCCCTCGGGGTCGAGGCCGTTGACCGGCTCGTCGAACAGCAGCACCTGCGGGTCGCCGAGGAGCGCGGCGGCGATGCCCAGGCGCTGCCCCATGCCGAGGGAGAAGCCCTTGGAGCGCTTCCTGGCCACTTCCTGGAGGCCGACCACGCCCAGTACCTCGTCGACCCGGCGCGCCGGGATCCCGGACAGCTGGGCCAGGCACAGCAGGTGGTTGCGGGCCGACCGCCCGCCGTGCACGGCCTTGGCGTCGAGCAGGGCGCCCACCTGGCGGGGAGCGTTGGGCAGCCTGGGGTACGGGTATCCGCCGATCGTCACCTGCCCCGCGGTGGGGTTGTCCAGGCCGAGGATCATGCGCATCGTCGTCGACTTGCCGGAGCCGTTGGGGCCGAGGAAGCCGGTGACGGCGCCGGGCCGCACCTGGAAGGAAAGGTTGTACACGGCGGTCTTGTCGCCGTAGCGCTTGGTCAGGCCGACAGCCTCGATCATGCTCCGCACCCATCGAAAGGATCAGGACAGCAGGGCACACGCCCCCGTAAGGGTTAGGAGGATATCGAGGCGCTGACGGTTCCGCTCAAGAGGAAGTAAAAGACCTGCCCCCGCTTACGTCCTTGCTCACGCGTCCCGCCTCTTCAGCAACCCGTACCCGCCGAGCAGTGCGGCGACGGCCCACAGCACCATGATCCCGAGTCCGCCCCAGGGACCGTAGGGAGCGTCGTCGTCGATCGGCGTGACCACCTGCATGATCTTGCTGCCGGCCTGGTCGGGCAGGAACCGGCCGATCTTCTTCGTCGCGTCGACGTTGCCCAGGATGTTGGAGATCAGGAAGAAGAACGGCATCAGGATGCCCAGCGACAGCATCGGCGAGCGCAGCATCGAGGCGACGCCCATCGAGAACACCGCGATGAGGGTCATGTAGACACCGCCGCCGATCACGGCGCGCAGGACATGCGGATCGCCGATGGCGGCCCGGTGCGAGCCGAGCATCGCCTGCCCGAGGAAGAAGGCGACGAAGCTGGTGACCATGCCGACGGCGAGGGCGAGGCCGGCCGCCACGGCGATCTTGCTGAACAGGAAGGTGCCGCGCTGGGGGACCGCGGCCAGCGAGGTGCGGATCATGCCGGTGCTGTACTCGTTCGAGACGACCAGCACGCCGAACACGATCATGGCCAGCTGACCGAGGCTCATGCCGGCGAAACTGATGAACGTCGGGTCGAAGGAGAGCCGGTCCTTCTGGCTCATGTTGTCGAACTCGTGCCTGGACAGCGCCGAGATGAGCATGCCGAGCGCGACGGTGACGACCACGGAGAGGGAGAGCGTCCACACCGTGGACGCCACCGACCGGATCTTGGTCCACTCGGACTGTACGACCTGGATCGCCGCCATGCTCAGCTCCTCTTCCAGTCCTCGCCCCAGTGCGGCCGCTCAGGGGGCGCCGGCGCCTCGTGGGGTGTGTCGGCGTGCGCGTGGTACTCCACCGACTCCGCGGTCAGCTGCATGAACGCCTCCTCCAGGGAGGCCTGCTGGGGGCTCAGCTCGTGCAGCACGAGCTGGTGCTGCGCGGCCAGCTCGCCGATCTGCTCGGCCTTGCCGCCGTCCACCTCCAGCACCCCGCTGCCGGACTCGATGACGGTGACCCCGGCCTCCTGCAGCACGTCCAGCAGCCGCTCGCGCTGCGGGGAGCGGACGCGGATGTACGACCGTGAGTTCTGCTCGATGAAGTCGGCCATGGAGGTGTCGGCGAGCAGCCGCCCCTGTCCGATGACCACGAGGTGCTCGGCGGTCAGCGCCATCTCGCTCATGAGGTGGGAGGAGACGAAGACCGTACGGCCCTGCGCCGCGAGCGATTTCATCAGGTTTCGGATCCAGTGGATGCCCTCGGGATCGAGGCCGTTGACCGGCTCGTCGAACATCAGGATCCGCGGATCGCCCAGCAGCGCGCCGGCGATCCCGAGTCGTTGTCCCATGCCGAGCGAGAACCCCTTGGCCTTCTTCTTCGCCACCGCCGTGAGGCCCACGGTGTCCAGGACCTCGGCCACCCGCCGCTTCGGGATGCCGTTGCTCTGGGCCAGGCACAGCAGATGGTTGAAGGCGCTGCGTCCGCCGTGCATGGCCTTGGCGTCCAGCAGGGCGCCGATGTACTTCAGGGGTTCCTTCAGGCGGTCGTAGTGCTTGCCGTCGATACGGACGTCCCCTGTGGTGGGCCGGTCGAGCCCGAGCATCATGCGCATCGTCGTCGACTTGCCGGCCCCGTTCGGCCCGAGGAAACCGGTCACCAGGCCGGGTCTGACGGTGAACGTGAGGTTGTTGACCGCCAGCTTCTCGCCGTAGCGCTTGGTCAGGCCCTCCAGCTCGATCATGCGGCCACGCTAAGACGCCGGTTGGGCCCCTGCCACCCGGGCAGGCAACCGGGCGTGAGCCGGGGCGGTCGGCAGCAGGCTGCCGAGGGGAGGCCGGGCAGGCCAGAGGCCCGCACCTTCGGGGGAGACGGTGCGGGCCTCTGATCGTGCTGCTGGTTACCGGGACTGCTGCGCCGGAACTCCACGGGAGATCGGCTCGTCCTCGGCCGGCGAACCGGCGGCGGCCACCGCGGCGCCCGTGAGCGTCGCGAGCATCTCGCGGACGTTCGTCAGCTGGGCGTTGATGCTGTCGCGGCGGTTGGTGAGGGCGGCCAGCTCGCGCTCGGATTCCGAACGGATCCGGTCGGCCTTGGCGTTGGCGTCGGCCACGATGTCCTCGGCCTGGCGCTGAGCCGTCTCCACCGTCTGGCGGGCGCGGCGCTCGGCGTCCGTGCGCAGCTTCTCCGCCTCCAGGCGCAGCTGCTCCGCGCGGTGCTCGATCTCCGCGAGACGCTTCTCCGCCTTCTGCTGACGCGACGCGAGGTCGCGCTCGGACTGCTCGCGGCGCTTGGCGAGGTTCGTCTCGAAGTCGGCGGCGGCCTGCGCGGCCTTGGCGCGGGTCTCCTCGAAGAGGGCGTCGGCCTCCTCGCGCTTGGACTGCGCGTCCTTCTGCGCCTCGGAACGCAGCTGAGAGGCGTCGCTCTTGGCCTTCTCGACGATGCGGACGCCCTCGTCCTCGGCCTTGGACTTGCGCTCCGCAGCGAACGATTCTGCGTCGTTGCGGACCTGCTGGGCCGCCGACTCCGCCAGCTCGCGGTGCTGTTCGGCCGCGCGACGCGCCTCCTCGCGCAGATCCTTGGCCTCCTCCTCGGCGAGGCGGAGGATCTTCTCTACGCGCGCGCCGAGGCCGGCGTACGAGGGCTCCGCGTCGGTCACCTGGGCCTGGGCGTTCTGCGTTTCGAGGTGGAGTTCCTCGATGCGCTTTTCCAGGGCGGTGATACGGGCCAGAGCGCTGTCACGGTCGGAGACGAGCTTCGAGATGCGTTCGTCCACCTGAGCGCGGTCGTACCCACGCCGCACAAGCTCGAAGCCGTAGGGGGAAGTGTCGCTCATGGGGTTCCTGTCAAATGAGACCGGTGAGGTGATAGGGGGAATCCTAGGGGCCGAAGCGGTGTGTCATCGAGCGGATACGTGTTTGATCTGGAGAATGACACCCCTTTTGGGTGGCTGACCGCGGGACGGCTTGCCAAAAACTTGGTCAAAGGCCCCAGACGACGCCGGTTTTGGACCTGTCGATCAGCTGTCCGACGGCTTACCCGAACGAGGGGCGCCGACCGTGACGCCCGCCTTGACGCCGCCGTCCTTGCCCGCCGTTGGGGTCTCGAAAGACTCCAACGCCTCCAGCACGTCCTGGACACGGGAGATCTCGGCGTTGATGTCCTCGCGCCGGCGCACCAGGATCTCCAGCTCCCGCTTGCCTTCCTCGACCGTGCGCCGGGCCTCGCGGATCGCCTCGGCCTTGAGCTCCTCGGCCTCCTTCACGAGCGCCGACTTCTTCAGCTCGGCCTCCTTCAGGAGCCCCTCGGCCTTCTTCACGGCGGCGATACGGACCTTGCCCGCCTCGGAGTTCGCCTCCGAGACCAGCTCCCTGGCCTTCGCCTGTGCCTTGGCCAGCTGCTCCTCGGCGGCCTTGATGAGCGCGTCGCAGCGGTCGCCCGTGGACTTCATCGTCTCGGCGGACTCGCGCCGGGCCCGCTCGTGGAGCGCCTCGATCTCGCCCGTGATCCGGTCGCGCAGCTCCTCCGCGCGCTCCCGGATCTGCGTGGCGTCACGGCGGGCGCCGACGAGCAGCTCGTCCGCGTCCGTACGGGCCTTCTCCACCCGCGAGTTGCCCTCGATCGTGGCCTCCGACACCAGGCGCTCCGCCTCCGTGCGGGCCGCGCCCACCATGGAGTCGGCCTGCGCCTCGGCGTCGGCGGTGGTCTTGTGGGCCTGCTGCTGTGCCTCGGTGAGCAGCTTGTCGGCCTCGGCCGTGGTCTCCGTGATGAGCGTGTCGACCTGCTCGGCCACGTCGGAGCGCCGTTTGTTGGCGTCCCTGCGGGCCTCGTCGAGGGTCCGGTCGGCTTCCTCGCGCGCCGCGTTGACCAGCCGCTCGGCCTCCGTGGCCGCGCCGGCCTTGACGCGCTCGGACTCGCTGCGTACCCGCTCGGCGTGCTGCTGCGCGGAGCCGACCGTCTCGGCGGCCTCGGCCCGCAGCCGCTCCGCGTCCCCGGCGGCGTCCGCGATGAGCTTCTCGGCCTTGGTGACCGCCTCGGCCCGCACCCGCTCGGCCTCGGCGGCCGTGTCGGAACGCAGCCGGTCGGTGTCAGCGATCGTCTCCGTCGTGAGCCGCTCCGCCTCGCTGCGCGCCTCGGTGATGAGGGTGTCCGCCTGGGTGGCGGCGTCCGACCGGATGCGGTTGGCGTCGTCGCGGGCGTCCGCCCGGGTGCGCGCCGCCGCCTGGTCGGACTCGGCGATCGCGTCCGACGCCTCCGTACGCACCCGCTGTGCGTACTCGGCGGCCTCCGAACGCAGCCGCTCGGACTCCGCGATCGCCTCCGAGACCGTGCGCTCCGCGAGCGACTTGGCGGCGTCCGTCTCCTCCCGCGCCTCGCGCCGGATCCGGCCCGCGTCCTCGGACGCCCGCTCCCGCTCGGAGTAGGCGTCGGCGCGGACCCGGTCCGATTCCTCCTGCGCCTCGCGCCGGGTGTGGTCCGCCGCGTGCTCGGCGGCGCTGCGCAGCCCGGCGATCTCCTCCTGGGCCTGCTCGTGCAGCCCGGCCACGGAGTCCCGTACCTGCTGGGCGTGTTGCTCGGCGGCCGACACCATCTCGTTCGCGCGCCGGTCGGCCTCCTCGACCAGCCGGACCGCCTCGGCCTGTGCCTCCTCGACGCGGTTGCGCGCCGAGGCCAGCAGCTCCTCGCTCTGCTCGCGGGCCCGCTCGCGCTCCTGGTCGGCCTCGGCACGCGCGGCGCCGAGGGTCTCCTCGGCCTCGCGCCGGCGCCGGCCGGCCTCCTCCTGTGCGGCGGCCAGCGTCTCCGACGCCTCCGTGCCGAGTCGCTCGGCGGCGGCCTGTGCCTCCGCCCGTACCCGGTCGGCGGTGTCCTGGGCCTCCGACTTCAGCCGCTCGGCCTCGGCCGCGGCCTCCGACCGCAGGCGTATGGCGACGGCCTCGCTCTCGGCACGCGAGGCGGACGCGTCCGACGCGGCCTCGCTGCGCAGCCGGTCGGCCTCCGCCTCGGCCTGCTGCTGCAGGGTGCGGATCCGTTCGGCGGCCTCGGCGCGCAGCCGGTCGGCCTCCTCGGCGGCCTCGCGGCGGATGCGCGACGCCTCCTCGCGGGCCTCGGTCAGCGCCAGCTCGGCGGCGGCGAGCCGGTCCTCGGTCTCCGCGTGCAGCCGCGTCAGCTCCTCGGCGGCCTCCGCGCGGCGTGCCTCTATGGCCCGCTCGGTCTCCTCGTGCAGCTCGCGCGCGGCGTGCTCGGCGTCGGCCTTGATGCCCTCGGCCTGCTCGACGACCTCCTCGCGGTGCCGCTCGGCCTCCTGACGGGTGCGCTGCAGCGTCTCCTCGGCCTGCCGGCGCAGCGTGGTCGCCCGCTCGATTGCCTCCGTACGGACCTTCTCGCTGTCCGTCGTGGCTTTCTGGCGCAGCTCGTCCGCGTCCTGCTTGGCCTTCGCCAGCAGCTCCTCGGCGGTCTTGGCCGCCTCCTCGATCTGCTGGACGGCCTCCTTGCGGGCCTCCGCGCGGATCTTCTCGCCCTCGGCGACCGCGTCGGCACGCAGCTGCTCGGCCTCGCCGCGCAGCCGGCGCGCCTCCTCCTGCAGCTCGACCGTCTTGGCGCGGTACTCCTTGGTGTCGTCCTTCGCCGAGCCCTTGAGCTGCTCGGCGATGTCGTGCGCCTCGGCGCGCAGCCGGTCGGCCTCGGTCTCCGCCTCGCGGCGGATCCGCTCGGCCTCCTCGGCGGCCGCCTTGGTGGTGTTCTGCGCGTCCTCCTGCGCCTTGTTGAGGACGTCCTCGGCGGTCTTGGCCGCCTTCGACAGCTGGGTCGCGCTCTCCTCGGCGGTGAGCGTGCGGGCCTTCTCGGCGGCCTCCGCGACGATCCGCTCGGCCTCCGCGCGGGCGTCCTCGACGGCCTGCTCGGCGTCCGACCTGGTGGACTCCGCCTCCTTGGTGGCCTCCTCGACCAGCCGGGCGACCTGCTCCTTCGCCGTACGGGTGCGCTGCTCGTTCGTCGACTCGGCGCTCGCGAGGGCCTTCTCGGCCGCCGCCGTGGCCTCGGTGACGAGCTTGTCGGCCTCGGCCTGCGCCTTGCGCAGCGCCTCCTCGGCCTCCGTCATCCGCTGCTCGGCGGTCCGGCTCAGCTCCTGCGCCTGACGGCGGGCGGAGTCCGACTCGGAGACGGTGGAGGTGCGCAGCTGCTCCGCGTGGTCGGTGGCCTCCTGAGCCTGCGTGGACGCGGCGTTCAGCAGCCGCTCGGCGTCCGTACGGGCCCTGAGCAGCAGCTGCTCGGCCTCCGCGCGGGCCGCCTCGGCGTCGGCCTCCAGGCGCTGCCGGGCCTCGGTCGCGACCCGCTCGGCCTCGGCGCGCGCGGCGGCCATGGCCTGCTCGGCCTCGGCGCGGGACTCCTCCAGCAGCCGGCGTGCCTGGGACTCCGAACGGGCGCGCAGCTGCTCCGCCCATGCCACGTTCTCGTTGACGTGCGACTCGACGGTCTGCCGGCGCTCCGACAGCTCCTGGTCGAGCTGCTGGCGCCGGGTGACCGCCTCCTGGTGCAGCTCCGCCTGCAGCCGGGCCGCGTTCTCCGCGTGTTCCTGGAGGATGCGCTGGGTCTGCGCCCGCGCCTGGCTCAGCTCGCGCTCGGCGTCCTGGCGCAGCTGGTCGGCCTGGACCTGCGCGTTGCGCAGCAACTGCTCGGCCTGGTAGCCGATGTCGCCGCCACCGGCGTCGTAGGAGGGCCGGGACATGATGGTGCGGCGCGCCTCGTGCAGCTTGGCGCGCAGCACCTCGACCTGGTAGCCGAGGTCCTCGGCGTGCTGGATCGCCTTTTCCCGCTCGGTCTTCAGCCGCTCCATCTCGGCCTCGAACCGAGAGAGGTGGTCGACGTCAGCCGCCGGCTCTCGCTCCTGGCGTTCGTAGCCCCGCACTGCGCGGTCCCATCCGTCCCCTGGTCGCAAGTCTGGCCATACGAGCTCCGTCCATCCGCCGAACGGGGCCCCCGGGGAATGGTGTCAGATCAACGGCGGAGCACGGGCTGCTGCCCCGACGCCCGCCCCCCGAAACCCGGTCCCCGGCGGTCCCGGTGTCAAAAGGTGGCGTCGTCCGCCCTCAGAGCGGGCCGCGCGTCGTCCGGCACATGCGGTCGCAAGGCGCCGGAAGGTCCTTGTAGCGGGGAGCCACCAGGGCCTTTCGGCAGCGCGGCGAGCGTGCGTGCCAGGCGTCGTACGGCAGGCGCCACCTCAGACGCCAGGACCGGGTCACCCCCCAAGAAGCGGCGACCGCCCCCAACCCTACCGGCCCATATGTACGGGGGTCAGTGCTCAGGTGACTCAACAGGCGCCGAAGTGACCAGTTCTGTCAGAACGCCGTGGCAATCCTTGGGGTGCAGGAACGTGATCCGTGACCCCATGGAACCGCGTCGCGGCTCTTCGTACAGCACGCGTACGCCCTTGTCGCGGATGTCCGCGGCCTCGCTGTCGACATCCGCCGTACCGAAAGCGATGTGGTGGACGCCCTCGCCGTTCTTGTCGAGCCACTTGGCGACGGTCGAGTCCGGACGCGTCGGCTCTAGAAGCTGCAGGTAGGAGGCGCCGCCGTCGGACGTGTCGTTGATCTTGAGCATGGCCTCGCGCACGCCCTGCTCCTCGTTGACCTCGGAGTGGAACACCTCGAAGCCGTACGTGGCCCGGTAGAACTCGACAGTTTTGTCGAGGTCGAAGCAGGCGATCCCGATGTGGTCGATTCGCGTCAGCATGGTGTTAGTGCAGCGCTCCCCCAGTGGTTACGCAACGTGCGCGCGATCACACCGACGGCCGGGTGACGGCACGGAGTGCCACTCAGTACATTCGAAGTAAACCCTCGTTCACTTCTTCAGCTGTGCAGCTGGAAGGGGATCGCACCTCATGTCTGGAACGAACAGCACGACCTCCGTGATCGTCGCGGGTGCTCGCACCCCGATGGGGCGGTTGCTCGGCTCTCTCAAGTCCTTCTCCGGAGCCGACCTCGGCGGCTTCGCGATCAAGGCCGCCCTCGACCGTGCGGGGATCGGTGGCGACCAGGTCCAGTACGTGATCATGGGTCAGGTCCTGCAGGCCGGCGCGGGCCAGATCCCGGCACGCCAGGCCGCGGTCAAGGCCGGCATCCCGATGAACGTCCCGGCACTCACCGTCAACAAGGTGTGTCTGTCCGGCCTCGACGCCATCGCCCTCGCCGACCAGCTGATCCGCGCCGGCGAGTTCGACGTGATCGTCGCGGGCGGCCAGGAGTCCATGACCAACGCCCCCCACCTGCTGCCGAAGTCCCGCGAGGGCTTCAAGTACGGGGCGATCGAGATGCTCGACGCCATGGCCCACGACGGCCTGACCGACGCCTTCGAGAACATCGCCATGGGCGAGTCGACGGAGAAGCACAACACGCGCCTCGGCATCCAGCGCCCCGAACAGGACGAGATCGCCGCCCTGTCCCACCAGCGCGCCGCCGCCGCCCAGAAGAACGGCATCTTCGAGGCCGAGATCACCCCGGTGGAGATCCCGCAGCGCAAGGGTGAGCCGGTCCTCTTCAGCAAGGACGAGGGCATCCGCGGCGACACCACCGCGGAGTCCCTGGGCAAGCTGCGCCCGGCGTTCACCCGGGACGGCACGATCACCGCCGGCTCCGCCTCGCAGATCTCGGACGGTGCGGCGGCCGTGGTCGTGATGAGCAAGGCCAAGGCGCTGGAGCTGGGCCTGGACTGGATCGCGGAGATCGGCGCGCACGGCAATGTGGCGGGTCCGGACAACTCCCTGCAGTCCCAGCCGTCCAACGCGATCGCGCACGCCCTGAAGAAGGAGGGCCTGGAGGTCGAGGACCTGGACCTCGTCGAGATCAACGAGGCCTTCGCGGCCGTGGCCGTGCAGTCAATGAAGGACCTCGGGATTTCCACGGAAAAGGTGAATGTCAACGGCGGAGCGATCGCCCTGGGCCACCCGATCGGCATGTCCGGCGCCCGGCTCGTCCTGCACCTGGCACTGGAGCTCAAGCGCCGGGGCGGCGGCGTCGGCGCGGCCGCGCTGTGCGGCGGCGGCGGTCAGGGTGACGCGCTGATCGTGCGGGTACCCAAGGCCTGAACCCGTCGCCGGGCAATTCTCTGAACGGAGCTGTGATGCAGGACGTCTCCACCCTGGTGGCCCAGGCCAGGGAAGGCCGGCCGCGGGCCGTGGCCCGGCTGATCTCGCTGGTCGAGGGGGCGTCCCCGCAGCTCAGGGAGGTCATGGAGGCACTTGCTCCGCTCACGGGGAACGCGTACGTGGTCGGTCTGACCGGTTCCCCGGGCGTCGGCAAGTCCACGTCGACCTCCGCGCTCGTGACGGCGTACCGCAATCAGGGCAGACGGGTCGGCGTCCTGGCCGTCGACCCGTCGTCCCCCTTCTCGGGCGGCGCGCTCCTCGGTGACCGCGTCCGTATGTCGGACCACGCCTCGGACCCAGGTGTCTACATCCGCTCCATGGCGACCCGTGGTCACCTCGGTGGCCTCGCCTGGGCCGCCCCGCAGGCGATCCGCGTGCTGGACGCGGCGGGCTGCGACGTGATCCTGGTCGAGACGGTGGGCGTGGGCCAGTCGGAGGTGGAGATCGCCTCCCAGGCGGACACGAGCGTGGTGATGCTGGCCCCGGGCATGGGCGACGGCATCCAGGCGGCGAAGGCCGGAATCCTCGAGATCGGCGACGTCTACGTCGTCAACAAGGCGGACCGGGACGGTGCGGACGCCACCGCCCGCGAGCTGAACCACATGCTGGGCCTGGGCGAGTCCCGCGGTCCCGGTGACTGGCGCCCGCCGATCGTCAAGACGGTCGCCGCGCGCGCCGAGGGCGTCGACGAGGTCGTCGAGGCCCTGGAGAAGCACCGCGCGTGGATGGAGGAGCGGGGAGTGCTGGCGCAACGCCGCCTCGCCCGTGCGTCCCGCGAGGTGGAGACCATCGCGGTGACGGCCCTGCGCGCCCGCATCGGCGACCTGCACGGCGATCGCCGGCTGAGTGTGCTGGCGGAGCGGATCGTGGGCGGGGAACTGGATCCGTACGGTGCCGCGGACGAGCTGGTGGCGGGGCTGACGGAGGGCTGAGGCGGGCCTTTCCCGCATCCCCGTCGCCAACTCCCCAACCCCGCTGCTACGTTGATGCACATGTACCTCCTCCTGGCATAGGGCACGCCCGAGCCCGCGCACGGCGAGCGGTGACCGACCGCACGGCCCGCGCGGCGATCAGGCGTCCCCTTTCCGCCTCGAGTCGAGGACTCCCGTGTCTTCCATACCGGTCGGACGGCCGTCGTACGCCGCCGTCCTTCGTATCCCGCATGCCCGCCGCACCTTCGCCGCCGCCCTGCTCGGCAGACTGTCGTACGGCGTCGTCCCGCTGTCCGTGATGCTCGCCGTGACCCGGGCCACCGGGTCCTACGCGGTGGCGGGCACCGTCATGGCCCTGTTCGGCGGCACCAGCGTCTTCCTGTCGCCCGCGAGGGCGGCCCTCACCGACCGGCACGGCCCGCGCCGCGCGCTCATCCCGATGGTCGTCGCCTACGCTGCCCTGCTCGGGCTGCTGACGGTGCTCCTCGGGCGTCCGGGTGCCGCCTCGCCGCTGACTCTGGGGGCGGTGACCGCCGCGGCGGGCGCCTGTACTCCGCCGCTGGGCCCGACCATGCGCGCCGTCTGGGGCCGACTCGCCCCGGACCGTGATCTGTTGCAGCGCGCCTACAGCCTCGACGGCGTCGCCGAGGAACTGCTCTTCGTCTCGGGGCCGTTGCTGGTCGGCGTCCTCGTGGGCTTCGCCCCGCCGACGGCCGGGATCGTCCTCGGCACGGCGCTGATCGTGGTCGGGACCGTCGGGTTCGTGTCGTCGCCGGCGGTACGGGACACGCGGTCACAGGACGGGCCGGCGCGGCACCGGTCCGGCGGGCGGCCGATACTGCTCGGGCTCCGACGGCCCGTGACCGCCGCCGCGGGCGTCGGGCTCGCGCTCGGCGCGGTCGATCTGCTGGTCGTCGCGTTCACCGGGCGGCAGGGGTACGGCGGTGACAGCGTGGCCTGGGTACTGGCCGCCCTGTCCGCTGGGAGCGCCGTCGGCGGACTGCTCAACGGGGCGGTGACCTGGCGGGCCCCGGCGGGGAGGCGGCTGCCCCTGCTGACCGCCGGGCTGGGGCTCGCGCTCCTCGGCGCCGCCCTGGTCCCGGACCTCGTCACGCTCGCCCTGGCCGCCACCGTGGCCGGGTTCTTCGTGTCCCCGGCGATCACCACGGCCTACCTCATCGCCGACGAGTCCGCCGCACCGGACACCCGCGTCCGCGCCGGCGCCTGGGTCAACACGGCCGTCAACGCGGGCGGCACGGCCGGAACCTCAGCCGCCGGCGTGCTGGCCGGGGCCTTGCCGACGGGCTGGTGTTTCGCGGCGACCGGCGGCGTCGTACTGCTGACGGCCCTGACGACGGTGACGGTGACGGTCGCCGGGCCGGACCGGACCGGAACAGCCTGACCTGCCCCCGGCTTCTCCTGGCTTCCTCCCGGTTTCCACGGGTTGCCCGAGGCGGCACCGTCGGGCCGTGCACGAGGCCGCACGGAGGTACTGGGCGAGTCCGCCGACAGGGCGAGACACGGATCCCGGCCGGGCGGTGCGGTAGTCCGGCGGCCGCCGTCGCGGCCGGGCGTTCCCGGACACGCGGTGCACCCGGCTGTTCGTCGACCACTCCAGGTCCGGCAGCCGGCGCTGGTACGACTGGCTGACGTGCCGCGGGGCAGCGTGCGGGCCGGCGCCGCGCGTGCGCGCCCGCCGCCTGCCGCCTGCCGGTCGGGGCCGTGCCCTGCCCGTCGGCCTCGCGCGGTCAGCGAAAAGTGGGCCGTGCGGTCCTGGGCGTACCAGGTGCCGCACGGCCCGGTGTGTCCTGCCGCGCGGACCCTAGGGCCGGCGCCCCCGCTGCCCGCGGAGGTGCTGCGCGATGGGCTTCAGGGCCTTGTCGAGTTCCGCCATGGCCTCGGGGGACAGCAGATCGATGAAGTGGCGGCGCACGGACCCCACATGGTGCGGCGCGACCTTCTGCATCGTTTCCAAGCCGTGCTCGGTGAGGACCGCGTAGAGCCCGCGGCGGTCGGACTCGCAGTTCTCACGGCGGACCAGGTTCGCGTTCTCCATCCGGGTGATCTGGTGGGAGAGGCGGCTCTTGGACTGGAGGGTGGCGGATGCGAGATCGCTCATGCGCATCCGTACGTCCTCCGACTCGGAGAGGTTCACCAGGATCTCGTAGTCGTTCATCGTCAGGCCGAACGGCTGCAGGTCCCTCTCGAGCTGGTACGTCAACAGCCTGTTGACCTCCAGGTGGGTGCGCCAGGCGCACTGCTCCGCATCGGTCAGCCAGCGAGTGGCCGTCTCGGTCTCCATGAATCAAGTCTACCTAAAATGTTGAAAGGCGAACTAGTGAGGGTGGCGTGACGGTGGCGTGCACACGTTCGACGTCACACTCCGCAGACTACCGCTCACAGCCCGAAGCGACGCTGGAGGTCCCCCAGCTGTCCGGGAAGGCGCGGTGTGCCGGCTTGCTGCGAAGGGCCCGCGTGTGCCCCGCCGCCACCGGGCACGCCGGCCTGCTGGGGAACCGCTCCGGTGGCCTGCTCGGCCATCAGGGTCTCCGAGGACTGGAGCAGTACCGTGCCGGCCCCGATGAACTCGAACTGGTGCTCCTCCCCGGAGGCCCCGCCGAGGCCTGTCATCGCACGTAGACCCCCCATGACGCCCGTCAGGTAGCCGTGGTCGTAGTGGTGGCACGGCGAGGGGCAGTCGGCCCAGCCGACGAGTGCCTGCGGGTCCACCCGGATCGGCGGTTCGATGAACACCACCGGACCGTTAGATGCAGCCACGAACTTTCCGGTTCCGATCAGGGTCAGAAAACCCGGCACGATTGATTGCTTGAGAGCGAGACTTGGCTGAAAAGCGAGCAGGTTGCCCGAGCGAATGGTCAGGTTGCCGTCTTCCAGGTCGTACGAATTCACGTCGAAGGCCCGGTCGGCGAGGAGCATCTTGCCCGAGCCCTCCGCCACGACCCAGTCGCTCGCGTGCAGTGGCGAATGAAAGGACGTACGGACAAGTCGGTCGAGTCGCCCGTGCCCGATGCCGTTGAACTCCATCGAGCCGTAGTAGGCGATCATCTTCCCCTTCTGCAGGAACCACTGGCTCCCCTTGAGCTCGACGCAGAAGGTGTACTTGTTCACGTTGTCGTCGACCGGCAGGGTCATCGGGTCGAAGACCGTCGGGCTGCCGCCCGGAGCCCCGTACATGCTCACAGCTTCTCCTCCGAGGCCTGGACGTAGACCGCGCCGCTGCCGCTGAGCTCCAACTGGAAGGCCTCGCCGGAGCCGCGGCCCACCATGTCGCGCCAGCCCAGCGCCGTGGACAGCTTGTTGCGGACGTCGCCGTGGTGGGCGACGTACGCCTGCGGGTCGACGTGGACGGGCCGCTGGGGGGTGATCGGGAGCTCGAAGACACCGCCGTGGGCCATCACGGCGACGGCGCCGTGGCCCTTGAGGGTGGTCGTGAACAGCCCCTGGCCGGTGACCTGGCCGCGCACCATGCCCATGACGCCGCCCTGCGAGCCCATGAACATCGTGCCCTGCTGGAGCGTGCCCTCGAAGGCGAGCAGGCGGTCCGCCTCGACGTAGAGGGTGTCGCCGGTGAGGTTGATGACGTGGACGTGGTGGCCGCCGTGCCCGAACAGGACCGTGCCGCTGCCCTCCACGCTCATCAGGGGCGTGGCCTCGTTGGCGACCCGGCGGCCGATCATCGACATGACCCCGCCCTGGCCGCCCTGGATGTTCGGGGTGAAGGAGACCTCGCCCTTGTAGGCGAGCATGGCGCCACGCTGGCTGAACAGCCGCTGACCGGGCAGGACGGTCGCCTCGACCATCTTGGAGTTGATCTCGCGCAGGGTCATGTCACACATCACCCGCGATCGTGTTGCGCTCGCTCGGCTGTACGTACACCAGCCCGTCCCCCTCGAAGCGGATCTGGAAGGCCTCGCCGCCGCCCTCCCCGAGGAGCGTGCGGAAGGTCACACCGGACTGGAAGGACTGCCGCAGATTTCCCTGGTGCGCGATGTAGGCGCCGGGGTCGACGGTCAGCGGGTACTGCGCGCTCACCCGCAGCACCACCGCCTGGCCGTCCGACATGATCGCCGCCTGGCCGTGGCCCTCGACGGTCGTCGTGAACAGTCCGTTGCCCTGTGAGGCGCCGCGCATTCCGGTGAAGGTCGTGCCGGTCCTGAGACCGGTGTCGGTCGCGAGCAGATTGCTCGACTCCACGTACAGCTTGTCCCCCTGGAGGCTGACGAGGTTGATCTCGGAGGCGCGGTCCGCGAACCAGCACGTGCCGTGCCCCTTCACCTCCATCACGGTCATCTGCTCGCCGGTGATCCGCCGGGTCACCATCCCCCGGATGCCCTCACCGCCGCCGCTGAGCTTCTTGAAGGCCATCTGCCCGTCGTACGCGACCATCGAGCCGTTCTTCGCCTTCACGGCGTCCCCGGTCATGTCGACGGCGAGCACCTTGCTTCCTTGAAGTCGGAACATCGCCACGTTGCGAAGGTAACCGCGGGCGGCTGCGCCGAACAGGGCTCAAAGGTGGAGAGGGACCCTGACCGCACCCTGAGAGCGACGGTTTGTCAGAATGGACGAACGCTTGTGCTTACATTCACAAAGAGCGACCGTCTCCCACCGAAGGTGACCCGTGGACCTCAAGACCGCCACCGCCCTGCGCCGGCTCCGACTCGTCTCGGCCCCCGAGGCCGTGTCCTTCCTCCTGCTGCTGGTCTGCTCCGTGCTGAAGCGGACCACGGACTTCAACGCGGTGCCGGTGATGGGCATGGTCCACGGCGTCCTGTTCATCCTGTACGTGATCTTCTGGGCCGACGCCTGGAACCGCACCAAGTGGCCGCTGAGGACCGCGGCCTTCTACTTCGTCCTCTCCGTCCTGCCCACCGGCGGCTTCTTCGCCGAGCGCAAGCTCAAGCGCGCCGCCGAGAACGCTGTCAACGCAGCCATCGCCTCGCGCGCCCGCCAGGAAGGGATCGTGAACGCATGATCGTCGCCTTCTCCGTGACACCGTTGGGGGTCGGCGACGAGGTGGGGGAGTACGTCGCCGACGCCGTCCGCGTGGTCCGCGAGTCGGGTCTGCCCCACCGCACCGACGCGATGTTCACGAGCATCGAGGGCGAGTGGGACGAGGTCATGGACGTCGTCAGGCGCGCCGTCGCCGCGGTCGAGGCACGGGCACCGCGCGTGTCCCTCGTCCTCAAGGCCGACATCCGCCCGGGAGTGAAGGACGGTCTCACCGCCAAGGTGGAGACGGTGGAGCGGTATCTGGCCCAGTAGTCGAGAGCTATGGGCTGTGGGCCGGGGCGCGGGGTCCGGCCCGCTGTCCGTCGCCCGTCCCGGCCGCTCGGCGGACCGAAAGGCGAGACGGGGCTGACCAGCATGTGACCGGCCGGTAAGGTCGATGCCGTGCCGAAGCCGCTCAGTCTTCCCTTCGATCCGATCGCCCGCGCCGACGAACTCTGGAAGCAGCGCTGGGGAAACGTGCCGTCGATGGCGGCCATCACCTCGATCATGCGTGCGCACCAGATCCTGCTCGCCGAGGTCGACGCGGTGGTGAAGCCGTACGGACTCACGTTCGCGCGGTACGAGGCGCTGGTGCTGCTCACCTTCTCCAGGGAGGGCGAGCTGACGATGTCCAAGATCGGCGAGCGCCTCATGGTGCATCCGACGTCGGTGACCAACACCGTGGACCGGCTGGTGAAGTCGGGCCTGATGGCCAAGCGCCCCAACCCCAACGACGGGCGGGGCACCCTCGCCTCCATCACCGACAAGGGCCGCGAGGTCGTCGAGGCGGCCACCCGCGACCTGATGGCGATGGACTTCGGCCTCGGTGCCTACGACGCCGAGGAGTGCGGGGAGATCTTCGCGATGCTGCGGCCGCTGCGGGTGGCGGCGAGCGACTTCGACGCGGACTGACCCCGCCCAAGATCTCCCGGAACGGGCGGTTACGCTCGACGCCATGAAGAAGAGCGTGCTGACCCGCTACCGCGTCATGGCCTACGTCACCGGTGTGCTGCTGGTCCTGCTGTGCCTGAGCATGATCGCCAAGTACGGCCTGGACGTCGACGGCGCCGCGGACTTCACCCGCGTCGTCGCCATCGCGCACGGCTGGCTCTACGTGGTCTACCTGATCTTCGCCTTCGACCTGGGCTCCAAGGCGAAGTGGCCGGTGGGCAAGCAGCTGTGGGTGCTGCTCGCGGGCACGATCCCGACGGCCGCCTTCTTCGTCGAGCGGAAGATCAGCCACGAGCTGGAGGCCAAGGCCGCCGGCCCGTCTCCCGCGGTCGCCAAGGCGTAACCACCCCACCGCCGCACGGACACGCGTGCGGCGGTCTTCCATCGACATGTACTAGGACGTCCAAGTAAATTCGATGGTATGAACGCTGACGCCATCGAGGAGGGCCGCCGTCGCTGGCAGGCCCGGTACGACGCCTCGCGCGGGCGCGAGGGCACCGGGGGCCCGAAGAACCGGACGCGCACCACGCTCTCCGGGGATCCCGTGGAGCCCGTGTACGGGCCCCGGCCCGGGGACGCGTACGAGGGCTTCGAGCGGATCGGGTGGCCGGGGGAGTACCCCTTCACGCGCGGGCTGTATCCGACCGGATACCGGGGGCGGACGTGGACCATCCGGCAGTTCGCCGGGTTCGGGAACGCCGAGCAGACCAACGAGCGCTACAGGACGATCCTCGCCAACGGCGGCGGGGGACTGTCCGTGGCCTTCGACATGCCGACCCTCATGGGGCGGGACTCCGACGAGCCGCACTCCCGGGGCGAGGTCGGGCACTGCGGGGTCGCCGTCGACTCGGCCGCCGACATGGAGGTGCTGTTCCGTGACATCCCGCTGGGTGACGTCACCACCTCCGTCTTCTGCATGTACCTCGTGGCCGCCGAACGGCAGGGTGTCGACCCGCGGGTGCTCAACGGCACGCTCCAGACCGACATCTTCAAGGAGTACATCGCCCAGAAGGAGTGGCTCTTCCAGCCCGAGCCGCATCTGCGCCTCATCGGCGACCTGATGGAGTACTGCGCCGCCCGGATCCCCGCCTACAAACCGCTGTCGGTCTCCGGCTACCACATCCGCGAGGCCGGTGCGACGGCCGCGCAGGAGCTGGCCTACACGCTGGCCGACGGGTTCGGGTACGTGGAGTTGGGGCTCAGCCGCGGGCTGGACGTGGACGTCTTCGCGCCCGGGCTGTCCTTCTTCTTCGACGCGCACGTGGACTTCTTCGAGGAGATCGCCAAGTTCCGCGCGGCACGCCGCATCTGGGCGCGCTGGATGCGGGACGTCTACGGCGCCCGGTCCGAGAAGGCGCAGTGGCTGCGCTTCCACACGCAGACCGCCGGTGTGTCCCTGACCGCCCAGCAGCCGTACAACAACGTCGTGCGTACGGCGGTGGAGGCGCTCGCGGCGGTGCTCGGCGGGACCAACTCGCTGCACACCAACGCCCTGGACGAGACCCTGGCACTGCCGAGCGAGCAGGCCGCTGAGATCGCCCTGAGGACCCAGCAGGTGCTCATGGAGGAGACCGGGGTCGCCAACGTGGCCGATCCGCTGGGGGGTTCGTGGTTCGTCGAGCAGCTGACGGACCGGATCGAGGCGGACGCGGAGAAGATCTTCGAGCGGATCAGGGAGCGTGGGCTGCGGGCGCATCCGGACGGCCGGCACTCCATCGGCCCGATCACCTCCGGAATCCTGCGCGGGATCGAGGACGGCTGGTTCACCGGCGAGATCGCCGAGTCGGCATTCCGGTACCAACAGGCCCTGGAGAAGGGCGAGAAGAGGGTCGTGGGCGTGAACGTCCACCACGGATCCGTCACCGGGAACCTGGAGATCCTGCGGGTCAGCCACGAGGTCGAGCGGGAGCAGGTGCGGGTGCTCTCCGGCCGGCGGGCGGCGCGTGACGAGGCCGCGGTGCGCACGGCGCTGGACGGGACGCTCGCCGCGGCCCGGTCCGGCGCGAACATGATCGAGCCGATGCTCGGCGCCGTACGCGCGGAGGCGACCCTCGGCGAGATCTGCGGGGTGCTGCGGGACGAGTGGGGGGTGTACACGGAGCCTGCGGGGTTCTAGTGCCGCGGCAGGGAACGTTTGCCCGTCAAGGAGCGGCGTCCGGTGCGTGCTCTCGGCGTGCCGGCCGGAAGTCCTCGTACTGGACGTACTTGGGCTTTCGGCCGGTGCGGTGAGAGTGCGTGCCGGGCGTCGCGACGGGGCGAACGTTGCCTGTTGCGGCACTAGGTGCCAAGGGGTTCCGCCCCTGGACCCCCGTCGGCCTACGGCCTCGTCCTCATTCGCCGGACGGGCTGATGGACGTGAGCCCGGTGAGCAGGACCTGGGTGAACCGGCGTACCCACTCCTCGTCCGCCGGCTCCGCGCTCACCAGGGTGCGGTGGACCACCGCCCCGGCCACCACGTCGAAGATCAGATCGACCGTGCGGTCCGCCTCGCCCGGATCCGTCTCCGGGGGCAGTTCGCCGCGGATCTGGGCGCGCGACCGGCCCTCCAGAACCAGCCGTTTCTGCCGGTCGACGATCGAGTCGCGGATCCGCTCCCGCAACGCCTCGTCGCGGATGGACTCCGCGACCACCGCCATCAGGCCGCTCTTGGCCTCCGGGCGGGCCAGGATCGCGGCGAACTGCAGGACGACACCCTCGATGTCGGCGGCCAGGGTGCCGCGGTCGGGGAGCACGAGTTCGTCGAAGAGCTCGGCCACCGCGTCGACCACCAGCTCGTTCTTGCCCGCCCAGCGGCGGTAGAGGGTCGTCTTCGCAACCCCGGCGCGGGTCGCCACGTCTCCCAGGGTGAGCTTGGACCAGCCCAGCTCCACCAGCGCCTCCCGGGTGGCCGCGAGGATCGCGGCATCGGCCTCGGCGCTGCGCGGGCGTCCTGAGGCGCGTGGGGCGGGAGTGCGGCTCTGCATCCCCTGACCATAAACCGGCGGTTCCTGTGAGGCCGTGAGGGAGATCACCGGGGGGTGGTGTCCGGGAGGCACGCGGTGCCATTACGCTACGACTCGTAGCGAAACCACTGGCGTGGCGCGGGGTGGGGACCCGGCGCCGAACACAGCGCAGTACGACCGGCTTTCACATGGCTTTTCACACACCGCGCGCGGACGGGGGAGGATAGGCGCATGCAGCCACGGAACATGTCCATGAGCGGAGTCGTCGACCTCGCCGCGGTGAAGGCGGCCCAGGAGGCCAAGACGAAGGCGGAGCAGGCGCGCGCCGAAGCCGCCCGGCAGGGCGGCGGCCCGGGAGCCGTCTCCCCGGCCGATCTGGTGATCGACGTCGACGAGGCCGGATTCGAGCGCGATGTCCTGCAGCGGTCCACCGAGGTGCCCGTCGTCATCGACTTCTGGGCCGAGTGGTGCGAGCCCTGCAAGCAGTTGAGTCCCGTCCTGGAGCGGCTCGCCGTCGAGTACGCCGGGCGCTTCCTCCTTGCCAAGGTCGACGTCGACGCCAACCAGATGCTGATGCAGCAGTTCGGGATCCAGGGGATCCCCGCGGTGTTCGCCGTCGTCGCCGGGCAGGCGCTGCCGCTCTTCCAGGGGGCCGCCGGCGAACAGCAGATCCGGCAGACCCTCGACCAGTTGGTGCAGGTCGCCGAGGAGCGTTTCGGTCTGACCGGACTGGCGGTCGACCCGGACGCCGAGTCGGGCGGCGGCCAGGCGGAAGCCGAGGCGATGCCGGCCGGACCGTACGACGCGCTGCTCGAAGCCGCCGTACGCGCCCTGGATTCAGGGGACTTCGGCGGTGCCGTCCAGGCCTACCGGAACGTGCTCAGCGACGACCCGGGCAACCCGGAGGCCAAGCTGGGTCTCGCCCAGGCCGAGTTGCTCCAGCGCGTGCAGGGGCTCGACCCCCAGCGGGTGCGCAAGGACGCCGCCGAGAAGCCGGCCGATGTGCAGGCGCAGATCGTCGCCGCGGACCTGGATCTGGTCGGCGGTCATGTGGAGGACGCCTTCGGGCGGCTCATCGAGACCGTGGGGCGCACGGCGGGTGACGACCGCGACACGGTACGTCTGAGGCTGCTGGAGCTCTTCGAGGTCGTTGGGGCGGATGATCCGCGGGTGGCGGGCGCGCGTCGGGCGCTCGCACGGGCCCTGTTCTGAGCGGGGCGGCAGGCCGGTTCTGACCTGTCGTTAAACGCCGGGGCATGTGGTGCCCGAGTGAAAGATTTGCCGACGGAACGTCAATGCGGCCGCGCTTTACCAAATCTTGGTAAACGCGGCCGCTGTTACTGCAAGTAAGTTTCGGGCGTTGATCTGTCGGTTTCTGTCCAATGATCAACGGTTTTGTCTCTGGCCCTGACTGCACCCTCCGTCGCCGCCCGAGACCTGTGGGTCGTTGTTCGGTTATCCGGCCGTTACTACCCAGTAACGAAGCCCCTTGTGCGGGCGGCGAGAATGCACCACGATCGGCGACGCTCGGTCCATTCCCGTACCCCGGCAGCCGGTTGGGTCGCGGGGCTTCCTGGGTCCCCACCGAGCAGAGGCGGCGCCACTGGCGCCGGCTCTTGGACAGGGGGGTCTTCGCCCACTCGGCGGAGCCTGTCCAGCAAGGTTGTGCGTGATGTGTGTCAGGCGCGACCAGTGGTTGTCGCTCGGGGGTGATCGCCGGTGATCGGTGCGCGGTTTCAGCGCCTCCGAGTACAGGCGCTCTCCTTCCCGAGGACGTAGCACTTCTCCCATCCCTGCCCGGCTGAGCCGCCAATTGGGGGCAGCCAGGGCCAGGAGATGTACGTCCGAGAAGGAGGAAATATGGAGTCCCAGGTGCGTGGCGGGACCAGATGGAAGCGGTTCGCTGTGGTCATGGTGCCCAGCGTCGCCGCTACGGCCGCGATAGGTGTCGCCCTCGCGCAGGGCGCTCTCGCCGCGTCGTTCAGCGTGTCCGGCCAGCAGTTCAAGGTGACGGCCGACCAGCTGGAAGGCACCGGCTTCTCGCAGTACGGAGCCATTGACTCGGGGTACACCCTCGACGGCAAGAAGACGGCGCACCCGGTCGCGGTCTCGGCGTTCAAGTCCGCGACCATCAAGAACCTGTGCCAGTCCGTCGTGACCCCGGACATCCCGGTGATCGGCAGTGTCAGCCTGATCCTCAAGGCCGGTGGCGGCAGCCAGCCGGTCGAGGCCGACAACCTCTACATCGACCTCGATGACCTGAGCGCCGACGCGACGTTCAAGAACATCGACATCGGTGTGGCCGCCAAGGACGCCAGCAAGGGTCCCGGCATCCACAGCGGTGACACCGCGAACCCGTACGGATTCGCACAGCAGGCGGACTCGGCCTCGCTGAGCAGCGTGAAGCAGACGGCGTGGGCCACCACTGCCGGAACCTTCAAGCTCAGTGGGCTGAAGATGTCCGTCTCGACGGGTGTCAAGGAGTGCTACTAAGCACTCGCTGACGGGCGGGGGAGCCTATGGCGCCCCCGCCCGTCGCCCTTCCACCACATTCTTCACACGTGGTGCAACTCACCACCACAGCACCATCACCACAGCAAAGCCGTACAGGGAGCTGTATTCCATGAGCGCCGAGACTCCTGCCGTACCCGCCGGCCAGTTCAGTCGCCGGAGGGTGCAGTTCCGCGCCTGGCGGGGCACGCGGCCGTTCTGGGCCGGCCTGTTCGTCATGCTCGCCGGACTCCCCATCGCCTACTTCCCGTACGCCCACCTGCAGGTCGGGCATCTGACTCTGGCGATGGCCACCACCGCGGGCGCCGGGTCCCTGATCATCGGTGTGCTGCTGGTGGTCCTGGGCTTCAGTCTCTGGTTCCAGAAGCACGTCCGTACCTTCGCGGGTATCGC
The DNA here is from genome assembly GCF_036013935.1 of Streptomyces sp. NBC_00461. Lineage (NCBI taxonomy): Bacteria > Bacillati > Actinomycetota > Actinomycetes > Kitasatosporales > Streptomycetaceae > Streptomyces > Streptomyces sp. NBC_00461. Next base: position 6,744,161 of record NZ_CP107902.1, read on the forward strand.
GGCGATCCTGCTGGGACTGGTCTCCATCCCCGTCTCGAACCTCGGCGGTTTCCTGCTGGGCTTCCTGCTCTCGCTGGTCGGCGGGGCGATGGCCGTGTCCTGGGCGCCGGGCGAGCCGCCGGCCGAGGCCGCGCGAGAGGGCACACCGGCAGCGGGCCCCGCCCCCGAGGCACTGGACCCGGACACCACCATCCTCAAGCCCGTGCTGGGTGAGTCCAACGATCTGTCAGGAACGAGCCCGGCGAACGGGGCGAACGGGAGGCACAGTGCCGGCTGACGAGGTGACCCACGGGACGGATGTGGACGAGTCCCGCGTGAGAACCGGGCCGCGCCACGCGGCACCCAAGAAGCCGCTGTTCACCAGGTTCCACATGCCGGCCGGCAAGGCGATAGCCACGGTGGCGATGCCGACGGCGGTCCTCATGGGAATGGGGTTCACGTCCTCGCTCGCCCTCGCGGACAGCGGCGGTTCGGGTGCTCCGACGGCGAAGAGCCTGACCGCGGACGAGTACAAGGACTGTGTGGCCGCTCTGGGCGACGACGCGTCGGCCTCGCCGTCGCCGTCCGCCTCGGAGAGTTCGAGCCCGTCGGACGAGAAGGCGACGCCTTCACCGTCGTCCACCTCCTCGAAGGACGCCTCCGACTCGGGCAAGGCGGGATCGTCGGGTTCGTCGGATTCAGGTTCCGACGACAAGGCGACGCCCGCGCCGTCCGCCTCGGAGAGTTCGAGCAAGGACTCGTCGAGCGGCGACACCGCCACGCCGAGCCCCTCGGCGTCCGCGAGCAGCGGTGGCGGTCTGCTGAACGACCTCGGCGACGCGATCGGCGGCCTCTTCACAGGGGGCAGCGGCAGCTCCACGTCGAGCGCGAGCCCGACGCCGTCCGCGTCCTCCCCCTCGGCGAGCGCGAGCAAGGACTCGTCGACGTCCTCGGACAAGAGCGTCACGGACAGCGTCAAGGACACGACCAAGAAGGTCACCGACACGGTGGGCGACACCGTGAAGGACACGACCGACAAGGCGTCCAAGGCGGCCGACAGCGCCACCAAGACGGTGGAGAAGGCGGCCGGCGAGGCCACCTCCTCCGCGAGTCCCTCGCCGAGCTCCGGTGCCGACGCGGCGAACTGCCCGACCGCCACGGACGACGAGGGCGGCGTCGACAACAAGGTGACGCTGCCGGACGACCCCTGGTACCTGGACGCCAGCTCGCTGCTGCTGCAGAAGGCCGACTACCAGGGCATCGTCAAGGTGAAGACGGCGAACGGCACCACCAAGAAGGTGCTGAAGTACGTCGTTTCCGGCGGTGTCGACATCGGTGACCTGCACCAGACGGTCAAGGACAAGAACGCCGGGAAGACCTACCACGTGCAGGCCGGTTCGGGTACGACGTCCACCTTCCGCGACGGCGCCGTCACGATGTACACGGAGTCCATCTCGGGCAACCTGTTCGGGCTGATCCCGATCACGTTCAGCCCGGACAGCCCGCCGCCGCTCAACATCCCGCTGATCTACTTCACTCACGTGAAGGTCGTCCAGGCCGGTCAGTTCGGCGGGACGCTGCACATCCCCGGGATGCATGTGTACACGACCGACGGAGCCGGCTGAGCGCCACCACAGACCCGTTCGGGAGCCGCGCACAGAGCTGAGGGCGCCCCTCTTCGGAGGGGCGCCCTCAGTGCGTACACACCCGTTTGTGGCTGCGGCTCAGCGGGTCGGCGTCGTGCGCAGGGTGTCGATCCAGGTCAGGGTGAGGGCCGCCAGTTCGTCCTGCTGCTCCTGGAGATAGAAGTGCCCGCCCGGCAGCACCCGCACGTCACAGGTGCCGGCGGTGTGCTCCGCCCAGGATTCGGCCGCCTTCGGTGTCACCAGGGGGTCCTGGTCGCCGACCACGACCCTGACGGGGCAGCCGAGCCGCTGTCCCCGAGGGTGGACGTAGGTCTCCAGCGCCGTGTAGTCGCCACGCACCGCGGGAAGCGCCAGCCTCATCAGGTCCTCGTGGGCCAGGACCCGCGGGTCGGTGCCCGACAGGCGCCTGATCTCGGCCAGGAGCGCGTCGTCACCGAGGTGGTGGATCGTCCGTTCCCGAGGTGCGGAGGGGGCGGGGCTGCCGGAGACGACCACTCCCAACGGGCCGGCGCCGCGGGCTTCCAGGCGGGCGGCGACCTCGTAGGCGACGACGGCCCCCATGCTGTGCCCGAACAGGACGCAGGGCCCGGTGCCGCGGGCGACGACGGCTTCGCTCGCCCGGTCCGCGAGGGCGTGCAGGTCGTGCGGGGGCGGCTCGGCCGAGCGGTCCTGCCGCCCCGGGTACTGCACGGCCAGGACCTCGACCTCGTGCCGTAGCCGTGCGGAGAGCTTCAGATACGTCCCGGCCGATCCCCCCGCGTGCGGAAAGCACACCAGCCGGACGGCCGCGGAGGGGGAGGGGTGGAAGCACTTGATCCAGTCGGTGGTCCCGTCCCGGGTGGGCTCAGCGTTCGGCAACGAGTTCCTCCGAGACGTCCCACAGCTCGGCCGCGCGGGCCGCGTCGTGCGACTGCGGGGAGCTCTCGCGCCGCTTGCGCCCCGAGAAGTAGGTCCCGGTGACATCGGCGACGTCGGGGGAGGTGGTCAGCCAGGCCAGGTCACTGCCGGAGCCGGCCACGGAGCGGGTACCGGGCAGGACACGGACCAGCACCGGGGCCATCGCGTGGTAGATCCGCTGTGTCCACTGCGGCCAGTCCCGGTCGAGTCCGGTCTCCGGCATCAGGCCCGGGTCGAAGGCGTTGACGGTGATGCCGAGTTCGGCGACGCGCGGGGCCAGTTCGTACGTCAGATAGAGGTTGGCGAGCTTGGAGGTGGCGTAACGGACGCGGCCCGCCTTGGGGGAGCCGCCCAGCTCGGTCTGCGCCGGGTCGGCGAGCGCCTTGGGGTGCTGCCAGTGCGGCGCGGGGAATCCCATCGACTTGCGCGGGCCCTGATGCACCTCGCTGGACACCAGCACGATCCGGCCCGGCGCCACGATGTGGTCGGCGAGCAGCCGGATGAGCAGGAAGTGGCCCAAGTGGTTGGTGGCGAAGGTGAGTTCGTGTCCGTCGGCCGACTGCTGCACTCCGTTGACGACCTGGACGCCCGCGTTGCACACCAGCGCGTGCAGCGGTGGCCGGCCGCTGTCCGCCAGCAGCTTCGCGGCCGCCGTGCGGACCGAGTCCAGTGAGGCGAGGTCGAGTTCGAGCACCTCCAGAGAGGCGCCGGGAGTACGGGACCGGATGCGCTCGGCCGCAGCCTCGCCGCGCTCGACGCTGCGGCAGGCCAGGATCACATGGTGGCCGAGGGCGGCGAGATCCCCGGCGGTGATCTCCCCAAGGCCGGCGGAGGCGCCAGTGACGATGATGGACGTGGTCACGTTGAATTCCTCTTGTTGCGACGGGAGTTGAGGCGCGGACGTAGGTCTGTCAATCACTCTGTCATGCCGGTCTGTCGCCCGAGGCCGCCATGGTCCGTGGTGTGTCGAGCGCAGAGGCGTCCCCCAGCGCGCTGGAGTGGAGGTCCGTGGAGCGGATGAAGACGAAGCCGATCACCGCGCCGACCGAGGCGAGCACCCCGCACGCGAACAGCACGTCGTTCAGGCCGTGCACGAACGCGGCGCGCGCGGCGGCGGTGACCTGGTCGGCCAGGGCGGGCGGAAGGGTGGCGGTCAGTTCCCGGCCCCCACCGGCGGCCGCGGCCCGGCCGGCCTCCGCGGCGTGCGGGCCGAGCTGCCGCCCGGCGTCCGAATGGGTGAACGCGTCGACGACCCGGTTCTGGAACAGGGCTCCGAACCCCGCGATGCCCACGGCGACCCCCACCTGCTGGAAGGTCTCGCCGATGCCCGAGGCCATGCCCGCCTTGGCCGGTTCGGTCACCCCGATGCACAGCGACGCACGCGGCGGATTGAACATGCCGAGCCCGACGCCGCTGACGATCATGCTGGGCAGCAGCGCGGTCCACTCGTCCTCGACCGTCACCCGGCCCATCAGGAAGAGGCCCACGGCGATGCAGGCGAGCGCGGTCCCGACGAGCAGCCGCGGCGGGAGCGACACGGTGAGCGGGCCGGTCGCCGCCGCGGCGGCGAACAGCGTCAGGGTCAGCGGGAGGAAGCGCACACCGGTCTCCCAGGGGGAGTGGCCGAGCACGTTCTCCATGTAGGAGCCCTGGAGGAAGATGGCGGACAGCACCGTCGCGTTGGCGATGAAGGCGGTGAGGGAGATCCCGTTGAACGTGGGTATCCGGAACAGCGACAGGTCCAGCATCGCCGCGGCGCCCCTGCGCAGCTCCAGCGGGACGAAGACCGCCAGCAGGACGATCCCGGCCGTGAACATGCCGAGTATCAGCGGGCTGGTCCATCCCTCGGCCTGGCCGCGCATGAAGCCGAGGACCACCAGGGTCAGTGCGGCGCTGAAGACGGCCAGGCCCGCCCAGTCGACTCCGTGCGGCTGGGGATCGCGGGACTCCTTGAGCCGCCATGCGCCGACGAGTACCACCGCCACGCCGATGGGGACGTTCACCAGGAAGATCCACCGCCAGCTCAGCAGGTCGGTGAGCGCCCCGCCGATCAGCGGACCGAAGGCGATGGCGAGGCCCGAGACCGCCCCGAAGACGCCGAAGGCGAGGCCGCGGTCCTTGCCCCGGTACTCGTGACCGATCAGCGCGGGGCCGACGGCGAAGAGCAGGGCCGCGCCCAGGCCCTGGGCCGCGCGGGCGATGTTCAGCGCCGTCACGTCCGGGGCCAGGCCGCAGGCCAGTGAGGCGAGGGTGAAGACGACGAAGCCGGTCTGGAAGACCCGCTTGCGCCCGAGCCGGTCGGCGAGCGAGCCGCCGGTGAGCAGGAAGACGGCCAGGGTGAGCGCGTAGGCGTCCAGCACCCACTGAAGGTCGGAGAAGTCCGCCCGGAGCGCGGTGCGCATGTGCGGCAGGGCGACGTTCACCACCGTCAGGTCGAGCATGAGCATGAACGCCGCGGTGGACACGATCGTGAGCGTCCACACGCGCGCGTGGGGCAGTCCGTTGGGTGTGGCCGACAAGTCCAGCTCCTCGGTGATGGTGGGGCAACCGGCCTTGCGCCGACCGGTCTTGCGTCCGGCTTGTGTCGAACGGCTCCGTCGCGCACCGGCGGTGCAGGTGGCTCAGCCACGCGAACAGGTGGTGGCTCAGCCCGCCGTGATGATGTTTTCCAGGGCCCGGGACACCGAGCGGTCGGCCAGGGCGGTGGTGGTCAGCGCCGGCGGCATGGCGCCGGTGGAGCCGGGCAGCAGGGAGCTGTCCACCGCGAACAGGTTGTCGTGGCCGATGAGTTGGCCCGCCGAGTCGGTGGCCTCACCCAGGACGACGCCCCCGGTCGAGTGAGAGGTCAGCAGGGGGGTCACGATGTCGAGCCCGAGCCCCGTGGCGGCGTTGAGCCGCTGCGCGGTGCCCTGCACGGCGGCGGTGACGCGCAGGATCCGAGGGTCGGCGGCGGGCCAGTACAGCTCCGCGCTGTCGCTCAGCAGCCGGTAGGTGAAGCGGCCGATCGGGGGTGCCACGGACATCGCGAGGGCGGTGTCCGTGAGCGGTCCGAGCGCCGGGTAGCCCAGCGGGAAGCTCAGCAGGCTCACCGGAGCCTTCGGGTTGTCCCAGTCGGTCGCGAGGATGTGGGCGGGCCCGCCCTGGGCCTTGCCGGTGAGCGGCAGACCGGCCCGGGCGACGATGTGGTCGCCGCCGCTGCCCCAGTTGCGCCCCACCTGGTCGTTGAGGCGTGGCAGATGACCGCGTGCCTTCGCCCGCACCAGCAGACGGGTGGTGCCCAGCGACCCGGCGGCCAGGAAGACATGGCGGGCGGTGAACCGCGGGCGCGCCAGCTCGTGGCCCTGCTCGTCGATCTGCCGGCAGTCGATCACATAGCGGTCGCCGTCGGCCCGGATGTCCAGCACCTGGTGCAGCGGCAGCACCTCGGTGCGTCCGGTGGCCTCCGCGGCGGCCAGGATGGTGCGGTCCACGCTGCGCTTGGCACCGCTGTTGATGCCGAGCATGGCGTCGCCGACGATCGCCGAGCGGACCGCCGTACCGGCTATCTCGGCGCGCACGGTCTGCCAGTCGATCGCCATGTCGACGCGCCGGGTCCCCAGCCCCGCGCGTTCGGCGGCGGTCAGGAAGTCACGCGCGTTGGCGTAGTAGGGGGAGGCGAGCACGTCGTCGGGGATGGGAGCGACGCCGATCAGCCCGCGCGCCCGGGGATACCAGGTCCCGGCCATCTCGGCGTAGTCGAGCCGGGTGCCGAAACTCGCGCGGAACAGCTGCTCCGAAGGAGCCTCCATGACGGCGTAGTTGACCAGCGAGCCGCCGCCGACACCGGCACCCGCCAGACACGTCACGCCGCCGCCGGCGTAGGCCTCCAGTACGCCGGTGAACAGGCTGACCGGTTCCCGGCTGAGGGGCGAAGTGGTGGACAGCCAGGAGGCCCGTCCGTCCGGGCGGGCCTGCGGGGCGAAGGTGTCACCGGAGGGGGTGATGGTCCAGCGTCTTCCCCGCTCCAGGACGACGGAGTTGATTCCGGCCTGGGAGAGCCTGAGGGCCGCCACCGACCCGGCGTAGCCGCTGCCGATGACGACAGCGTCCACGGACTCGGAGGCCTTCGCCTCGGTGCTGAGCAGGGGTACGGACAGCGCCGCAGCTCCGGCTGCTCCCGCACCGCGCTTGAGGATCTGTCGTCGGGTGGGCGCAGGCTGGGTCATGGGTGGCGTGGGCTCTTCTCTTCGCGGACTCTTCGGCGCTTCACTTCGGCGCTTCACGATTCCGGGTGGGCCCGCGCCGCGGCAACCCCTGACTTCGGCTGCCGGCAACAGGGGTTGTAACCATAGGTAATAGGGGTCGTACCGCCTATGCTCGGAGTGAAATGTGAGGGGAAGGGGAAGGAGTTGCAGGAGTCTGCCGGGGGCTAAGGGCGTTTGCCGGGTGAGCCTTCCTAGGCTGTTCGGTGTACCTGGCAATGGGGGCAGCGCGGCCCCTCGATGTGCCGGGCGCGGGGGGCGGCGCGGCCCCTCTACCTGCGGAAGCTCCGTGTGGTGACGGATTTTTCGCAAACTTGAATTACCTAATGGGGGAAATAGAGAGAATGAACTTATGTGAACGGGACGGAGAGATCCGGCAAATACGAGGGCTACTGGCGGAAAGCAGAGAGGGCCACGGGAGGGTCGCCCTCATAAGCGCCGCAGCGGGCGCGGGGAAGACCGCGCTCTTACGGGAGTTAGAAGCGGAACTCTCCGACGATGTCATCTCCCTCGGCGCAAGCTGCGCCCCGTCCGACCGCGACGTCCCGTACGGAATGCTGACCGAGCTCCTCGAAAGTCCCGCACTCGGCGCGGAGGACGCCCGGCGGGCCAGGAGTCTGCTGGGAAACCGCACCGTTCTGGCCGGTTCCGGCTTTTCGAGACTTATCCGGGACATGGCCGAGCAAAAGCCGGTCGTCATCACCGTGGACGGTCTCCACAACGCGGACCCGGAATCAGTGGTTCACCTGGTGCGGGTGGTGCGCCGGGTGCCCTCCGACAGAGTGCTCGTGGTTCTCTCCGAACGTCCCCAGCCGGCCGAGGCGTACTCGGCACTGCACAGCGAACTGCTCGGGCGACCGCATGTCAGCTTCATCCGGCTCCGCCCGCTGTCCCCACGAGGGGTGCGGGAGATGGTCGACGCCGACACCGGGGCGAGGGCCGCGGCCCCGCCGGCCGCCGACCTGCACGCGCTCACCGGAGGCAGCCCGCTCCTGGTCCAGGCACTGCTGCAGGACCTGCGCGCGTCCGGACAGACCGCGGTCGCCGACGTCCCGCCCGGCGGCCCCGCCTTCGGCCACGCGCTGCTGGGCTGTCTGCACTCCGCGGGCCCGACGACGCTGGCGGTCGCCCGCGGGATCGCACTGCTGGACGGGGCGGCCACCCACGCGCTTCTGAGGCGGCTGCTCGACCTGCCGCTGGAGGCCGTCGCACGGGCCGTGGCCGAACTCGACGCCGTCGGGCTGGTGCGCGGCTGCCGGCTGCGCCATCCCACGGCGGTCCGGGTGATTCTGGGCGAGATGGCGCAGGGGGACAGGACGACATGGCACCGGCGGGCGGCGCGGCTGCTCCTCGACTCGGGCACCGCCGCGGCGGGTGTCGCCCGGCAGCTCCTGCACGCGGACTGCGTCGCCGAGACCTGGATGGCACAGGCTCTCGTCGACGGCGCCGGCGAACTCCTCGACGAGGACGACGGCGAGCAGGCCCGGGCATGCGCGCTCCTCGCCCTGCGGGCCGGTGTCGGCGACCTGCGGCTCCAGGCGGAGGCGGTCGCCGCGCTGGCCCGCGCCGAACTGCTGCTCAGCCCCGCCGCGGCACCCCGGCTGTACCCCTACCTGTCCGCGGCGATCAGACACGGCCATCTCTCACCACGCCTGGCCCTCGAACTCCCCGGGATTCTCTGGTGGCACGGCCGGGCCGGGCAGAACCAGCGGCTCTACGGCCACCTCGCGCGTCTCGTGGATGGCGCGAACCCCGGACCGGCCATGGAACTGCGCGCCTGCGGCACGATGCTCACCACGGTCTTCCCGCAACTCGCCGAGCACATACCGGACCTACGGGACCAGAGCAGTGATCTGCAGCTGGCCAGCGCGGCGTTCACCACCGCCACCCGCATGAAGGTCTTCATGCAGCTGCGCGCCGTACAGACGCACGGCCCCAGGGCCGACGCCGTGCGCAGCGCCGAGCAGGTGCTCGGCGCCACCCGGCTCAGCCACCGCACCGTCGAGCCGCTCGCCATGGCCGTGGCCACGCTCCTCGGCTGCGACCGGCCCCGGTCCGCCCGCAAGTGGGCGGACCGGCTGCTGGCCGAAGCCACCGACCGGGGCGCCGCCCACTGGGAAGGCCTGATGGCCGCCCTGCGCTCCCAAGCCGCCCTGTACGAGGGCGATCTGGTGGGTGTCGAACACTATGCGCGGCGGGCGCTGCGCCGGATGCCGCCGCAGGCGTGGGGCGTCGGGCTCGGCACCGTCTACGCCCTGCTGCTGCGCGCGTTCACCGGGACGCGACGGCATGGCGAGGCCGCCGAGCTGCTCAGCAGGCCGGTGCCGGAGATGCTGTTCGAGAGCACCCCGGGGCTGCTGTATCTGTACGCCAAGGGCTGTCACCATCTGGCCACGCACCAGTACCAGGCGGCACTCGCCGACTTCCACGCCTGCGGCGAGCTGATGGCGAAGTGGGGCATGAGCCGTTCCACGATGGTGCCGTGGCGCTGCGGGGCGGCACAGGCGCTGCTGGCACTCGGCGAACCGGACGCGGCCGGCCGCCTGGCGGAGGAACAGCTGTCGGCTCTGATGTCCGGCGGACACTTCCGGGTGAGAGGAATGGCGCTGCGCGTCCTGGCCGCCACCCGGCCACTCGAGCAGCGGTCCGAACTCCTCGTCCAGGCGGTGAACCTGCTGCGGAACAGCGGTGACCGGGTCGAGCTGGCGGAGGCCCTCGCCGATCTGGAGGACGCCCAGCGCCTGCTCGGCGAGAACGCACCCGCGCGCAGGCCGGTCCGGCCCAGCCTGCACGCGGTCATCGGAGGCCGGGCGGCCCTGCCCGTGCAGCTGACGGCGGTCACCGCCCCCGACGCCCGGTCCGCCGACCCGGAGCCCGCCGAGGACACCTCCGCCGATCTGCTGAAGCCCCTCACGGAGGCCGAACGACGGGTGTGCGACCTCGCGGCCCGGGGCCGCAGCAACCGGGAGATCTCCGGTGAGCTGTTCATCACCGTCAGCACCGTCGAACAGCATCTGACCAGGATCTACCGCAAGTTGAACGTCAAGGGGCGCCAGGACCTGCCCGTCGAGCAGACCGAGGCCCACCCCGACACCCTGCACGCCACGCCCCCTACCCGACTGCGCAAGGTATGACCGCGGGCGCTCGTGAACGGGTCGCACCGCTCACGAGCGTCCCCTACGCGGTCGCTCCCCTCGGGGGTGCTGAGGGGTGCTGAGGGGTGCTCAGGGGGCTCAGGGGTCCTCAGAGTCCTCAGGGGGCTCAGGCGTGCCTAGGGGTGCCGCCCGGTGGCGGGCATCCGCAGGTCAGACGGGCGTCCGCGAACCCCTGTAAGCCGGATAAGGGTTGTCACGGACGCCGCGGGTGACGAAGCCTCTTGTGTATCTGAGCTGCCGCATCGCCGCGGTGGCGCTTCCCCGGCCGTCCGAGCCGGGGCCCGCAGCGCACGGGCCGACACCGACGTCGGCGAATGGTGCGCCGTTGCCGATTCCGCATCCTGACCTGACCTTTCCGGGGGAACCGTGCCTGCGCATGACGAATTCACCGAGCCGATTGCTGTGGTGGGGGTGGGGTGTCGTTTTCCTGGTTCTGGTGGGGGTGTTGAGGGTTTTTGGGATCTGTTGACGCGGGGTGGGTCCGGGGTGGGGTTGGTGCCGGGGGACCGGTGGGATGTGGAGGCGTTCTTCGACGCTGATCCGGAGGTGCCGGGGCGGACGTATGCGCGGCATGGCGGGTTTGTGGATGGGGTGCGGGAGTTTGATGCGGGGTTGTTCGGGATTCCGCCGCGGGAGGCGGTGCGGGTGGATCCGCAGCATCGTCTGGTGCTGGAGGTGGTGTGGGAGGCGCTGGAGCATGCGGGGGTGGCGCCGGATTCTTTGCGGGGCAGTCGTACGGGTGTGTTTGTGGGGATGGGTGGGAGTGATTATGAGCGGTTGACGGCTTCGGGTGGGGATGTGTCGGGGCTGGATGGTTATACGGCGACGGGGGGTGCGCTGAATTTCGCGGCGAACCGGGTGTCGTATGTGCTGGGGCTTGAGGGTCCGAGTCTGGTGGTGGATACGGCGTGTTCGTCGTCGTTGGTGGCGTTGCATCTGGCGTGTCAGGCGTTGCGGGCTCGGGAGTGTGAGCGGGCGCTGGTGGGTGGGGTGAATCTGCTGTTGTCGCCGGGGACGACGGTGGCGTTGTCGAAGGCGCGGATGTTGTCGCCGGAGGGGTTGTGCAAGACCTTCGATGCTTCGGCGGATGGTTATGTGCGGGGTGAGGGCTGCGGTGTGGTGGTGCTGCGGCCGCTCGCGGACGCGCTCGCGGAGGGGCAGGACGTCCTTGCGGTGATCAGGGGCTCCGCCGTCAACCAGGACGGTCGCAGCAACGGCCTGACGGCACCTCGCGGTTCCGCTCAACAGGAGGTGATCCGGCGGGCGTTGGCGGTCGGTGGGGTCGCTCCGGGTGATGTGGGTTATGTGGAGGCGCATGGGACGGGGACGCCGTTGGGTGATCCGATCGAGGTGCGGGCGTTGGCCGGGGTGCTGGGTGAGGGGCGTGCGGTGGACCGGCCGGTGGTGTTGGGGTCGGTGAAGACGAATATCGGGCATCTGGAGGCGGCGGCCGGTATCGCGGGTCTGATCAAGACGATTCTGGCGGTCGGTCGTGGGGTGATTCCGCCGCATCTGAACATGTCGACGCCTAATCCGTTGCTGGCGTGGGACGAGTTGCCGGTGCGGGTGGCGACGGAGTTGACGCCGTGGAACGAGGAGCGTCGGGTGGCGGGGGTGTCGTCGTTCGGGTTCGGCGGGACCAACGCGCATGTGATCGTGGAGTCCCCGCCCGCGCCGGCCGAGACGATCGCCGACGTCGCGGATCAGGGTCCGGTGGTGGTGAAGGTGTCCGGGCGCAACGAAGATGCCCTGCGCGCCTCCGCACAGCAACTCGCCGCAGCCATCCGCGAGTTGGGCGAGGGCGTACAGCCACGTGCCGTCGCATGGGCGGCCGGCGTGGGCCGGGCGGACCTGCCGCAGCGAGCCGCCGTCGTCGCCGCCTCGGCCACCGAACTCGCCGAACGGCTCGACCAGGTCGCCGACGGAACGGTGCGCGGACGGCCCGCCGCCGGCGCGCCCCGGGTCGGCTTCGTGGTGCCGGGCCAGGGAGCCCGGCTGGCCGGAGTGCTCGCCGGACTCCACGGCCGGTTGGAAGCGGTGACCGAGGCCGTCGACGAGGTCGCCTCTGTGGTGGGCGGGTTGTCCGCGCCGCCGCTGTCGGTCCTCCTGGACCCCGGCGCCGAGGCGGCGGCCGCGCTGGCGGAGACCGACGTCGCCCAGCTGGCCCTGTACACGACCGGGGTCGCCCTGGGGTCGTGGTGGAAGTCCGTCGGAGTGGCGCCGGACGTCGTGACGGGGCACAGCGTCGGCGCCTACGCGGCCGCAGCGCTCGCCGGGGTCTTCAGCGTCGCCGACGGCGCCCGCCTGGTCGCCGCGCGCGCCCGGCTGATGGCGGAACTTCCCCGCACCGGCACCATGGCCGCGCTGTTCTGCGGCCCCGGGGAACTCACCGGGATCCCGGCCATCGAGTCGGGAACGGTGGAGATCGCCGCGTACAACAGCCCACGGGAAACCGTGGTCTCCGGGCCGCGGGAAGGGGTGGCGGACGTCGTGGCCCGGATCCGCGAACGCGGGATACGCGCCGTGCCCCTGCGGGTGTCGCACGCCTTCCACTCCGCCCAGATGGACCCCGCACTGGCGCCCTTCGCGGAGGCCTTCGACGGGGTACGGCTGCACGAACCCGCCCTGGACTTCGTATCGGATCTGACCGGTGAACTCGCCGGGCCGGAACCGGCCACCGTCGACTACTGGCTGCGGCATGCGCGGCAGGCGGTGCGGTTCGCGGACGCCGGGCGTGCCCTGCTGGCGGACGACATGCGGATCGTCGTGGAGCTGGGCACCGGCGGGCTGCTGCCGCACATCGTCTCCGCCGCGGGTGCCGCCGTCGTGACCTGCCTGCCCTCCGTGGCCTCGGACGGGGACTCGCACCGACGGCTGCTGGAGTCGCTGGCCCGGGTCTGGGCGGACGGCGTACCGGTGGACTGGGCCCGCGCGGGCGGCCCCCGCCCGGCCCGCCTGCCCCAGCTGCCCACCTACCCGTTCCAGCGTCAGACGTACTGGGAGCCGAGCAGCCCGCCCGTGCCCGGCGGCACCGCCGCCGCACCGGCCGCCGCGCCGCCCAGGACCACTCCACAGCCGACGCCGGCCGCCCGGCCCGCGCCCCTGGCCGCCTCCTCGGACAACCGTGACGAACGCGTCGCCGCGCTCGTCGCCCACCTCAGGCGCGAACTGGCCGCCGTGATGGAACTCGACGACGCCGGCGCACTCGACGCGGACACCGGACTGTTCGACCTCGGGCTCACCTCCACGATGGTGGTGGAACTGCGTGTCGGGATCGAGCGCGCACTGGGGCGCCAGATCCCCACGACGTCCGTGTTCGACCACCCCACCATCCGCCGCCTCGCGGCATACCTCGCGGACCTGGACGTGGCGGCCCCCGCCGCACCCGACCGGTCCGCCGAACGGGCCGGTGGAGCGGGGACCACCACGGAACCCCTCGCCATCATCGGCATGGGCTGCCGCTTCCCCGGCGGGGCCAACGACCTCGACGCCTACTGGCGGCTGCTGGCCCGAGGCGGCGACGCCACCTCCTCCGTGCCCGAGGACCGGTGGGACCGGGACGCCTTCTACGACCCGGACCCGGCCGCGCCCGGCAAGGCGTACACCTACCGCGGCGGCTTCCTCGACGTACCCGTGGACCAGTTCGACGCCGAGGCCTTCGGCATCGCGCCCAGGGAAGCCCGCAGCATGGATCCGCAGCAGCGGCTGCTGCTCGAAGTGGCCTCCGAGGCGCTCGCCGACGCCGGCCGCACCACCGCGCGGCTCGCCGGGTCCCGGACCGCGGTCTACGTCGGCATCAACACCAGCGACTACATGCAGCTGCTGTCCGCCGACGGCACCCACGGCATCGACCCGTACCAGGCGACCGGCAACACCTTCAGTGTGGCCGCCGGACGGCTCTCGTACCTCCTCGGCGCCCAGGGCCCCAGCATGGCCGTGGACACCGCGTGCTCCTCCTCACTGGTCGCCGCCCACCTCGCGGCCCGCAGCCTGCGCTCCGGCGAGGCGGACCTGGCGATCGTGGCCGGCGTCAACCTGATGCTGGCCCCCGGCACCACCGTCAGCCTCGCCAAACTCGGCGCGCTGTCCCCCGACGGCCGCTGCAAGACCTTCGACGCCTCGGCCGACGGGTACGGCCGCGGCGAGGGCTGCGGCGTCGTCGTCCTCAAGCGGCTGTCCGAGGCGGTCGCCGACGGGGACCGGGTGTGGGCCGTGCTGCACGGCTCCGCGGTCAACCAGGACGGCCGCAGCGCGGGCCTCACCGTCCCCAACGGACAGGCCCAGCAGGCCGTCATCCGGGAGGCGCTGCGCAGCGGCGGGACCGACCCGGCCGAGGTCGGCTACGTGGAGGCCCACGGCACCGGCACCCCGCTCGGCGACCCGATGGAGATCGGCGCCCTGGTGGAGGTGCTGCGCCCGCACCCGGAGACGGCGGCCCCGCTGACGGTCGGCTCGGTGAAGACCAACATCGGGCACCTGGAAGCCGCCGCGGGCATCTCCGGCCTCATCAAGGTGGCGCTGTCCCTGCACCACGGCAAGATCCCGCCGCATCTGCACTTCGACACCCCCAACCCGCACCTCCCGTGGGACCGGCTGCCGGTGGAGATCCCCGCGAAGCTCACCGAGTGGAAGCAGCCCGACGGCACCCGCACGGCCGGCCTCAGCTCCTTCGGCTTCAGCGGCACCAACGCCCATCTGATCCTGGGTGAGGCACCGCCGGACGGCCGCCGGGACTCCTCCGGCGCGGACACCCCGCAAGCCGCGGCCGCCGAAGAGCCCTCCGCCGAACTCCTGCTGCTGTCCGCCCGCACCCCGGACGCCCTGACCGCCACCGACGAGGCGTACGGCCGCTTCCTCGCAGCAGCAGCAGCTGACGACGACGAGGCGCCCGACGGAGCCCTTGCCGACCGGCCCGGCTGGGCGGGCATCACCCGCACCGCCGCCCTCGACCGCGACCACCTGACGCGGCGCACCGCCGTGGTCGCCCGCTCGGCGAGCGAGGCGGCGAGGACACTGACCGCCGCCGCGAACCCGGCACGGGCCACCGGCATCCGGCACGGCGCGGTCGTCCCCGCGGAACAGCGCCGGCTGCTGTTCGTCTACAGCGGGCAGGGCTGCCAGTGGCCCGGCATGGGACGCGGCCTGCTCGCCGACCCCACCGCCGCCCGGGTGCTGCACCACTGCGACAGCGTCGTCCGACGGCTCGCCGACTGGTCGCTCGTCGACGAACTCGTGGCCGACCGCGCCGGCTCCCGGCTGGCCGACACGGTGATCGCGCAGCCCGCGGTGCTCGCCGTGCAGGCCGCGCTGACCGAGGTGTGGCGCAGCTGGGGGATCACCCCGGACGCGGTGCTCGGACACAGCGTGGGCGAGGTCGGCGCGGCGTACGCCGCCGGGGCGATCGACCTGGACACCGCACTGGAGATCGTGGTCCGCCGCGGCGAGGCCATGGGGGCCACCCGGGGGCAGGGCGCGATGGCCGCCGTAGGAATGGGCGCCGACCAGGTCGCCGACCTGATCGCGCCCTACGGCGACCAGGTGACCGTCGCCGCCGTCAACTCCCCGGTCAGTACGGTGCTCGCCGGCGACCCGGCGGCACTGGCCGAGGTGGAGAAGCGCGTCCGTGAACGCCGCGCCCAGTGGGCGACGGTCCAGAAGGAGTACGCCTTCCACAGCCCCTACATGCTGCCGGTCCAGGGCGACCTGGAACGGGCGCTGGCCCACCTGCCCGCTCCCGCGCCCGCCGGCCTGCCCGTCCTGTCCACCGTCACCGGCGGACCCGCCGAACCGGGCGCGTTCGACACCGGCTACTGGTGCGCCAACATGGTCAGCCCGGTGCGCTTCGCCGACGCCGTACGGGCCGCCGTGGGCGACGAGGCCCACACGGTGGTGGTGGAGATCGGACCGCACGGCGTGCTCCGGTCCGCCGTCACCCAGACCCTGGCGGACCGCGCCGAGCACCTGACCGTGCTGGGCTCGATGCGGACCGGCGCCGACAGCCGCACCACGCTGCTCGACGCGGCCGGCGGACTGCACGTCCTCGGCTACGACCTCGCCCACGAGGCGATCCAGCCGCCGAACGCTCCGCGGGTCTCCCTGCCGGCCTACCCCTGGCAGCGACAGCGGCACTGGCTGCCCGCCAGGCCGGTGTCCACCGTGCCCGGAACCGCCCCGCGTACCGACGACGTCGACACCCAACTGGCCGAGAACAGCTACGAGTTGGAGTGGCGTACCGCCGAGGCTCCGCAGGGTCCTGAAGAGGCGGGCGAGGGCACCTGGCTGCTCGTCGCCGACCGGCAGGGCGTCGCCGCCCGGGTCGCCGCACTGCTGGAGGCCACCGGCGCCGACTGCCGGGTGCTCACTCCCGAGGAGGCCGAGGGGCCCCTGCCCGTGGACCTGCCGGTCCGCGGCCTGCTGCACCTCGGCACGCTGGACGCCGCCCCCGAGGCGCGCACCCCGGGCGCGGAACTGGACGCCGCACTCGCCGTCTCCTGCGGCCCCCTGCTGTGGGCGGCCCGCAGCCTCGCCGTCACCGACGGACACCCCGCCCCCCGGCTGTGGCTGGTCACCCGCGGCGGCGCCGCCGTCGACGACACCGGCGTGACCCCGTCGCACGCCCCCGTGTGGGGCCTGGGCCGGGTGGTGGCGCTGGAACACCCCGAGGTGTGGGGCGGCTCGCTCGACCTGGACCCGGCGGCGGCCGACCTCGACGCCGACGCCGCAGCCGTCGTCACCGAGGTGCTGCGCGCCGACGGCGAGGACCAGGTCGCCTACCGGGCCGGCGCACGCAAGGTCGCCCGGCTGCGCGAGGCCGACGCACTCGACCCGACGGCCACCGTGCGCATCGACGCCGACGCCGCCTATCTCGTCACCGGCGGCCGTGGCGCACTCGGCCTGCGGATCGCCCGCTGGCTCGCCGACCACGGAGCCCGCCACCTGGTCCTGACCGGCCGCCGGCCACTGTCCGACGACCCCGACGACCCGGCCGTACGTGCCGTCGCCGAACTGCGGGACGCGGGCGTCGCCGTGCACACCCCCGCCGTCGACGTGGCCGACGCCGAGGGCATGGCCGCCGTCTTCGACGCGTGCGGCACCGAGTGGCCCGCGCTGCGCGGAGTGGTCCACGCGGCCGGTCTCTTCGACCCCGCGGCCATCCAGGACATGAGCTGGGAACAGCTGCGCACCGTGCTGCGGCCCAAGGTCGAGGGCACCCTGGTCCTGGACGCGCTCGCGGACCGGGCGGAACTGGACTTCTTCGTGATGTTCTCCTCCGCCTCCTCGGTGTGGGGCTCGGCGCTCGCCGGGCACTACGCGGCGGCCAACTACTTCCAGGACGTGATGGCCCACGACCGCGCCGGACGCGGGCTGCCCGCACTCGCCGTCAACTGGGGCTGGTGGGCCGGCAGCGACATGGTCTCGCCCGAACACGTCGGCTACTTCGAGTCGATGGGCCTGTACGTGCTGCCCGACCGGGTCGGTTTCACCGCGCTCGACCGGCTGCTGGGCGCCGGACGCCACCAGATGACCGTCGCGCCGGTGAACTGGGACATCTTCCGTCCGGTCCTGGAGGCCAAGCGCCGCCGTCCGCTGCTGGAACTCCTGGGCACCGCCACCACGGCGACGGACACCGTGGACCAGGACCTCCTGGACCGACTGCGCGAGGCACCCGGCGCGGTGCGCCGGCGGCTCCTGGAGGACCGGCTGCGCGAGGAGACCGCCGTCGTGCTCGGCGGCACCCTCCTGGAACGCGACGCGGGCTTCTTCGAGGTGGGCATGGACTCGATCACCAGCGTCGAGCTGAAGACCCGGGTGGACGCGGTACTCGGCGTACGCCTGCCCGCCACCGCCACCTTCGAGCACCCGACCATCGCCGCACTGGCCGAGTACCTGCTCACCGAGGTGCTGCCGCCCGAAACCCCTCGCACAACCGAGCCCGCCCCGCCCGAGGACGAGCCCGCAGAGGAGTTCGACGACCTGTCCGAGGACGAACTGCTGCGCCTCCTCGGCGAGGAACTGGAGCGCTAGCGCCACATGAGCGGGTCCACGTCCACGAACACCATCATCATGCCCGGCACTGGGGGAATTTCATGACAACGGCCACCAACGGCAGCACCACTCACGACCGTTCCGACCTGCTGCGCCGCGCCCTGGTCGAGCTGAAGACCGCGCGCGCCGAGGCCGCCGAAGCCAAGAAGGCCCTCACCGAGCCGATTGCTGTGGTGGGGGTGGGGTGTCGTTTTCCTGGTTCTGGTGGGGGTGTTGAGGGTTTTTGGGATCTGTTGACGCGGGGTGGGTCCGGGGTGGGGTTGGTGCCGGGGGACCGGTGGGATGTGGAGGCGTTCTTCGACGCTGATCCGGAGGTGCCGGGGCGGACGTATGCGCGGCATGGCGGGTTTGTGGATGGGGTGCGGGAGTTTGATGCGGGGTTGTTCGGGATTCCGCCGCGGGAGGCGGTGCGGGTGGATCCGCAGCATCGTCTGGTGCTGGAGGTGGTGTGGGAGGCGCTGGAGCATGCGGGGGTGGCGCCGGATTCTTTGCGGGGCAGTCGTACGGGTGTGTTTGTGGGGATGGGTGGGAGTGATTATGAGCGGTTGACGGCTTCGGGTGGGGATGTGTCGGGGCTGGATGGTTATACGGCGACGGGGGGTGCGCTGAATTTCGCGGCGAACCGGGTGTCGTATGTGCTGGGGCTTGAGGGTCCGAGTCTGGTGGTGGATACGGCGTGTTCGTCGTCGTTGGTGGCGTTGCATCTGGCGTGTCAGGCGTTGCGGGCTCGGGAGTGTGAGCGGGCGCTGGTGGGTGGGGTGAATCTGCTGTTGTCGCCGGGGACGACGGTGGCGTTGTCGAAGGCGCGGATGTTGTCGCCGGAGGGGTTGTGCAAGACCTTCGATGCTTCGGCGGATGGTTATGTGCGGGGTGAGGGCTGCGGTGTGGTGGTGCTGCGGCCGCTTGCGGACGCGCTCGCGGAGGGGCAGGACGTCCTTGCGGTGATCAGGGGCTCCGCCGTCAACCAGGACGGGAAGAGTTCAGGACTCACCGTGCCGCGTGGACCGGCCCAACAGGAGGTGATCCGGCGGGCGTTGGCGGTCGGTGGGGTCGCTCCGGGTGATGTGGGTTATGTGGAGGCGCACGGGACGGGGACGCCGTTGGGTGATCCGATCGAGGTGCGGGCGCTGGCCGGGGTGCTGGGTGAGGGGCGTGCGGTGGACCGGCCGGTGGTGTTGGGGTCGGTGAAGACGAATATCGGGCATCTGGAGGCGGCGGCCGGTATCGCGGGTCTGATCAAGACGATTCTGGCGGTCGGTCGTGGGGTGATTCCGCCGCATCTGAACATGTCGACGCCTAATCCGTTGCTGGCGTGGGACGAGTTGCCGGTGCGGGTGGCGACGGAGTTGACGCCGTGGAACGAGGAGCGTCGGGTGGCGGGGGTGTCGTCGTTCGGGTTCGGCGGGACCAACGCGCATGTGATCGTGGAGTCCCCGCCCGCGCCGGCCGAGACGATCGTCGACGTCGCGGATCAGGGTCCGGTGGTGGTGAAGGTGTCCGGGCGCAACGAAGACGCCCTGCGCGCCTCCGCACAGCAACTCGCCGCGTTCGTACGGGACTCCGCGACCCCGGTCGCACTGCACGGGGTGGCCTGGGAGGCCGGCGTGGGCCGGGCGGACCTGCCGCACCGGGCCGCCGTCGTGGCCGGCTCGCTGACCGAACTCGCCGACGGGCTCGGGCATATCGCCGAGGGCGGGTCGCTGCCCGCCGGCGTGGTGTCGGGCCGGCGCGACGAGACCGGCGCGCCCAGGATCGCCTTCCTGGCGCCCGATGGGGAGGCCACCGGGCTGCCGTCCGGCCTGTACGGGCGGATCGACGTGGTGACGGAGACCGTCGACGAGATATGCGAGGCCGTCGACCTGACACCGTCGGCACTGATCGCCTCCGACGCGGAGCCTCAGGGCGGCGGTGCGCTCGCGGCATACGCGGCGGCCGTGGCCCTGGGAGCCTGGTGGAAGTCCGTCGGCGTGGCCCCGGACGTTGTCGCCGGGCATGGCGCGGGCGCCTACGCGGCCGCCGCGCTCGCCGGAGTCCTCACCGTCGCCGACGGCGCGCGCCTCGTCGCCGCGGCCGACGATCGGGAGACGCTGGCGAAAGTCCTCGCCGACATCGAACTGCGCCTGCCGGAGGTCGACTTCGTGTCGGACGCCACCGGCAAACCGGCCGGCGCCGAGGCGGTCACCGTCGACTATTGGCTGCGCCAGGCCGCCGAACCCGTCCCCTTCGAGGACGTGCTGTGGTCCACGCTGGGCATCCGGACCCGGGTCCTGGTCGAGCTGGGCTCGCCGGACCGGCGGCCGATGCTCGCTGAACTGGTCTCGGAGGGCGGACTGACCCGCGTCGCCTCCACGCCCCCCGCGGACACCACCGCCGACGCGCACGAGTGCCTGCTGCAGGCGCTGGCCCGCGTGTGGAGCGAGGGTGCCGACGCGAACTGGGCCCAGGTCAACGGCCCGCGGCCCGCCCGGGTACCCAAGCTGCCCACATACCCCTTCCAGCGCCGTACGTACTGGATGCAGCCCGCAGCCCACGACACCGCCGCCCAGGTCACCGCGCAGCCCGCCGCCGGTGACGCGGGTGCGGCGCTGCGCCCCCGCGTCCTCAAGGCGGCCACCGGGGACACGATCGGCGAGACCCGGCTGTCGCTGTCGGTCCTGCCGTTCCTCGCGGAACACCGGGTGCACGACCGGCTCGTCGTACCCGGCGTGGTCTACCTCGAACTGCTGCTGCGCTGCGCGGCGGAGACCTTCGACGGCCCGGTGCGCATCGAGGGTCTGGAACTGTCCCGGCCGCTGGTGCTGGGCGACGACGACGCGGCGACCGTCCAGGTCGTCATCTCTCCGGCCGAGTCAGGCCGGGCCCGGGCCCGGGTGTTCAGCGCGGACCCCAAGGGCGGCTGGCAGCAGCATCTGACCGTCGTGGTCGTCGAGGAGGAGCCCGCCTCCCCCGAGGACCCCGGCACCGGCACCCAGGCCTCGGCGGTCGACCTCCACGCCGTACGGGCACGCTGCGCCGAGAGCCTCGACGCGGACACCTTCTACCGGCAGGCCTGGCACCCCTCCTTCCGGCTCGGCCCCAGCTTCCGCCTGGTCCAGAGCGCCTCGCGGGGCCCCGGAGCGGCGGTGGGCACCCTGGTCCGGCCCGGCCCGGACGCCGAGGGGATCACCGCGGGGATCCGGCCGGAACTGCTCCTGCTCGACGCGTGCGTGCAACTGGTCGCGGTGGCCGCGCACTCCGGCACCGAGGGCTGGGACCAACGGCCCGTACGGCTGGGCACCGGCTACCAGAAGATGGTCGTGCACCGGCCGGTGGAGGGCGCCGCACTGGAGTGCGCCGCCACGGTCCGGGACACCGCGGACGGTTCGGTCATCGGTGACATCGCGCTCACCACGACGGACGGCACCCCCGTCGCCGACCTGCTGGGCGTTTCGTTCCGCCCGGTCGGCCCGCAGGTACTGAGCCGGCTGATCGCCGAACGGGCCACCGGCGAGGGCGGATCCGGGGCGCCGGACGCGGCACCGGCGCCGGCCCGCGAGGTGCTCCTCGCGGCGGACCCGGTCCGGCGGCAGCGTCTCCTGCTCGATCACTTCGTACGGGTGCTGGCCGGCATTCTGGCGGCCGAGCCCGAGGAGGTGCACCCGGACACCCCGGTGACCGACCTGGCCGACTCGCTGATGATGGCCGAGCTGCAGACCATGGTGGACCGGGACCTGGGCATCACGATCCCGATGGAGATGATCTTCGACGGCAGCGGGCTGCGCAGCCTGGCCGCCTGGGCCGCCGAGGAGTTGGTCGAAACCGCGGAAACGGCGGAAACGGCTGACACGGCTGACACGGCGCATGCCGCGGAAGCCTCACCCTCAGCCGTCGCCAGGGCGGCGGAGCCGGCACCCGTTGCCGCGCCGAAGCCCCGCCCGCGCCGCCGCAAGACCATGACCGTCGAGGAGATGGCCGGACGGGCGCGGCTGGAGGAGTCGATCGCCCCCGCCCTCCCGCCGGAGCCCGTGGGCACCGCCCCCGAGGCCACCCTGCTCACCGGCGCCACCGGATTCGTCGGCGCCTTCCTGCTCGCCGAACTGCTCGACCGTCGCTCCGGCGACGTCCTGTGCCTGGTCCGCGCCGACGACGAGGCACATGCGCTCCGCCGGATCGTGGCCAATCTGGAGGCCTACGGCGTCGACCCGGAACCGTACCGGGAGCGCATCGTGCCGCTCGTCGGCGACCTCGGCGAGCCGTTGCTCGGGCTGGACGACGGCGCGTTCGCCGCACTGCACGCCCGGGTGGGCTCGATCATCCACTGCGGCGGCATGGTGAAGTGGACGTACCCCTACAGCGGTCTTGAGGACGCGAACGTCGCCGGTACCCGGGAGGTGCTGCGGCTGGCCACGGCCGGCGCGGCCCGGCCCGTGCACTTCATCTCCACCGTCGGTGTCTTCTCCTCCATCGACTACACCGCCGACCTGGTGCACGAGAGCGACGACCTGCACAGCAGCGGAGCACTGGCGGTCGGCTACGCGCAGACCAAGTGGGTGGCCGAGCAGATGGTCCGCACCGCCCACGAACGCGGCGTACCGGTCACCATCCACCGCATCAACACCGGCGGGCACAGCCGTACGGGCTCCTTCAACCGTCTCGACCATCTGAACATGATGCTCAAGGGCTGCATCGAGGCCGGCATCGCGCCGCAGGACGTGCGGATGCCCGTACAGCCCGCGCCGATCGACTACGTGGCCGCCGCCGTGGTGGAAGTGGCAGGCCGTCCCGAACTGAGCGGCCGCACCTTCCACCTGGTCAACCACGGGTCGCTGAGCTGGTCCCAACTCTTCGACCACGTAGAGGAGTTCGGCTACCCGATGCGGCGGCTGCCGTTCGACGAGTGGAAGGAGCGGGTGACCAACCGCAGCTCGGGAACCATGGCGCTGCTCGGCCTCGCGCCCTTCCTCAACGACACCGTCGACGACGTACGGCTGCCGCTGTCCGACTCGGCCGAGACCCGCTCGGCTCTCGACCCGGCCGGACTGGTCTGCCCGTCCCTGGACGCCGACCTCGTCCACACCTATCTGCGGCGCTTCGTCGCCACCGGCTTCGTCGACGCGCCGGCGCGGCCGGACGCACCGCAGCACGCCTGAGCCGGACGCACCAGAGCACACTCTGACAGGAGTTCACCGATGACGACCCTGGCCATCGATCTCACCAGCACCGAATACCGGCTCAACCCCTGGCCGCTGTACGCCAGGCTGCGCGACGAGTCCCCCGTCCACCATGTGCGGGGCGGCGCCGCGGACGGCTCGGACTTCTATGTGCTGAGCCGCTACGACGACGTCGCGCTCGCCCTGAAGGACAAGAAGCTGTTCTCGTCCCAGATCCGGCGGGACGACTACATGAACCTGCCGATGCTGGTCAACCGCGACGCCCCGGAGCACACCCGGCTGCGCCACATGGCCAACCGCGCGTTCAACGCCCGTCTGGTCCGCACGCTCGGCGACTGGGTGCAGACCCTCGTGGACGACCTGATGACCGAGGTGCTCTCGCACGACCGGGTGGAGTTCGTCGAGGCGTTCACCACCATGCTGCCCCTGCGCGTGGTCGGCGGCATGCTCGGCATCCCGCTCGACCGCAAGAAGGACCTGCGCCGCTGGTCGCAGGCGGTGATGGACAGCTTCGCGGTGGCCGCGGGCATGGATCCCGACGAGGCACCCGGGTTCTTCGAGGACCTGATGGAGTTCGGGAACTACATGGGCGACCTGGCCGCCGAGCGCAAGGGCAAGCCCAACCAGGAGGACATCCTGGGCGAGCTGGTCGTCCAGCACGAGGCGGGCGACCTGACCCGGGACGAACTGGTCACCATGGCCTGGTCGTTCGTCGCCGCAGGGCACGAGACCACCATGAACCTGCTGGGCGGCGGCTTCCACATGCTGCTGAGCGACCCGGAACTGGCCAAGCGGATGCTGGCCGCTCCCGAGCGCTCCGGCGACTTCGCCGAGGAGTATCTGCGGCTGAACAGCCCCACCCAGTGGCTGCTGCGCCGCGCCAAGGAGGACGTCGAACTGCACGGGTCCGTCATCCCCGAGGGCGCGCTGGTGCACGTGCTGCTCGGCGCGGCCAACCGGGACCCGCGTCACTTCCCCGACCCCGACACCTTCGACCTGGACCGCCCCAACAGGGGCGACCACATGGCCTTCGGCGCGGGCCCGCACTTCTGCCCGGGCGCCGCCCTGTCCCGGCTGCTGGCCGACCGCGCCTTCCACGCCTACTACGACCACCTCGACCGGTTCTCCCTGGACCCCGAGGCGCCGGCCCAGTACCGCACCCGGCAGGGGTCGTACGGCATCGCGCGGATGGACGTTCTGGTGACACCGACCACGGGGGACAAGTGATGACGACAGCGACCACCCTTCCCACGACCTCCGCGACGCCCTCCGATCCGGCGGCGGAGACGACCCTGGACCGGTTCCTGCACCACGCCGAACGGCAGCCCACCGCACCGGCGTTCACCTTCCTCGACGACGACGGCGAGGTGCAGCGGACGCTGTCCTACGGCGAGCTGGACGCGACGGCGCGCAGCATCGCCGCCGGACTGCGGTCCAGGCTGGCGCGCGGGGAGCGGGCACTGCTGCTGCTGCCCGAGGGCCTGGACTTCGTCCCCGCGTTCTTCGGCTGTCTCCAGGCCGGCGTCATCGCCGTACCGGCGTACCCGCCGCTGCCGCTGCAGAACCGGCAGCGGATGGAGACCCTGAAGTCCATCGTCGACGACTGCCGGCCCGCCGCGGTGATCGTGGCCGTGCCGCCCGAGATGCTGGACACCGTGCGCTCGGTGATGCCGGACCTCGCGGACCTGTGGTGGACCACCGTGGCGGAGCTGTCCGCCGCCGACGCCGCCGACGCCCCGGACGACCACCGCCCCGGGCCGGACGACATCGCCTTCCTGCAGTACACCTCCGGCTCCACGGCGATGCCCAAGGGCGTGACGGTCACCCACCGGGCGCTCGCCCACAACGAGGAGATGATCCGGGAGTCCTTCGAGCACGACCAGGGACTCACCGGCGTGGGCTGGCTGCCGCTCTTCCACGACATGGGCCTGATCGGCCACGTGGTGCAGCCGTTGTGGATGGGCGGTCACTCGATCCTGATGTCACCGCTGACGTTCATCAGGCGGCCCGTCCGCTGGCTGCGGGCGATCTCCCAGTACCGGGCCACCACCAGCGGCGCACCCAACTTCGCGTACGACATGTGTGTCGCCCGCATTCGTGAGGAGGACTGCGAGGGCCTGGACCTGAGCAGCTGGAAGGTCGCCTACACGGGCGCAGAACCGGTGCGGGACCGCACCCTGCGCGCCTTCGCCGAACGCTTCGCCGCCCACGGCTTCGACTCCACCGCCGCCTACCCGTGCTACGGGCTCGCGGAGGCGACCCTGCTGGTCACCGGTGCCCGGGTGGCGGCCGAGCCCGTCCGGCTCACCGTGGACGACGAGGCACTGGGCGCCGGGCGGGTGCTGCCGGCCGACGTCGGGACGACGCTGGTCAGCAGCGGGATCACCCGCATGGACCGGGAAGTGGTCATCGTCGACCCGGACACCGCCGAACCGGTCGGGCCCGGCCGGGTGGGCGAGATCTGGATCGGCGGGCCTGACCTGCCCACCGGCTACTGGGGCAGGCCCCAGGTCAGCGACGAGGTCTTCGCCGCCAAGCCCGTCGGAGGCGGCGGCCCCTACCTGCGCTCCGGCGACCTGGGCTTCCTGCACGACGGCGAGCTGTACGTCACCGGGCGCTGCAAGGACCTGATCATCGTCGGCGGCCGCAACCACTACCCCCAGGACCTCGAATTCACCGCGGAGCAGGCCCACTCCGCGCTGCGCACCGGCTGCTCCGCGGCGTTCGCGGTCGAGGACGGCGGAGCCGAACGCGCGGTGCTCGTGGCCGGCGCCGGGCAGGGCGCGGCCGGGACCGACGAGGCCGCTGCCGCCAAGCGCGCCGAGATCGCGCGCGTGGTGCGCACCGCGGTCGCCGCCGCGCACGGCATCACCCTCGACGACGTGGTGGTGGTCGGTCCCAACGCGGTGCC
The DNA here is from genome assembly GCF_036013935.1 of Streptomyces sp. NBC_00461. NCBI lineage: Bacteria > Bacillati > Actinomycetota > Actinomycetes > Kitasatosporales > Streptomycetaceae > Streptomyces > Streptomyces sp. NBC_00461. Next base: position 6,770,186 of record NZ_CP107902.1, read on the forward strand.
CAGGACATCCAGCGGCAAGGTGCAACGTGGTGCCTGCCGGGCCGCCTACCTGCGAGGAGAGTACGCCCAGTGAGCACGAAGACCCTGACCCGGCGGCAGGTGCGGAGCTGGCTGGTCGGCCGGGTGGCCGAGCATCTCAAGGTCGCCCCCGAGACCGTCTCCCCGCAGGCCGTCTTCAGCGAGCTGGGACTGTCCTCCGTCCAGGCGGTCGAACTCACCGCGGAACTGGAGGACTTCAGCGGCCTGAAGATACCTCCCACGATGGTCTACGAGTACCCCACGATCGACGACGTCGCGGCGTACGTCGCCGGCCAGTGACGCGAGGAGACCCCGCCATGGCACTCAGTCCTGTCCCCGGGGCGCGGATCGCGGCTCTGGGGCACTATCTCCCGGCCACCGTGCTGTCCACCGAGGCCGCCGCCGAGCGGCTCACGGTGGACGCGGAGTGGATCGTGGCGCGCACCGGGATCCGGGAACGCCGGCTGGCGGACCCGGACGAGACGGTCGCCGACATGGCCACGAGCGCGGCACGTCACGCGCTCACCAAGCTGTCCGCGGACCCCCGTTGCACCGACCCGGCGCAGGAGATCGACACGGTGATCGTGGCGACGTCCAGCGCGGAGTCCACCATGCCCACCACCGCGGCCCGGGTCGCGGCCCGGCTCGGGCTGGCGCAGCCGGCGGCGTTCGACCTCAACAACGCCTGCGCCGGGTTCTGCCATGCGCTGGCGGTCGCCGACGCGCTGATCCGGGCGGGCAGCAGTCGCGGCGCGTTGGTGATCGGCGCCGACAAGGCCAGCGCCTGGCTGGACTGGACGGACCGGGACACCGCGATCCTCTTCGCGGACGGCGCCGGCGCGGCCGTGGTGCTGCCGCACGAGCGCCGGGCCATCGGGCCGGTGCGGTGGGGCAGTGCGGGAGAGCGCGCGGACCTCATCGCCATCGACCCGGTCGACCGGGTGCTGCGCCAGGAAGGCCGGGCGGTCTACCGCTGGGCCACCGGGCTGGGCTCCACGGCCCGGGAGGTCTGCGACAACGCCGGCGTCAAGCCCGGCGACCTGGCCGCCTTCGTCCCCCACCAGGCCAATCTGCGCATCGTCGACGCACTCGCCCGGCACCTGAACCTGGACGGCGTCCCCGTCGCCACCGATGTCGTGGACACCGGCAACACCATGGCCGCGACGATCCCGATCGCGCTGTCCCGCATGACCAGCCGCCCCGAGGCCGAGGTACGGGGCAACGTGCTGCTGTTCGGCTTCGGCGCGGGGCTGGCGTACGCCGGACAGGTCGTCGACCTGGATCTGGCGTCGGCGTCTCCGGCAGCGGCGCCCTGTGAGCCGGTCGCGGTGAGCGTGGGCCGCGGTGACTGAACTCCCGGCATCCCGGCCGGCCCGCTCCGACGGCCGGCCCGCACCCTCGACGGAGGAAGAGCCTCCGGGGGATCAGGCCCAGCACGAACAGGCCCAGCACGAACAGGCCCAGCACGAACAGGTTCAGTACGAACACGCCGTCCTCCGGGCCCTCCTCACCTTCACCGGGGGTCTGGCCGGCCCCAGCAGCGCGAACCCAGGCTGAACAGCGAGCGGAACACTGAGGGCGCCCCCTGTCGCAGGGGGCGCCCTCAGCGCAGTACAGGAGCCTTCAAGGCCCTTGCCGGGTACGTCAGTTGCTGCCGCCGGCGATGTGGTGGACGCGGAGCATGTTGGTGGTGCCGGGGACGCCGGGGGGCGAGCCGGCGGTGATGATGACGATCTCGCCCGGGCTGAAGCGGTTGATCTTGGCGATCTCCTGGTCGACCATGTCGACCATCTCGTCCGTGGTGTTCACGAACGGCACGACGTGCGACTCCACGCCCCAGCTGAGGGTCAGCTGGTTGCGGGTGTTCTCGTCGGTGGTGAAGGCGATGATCGGCTGCTGGGCGCGGTAGCGCGACAGACGGCGGGCGGTGTCGCCGGACTGGGTGAAGGCCACCAGGCCGCGGCCGCCGAGGAAGTCGGCGATCTCGCACGCGGCACGCGCGACCGAACCACCCTGCGTGCGCGGCTTCTTGCCCGGCACCAGCGGCTGCAGGCCCTTGCTCATCAGCTCCTGCTCGGCCGCGACGACGATCTTCGACATCGTCTTCACGGTCTCGACCGGGTAAGCGCCGACGGAGGACTCCGCCGACAGCATGACCGCGTCCGCGCCGTCCAGGATCGCGTTGGCGACGTCGGACGCCTCGGCGCGCGTGGGCCGGGAGTTGGTGATCATCGACTCCATCATCTGGGTCGCCACGATCACCGGCTTGGCGTTGCGGCGGCACAGCTCGATGAGCCGCTTCTGCACCATCGGGACCTTCTCGAGCGGGTACTCGACGGCCAGGTCACCACGCGCGACCATGACGGCGTCGAAGGCCATCACGACGGCCTCCATGTTGTCCACCGCCTGCGGCTTCTCCACCTTGGCGATGACCGGGACGCGGCGCCCCTCCTCGTCCATCACCCGGTGGACGTCGTCCACGTCCTTGGCGTCGCGGACGAAGGACAGTGCGACCATGTCGCAGCCCATGCGCAGCGCGAAGCGGAGGTCCTCGACGTCCTTCTCGGACAGCGCCGGCACGTTGACGGCCGTGCCGGGCAGGTTGATGCCTTTGTGGTCGGAGACGACACCGCCCTCGATGACGATCGTCTTCACCCGCGGGCCCTCGACGTCCAGGACCTTCAGCTCGACGTTGCCGTCGTTGATCAGGATCTGGTCGCCGCGGTCCACGTCACCGGGCAGGCCCTTGTACGTCGTGCCGCAGATGGACTTGTCGCCCGGGACGTCCTCGATCGTGATGACGAACTCGTCACCCCGCTCCAGCTCCACCGGACCCTCGGCGAAGGTCTCCAGCCGGATCTTCGGTCCCTGCAGGTCGGCGAGGACACCGATGGCCCGGCCGGTCTCCTTGGAGGCGGCCCGGACGCGGTCGTACCGCCCCTGGTGCTCGGCGTGGGTGCCGTGGCTGAAGTTGAACCTGGCCACGTTCATTCCGGCCTCGATCATCGAGACCAGCATTTCGTGGGAGTCGACCGCGGGGCCGAGAGTACAGACGATTTTCGAACGGCGCATGGGGCGATCCTATCGGTTTGTTTCGCCGCGGAATATTCCGTCTGGCGGAAGATACAAATGGGCGGGTCGGTGCTCAGCTGCGTTACCGCTCAGTCGCCGAGCGGCGGCGCCGCATATCAATGCCGTCCGACCAGTGCGTAGGTCTGTGTGGCGATTTCCAGTTCTTCGTCGGTGGGCACCACGGCGACCTTCACCCGTGCGTCCTCGGGCGAGATCAGCCGCGGTTCGTCACTGCGTACGGCGTTCAGCGTGCCGTCCACCGCCAGGCCCAGGGTCTCCAGGCCCGCGACGGCCGCCTCCCGCACCGGCGCCGCGTTCTCGCCGACCCCGGCGGTGAACGCGATCGCGTCCACGGTGCCGAGTACGGCGTAATAGGCGCCGATGTACTTCTTCAGACGGTGAATGTAGATGTCGAAGGCGAGCTTCGCCTCTTCGTCGCCCTCGTCGACCCGGCGCCGTATCTCCCGCATGTCGTTGTCGCCGCACAGGCCGACCAGCCCGCTCTTCTTGTTGAGAAGAGTGTCGATTTCGTCTGTGGACATTCCGCCAACTCGCGCCAAATGGAAGATGACGGCCGGATCCAGGTCTCCGGAGCGTGTACCCATCACGAGCCCCTCCAAGGGCGTCAGCCCCATGGAGGTGTCCACGCAGCGGCCCTTCGCGACCGCCGAGGCCGACGCCCCGTTGCCCAGGTGCAGCACGATCACGTTCACCTCGGACGGGTCCCTGCCGAGCAGCTTCGCCGTCGCCCGGGACACATACGCGTGCGAGGTCCCGTGGAAGCCGTAGCGCCGGATGCGGTGCTCGTCGGCGGTCCGCACGTCGATCGCGTAGCGGGCGGCGGACTCCGGCATCGTGGTGTGGAAGGCGGTGTCGAAGACGGCGACCTGGGGCAGGTCGGGCCGCAGGGCACGGGCCGTACGGATGCCGGTGAGGTTGGCCGGGTTGTGCAGGGGCGCCACCGGGATCAGCCGCTCGATCTCGGCGAGCACGGTCTCGTCGATCACGGTCGGCTCGGTGAAGGACTTCCCGCCGTGCACGACGCGGTGCCCGATCGCGGCGAGCTCTGGTGAGTCGAGCCCGAGACCGTCCCTGGCCAGCTCCTCCGACACGATCTTCAGGGCGGTCTCGTGGTCGGCGATCCGGCCGCCGAACTCGCGGCTCTCGCCGCCGCTCGCGAGGGGCGTGTGCCTGATGCGCGAGGTCTCCTCGCCGATCCGCTCGACGAGGCCCGCGGCCAGCCGGCGGCTGCCCTGCATGTCGAGCAGCTGGTACTTCACCGACGAGGAGCCGGAGTTGAGGACGAGGACGCGGGAGGGGCTCACTGTGCGGTCGCCTTCTCGTTCGAGTTCTGGGCCTGTATCGCCGTGATGGCGACGGTGTTGACGATGTCCGAGACCAGGGCGCCCCGGGACAGGTCGTTGACGGGCTTGCGCAGACCCTGCAGCACCGGACCGACCGCGATCGCCCCGGCCGAACGCTGCACGGCCTTGTAGGTGTTGTTGCCGGTGTTCAGGTCGGGGAAGATCAACACGCTTGCCTGGCCTGCGACTTCGGAGCCCGGCAGCTTGGTCTCGGCGACGGACGGCTCCACGGCGGCGTCGTACTGGATCGGCCCCTCGATCTTCAGGTCGGGGCGCCTCTCCCGCACCAGCTCGGTGGCCTCGCGCACCTTGTCGACGTCGGCGCCCGAGCCGGACGTGCCCGTCGAGTACGACAGCATCGCGATCCGCGGCTCCACGCCGAACTGCTCGGCGGTGGCGGCCGACTGGATGGCGATGTCGGCCAGCTGCTGTGCGTTCGGGTCGGGGTTCACGGCGCAGTCGCCGTAGACGAGGACCTTGTCGGCCAGGCACATGAAGAAGACGGACGAGACGATGCCGGCGTCCGGCCTCGTCCGGATGATCTCGAAGGCGGGCCGGATCGTCGCGGCCGTGGAGTGCACGGACCCCGACACCATGCCGTCGGCCAGCCCCTCCTGGACCATCAGCGTGCCGAAGTAGTTCACGTCCGAGACCACGTCGTACGCCAGCTCGACGGTGACGCCCTTGTGGGCCCGCAGAACGGCGTACTTCTCGGCGAAGGAGTCGCGCAGCTCGCTGGTCGCGGGGTCGATCAACTGGCAGCCGCCCAGGTCGATGCCGAGGTCGGCGGCCTTCTTGCGGATCTGGTCGACCGGCCCCAGGAGGGTGAGATCGCAGACGCCGCGGCGCAGCAGGACCTCGGCGGCGTGCAGGACGCGGGGCTCGGTGCCCTCGGGGAGGACGACACGGCGCCGGTCGGAGCGGGCCTGTTCGAGCAGCTTGTGCTCGAACATCATCGGGGTGAGGCGGTCGCTGCTCGGGGCCGAGACGCGCCGGGTGAGGTCGCCGGTGTCGGCGTACCGCTCGAAGAGCCCTAGCGCGGTCTCCGCCTTCCTCGGGGTGGCCGCGTTCAACTTCCCTTCCAGGGAGAAGAGTTCGGCCGCGGTGGGGAAACTGGTGGTGGCCACCGAGAGCACCGGGGTGCCCGGGGCGAGGCGGGCGGCCAGGGTGAGGATCCCGTCGCTCGGCACCTCGTTCAGGGTCAGCAGTACGCCGGCTATCGGCGGGGTGCCGGCGCTGTGCGCGGCCAGCGCGCCGACGACCAGGTCGGCGCGGTCGCCGGGGGTGACGACCAGGCATCCCGGGGTGAGAGCGGCGAGGAAATTCGGCAGCATCGCACCGCCGAACACGAAGTCGAGCGCGTCCCGGGCGAGACCCGAGTCGTCGCCCAGCAGCACCCTGGCGCCGAGGGCCTGGGAGATCTGGGCCACCGTGGGCGCGGAGAGCGCGGGCTCGTCGGGCACGACGTAACAGGGCACGGGCATACGGGAGTCGAGCCTGCGCGCGATCTCGTCCCGGTCCTCCCGGCCCACCCGGTTGGTCACCATCGCCAGCACGTCGCAGCCCAGCCCCTCGTACGCCCGGTAGGCGTTGCGGGTCTCGGCGAGCACCGACTCCGCGAGCTGCCCACGGCCGCCCACCACCGGGATCACGGAGGCGCCGAACTCGTTGGCGAGGCGGGCGTTGAGGGACAGCTCGTCGGGGAGCTGGGTGTCGGCGAAGTCGGTGCCGAGGACCAGTACCACCTCGTAGTCGCGCGCGACCAGGTGGAAGCGGTCGACGAGGGTCGACACCAGCTCGTCCGTGCCCTGCTCCGCCTGGAGGGCGGACGCCTCGTGGTAGTCCATGCCGTAGACCGTGGCCGGGTCCTGGGAGAGCCGGTAGCGGGCGCGCAGCAGCTCGAACAGGCGGTCGGGGCTGTGGTGGACGAGCGGCCGGAACACCCCGACCCGGTCGACCTGCCGGGTCAGGAGCTCCATGACCCCCAGCTCGACGACCTGCCGGCCGTCGCCGCGGTCGATACCCGTCACGTACACGCTGCGCGTCACGCGTGCTCTCCGTTTCGTCTGTCGCTGTTTCGTCTGTCGCTGGGGTGTCGCCGGAACAAAAATCGCCCACCGAGGTGAGCAGAACCCTCTTGACAATACCCTCGCCGGTGGTTAAGGCGCCCGCCAGGATCGAGGGTCGAGCCGATGGCCCGACAGGGTGATTCCGGCCAGAGGGGACGGAGGGGGCGGAGGGGGACATCGTCCTTCTGGCCGTGAAACAATCGGATCGGCTCACCGGCACCCACACCGAGCAGGAGACACAGCACGATGCGCATCGGAGTTCTCACCGCCGGCGGCGACTGCCCTGGTCTGAACGCAGTGATCCGGTCGGTCGTGCATCGAGCGGTCGACCACTACGGCGACGAGGTCATCGGCTTCGAGGACGGCTACGCCGGCCTGCTCACCAGCCGCTACCGCAGCCTCGACCTGAACGCGGTCAGCGGCATCCTGGCCCGCGGCGGCACCATCCTCGGCTCCTCCCGCCTGGAGCGCGACCGGCTGCGCGAGGCCTGCGAGCGGGCCGAGGACATGGTCGAGGCGTTCGGCATCGACGCGCTGATCCCCATCGGCGGCGAGGGCACGCTGACGGCGGCACGCATGCTGTCCGACGCCGGCCTGCCGGTGGTCGGCGTCCCGAAGACGATCGACAACGACATCTCCTCCACGGACCGCACCTTCGGCTTCGACACCGCGGTCGGTGTCGCCACGGAGGCGATGGACCGTCTCAAGACCACCGCCGAGTCCCATCAGCGCGTGATGGTCGTCGAGGTCATGGGCCGGCACGCGGGCTGGATCGCCCTGGAGTCCGGCATGGCCGCCGGCGCCCACGGCATCTGCCTGCCCGAGCGGCCCTTCGACCCGGCCGACCTCGTCAAGATGGTCGAGGAGCGCTTCGCCCGCGGCAAGAAGTTCGCCGTCGTGTGCGTGGCGGAGGGCGCCCACCCCGCCGAGGGCAGCATGGACTACGGCCACGGCGAGATCGACCAGTTCGGTCACGAGCGCTTCCAGGGCATCGGCACGGCGCTGGCCTACGAGCTGGAGCGCCGGCTCGGCAAGGAGGCCAAGCCGGTCATTCTCGGCCATGTCCAGCGCGGTGGCGTCCCGACGGCGTACGACCGCGTCCTCGCCACCCGCTTCGGCTGGCACGCGGTGGAGGCGGCGCACCGGGGCGAGTTCGGCAGGATGACCGCGCTCAAGGGCACCGACATCGTGATGGTGCCCCTCGCGCAGGCGGTGACCGAGCTGAAGACGGTGCCGAAGGACCGGATGGACGAGGCCGAGTCGGTCTTCTAGAGCCTGTCGGGGTACTACCGATGCCTCACTCGGTGTTGTCCTGGACCGCGGCCCAGAAGTGGTCGACGATTCGGTCCAGGAAGTCCCGCCCCAGGTCGCTCGACTCGTTGGCGGCGGTTCCGTCGCCCCAGCTCAGCGAGGCGACCATCTGCCCCTGGTAGTCCTGGTGCAGCTGCTGGAGGGAGTCCTCCAGCAGCCGCCGGTCCAGGGGCACCACTTTGCCGACCGGGCGGACGTAGGCCTGCCAGCGCGTACTCGCGGCACTGCGCAGCAGTTCGGTGAGCTTGCCCTCGCGCCCGGTGACGGAGATGAAGTCGGGGAGCGAGAGCCGGAGCAGCTCGGCGAGCGCGGCCGACTGGCGTTCGTTGCCCCGCCAGCTGTTGTGCTCCTCCATGTGGAGATAGGCGAGGAGTTCGAGGCCGGCGCTGCGGGCGATGTCCTCGGGGGCCAGACGGCGGGCGATGCGGTGTTCGCGCAGGGTGCGCGGCTTTCCGATGAGTTCACCGGGGGAGCACCACAACACGCCAGCGAGGGCGGCGAGTTCGGAGTCGGAGGGGCTGAGCTGCCCCCGCTCCCAGGCGACGACGAGGTCCGGGGTGATGTAGGGGAGCCCGTAGGAGACGCGCAGGCCGTAGGCGACATGTTCGGGTCCCATGTCGAGGGCGGTACGCAGGCGGCGAGCGGACTGGGCGTTGAAGGGCGGTGGTGGCTGGGCGGGCTGATTCGGGCGGGTAGGACGTTGGCGCACGGGCCACAAGCTAGGCGCACCGTGACGTGCTGACTACGGTCTGTTCGGCCAGGATCGCGGATTGTAGGAACGTACGGCTGGGGCGGTCGGGAGCGGCTGGCCGGAGATCGTCTGTCGATCGGGCCGGGATGATCGCGAGGATGGGCGCGGGCCGCCCGGACGGGCGGCGGAGAGGGCGTGATCTTCGTGTACGAGGTGAATGGCAAGGTAGAGGGGCATATTCGCGAGCGTCTGCTGGCGCCGAACTTCTGGCACCTCGCGACGGTCGGCGCCGACGGTGCGCCGCAGGTCTCGCCCATGTGGGCGGACCTCGAAGGTGAGTACGTCATGGTCAACACGGCGATGGGACGGGTGAAGGAGCAGAACCTGCGGCTCAATCCCAACGTTTCGCTGTCCCACCACGACCCCGGCAACCCCTACGACCGAGTGGAGATCCGGGGCCGGGTCGTGCGGTTCGTGGAGGGGGAGGAGGCGGAGCGGTCGATGGACCGGCTGACGAAGAAGTACATCGGCGAGGACCGGTATCCGTGGCTGCTGCCCGGGGAGCGGCGGGTGATGCTCCTGATCGAGCCGGTGCGGGTGCGCAGGGTGGTGGGCGTGGAGCCGTTCCGCCCGGGAGTGCTCAACCCTTGACCGCCCCGCCCAGCGCGAAGCCACCCCCCAGCCGCCGGGCGATCAGCACGTACAGCAGGAGGTCAATGAGTGTGCCGCGATCTAACGTCTTCGCTCGTCACCCCGGTCGCCCCGTTCGTCACGAACCCACCGATACTGCAACTCCGGGCGCCCCACGGTCCCGTACTGCGGATTGCGGGCCGCGCGTCCCGCGTCCACCAGATGCTCCAGATACCGCCGGGCCGTGATCCTGGAGATTCCCACCGCCTCCGCCAGCGCCGCGGCCGTCAGCCCCGCTCCGCAGTCCCGCAGCGCCACCGTCACCCGCTCCAGCGTCGGCGAGCTCAGTCCCTTGGGCAGCGCCGCGGGCGACGGCGCCCGCAGCGAGGCCAGCGCCCGGTCCACCTCGTCCTGCCCGCTCGCCTCACCCACCGCCGCATGGAACTCCGCGTACCGCACCAGCCGGTCCCGCAGCGTCGCGAAGGTGAACGGCTTCAGCACGTACTGCACCACCCCCAGCGACACCCCCTCCCGCACCACGGTCAGATCCCGCGCCGACGTCACCGCGATCACGTCCGCGTGATGCCCGGCCGCCCTCAGCGACCGCGCGAACTGCAACCCGTGCACATCCGGCAGATGCAGATCCAGCAACAGCAGATCCACCGGCGTACGGTCCAGCAGACGCCGCGCCTCCGCCCCCGTGTGCGCCTTGCCCACGGCCACGAACCCCGGCACCCGGCCGACGTACATGACATGCGCGTCCGCGGCCACCGGATCGTCCTCCACGACCAGGACGCGGATGGGCTGGACGGGCTGCTCGGTCGTCATACGTCACCTCTCACCGTGGTGCGCGTGATCGCGCCGGCCGGGGCGGCGGCACTCAGGGGCAGCCGGGCCTCGAAGACCGCGCCGCCCTCCTGGCCCTCCGCCACCGTCAGCGTGCCCTCCTGCCGGGCCACCGCCTGTCGTACCAGGGCGAGGCCCAGACCGCGCCCGCCGGGGCCGGCCGGCTTCGTCGAGAACCCCCGTTGGAACACCAGCTCCGCATGGGCGGGATCCACCCCCGCGCCGCTGTCCGCGACCCGCATCACCAGCTCGGAGTCCTCCGCGTACGCCGTCACCGTCACCCGGGCGCCGACGCTGCCCTGGGCCGCGTCCACCGCGTTGTCGATCAGGTTGCCGAGGATCGTGACCAGGTCGCGGGCCGGCAGGGTCGGCGGGAGCAGGCCGTCGTCGAGGCGGCTGTCCTCCGACACCACCAGCTCCACGCCCCGCTCGTTGGCCTGCGCCGTCTTGCCGAGCAGCAGCGCCGCCAGCACCGGTTCGCTCACCGCCGCCACCACCTGGTCGGTCAGCGCCTGGGCGAGCTCCAGCTCGGCCGTCGCGAAGTCCACGGCCTCCTCGGCCCGGCCGAGCTCGATCAGGGACACCACCGTGTGCAGCCGGTTCGCCGCCTCGTGCGCCTGCGAGCGCAGGGCCTGGGTGAAGCCCCGCTCGGAGTCCAACTCGCCCATCAGCGACTGGAGTTCGGTGACGTCGCGCAGAGTCACCACCGTCCCGCGCCGCTCCCCGCCGGACACCGGCGAGGTGTTCACCACCAGCACCCGGTCCGCCGTCAGAAGCACCTCGTCCACCCGCGGCTCCGAGGCCAGCAGGGCACCCGTCAGCGGGGCGGGCAGACCGAGCTCCGCGACCGACCTGCCCACCACGTCCTCCTGGGACGGCACACCCAGCAGCTCCTGCGCCCCGTCGTTGACCAGTGCCACCCGGTACTGTCCGTCCAGCATGAGCAGCCCCTCGCGCACGGCGTGCAGTGCGGCCTCGTGGTAGTCGTGCATATGGCTGAGCTCGGCCGCGTTCATGCCGTGGGTGTGACGGCGCAGGCGGGCGTTGACCACGTACGTGCCGACCGCGCCCAGCGCGAGGGCGCCGGCCGCCACCCCGAGCAGGGCCGACACCTGGCCCTGCGCCTGCTTGCTGATCGCCTGCACCTTGATGCCGGCGCTGACGAGGCCGACGATCCGCGTGCCGTCGTAGACGGGAGTGACCGCCCGGACCGACGCCCCGAGCGTGCCGGTGTAGGTCTCGGTGAAGGACTTGCCGTGCAGCGCCGGCCCGATGGTGCCGACGAAGTGCTTGCCGATCTCGTCCTTGTTCGGGTGGGTCCAGCGGATGCCCTTCGGGTTCATGATCGTCACGAAGTCGACGTCCGCGTCGCGCATCACCTTCAGCGCGTACGGCTGGAGCTGCGCGGTGGGGTCCGGGGTCTTGATCGCCGCCACCACGGACGGGGCGTCCGCGATCGAGCGGGACACCGCCATGGCCTGGCGGGCGGCCGCGTCCTCGGCCTGTGCCCGGTCGCTGAAGTAGCTGAACAGTGCATATCCGGCCACGAGCACCGCTATCAGCACCGCCTGCATGGCGAAGAGCTGGCCTGCCAGGCTGCGGGGTCTCGGGACGGGGATGCGCATGTCGTCAGTGTGCCTCTCACGCTGAGTGTGAACTAAATGAACGGAAGGGTGACCGCCCTCACAGAGCGGGAGATAGTCACGGCATTCCCCTATATCCCCGGACGTGAGCCGCACGCCGGTTGATGCCGATGACGTCGTCAAGGAGGGCAGCCGTGGCCAGCACCCCCGCTACCGCACCTGCCGCACCCGCCAAGCGGGACCGCACCCACTACCTCTACATCGCGGTGATCATCGCGGTGGTTCTCGGCATCGGCGTCGGGTTCGCCGCGCCAGATTTCGCCAAAGAGCTCAAGCCGATCGGCGCGGGCTTCGTGAACCTGATCAAGATGATGATCTCGCCGATCATCTTCTGCACGATCGTGCTCGGCGTCGGTTCCGTGCGCAAGGCCGCCAAGGTCGGCAAGGTCGGCGGGCTCGCCCTCGGCTACTTCATCGCCATGTCCTTCGTGGCGCTGGCCATCGGCCTGGTCGTCGGCAACATCATCCACCCGGGCAGCGGGATGCACCTGACCGAGGCCGTGAAGGGCGTCGGGCACGAGCAGGCGAAGGCCGCCGCCGAGGGGCCCGTCGACTTCCTGCTCGGGATCATTCCGACCACGTTCGTCTCGGCCTTCACCGAGGGCGTCGTCCTCCAGACCCTCCTCGTGGCGCTGCTCGTCGGGTTCGCCCTGCAGGCCATGGGGCGCTCCGGTGAGCCGATCCTGCGCGGGGTCGAGCACATCCAGAAGCTGGTCTTCCGCATCCTCGGCATGATCATGTGGGCCGCGCCCGTCGGTGCCTTCGGTGCGATGGCCGCCGTGGTCGGCGAGACCGGAGTGGACGCGCTCAAGGCGCTGGGCACGATCATGGCCGGTTTCTACATCACCTGTCTGCTGTTCGTCGTCATCGTGCTCGGCACGCTGACGAAGCTCGTGGCGAAGGTGAACCTCTTCCAGCTGCTGAGGTACCTCGGCCGGGAGTTCCTGCTGATCATCTCCACCTCGTCGTCCGAGTCCGCGCTGCCGCGGCTCATCGCGAAGATGGAGCACCTGGGTGTCGGCCGTCCGGTCGTCGGTATCACCGTGCCGACCGGCTACTCCTTCAACCTCGACGGCACGATGATCTACCTGACCATGGCCTCGCTGTTCATCGCGGACGCCATGGACCAGCCGATGAGCATCGGCCAGCAGATCGGTCTGCTGCTGTTCATGATGGTCGCCTCGAAGGGCGCGGCCGGTGTCTCCGGTTCCGGTATCGCGGTCCTCGCCAGCGGTCTGCAGTCGCACAAGCCCGCCCTCGTCGACGGCGTCGGCCTGATCATCGGCATCGACCGCTTCATGAGCGAGGCCCGCGCCGTCACCAACTTCGCCGGCAACGCCGTCGCGACCCTGCTCATCGGTACCTGGACCGGCGAGGTCGACAAGGAGCGCGTGGACCGCGTCCTGGCCGGCGAGCTGCCCTTCGACGAGAAGACGCTGCTGGACGACGCCGAGCCGGACGTCCCGGTGGAGGTGCCCGAGCAGGGCGGCGAGAAGGAACTCGCCAAGGCCTGAGCCCTTCAGTCCCCCGGGCGGCCGAAACTCCCCCCGTCGATCGGTCGCCCGGTCGAGAACGCCGAGCGGCCGGGTCCCTCCCCCGTGGACCCGGCCGCTCGGCGCGTTGATCCTCACCAACCTCTTACCTGCGTCCACTAGCGTGCCGCGCCGATCGTCAGGCGCGGCAAGCTGTTTGGAGGCACGGGGGATGAAGATCGACTGGGACCGGCGCACATGTGCCCGAAAGGGGCATGTCACCTATGCCCCGGACGACTCCCGGCTGCGGGTACGGCTGCACGCCGAGACCGCTCTCGGGGACGTCTGGCGCTGTCTGCGCTGCGGCGACTTCGCGCTGGGCGAGCCGCACGGGTCGGGACCGGCGAGCGAGGCGCCCCTCGTGCCGCGCGGGAAGGTGCTGCGCGACCTGTTCATCCTGCGCTTCCTGGCGATCGAGCGGGCCGTGCGCGGCGTGTTCATCGTGCTGGTCGCGGCGGCGGTGTGGAAGTTCAGCAACAGCCAGGACTCGGTACGCAGCCTCTTCGACGAGTACCTGAACGTCTTCCGGCCCGTCTTCAAGCACTTCCACTACGACCTCGACCACTCACCGATCGTCGGCAGCATCCAGAAGACCTTCGGCTACAAGCACTCCACGCTGCTGCTGGTGGCCGCACTGCTCGTCGCCTACGCCCTGATCGAGCTCGTCGAGGCGGTGGGCCTGTGGTACGCCAAACGCTGGGCCGAGTACCTCACGGTGGTCGCCACCGCCGCCTTCCTCCCGCTGGAGATCTACGAACTCACCGAGCACATCAGCTGGCTGAAGATCGGCACCCTGGTCCTCAACATCCTCGCCGTGCTCTACATCGCCCTCGCCAAGCGGCTGTTCGGGCTCAGGGGCGGCCGCCGGGCCTTCGACGAGGAACGGCAGAGCGCGTCCCTGCTGGAGGTCGAGGAGTCGGCCGGCATGCCCGCCGCCCAGCGCGCCTAGGTCAGTCGGCGGCCCAAGGGCGGGTGCGTTTGGGGGCACTTGCCCCAAATCCTTTGACCTGCGGGACCGTTGGGCATCAGGCTGGGAGGCCTCGGGGGTGCACGGCCCAACGCACGGAGGTGTACATGGGGCAGCCCGACGAGGTGGAGATCCTCAGCACGGACGAGTACAAGAGGCGGTACGGCGCGGAGCGCGAGCCCTCGCCCCTGTCGCTTGAGCGGGTCAACGAACTGTTCCACGAGTTCCTTATGGCGGTCGCGCGCCCGAAGCGCAGTGACGCCGACGGCAGCCGCGACCTCGCCAAGCGGCTGCGCGAACACCTGGGTTCGGCGCCGACCGACCGCCCGGTGGTCAAGTCCGCGTACGCGCCGTTCGACCTGCCCAACGTCCATCTCGCGCTGGAGCGCTGGTTCGCCGCGGACGGCCGGTCCTACGAACTGGTCGGCATGCGCGGCGCCCAGCACCACGGCGATCTCACCCTCGGCGACATCATCGAGGCCGCCGACCGCTACGACCGCTTCGTGATCGGCGCCGTCGACTACGCCCATCTGCCGGTCTCGCCCGACCGGGAACTGGCCTGCGTCTCCTGCGGGTTCTATCTCGGAGCGGAGGGCGACGAGCGTTTCGCCGTACTCCTGCGCGGCCCGCAGGACGCGTACGGACGCAACAAGGTCGAGCTCGAAGTCCTCGCCCGCGACAAGGAGTTCGCGGACCGGCTGCTCGCCGGGATCGACGCCCTCGTGCGCGAGCACAACGTCTTCCGCGGTCAGGTGCTCTCCTTCGAGGGCTCGCAGTTCGGCCACGGCCTCGGCCCGTTCCGCTTCCACCGCCGCCCCGGCCTGACCCGTGACGACATCGTGCTGCCGGCCGGGCTCCTGGAGCGGGTGGAGCGGCAGGTCGTGGGGGTGGCGCGCCGCCGCGAGCAGCTGCGCGCCGCGGGCCAGCACCTGCGCCGGGGACTCCTCCTCTACGGTCCTCCCGGCACCGGCAAGACCCACACGATCCGCTATCTCCTCTCCCACCTTCCGCAGTTCACGGTCGTCGTCCTGTCCGGCGAGAGCATCGACGCCATCGGCCCGGCGTGCGCCCTGGCCCGTATGCTCCAGCCCGCACTCGTCGTCCTGGAGGACTGCGACCTGATCGCCGAGGCCCGCGACTACGGCAACGGCGAACAGCCCCTGCTCTTCCAGGTCCTGAACGAGATGGACGGCCTCGGCGACGACGCCGACGTCGCCTTCCTGCTCACCACCAACCGCGCCGACCTGCTGGAACCGGCCCTGATCCAGCGCCCGGGCCGCGTGGACCTCGCCGTGGAGATCCCGCTGCCGGACGCGGAGGGCCGCGCCGCGCTGCTCGCCCTGTACGGCGCGGGCCTCGGCCTCGGCCAGGACGTCGCCGACGAGGTCGTGGCCCGGACCGAGGGCACGACGGCCTCGTTCACCAAGGAGCTGGTCCGCCGGTCCGTCCTGATCGCGGCGGAACGCGAGTCCCCCCGCACCGAACCGTCCGACATCCGCGAGGCCCTCGACGAGCTCATGTCCGACCGCGACCGGCTGACCCGCCGGCTGCTGGGGGTGCGGAACGCGAGCGAGGACGAGGAGGACGAGGAGGAAGGCGACGAGGACTACGACGGCAGGGGGCATGGTGGGCCGCCCTCGGGGGAGTGGCTGCTGGGCCCGCGTCCCGGCCGTGCGCCCCGCTGACCTTCACGCCGACCCTGACACCGAGACCTGACGCCGACCCCCCGGACGTCTGTCGTCGAGCGCTGTTGCCTTGACGTCGGCGTCAGGGATTACGTTCGTAGGCATGCGAATCGGCGAGCTGGCCGCACGGGCCGGTACCACGACGCGGACGCTGCGCTACTACGAGTCGCGCGGGCTGCTGCCCGCACGGCGGGGCGACAACGGCTACCGGACCTATGACGAGAGCGACCTGAAGCTGCTCCTGCAGGTCAGGACGCTCCAGGACTTCGGGTTCGACCTGGAGGAGACGCGGCCGTTCGTGGAGTGTCTGCGTGCCGGGCACCCGGAAGGCGACTCCTGCCCCGCGTCGCTGGCGGTCTACCGGCGCAAGCTGGACGAACTCGACGCACTGATCGAGGAGTTGCAGGCGGTGCGGGCGAAGATCGGCGTGCGGCTGGCCACGGCCGGAGGAGATTCACCGTTGTGCGAACTGGGAGGACGGGAACTGTGATCGGAGCAGTGGGTGTGGCCGCGGTGACGGACGCGGACTTCGAGACGGAGGTGATGCACAGTGATCTGCCGGTCCTCGTGGAGTTCACCGCCGACTGGTGTCCGCCGTGCCGGCAGATGGGACCGGTGCTCAGCGCCCTCGCCGCGGAGGAGGGGGAGCGGCTGAAGGTGGTCCAGCTCGATGTGGACACGAACCCGGAGACCACCAACGCGTACCGGGTCCTGTCGATGCCGACCTTCATGGTCTTCCGCGGTGGCCGGCCGGTGAAGTCGATGGTGGGCGCCAGGCCCAAGCGGCGGCTCCTTGAGGAGCTGGCGGACGTCCTGTGACCTGACGCAATACAAAGAAATCCCCCGAGCAATTGCGCTCGGGGGATTTCTTTGCGTATATTCAATGGTTCGCGACTTCAGGGCAATTGAGTCACGAAGAAGTCCAGTGAGCACATTCTATATGCGCGGGAGTGGAATTGTCAAACAGCGATGAAATTCGTGGTGAGCAGGAATTCATCGACGGGCTGTACGCGCGCGTGGACGCCCTGCGCGGGGACACCGAGGCCGGCGTCACGGACGCGCTGGCCCAGGGCAACACGCCCATGCAGGCCCGGCTGGAGCGGGACATCCTGGTCGCCGAGCGCTCGGGACTGCTCGCGGCACTGAACGCCGTGGACGGCTCGCTCTGCTTCGGCCGTATCGACCTCACCTCGGGCACGAGCCACCACATCGGCCGTATCGGGCTGCGCACCGACGACGAAGAGCGCACGCCGATCCTGATCGACTGGCGTGCCGACGTCGCCCGCCCCTTCTACCTGGCCACCGGGCACACCCCGATGGGGCTGCGCCGGCGTCGGCACCTCACCACCAGCGACCGTACGGTCACCGCCCTGCACGACGAGATCCTCGACCTGGGGGACCAGGAGAGGACCGGTCACGAGGACCCGACCGGCGACGCCGTGCTGCTGGCCGCGCTCAACTCCGCGCGCACCGGCCGCATGAGCGACATCGTGCAGACCATCCAGGCCGAGCAGGACGAGATCATCCGGGCACCGCACCGCGGGGTGCTCGTGGTCGAGGGCGGCCCCGGCACGGGCAAGACGGCCGTGGCACTGCACCGGGCCGCGTATCTGCTGTACGAGCACCGGGAACTGCTCGCCAAGCGGGCCGTTCTCATCGTCGGCCCCAA
The DNA here is from genome assembly GCF_036013935.1 of Streptomyces sp. NBC_00461. Lineage (NCBI taxonomy): Bacteria > Bacillati > Actinomycetota > Actinomycetes > Kitasatosporales > Streptomycetaceae > Streptomyces > Streptomyces sp. NBC_00461. Next base: position 6,787,683 of record NZ_CP107902.1, read on the forward strand.
CCCCGCGTTCCTCGGCTACATCGCGGAGGTGCTGCCCTCGCTCGGCGAGACGGGCGTGCTGCTCGCGACCGTCGGAGAGCTGTTCCCCGGCGTGAAGGCGAGGGCGACCGACACCCGTGCGGCGGCCGCGGTGAAGGGCCGTGCCGACATGGCGGCCGCGCTCGCCGAGGCCGTACGCGACTGGCAGGCGCTGCCCGACCCGGTGATCGCGATCGAGCACGACCGCGAGATCCTGATGCTCGACGACGGCCTGGTGAAGATGGCCCGCGAGCGCACCCGTGCCGCGGACCTGCCGCACAACGTGGCCCGCGAACACTTCGAGGGCCACATCCTCAACACGCTCACCGACATGGTCGCCGAACGCATCGGCACGGACCCCTTCGACGGTACGAACCTGCTGGACCCCAGCGACATCACGCAGATCCGCGACGAGCTCGCCGAGAACCCCGAGGTGTGGGCGGCCATCGACCAGCTCTGGCCGCGGCTGACCCCGCAGCGGCTGGTCGCGGACTTCCTCGCCGATCCCGTCGGCTATCTCCCCGACGAGGACGCGGCCGCCATCCGCCGCCCGGTGACACGGGCCTGGACGGTGGCGGACGTACCGCTGCTGGACGAGGCCGCCGAACTGCTCGGTGTGGACGACCGGGTGCGGCGGGCGCGGGTGGAGCGCGAGCGGGAGACGCAGGTCGCCTACGCGCAGGGCGTGCTCGACGTGTCGTACGCCTCGCGCACCTACGAGTTCGAGGACATCGACCAGGAGGACTCGGAGGTGCTGTCCGCGCACGACATCATCGACGCCGAGCGGTTCGCCGAGCGCCAGGAGGAGGACGACCACCGCAGCGCCGCCGAGCGGGCGGCGGCCGACCGGACCTGGGCGTTCGGGCACATCATCGTCGACGAGGCGCAGGAGCTGTCGCCGATGGCGTGGCGGCTGCTCATGCGGCGCAGCCCGACCCGCTCGATGACCCTGGTCGGCGATCCCGCGCAGACCGCGGAGGCGGCGGGTGTCGGCTCCTGGGCGGGGATCCTGCAGCCGTACGTCGAGGACCGCTGGGAGCACACGCGGCTCGGCGTCAACTACCGCACCCCAGCCGAGATCATGGAGGTCGCGGCGGCGGTGGTGCGGGCCGAGCAGCCGGACTTCGAGCCGCCGAGTTCGGTGCGGTCCACCGGCGTCCGGCCGTGGGCGCGTGCGACCGACGATCTGGCCGGTGCGGTGGCCAAGGCGGTGGAGGAGCTGACGCCTGCGGAGGGGCGGCTCGCGGTCATCGCGCCGCGGCATCTGCATCGGCGGCTGGCGGCGCGGCTGGACGGGGTGACGGTGGGGGCGGAGCCGGATCTGACCCGTGCGGTCGTTCTTCTTGATCCGCGTCAGTCGAAGGGGCTGGAGTTCGACTCGGTGCTGGTCGTGGAGCCGGGGCTGTACGGGACGAGTGATCTGTACGTGGCGCTGACCCGGGCCACGCAGCGGTTGGGGGTGTTGCACAGTCGGGCGTTGCCTGTGGCGCTGGCTGCTGCGTTTGCGTGAACGGGAGGGTTTCGCCCCCGCCGCTCAAACGCCGGAGGGGCTGGAAACCAGCCCCTCCGGCGTTTGAGGAGGCTAGGCCGGGCGTAGCCAGAGCGTCGCGAGCGGGGGCAGGGACAACCTGATGCTGGCCGGGCGGCCGTGCCAGCCCTGGGGTTCGGGCTTGATGACGTCAGGGTTGGTGACGTCGCTGCCGCCGTACTTGGCGAGGTCGGTGTTGAGGGTCTCGTGCCAGGCCGGGACGTCGTCGGGGACGCCGAGGCGGTAGTCCGGGCGGACGACGGGGGAGAGGTTGGAGACCGCCAGCAGCGGGGTGCCGTCGGTGGCGTGGCGCAGGAACGCGAAGACGTTGTCGTCGGCCGCGTCGCCGACGATCCACTGGAAGCCGGCCGGGTCGATGTCCCGCTGCCACAGCGCCGGCGTGTGGCGGTAGACGACGTTGAGGTCGCGGACCAGGTCGCGCACCCCGCGGTGGTCGGCCTCGGCGCCGTAGGCCGGGTCGAGGAGCCACCAGTCCGGGCCATGAGCCTCCGACCACTCCGCGCCCTGCGCGAACTCCTGCCCCATGAAGAGGAGTTGCTTGCCGGGGTGGGCCCACATGAAGGCCAGGTAGGCGCGCAGGTTGGCGCGCTGCTGCCACCAGTCGCCCGGCATCTTCGAGACCAGGGAGCGCTTGCCGTGCACCACCTCGTCGTGGGAGATGGGCAGGACGTAGTTCTCGCTGTAGGCGTACACCATCGAGAACGTCATCTCGTTGTGGTGGTACTTGCGGTGCACCGGCTCATGGCTCATGTAGTCGAGGGAGTCGTGCATCCAGCCCATGTTCCATTTCAGGCCGAAGCCGAGGCCCCCGAAGCCGCCCGGGCCCCGGTGGTGCGTGGCCCGGGTGACACCGTCCCAGGCCGTCGACTCCTCCGCGATCGTCACGACACCCGGCACCTGCCGGTACACCGTCGCGTTCATCTCCTGCAGGAACGCCACCGCGTCCAGGTTCTCCCGGCCGCCGTGCTCGTTCGGCACCCACTGGCCGGGCTCGCGCGAGTAGTCGAGATAGAGCATGGAGGCGACCGCGTCGACCCGCAGGCCGTCGATGTGGAACTCCCTGCACCAGTACACGGCGTTCGCGACAAGGAAGTTGCGCACCTCGCGGCGGCCGTAGTCGAACTCCAGCGTGCCCCAGTCGGGGTGAGCGGAGCGCAACGGGTCCTCGTGCTCGTACAGGGGGCGGCCGTCGAACTCCGCCAGCGCCCAGTCGTCGCGCGGGAAGTGCGCCGGCACCCAGTCCATCAGGACGCCGATGCCTGCCTGGTGCAGCGCGTCGACCAGGTACTTGAAGTCGTCGGGGCTCCCGAGTCGGGCCGTGGGGGCGTAGAAGCCGGTGACCTGGTAGCCCCAGGAGCCGCCGAAGGGGTGTTCCGCGATGGGCATCAGCTCGACGTGCGTGAAGCCCAGGTCCTTGACGTACGCGGGCAGCTGGTCAGCGAGTTGACGGTACGTCAGACCCGGGCGCCAGGACGGCAGATGGACCTCGTAGACGGAGAACGGCGCCTCGTGCGCGGGCAGGTCGGCACGCCGCTCCAGCCACTGCTCGTCGTGCCACTCGTGGTGGGAGGCGGTGATCACGGACGACGTGTTGGGCGGGGTCTCCGTGCGCCGGGCCAGCGGGTCGGCGCGCAGGGTCTTCGAACCGTCGGGCCGGGTGATCTCGAACTTGTACAGCTCGCCCTCGCCGATCCCGGGCAGGAACAGCTCCCAGACACCGGAGGAGCCGAGCGAGCGCATGGGATGACCGGAGCCGTCCCAGAAGTTGAAGGTGCCGGCCACGTGCACGCCGCGCGCGTTCGGCGCCCACACGGAGAAGCGGGTGCCGGCCATGCCCTGGTGCGTCATCGGGTGCGCGCCGAGCACCGTCCACAGTTCCTCGTGCCGGCCCTCGCCGATCAGGTGCAGATCGAGGTCGCCCAGCGTGGGCAGGAAGCCGTACGCGTCCTCGGTGTCCTGGACCGTCCCCTCGTACGCCACCAGGATCCGGTAACCGGGGACCTCGGACAGGGGCAGCAGGCCGGAGAAGAACCCGTCCCCGTCGTCGTGCAGCTCCGCCCGCAGGTCCCCGGCGACGACGCTCACGGACAGCGCGTACGGCCTGAAGACCCGGAAGGCGACCCCGCCGGGCACCTGGTGGGCGCCCAGCACCGTGTGCGGATCGTGGTGCGTACCGGTGAGCAGCCGCTCACGGTCACCGGCGCCGACGGCGGGGGAGACCGGCGAGTCGCCGACGGTCCCGACGGGCGCCGTGCGGGACGCGAGCCGCTCCGGTACGGGTACGGGTGCCTTCGTCGTGGCCTTGGTGACGGGTTTCCTGGCAGCTGACTTCGCGGGTGGCTTCGCCGGTGCCTTCTTCGCGATGGTCGTCTTCCTCGCGGCGGCCTTGGTCGCCACCGCTTTCTTGGCGACGGCCTTCTCGGCAGCGGTCTTCCCAGCGGTGGTCTTCTCGGCGGTCGGCTTCTTCACCGCGGTCTTCTTCACCGCCGTCGTCTTCGTGGTCGCCTTCTTGACCGCGGGCTTCTCGGCCGGCGCCTTCTTCGCCGCCTTCGCGGGCGCGACCGTCTTCTCCGCGGCCTTCTTCACCGCCTTCTTCACACTCTTCGCGGCTTTGGCGGCCTTCTCCTCGGCCTTCTTCTTCGGATCCGAACCGCTGGGCGTGGGGCGGGGGGTCACGGGCGGCGCCTCCTCTGCAAAGGTCAGGTCACGTCAGGTCAGGTCAGGTCGGACACGGCGTAACGCTCTATCGCCGCCATCGGGACGGGCAGCCAGTCGGGGCGGTGGCGGGCCTCGTAGACGACCTCGTAGATCGCCTTGTCGGTCTCGTAGGCGCGCATCAGTACCGGGTCGGTGCGCGGATCGCGGCCGCTGACCTCCGCGTACCCGGAACAGTAGGCGGCCCGGCACGCATCGGCCCAGCCCCCTGCGTGCGATCCCGCCGAGTGGGCCGCGTAGTCGAAGGACCTGAGCATCCCCGCGATGTCCCGCACCGGCGGCTGCGGCATCCGTCGCTCGGCGAGTGGCCTGGACGGCTCGCCCTCGAAGTCGATCAGCCACCACTGCCCGGCCGGCGAGCGCAGACACTGCCCGAGGTGCAGGTCGCCGTGGATGCGCTGCGCGGTCCAGGTACGGCCCTCCGCGGCCAGGTCGGCCAGTGCCGTGAACGCGGAGTGCAGCGCGGGCGCGTGCGGACGCAGCGCGGGTACCGCCTGAGCGGCCACGTCGAGGCGTTCGATCATGCCGTCGGCCAGCATCTGCACCTGGGTGTGGCCCATCGTCATGGTCGGCAGCGCGCGGGCGAGCGCGGTGTGCACCTCGGCCGTGGCGCGCCCCAGGGCCTGCGCCTCGGCGCCGAAGTCCTCGCCCTTGGCCAGCTCGCGCAGCGCCAGCTCCCAGCCGTCCGAGGCGCCCTGCAGGAACGGCTGGAGCACGCCGAGCACACACGACTCCCCGGCAGGCTCCGCGGTGAGCCACGCGGTCGGAGCGGGCACCCGGGCACAGCCCTCGCGGGCCAGCGCCAGCGGCAGTTCCAGGTCGGGGTTGACGCCGGGCACGATCCGGCGCAGCAGCTTCAGGATGAACGTATCTCCGTAGACGACCGACGAGTTCGACTGCTCGGCGGTCACCATCCGGGGGACCAGTCCGGCGCGGATCTCCTGGCCGGGCTCCCGCTCGAAGCGCAGCCCGCCGATGCGGGCCTGGGAGCGCAGCGCCTCCAGGAGCATCTCGGCGGGCCGGGGGTCGTACAGGGCGTCGTACACTGTGCGGCCGGCGAGCGGGCCCTCTTCCACGTGTCCGATCAGCGCGGGCGCGAGCCGGGGCGGCAGCGCCTCGCGCGCGCCTATCAGCAGCTGGTAGCAGTCGCCGGGGTGGGTCTCGGTGCCGAGCGCGAGCGGCTGATGGGCGCGCACCAGCAGATGGTAGAGGCCCAGCCGGGAGTCGGCCGGCAGCAGCTCGGTGGCCGCGACCAGCGAGAACCCGGTGACCGGGCGTCCCTTGCCCGCGAACCAGCGCTGTCGTGGCAGCCACTCGCGCAGCAGTGGATCCAGGGACGCGAGCAGGCCAGGACTTGTCGTACCGGAAAGTGTGACAGTTTCCGCCATGGTGTCACATTCCTTTCCCCGGGTGGGCGGGGTGTTACTGATGCGTGCCCCGGGTGGGGCAGGGGAAACCGCCCCACCCCGGGTTCTGCGAGGTCCTACGCGGGGTCCTTGCGCAGCCGGAACCAGTAGAAGCCGTGGCCCGCCAGGGTCAGCAGGTACGGCAGCTCACCGACGGCAGGGAAACGCACCCCGCCGAACAGCTCGACCGGATGCCGTCCGTTGAACGCGCTCAGGTCCAGCTCCGTCGGCTGCGCGAACCGCGAGAAGTTGTGCACGCACAGCACGAGATCGTCCTCGTACTCGCGCAGGAACGCGATCACCGCCGGATTCGACGACGGGAGTTCCGTGTACGACCCGAGGCCGAAGGCCGGGTTCTGCTTGCGGATCTCGATCATCCGGCGGGTCCAGTGCAGCAGCGACGAGGGCGACGACATCGACGCCTCGACGTTGGTGACCTGGTAGCCGTAGACGGGGTCCATGATGGTCGGCAGGAACAGCCGCCCGGGGTCACAGGACGAAAAACCTGCGTTGCGATCCGGTGTCCACTGCATCGGAGTGCGTACGGCGTCGCGGTCGCCGAGCCAGATGTTGTCGCCCATGCCGATCTCGTCGCCGTAGTAGAGGATCGGCGAGCCGGGCAGGGACAGCAGCAGGGCGGTGAACAGCTCGATCTGGTTGCGGTCGTTGTCGAGCAGGGTCGCGAGCCGCCGCCTGATCCCGATGTTGGCGCGCATACGCGGGTCCTTCGCGTATTCGGCCCACATGTAGTCGCGTTCCTCGTCGGTGACCATTTCGAGGGTCAGCTCGTCGTGGTTGCGCAGGAAGATGCCCCACTGGCAGCCCGAGGGAATCGCCGGGGTCTTGGCGAGGATTTCCGAGACGGGATAGCGGGATTCCCGCCGTACGGCCATGAAGATGCGCGGCATGACCGGGAAATGGAACGCCATATGGCATTCGTCCCCGCCGCTCTCGTAGTCGCCGAAGTAGTCGACGACGTCCTCCGGCCACTGGTTCGCCTCCGCCAGCACCACCGTGTCCGGATAGGAGGCGTCGATCTCCTTCCGCACCCGCTTCAGGAACTCGTGGGTGGCGGGCAGGTTCTCGCAGTTCGTGCCCTCCTCCTGGTAGAGGTACGGCACGGCGTCCAGGCGGAAGCCGTCGATGCCGAGGTCCAGCCAGAAGCGCAGGGCGGAGATCATCTCGTCCTGGACGGCCGGGTTCTCGTAGTTGAGGTCCGGCTGGTGGGAGAAGAAGCGGTGCCAGTAGTACTGCTTGCGGACCGGGTCGAAGGTCCAGTTGGAGGCCTCGGTGTCGACGAAGATGATCCGCGCGTCCGGGAACTGCTTGTCGTCGTCGGCCCACACGTAGTAGTCGCCGTAGGGCCCGTCGGGGTCCTTCCTCGACTCCTGGAACCACGGGTGCTGGTCGCTGGTGTGGTTCATGACGAAGTCGATGATGACGCGCATGCCGCGCTGGTGCGCGGCGTCGACGAACTCCACGAAGTCGGCCAGGTCGCCGAACTCCGGCAGGACGGCCGTGTAGTCCGAGACGTCGTAACCGCCGTCCCTGAGGGGCGACTTGAAGAACGGGGGCAGCCACAAGCAGTCGACGCCCAGCCACTGCAGGTAGTCGAGCTTGGCGGTGATGCCCTTGAGGTCGCCGACGCCGTCGCCGTTGCTGTCCTGGAAGGAGCGGACGAGGACCTCGTAGAAGACCGCACGCTTGAACCAATCCGGGTCCCGGTCCCTGGCGGGGGTGTCCTCGAAGGTGTCCGGTACGGGTTCGTTGACGATCATGTTGTGGGTGACCCTCCGATCTGCGGGGTGGACGGTCGCAGGACGGTGAACACGTGCGCGGGACGAGTGCCCGGTTCGAGGCGTACGTAATTCGCCCTGCCCCAGTGATAGGTCTCGCCGGTGAGCTCGTCGCGCACCGGCACCGACTCGTGCCATTCCAGGCCGAGTTGCGGCATGTCCAACGAGACCGTGGCCTCCTGGGTGTGGTGCGGGTCGAGGTTGGCGACCACCAGAACCGTGTTCGAGCCGCTCCGCTTCGAGTACGCGATCACCGCTTCCTGGTCCGCGTGGTGGAAGTGGAGGTTCCGCAGCTGCCGCAGGGCGGGGTTCGAGCGTCGGACGGTGTTGAGTTTGGTGATCAGGGGGGTGATGGTGCGGCCCTCGCGTTCGGCGGTCTCCCAGTCGCGGGGTTTGAGCTGGTACTTCTCCGAGTCGAGGTATTCCTCGCTGCCCTCGCGCAGGGGGGTGTTCTCGCACAGTTCGTAGCCGGAGTAGATGCCCCAGGTGGGGGAGAGGGTGGCGGCCAGCACGGCGCGCAGTTCGAAGGCGGGCCGGCCGCCGTGCTGGAGGAACTCGTGCAGGATGTCGGGGGTGTTGACGAAGAAGTTGGGCCGCATGTAGGCGGCCGTCTCGCCGGACAGCTCGGTGAGGTAGTCGGTCAGTTCCTGCTTGCCGGTGCGCCAGGTGTAGTAGGTGTAGGACTGCTGGAAGCCGGTCTGGGCCAGGGTGCGCATCATGGCGGGGCGGGTGAACGCCTCGGCCAGGAAGATCACGTCCGGGTCGGTGGCGTTGATCTGGGCGATCACCCGCTGCCAGAAGACGACCGGTTTGGTGTGCGGGTTGTCGACCCGGAAGATCCGCACGCCGAGGTCCATCCACAGCCGCAGGACCCGCAGGGTTTCGGTGATCAGCCCGTCCAGGTCGGCGTCGAAGGCGATCGGGTAGATGTCCTGGTACTTCTTGGGCGGGTTCTCGGCGTAGGCGATGGTGCCGTCGGGGCGGTGGTGGAACCACTCGGGGTGTTTGGCCACCCAGGGGTGGTCGGGGGAGCACTGCAGGGCGAAGTCGAGGGCGATCTCCAGGCCGTGGTCGGCGGCCTGGCGCACGAACCAGGCGAAGTCGTCGAGGGTGCCCAGCTGGGGGTGGACGGCGTCGTGGCCGCCCTCGGGGGAGCCGATGGCCCAGGGCACGCCGACGTCGTCGGGGCCGGCGGAGAGGGTGTTGTTGCGGCCCTTGCGGAAGGTGGTGCCGATGGGGTGGATCGGGGGCAGGTAGAGCACGTCGAAGCCCATGGCGGCGATGGCGGGCAGCCGGCGGGCGGCGGTGCGGAAGGTGCCGTGCGGGACGGCGGGGGTGCCCTCGGAGCGGGGGAAGAACTCGTACCAGGCGCCGTACAGGGCGCGCTCGCGTTCCACCAGCAGCGGCAGGGTCTGCGAGGCGGTGACGAACTCGCGCAGCGGATGCCGGGCCAGCACCGCGTCCACCTCCGGCGTCAACGCCGCCGCGAGACGCGAGGCGGCGGGCAGGCTCTCGTCCCGCAGGGAGCCGACGGCGGCGAGGAGCACCTCACGGCTGCCGCCGCCCTTGGGAACCCCGGAGGCCGCGCGCTCGTAGAGCTGCGCACCCTCCTCCAGCACCAGATCCGTGTCCATCCCCGCCGGGATCTTGATCTGCGCGTGGTGCCGCCAGGTGGTGACCGGGTCGCCCCAGGCCTCCACGGTGTACGTCCAGTGGCCGGGGGCGCCCGGGGTGACGGTGACGCCCCAGCGGTCGGTGCCCGGGGCCAGCTCCCGCATCGGGGTCCAGGGGCCGGGGCGGCCTTCCGGGTCCTTCAGCACGACGTTGGCGGCGACCGCGTCGTGCCCCTCCCGGAACACGGTGGCCGAGACCTCGAACGACTCGCCGGTCACGGCCTTGGCCGGCCGGCGCCCGTGCTGGACGACCGGGCCGATGTCGAGGACGGGTATGCGTCCGATGTCGGCCCCGTCGCCCGCGGAGGGTGGCTCCGGGGCCGGCGGTGCGGCGTCGGCGGGACGCACGGGACGTGCTTCGGGCCCCCGAGTCGGGGGTGCTGACGAGTGGTGCGTGGCGGGCATGACCGCTCCTGTCCGCGTCAACGTGGGTGGGCGGATGGCTGTGGGGAGGTGGGTCCTGCGTGGAGTTTTCGTGGAGCACCTGAGGGGTGTCCCGAGGGAGCCTTCCCACCCTATTCGGGTGGGCAATCCGGCACTTTGTTAACTACTCACGCGTATGTCTACACACAAGACCGGCCCCGTTCGTGAACGAACGGGGCCGGTGGCGGAACTCTTCTATGACGAGCCTGGCCTTGCGCCTACGAGGGCGGCACCTGCAGAAGCTCGTCGGGCGAGCCGAGACCCCGTCCGGAGACCTTCCCGGACGCCGCAAGTTTGACCAGGGCTTTGGAAACCTGGGCCGGCGTTGCCTTCGGATGGTCGGCCAGATACAGCGCGGCCGCCCCCGCCGCATGCGGCGAAGCCATCGACGTACCGGAGAAGGTCGCCTTGCCGGTGTTGCTCGCGTAGGACGCCGAGGTGATCGACACGCCCGGGGCGAACAGATCGACGGCCGGTCCGAAGTTGGAGAAGCTCGCCCGTGCGTCGTTCCTGTCGGTCGCGCCGACCGTGATGGCCTCCTTCACGTCCGCCGGCGAGTAGAGCGCGGCCGGCAGACCGTCGTTGCCCGCGGCAACGGCGTAGGTGACGCCCGACGCGATCGAGCTGCGTACGGCGGCGTCCAGCTGGGCGTTGTGGTAGCCGCCCAGGCTGAGGTTGGCGACCGCGGGCTTCCTCGCGTGCTTGGTCACCCAGTCGATACCCGCGATGACCTGCGCCGTCGTACCGGAACCGTCGTTGTCGAGGACCCGTACGGCGACGACCCCGGCCTGCTTGGCGACGCCGTACGTCGTGCCGGCGATGGTGCCGGCGACGTGGGTGCCGTGGCCGTTGCCGTCGGATGCGGTCCTGTCGTTTCCGACGAAGTCCCAGCCGTAGCTTGCCCGGCCGCCGAAGTCCTTGTGCGTGATGCGGATGCCGGTGTCGATCACGTACGCCGTCACCCCGCGGCCCGCGGACTCGGGCCAGGTGTAGCTCCTGTCCAGCGGCAGGCTCGGCTGGTCGATCCGGTCCAGGCCCCAGGACGGCGGGTTCTTCTGGGTGTGGTCAAGCGCCACACGCGTGTCCTGGACGACCGAAGCGACCCGGGAGTCGGCCGCGAGCCGCTTGGCCTGTCTCTCGTTCGCCCTGATCGCGTAGCCGTTGAGGACCGTGCCGTAGGTATGGCTGATTTTCGCCCCGTACTTCTCGGCGACGCCCTTTCCGGCCGCCGACGGAGCCTTCGTTCCCCCCTCAAGTGTCACCAGGTAACTTCCGCTGACGGAGCCGGGCTCTCCGGCGCCGAGTATCCGCCCCTCCGGTGCGGCGTGCGCGGGCAGGGTGATGGCCGAAAGTGCCGCGGTACAGGTCACCGCGGTCAGGCCCCCCGCCCAGCGCAGACGCCGTGTTCGCGTCCGTGCCATCGTCCGAGTTCCCCTCCTCGACTCGGCGTACGGCAGCCTCCGGTCCCCGGGTGCACCCGGCGGTCGGCCGGTACGCCACATGCAGCCTCTCGTGCGGCGCAGAAGACCCACAAGAGGGCCTACAGGGGCGGAATCGGCCATGTCGGCCATGGCGGATGCGTGAAGGTTGCGCTGTTTTCCGGACTGTGTACAAGTGTGTGCCGCTCTTGGACGTGCCGTGGTTGCGGAGCCCTCCGCACCGATACCGTCGAGGGTGACGACGAGGCGCACAGCGTTGTGCGTCCGCACAGCGACACGCGTCGAGGTGGAAAGTGAAGGCGATCCGTCGATTCACCGTCCGACCCGTTCTCCCCGAACCCCTCCGGCCGCTCAGTGACCTGGCCCGCAACCTGCGCTGGTCCTGGCATGCGGAGACTCGCGACCTCTTCCAGTCCGTCGACCCCGAGCGCTGGGCCGCCTCGGACGGCGATCCCGTACGGCTCCTGGGGAGCGTGGCGCCCGCGCGGCTCGCGGAGCTGGCCGAGGACCACCGATTCCTGCGCCGTCTGGCGGCTGTCACGGACGACCTGGGCGACTATGTGACCGGCGAGCGCTGGTACCAGACCCATACCGGCGAACTGCCCGCCGCCATCGCCTACTTCTCGCCCGAGTTCGGTATCACGGCCGCCCTGCCGCAGTACTCCGGCGGCCTCGGCATCCTCGCCGGCGACCATCTGAAGGCGGCCAGTGATCTCGGCGTACCCCTGATCGGCGTAGGCCTCCTGTATCGGCACGGCTACTTCCGCCAGTCCCTGTCCCGGGACGGCTGGCAGCAGGAGCACTACCCGGTGCTCGACCCCAACGAGCTGCCCGTCGCCCTCCTGGAGGAACCGGACGGCGCGCCCGCCCAGGTCTCCCTCGCCCTGCCCGGCGGCAAGCAGCTGCACGCCCGCATCTGGCTCGCCCAGGTCGGCCGTGTCCCGCTCCTGATGCTCGACTCGGACGTCGAGGAGAACGACCTCGGCGAGCGCGGGGTGACCGACCGGCTCTACGGCGGCGGCAGCGAGCACCGGCTGCTGCAGGAGATGCTGCTCGGGATCGGCGGGGTCCGGGCGGTGCGGACGTACTGCCGGCTCACCGGCCATCCCGCTCCCGAGGTCTTCCACACCAACGAGGGCCACGCCGGCTTCCTGGGCCTGGAGCGCATCGCCGAGCTCTGCGACGGCGGGCTGGACTTCGACTCCGCGCTGGAGGCGGTCCGCGCCGGGACCGTCTTCACCACCCACACGCCCGTCCCGGCCGGCATCGACCGCTTCGACCGCGAGCTGGTCGCCCACCACTTCGGCGCCGCAGCCGAACTCCCGCGCATCGACGTCGAGCGCATCCTGCGGCTGGGCATGGAGACCTATCCCGGCGGCGAACCGAACCTCTTCAACATGGCCGTGATGGGCCTGCGCCTCGGGCAGCGGGCCAACGGCGTCTCCCTGCTGCACGGCCATGTCAGCCGCGAGATGTTCTCCGGCCTGTGGCCGGGATTCGACCCCGACGAGGTGCCGATCACCTCCGTGACCAACGGGGTGCACGCGCCCACCTGGGTCGCGCCCGAGGTCTTCAGGCTCGGCGCCCGGCAGATCGGCGCCCAGCGCACCGAGGACGCGCTGACCGTCGGCGGCTCGGACCGCTGGGACGCGGTGGGGGAGATCCCCGACCAGGACATCTGGGAGCTGAGGCGGGTCCTGCGCGAGCAGCTGGTGGACGAGGTGCGCCGGCGGCTGCGGGCGTCCTGGCGCGGGCGCGGGGCCGGGACGGCCGAGCTGGGCTGGATCGACGGAGTCCTCGACCCGGACGTCCTCACCATCGGCTTCGCACGGCGCGTCCCCTCGTACAAGCGCCTGACCCTGATGCTGCGCGACCGCGACCGGCTGATGGACCTCCTGCTGCACCCCGAACACCCCATCCAGATCGTCGTCGCGGGCAAGGCGCACCCGGCGGACGACGGCGGGAAGCGGCTGGTGCAGGAGCTGGTGCGGTTCGCCGACGACCCGCGCGTGCGCCACCGCATCGTCTTCCTGCCCGACTACGGCATGGCGATGGCGCAGAAGCTCTACCCGGGCTGCGACATCTGGCTCAACAACCCCCTGCGCCCGCTGGAGGCCTGCGGCACCTCCGGCATGAAGGCCGCCCTCAACGGCTGCCTCAACCTCTCCGTCCTGGACGGCTGGTGGGACGAGTGGTTCCAGCCCGACTTCGGCTGGGCGATCCCCACGGCGGACGGCACGGGAACCGATCCCGAGCGCCGCGACGACATAGAGGCCGAGGCCCTCTACGACCTGCTGGAACAGCGCGTCGCCCCGCGTTTCTACGAGCGCGGGCAGCAGGGACTGCCCGACCGGTGGATCGAGATGGTGCGCCAGACCCTCACCCTGCTCGGGCCGAAGGTGCTGGCCGGCCGCATGGTCCGCGAGTACGTCGAGCGTCTCTACGCGCCGGCCGCCCATGCCCATCGCTCGATGGACCCCGACTCCGCGCGCGAACTCGCCGCCTGGAAGGCACGGGTGCGGGCCGCCTGGCACGGGGTCACCGTCGATCACGTGGAGACGTCCGCCGCCACCGCCACCGCGGAACTCGGCACGACGCTCGCCCTGCGGGTGCGGGTGGGCCTCGGCGAACTGGGGCCGGACGACGTGGAGGTCCAGGCCGTCTCCGGGCGCGTCGACCCGGAGGACCACATCGCGGACGCGGCGACCGTCCCGCTGAAACCGGCGGGCGGCCCCGACAACGAGGGCCGATGGGTGTACGAGGGCCCGCTCTCCCTGGACCGCACGGGGCCCTACGGCTACACGGTCCGCATCCTGCCCGCACACCGACTGCTGGCGTCCGGCGCGGAGTTGGGGCTGGTGGCGGTGCCCTCGGAGGAGACGGGGGAGGGGGCCGGGGTGCTGATGAGGTGAGGCGGTCTCACGCCTCCGAGTAGGGAGCGCACATACGCCTCAAGGTGGCCCCGCACTTTCGTGCGTAGGCATGCTGAAGGCCGCGCGTCGCAGGTCCGCCCGCCCGGGCGTACCACTTCGCCGCGCGGCTGAACGCGTCCACGGTCAGCCACACGGTCCCGTCACCGGTACGGTCCACGACGAAGGCCTCCTCGCCGCACTCCGGGTGGCCGGCCAGCGTGCCGTACGCCCAGCCCGCGCGGCGGGGCTCCTCGACCGTGTAGACGATGCGGCACGGAGCCTTGATCATCCCGGCGAGGGTGATGGTGACGTCGACTCCCTCGGTCGCCCGGTCCGCGCTCGCCTCGACGCCCACACCGAGTTCGCGGTGCATCTCCCAGGTCAGGACCGCCTCGGAGGCTCTCTGGAAGGCCTTCTCACCCTCGCCTATGCGCGTGCGTACGCGCATCGGGTGGAAACCCGGTGGGCAGAAACCGCCGCGGCGGGTGCCGCCGACGTCGTCGTAGGTGAAGTCCTCCAGGCGCATGGGACACAAGAGTAGGGCGGCACCCGGGACAGCCTTCGTCCCGGGTGCCGCCCGCCGACCCCCCTCGGGTCAGCTCACGTTGACAGCGGACCAGGCCGCGGCCACCGTCTTGTACTCCGTGCTGCTGGAGCCGTACAGGGCGGAGGCCGCCGACAGCGTGCCCGCACGGGCCGACTTGTAGTTCGTCGTCGACGTGAAGTACGTGGTCAGCGCCTTGTACCAGATCTGCAGCGCCTTGTCCCGGCCGATGCCGGTGACCGTGGAGCCGTTGGACGTCGGCGAGTTGTAGCTCACGCCGTTGATCGTCTTCGCGCCGCTGCCCTCGGACAGCAGGTAGAAGAAGTGGTTGGCGACGCCGGACGAGTAGTGGACGTCCTTGTTGCCGACGGACGAGGACCAGGAGTCGGCGGAGCCGCCGTCCTTGCTGGGCTTGTCCATGTAGCGCAGCGGGGTGCCGTCGCCGTTGATGTTGATCTTCTCGCCGATGAGGTAGTCACCCTTGTCGGCCGAGTTGTTGGCGAAGAACTCGACACCGGTGCCGAAGATGTCCGAGGTGGCCTCGTTGAGGCCGCCGGACTCGCCGCTGTACTCGAGACCCGCCGTGTTCGCGGTGACGCCGTGGCTCATCTCGTGGCCGGCCACGTCCAGCGAGGTCAGCGGGTCCGTGTTGCCCTCGCCGTCGCCGTACGTCATGCAGAAGCAGTCGTCGTCCCAGAACGCGTTCACGTACGAGCTGCCGTAGTGGACGCGGGAGTAGGCGCCGACGCCGTTGTTCTTGATGCCGCTGCGGCCGAAGGTGGACTTGTAGAAGTCCCAGGTCTCCTGCGCGCCGTAGGCGGCGTCCGCGGCGGCGGTCTGGTCCGTGCTGGAGCTGGAGGCGGTGCCGGTGCCCCAGACGTTGTCCGCGTCGGTGAACAGGGTGCCGGTGCCCGAGCTCGTGCCGTGCTTCAGGTTGTACGTCTTGTGGCCGCCGCGCGAGTCGTCGGTCAGCGAGTACGACGAGCCCGACCCGCTCGTGGCGAGGCTGACCGTGCCCGAGTACAGCGTCTTGCCGGTGCCGGTGGCGTTCTCGATGCCCTGGTACTCGAAGAGCTTCTTGCCGGTGGCCGCGTCGGTGATGACGTGCAGCTTGTTCGGGGTGCCGTCGTCCTGGAGGCCGCCGACGACGGTCTCGTAGGCGAGGACGGCCTTGCCGGAGCCCGCCCAGACGACCTTGCGGGCGCCGTCGGCCTCGGTCTTGGCGGAGCCGAGCGTCTTGGCGGCGCTCACCGCCTGCTTCTCGGCCTTGGCCGCGGTGATCTGCGGCTTGAGCGAGGCGACCTTGACGGAGGCGTTGGTCGCTCTGGTGACGCCCTCGGCCTTGCCGGACTTGGCGGTGTGCACCACGAGGTCGCCGCCGAGGACCGGCAGGCCCGCGTAGGTGCGCTCGTAGCGGGTGTGGACGGTGCCGTCGGCGTCCTTGACGACGTCCTTGACGACGAGCTTCTCCTTGGCGCCGAGGCCTATCTGCTGGGCGGTCTCGGTGACGTCGGCCTGGGCCTTCTGGATCAGCGTGGTGCGGGCCGCGTTCGACAGCGCGGCGGGCGCCGCGGCGAGCGTGGCCTTGGCCGGGGTGTCCGCCGGGGTCTGGGCGGCGGCCGAACCGGTGGTCAGACCGGTGGTGAGCAGGGCTCCGGCCGCGACTGCGGTGGCGATGGCCAGAGTCGAGCGCTTGTGACGCGCGTAGAGGGGGGTCACACAAGCTCCTTGTGGTGGGGGAGTCCGGCACGGCGTGGGGCGCCTGGCCGGAGTTGCTGTGAAGTTGTGCGGCGGTTGTGAGGAAGAGTGACACCGGGGGCGCGTACATGTCAGGACCCCCTTGTGATGTTGGCTGAAAATTGACCCTCGGGTGAACATTGCGGGAATGTAAACGGAGTTGACGGCGGCAATGGTCAAACCGGTCGGGGGTAAGGGCGTGGCAAAAAAGGGCGCCGCCCCGGGGAGTCGAACCACCGGGGCGGCGCCCTGAACCGAGGGCCTCAGGGGCCGGTCTACGGGAAGGTGAGCTTCCAGCTGTTGATGTAGCCCGTGTCCTGCGCCGCCTGGTCCTGGACCTTCAACTTCCAGGTTCCGTTGGCTACTTCGGAGGAGGCGTTGACCGTGTAGGTCGCCTGGACGTTGTCCGCCGAGTCGGAGGAGCTGAAGTTCTTCAGGCGGTACGTCGAACCGTCCGGGGCCACCAGGTCGATCACCAGGTCGCCACGCCACGTGTGGACGATGTCGACCGAAACCTGAAGGTTCGAGGGGGCGTTGCCCGTCCGGCCGGACACGGTCACGGACGACGTCACGGCCGCCCCGTTGTCCGGAATCGACACGTCGGTCGTGTTCTCGAACGAGGTGCCGCCACCGCCGCCGCCACCGGAGCGCGAGCCGACCGCGACGCCCGCCCAGGCGTCCTGCACGGCCTTGTACTCGGTGGACGTGGTGCCGTACAGCTCACCCGCCGCCGCGAGCGTGCCCGTGCGGGCGGAGGCGTAGTTGGTGGTGGACGTGAACTTCGTGGTCAGCGCCCGGTACCAGATCTGCAGCGCCTTGTCCCGGCCGATGCCGGTGACCGGAAGCCCGTCCGAGGTCGGCGAGTTGTAGCTCACGCCGTTGATGACCTTGGCGCCGCTGCCCTCGCTCAGCAGGTAGAAGAAGTGGTTGGCGACACCCGAGGAGTAGTGCACGTCGAGGTTGCCGACGCCCGAGTACCAGGAGTCGGCGGAGCCGCCGTCCTTGCTGGGCTTGTCCATGTAGCGCAGCGGGGTGCCGTCGCCGTTGATGTCGATCTTCTCGCCGATGAGGTAGTCACCCACGTCGGACGAGTTGGCCGCGTAGAACTCCACGCCGGTGCCGAAGATGTCGGAGGTGGCCTCGTTGAGGCCGCCGGACTCGCCGCTGTAGTTGAGCCCCGCCGTGTTCGAGGTGACGCCGTGGCTCATCTCGTGGCCGGCCACGTCGAGGGCGGTCAGCGGGTCGTTGTTGCCGGAGCCGTCGCCGTACGTCATGCAGAAGCAGCCGTCGTCCCAGAACGCGTTCACGTACGAGTTGCCGTAGTGCACACGGGAGTAGGCGCCGACGCCGTTGTTCTTGATGCCGCTGCGACCGAAGGTGTTCTTGTAGAAGTCCCAGGTCTCCGCGGCGCCGTAGTGCGCGTCGGCGCCCGCGGTGGCGGCGTTCGACGTGGTGCCGTTGCCCCAGGTGTTGCTCGTCTGCGAGAACAGCGTGCCGGTGCCCGAGGTGCCGTGGTTCAGGTTGTACGTCTTGTGTCCGCCGCGGTCGCCGTCGGTCAGCGTGTAGTTCGAGCCCGACTGGGTCGTCGTCAGCGGGACCGTGCCGCTGTACTGGGTGTTGCCGGTGCCGGTGGCGTTCTCGATGCCCTGGTACTCGTAGAGCTTCTTGCCGGTGGTCGCGTCCGTGATGACGTGCAGCTGGTTCGGGGTGCCGTCATCCTGGAGGCCGCCGACGACCGTCTCGTACGCCAGGACCGGCTTTCCGCTCGCCGCCCAGATCACCTTGCGCGGGGCCACGTCGGCGCCGGCCTTGGTCGAGCCGAGGGCCTTCGCACGCTTGACGGCCTGCTGCTCGGCGGCCGCCCTGGTGATGTCCGGGGTGACGTCGGAGACCTTGATGGCGGCGTTCGTCGCCTTGATGACGCGCTGGGTGGCGCCCGACTTGGCGGTGTCGACGATCAGGTCGCCGCCGAGGACCGGGAGACCGTCGTAGGTGCGCTCGTAACGGGTGTGGAGGCTGCCGTCCGCGTCCTTGACGACGTCACGGGCGACGAGCTTCTCCTTGGCGGCGAGGCCGATGTCCTTCGCGGTCTGCGCGCGGGCCGTGTCGGCGTCGCGGATCAGCTCGGCGCGCTGGGAGGGGCTGAGCTTGACGGCGGCGTGGGCCTTGCCCGCCTGGGCCGGGGCGGCGGACGCGGCGCCCGACTGGACGGCGGCGGCGAGCAGGGCGGTGACGCCGGCGACGGCGACTATGTGGGAGGTGCGTCTGCGAGAGGAATTGCTTCTCAACACTGACTCCTTCTGCGCGGCCGCGGGTCGCGCGGCCAGGGGGAGATCCGGACGGTGGGTCGACCGTCCGGGCAGAACTGGCAGAGCTGCGGAACCAGGTGCAGGTGGCCTTGTGACGACACAGCGGTGTATCTGTGGGGTTGCTGTGAAGCGGCCGTGGGAAGCCTGGCACCGGATGGCGCTTTCTGTCAGGGGCGCGTCAGAAAGTTGGCCGGAATTGGTTCGTTGTCCGGATGTTCATGTCCGATATGCGGAATGGGGGTCAGATGGTCACGCGGGGTCCCCGTGCCACGTCCGCCACAGCGCCGCGTACGCGCCGTCGGCGGCCACCAGCTCCTCGTGCGTGCCGAGTTCGGTCAGGCGGCCGCCCTCCATCACGGCCACCCGGTCCGCGTCGTGGGCGGTGTGCAGACGGTGGGCGATGGCGATGACCGTGCGGCCTTCCAGTACGGCGGCCAGGGCGCGCTCGGTGTGGCGGGCCGTCGCCGGGTCCAGCAACGCCGTCGCCTCGTCGAGGATCAGCGTGTGCGGGTCGGCCAGGACGACGCGGGCGAGCGCGAGTTGCTGGGCCTGGGAGCCGTCCGTGGGGCAACCCCCTTCGCCGAGCCGGGTGTCGAGGCCGTCCGACAGCCCCCGAATCCAGTCCTCGGCGCCGACCGCGGTGAGGGCGGCCCACAACTGCTCGTCCGTGGCGGCCGGTTCGGCGATCAGCAGATTGTCGCGGACCGTGCCGAGGAACACGTGGTGTTCCTGGGTGACCAGGACGACCTGACGGCGCAGTTGGTCGGGGCCGAGGTCGACTACGGGCACTCCGCCGACGGTCACCGTGCCCTCCCCGGGGGCGTCGACGCCGGCGAGAAGCCGGCTGAGCGTGCTCTTTCCGGCGCCGGACGGGCCCACGACCGCCAGCCGCTCGCCCGGCCGTACGGTCAGGTCGACGCCGCGCAGGACCTCGCCGCCGCGGTCGTAGGCGTAGCGCACACCGGTGATGTCGATGCGGTCGTCGGCAGGGGTGGGGGAGCCGGCCGGCACGGTCCGCGGGGCCTGGGCGAGGCCCTCGACCCGGGCGAAGGAGGCACCGCTGCTCTGCAGTTGCTCGATCCGCATCAGGATCTCGTCGAGCGGCCCGTTCAGCCGCTGCAGATACAGGGCCGCCGCCACGACCGCGCCCAGGCTCAGCGTGCCGTGGTCGAGCAGGACTCCGCCGACCAGGAGGACGGCGGCCACCGGGACGAGGTAGGAGACCTCCACCACCGGAAAGAACACGGTCCGCAAGAACAGCGTGTACAGCCGGGTTCGCCGCGACGTCTCCAGCGCGTCCCGGCTCGCCGTGACGCGGCGCCGCTCAAGCCGCAGCGCCTCGACGGTCCGGGCGCCGGACGCGGTCGCCGCGAGGATCTCCGCGACGTCCGAGGTGGCGGCGCCCTCGGCGAGGTAGCCGTCGCGGGCCCGCTTCAGATACCAGCGCAGCGCGCCCCAGATGCCGGTCAGCCCGAGCAGACCGCACGCGCCGAGCAGCGGGTTCAGGGCGAAGACGGCGCCGAGCAGGAACAGTGCCTGCACGGTGTTGATGAGCAGGTCGGGGCCGACGTCGCGCAGGGTGGTGCCGACCAGGGCGACGTCGGCCGTGCCGCGCGCCGTCAGATCACCGGTGCCGGCCCGCTCCAGAATCCCCGCGGGCAGGGCCAGCGCCCGCTCGACGAACTCCTCGCGCACACGGGCGAGCGTCCGCTCCCCGAACCGGTGCCCCACGTACCGGGCCCACCGGGCCAGCAGCAACTGCGCGAGCGAACACACCAGGATCCACAACGCCAGGCGGTCGACGGCCCCGACGCCGCCCCCGCCCCGCACCTCGTCGATGATCCGCCCGACCAGCCAGGGTCCGGCCAGTCCGGCTCCGGCAGCCATCCCGTTCAGCACGAGCACGGCGGCGAAGGCCCGCGCATCGGCGCGCAGCAGCCGCAGCATCGCCCGCCGCACGTCGGCGGGTTCGGCGACGGGGAGCCGGCCCGAGGCCGCCGTCATCGGATCGCCTCCTCGGCCGCGGTCTCCTCGGCGTCCCGGGCCACCAGGGCACGGTAGGCCGGTTCGCGCTCCAGCAGTTCGCGATGGCTTCCCACGGCCGTGGCCTTGCCCTCCTGTACGAAGTACACGGTGTCCGCCCGGTCCAGCACGAGCGGTGACGTGGTCGTGACGACCGTGGTGCGGCCCTCCCGTGCCGTGCGCAGCCGCTGGGCGACGCGTGCCTCCGTGTGGGCGTCCAGGGCCGATGTCGGTTCGACGGCGAGCAGTACCTCGGGGTCGGCCAGCAGGGCCCGGACCAGCCGTATCCGTTGACGTTGGCCGCCGGAGAGGTTGCGGGCCTGGGCGTCGATCGGTGAGTCGAGGCCGTCCGGCAGACCCTGGACGATGTCGTCGGCGACGGCTGCGTACAGAGCCTCGGACAGGGGCGTCTTCAAACGAGCCTCGGTTCGTGGTTCGGCGTCTGCGGGTTTGTCGTGGCCGGCCGCGCCCCTTGGGGGCGTGACAGAGCCGTCCACCGCTTCGCGCAGGGTGCCCGCGAACAGGTCTGCCTCGTGGTCGGCCACCAGGATGCGCTCCCGGATCTGCGGCAGCGCGATCTCGTCGAGGGGGATGTCGCCCCAGGTCGCCTTCGACGCCACGTACCGCCCGAGCCGGTCGACGACCGCCGCCGCGTCGGCCGGGTGACCGCAGGCCAGCGCGGTCAGGTGTCCCGGCCGTACCCGCACCCCGGACTCCGGGTCGTGCAGCACCGCCGGCTCTGCGGGCGCGTCCCGGGTGCCGATGTCGGCCAGCGGCTCCAGCCGCAGGAACCGTACGACCCGCCGTGCCGACACCAGCCCGCGGCTGATCTGGTAGCCGCACTCGACCCAGAACGCCACCGGCCCCACCAGCACGGCCACATAGCCGTACACCGACACCAACTCGCCGATGCTGATGGCCCCTTGGGCGGCGAGCCGGGCCGCCAGCCAGGTGACCACCGCGAGGAACAGGGTCGGCAGTCCGACGCCGAGCGCCTGGACCCAGCTGGTCACCGCCCCGACCCGGTAGCCCTGCCGGCGCAGCCGCTGCGAGTCGCGGTGGAAGGCGTCGGCGAACAGCCCCTTGCCGCCGAGGCCGTTGAGGACCCGCAGGCCGCCGGCGAGGTCGGCGATGCGGGCGGTGAGCACGCCCTGCCGCTCCCGGTACTCGGTCTCCGTGCCCTGCAGCCGTGCGAGGAGAGGCCCGACGAGGACGACGATCAGCGGTATCCCGAGGAGCACGACGGCGGCGATGAGCGGCGAGATGGCCACCAGCAGCCCGGCGACCGCCAGATACGCGACGACCGCGCCGACCCCGGGCCCGACGACCGTCAGGGACTGGCTGATCGTCTGCACATCGCCCACCCCGATGGTGACGACCTCCCCGGCCCCGACCCGGCGCGGCAGCGCGGCGCCCAGCCGGACCGCCTGTCCCACGACGACCTTGACCGTGCGGAAGTTGGCGTCCATCCGCACCCGGGTCATCGTGCGGTGCCGCATGATGCTCAGCCAGGCGTTGAACGCCCCGACCGCGAAGAGCACGGCGGTCCAGCCCGCCAGCGCCGGATAGTCACCGGGCTCCAGACCGTCGTCGATCGCCCGGGACATCAGATACGGCGTCGCCGCCAGCAGCACCATCCACACACTGCCCAGCACCGCCCCGGCGAGCGACCTGCCGGGCTGGCAACGGACCAGCCACCACAGATAGCGCCCGCCGCCGCGACAGTCCGGCGTCCCGGGCTCCTCGTACGCGTCGATCATCCATCCCTCGATCCCTACTTACGCCCAGCCGACGTCTACGCCAGACTGTCCCGCCACGCCCGGTGCAGATCCGCGAACCGCCCGGTGCCCGCGACGAGTTCGGCCGGGCTGCCGTCCTCCACGATCTTCCCGTGCTCCATGACCAGGACCCGGTCGGCGATCTCGACGGTCGACAGCCGGTGCGCGATGACGACGGCCGTGCGCCCGTGCAGCACCGTCGACATCGCCCGCTGCACGGCCCGTTCGCCCGGGATGTCGAGCGAGCTGGTCGCCTCGTCGAGGATGAGTACGGCGGGGTCGGCGAGCAACGCCCGTGCCAAGGCCACGAGTTGGCGCTGGCCGGCCGAGATACGGCCGCCCCGCTTGCGAACGTCCGTGTCGTAGCCGTCGGGCAGCGCCTCGATGAAGTCGTGCGCGCCGATCGCCTTCGCGGCGCGCTCGATCTGCTCGCGAGTCGCGTCCGGGCGGCCGATGGCGATGTTGTCGGCGACCGTGCCGGAGAACAGGAACGCCTCCTGCGTCACCATCACCACCCCGCGCCGCAGTTCGGGCACGGACAGCTCGCGCAGGTCCACGCCGTCCAGCAGGACCCGGCCCTCGGAGGGGTCGTAGAAGCGGGCGAGCAGCTTGGCCAGGGTCGACTTGCCTGCGCCGGTCGAGCCGACGACCGCGACCGTCTGCCCGGCCGGGACGGTGAGGCCGAAGCGGGGCAGGACCTCGCCGCCGGTGCGGTAGCCGAAGGCGACCTCGTCGAAGACGACCTCGCGGCCGGGGTGCTCGCTCTCCAGCGCGGGAAGTTCCACGGGACTCGACGGCTCCGGCACGGTCGGTGTCTGCGCCAGCAGCCCGGCGATCTTCTCCAGGGAGGCCGCCGCCGACTGGTACGAGTTCAGGAACATGCCGAGCCGGTCGATGGGGTCGTACAGACGGCGCAGGTAGAGCACGGCGGCGGCCAGGACGCCCAGCTCCAGCGAGCCGCCCGCCACCCGGTAGGCGCCCCACAGCACGATCCCCGCGACGGCCGTGTTGGCGACCAGCCGGGAACCGACGACATAGCGGGCCATCTCCAGCGACGCGTCGCCGTTGACCCGCTCGTGCCGCCGGTTCAGCACCCGGAAGTCGGCGTCGTTGACGGCCTCGCGCCGGAAGGCGCGCACCGGGCGGATGCCGTTCATCGTCTCGACGAACTTGACGATGACGGCGGCGATGGCGGTGGAGCGCAGGCGGTACACCCGGACCGCGCGCCGCTGGTAGACCCGTACGAGGAGGTACAGCGGCACGAAGGACGCCACCGCGACCGCCCCGAGGGCGAGATCCAGCCAGAGCAGCATCGCCGAGATGTAGACGAAGGAGAGGATGACCGCGACGAGTTCCTGGAGGCCCTCGCTGAGCAGTTCACGCAGCGACTCGACGTCGGCCGTCGACCGGGAGATGAGCCGGCCCGAGGTGTAGCGCTCGTGGAAGTCGAGGCTGAGTGCCTGCGCGTGGCGGAAGATACGGCCGCGCAGGTCGAGCAGCACGTCCTGGTTGACGCGGGCGGAGGCGATGACGAACGCGTACTGCAGCCCGCCGGACAGCAGCGCGCACAGCAGATAGACCACGGCCACCGCGATCAGAGGGCCGTGGCGCTGCTCCCGGAACGCCGGGACGGCGGTGTCGATCGCGTACGCCACCAGCAGCGGGCCCGCCTGCACGGCCGCCTGCTGGAGCAGCAGCAGGAGGCTGGTGAAGGCGACGCGGGCCTTCATCGGGGTGAGCAGGGAGCGCAGCAGGGCGGCGGTGGCGCCCGGGGGAGTGGGCAGCACATCCCGGTCGAAGGGGTCGGTCGCGTCCTTGGGGCGGGGGAGGTCCGGCTCGTCGTCCGCCGTGGGGACAGACGTGGTGGTGGCCGTCATCGGTCGTCCTCCGCTTCTGAGGTCCCGGACATCAGATGGGCGTACTCGGCGTTCGTGCGCAGCAGTTCGTGATGCGTGCCCACGGCGGTGATCCGGCCGCCGGAGAGCAGGGCGACCCGGTCGGCGAGCAGAACGGTGGACGGACGGTGCGCCACGATGAGGGCGGTGGTGTCGGCGAGCACGTCCCGCAGGGCGGCCTCCACGGCGGCCTCGGTGTGCACGTCGAGGGCGGACAGGGGGTCGTCGAGGACGAGGAACCTCGGTCTGCCCACGACCGCTCGCGCGAGCGCCAGCCGCTGCCGCTGCCCGCCGGAGAGGCTGAGTCCCTGCTCGCCGACCCGGGTGTCCGTCCCCTGGGGCAGCGCCTGCGCGAAGCCGGCCTGTGCGACGGACAGCGCCCGGTCCAACTCGGCGGCGCCCGCGTCGGCTTCGGCCCCCATGAGGACATTGTCCCCGACGCTCGCCGAGAAGAGGGTCGGCTCCTCGAAGGCGACCGCGACCATGGAGCGCAGCTCATCGCGGGAGAGGGCGGCGATGTCCTCGCCGTCCAGCGTGATCCGACCGGACGTCACCTCGTGCAGACGCGGGACGAGGGCGGTCAGGGTCGTCTTGCCGCTGCCGGTGGCGCCCACCAGGGCCAGGGACTCGCCGGGGCGGACATGCAGGTCGATGCCGTCGAGGACGGGCGGGGAGTCCTCGGGGGCGTCGGGATAACGGAACCGCACGTCCAGGAACCGGAGGCCGTCCGTGCCGGCTGCCGGCCGCCGGGGGCCGGTCGCGGCCTCCGGCCCGGCCGCGCGACGCTCCGGCCCCGCGCCCGTCTCCGCCTCCGGCGGTTCGTCCATCACCTCGAAGTACCGCTCCGTGGCCGTCGCCGCCTCCTGGCTCATCGCGAGCAGGAAGCCGATGGAGTCCACCGGCCAGCGCAGGGCGAGGGCCGTCGACAGGAACGCCACCAGGGTCCCCGCGGACAGGTTCCCGTCGGCCACCTGCACCGAGCCGACCACCAGCGCCGCCCCGATCGCGACCTCCGGCAGCGTGACGATGACACCCCAGATCGTGGCGAGCAGCCCCGCCTTGCGCAGTTCCGTCCCCCGCAGGGTCCGCGCCAGCGACCGGAACGCGCGCGCCTGGCTGCGGTGCCGCCCGAACCCCTTGATGATCCGGATGCCGAGCACGCTCTCCTCGACGACCGTCGTCAGATCGCCGACCTGGTCCTGGGAGAGCCGCGCCACCTCGGCGTACCGCTTCTCGAAGACCGCGCACGTGACCATCACGGGGACGGCCGGCCCGAGGATGACCAGCCCGAGCGTCCAGTCCTGCAGCAGCATGATCACCACGCCGACGAGGATCGTCACGCCGTTGACCAGAAGGAACGTCAGGGGAAAGGCGAGGAACTGACGCAGCAGCATCAGATCGGTGGTGCCGCGCGACAGCAGCTGTCCCGAGGACCACCGGTCGTGGAAGGCGACCGGCAGCCGCTGCAGATGCCCGTACAGATCCGCCCGCATCCCCGCCTCGACGCTCGACAGCGGCCGCGCCACCAGCCACCTTCGCAGCCCGAACAGCAGCGCCTCCGCGAGCCCCAGCAGCAGCAGGTACAGCGCCCCGAGCCACACGCCCGCCGGGTCGCGGTCGGCGACCGGCCCGTCGACCATCCACTTCAGTACGAGCGGGATCACGAGCCCCGTGCAGGAGGCGACGACGGCGACGGACGCGGCGGTGGACAGCCGCCCCCGCACGGGGCGTACGTACGGCCACAGGCGCAGCAGCGTGCGCACGGCGGATCGGTCGGTGGTCTTCCCGGGTTCCTTGGTCGTTGCACATGTCGTCGCCATCAGCAGTGAGCCTACGGATCGGCACTGACAACGCCCACCGAGTTTTGGCCGGAAGCGGGTCGGCCATCGGACCTACGACCTGCGCGTTCGAGGGGTCGTACGTGCGCATCAACCGATCGGTTGATGCGCCTTCGAGCGCGACGGCCGATGTGGCGGGCACCCGCTTCCCGCGACGCTGATGCCATGCCTGTCATCGAAGTCACCGATCTGCGCAAGTCCTACGGGGGCCGGCCCGTCGTCGACGGTGTCTCCTTCGCCGTCGAGGAGGGCGAGATCTTCGGGATCCTCGGCCCGAACGGCGCCGGCAAGACCACCACCGTCGAGTGCGTCGAGGGACTGCGCGTCCCCGACGCGGGCCGCGTCCGCGTCACCGGCCTCGACCCCGTCGCCGACCACGCGCGCGTGGCCGGTGTCCTGGGCGCCCAGCTCCAGCAGAGCGAACTGCAGCCCAAGCTCACCGTCCGCGAGGCGCTGGAGCTGTACGCCTCCTTCTACCCGAGCCCGCTCGACTGGACGCCGCTCGCCGAGCGCCTCGGACTGACCGCCAAGCTGACCACCCGGTTCGGCAAGCTGTCCGGCGGCCAGAAACAGCGCCTGTTCATCGCGCTCGCGCTGATCGGCAACCCGCAGGTCGTCGTACTGGACGAGCTGACCACCGGCCTGGACCCGCGGGCCCGCCGGGACACCTGGGAGCTCATCGAGGACGTGCGGGCAGGCGGTGTGACGGTTCTGCTGGTCACCCACTTCATGGAGGAGGCCCAGCGGCTGTGCGACCGGATCGCGGTGATCGACAAGGGCCGGGTGGCCGCCCTGGACACCCCGGCCGGTCTCATCCGGCGCTCCGCCGGCGCCACCGTCATCAGCTTCACCCCGTCCGCGCCCCTGGACGACCGTGACCTGAACGCGCTTCCCGCGCTCGCGTCCATCGAGCACAAGGACGGCCGTATCACGCTCGCCGGCACGGACGAGACCGTCAACGCCGTCATCACGCTCCTCGCCCGCCACCGCATCACGGCCCATCAACTCCGCGTCGTGGACGCCACGCTCGACGACGCGTTCCTCGACCTGACGAAGGAGGCAGCGGTATGAGCACCGCCGTCCTGAAGACCGAGGTCCGCCTCTTCCGCCGGGAACCGGGCGCCCTCTTCTGGATCCTGCTGTTCCCGACCCTGCTGCTCGTGATCCTCGGCTCCATCCCGTCCTTCCGGCACCACCAGGCCGACCTCGGAGGCCTGCGCACCATCGACGTCTACGTCCCGGTGGCCGTGCTGCTCGGCATGATCGTCGGCGGCCTGCAGTCGATGCCGCAGACCCTCACCGGCTACCGCGAGCGCGGCATCCTGCGCCGGATGGCCACCACGCCGGTCCGCCCGTCCGCCCTGCTGTCCGCGCAGATGCTGGTGTACGGCGGGTCCGCCCTCGCGTCGGCGCTGCTCGCCCTCGCGGTCGGGCGGATCGGCTTCGACGTACGCCTGCCGAAGCAGCCCTTCGGATACGTCCTCGCCCTGCTGCTGGCGGTCCTGGTCGCCCTTGCTCTCGGATCGGTGGTGTCGGCGCTGTCCCGTACGACGAAGATCGCCGGTGCGATCGGGTCCGCGGTGTTCTTCCCGTCGATGTTCTGCGCGGGCGTGTGGCTGCCGACGCAGGCCATGCCGCACGTGATGGCCCGGATCGTCGGATACACCCCCTTCGGGGCGGCCGCGCAGGCCCTCAACCAGGCGGCGGCCGGGCACTGGCCGGGCTGGACCCACCTGGGCGTGCTGGTCGTGTGGATCCTGCTGCTGACGGGTGCGGCCAGTCGCTGGTTCCGCTGGGAGTAGGCGGCCCGCCGTGCAGACTGGGGACATGACCGCGGTGGACACGCAGATCGAGCAGCGCTGGGAGCAACTGCACACCTGGGGGCCGTACGGGCTGCTCGGCATCAGCGTCGTCCTCGCGATCGCCGCTGCCGACCCGCACACCGGCCCGGCCAAGTGGCACGCCGCCCTGGCCCTGGTCGGCGCCGCGGTCGCGCTCCAGCTGTGGTGGCACAGCACCCGCCCCCGCAGGCCCGACCGCTGCCGGGTCCCGTCCCGGCCCGGGACCGTGTACTACGCCGTCCGCTGGGCCATCGCCTTCGCCCTCACCTGGCTCAGCCCGTTCTTCGCGTTCTACGCCGCCGCCGGCTACATGGACGCCGACGAGACGATCCCGGGCACCAGGTGGCAGCGGCTCGGACTGTTCGCGAGCGCGGTCACCGTGGCCGGCGCGCAGGCCGGCGGGCTGCCCCTCGGGAGCACGGTCCAGTGGGTCCTCTTTCCCGCGCTCCTGTTCGCCAACTCCGGCCTGCAGATGGTGGTCGCCCATCTCACCGACCAGGAACAGCAGCGGGCCCGCGAGCGCACCGAGACCATCACCGAACTCGAACGCACCAACACGGCGTTGCAGCAGGCCCTCGACGAGAATGCCGCCCTGCACGCCCAACTCCTCGTCCAGGCAAGGGAAGCGGGCGTCGCCGACGAGCGCCGCCGCCTGGCCGCCGAGATCCACGACACCATCGCCCAGGGCCTGACCGGCATCATCGCCCAGCTCCAGGTCGTCGCGAACGCCCCCGACCTCGACCTCGCCCGCACCCATCTGGGACGCGCCTCCGACCTGGCCCGCCACAGCCTCGGCGAGGCCCGCCGCTCCGTGCACAACCTGGCCCCGGTGGCGCTGGAGAACGACGGACTGCCCGAAGCGCTGAAGAAGACGGTCGCCGCATGGGGCGAACGAACCGGCGTACGCGCCGAGTTCACGGTCACCGGCACCTCGGAACAGCTCCACGAGGAGGTCGCCGCCACCCTCCTGCGCATCGTCCAGGAGGCCCTGTCGAACGCGGCCCGGCACGCCCGCGCCACCCGCCTGGGCGTCACCCTCTCCTTCCTGGGCGACGAGGTGATCCTCGACATCCGCGACGACGGCACCGGCTTCGATCCCCTCGCGCTGCCCGCCCGCACCCACGCGGGCGGCTTCGGCCTCGACGGCATGCGGGCCCGCGCCGAACGCATCGCGGGCTCCCTGACCGTGGAGTCCGAACCCGGGCACGGTACGGCCCTGTCGGCTCGCGTACCGTTGGTCCGCCATGACAGCTGACGTGACCGGAGACGCCCTGATCTCCCTGCTGATCGTCGACGACCACCCCGTCGTACGCGACGGCCTGCGCGGCATGTTCGAGTCGGCCCCCGGATTCACGGTCCTCGGCGAGGCCTCGGGCGGCATCGAGGCGCTCGATCGGGCCGCCGCCCTCGACCCCGACGTGATCCTCATGGACCTGCGCATGCCGGGCGGCGGCGGAGTCGACGCGATCGCGGAGCTGACCCGCCGCGGCGCCCGCGCCAAGGTCCTCGTCCTCACCACGTACGACACCGACACCGACACGCTGCCCGCGATCGAGGCGGGCGCGACGGGCTACCTCCTCAAGGACGCGCCCCGCGACGAGTTGTTCACGGCCGTCCGCGCCGCCGCCGAGGGCCGCACCGTCCTCTCCCCGGCCGTCGCCTCCCGCCTGGTCTCCGCGGTCCGCACCCCCCGGCCGCCCGGCAACGAGCCCCTCTCCCCACGCGAACGCGAGGTGCTGGCCCTGGTCGCCAAGGGCACGTCCAACCGTGAGATCGCCCGCGAGCTGTTCATCAGCGAGGCGACCGTGAAGACCCATCTCACCCATCTGTACGGCAAGTTGGGTGTCAACGACCGCGCGGCGGCGGTCGCGACGGCGTACGAGCGGGGAATCCTCGGCCGGCCGGGCAGCGGCGGCGCGGGTGGGACTCCCTCACCCTGACTCCCTCACTCCGCCACGCGCAGCAGCAGCACCGCCCGGGCCGGCACCGTGATCACCGCCCCCGCCCGGTGCTCCACCCCCGGCTCCTGAGACTGCGTCTCCCTCGACGTGTCGACGACCACCTCGTAGCGCTGCGCCCAGGGCGGCCCCGGCAGCACGAAGCTGACCGGACGGTCCCCGGCGTGCAGCACGGCGAGGAAGCTGTCGTCGAGGATCGGGTCACCGTGCTCGTCGCGGCCCGGTATGTCCCGCCCGGACAGATACATGCCGAGCGTGGCGGCCGGCGCGTACCAGTCCCGTTCCGTCATCTCCGTGCCGCGCGCGGTGAACCAGGCCAGGTCGCGCAGACCGTCCGCGGAGTGCGCCCGCCCCGAGAAGAAGGCCCGGCGACGCAGCACGGGGTGCCGGTGCCGCAGCTCGATGAGCCGGGCCGTGAGGTCGAACAGGGCCTTCCAGCCCGGCTCCTGGAGCAGCCCCCAGTCCAGCCAGCTGATCTCGTTGTCCTGGCAGTACGCGTTGTTGCTGCCGCGCTGGGTGCGCCCCAGTTCGTCGCCCGCGACCAGCATCGGTACGCCCGTCGACAGCAGCAGCGTGGTCAGCAGGTTCCTGAGCTGCCGCCGCCGCAGACCCCGTACGCGCTCGTCGGCCGTCTCGCCCTCGGCGCCGCAGTTCCACGACCGGTTGTCGTCCGTGCCGTCCCGGTTGCCCTCGCCGTTCGCCTCGTTGTGCTTGCGCTCGTACGACACCAGGTCGCGCAGGGTGAAACCGTCGTGCGCGGTGATGAAGTTGACGGACGCGTAGGGCCTGCGGCCTCCCCAGGCGTACAGGTCGCTCGACCCCGACAGCCGGTACCCGAGATCCCGTACGTCCGGCAGCGCGCCCCGCCAGAAGTCCCGTACGGCGTTGCGGTAGCGGTCGTTCCACTCCGTCCACAGGGGTGGGAAGGACCCCACCTGGTAGCCGCCGGAGCCCACGTCCCAGGGCTCGGCGATCAGCTTCACCCGGCGCAGCACCGGGTCCTGCGCGATGACCGCGAGGAACGGCGACAGCATGTCCACGTCGTGCATGGAGCGGGCGAGGGCGGCGGCCAGGTCGAAGCGGAAGCCGTCCACGCCCATCTCCGTCACCCAGTAGCGCAGCGAGTCGGTGATCAGGCGCAGTACGTGCGGCTGGACCACGTGCAGGGTGTTGCCGCAGCCCGTGTAGTCGGCGTATCGACGCGCGTCCGACTGCAGCCGGTAGTACCCCCGGTTGTCGATGCCCTTCAACGACAGCGTCGGGCCCAACTCGCCCGCCTCCGCCGTGTGGTTGTAGACCACGTCGAGGATGACCTCGATGCCGGCCGCGTGCAGCGCGCGCACCATGCGCTTGAACTCGCCGACCTGCTGGCCCGTCGTACCGGACGCGGCGTACGTGGCGTGCGGGGCGAAGTAGCCGATGGAGTTGTAGCCCCAGTAGTTCTTCAGACCCCGGCGCAGCAGATGGTCCTCGTGCGCGAACTGGTGGACAGGCAGCAGCTCCACGGCCGTGACGCCCAGCTTGACGAGGTGCTCGATCGCCGCCGGGTGGGCCAGCCCCGCGTAGGTGCCCCGGAGTTCCTCCGGGATCCCCGGATGCAGCTGGGTGAAGCCGCGCACATGCAGCTCGTAGATGACCGAGTCCGCCCACGGTGTCTTCGGTCGGCGGTCGTCCGCCCAGTCGTCGTCATCGTGGACGACGACGCCCTTGGGGACGTACGGCGCCGAGTCCCGGTCGTCGCGCACGGTGTCCGCGACCTGCTGCTGCGGCCAGTCCCGCACATGCCCGTACACCTCGGGCGGCAGGCTGAAGTCGCCGTCCACCGCGCGCGCGTACGGGTCGAGGAGCAGCTTCGCCGGGTTCCAGCGGCCCCCGGTCCACGGATCCCAGCGGCCGTGCACCCGGTAGCCGTACCGCTGCCCCGGCATCACACCCGGCACGAAGCCGTGCCAGATCTCGTGCGTCAGCTCGGTGAGCCGCCCCCGCGTCTCCTTTCCGTCCTGGTCGAACAGGCACAGCTCCACCGACTCCGCCCCGCCCGCCCACAACGCGAAGTTGGTGCCCGCCACGCCGTCCGGTCCGACCCGGAACCTCGCACCGAGCGGCGTCGGCGCACCCGGCCGCACGGGCACGCCCGGCACCTTGCGGGGCGCGCCGTTGACCACGGCGGCCGGGCGTTCGCCCTCGTCGGCGCGCTCCTCGGCGACCGCCTCCTGCTCGGCTGCGCTGGACACCTGTCAGCCTCCCACGGCTCATGCGACGACCTTGAAGGAGCACATGGCGTCCCGGCCGAGGCTTCCCGTCGCGTCGTCCTCCCCACTGTTCTGCCCAGCACGTGGCCGAACGACCCCGGACGCCGAGCAGGTCGGCCGAAGCCTCCTCCCGTCCGGCGCCGCCCGATCCTTTGCCGGGCTCCTCCGTCATAGCGCTGCGCACTCACGTTTCCCCAGGGCGTACCGCGGGGCGTACCGCGTCGTTGGGCAGGCCGTGAGGCATGCACAAGGGCGCGCACGGCGCGCGGGGGCCGCGCTGGCCGCCGTACTGACATGGGCAGGGCTCCTGGCCGGAGCCGCCGGCTGCACTTCCAACGCCACGGACAGGAGCGACATCGGCGAGGCACTCGGCAAGGCCCCGGCACCAGAGGACGTCATCCGGGTCTCCCCGGACGACGACAGCAAGGGCGTCAGACCCGACCGGACGCTGCGGGTACGGGTGCCCAGCGGGCGCCTGGAGAAGGTGAAGGTGGTGAAGTCCCAGGACGCACAGGAGTCCGAGGTGCGCGGCCGCATCTCCGAGGACGGCCTGCGCTGGGAACCCGACGAGCCCAGGCTGGCCCTCTCGGCCAAGTACACGGTCGACGTGGTCGCTCTGGACGGCCACGGACGGAGGTCCGCCCGGCACACGACGTTCACCACGTACGTCCCCGACGAGCGTTTCATCGGATACGTCACCCCGGAGAACCGCTCCACCGTCGGCACCGGAATGATCGTCTCCCTGGAGTTCAACCGGGAGATCGAGCACCGCGCCGCCGTCGAGCGCGCCATCCGCGTCACGGCGAAACCGGCGGTCGAGGTCCGCCCGCACTGGTTCGGCAAGGACCGGCTCGACTTCCGTCCCGAGCAGTACTGGAAGCCCGGCACTCAGGTCACCGTCTCCCTCGGGCTCCGCGACGTCGAGGGGGCGCACGGCGTCTACGGGCTGCAGTACAAGACGTTCTCCTTCACCGTCGGCCGCAGCCAGGTCTCCCTGGTCGACGCGGCCGCGCACACGATGCAGGTACGGCGCGACGGCGCGCTCCTCGCCACCGTGCCGATCACGGCCGGGGCACCCAAGCACACCACCTACAACGGGAAGATGGTGGTGATGGAGATGCTCGAACTGACCCGGATGAACGGCGCCACGGTCGGCTTCAAGAAGGAGAACGGCAAGGGCGAGTACGACATCCCCGACGTCCCGCACGCGCTCCGCCTGACCGATTCCGGCACCTTCCTGCACGGCAACTACTGGGCGCCGGACGCCCCCGGGCACGTCAACGTCAGCCACGGATGCGTGGGACTCGTGGACGTCAAGGGCGGCAGCTCCGACACCCCGGCCGGCTGGTTCTTCGACCGCAGCCTCGTCGGGGACGTCGTCCAGGTCGTCCACAGCAATGACAAAAAGGTCGCTCCCGACAATGGCCTCGGAGGGTGGAACATGGGTTGGAAGGAGTGGAAGGCGGGCGGCGCGGTCAAGTAACCGGAGGGAAGGCGGGGATTGAGTCAGGCGCGTGATCGATGTTGCGACTGAACAGTGACATTCACCTGACACGATCCCCGAAACCTTCTGGTTAATATGCGCCAATGCGTGCGTGGACGCGCGCCGGGGTGCGGGCCTGACCAGGCCCGGCGAGGGGAGAACAACTTGAACGTGCGGCCGATATCGGGGGCGTCGGTTGACGCGCGAACGACCCAGGCGCAGCGCCGTGGGGGCCGGGGACTGCTGGCACTGATACTCGGGGCGCTGGTGCTCGCCGTCACCGCGTGCGGCGGGGGCGGTTCGGGTTCCGGATCATCCGGTTCCGGCGACGGCAAGGGCAAGGGCTCGGACGCGGCACAGAGCAAGCAGTCGGAGGCCGTCGTCACGATCGCCCCGAAGAACGGCGCGAAGTCCGTCGACACCACCGGCGCCCTCAAGGTCAGCGCCGCCAAGGGCAAGCTGACGGCGGTCGCGGTCAAGGACTCCAAGGGTGCCGAGGTCGCCGGGAAGATAACCGGCGACGGCACCGGCTGGGCGCCGTCCACGCATCTGGCCGCGTCCACCACGTACACGGTGCACGCGGTCGCGAAGGACACCGAGGGACGTGAGGCGGCGGAGGACTCCCGCTTCACCACCCTCACCCCGCAGAACACCTTCGTCGGCAACTTCACGCCCGAGGACGGCACCACGGTCGGCGTCGGAATGCCGTTCTCCGTCCGCTTCACCCGGGGCATCACGCACCCGGAGGACGTCGAGAAGGCCATCACCATCAAGACCGAGCCGGCCGTCGACGTCGAGGGCCACTGGTTCGGCAACGACCGCCTCGACTTCCGTCCGGAGCAGTACTGGAAGTCCGGCACCAAGGTCACGGTCAAGCTCAACCTCGACGGGGTCGAGGGCCGGCAGGGCGTCTACGGCAAGCAGACCAAGACGATGGAGTTCACCATCGGCCGCAACCAGGTCTCCGTGGTCGACGCCAAGAAGCACACCATGAAGGTCATGCACGACGGCAAGGTCGTCAAGACCCTGCCCGTCACCACCGGCAAGCCCGGCTACGACACCTGGAACGGCCAGATGGTCATCAGCGAGCGGCTCCGGGTGACCCGTATGAACGGCGAAACGGTCGGCTACGGCGGCGAGTACGACATCAAGGACGTCCCGGACGCCATGCGCCTGACCAACTCCGGCACCTTCATCCACGGCAACTACTGGGGCGGCGGCGCCTTCGGCAACTACAACGCCAGCCACGGCTGCATAGGCCTGCGGGACACCCGCGGCGGCTACGACCGGGGGCTGCCGGGCGGCTGGTTCTTCGACCACTCGATCATCGGCGACGTCGTCGTCGTGAAGCACTCCAACGACCGCACGGTCGACCCCGACAACGGCCTCAACGGCTGGAACATGTCGTGGGAGAAGTGGAAGTCGTAGACGTCTGACGTCGAGCGGGCCCGGTGCTGTGAGCGACAGCACCGGGCCCGTTGCCGTTGGTCCCCGTGCTGTGCCTGCCTGGGGGCAACCCCCAGACCCCCGGCCGGAGTGTGAGCGACCGCACCAGGCCCGTTGCCGTTAGTCCCCGTTAACCTGCCTGCATGACCGTGAATCTCGAAGTCGCCGAAGGCGTCGGCACCATCCGTCTCGACCGTCCGCCGATGAACGCGCTGGACGTCGCCACACAGGACCGGCTGAAGGAACTCGCCGAGGAGGCGACCCGTCGTGACGACGTACGGGCCGTGATCGTGTACGGCGGGGAGAAGGTGTTCGCGGCGGGCGCGGACATCAAGGAGATGCAGAACATGGACCACGCGGCGATGATCCTGCGGGCCCGCGCCCTGCAGGACTCGTTCACGGCGGTGGCCCACATCCCCAAGCCGGTGGTCGCGGCGATCACCGGCTACGCGCTCGGCGGCGGCTGCGAGTTGGCGCTGTGCGCCGACTACCGGATCGCGGCCGAGGACGCCAAGCTGGGCCAGCCGGAGATCCTGCTGGGCCTGATCCCCGGCGCGGGCGGCACCCAGCGGCTGTCCCGTCTGGTCGGCCCGTCGAAGGCGAAGGACCTGATCTTCACGGGCCGCATGGTCAAGGCGGACGAGGCGCTGACCCTGGGTCTGGTGGACCGGGTGGTGCCGGCCGAGGACGTCTACACCGCCGCGCACGCGTGGGCGGCGAAGCTGGCGCAGGGACCGGCGATCGCCCTGAGGGCCGCGAAGGAGGCGATCGACACGGGTCTGGAGACGGACATCGAGACGGGCCTCGCGGTCGAACGGAACTGGTTCGCGGGCCTGTTCGCCACGGAGGACCGCGAGCGCGGGATGCGGAGCTTCGTGGAGGAGGGTCCGGGCAAGGCCAAGTTCCTCTGAGGTACTGAAGTACCAAGTACCTCTGTACCCCTTGCAATTGACGCGATGTCTGATCCCGTTCCCTCGATGGGGCGGTTTATGGGAGCCTTAACGCAACCTTAAGTCTGCCTTGTCGAGGGAGACCGTCGATTGCCCCCCACAGAGCCTTCACCGCAGGTCAGCCGCCCCGTTGACGCCTCCGAACTGCCTTTGGCATATGTCGATCGACCTATTCGGAGCGACGTATTCCGGGGGGCGTATTCCTCCGGAACGGCCCCGGAGCCCGCTCGTGGCGGCCATGATGGGGGCATGGCGGGGCTGGAGGGCATCGAACAGCCGCGGGGACAGGGCCGTGCGACCGCGGCGCGCTGGTCGCCCGCGGTCGAGGATGAACAGGCGCTCAAAGCGCTCGAGTTGTTCGGAAATCCGACCGAGGCGGAAGTCCCGCTGCCGTCCCGCCCGGAGTCCGCCGCCACCGCCCGCCGTCTCACCCAGGTCGTGGTCCTGCGTCACTGGGGCCTCACGCCCAAGATGACGGAGGACGCCGTCCTGCTCGTCTCCGAACTCGTCGGCAACGCGGTCCGCCACACCGGTGCCCGCGTCTTCGGTCTCCGTATGCACCGCCGCCGGGGCTGGATCCGTATCGAGGTCCGCGATCCCTCCCGGGGGCTGCCCTGCCTGATGCCGGTCCAGGAGACGGACATCAGCGGGCGCGGCCTGTTCCTCGTCGACAAGCTCTCCGACCGCTGGGGAGTCGACCTCCTGCCGCGTGGCAAGACCACCTGGTTCGAGATGAGGGTGGCCGACCGCTAGCGGTTGACCGCGACCCGAAGAATGTCCCCCGATCGGGGCAATCGGCGGTTTTCACACCCATCACCCCTTAAATGGTGCGGTGACCTCGACCGACCGCCGGACGGCGCTCCGCACGGGCGCCGGCCTTCTCGCCGCAGGCGCCCTCACCGCAGGGTGCGCCACGAGCGGCGCCGTCGCCCACTCCAGCGCCCCGGCGCACCCGTCCACCGATCCCGCCACCGCATCGGCCGCACCCACCCCGCGCGGCTACCCAGGCCAACCCGCGCAGCTCACCCACGGCCCCCGCACCCACCCCCGGGTGGCCCTCACCTTCCACGGTCAGGGCGACCCCGCTGTCGCCCACTCCCTGCTCACCGCGGCGGAGAAGCACGACGCCCGCCTCACCGTCCTCGCCGTCGGCACCTGGCTCGACGAGCACCCGGACGTCGCCCGCCGCATCCTCGACGGCGGCCACGACCTCGGCAACCACACCCAGCGCCACCTGGCCGTCAACACCATGTCCGAGGCCGACGCCCGTACCGAGATCACCGCCTGCGCCGACCGGCTCCGACGGCTCACCGGATCCATCGGCACCTGGTTCCGCCCCTCCCGCGCCCCCCTCGCGTCCCCGTTGGTCGTACGTCTGGCCCGCAGCGCCGGCTATCCGCACGTCCTCTCGTACGACGTCGACTCCCTCGACTACACCAGGCCCGGTGCCGACGCCGTCGTACGCACGGTCCTCGGTGAGGTCCGGGCCGGGTCCGTGGTGAGCCTGCACTTCGGCTACCCGGACACGGTCGCCGCCCTCCCCGTCGTACTGGAAGAACTCACCCACCGCGGCCTGGCCGCCGTGACCACCACGGAGCTGTTCAGCTGATGACCCCCACCCGGCTCACCCGCGCCCTGATCGCGACCGCCGCCCTCGCCGCGCTCGCCCCCCTCGCCGCCTGCAGCGGCACCCAGCATCACCAGGACGAGGCCCTCAGCAGCAAGGCGGCCATCGCACCGGTGAAGAAGAAGACGGCCGTGCAGCGCCTGCCCGGCATGCCGCCGGTCCTCGACCCGAACGACGTGTACGCGGCCGACCGCCCGGACCAACTCTCCCCGGTGGTGAAGGACTTCCCGTCCCGGGTCTACGTCCCCAACACCAATTCCAACACCGTCTCGGTCATCGACCCGAAGACGTACCGGGTCATCGACACGATCCCGGTCGGCGCCCAGCCCCAGCACGTCGTCCCCTCCTGGGACCTGAAGACGCTGTGGGTCAACAACGACAAGGGGAACACCCTCACCCCCATCGACCCCAGAACGGGCAAGGCCGGCAAGACCGTCGACGTGCACGACCCGTACAACCTCTACTTCACGCCCAACGGCAAGTACGCGATCGTCATGGCCTCCCTCGACCGCGAACTCGTCTTCCGCGACGCGCACACCATGAAGCGCGAGAGGACCGTCCCGGTCAGCTGCTACGGCGTCAACCACGCCGACTTCTCCCCGGACGGCCGCTACTTCATCGTGTCCTGCGAATTCAGCGGCGAACTGCTGAAGGTCGACACGGAGAAGATGAAGGTGATCGGCCAGGAGAAGCTGCCGTTCCACGGGGCGATGCCGCAGGACGTCAAGATCTCGCCCGACGGCAGGAAGTTCTACATCGCCGACATGGTGGCCGACGGCGTGTGGATCCTGGACGGCGACAAGTTCACCAAGCCCACCCTCCTGCCCACCGGCAAGGGCGCCCACGGCCTCTACGTCAGCCGTGACTCGCGCGTCATGTACATCTCCAACCGGGGCGAAGGCGCCATCTCCCTCTTCGACTTCGCGAAGAACAGGCTCACCGAGAAGTGGCACCTGCCCGGCGGCGGCAGCCCCGACATGGGCGGCGTCTCTGCGGACGGCAAGGTCCTGTGGCTGTCGGGACGCTACAACTCCGAGGTGTACGCCATCGACACCCGCACCGGCACCCAGCTGGCCCGCATCAAGGTCGGCAGCGGCCCCCACGGCCTCGCGGTGTACCCGCAGCCCGGCCGCTACTCGCTCGGCCACACGGGCATCTTCCGCTGAATCACCTTTGAAACACCGTGAGTTGAGAAAGGACGGGACACGCCGACGAACGAGTGATGATCCACAGTCCGCCGCCGCGGAACCGGAATCGTGCCGCACATGATCACAACTCGCCTGCGGCGGCGGGCCGCTGCCGCCGTCCTGTCCCTCGCGGCCGTCCTCGCCACGACGGCCGCGACCGTCCCCACCGTCACCCCCGCGAAGGCCGCCGCGCCTGCCTGTCCCCAGTTCGCCGACCCGGTCGAGGCGGCGGCCGACCACCGCGTCGACGTCGACCGCATCACCCCCGAACCGGTCTGGCGCAAGACCTGCGGCACGCTCTACCGCAGCGACAACCGCGGCCCGGGAGTCGTCTTCGAGCAGGGTTTCCAGCCCAAGGACGTCATCGGCGGCCAGTACGACATCGAGCAGTACGTCCTCGTCAACCAGCCCTCGCCGTACGTCTCGACGACGTACGACCACGACCTGTACAAGACCTGGCACAAGTCGGGCTACAACTACTACATCGACGCTCCCGGCGGCGTCGACGTCAACAAGACCATCGGCGACACCCACAAGTGGGCCGACCAGGTCGAGGTCGCCTTCCCCGGCGGCATCGCGCGGCAGTACGTCATCGGCGTCTGCCCGGTCGACAAGAAGACCAAGACCGAGATCATGAACGACTGCGAGAGCAATCCGTACTACGCGCCCTGGCACTGAGTCCCGACACGGCCCGGCGGGCGAGGAGCAGCGCCTCCGAGCCCACCGGACGGTAGCCCGCCGCCTGGAACGTCCGCATGCTGCGGGCGTTCCCCGGCGCGACCTGCGCCCACAGCGGCTCGGTGACGAGGTGCCGGGCGGCGGTCACGAGCCGCCGGCCCAGCCCCCGGTGCCGTACGTGCTCGTCCACCTCCACCGAGACCTCAAGCCGCCCGCCGATCCCGCGCCCCGTCACGAGCACACCGCCCTCGGCCGCCCACGCGCGCACCTCGTCGCGCCGCCCGCGCGCGTAGACGGCGCGGGAGTGGGCGGCGTCCTCGATCTCCCGCAGGGTGAGCGGCGGTTCACCCGGCAGCGGGGAGCCGACCAGCATGGCGTCGACGGTTTCGGCCCCGCGTCCCGTCCGCTCCATGAACGCCGCCAGGAACCGCGGATGCATGGGCGCCGCCAGCTCGTCGCAGTCCACGGTGCGCAGCGTCTCGTGGATCCACTGCGGATCCTCGTCCGTGAACACGACGGCGTGCGCGGTGAAGGCGAGGACACCCGCGTCCCGGGCGCAGGCCTGCGGGACCACCGTCGTACGACCGTCCGCCGGCGGGAAGACACCGCGGGCGGCCGCGTCGAGAATGTCCCGCAGAGTCTCCATCGCCGCGCTCCTTGAGTCTCCACCCACTGGAAGGCCCAGACTCCCAGACATGATCGATGACGGCACCGGCCTTTTCACCATCGGCGAGCTGGCCCGGGCCACCGGGCTGACCGTGCGGACCATCCGTTACTGGTCCGACGAGGGTGTCCTGACCCCGGTGACCCGCTCCACGGGCGGCTACCGGCTCTACGACGCCGGGTCCGCCGCCCGCCTGGAACTGATCCGCACGCTGCGCGAGCTGGGCCTCGGCCTGGACGACGTGCGCAGGGTGCTGGACGGGGAGCGGACGGTCGCTCAGGTCGCGGCGGCCCATGTGATGGCGCTGGACGCGCAGATCGACTCGCTGCGGGTGACCCGTGCGGTGCTGTCGACCGTGGCACGACGCGGTTCGACCGCAGAGGAGATGACCCTGATGAACAGACTGGCGCGGCTGTCGGCAGCCGAGCGCAGGCGGATCCTGCAGGAGTTCGTGGACGAGACGTTCCACGGGCTGGACCTGGCGGACCCGGAGATCCGGGAGCGGATGCGCACGAGCGCCCTCGACCTGCCTCAGGACCCGACGCCCGAGCAGGTGGACGCCTGGGTGGAACTGGCCGAGATGGTCCAGGATCCGCAGTTCCGGGCGCAGATGCGGCAGGCGGCCGAGTTCAACGCCGCCGACCGGGGCGAGGACACCCCGCGTGGCGCGTCCATGTGGTTCTTCAAGCGGCTGGTCGAGCTGGTGGGGAAGGCCCGCGAGCAGGGCGTCGCCCCCGAGTCCCCGCAGGCCGACAGGGTGCTGGCGGACCTCCTCGGCAATGCCGACCGGGCCGCCGTACTGGAACGCATGAAGGCGACCCACAACCTGCGCCTGGCCCGGTACCGGGAGCTGATGGCCGTTCTCAAGGGAACGACGCTCTCGGCGCACGAGGAGGAGTTCGCCTGGGTGGTCGCCGCACTGGAGTCTCGAACGGCCAGCTAATCTGACCTGCGTCAGCAAGACGGCAAGACGGCAAGACACGCAGGTACGGAGAAAAGGGGCGGATCGGTGGCGGACATCGAAGAGGCGCGCAAGGATTTCCAGCGGATCGACACTGACGGTGACGGCTTCATCACCGCCGCCGAGTTCAAGACCGCCCTTGCCCAGGGGGGCGACTGGAACGTCACCGAGACGGTCGCCGAGGCGATCATCAAGACGCGTGACCTGAACGGCGACAAGGTGCTGTCGTTCGACGAGTTCTGGGCGTACCTCAACAAGTAGCACGCACAGGGGGTGCCCGTCCGCGAGCCGGACGGGCACCCCCTTCGTCATGCCGGGCGGCGGCTAGGAGGCGCGCCTTCGGTACTGGCCCGGCGCCACCCCGTACGCCCGTTTGAAGGCCTTGGCGAAGGCGAACTCCGAGGCGTAGCCCGCGCGTCCGGCCACCTGGCGCAGGGGCAGGTCCTCCTCGCGCAGCAGGCGGCCGGCGGTCGTCATGCGCCACCAGGTGAGGTAGGCGAGCGGGGGTTCCCCGACGAGCGTGGTGAAGCGGCGGGCGAAGGCCGCGCGGGACAGGCCGCCCGCGGCGCCGAGTTCCTCGACCGTCCAGGCGTGGGCCGGGTCCCCGTGGATGGCGCGCAGGGCCGCCGCCACGGCCGGGTCGGCGAGCGCGGCCGACCAGCCGGTGCCATGGTGCTCCCGCTGCCACCAGGCGCGCAGGATGTACAGCAGCAGGGTGTCCAGCAGCGAGGTGACGATGGCGTCCGAGCCGGGCCGGCGCTCCTCCAGCTCCATGCCCAGCAGCTCCACCGCCGCCCGCAGCGAGCGGTGCGCGCCGACCTGGGCGGGCAGGTGCACCACCTCGGGCAGCTCGGTCAGCAGACGGTGGGCGCGACTGTGGTCCATCTTGTAGGCGCCGCACAGCATGACCGTGTCCGGTGCCGACTCCCTTGGCGCGGGCGGTGGTTCGGGCCACCGCCCGTCCGGCCCCGGCCGGACCTCCTCCAGCGGCACGTCGAGCCCGCTGGCCAGCGCGTGTCCCCGCCCGTGCGCCAGGAACACCACGTCCCCCGGCCCGACCGCTACGGGCTCGCCCTCCGACGGGATCAGCCAGGCCGACCCGCGCAGGATCACATGGAAGCCGGCCCCCTCCGCGGCCTCGAACCGCATGCCCCAGGGCGCGTACTTGTCCCGGCGCGAGGAGTGCGGCCGCCCGGTGCGCATCGCGCCCACGGCGTCACTGAGTACGTCCATGCCCGTACGGTATCCACAGCCGCGAGGGAGAAGACGATCGGACAGGAAAACGAGATCGGCGGACATGGATCGTCTCGCGACGGCCTCCTAGCGTTTCCTGTATGCCAACCACCGCACGTACCGTGCTCTTCCATGAAATCGGCGGACCCGAGGTCCTGCGGGTCGAGGACGTGACCGTCCGCGACCCGGGCCCGGGCCAAGTCCTCGTCCGGGTCGAGGCGTTGGGCCTCAACCGCGCCGAAGCCCTCTTCCGCGCCGGGGCCTACTACTACCAGCCCACGCTCCCCGCCTCCCGCCTCGGCTACGAGGCCGCCGGCGTCGTCGAGGCGATCGGCGAGGGCGTCACCGAACTCGCCGTCGGCGACCCGGTGATGACCGGCCCCGGCATCGAGATGAGCGCCCAGGGCGTCTACGGCGAGCGGGTCGTCCTGCCCGACACCGCCGTCGTTCGCCGCCCCGACTCCGTCGACGCGGTCACCGGAGCGGCGGCCTGGCTGACGTACACGACCGCGTACGGCAGCCTGCTGGAGACCGCCGGCCTCAGGCCCGGCGACCACGTTCTGATCACTGGCGCGTCCAGCGGCGTCGGCACCGCGGCCCTCCAGGTCGCCCGCCGCATCGGAGCGATCCCGCTCGCCACCACCCGCACCGAGGGGAAACGCCGGCACCTGCTGGAGCTGGGCGCGACGGAGGTCATCGTCACCGGGGAGTCGGAGCCGGAGGCCGTGGCCAAGGAGGTCAAGCGGCTCACCGGGGGCAAGGGCGTCGAGGTGATGTTCGACGCGATCGGCGGCCCCGGATTCCGCCCGCTGGCCGAGAGCCTTGCGCCCGGCGGCTCCGTGGTGGTCTACGGCTGGCTGGACCCCCGCCCCGCCGAGATCCCGTGGAGCTGGCCCTTCACCCTCCACACGTACGCCAACATGACCCTGACCACGACCCCCGACGGCCGCCGCCGCTCCACCGCCTTCCTCAACGCCGGACTCGCCGACGGCGGCTTCCGCCCGGTCGTGGGCGAGGTCCTCGACGGCCTCGACCGCATCCGGGACGCCCATCGCCTGATGGAGTCCAACCGGCACACGGGCAAGATCGTCGTACGGATCTGAGCGGGATCGTCGTACGGCCGGGCGCGGTCACCCGTTCGCAGCGGCCCGCGGAATAGTCAGGGAGCCCCCGGGGTTGACGCCGCCCAGACGCATGCGTGTGCATCGACCTTGGAAGGGCCTGTCATGAAGATCGGCATCATCGGCGCGGGCAACATCGGCGGCAACCTCACCAGGCGGCTCACCGCCCTCGGACACGACGTCTCCGTCGCCAACTCCCGCGGGCCCGAGACGCTCACCGCGCTGGCCGAGGAGACCGGCGCGAGGGCGGTACGGGTGGAGGAGGCGGCGCGCGGTGCGGAGGTCGTGGTGATCACGATCCCCGTCAAGGCGATCCCGAACCTGCCGAAGGGCGTCCTCGACGGCGCCGCGGAGAACGTCGTGGTGATCGACACCGGCAACTACTACCCGCAGCAGCGCGACGGCAGGATCGCGGCGATCGAGGACGAGGGCCTCACAGAGAGCGCCTGGACGGCGGACCGCATCGGCCACACCGTGATCAAGGCGTTCAACGGCACCTATGCCCAGGACATCCTGGAACGCCCGCGCCCGGCCGGCGACCCCGACCGCATGGCGCTCCCGGTCGCGGGCGACGACGAGGTGGCGAAGCGAACGGTACGGGCCCTGATCGACGATCTCGGCTTCGACACCGTAGACGCCGGCGGCCTGGAGGACTCCTGGCGGCAGCAGCCCGGCACACCGGTGTACGGGCTGCGCGAGGGTGTCGACGGGGTCACCAAGGCCCTCGCGGAGGCGCCGCAGGAGCGCCCGGCGGACTTCCGCGCGTAAGGGCCGCAAAAGGGGCGCAAAAGGGCCGCAACGGCCGTGGGCCGCACAGCCACACGGCCATCCAGTCGCATGCCTGTGTGACTGTGCGGCTGTGCGGCTGTGCGGCTGTG
The DNA here is from genome assembly GCF_036013935.1 of Streptomyces sp. NBC_00461. Taxonomy (NCBI): domain Bacteria; kingdom Bacillati; phylum Actinomycetota; class Actinomycetes; order Kitasatosporales; family Streptomycetaceae; genus Streptomyces; species Streptomyces sp. NBC_00461. Next base: position 6,832,016 of record NZ_CP107902.1, read on the forward strand.
TGAGCGTGTGGCCGTTGCGGCCGTGTCGCTCAGACGATCTCCAGTGGCCGGTGCGGTCCGTCCGGCAGTTCGACCTTCACCGGATCCCCGGGCCGCACCGTCCCGCCGCTGACGACGACGCTCATGATCCCGGCCTTGAGCTGGAGCGTGCCGTCGCTGTCCCGCCCGACGACCCGCTTCAGCAGCCCGTGCTGGAACTTGTCGATCTGCAGACAGGGGTTGCGCAGCCCCGTGACCTCGACGACGGCCTCCGTCCCCAGCCGCAGCAGCGTTCCGGCGGGCAGGGCGAGGAGATCGATCCCGCGCGTGGTGACGTTCTCCCCGAGCTGCCCGGCCAGCACCTCGAACCCGGCCTCCCGGACCTCCTCGAACAGCTCCTCGTGTATGAGGTGCACCTGCCGAAGATTCGGCTGCGAGGGGTCCCTCGCCACCCGGGACCGGTGTTTCACCGTCGTACCGGCGTGCACGTCCCCCTCCACCCCGAGCCCTGCGAGCAAAGTGATGCTCTGCCGGTTCGGCTTGGTGAACGAGTACCCGCCGTTGCTGCTGACCGCACTGACTGCCCCACCCATCGTGAGGAGCTCCCCTCTTCCGTCTTGCCCCCACCGTACGACGACTGCTGCGCCGCAGGTCGGGACTTATACGGCCGCCCGCCGCGCCAGCACGAGCCCTCGTGCGTCGCCGGCCGTCATGGTGACCTGCGCCGCCCCGAGCGCGAAGGCCGCCGGCACATCGCGGCCGCGCCGCAGGCCCTCGTAGAAACCGCGGCTGAACGAGGCCGCGTCCTCGTCCAGCAGGGGGTGCCGAGAGCCGATGGAGAAGTCGGCGCACGACGTGAAGTCCCGCAGATCTCCGCCGAGATGACAGCCGGCCAGGACCAGGCAGTGCACGCCGCCGATCGCGGTCAGCGCCTGCGCGAGCCAGTCCGTGCGCACCGGTGCCGTCGCACCGTCGGGCGCCTCCATCAGCAGGAAACCGTCGGCCGAGCCGTGCCCGGCGAAGTGCACGACGTCCGGGCGGCCGTCGTCCAGCGCCGACACCACGTCGTCATTGCGCGCCGCCGCCCGCACCCGCAGGTCGATACGGCGGGACCCCGGCACCCGGACCGCGTCCTGAACACCGTCGAACTCCACGCCCAGCGCCAGCCGTTGCTCGGTCCGGGGCCCCGACATCAGGAAGAGCACCCGGGCCGGATCGGGCAGCCCGGAAAGCCGGTCGTCGAGGAGCTCCCTGAGCGCACGTGCACCCGGGTACTCGGCGAGAGCAGCCCTCAACAGCCCCTCCAGGGTGAAAGGGAACGCGCCGTGCTCCGTCAGCCGGCAGAGGGCGTACCAGCGCACGAGCGGCACCGCCTGGTCAGGCACCCGCGCCAGATCGCCGCCGAGCGGCTCCACCAGCAGCCGCGTCTCGGCGACCCCGGGATACAGCTCCGCCAACACCTTGACGACACCGTCCCGTTGCAGCCGGGCAGCAGTGAACTCCTCCACGGGCCCCACCCCCTCGGCCGAGGGTAGCCGTCAGGTGGTGCCGTCAGGCGTTGTCGGCCCACTCCTTCAGCGCGGCCTTGTCGGCGAAGTCCGCGACGTCCTTGTCGTGCGGCTCGCTGGTGTACTGGTGGAAGCGCCACTTGGCCTTGATGCGGGGCTTGCCGGCCGTGACGTAGTCGGCGATCCAGAGGCCGTCACCGGCGTACGACGTGGTGTCGACGTTCAGCCAGAAGTCCTGGTTCGCATAGAGGATCACCTGGTTGTTCGGCCGCAGCTCCTTCACCTTGCGGATGAACAGGTCCTTCTCCGCGTTGCTCGCGTGCGTGCCGGCGCTGTTGCGCTCCCAGTCGACGGCGAGGATGTCGCCCGCCTTCTCGGGGGCGTGTCTGACGAAGTACTCCGCCTGGGCCTGGAGGTTGCCCGGCCACAGGAAGTGGTAGAAGCCGACGACGAGACCGGCGTCACGACCCCGCTTCGTCTGGGCGGTGAGCCTCGGGTTGACGTACGAACGGCCCTCCGTCGCCTTGATGAAGACGAAGGAGAGACCGTCCGTGTCGTACGAGGAGGACTGGAACGCGCTTACGTCGATACCGCGCAGCATGGAGGGCCTCCCTGAATGACCGGTGGGGGGACAGGGGTTGATGTGTCTCCCACCTTGGCACGGGTGATCCCTTCCGGATGTGGAAAGGGAGTGGAAACGTCAACTTCTGAGGGTCGGCGGGGCCTTGGCAGGTACGGCGGCAACGTCGGCGGGGCGGGTCCGCCGACGTCAACGCAGTGTGGTTTCCGCCGGGCGGACGAGCGGGGTCTTCGGCGCCTCCGACCAAGAGCGGCACAGGGTCGGCACAGGGTTCAGGTCCTCGGTGGCCCAGACCGTGATGCTGGTGGCGTGTGGCCGTGAGGCCGGACAGGTGCGATCGCGTGGGTAGCCGGTTGCGGCGGGGCCTTGCCGTCGGCGCCAGGCGGCGGCTGGCGGTCAGGGCGGACCGGAACGGTGGCCGAGGGCGCCACAACCCCCGGGCCGGCAGACGCCCGTCCCGAGGGATGTCCCGGGGACTTTCACGCCTGTCGCCGGGACATCCCGGGGACTTTCCGCCGTGTGGGCAGGGAAGGCCCCGACAGCGCTGGAAGACGTGAACGCGCTGGTCAGGGCTGCTTCGTCAGCACTCGATGATGTTGACGGCCAGCCCGCCCCGCGCCGTCTCCTTGTACTTGACGCTCATGTCCGCGCCCGTGTCCTTCATCGTCTTGATGACCTTGTCCAGGGACACCATGTGCGAGCCGTCGCCGCGCATCGCCATCCGGGCGGCCGTGACCGCCTTCGCCGCGGCCATGCCGTTGCGTTCGATGCACGGGATCTGGACCAGTCCGCCGACCGGGTCGCAGGTCAGGCCGAGGTTGTGCTCCATGCCGATCTCGGCCGCGTTCTCGACCTGTTCGGGAGATCCGCCGAGCACCTCCGCGAGCGCGCCCGCCGCCATCGAGCAGGCGGAGCCGACCTCGCCCTGACAGCCGACCTCGGCGCCGGAGATGGACGCGTTCTCCTTGAAGAGCATGCCGATCGCGCCGGCGGCGAGGAGGAAGCGGACCACGCCGTCCTCGTCCGCACCGGGTACGAAGTTGATGTAGTAGTGCAGGACCGCCGGGATGATGCCCGCGGCACCGTTGGTCGGGGCGGTGACCACGCGGCCGCCCGCGGCGTTCTCCTCGTTCACCGCCATCGCGTAGAGCGTGATCCACTCCATCGCGTGCGCCAACGCGTCGCCCTCGGCGCGGAGTTGGCGGGCCGACATGGCGGCCCGGCGGCGTACCTTCAGACCGCCGGGGAGGATGCCCTCGCGGGACATGCCGCGCGCCACGCACGCCTGCATGACCCGCCAGATCTCCAGCAGCCCGGTGCGGATCTCCCCCTCGGTGCGCCAGGCCCGCTCGTTCTCCAGCATCAGGGCGGAGATCGACAGACCCGTCTCCTTGGTCAGGCGCAGCAGTTCGTCGCCGGTGCGGAAGGGGTACTTCAGCACGGTGTCGTCCAGCTTGATGCGGTCCGCGCCGACCGCGTCCTCGTCGACGACGAAGCCGCCGCCCACCGAGTAGTACGTCTTCGACAGCAACTCCGTACCGGCCGCGTCGTGTGCCCACAGCGTCATGCCGTTCGCGTGGTACTGGAGGGTCTTGCGACGGTGCAGCTTCAGGTCGTCGTCGAAGGAGAACGGGATCTCGTGCTCGCCCAGCAGCCGGATCCGGCCCGCCTGCTTGATCCGCTCCACCCGGTCGTCGGCACCCTCCACGTCCACCGTCCGCGGCGAGGCGCCCTCCAGGCCGAGCAGCACCGCCTTGGGCGTTCCGTGGCCGTGGCCGGTCGCGCCGAGCGAGCCGTACAGCTCCGCCCGTACCGACGCGACGGAGTCCAGCACCTCCTCGTTGCGCAGCCGGCGGGCGAACATGCGGGCCGCGCGCATCGGGCCGACCGTGTGGGAGCTGGACGGGCCGATGCCGATCGAGAACAGGTCGAAGACCGAGATGGCCACGGGGACTCCTCACTCTGGGGTGGCGGGGGTGCCCGGACAGGCACCCCCGCCGGGAACTACTTGGTCAGGCCGGGGTACAGCGGGTGCTTGTCGGCAAGGGCCTTGACCCGGGCCTTCAGCGATTCCACGTCGGCCTCCCCGAAGGGAGAAGCCGCCTTGAGCGTCTCGGCGATCACGTCCGCGACCTCGGCGAAGTCCTCGGCCGTGAAGCCGCGGGTGGCGAGGGCGGGCGTGCCCACCCGCAGCCCCGACGTCACCATCGGCGGGCGCGGGTCGTTCGGGACGGCGTTGCGGTTGACCGTGATGCCGACCTCGTGGAGACGGTCCTCGGCCTGCTGCCCGTCCAGTTCGGACTCGCGCAGGTCGACGAGGATGAGGTGGACGTCGGTGCCGCCGGAGAGCACGTTGACCCCGGCCTCCCGGGCGTCGTCGGCCGTCAGACGCTCGGCGAGGATGCGCGCACCCTCCACCGTACGCCGCTGGCGCTCCTTGAACTCCTCGCCGGCGGCGACCTTGAAGGAGACCGCCTTCGCCGCGATCACGTGCTCCAGGGGACCGCCCTGGAAGCCCGGGAAGACGGAGGAGTTCAGCTTCTTCGCGAACTCCTTCTTCGCGAGGATGATCCCGCCGCGCGGACCGCCCAGCGTCTTGTGGGTGGTGGAGGTGACCACGTCCGCGTAGTCGACGGGGTTCGGGTGCAGCCCCGCGGCCACCAGGCCCGCGAAGTGCGCCATGTCGACCCACAGGTACGCCTCGACCTCGTCGGCGATCCTGCGGAACTCCGCGAAGTCCAGCTGCCGCGGATACGCCGACCACCCGGCGATGATCACCTTCGGGCGGTGCTCCTTGGCCAGCCGCTCCAGCTCCGCCATGTCGACGAGACCGGCGTCGTCGACGTGGTAGGCGACGACGTTGAACTGCTTGCCGGAGAAGTTCAGCCGCATCCCGTGGGTCAGATGCCCGCCGTGCGCCAGGTCCAGGCCGAGGATGGTGTCGCCGGGCTGGGCCAGCGCGAACAGGGCGGCCTGGTTGGCGGAGGCGCCGGAGTGGGGCTGGACGTTGGCGTACTCGGCGCCGAACAGCTCCTTGACCCGGTCGATGGCGATCTGCTCGGCGACGTCGACGTGCTCGCAGCCGCCGTAGTAGCGGCGGCCGGGGTAGCCCTCGGCGTACTTGTTGGTGAGGACCGAGCCCTGCGCCTCCATGACCGCGACCGGGGCGAAGTTCTCCGAGGCGATCATCTCAAGGGTGGACTGCTGCCGGTGCAGCTCGGCGTCGACCGCGGCGGCGATCTCCGGGTCGAGCTCGTGCAGGTGCGTGTTCAATGCGGACATGCGTCTACGGCCCCTCAGCCGGCGTTCTGGGCGGTGTACTCGTCGGCGGAGAGCAGGTCGCCCGGCTCGTCCGTGAGGCGGACCTTGAAGAGCCAACCGCCCTCGAAGGGGGCCGAGTTCACCAGGGACGGGTCGTTCACCACGTCCTCGTTGATCTCGGTGATCTCACCGGTGACGGGGGAGTACAGGTCGCTGACCGACTTGGTCGACTCCAGCTCGCCGCAGGTCTCGCCCGCGGTCACGGCGGAGCCCACCTCGGGAAGCTGGGCGTAGACGACATCGCCGAGCGCGTTGGCCGCGAACTCCGTGATGCCGACCGTCGAGACGCCGTCCTCGGCGGCCGACAGCCACTCGTGCTCCTTGCTGTAGCGCAGCTGCTGGGGGTTGCTCATGGCCTGAATTCTCCTGTACGCGAGGGAGTGCTGATGAATGGGTGACTGCTGGATACGCGTGTGAGCAGGAAAGATATGCGCGCGGTCACGTCCGTGGACGGGCCGCCCACCGCCCAGTCTCTACTTCCGGCGCTTGTAGAACGGCAGCGGCACGACCTCGTACGGTTCGTGAGCGCCCCGGATGTCCACGCCCACCCCGGGTGCGCCCGGGGCCGCGTGCGCCGCGTCGACGTACGCCATCGCGATCGGTTTGCCCAGCGTGGGGGAGGGCGCACCGGAGGTGACCTCGCCGATCACCTCACCGCCGGCCACGACCGGGTACCCGGCGCGTGGGACCCGGCGGCCCTCGGCGACCAGGCCGACCAGGACGCGCGGCGGGTTCGACTCGGCGCGTGCGGCGGCCTCTTGCAGGGCCTCGCGGCCCACGAAGTCGCCCTCCTTCTCGAACTTCACCACCCGTCCGAGCCCGGCGTCGAAGGGCGTGAGCGAGGTGGACAGCTCATGCCCGTACAGCGGCATGCCCGCCTCCAGGCGCAGGGTGTCCCGGCAGGACAGTCCGCAGGGGACGAGGCCGACGGGCGCGCCGGCCTCGGTCAGCGCCTGCCACAGCTTCTCCGCGTCACCGGGGGCGACGAACAGCTCGAAGCCGTCCTCGCCGGTGTAGCCGGTGCGCGCGACGAGGGCCGGGACACCGGCGACGGTGCCGGGCAGGCCGGCGTAGTACTTCAGGGCGTCGAGGTCGGCGTCGGTGAGGGACGAGAGGATGCCCGCGGCCTCGGGGCCCTGCACGGCGATCAGCGCGTACGCGTCACGGTCGTCGCGCACCTCGGCGTCGAAGCCGGCGGCCCGCTCGACGAGCGCGTCCAGCACCACCTGGGCGTTGGAGGCGTTCGCGACGACCAGGTACTCGCTCTCGCCGAGCCGGTAGACGATCAGGTCGTCGAGGATGCCGCCGTCGGCCCGGCAGATCATGGTGTAGCGGGCGCGGCCGACGCCGACGGAGGCGATGTTGCCGACCAGGGCGAAGTTCAGGAGCTGGGCGGCCTGCGGGCCGGTCACGGCGATCTCGCCCATGTGGGAGAGGTCGAAGAGTCCGGCCTTCGTCCGTACGGCGAGATGCTCGTCGCGCTCGGAGCCGTAGCGCAGGGGCATGTCCCAGCCGGCGAAGTCGGTCATCGTCGCACCGAGGGAACGATGCAGGGCGTCGAGCGCGGTACGACGGATGTGGGTACTGCTCATCGGACGGTCGTCTCCCAGGGCATAGCGGGACAGGCGAGGGCATTCCTCCCCATCTGTCATCGGAACCTGAGAGGTTCGCCATGACCGCGCGCGGCATGGCTTGCACCGTGGGTGGGACCACCGGGAAACGGCGGCCCGCTTTTCAGATGTGCCTCGCCCGCGCGGTAACGGGGCCTGAGAGATTCAAGGGAGGGACTTGCTCCTTCGGCGCCCCGGCAGACAGTGCTGCTGGGGACTCTCCCGCGCGGATTCAAACGGCCGGTATGCAGTTGGCGCGCACATCATCGCACGGCGGGTCCGCGGGCGGCAGGCCGGACCTGGCACCTCTTTGTAACTGGCTTGTGGCAAGGCGATCACGAAAACACCAGACACCGCGCATTACCTTCTCTTTACACTTGAAGGGCAGGGGACTCCGTACCCGGCCCCAGGGGAGGACGATCACGGTGGACAGGACCACGGCGTACGCCACGAGCTCGGCCGTCGCGCTGCCCGAGCAGCCCGCGGCCCCGGCCCAGGAGGCGTGCGCGGTCCGGCCGGAACCCGTGGTCCGCGATCTGCGCGAGCGCTCGGGCCGTAGCCCGCACGCCCTGCTCTTCGGCCCCCGCGACCTGGTGGTGATCACCGGCCTGCCCGGCAGCGGCAAGTCCACGCTGATGGAGCGCGCGGTGCGCGGCGTCCGTATCGACTCCCAGGACGCCCGCGACCGCTGGGACGCCCGCGCCTCCCGCTACCTGCCGTACGCGGTCTACCGCCCCCTGGTCCGGCTCGCCCACTACGCCGGGCTGCACCGCGCCCTGCGCGGCGGCGAGGGCGTCGTCGTGCACGACTGCGGCACGCAGGCCTGGGTGCGTGGCTGGCTGGCCCGCGAGGCACGGCGCCGCGGCGGCCTCCTGCATCTGGTGCTGCTCGACGTCACCCCCGGCGCGGCGCTTCGGGGCCAGCGCGAGCGCGGCCGCGGCGTCTCCCGCTACGCGTTCCTGCGGCACCGCACGGCGGCGGGCCGGCTGATCCGCGCGGTGGAGCGGGGCGATCTGCCCGAGGGTGTCGGCTCGGCGGTGCTGCTGGACCGGGACGCGGCGGACGTACTGCGCAGGATCGGCTTCACGGGCTGACCCCTTTGTCCGTCCCACCCGTTAGCCTTTCCGGGCACACCAGTGGTTCTCAGCAGGCAGTGGTTCTCAGCAGGCGGTCGGACACAGATGGACTTCCCAGCGGATCTTCCCGCGGACTTTCCCGTACAGGCACACCCCCATCCGCACGGCGGATGGCCAGGCAACGAACTGGAGGAGGTGCTGTCGGCCTCCCTCGGCATGCCCTCGGCGGGTGGCCGGATCATCGAGGTGCTCGGACGCAGTTTCCTCTGGGTCCCGTTGCCCGGCGGCGGTGGCCCGCACAGCGGCCCCCTCGACCTGCCGACGCTGGAGATCGAGGGCCAGGGCTATGTCCCCGTCTTCAGCTCCGAGGAGCAGTTCCGCCAGGTCGTCGGCTCCCACATGTCGTACACGATCGCCCCGGCCGTCGAGTTCGCCCGCGGGCTGCCCCCGCAGGTGGGCCTCGCGATCAACCCGGACGGAGTGGTCGGCGTCCCCCTCCCGCCGGCCGCGGTCGCCGAGCTGTGCCGGGCGGGCCGCACCCCGCTGGACGGCCTGGCCTCCGGAGCCCGCGTCAAGCTCTTCGAACCGGACTGGCAGGACGACCCGGTCGACTTCCTGGCCGCGGCCTGCGCCGAGTTCGCGCAGACGGGCGTGGTCGTCACGGCCCGCCGCTGCCTCGCCGTCGTCGAGACGGCCGACCCGGTGATGTTCGTGGGCGTCGAACTCTCCCTGCGGGAGGGCGACCTGCGGGCGCTTCCCCTGGCCGCCCTGGAGCGGGCGGCGACCGCGGTTCCCACCCCGTGGCCGGTCAACCTGGTCCTCCTGGACGTGACGGACGACCCGGTGGCGAACTGGATGCGAGAGCAGGTGCGCCCGTTCTATACGGGCGATCACCTGTGAGCGCCGCAAGGGGCGAAGGCACAACAAGTCCGGAGCCCCCGGGCGCTTAAGCTGTTGGCAGAAGTGGGGCAACTTCCAGAAGGGGCGGTACACGTGAGCGCCAGCGGCACCACGACCGGGACGGTCGAGCACATGCTGCGCCAGGTGACGCCGGGGCGCTACGACGCCTACGAGGCACTCCTCCGCGCACTGGCCGCCCCCGGCGCCGGCCAGATCTGGATGCTCCTGTGGCACGGCCAGGCGGGCTCCCCGGACGCCCAGTACGGAAACATGGAGGTCGAGGGCTACGGCTACGCCCCGTGCGTCACCTCCGCCCAGGAGCTCTCGGCCAGCGGCTGGAACAGGTCGTACGAGGTGGTCGACGGCCTGGACGTGGCCCGGACCCTGTACCCCGACCACTTCGGCCTCTGGCTCAACCCGCACGCCCCGGGCGGCGGCCTGGGCATCCCCTGGCTCGACCTGCGCCGTATCGCCACCGGCCTGGAGCGCCAGGCCGCCGGTCCGCTGCGCCTGTCGGATCCCGCGATCGAGATCCCGCAGTTCTACGCCCTGCTCGCGCAGAACGCCCACCGCACCCCGTCCGTCCGCTCGCTGCGCCGGGCCTGGGTGCAGCCGGCCCTCGGGGCGCCGTATCTCGCCATCGGCCTGGACGTGTACGACACGAGCCCGCCCGCGGTGGACTCGGTGCGGGCCATGATGCAGCAGTCCATCGGCGCCGTCCCGGACGGACTGCCGGTGTCGACGGTGGCGATGTCCGACGAGTACGACCCGGTCGCCCTGTGGATGCGCGCGAGCGCCCGCCCCTTCTACGACCGCGAGGCCCACGCGGCGGCCCCGGCGCAGGCCCCGGCCCAGGCGCCGGTGTCCGGGTACGGCTACCCCCCGGTGCACGGCGGATACTGAGACGGCAGGCTTGGTCCGTACCGGGCTGGCCTGATCTTCGCGCGTAGATAGCGCCAGAAGATCCCTCCATGTCCAGGATGTCCGCAATGAACCCCGTCCGACCGCTGTTACCCGCTGTCCGGATAACGGAACACACCAGCCTGCATCACGTTTACGCATCCTTTCCCCGCCAAGTCTGGCAACAGATCGCCAAAGCGTTGAAGACTCCCGCTCCAGGGGGGTTCGCCCCCGTGTATTACGGACTGATCACGCCGCTACAGCGGCAAGTGCGGGCCGGCTACCGCCGGTTGAGAGGGGTCCCTGCCAGATGACGGCACCATTGCACGAGCCGACCGCGGAAGCGGCCCCGAGCGCGGCCGAAGAAGCGGCGGTCGCCACTGCCGGTGAAAAGGCAGTTCAGGGGCGTTCCCTGGGCCGGATCGCCTGGGAGCGCCTCAAGCGGGACAAGCTCGCCCTCGCGGGCGGCATCGTCGTGCTCGCCCTCATCGTGATCGCCCTGCTCGCTCCACTGCTCACGGACCTGATCGGACAGGACCCCGACGCCTACCACGAGAGCCTGATCGACCCGCTCTTCGGTACGCCCAAGGGGTCCCTGGGCGGCATCAGCGCCGATCACCTGCTGGGGGTCGAGCCGGTCAACGGCCGCGACATCTTCGCCCGTGTCCTCTACGGTGCCCGGATCTCGCTGCTGGTCGGCTTCCTGTCCGCGATCGTCGCCGTCGTGCTCGGCACGTTCCTGGGCGTCCTGGCCGGTTTCTTCGGCGGCTGGGTCGACTCGGTCATCAGCCGCGTCATGGACGGTCTGCTCGCCTTCCCGCAGCTGCTCTTCATCATCGCCCTGGTCTCCGTCATGCCGAACGAGATGCTCGGTCTGACCGGATCCAGCGTGCGCGTGTTCGTGATGATCCTGGTCATCGGATTCTTCGGCTGGCCCTACATCGGACGCGTGGTTCGCGGCCAGACGCTCTCGCTGCGTGAGCGCGAGTACGTCGAGGCCGCCCGATCGCTGGGCGGCGGGCGCTTCTACATCCTGTTCAAGGAACTGCTGCCCAACCTCGTCGCCCCCATCATCGTGTACACGACGATGATGATCCCCACCAACATCCTGACCGAGGCGGCACTCAGCTTCCTGGGCGTCGGCGTCAAGCCGCCCACGTCCTCGTGGGGGCAGATGCTCTCGACCGCGATCGATTACTACGACTCGGACCCCATGTTCATGGTGGTGCCCGGCGTGGCGATCTTCATCACCGTTCTGGCCTTCAACCTCTTCGGCGACGGCGTGCGGGACGCGCTCGACCCGAAGGGTTCGCGCTGAACTGCCGTACCCCAAGCGTCCCGTGAGCACCTCCACGGGGTCTCTCATCAAATCCGGAGGATCCGAGATCGTGACTACCCAACGCACCTCAGGGCGGCGTAAGCAGGCTTTGGCCGCTGCCGCCGCGGTCGCCGGCATGCTGACCATGGCGGCGTGCGGCGGCGGCAACGACGACGGCGGTTCGAAGAACGGTGCAGCCGGCTTCGACGCGGCGAACAACAAGGTCGCCCAGGCGTCGCAGGTCAAGAAGGGCGGCGAGCTGAAGTTCGTCACCACCCAGGACGCCGACTCGTGGGACACCACACGCGGTTACTACGGCTTCATGTGGGACTTCTCGCGCTACTACAGCCGCCAGCTGCTCACCTACAAGACCGAGCCGGGCGCCAAGGGCGCCGAGGTCACGCCGGACCTCGCCACGGACGAGGGCCAGGTCTCGGCCGACGGCAAGACGTACACCTTCCACCTACGTGACGGAATCACGTGGGAGGACGGCAAGGCGATCACGTCCCAGGACATCAAGTACGGCATCGAGCGCTCCTGGGCCCAGGACGTCCTGTCCGGCGGTCCGGTCTACCTGCAGCAGATGCTCGACCCCAACAAGACCTACAAGGGTCCGTACAAGGACACGTCCAAGGACAAGCTCGGCCTGAAGGCGATCGACACGCCCGACGCCAAGACGATCGTCTTCCACCTGCCGTCGGCGAACTCCGACTTCAAGCAGGTCCTGGCCATGACCTCGGCCTCGCCGGTCCGCCAGGACATGGACACCAAGTCCAAGTACGGTCTGAAGCCGTTCTCCTCCGGCCCGTACAAGTTCCAGTCGTACAGCCCGGGCAAGTCGCTGATCCTGGTCCGCAACACCAGCTGGAAGGCCTCCTCGGACCCGATCCGCAAGGCCTACCCGGACAAGATCTCGCTCACCATCTCGTCCAACCAGAGCGACTCCGACCAGCGTCTGATCAACGGCGACTACGACATCGACGCCAGCCAGACGGGTCTTGGCCCGCAGGGCCGCACCATCGCCCTGAAGCAGCACAAGGCCAACCTGGACAACCCGGTGTCCGGCTTCATCCGCTACGCGGTCTTCCCGCAGACGGTCAAGCCGTTCGACAACGTCGAGTGCCGCAAGGCCGTCATCTACGCCGCCGACCACGTCTCCCTGCAGACCGCGCGTGGCGGCCCCGTCGCCGGTGGCCTCATCGGCACCAACATGCTCCCGCCGTCGGTCCCGGGTTCCGAGGGCCAGAAGTACGACCCGTACAAGATCGCCGGTGAGAACAAGAACGGCAACGACGCCCTGGCCAAGCAGGCGCTGAAGGCCTGCGGTAAGCCGAACGGCTTCAAGACCACCATCGCGGTCCGCAACAACAAGCAGCAGGAGGTGGCCACGGCCACGTCCCTGCAGGCGGCGCTGAAGAAGGTCGGCATCCAGGCCGACATCTACCAGTACGACGGCTCGCAGAGCGCCGGCATCATCGGTGCCCCGGCCAACGTCGAGAAGAAGAAGCTCGGCATCATCATCATGGGCTGGGGTCCCGACTTCCCGAGCGTCCAGGGTTACGGCATCCCGCTGTGGAGCAGCAAGTACATCCTCCAGAGCGGTAACAACAACTTCGCCATGATCAAGGACAAGACGATCGACGGCCTCTTCGACCAGTACAACGCCACGAAGGCGACGGACGACGCGAAGAAGACCGAGATCGCCACGGAGATCAACCACAAGGTCAGCGAGGGCGCGTACTACCTGCCCTTCACCTTCGAGCGGCTGCTCAACTTCCGCGGCTCGAACCTGGCCAACGTGTACACGACGAACGCGTACAGCGGTTACTACGACTTCGTCAACCTCGGCCTGAAGTCCACGAAGTAAACCCGGCACACCCGCCGTACGGCACGAAAGGCAGGTGAAGGCCGGCGCGGCGTGACCGCGGGCCACCGGACAACCTCCGGAGGCCCGCGGTCCGCAGCGGGCCGTAAGCTGTGCTCGCTTACCTCCTCAGGCGGCTGTTCGCCGCCGCAGTGATGCTCGTGGTCATCATCCTGGTGGTCTTCAGCATCTTCTTCCTCGTCCCCAAGTGGGCGGGCGTGGACATCGCCACGAGCTTCGTGGGCAAGCAGGCCGACCCTGCGGCGGTCGAAGCCGTGCGGACGAAGCTGGGTCTGAGCGACCCGATCTTCATCCAGGTCTGGCACTTCTTCAAGGGCATCTTCGTGGGCCGCACCTACGCGGCCGGCGGCGACATCACCCACTGCTCCGCGCCGTGCTTCGGCTACTCCTTCCGCAGCGAGCAGGCCGTCTGGCCGGTGCTCACCGACCGCTTCCCGGTGACCCTGGGTCTGGCGCTCGGTGCCGCCGTGCTGTGGCTGGTCTTCGGTGTGGCCGCCGGTGTGCTCTCCGCGCTCAAGCGGGGCAGCCTCTGGGACCGCAGCGCGATGGTCATCGCCCTCAGCGGTGTCTCGCTGCCCATCTACTTCACCGGCCTGCTGTCGCTGGCGATCTTCAGCTACGGACTGGGCTGGATCGACGGCCAGTACGTGCCCCTCAGCCAGAGCGTCACCGGCTATCTCGGCGGCATGATCCTGCCGTGGGTCACCCTCGCGTTCCTGTACGCGGCGATGTACGCCCGGATCACCCGCGCCACCATGCTGGAGATCCTCGGCGAGGACTACATCCGCACCGCCCGCGCCAAGGGCCTCAGAGAACCCGTCGTCATCGGCAAGCACGCCATGCGCTCCACGATGACGCCCATCCTGACCATGCTCGGCATGGACCTCGGTGCTCTGATCGGCGGCGCGATCCTGACCGAGACCACGTTCAGCCTGCCCGGCCTCGGCCAGGCCGTCCTGAACGGCATCAAGAACCAGGACCTGCCCATCATTCTGGGCGTCACCCTGATCACCTCCCTCGCCGTGCTCATCGCCAACCTCGTGGTGGACGTCCTGTACGCCGTGATCGACCCCCGAGTGAGGCTCGCATGACCGAACTCAGCAAGACCGGAGCAGCCGTGGGCGAACCCACCTCGGCCTCGCCGGCCCCGACCTCCTTCCTGGAAGTGCGCGACCTGAAGGTGCACTTCCCGACCGACGACGGCCTGGTCAAGTCCGTCGACGGGCTCTCCTTCAAGCTGGAGAAGGGCAAGACCCTCGGCATCGTGGGCGAGTCGGGATCCGGCAAGTCGGTGACCTCGCTCGGCATCATGGGCCTGCACACCGCCGGCCAGTACGGCAAGCGCAAGGCGCAGATCTCCGGCGAGATCTGGCTGGACGGCACCGAGCTGCTGACCGCCGACCCGGACGACGTACGCAAGCTGCGCGGCCGTCAGATGGCGATGATCTTCCAGGACCCGCTGTCGGCGCTGCACCCGTACTACACGATCGGCCAGCAGATCGTGGAGGCGTACCGCATCCACCACAACGTCGACAAGAAGACCGCCAAGCGGCGCGCGGTCGAGATGCTCGACCGGGTGGGTATCCCGCAGCCGGACAAGCGGGTGGACAGCTACCCGCACGAGTTCTCCGGCGGTATGCGCCAGCGCGCGATGATCGCGATGTCGCTGGTCAACAACCCCGAACTGCTCATCGCGGACGAGCCGACGACCGCACTGGACGTGACCGTCCAGGCGCAGATCCTCGACCTGATCCGGGATCTGCAGAAGGAGTTCGGCTCCGCGGTCATCATCATCACCCACGACCTGGGCGTCGTCGCCGAGCTGGCCGACGACATCCTGGTGATGTACGGCGGCCGCTGCGTCGAGCGCGGTCCGGCCGACAAGGTGTTCTACGAGCCCCGCCACCCCTACACCTGGGGCCTGCTCGGCTCGATGCCGCGCCTCGACCGCGAGCAGCAGGAGCGCCTCATCCCGGTCAAGGGGTCCCCGCCCTCGCTGATCAACATCCCGTCCGGCTGCGCCTTCAACCCGCGCTGCCCGTACGCCGACATCCCGAAGGACAACGTCACCCGCACGGTCCGCCCCGAGCTGACCGAGGTCGGCAGCCAGCACTGGGCCGCCTGCCACATGACGCAGGAGCAGCGGGAGCGTATCTGGATCGAAGAGATTGCGCCGAAGCTGTGAGCGAGAACCCTAAGGACGCGGCAGTGGGCATCCCTGCGCAGAGCGATGGCAGCGTGGCCACCAGGGACGGGGCCGCCCCCGGCGAGACCCTGCTGAAGGTGACCGGGCTCCAGAAACACTTCCCGATCAAGAAGGGCCTGCTCCAGCGGCAGGTCGGCGCCGTGCACGCGGTCGACGGCATCGACTTCGAGGTCAAGTCCGGCGAGACGCTGGGCGTCGTGGGCGAGTCGGGCTGCGGCAAGTCGACCATGGGCCGGCTGATCACCCGGCTGCTGGAACCGACCGGCGGCACGGTCGAGTTCCAGGGCCAGGACATCACGCACCTCGGGGTGAGCGGCATGCGTCCGCTGCGCCGCGACGTGCAGATGATCTTCCAGGACCCGTACTCCTCGCTGAACCCGCGCCACACCATCGGCACGATCGTCGGCGCCCCCTTCAAGCTGCAGGGCGTCGAGCCCCAGGGCGGCATCAAGAAGGAGGTCCAGCGGCTGCTGTCGGTGGTCGGTCTCAACCCCGAGCACTACAACCGCTATCCGCACGAGTTCTCCGGCGGCCAGCGCCAGCGCATCGGCATCGCCCGCGCGCTCGCCCTGAACCCGAAGCTGGTCGTGGCGGACGAGCCGGTCTCCGCCCTTGACGTGTCGATCCAGGCCCAGGTCGTCAACCTGCTCGACGACCTCCAGCAGGAGCTGGGCCTGACGTACGTGATCATCGCGCACGACCTCTCCGTCGTGAGGCACGTCTCGGACCGGATCGCGGTGATGTACCTCGGCAAGATCGTCGAGCTGGCCGACCGCGAGGCGCTGTACAAGGCGCCGATGCACCCGTACACCAAGGCCCTGATGTCGGCGGTGCCGATCCCGGACCCGCGGCGCAGGAACGCCAAGAGCGAGCGCATCCTGCTCAAGGGGGACGTGCCCTCGCCGATCTCCCCGCCGAGCGGCTGCCGCTTCCACACCCGGTGCTGGAAGGCGACGGAGATCTGCAAGACGACCGAGCCGAAGCTCGTGGAGCTCAAGCCCGGCCAGCAGGTCGCCTGCCACCACCCCGAGAACTTCGAGGACCAGGCCCCGCAGGAGACGGTGCTGCTGACCATGGCCAAGGAGGCGGCCGAGCTGATCGCCGACGAGGTGCTCGCGGAGTCGGCGGAGACGTCGGCTGCCGTGGCGGCGGAGGTCGCGGAGACCACCGATGCCCCGAAGCCGACCGAGACCACCGCTGCCGCGAAGGTCACCGAGGTCACCGAGGTCACCGACGCCGACTCCACCGAGTCCGCCGTGACCCCGGAGGCCGAGAGCCAGGAGTCAACCGACAAGTAACGCATGACAAGTTGGCAAAGTCATGCACATGACCGAACGGGAGAGTTCAGAGTCGTCCGGGTCCGATTTATCGGCACACGCTCGGATAGGACGACTCATGAAACTCTCCCGTTCGTCACGCTTAGGAGCCGTCGCGACCGCGGCGGCTTCCTTCTTCGCCATCGCCGCCTCCGCGGCCCCCGCCCCGGGCGCCCCCGGAATCGGCGACACCTACTTCCCGAACCTGGGCAACGGCGGCTTCGACGCCCGGCACTACGCCCTCGACGTGGCGTACAACCCGGACACCGACCGCCTCGACGGCCGTACGACCCTCACCGCGCGCGCCACCCAGAACCTCTCCTCCTTCGACCTCGACCTGCAGAAACTCGAGGTCACCAGAGTCGAAGTGAACGGCAGACGCGCCCAGTTCACCCGTGACGGCGACGAACTGCACATCACCCCGCGCGACTCCCTCCACAAGGGCCACGACTTCACGGTCACCGTCACCTACGGCGGCGTCCCCGAAGCCCTCTCCGGCCCCATCGTCTTCGGCTCCGACTACGGATGGATGAAGACAGCCGACGGTGTCTTCGTCGCCTGCGAACCCAACGCCGCCTCCACCTGGTTCCCCTCCAGCGACCACCCCTCCGACAAGGCCACGTACGACATACGCATCAAGGCCCCCAAGGGCCTGACGGGCGTCTCCAACGGTCGGCTGGTCTCGACGTACGACAAGGGCGGTTCGACGTACGCCCATTGGCGCGAGAGCCGGCCCATGGCGACCTACCTCGCGACCGCCACCATCGGGAAGTTCGACGTGAAGACCGGCAGGACGCCCTCCGGGATCCCGATCTACGTCGCCATCGACCCCGTGCTCGCGAACAGCAACAGCGTCGACGTGTACGCCGTGACCGCCGCGGCAACCGACTACTGGTCGCAGGTCTTCGGGCCGTACCCCTTCGAGGAGACCGGCGCGATCGTCGACGACATGCCGGAGGCCGGGTTCTCGCTGGAGGTGCAGAGCAAGCCCGCCTACTCGGCCGTGCGCAACGAGACGACGATCGTGCACGAGCTGGCCCACCAGTGGTTCGGCGACTCCGTCTCGGTCGAGCACTGGAAGGACATCTGGCTCAACGAGGGCTTCGCCACGTACGCGCAGTGGCTGTGGGCCGAGCACCAGGGCACCCGCAGTGCCCACGACTCGTTCCTGGCCGGCTACAACTCCCGCCCGGCCGACAACGCCTTCTGGCAGACCGTCGTCGCCGACCCGCAGCGCGACACCATGTTCGCGTCAGCGGTCTACCAGCGCGGCGCGATGACCCTGCAGGCGCTGCGCGAGCGCATCGGGGACAAGGCGTTCTTCAAGCTGTTGCCGACGTGGACGAAGCTCCACCGCTACGGCAACGCCAACACCGCCGAGTTCATCAAGCTCGCCGAGAAGGTCTCCGGGCAGAAGCTCGACGACCTCTTCCAGAAGTGGCTCTTCACCACGGGCAAGCCGGCCCTGTAGTGACCCCTGAGTAGAATGTGGGGTGCTTCAGCAACTGTTCAGCCCCTCCGTCCAGCACACGCTCGACCTCGTCGGCATCTTCGTGTTCGCCATCTCCGGCGCGCTGCTGGCCGTCCGCAAGAACTTCGACGTCTTCGGCATCGCCGTGCTCGCCGAGGCCACCGCGCTGGGCGGAGGGCTGTTCCGTGACCTGATCATCGGCGCCGTACCGCCCGCCGCCTTCACGGACTTCGGCTACTTCGTCACCCCGCTGTTCGCCGCCCTTCTCGTCTTCTTCCTCCACCCGCACGTGGAACGCATCCAGGCCGGGGTGAACGTCTTCGACGCGGCCGGCCTCGGCCTGTTCTGCGTCGCCGGGACGACGAAGGCGTACGAGTACGGGCTCGGCCTCACCCAGTCGGCGACCCTCGGCCTCGCCACCGCCGTCGGCGGCGGTGTCCTGCGCGACGTGCTCGCCAACGAGGTGCCCTCGCTGCTGCGTTGGGACCGCGACCTGTACGCGGTCCCGGCGATCGTCGGTGCCACCATGGCCGTCCTGTGCATCCGCTACGACGCCCTCACCCCGCTCACGGGCGGGCTCGCGGCCCTCACCGCCTTCGTCCTGCGCCTGCTCGCGATGAAGTACCACTGGCGAGCGCCGCGTGCGTGGAACCGGCGCTCGACGGTGCGCGAGGAGTAGCGCCGTGGGCCCGGGCGTGATGCTGGCCCATTTCCACGGAGAGCCAGCGGAACGACGGGACCACCTGCGGCCGCCACAGCGCCATGTTGTGCCCGCCCGCGCTCTTCGGGATGAAGATGACGTGCACGGTCGTCGGTGCCTTCGCGCTCTGTTCGAGGGCGACGGCGGCCTCGTAGCCGTCGCGCGGCTGTCCGGAGACGTACAGGGCGATCCGCGGCGGGGTGGGGGACTTCTTCAGCAGCAGGTAGGGGTTGTTCTCGGCCCTGACCGTCGGGTTCTGCGCGGCGAGCGAGTTGCGTTCGCCGATCGGGTCGTTGTAGCCGGACATGCTGATCGCGGCCATGTAGCGGTCCGGGTGCGCCACCGCCAGCTTGACCGCGCAGTGCGCCCCGGCCGAGTACCCGGCGACCGCCCAGCCCCTGGGGGCGGGTTGGGCGCGGAAGTTGTCCATGACCATCTTCGGTACGTCTATGCTCAGCCAGCTGTCCGCGTTGACCTGGCCCGGGATGTTCGCGCAGCCCGTGTCGACCCCGGCCAGCAGGTTGGTGCGCGGGGCGACCAGGATGAACGGCGCGACCTGACCGCTCTGCATCAGCGGGGCCAGCTGCCGGGTCGCCTTCATCGAACCGAACCACGCCTTCGCCGAGCCCGGGTAGCCCGGCAGCAGCTCGACCACGGGGAACTTGTGGTGACGGTAGGCGGGCTGGTCGTACTGGGGCGGCAGCCAGACGTAGACCTCGGCGTTCACGCCGGAGACGCGGCCCTTGAGCTGGGTCTCGCGCACGCCGTTCATTCCCGGCCCGGTCGCCGGCGCGAAGTCCTGCTTGACCTTGGGCAGGCGCTTGAGAGCTATTCCGCCGGTGCCGTCGGCACCCAGATTGGCCGCCTGCTGCACATGGTTGCCCGTGCCGAGCAGGTCGGCCCAGTTGTCGTACAGGCTGTTGGCGTTGTTGACGAGCACGAAGACCAACGCGACCGCCGTCCCCTGGGCGAACAGCAGCATCAGCATCCGGCCCGCCGTACGCAGGGCTTTCGGTCCGTGGATCCGTGACCACAGGACGAGCGGCAGTATCAGTGCGATCGCGAAGAGCACGATCAGCGTGTAGAGGAACGGAGTCCCGGTGAGGCTCATGCCCCCATAGAGAGGGACAGGGGCGCCCGGGTTGAGGACGAGTGCGGACACTTACCAAGAAATTGCCGGAACCTCACTCGGGAGGACGGCCGAACGGCTCTGTTCATCCGTCCGTAACTCCAAAAGCTACCGCTTAGTAATTTCCCATTATACTGTTCAGGCATGCCAGAAGCAGCTTCAGCACCGGCCGTCCGGGCCGCCATCGGCGACAGCGAGTTCGACCGGGACACCGCGCTCACCCCGCGCGCGCCCGGTGTGTACGACATCGACCTGTCCGCCGGCTGGACCATCATCAACGCCGTGAACGGCGGCTATCTGCTGGCCGTCCTGGGCCGTGCGCTCGCGGACGCCCTGCCGCATTCCGACCCCTTCACGATCTCGGCGCACTACCTCACCGCGTCCCAGCCGGGCCCGGCGGTCGTCCGCACCGACGTCGTCCGCACCGGCCGCACCCTGTCGACCGGCCAGGCCTCGCTCTTCCAGTACGACGAGCAGGGCCGCGAGGTGGAACGCATCCGCGTCCTTGCCTCCTACGGTGACCTGGACGCCCTGCCCGACGACGTCCGTACGACGGCTCAGCCGTCCGTGATCCCGTCGCCGGACCAGTGCTTCGGTCCCCAGGACGGCCCGGCGCCGGTGTCCGGCAGCTCGGCCATCGCCGACCGCCTGATGATCAAGATCGACCCGTCGACCCTGGGCTGGGCGCTCGGAGCGCCGTCGGGCAAGGGCGAGATGCGTGCCTGGTTCGGCCTCGCCGACGGCCGCGACGCCGACCCCTTCTCGCTCCTCCTGGCGGTGGACGCGCTTCCGCCCACCGCCTTCGAGATCGGCCTGAAGGGCTGGGTGCCCACGGTGGAGCTCACGGTCCACGTCCGCTGCCGCCCGGCCCCCGGCCCCCTGCGCGTCTCGATCACCACCCGCAACCTCGCCGGCGGCTTCCTGGAGGAGGACGCGGAGGTCTGGGACAGCGCCGACCGCCTGGTCGCGCAGTCCCGCCAGCTGGCACGGGTCAGGCTCGGGTGAGCAGTTCCCGCCCCAGCCAGGCCGCCAACTGCCCGTAGACATCCGCCCCTTCGGGGGTGGGCCGGACCGAGGCGAACGGGGTGCGTTCGTCGCGGTCCGGGGCGGGCAGCACGCGGCGGGCCGTGGTGAGGGCAAAGTCGGCCAGCTCCGGGTCGAGTTCGAGCGGGTGACCGAGGGACTCGGAGAGGTCCCAGGTGTGGGTGACCAGTTCCATGACGTAGCCCGACAGGGCGGCGTGCCCCGGGACCTCGCCCCAGGGCACGCGGACCGGGGCCGCCATGCGGTCGTCGCCCGACCATGCCTTGAGCACTCGCGTGCGGGCCTCGTCGTACGCGGCCGTCCAGCCGTCGTCCGCCACCCCGTCGGCGAAGGGGTGCACGGCGAGCCCGTCGCCGCCCTCGCCGACGACCGCGATGCGCAGGGTGCCGCCGACGACATGGCTGAGCAGTGTGCGGACGTCGAACTCGGTACAGGGGGTCCGGCCGGTCAGGTGCTCGGGGCGTACGGTCGCGATGAGCGTCGCCGCCTGCTCGGTGGCGCGGGCGTACACGGGGCGGGGGTCGATGGCGTTCACAAGGGGCCTCTCTGTCGTGGGCTGTGAGGAGAGAGTCGCCGCATAACCTGACAGTTCCCGTCAACATTTGCCGCGGTCCTCGACCGGCGGGATTCTGGTGCCGTGAAGTCCGATCGCCTGCTCTCGATCCTGCTGCTCCTGCAGACCCGCGGCCGCGTCCCCGCGCATGAACTCGCCGGGCGGCTGGAGGTGTCCGTGCGCACCATCTACCGCGACGTCGAGGCACTGTCGGCCGCCGGCGTCCCGGTCTACGCCGAACGCGGGCGACACGGCGGCATCGAGTTGCTCGCCGGGTTCCGTACGGACGTCACGGGGCTGACCGCCGACGAGTCCCGGGCCCTGTTCATCCTGGCCGCACAGGGCGCGCACGCCGCGCTCGGCCTGGACACGGCGCTCGGCTCGGCGCTGCGCAAGGTGATGGCCGCGCTGCCGGCGCCGTACCGCCCGGCCGCCGAGGTGACCTCCCGGCGCATCCTCGTCGACGCCACGCGCTGGAAGGGCGGCCCACAGCCCGCCGTCGACCTGGACACCCTCCAGGACGCCGTCTTCACCGACCGCCGGCTGCGGCTGCGCTACCGGCACAGCGGGCAGCAGGAAGCGCGGACGTACACCGTCGATCCGTACGGCCTCGTGTCGAAGGCGGGCGTCTGGTACCTCGTCGCCGACCGCCGCACGAAACCGCAGCTGTTCCGCGCCGACCGGGTGCGGTCCGCCGCCGTCCTGGACGACCGGGTGAAGCGGCGGCCCGGCGTCGAACTCGCCGACGTCTGGGAGGTGTTGCGCCGCCAGGTGGAGGAGCGCCCCGGCGGGCTCGACGTCACCGTCCGCGTGCGGCGCGACCGCCTCGACATGTTCCTGCGGCTGAACGCCTCACAGCTCGCGGGGCTCCCCGACGACGACGGCGCGAGCGAGTGGGTGACCGTGCGGCTGTCGTACGGCGTCGCCCGCGAGGCCCGCCAACTGCTCGCGTTCTCCGATCGGGTCGAGGTCCTCTCGCCGCCCGAGGTACGCGAGGAAGTGGCCGCGGCGGCCGCTCGTGTCACGGAGTTGTACCAGCGAGTGGACGACGGGCCGGTGTGAAGTCGCAGGTCGGCGCGGTGTCTTGAGATTGGCTTTACCCGGGTCACAGGCCGGGGACAGGGCGGCCCCAAGGAAGCCCTAAGCGCCGTTGATTGAGTGTCCGCCTCAAGGTTCCCTCACCTTCCGTGGAGTTGTTTCTCATGAAGAGCGTGCGTCTCGTCCCCGCAGTCGCCCTCCTGGCGCTCTCGCCCCTGGTCCTGGCGGCCTGCGGCTCGGGCGACTCGTCGTCGTCCTCGAACAGCGGCAACTCCGGGCAGCGGCAGGCCTGCCAGGCACCGACCGGCAACGCGACCGCCAAGCGGTCGGGCGCCCCTTCGGGTGCACCTTCGGGCGCCCCCACCGGCAAGGCGACCGCCAGGCCGTCCGGCGCCCCCTCGGGCATGCCCAGCGGTGCGCCCAGTGGTGCGCCCAGCGCGGGTGCCGCGGCGCGCGGTAGTCGGGGCGGCGCTGGCGGAGGCGGGCAGGGCGGCGGCTGCGGCGGCGGTCAGGGTGGTCCCGGCGGAGGCGGCGCCGCACCCAGCGGCGCTCCGACCGCGCAGGCGGCCAAGAACTGACCCCAAGCGTCGTACGACAGGGGCCGCACTCCCTTGAACGGGGGTGCCGCCCCTGAGTATCGCCAGGTCGCCAGGTCGCCAGGTCGCCAGGTCGCCAGGTCGCCAGGTCGCACGGGTGTCGGGCTCAGCCGGTCCAGTGGTGCCGTCCGATGCTGATCAGCCGCATCTGCCGGGTCGCGACGTGCGCGACCCGCGCGCGTTCCTCCTCCGGACCCTCCAGCGCCTCCAGGAACAGGGATGCCGTGATCAGCATCTGGTCCACGTACAGATGGGCCAGCATGAGCAGGTCGTCGTCGTCCCAGCCCGCGGACTCGTCGTCCTTGGCCAGCTCGGCCCTCACCTCCTCGGCGAACCGGGCCAGTTGCTCCCGGATGGCCTCCCGCACCGGCTGGACCCCGCTGTGCCG
Source organism: Streptomyces sp. NBC_00461 (assembly GCF_036013935.1). Classification (NCBI taxonomy): domain Bacteria; kingdom Bacillati; phylum Actinomycetota; class Actinomycetes; order Kitasatosporales; family Streptomycetaceae; genus Streptomyces; species Streptomyces sp. NBC_00461. The sequence continues at coordinate 6,855,534 of NZ_CP107902.1, forward strand.
CTCACGGGCGATGAAACGGACGTGAGCGGGGTACGCGTCCACATGGCCGGCGATCAACTCGACGGCGCGCACGATGCGTTCCTCGCTGGAGTCGGCCGTGGTCACCGTCGTCCGGATCATGGGGTGCAGGCTGCCCAGCGCCTCCTCGACCAGGGCCACGCCCAGGTCCGCCGTGGAGCGGAAGTGGCGGTAGAAGGCGGTCGGGGCGACGCCGACGGCGCGGGTGACCTCGCGCAGGCCCAGACTGCTCAGGCTCTGCTCCTCCAGCAGGCCCAACGCCGCGTCCAGGAGCGCCTGTCGGGTCTTCTGCTTCTGGACCTGCCGGATACCGAGGGTGTGACTCATGTCATCCAGTTAACAACTGTTCTCCGGAATTGAAAAGTCCTCAGGCGCGCTAGACTCTCAAGTCAGTGAACAAGTGTTACTACAAGCGTTCACCGAAATGTCACGAGAGGCGTCCCCGCGGGACGCCGGAGGGGGATCGAATCCCATGCTGTTCCTCGTCGCCGCACTCATGCTGCTCGGCGTAGTCCTGGGCACCGTGGCCCACGCGCCGCTGACCGTCACCGCCCTCGTCGCCGTCGGCATCGCCGTCTGGCTCGGCATCTTCGCCGCCCGCGAGCGCCACAGCCGCCGCACCTCGGCCAACTGACCCACCGCGCACCGCCACCGACCGCCCGACCCGACACCCTGGAGCTGAGCACGATGCAACTCACCGCCCCGGCCACGAGCCGCACCGACACCACCCGCACCCCCGCCCGCGACGCCGACGGCATGGCCGTCGCGTCCTTCATCCTCGGCCTCCTCGGCCTCCTCGTGCTCAACGTCTTCCTCGGCCCCGTCGCGATCATCCTGGCCTCGGTCGCCCTGTGGCGCGGCACCACCCGCCGCGGCCGCGCGTTCCTGGGCATGGGGCTGGGCGTGGCCGACCTGGTGGTCCTGGTGATCTCCATGCAGATGGCCAACACGGTCTCCTGGAACCTGTGAGCCCGAGGCGCACACCATGAACGACGGCCGGCCTCCCCGAGGACGACGGGGTTCGGCCGCCGAGCCGCCCGGCCTCGGCGCACTGCCGGTGGCGGCGGCCCCGTAGAATCGGCCCCACCATGGCTTACCTCGACCACGCCGCGACCACCCCGATGCTCCCCGAGGCAGTCGAGGCGATGACCGCCCAGCTGAGCGTCACGGGCAACGCCTCCTCCCTCCACGCCTCCGGCCGGCAGGCCCGCCGCACCGTCGAGGAGGCCCGCGAGACCCTCGCCGAAGCGCTCGGCGCCCGCCCCAGCGAGGTCGTTCTCACCTCCGGCGGCACCGAGGCCGACAACCTCGCGGTGAAGGGCCTGTACTGGTCCCGCCGCGACGCCGACCCGGCCCGCACCCGCGTTCTCGCCAGCCCCGTCGAGCACCACGCCGTCCTCGACGCCGTCCACTGGCTCGGCGACCACGAGGGCGCCACCGTCGAGTACCTCCCGGTCGACCCGTACGGACGCGTCCACCCCGAAGCGTTGCGCGAGGCTGTCGCCCGCAACCCCGACGACGTGGCCCTCGCGACCGTGATGTGGGCGAACAACGAGATCGGCACCATCACGCCGGTGCGCGAACTCGCCGACGTGGCACGGGAGTTCGGCGTCCCGCTGCATGCCGACGCCGTCCAGGCCTTCGGCCAGGTCCCCGTCGACTTCGCCGCCTCCGGCCTCGCCGCGATGACGGTCTCGGGCCACAAGATCGGCGGCCCGTACGGCATCGGAGCGCTGCTCCTCGGCCGCGAGTACACCCCCGTGCCCGTCCTGCACGGCGGCGGCCAGGAGCGCCATGTCCGCTCCGGCACCCTCGACGTCCCCGCCGTCGCCTCCTTCGCGGTGGCCGGCCGGCTGGCCGCGGAGCAGCGCGAGTGGTTCGCGCGGGAGATCGGGGCCCTGCGCGACGGCCTGGTCGAGGCGGTCCGTACGGCCGTCCCCGACGCGATCCTCGGCGGCGACCCGGTGGACCGCCTCCCGGCCAACGCCCACTTCACGTTCCCGGGCTGCGAGGGCGACTCCCTGCTGCTGCTCCTGGACGCCCAGGGCATCGAGTGCTCCACCGGCTCCGCCTGCACCGCGGGCGTCGCGCAGCCCAGCCACGTACTGCTGGCCACCGGCACCGACCCCGACCTGGCCCGCGGCACCCTGCGCTTCTCCCTCGGCCACACCTCCACGGAGGCGGACATCGAGGCCCTGGCGAAGGCGATCGGCCCCGCGGTCGAGCGCGCCCGCGCCGCGGGGCTGACCTGAGGGGCGATTCAGGACTTCGTCGACGAAGCCTGGTGTACGAGCTTCATGTACCGGTCCCAGTCCCAGTGCGGCCCAGGGTCGGTGTGGTCCGTGCCCGGCACCTGCACATGCCCGATGATGTGCTCCCGGTCGACGGGTATGCTGTAGCGCCCGCATATCCCGGCCGTCAGCCGCGCGGAGTTCGTGTACATCGCGTCCGTGAACGACGACGCGCGCTCCACGAAGCCCTCGTGCTCGATGCCGACACTGCGTTCGTTGTACTCCCGGTTGCCCGTGTGGAACGCCACGTCCAGCTCGCGGATCATCTGCGTGATGTGCCCGTCCCTGCGGACGATGTAGTGGGCCGCTGCTTGGTGGCCCGGATCCTGGAAGACCTTGACCGCGCTCGCGAAGCTGCCCTGGGTGACATGGATGACCACCCGGTCTATCGAGTAGTCGTCCGGCCGGTCGGCCCGCCGGTAGTTCGCCGAGGAGGCCGCCACCCAGCGGGCGTCCCGGAAGTCGACCGCACCCGGCACCCGCGGCTTCTCCACCCCCGGCAGCCGCCACCACAGGTGCGACAGCTCCTCGCGCGCCAGCACGGCGGTGCCGACGGCGGCCGCCGCCCCGCCCAGCAGCAGCGCACGGCGCCCGATGCGCCGGTCCGAGTCGCTCTTCTTCGCCCCCATGTGATCACCAACGGATACTCGTGGGCTTCGGTTCCCGTGGCCCTTACCCTTGAAGGGCTATGACTGACACCCCGCAGCCCTTCCGCCCCCTTCGTGTACTCGCCGCCATGTCCGGCGGAGTGGATTCAGCCGTCGCCGCCGCCCGGGCGGCGGAAGCCGGCCACGACGTGACCGGTGTCCACCTGGCGCTGTCCGCGAACCCGCAGTCGTTCCGCACGGGCGCGCGTGGCTGTTGCACCATCGAGGACTCGCGTGACGCCCGCCGCGCCGCGGACGTCATCGGCATCCCGTTCTACGTCTGGGACCTCGCCGACCGCTTCCGCGAGGACGTGGTCGAGGACTTCGTCGCCGAGTACGAGGCGGGGCGCACCCCGAACCCCTGCCTGCGCTGCAACGAGAAGATCAAGTTCGCCGCGCTGCTCGACAAGGCCCTGGCCCTCGGCTTCGACGCCGTCTGCACCGGCCACTACGCCCAGGTCGTCGTGAACCCGGACGGCACGCGCGAACTGCACCGTGCCTCCGACATGGCCAAGGACCAGTCGTACGTCCTCGGCGTCCTGGACGAGAAGCAGCTGGCGCACGCGCTCTTCCCGCTGGGTGACACGGTGACCACCAAGGGCGAGATCCGCGCGGAGGCCGAGCGCCGCGGTCTCGCGGTCGCCAAGAAGCCCGACTCGCACGACATCTGCTTCATCGCCGACGGCGACACCCAGGGCTTCCTCGCGAACCGGCTGGGCACGCACGAGGGCGACATCGTCGACGAGTCCGGCGCCAAGCTGGGCACGCACGAGGGCGCGTACGGCTTCACCATCGGCCAGCGCAAGGGCCTGCGTATCGGCACCCCGGCACCCGACGGCAAGCCGCGCTACGTCCTCGACATCTCGCCGGTGAACAACACGGTGACGGTCGGCCCGGCCGCCGCCCTGGACGTGACCGGGCTGACCGCGATCAAGCCCCGCTGGTGCGGCACCGCCCCGTCCGGCTCCGGCACCTACACGGCCCAGCTGCGCGCCCACGGCGGCGAGACCGAGGTCACCGCCGAACTGGTCGACGCCACCCTGGAGGTGTCGTTCACGGAGCCGGTCCGCGGCGTCGCCCCCGGACAGGCGATCGTGCTGTACGACGGCACGCGCGTGGTGGGTTCGGCGACGATCGCCTCGACCACGCGCGCGACGGCGGCCGTCGGCTAGAAGAGGGGCTGCCCGGCCCCACGGCCGGACAGCCCCTCACCAAGATCTTCATCGACCTTCTAGTCGTGCTTGGGCCAGCTGGGGCCCTGATCGGTCCAGACAACACCCTTGTTGCGGCAGAGACAGAAGGGGTGGCCGATGGGGTCGGTGTAGACGCGGAAGCCGTAGCCGTCGGGGCCGGTGCAGTCCCGCTGCAGGGTCGCGCCGAGGGCCAGGACGCGGCGCTGTTCGGCCTCGACGTCGTCGACTTCGAAGTCGAGGTGGAACTGCTTGGGGTGCTCGCCGTCGGGCCACTGCGGGGCGCGGTAGTCCTCCACCTGGATGAAGGCCAGTTCGATCTCGCCGAACTGGATACCGGCCCAGTTCCCGTTACTGCCCTCCTTGACCGGGAGCCCCGTCACCTCGGAGTAGAAGGCTGCCAGCTTCATCGTGTCCGGGCAGTCGATGATGAAGTCGGTTAGTCGTAGCATCCCGCGATCTTGCCACAAGGCCAAGTGAGCCTGACTCTGAGACAGAACACCTAGGGCGCCGACGAGAAGAACTCCGCCAGCACCGGCGCGAGTACATTGGGATCGACCATGTGGGTCTGGCCCTCCAGGGTCCGGTACGTCCCCTGGGGTGCCGTTTCGGCCACGGCCCGGGCGGCCTCACGCAGCCAGGAGGGGCTCACGGAGCCCGCGGCGGACAGGACGGGCACGCCGATCGAGGCCAGCCGCGCCCGCGGCACCAGACCGCCGCCCATCACGGCGTTGTCGTACGCGAGACTCGGCGCGATGGCCTCCATGCCCGCCCACATGGGGGCCCGGCGGGCACCCTGGATCATCTCCTCGGCCATGCCCGTCAGCCGCAGGAACAGCTCGACCGCGTCCCCGCGCCGGCCGTCCCCGAGCGCCTCGGTGAGGTGCTCGGTGTACTCGGCGAGCCGCTCCGCGCCACCTTCGTAGACGACGAACGGCACCTCGTACACCGCGACCTGACGCACCGGCAGCCCGCTCGCCGCCGCCTCCAGGACGAGCGCGCCGCCCGACGAGATGCCGTAGAGCGACGCCTCACCGCCCGCCACGTCGATGAGCGCGGCCAGGTCCTCGACCTCGCGGGCCACCGCGTAGGGCGCCGTGTCGCCGCTGCCACCGCGGCCGCGGCGGTCGTAGGCGATGACGCTGAAGCGGTCCGAGAGGAGCCCGGCGAGGGGCGCCACCGTGGCGCCCGTAGACATCGCTCCGCTCACCAGGATGACCGCCGGGCCCTGTCCGGTCCGTTCATACGCGACGGACGTGCCGTCGCGTGAAGTGGTCTTCTTGTCCATGCCTCTGGAGACTGCCCCACCACAGGGGATTAGTCGCGCTCAATCGCTCACGACACTTCCACTTCGTAGAAGCAGAAGTGGTCCTTGATCCCGGCGACGTCGGGCTTGGGATCGGGGTAGCCCCAGACGAGGTCTGCCGCGTCCGGGGTCGACCAGTAGGAGGCGGTGCCCTTGAACGGGCAGTACGTGTGCGTGTCGGACGGCGTCAGCAGGTCGAGGCGGACGTCCTCGGGCGGGATGTAGTACCGCACCGGACAGCCCGTCTCGCGCAGCACGAGAGCCCGGTCGCTCTCCGCCAGAACCTGGTCGCCGTGCACCACGCGCACGTGCTGGTCGTCCTGCTCGATGGTGATCGTGTGTCCTTCGGCCATACCCGCACAGCGCTCGGGGCCGCCCGGTTCTTCCCGCGTACCGTGACCTCATGCGAATCTGCGTGTTTCTCTCCGCCGCCGACCTCGACGACCGCTACACGCGCCCCGCGCGTGACTTCGCGAAACTGCTGGGCAAGGGCGGGCACACGCTCGTGTGGGGCGGTTCGGACGTCGGTCTGATGAAAGTGGTCGCCGACGGCGTGCAGGAGGCGGGAGGGCGGCTGTGCGGGGTCTCCGTGGACTTCCTCGCGGCCAAGGCACGGCAGGGCGCGGACGAGATGGTGATCGCTCGTGACCTCGCCGAGCGCAAAAGGCTGCTCCTGGAGAAGGCCGACGCCGTGGTGATCATGGTGGGCGGCACGGGAACACTCGACGAGGCCACCGAGATCCTCGAACTGAAGAAGCACGGGCACACCGACAAGCCCGTCGTCCTGCTCAACACCGCGGGCTTCTACGACGGCCTCAAGGAGCAGTTCCGGCGCATGGACGACGAGGGGTTCCTGCCCCGTCCGCTCACCGACCTGGTGTTCTTCGCGGAGGAGCCGGTGGGCGCGCTGGCCTACCTGGAGGAGAGCCGGGGCGTCGCATGACCCCGGCGTGATGCGAGCATGGCGGACATGGCTACACATGTGATCACCGGGGCGGGCTCCGGCATCGGCGCGGCCGTCGCTCGCCGCCTCCACGCGCGCGGGGACGAACTCGTGCTGCACGCGCGCGACGCGGGCCGCGCGAAGGAGCTGGCCGCCGAGTTCCCCGGGGCGAGGACGCTGGTGGGCGATCTGGCCGACCCGGACAGGCTGAGCTGGGCCTTCTCCCACCAGTCCCTGCCCGACCGCGTGGACTCGTTGCTGCACATCGCGGGGGTGGTCGACCTGGGCCCGGTGGGTGAACTGACCCCGAAGGCCTGGCGTCACCAGCTCAACGTCAACCTCATCGCCCCGGCCGAGCTGACCCGTCACCTCCTGCCCCAACTGCGGGCGGCGCACGGGCATGTGGTGTTCGTGAACTCGGGAGCGGGCCTGCGGGCGAGCGCCGAATGGTCGGCGTACGCGGCGTCGAAGCACGGCCTGAAGGCGCTCGCGGACTCGCTGCGAGCCGAGGAGCACGACAGCGGCGTCCGCGTCACCTCGGTCTACCCGGGCCGCACGGCGAGCCCCATGCAGGCCAAGGTCCACCAGCAGGAGGGCAAGGAGTACGACGCCTCGCAGTGGATCGACCCCGAGTCGGTGGCGACGACGATCGTGATGTCCCTCGACCTGCCGAGGGACGCAGAGGTCAACGACCTGACGGTGAGGCCGGGACGGTGACCGGATTCAGTTTCGGTGCCGCCACCGGTGTCGGCTCCATGCCCGGGGGCGACGCCCGCGAGGCCGCCAAGACGGTCACCGGCAGCTGCGAGGACTTCCCGTTCCTGCCCGAGCTGCCCGCCCGAGGCCCCGGCGCCGACATGATCGGACGGACCGCAGGGCTGCTCGTCGAGCTGTACGCGCGCGTGGAGCCCAGCGGCTGGCGGATCGGGGACCGGCCGGGGCGGGACACCAAGCGCGCCAGGTCCTGGCTCGGCGAGGACCTCGACGCGCTGGAGGAGTTCACGCAGGGGTACGCGGGCCCGCTCAAGGTGCAGGCCGTGGGGCCCTGGACGCTGGCCGCCGCGCTGGAGCTGAGGAACGGCGAGTCGGCACTGTCCGACACCGGCGCCCGCCGTGACCTCGCCGGCTCCCTCGCCGAGGGCCTGCGCCTGCACCTGGAGGAGATGCGGCGACGCGTCCCCGGAGCCCAACTCGTCCTCCAGCTCGACGAACCCTCCCTCACCTCCGTACTCCGCGGCCATGTGAAGACCGCCAGCGGCTACCGCACCCACCGCGCTGTCGACCGCCAGGTCGTCGAGGCCACGCTCCGCGACGTCATCGGGGTTCACAGCGACGGCCCGGCCGTGGTCCACTCCTGCGCACCGGATGTCCCGTTCGCCCTGCTGCGCCGGGCGGGCGCGACGGCGATCTCCTTCGACTTCTCGCTTCTCACCGAGCGTGACGACGACACGATCGGCGAGGCGGTGGAAGGGGGGACCCGGCTCTTCGCCGGTGTCGTGCCGGGGACGGACGGCCCGTTGTCAGACCCTGCCGGTAGCGTCATGGGTGTCAGGACGCTGTGGCGCAGGCTGGGGCTGCAACCGGGGCTTCTCGCGGAGGCGGTCACGATCACGCCGTCGTGCGGACTCGCGGGGGCCTCCCCGGATTACGCACGCAGGGCGCTCGCCCACTGCGTCCGGGCGGCGAGATCCCTCGCGGACAACCCAGAGTAACGGGAGGACACAACGGTGGCCGGCGACAAGCAAGCGGAGACGACGGTGCCCGCCGAGGCACGGGAGAAGCACGCCAAGCTCGCTGAGCAGATCGAGGAGCACCGCTTCCGGTACTACGTGAACGACGCCCCGGTCGTCAGCGACGCGGACTTCGACAAACTCCTGCGCTCCCTGGAGGCGCTGGAGGAGGAGTACCCGGAGCTGCGCACCCCGGACTCACCGACCCAGAAGGTCGCGGGGGCCTACGAGACGGAGTTCACCTCCGTCGAGCACCGCTCCCGGATGCTCTCCCTGGACAACGCCTTCAGCGACGAGGAGCTAGCAGCCTGGGGCGAGCGCGTCGCCAGGGACGTCGGCGGATCCGGCTACCACCTGCTGTGCGAGCTCAAGGTCGACGGCCTCGCCGTCAACCTCACCTACGAGCACGGCCGCCTCACGCGCGCGGCTACCCGCGGCGACGGCCGCACCGGTGAGGACATCACGCCCAATGTCCGGACGATCGCGGAGATTCCGGACCGGCTGAAGGGTGACAAGGTTCCCGACCTCGTCGAGATCCGCGGCGAGGTGTACTTCCCGATGGAGAAGTTCGAGGAGCTGAACGCCCGGCTGGTGGAGGCCGGCGACAAGCCCTTCGCCAACCCGCGCAACGCGGCGGCCGGTTCACTGCGCCAGAAGGACCCCCGCGTCACCGCCACCCGCCCCCTGCACATGGTCGTCCACGGCATCGGCGTCCTGGAGGGCTTCGAGGGGCTCACCCGCCTGTCCCAGGGCTACGACCTGCTGAGGACCTGGGGCCTGCCCACCTCCCGGCATAACAAGGTGGTCGACGGCCTCGACGGCGTACGGGAGTTCATCGCCTACTACGGCGAGAACCGCCACTCCGTGGAACACGAGATCGACGGCGTCGTCGTCAAGCTCGACGAGATCCCCCTCCAGGGACGCCTCGGTTCCACCTCCCGCGCACCGCGCTGGGCGATCGCGTACAAGTACGCGCCCGAGGAGGTCAACACCAAGCTCATCAACATCCGCGTCGGCGTGGGCCGCACGGGCCGGGTCACCCCGTACGCCCAGGTCGAGCCGGTCACGGTGGCCGGCTCGGAGGTCGAGTTCGCCACCCTGCACAACCAGGACGTCGTCAAGGCGAAGGGCGTCCTCATCGGCGACACCGTGGTGCTGCGCAAGGCCGGTGAGGTCATCCCGGAGATCCTCGGTCCGGTCGTCGACCTGCGCGACGGCAGCGAGCGCGCGTTCGTGATGCCGGCCGAATGCCCCGAGTGCGGTACGCCGCTCAGGCCGATGAAGGAGGCCGACGTCGACCTGCGCTGCCCGAACGCCCGCGCCTGCCCGGCCCAGTTGCGTGAGCGGCTGTTCTACCTCGCGGGCCGCAAGGCGCTGGACATCGAGCACTTCGGATACGTCGCCGCGGCCGCCCTGACCAAGCCGCTGGAGCCGGCCGACCCGCCGCTGCACGACGAGGGCGACCTCTTCGACCTCACCATCGAGCAACTGCTGCCCATCAGGGCGTACGTCCTCGACCAGGACAGCGGGCTGCCCAAGCGCGACCCGAAGACCGGCGAGGAGAAGATCGCCACGGTCTTCGCCAACCAGCAGGGCGAGCCGAAGAAGAACGCGGTTGCCATGCTGGAGAACATCGCCGCGGCCAAGGAGCGCCCGCTCGCCCGCGTCCTCACCGGCCTGTCGATCCGTCACGTCGGCCCGGTCGCCGCGGAGGCGCTCGCCCGCGAGTTCCGTTCGATCGAGCGCATCGAGCAGGCCACGGAGGAGGAGCTGGCGAGCACGGACGGCGTGGGCGGGATCATCGCCGCCTCCCTCAAGGAATGGTTCGCCGAGGAGTGGCACCAGGAGATCCTCCGCAAGTGGCGCGCGGCCGGAGTCCGCATGGAGGACGAGGGTTCGGGCGAGGACGAGGGGCCGCGGCCGCTCGAAGGACTGACCGTCGTGGTCACCGGCACCCTTGAGCACTTCACCCGCGACGGCGCCAAGGAGGCCCTGCAGAGTCGCGGAGCGAAAGTGACCGGTTCCGTTTCGAAAAAGACGTCTTTCGTGGTCGTAGGTGACAATCCAGGTTCGAAATTTGACAAGGCGATGCAGCTCAAGGTGCCTGTTCTGAACGAGGAAGGCTTCACCGTCCTGCTGGAACAGGGGCCGGACGCGGCGGCCGAAGTGGCACTGCCCACAGAGGAGTAGCGGTTGAAGGCCACCCGATCGGCGCATACCAGATGCATAAGGGTGGCTGGGGTGCATTCGGGCAACCGTCCACGACCGCTGCCCGTAGAAGCCTTCTGCGGCCTACTGTTGAGGTGTGCACCTGCCGTGCCCAGCTGCGGTCGGGGCATCCCCTTGGCTCTTGGTGAGCGAGGGGAAGGGTTTTCCAACGCGGTGCCGTTGATGGTTGTCGGGCATCGGGCCGCGTGGCGTGGGCACCGCCGGCTGTGAGAGGGACGGGAATGGAACCGACCGAGAGCGCCGCCCCTGACTCATGGCTGCGCCGGGCCACCGGCGCATGGCGGGCGAGCCGGGGGGCCGGGCGGCCGTCGGAGCGTCCGGGCGCGGAGGGGCGCGCCACCGGACAGTACACCGTGACCGACGGGCGCGCCCCGCACCTCACAGCCGACGCGTCCTCAGCGATGCCGGGCGCCGAACACGAGCGCCATCTGTCCTGGCCCGCGCTGCCGGCGGCGGTCGTCGGGTCGGCGGCCTTCGTCCTCGGCGCCGGTTTCTACCGGGCGTTCACCGGGACCCACGCGCTCTTTCCGGCCGGCGCCGTCGGCTGGTCGCTGGCCGTGCTGACCGGCATCATCGTCGGCCACCTGGTGATGCTCGGCCGCTCCCGCTGGTGGGGCGGCACCGGCTCCGGCGCCGCCCTCACCCTCGCCGTCCTGATGCTGTACGGCTGGGTGCCCGCGGGCATGGTCAGCGTCACCGTCGTCGTGCTGGTCGGTGTCGCCCGCCGCAACCGCTGGCGCCAGGGTGTGCTGCACGGCTCGGTGGACATCCTCGGCATCGGTGCCGGAGCCCTGGTGCTGGGCGCCTTCGGACGCGTGCCGTCCGTGGAGACGCCCTGGAACCCCGACACCTGGACGCTCTACACCGCCCCCGAGGTGGTGCTGGTCGCCACCGCGTACCTCCTGGTCACCCGCATCCTGCTCTGGTATCTGCACGCGCCGCGCGGCGGTGTGCCCACCGTCGCCCGTACCGCCCTGGTCAGACAGGGACTGGTCGCGGTCGCGCTGCTCGGCATCGCCCCGCTGGTCTGCGTGGTCGCCGTCGCCCAGCCGGTGCTGCTGCCACTGTTCTCCATCCCGCTGATCGCCCTCGACTCCACCCTGTGGATCGCTCGCGCCCGCGCCGAGGAGCAACTGCGCGACCCGCTGACCGGGCTGCCCAACCGGCAGTGGCTGCTGGAGCGCATCTGGACCGCGCTGGACGACGCCGAGCGGATCGGTGCCCGGTCCGCCCTGATGCTCATCGACCTCGACCGCTTCCGCTCGGTCAACGACACGCTCGGGCATCTCGCCGGTGACCGGCTGCTGTTGCAGATCGCCGACCGCCTGCGCGTCGCGCTGCCGCGCGGAGCGGAGGCCGCGCGGCTCGGCGGGGACGAGTTCGCCGTTTTACTGCCGGTCGCCGACTCCACGACGTCCGCGACCCGGGTGGCCCGCGGGCTGGTGGCCGAGCTCAGCTCCCCGCTCGACCTCGACGGACTCACCCTCGTGCTGGAGGCCAGCGCGGGCGTCGCCGTCTTCCCGGACCACGCACTGGACGCCGAGGGCTTGCTGCGGCGCGCGGACGTGGCGATGTACCAGGCGAAGCGGGACCGTACGGGCGTCGAGGTGTACGAGTCCAAGCGGGACTCCAACACCCCGGACCGGCTGGGCCTGCTGGGCGACCTGCGCCGGGCGCTGGACGCGCACGAGGTGCAGTTGCACTACCAGCCCAAGGTCCGCTTCGACGGACAGGTGGCCGGCCTCGAGGCCCTCGTCCGCTGGGTGCATCCCGAGCGCGGGAAGGTGCCGCCGGACGAGTTCATAGCGATCGCCGAGTCGTCGGGGCTGATGCCCCACCTCACGGAGTACGTGCTGGAGACGGCGCTCGGGCAGGTGGCCCGGTGGCGGGCGCAGGGACTGTTCGTGCCCGTCGCGGTCAACGTCTCCCCGCGTGACGTCCACACCCCCGGTTTCGCGGGCTCCGTCGCCGCGCGGCTGGCCCGGCACGGGGTCCCGGCGGGAGCGCTCCAACTGGAGATAACGGAACACGTCCTGCTGGAGGACCCGCAGCGAGCCGCGGACACGCTGGCCGCCCTGACCGGGCACGGCGTGAAGATGTCGCTGGACGACTTCGGCACGGGCTACTCGTCCCTGGTGCATCTGCGGCGGCTCCCGGTGAGCGAGCTGAAGATCGACCGTTCCTTCGTGGCCCGGCTGGCCGTCGACACGGAGGACGCCGAGATCGTCCGCTGCACGGTCGACCTCGCCCATTCCCTCGGCCTGCTCGTCGTCGCCGAGGGAGTCGAGGACGACGAGACCTGGGAACGCCTGCGCGACATGGGCTGCGACGCCGTACAGGGGTGGCTGGTGGCCGCGGCGATGCCGCCCGAGGAGACGACGGCGTGGCTGCTGGCGCGCGGATCACGAGGGTGGCAGCGGCCTCGGGCAGCGCTGCCGGCCGCGGCGACCGACGAGTAGTCCGCCCACCCGCCCACCCTTTCACCCTGGTTCAGGCGCTCACCCGACCCCCGCCGTGAAATGCCCGATCAGCAGGGCCAGCCGGTCCTCGTGTGCCCTCTCGGGCAGGCGGCCGCTGCGCATCAGGGTCACCAGGCCGTGCAGTCCCGCCCAGTACGTCTCCGTCAGCAGACCCACGTCCTCGCCCTCGGCCGCGATCGGCTCGACCGCCTGCGCCAGTTCTCCGAAGGCCCGCTTCAAGGGCTCCGGGGCCTCGTCCGTGGCGAACGGCAGATCCACGGCGTGCGTGAACACCGCGTCGTAGAGCGCGGGCCGCCGTCGTCCGAAGGCCGCGTACGCCTCGCCGACCGCCGCCAGCGCCTCGCGCGTGCCCTTGACCGCCGTACGCGCCGTGCGCAGTTCCTCCGCCAGTTCTGCGCAGCCCTGTACCGCGACCGCGGCCATGATCGCGTCCTTGCCCTTGAAGTGGCTGTAGAGGACCGGCTGGCTGTACTCGATCTCCGCCGCCAGCCGGCGGGTCGTCACCGCGTCCCAGCCCTCGGCCTCCGCCAGTTCCCGCGCGGCCGTGACGATCAGCCGCTCGCGCTCCGCTCGTTCGCGCTCCCGGCGCGTCTGGATCGACATGCCAGGAATTCTAGCAGCGCTAGCCAATCTGTCGACGTTCTGATAGCTTCGCTCTCATCGCTAGCGCCGCTAGCGGCAAGAGATGGGGAGAAGAGTCGTGACCGTCACCGCCTACACCCTGGCCGTCGTGCTCAACCTGTTCTGCCTGTTCCTCGGCTACCGGTTCCTGTTCCAGCCGGCCTCCGCCGCCGCCGGATACGGCGCGCCCGCCGACCCCGCGGGCGACGCCGGCGCCTACCTCACGATCAAGGGCCTCAGGGACGGCACCCTCGGCCTGGTCGGCCTCGCGCTGCTGGCCTTCGCCGGGGCGCACGCCGAGGCCTGGATGATGCTGTGCGTGGCAGTCGTGCCGCTCGGCGACACACTGATAGTCCTGCGCAACGGCGGCACGAAAGCCGTGGCGTTCGGGATCCACTTCGCCACGGCGATCGTTGTACTGATCAGTGCCGTCCTGCTGTTCCTCGTCTGACCGTTCCTCGTCCGAGCCGTCAACACCAGCACCGGGGGTCCGAAGATGTCGCTGTTCGTTCCGAAGTTCGACGAGTCCGTGATCGTCCGCGAGGCGGAGGCCGAAGTCGTCGGCCGCGCGCCCACCACCATCCGCCTGCTGGCCGACAGCAGCCGGACCGGCGGTGCGCTGTCCACCCAGCGCGTCACCCTCACGGACGGCGCCGACGGTGCGAAACCGCACTGGCACGACAACTCCGCGGAGATGTTCTTCCTGCTCGACGGCGCCGCAGAGATCCTGTCCGGCGAGGACGTCGTCACCGCGGGCCCGGGCGACCTCGTGATCGTCCCGCCCGGAAAACCGCACGCCTTCTCCGCCGTACCGGGCGCCGACGCCGACCTGCTCATCGTCCTCACCCCCGGCGTCGAACGCTTCGAGTACTTCCGCCACCTCCAGCGCATCGCGCTCGGCGAAGTCACCCCGGAGAGCCTGCTGGAGGTGCAGGAGCTGTACGACAACCACTTCATGAAGAGCCAGGCCTGGGAGGGGCGGCGAGGGTGACGAGCGCGCGGCCGGCAAACCGTTTAACGGCGACCGGCCCTCGCCCCATAGGATTGGCCCCAAACCACACACACTCACCCCAGAGGAACGCTGCATGCCTGGCATCACGCGCGAGGAGGTCGCCCACCTCGCCCGGCTGGCGCGTCTGGAGCTGAAACCCGAAGAGCTCGAACACTTCGCGGGCCAGCTGGACGACATCATCGGCGCGGTCGCCCGCGTCAGCGAGGTCGCCGACCAAGACGTACCGCCGACCTCGCACCCGCTCCCGCTGACGAACGTCATGCGGCCGGACGAGGTCCGTCCGTCGCTCACCCCCGAGCAGGCGCTCTCCGGCGCCCCGGCCCAGGAGCAGCAGCGTTTCAAGGTGCCGCAGATCCTGGGGGAGGACTAACCGCCATGACGGACAACGTCACCATCATCAAGCTCACGGCCGCCGACACCGCCGCGAAGATCGCGTCCGGCGAACTCACGGCCGTCCAGGTCACCGAGGCCCACCTGGCGCGGATCGAGGCCGTCGACGAGAAGGTGCACGCCTTCCTGCACGTCGACCGGGAGGGCGCTCTGGCCCAGGCCCGCGCCGTCGACGAGAAGCGGGAAAGGGGCGAGAAGCTAGGCCCACTCGCCGGCGTCCCGCTCGCGCTCAAGGACATCTTCACCACCGAGGGCATCCCGACGACCGTCGGTTCGAAGATCCTCGAAGGCTGGATCCCGCCGTACGACGCGACGCTCACCAAGCGGCTGAAGGCCGCCGACGTCGTCATCCTCGGCAAGACCAACATGGACGAGTTCGCCATGGGGTCCTCCACCGAGAACAGCGCCTACGGCCCGACCGGCAACCCCTGGGACCTCACCAAGATCCCCGGCGGTTCCGGCGGCGGCTCCTCCGCCGCCCTCGCCTCCTTCCAGGCCCCCCTCGCCATCGGCACCGACACCGGCGGTTCCATCCGCCAGCCGGCCGCCGTCACCGGCACGGTCGGCGTGAAGCCGACGTACGGCGCGGTCTCGCGGTACGGCATGGTGGCGTTCTCGTCCTCCCTCGACCAGGGCGGGCCCTGCGCCCGTACGGTCCTGGACGCGGCGCTGCTCCACGAGGTCATCGCCGGACACGACCCGCTCGACTCGACCTCCATCGACGCACCCGTCCCGCCCGTCGTCGAAGCCGCCCGCAACGGCAGCGTCGAAGGCATGCGAGTCGGCGTCGTCAAGCAGTTCCGCGGCGAGGGCTACCAGGCCGGCGTCATCCAGCGGTTCGACGAGGCCGTGGCCCTGCTCAAGGAGCTGGGCGCCGAGATCGTCGAGCTGGACTGTCCGTCCTTCGACCTCGCGCTGTCGGCGTACTACCTGATCGCCCCGTCCGAGTGCTCGTCCAACCTCGCCCGCTTCGACGGCCTGCGCTACGGCCTGCGGACCGGCGACGACGGCAGCCACTCGGCCGAGGAGGTCACCTCCCTCACCCGTGAGGCGGGCTTCGGGCCCGAGGTCAAGCGCCGCATCATGCTCGGCACGTACGCCCTGTCGAGCGGCTACTACGACGCCTACTACGGCTCCGCCCAGAAGGTCCGCACGCTCATCACGCGCGACTTCGAGAAGGCCTTCGAGCAGGGCACCGGCGTCGATGTGATCGTCTCGCCGACGACCCCGACCACCGCCTTCGCGATCGGCGAGCGCGCCGACGACCCGATGGCGATGTACCTGGCCGACCTCTGCACCATCCCCACGAACCTCGCGGGCAACGCGGCCATGTCGCTGCCCTGCGGTCTGGCCCCGGAGGACAACCTCCCGGTCGGCCTGCAGATCATCGCCCCGGCGCTGAAGGACGACCGTCTGTACAAGGTCGGCGCCGCCGTCGAGGCCGCCTTCGTGGAAAGGTGGGGCCACCCGCTCCTGGAGGAGGCTCCGTCGCTGTGACCAAGACACTGACCAAGGCTCAGGACTTCAAGAAGTCCAAGTCCGGAATGTACGTGTCCATCGCCACCACCGCCTTCGGCGCGTTCGGTGTCGCCAAGCGGATCAAGAAGGCACGTTCCGAACAGGACGCGCTGCGACTGCTCGACGCGACGGTGGCCGCCGTCGGAATCGTCACCGGCCTCGCCGTCCTGTACCGCGAGCTGAAGCGGCTGGGCGACGACGACGTCCTGCTGGGCTGAGAGGGAAGTTTCACCGTGACCACCACGACCGACCTGGAGTCGTACGAGGACGCGCTGGCGTCGTACGACCCCGTCATGGGCCTTGAGGTCCATGTCGAACTCGGCACCAAGACCAAGATGTTCTGCGGCTGTTCGACCGAACTCGGCCAGGACGCCAACACGCAGACCTGCCCCACCTGCCTCGGCCTGCCCGGCGCGCTCCCGGTCGTCAACGCGATCGGCATCGAGTCGGCGATCAAGATCGGTCTCGCGCTGAACTGCGAGATCGCCGAGTGGTGCCGCTTCGCCCGGAAGAACTACTTCTATCCGGACATGCCGAAGAACTTCCAGACCTCCCAGTACGACGAGCCGATCGCCTTCAACGGTTACCTCGACGTACAGCTGGAGGACGGCGAGACCTTCCGCGTGGAGATCGAGCGCGCACACATGGAGGAGGACACCGGCAAGTCGACCCACGTGGGCGGCGCCACCGGCCGTATCCATGGCGCCTCGCACTCGCTGCTGGACTACAACCGCGCCGGCATCCCGCTCATCGAGATCGTCACCAAGCCGATCGAGGGTGCGGGCGAGCGCGCTCCCGAGGTCGCCCGGGCGTATGTGCGTGAGCTGCGCGAGGTCATCAAGGCGCTCGGTGTGTCGGAAGCCCGCATGGAGATGGGGCAGATGCGCTGCGACGTGAACCTGTCGCTGCGCCCGCACGGCCGGGAGAAGTTCGGCACGCGGAGTGAGACCAAGAACGTCAACTCGCTTCGCTCCGTGGAGCGTGCGGCCCGTTTCGAGATCCAGCGGCACGCGGCCGTGCTGAACAGCGGCGGCACGATCATCCAGGAGACCCGCCACTTCCACGAGGACACGGGGTCGACAACCTCGGGCCGAGTGAAGGAGGAGGCCGAGGACTACCGGTACTTCCCCGAGCCGGACCTGGTGCCGGTGGCCCCCTCGCGCGAGTGGGTCGAGGAGATCCGGGCGGGGCTGCCCGAGATGCCGCTGGCCCGCCGCAACCGGCTTGTCGCCGAATGGGGCATCACGGCCCTCGACATGCAGGCGATCCTCAACGCCGGTGCGCTGGAGCCGATCGTCGCCACGATCGACGCCGGTGCCGACGCCGCCTCCGCCCGCAAGTGGTGGATGGGCGAACTGGCCCGCAGCGCCAACGAGTCGGGCCTCCCGCTCGACGAGCTGGCGATCACGCCGGAGCAGGTCGCCCGGGTCACCGCGCTGGTCAACTCCGGTGAGCTGAACGACAAGCTGGCCCGCCAGGTCATCGAAGGCGTCCTCGCGGGCGAAGGCACCCCGGACGAGGTCGTCGAGAAGCGCGGCCTGAAGGTCGTCTCCGACGAGGGCGCCCTGGGCACCGCCGTCGACGAGGCCATCGCCGGCAACCCGGGCATCGCCGACAAGATCCGCGGCGGCAAGGTGGCCGCGGCAGGCGCCCTGGTCGGCGCGGTCATGAAGGCGACCCGCGGTCAGGCCGACGCGGCCCGCGTCAAGGAGCTGATCCTGGAGAAGCTGGGCGTCAGCGAGGGCTGACGCCAGATGGTGCACGGCCCCGGAGGCATCCCCTCCGGGGCCGTCCCCTTGCTCGACTCACGCCGTCCCGCGGACCGGCTACGACGCCCCACACCTACTTACGGCGCCCCACGACGCGGACGAATCCGAGTGAGCGCCCCTGGTCCACGCGGAGCATCTCCGCGCAGCGGCCCGCCATCCGGACGTGGAACTCGTCCGTGCTCTCCTCGGCGACCACCTCGCACCACAGCAGCCAGTCCCGCCAGCCGTCCGGCTGCCAGTCGGCCGTCTCGACCTCGACGGCCCCGCTGCGGGTCCAGTGGCGCCGCCACCAGCCGGGAGAGTGGAAGCACCAGAAGTCGGGCTCCCACCAGGGCCTCAGATGCTCCGGCGGCTCGACGCCTTCGGGCTCCTCCCGAAGTGCCGGTACGACGACGCCGATCCGTCCGCCGGGCTTCAACAGCCGGGTGAGCGTGGGCAGATAGAGGTCGTCGGTGCCGAAGTACTGATAGGCGTCGATGCTCACGATCGCGTCGAAGCCGCCCTCGGCGAAGGGCAGGTCGTGCGCCTCGGTGTGCACGGGCAGCACACGGTCGGCGAATCCGGCCTCCGCGATGCGGCGGGCGTTGTCGTCGGGCTTGACCCAGAGGTCGGCCGCGGTGACCTGGGCGTGGAACTCCCTGGCGAGGAAGACCGACGTCATCGCACGTCCGCAGCCCAGATCGAGTACCCGGGCACAGGGCCGCAGGGCGTTCAGGCCGAGTGCGGGGGCGAGCCACTCCAGCAGCCACAGGGCATGCGGGCCCATCTGGTTCTCGACGGTCCAGCGGGCGTCGTACTGGCTGCTGCGCGGGTAGGCCGGGTGGTTCAGCCGGTCAGTGAGGGGGTCGTTCGAGGTCCTGGAAGTGATGTCGGACATCGGTGAACGGGCTCCTTGAGGTCTTCGTAGTGGAAGGCGATGCGTAGGAGCTCGGTCGGACCTTCAAAAAATGCACCCGTTTCGGTCGTCGGCGAGGAGCCGGTGGCAGCTGACCCGCGGAAGCTAGCAGCCGTGCGGTGTGCTCCGCAGCCGGTTTCCCGGCGGTACGCGCTACGCTCGCCCGCCATGAGCGGACGCGGTGATTCCGACCCGACCGAGATCCAGGACGTCGACGACGCCGGTGACGCCGGTGACGCCGGTGACGGCGGCGATGCCGGGGATGTCGGAGATCCGGGCGAGGACGCGCGGCGGGCCCGCTGGGCGGCGGCCGGGACCGGGGTGCTGCTGGCCCTCGCAGGGTTGGCCGCCGCGGTGCTTCGCGCCCACGGGACCGCGCCGACGCTGGTGCCGGCCGCCTATGCCCTGGGCGCCGCGGTCTGCGCGCTGGCCGCGTTCCTCGGGTCGCGCGGGCGCACCCGGCGGGCGCTGTGGCTGATGGTCGTCGGGGCGATGGTGATGGCCCTGGGAGACCAGTTCGACTGAGGTGACAGAGTCACCGTTACTGTCTTGTGATCTGCCTCCCATTCCTGTGAATAAAGCCACGAATGGCATGAACGATCACTTCTGCCTGCAAGAGTGGACCTCGCATTGCTCATGCGTTCTTTGCGGGCTGTTCATGGTGTGAACGACTGTTCCCGGCCAAAGATCAACAAATCGTCCCCTGGGAGCACGTTCGTGGCAGCCCTTGCACGTTGGTGTGTTCGGCACCGCCTCGTCGCGGTCCTCCTGTGGCTCCTCGCCTTCGGCGGGGTGAGCGCGGCCGCCGCCGTCACGGGCTCGGCGTACTCGAACGACTACGAGGCCCCCGGCACCGAGTCGGGCCGGGCCATGCAGCTGCTGCAGGAGGGGTTCCCGGGGTTCGGCGGCGACAGCGACACCGTCGTCTGGCACACCACGCCTGGCTCCGTCCGGGCCGCCGACGTCGAGCAGACGATGACCCAGTCCCTGGACAAGATCGCGGACCTGCCGGGGGTGGCCTCGGTGAGCAGCCCCTACGACGGCCAGGGAACCGGCCGGATCAGCTCCGACGGGCACACCGCGTACGCCACCGTCACCTTCGACGACCGCGCCGAGGACATCAAGAAGTCCGAGGCCGAGGCTGTCGTGCACACCGCCAAGGCCGCAGAGGCCGACGGGCTCCAGGTGGAGCTCGGTGGCAGCGCCATCGCGCTCACCGCGTCGTCGGGCGGGCACGTCGCCGAGATCGTCGGCGTCGTCGTGGCTGCCGTCGTGCTCTTCCTCGCCTTCGGCTCGCTCGCCGCGTCGGTGCTGCCCATCGCGACCGCGCTGGTGAGCGTCGGCACCGCGTACGCCGCGATCGTGCTGCTCGGGCACGCCATGACCGTCGCCGACTTCGCGCCCATGCTCGGCATGCTGATCGGGCTCGGCGTGGGTATCGACTACGCGCTGTTCATCGTGACCAGACACCGGCGCGGACTGAAACGCGGGCTGTCGGTCACCGAGGCGGTCACGAGCGCCGTGGCGACCACGGGCCGTGCGGTGGTCTTCGCGGGTGCCACCGTTTGCATAGCCCTGCTGGGAATGCTGATCCTCAGGCTGAGCTTCCTCAACGGCGTCGCGATCGCCGCCTCCCTGACCGTCGTCCTGACGGTCGCGGCCTCCGTCACCCTGCTGCCCGCCCTGCTGTCCTTCATCGGCCCGCGCGCCCTGAGCCGGCGCGAGCGGCGCCATCTGGAGGAGCACGGGCCCCAGCCGGAGCTGCCGACCGGGCTCGCCGCCCGCTGGTCGGCGTTCGTGGAGCGCCACCCCAAGGTCCTCGGCATCGTCGCGCTGGCCGTCATGGCCGTCCTCGCGCTGCCCACGTTCTCCCTCCACCTGGGCACCTCCGACCAGGGCAACGACCCCAGGTCGTCCACGACACGCCAGGCCTACGACCTCCTCGGGCACGGCTTCGGGCCCGGCGTCAACGGTCCGCTGACGGTGGCGACGCGCGTCAACGGCGCCGAGGACAAGCTCGCCCTCGACAACCTCGACGCCACCATCCGCACCACCGAGGGTGTCGCCTCGGTGACACCGGTGACGTACAACACCGGCGGCAACACCGCGTACTTCACGATCGTCCCGAGTTCCGAACCCCAGTCGCAGAAGACCAGCGATCTCGTGGACCGGCTGCGCACCGAGGTGCTGCCGCGCGCCGAGACCGGCACCTCGCTCGACCTGCACGTCGGCGGCGTGACGGCCAGCTACGACGACTTCGCCGACGTCATCGTCGGCAAGCTGCCCCTGTTCGTCGGCGTCGTCATCGGCCTCGGCTGCCTCCTGCTGCTGCTCGCCTTCCGCTCGCTCGGCATCCCCGCGAAGGCCGCCGCGATGAACGTCGCCGCGGTCGCAGCCGCCTTCGGCGTCGTCGTCGTGATCTTCCAGTGGGGCTGGGGCAGCGAGCTGCTGGGCCTCGGCCGCGCGGGCCCGATCGAGCCCTTCCTGCCCGTGATCATGGTGTCCGTCCTCTTCGGACTCTCCATGGACTACCAGGTCTTCCTGGTCAGCCGGATGTACGAGGAGTGGCTGGAGACCGGTGACAACCGGCGCGCCGTCCGCGTCGGGCTCGCCGAGACCAGCCGGGTGATCAACTCCGCCGCGGTCATCATGATCTCGGTCTTCCTCGCCTTCGTCCTCAGCGGCGAGCGTGTGATCGCCATGTTCGGCATCGCGCTCGCCTCGGCCGTCGCCCTCGACGCCTTCGTCCTGCGCACCCTGCTGGTGCCCGCCCTCATGCACCTGCTCGGCGGCGCCAACTGGTGGCTGCCCCGCTGGCTCGACCAGCGCCTGCCCCGCATCAGCATCGAACCGCCGGAGTGCCGCGCCGCCCATGAAAGGCTGGCCGCCGCGACGGACGCCGAGGTGGCGGACGTACTGGCGAAGGGGCGGGAACAGGATGTACGCGATATCTCTGGGTGACGATGCAGAACTCCGGCCGCTGGAGCCGTGGCACGCCGAGGAGTTCCTGGCGCACCTGGAGCGCGGGCGGGAGTTCATCGGGCAGTTCATCCCGTTCGGCTCCAAGGCCGTCGACGTGCCCTCCGCGCGCGAGGCGCTCCAGCGCTACGCCGACATGCGCGCCGCCGACACCGCGTCCCTGCACGGCATCTGGCTGGACGGAAAGCTTGTGGGCGGCGTGCTCTTCCTCAACTTCGAGGCGGACACCGGCAACTGCGAGGTCGGCTGCTGGCTGGAGCCCGCCGGCACCGGACGCGGCCTCGTCACGCGCGCGATGCGGGTGCTGATCGACTTCGCGGTCGAGCAGCGAGGCATCCATCGCGTGGAATGGGTCGCCGCCTCGGGCAACGAGCCCAGCCTGAACGTCGCCCGCCGTCTGGGCATGACCCGCGATGGGGTACGCCGGGAGGCGCACCCCTATCGTGGCCTACGGCACGACCTGGAGGTGTGGTCGATCCTCGCCCCGGAATGGCGTGAAGCACGCGCGCGTGCCGCGCACAACGATCATTAAGAAGTCTCTCAGACAGGATCCGTACGGTGCCGGACATGGGAACCAAGACAGTTGACGAGACCGGAGCCGAAACGGGCGCCGAGACCACGACCGACGAGGAGAAGGTGGACGTCACCAAGGCCGACGAGGTGACCGAGACCAAGGCCACGGCCGAGGCGGACGACGCCGACGTCGAGGCCGCCGAGGACGTGGTCGAGGACGAAGCGACGGCCCCGGCCGGCGTCGGCCAGGGCGCGGGAGCTGTCGTTTCCGCCGCGCTCGGCATCGTCTCGCTGACCGGCAGCTGGATCGGCACGGTGGCCGCCGCGCGCGAGACGCTCGTGGGCCAGCTGGGGACCGCGCAGAACGCGAGCGTCGCCAAGCAGATCAAGGAGGTCTACGGCGACGCCTGGCAGACCAGCGCCCTGTGGGGTGGCGTCTTCGCGCTGCTCGCGCTGGTCGTGGGCGTCGTGGTCCTCGCGCGGCCGGCCTTCGGTGCCCCCGGCAGGCCGCAGCCGGCCTGGATCAAGTCGGTCGCCTGGGGCGGTGTCGCCCTCGGCGTCATCGGCCTGCTCCTGGCCGTCCTCAAGTACACCGACATCCTGCTGGGGCTGCCCTCCGCAGGCTGAATCACCGCAGGTCCTGAGGGGTCTTAGGGCGTCCGTAAGCACCTTACGGATGCGTCTGAGGCCCCTCAGGCACGTCTAAGGCCCCGGGCGCCGCCGAAGATGCGGAACTCTCCCGATGTGGCGCACCCCCCTTGGAGACGAAGGTTGAGGCATCGCAGAAAGCGAAGCCGACACACCGCCTCTCACAAGGGACACGACATGTACGAGTACGAGATCTCGCAGCTCCGCTCCGCCGAACTGATCCGTCGGGCCGAGCAGGAGCGCCTGGCCCACGAGGTCGCCCGTGTGCGCCGCGCCGCCCACCGCGAAGCCGCACGGGGCGCCGACGAGGACGAATGCCATAGCCGCCGCCTTCGCCGGCTCCGGTCCGCCCGCGCGGCGTGAGCGCGGGGCTCCGGGAGGACGGCCGCACGGGGGACGGCCGCCCTCAGCGGGGGTCAGGGGGTGGCGACCCCCAGAGGACGGCACCGCCGACGCCGAGCAACGGGCAGGACGACGGCTCACTGAAAACCGGTGCCGCGTCGTCGGACCCTCGTGCGATGCTCGGGCTCGTGGAGACCAGGTCCGTCAGTCCGGTGTTCGTGGGTCGCATCCAAGAACTGGACACGCTGAACGATGCGCTCGCCCGCGCCGCCGCGGGCGAGCCGCAGGCGTTGCTGATCGGTGGCGAGGCCGGGGTCGGCAAGACCCGGCTGGTCGAGGAGTTCGCCACCGCCGCCTGCCGGGAGGGCGCCGTCGTGGCACTCGGCGGCTGCGTGGAGATCGGCGCCGACGGACTGCCGTTCGCCCCGTTCTCCACGGCCCTGCGCGCCCTGCGCCGCGAACTGCCCGACCAGCTCGCCGCCGCGGCCGCCGGGCAGGAGGAGGAACTGACCCGCCTGCTGCCCGAGTTGGGCGAGTCCAGCGGAGGCCGCCACGACGAGGAGGGCATGGCCCGCCTCTTCGAACTCACCGCCCGACTCCTGGAGCGCGTCGCCGCCGACCGCACCGTCGTCGTCGCCCTGGAGGACCTCCACTGGGCCGACGCCTCCACCCGCCACCTCCTCGCCTATCTCTTCCGCACCCTGCGCACCGGCCGACTCCTCGTCCTCGCCACCTACCGCGCCGACGACATCCACCGCCGCCACCCGCTGCGCCCCCTGCTCGCCGAACTCGACCGGCTGCGCACCGTCCGCCGCATCGAGCTGAGCCGCTTCAACCGGGAGGAAGTCGGCCGCCAGATCGCCGGCATCCTCGCCGCCGAACCCGACCCGACTCAGGTCGACGAGATCTTCGAACGCTCCGACGGCAACGCCTTCTTCGTCGAGGAACTCGCCGTCTGCGCCCACGAGGGCTGCCGCACCGGCCTCACCGACTCCCTCCGCGACCTGCTCCTGGTCCGCGTCGAAAGCCTCCCGGAGAGCGCCCAGCGGGTCGCCAGGATCGTCGCCGAAGGCGGCTCCACCGTGGAGTACCGGCTGCTCGCAGCCGTCGCCCGGCTCACCGAGGACGACCTGATCGACGCGCTGCGTGCCGCGGTGAACGCCAACATCCTGCTGGCCACGTCCGCCGGCGACGGCTACCGCTTCCGCCACTCCCTGGTCCGCGAGGCCGTCAGTGACGATCTGTTGCCCGGCGAGCGCTCCCGCCTCAACCGCCGCTACGCCGAGGCCCTGGAGGCCGACCCCACGCTCGTCCCCGCCGGCGAGCGCGTCATGCGCCTGGCCAGCTACTGGTACCACGCCCACCACGTCGCCAAGGCCCTCCCCGCCGTCCTGGACGCCTCCGTCGTGGCCCGCTGCCGCCATGCCTACAGCGAACAACTGCGGCTCCTGGAGCGGGCGATGGAGCTGTGGGACACCGCCCCCGAGGAGATCCGGGACCAGCTGCGCCCCATCGACTACACCGAGGTCTACCCTCCCTGCGGCTGCGACCCCGCCACCACACCCCTGCGCTACCTCGACCTCATGGCCGAGGCCGCGGTCGCCGGCCGGCTCTCCGGGCAACGGGAACGCGCCCTGAAGATCACCAAGCGTGCGCTGCATCTGCTGGAGGACGAGGGCGACCCCCTGCGCGCCGCCTGGTTCTGGGTCCAGCGCTCCCGGCTGGTGCAGGCCCTGGCCCGCGGCGACGGCCGGCAGGAACTCGGCACCGCCCAGCAGCTCATGCGCGGCTTGCCGCCCTCCGAGGTGCACGCCGAGGTGCTGGCCACCGCCGCCAACTGGTCGATGCTCCACGAACCCGGCCCCGACGCCCTCTCGGCCGCCGAGCGCGCTGTCGAGTACGCACGCATGGTCGGCGCCCGCGAGATCGAACTCAACGCCCGCCTCACCCTCGGCGGCCTCATGGTCGACGCGGGCTCCGCCGAGCAGGGCCTCGCGGAGATGTACGAGGTCAGGGACCGCGCTCTCGCCGAAGGCGTCTCGTACGTCGCCGGGCGGGCCTACGTCAATCTGCCCTCCGAACTTGACGCCGTCGGCCGCACCCGGGAAGCCGTGCCCCTCTTGGAGGAGGGCCTCGCCTACACCCGCAAGTTCGGCCAGCTGGACTCCGAGGCCTGGGTGTGGGCCAACCTCTCGGCGGCGCTGTACTCCCTGGGCCGCTGGGACGAGGCCGCCGAAGCCGCCGCGGGCGCCCTGCGCGTGGGGCTCAGCGCCAAGCCCCAGGGCGGCGGCGCCGTGTGTCTGGCGCACGTCGCCCTCGGTCGCGGCGACCTGCCCGAGGCGGCCCGCCAACTGGCCTCCGCCCGCGCCTACTTGGGCACGCACGACCCCATGCCTCAGCACACCTTCCTCCTGTCCCGCATCGAGATCGGCGTGGCCGCCGGCGAGGGCCGTCTCCTCGACGCCCGAGCCGAACTCGCCCGCGTCCTGGTCCCCGACATCCCGCCCGGCACCCAGCGCTACGGCTGGCCCCTGCTCCTCGCCGCCGCGACCGCCGAGGCCGACGCCCGCACCCTGCCCGTCGCGGCGGCGGGCCGCGCCGAGGTTCTCCAACGGCTCCGCGAGGCCGCCAGGAAGACCACCACCGATGCTCCCGTCTGGCTCGCCCACGAGCGGTGGGTGCGCGCCGAACTCGCCCGGGCCGAGGGCCACGACGGCGCCGACACCTGGTCGGAGGTGGTCACTGCCTTCGAACGCCTGGATCGGCCCTACGACCTCGCCCGCGTCCGCCACCGCCTGGCCGAGGCACTCCTCGCGGCCGGCGGCGAGGACGAGCGCGACCGTGCCGCCGAGCTGCTCCGACTGGCCCACGCCGTCGCCGACCATCTCGGTGCCCGCCCGCTCTCCGACACTGTGGCGCTGCTCGCGCAGCGCGCCCGCCTGGGCCTGGGCCGCGTCCCGGCCCGGCGGCCCGCCGACCCCGCCGAGGCCCTCGGCCTCACCAGCCGGGAACGCGACGTCCTGCGCCTGGTGGCCGCCGGCCGCACCAACCGCCAGATAGCCGAGGAACTCTTCATCTCCCCGAAGACGGCCAGCGTCCATGTCTCGAACATTCTGGCCAAGCTCGGCGTCTCAGGAAGAGGAGAGGCCGCCGCCGTCGCCCATCGGCTGGAGCTGTTCGCGACAGGGGACGGGGACCGGTTGGTCGCCGGATGAGAGAGGGGACACCATGTTCAACGCCTTCGAGGAACTGTTCGCCCCGGGCCGCAAGCACACCCAGGACGAACAGAAGCGGCTGGAGCTGACCCGGGAGGACGTGGGGGACGCGGACCCCGGGCGAGGCCCGATAGATCTCTCGTCCGGAAAGGTCGTCGTACGACGGCCGAACGCTGACACGTCACAGACGCCGGAGGAGTCGGCGGAGTCGAAGCCCGCCGAGTAGCAGCGGCCCGCCAACGAGCGGCAGCCGCCTACTTCACCTGCAGTTCCAGGATCCGGTCGTCCCCGCTCTTCGGGTTCCCCCGGCCGTCCGTGTTGCTGGTCGTCAGCCACAGCTTGTCGCCGCCCGCCGACACCACCGTGCGCAGTCGGCCGTACGCGCCGGAGAGGAAGGCCTGCGGGTCGGCCGAGGCTTTGGTGCCCTTCAGGGGTATCCGCCACAGGCGCTGGCCCTTCAGTCCCGCCATCCAGAGGGAACCTTCGGCGTAGGCGATGCCGCTGGGGGAGGCATCGTCCGTGTGCCACTGGCCTATCGGGTTGTGGAACTTGGAGTCGGACGACCTGCCCTCGGCGTCCGGCCAGCCGTAGTCGTCACCCGGCTTGATCGCGTTCAGCTCGTCCCAGGTGTCCTGGCCGAACTCCGAGGCGAACAGGCGCTGTTTGGAATCCCAGGCGAGGCCCTGCACATTGCGGTGGCCGTACGTGTAGACGGGGGAGTCCGGGAACGGATTGCCGGGAGCCGGTTCGCCCTCCGGGGTCAGCCGAAGGATCTTGCCGCCCAGGGACTTCTTGTCCTGGGCCAGGCCACGGTCACCGCTCTCGCCCGTGCCCGCGTACAGCATCTTGTCCGGGCCGAAGGCGATGCGGCCGCCGTTGTGGATGTAGCCCTTGGGTATGCCCTTGAAGATCGTGTCGGGCGCGCCCAGCTGTTCGCCGGAGGGCTTCTTCGCGTCATACAGCATGCGGACGATGCGGTTGTCCGAGGCCGAGGTGAAGTACGCGTAGACCATGTGGTCCGAGGCGTAGTCCGGGGAGAGGGCGATGCCGAGCAGGCCGCCCTCGCCGGCCGGGGAGACGCCGGACACGGTGCCGAGCTCGGTCTTCTTGCCCGTCTTCTCGTCGACCTTCGTGATCGTCCCCTTGTCGCGGGATGCGACCAGCAGGCCTCCGTCGGGCAGCGGGGCGAGGCCCCAGGGCGTGTTCAGGCCCGTGGCGACCGTCCGCAGCACCTTGACCGAGCCCTTGGCGGGCGGGGCCTGCTCGGCTGACTGTTCCGAGGGGGACGAGTTCGCCGTCGTACTCCCCGGCGTCTTGCCGTCACCGGCCCCGGCGGACCCTCCACCCCCACCTCCGCCGGAGGAGCAGCCGGCCGTCAGCAGGAGTGCGGTCGCGGCCAGCACGGCCGGCACAGCTCGTCGTAGCACGATCTTGGTCCCTTCGGGCGGCGGTCCAGCGGCAGGTTCTACTTGTCTTACACCGCTCGCGCCCCGCAGGTTCCCGATCAACCGATCCGGATTCTCCGGCGCCGCAGCCACCCCGTCCGTTTCCGGTCTCGCGACCGCTGTCCTCACCTCCCAGGATCCCCGCGGGCCGGGCCCAGCGCAGGTCAGGATCCCGGCTCGGTCGGGATCTCCGCGCTCCCGGCTGCTCCGGGGATGTGGCTGCGGCTGTCAGTCCCAGGATCCTCGTGCGGCCGGCAGCTCCGCGATCTCGGTGAGGTCCCGGGGTGTCAGGCTCAGCGCCGTGGATGCCGCGTTCTCGGTCGCCCAGCGTTCCTGTTTGGTGCCCGGGACCGGGATCACGTGCCGCCCCTGCGTGAGTACCCAGGCCAGGGCCACCTGGGCGGGCGTGACCTCGTCGCCGTGGCGGGCCGCGACGCGGCGCAGGCCCGCCACGATCGGCTGGTTCGCGGCCATCATCTCCGCGGTGAAACGGGGGTGGCGGGCGCGGACGTCGTCCGGTTCGAATCCCTCACCGGGTGTGAGCGTGCCGGTCAGGAAGCCGTTGCCGAGCGGCATCGCGGCCAGGAAGCCGACGCCGCGCGCCTCGCACCACGGCAGCAGCGACTCCAGCGCCTCCGGCGACCACACCGACAACTCGGCCTCCACCGCGCTCACCGGGAACACCTGCTGCACCCGCTGCAGCTGCCTGATCGTCGCGTCGTGCAGCCGGCCGCCGGACCTGCGGCCGCCCCGCGCACCGACCGCGCACAGCCCCAACGCCCTTACCTTGCCCGCCCGGACGAGCTCCGCCATCGCACCCCACGTCTCCTCGACGGGCACCTCGGGGTCCTCCCGATGCAGCTGGTAGAGGTCGATGACGTCCGTCTGCAGGCGCCGCAGCGACGCGTCGCAGGCGCGCTTCACATATCCGGGGCGGCCATTGGCCACGATGTGCTGCTCACCCACCAGCAGCCCCACCTTCGTCGACACGAAGGCGTCCTCGCGCCGCTCCTTCAACACACGCCCCACCAGCAGCTCATTGGTGAAGGGGCCGTACATGTCGGCCGTGTCCAGGAGCGTCGAGCCCGCGTCCAGCGCGCGCTGCACGGCCCGGACCGACTCGTCGCCCCGCTGCCGCGACCCGCTGTACGCCCAGCTCATCGGCATGCACCCAAGGCCGACGGCCCCCACCTCGAGTGCCCCCGCGCCGATCGTCCTGCGCTCCACCTGCTCGTGCCCCCCTCTCCAGGCCCCCCAACCTAACCTCTCACTCCCACGGGCCTGACATAGCCTCCTGACATGACTCCTGACGTGTGGCTTCCCCTCCCGCCGGACACCATCGAGGGGCTTCCCGAGGGCCCCAACTACCACTTCTGGAACGGCGCCGACGAGTTCCCCGCCGACCCGGCCGACTGCGCCTACTACGTCGTTCCCTACATGAAGCCCAGTGAGGTGGCCGTACGCCCCCTCCCCGAGTTGAGCGGTGTGCAGGTCGTGCAGACGCTGTCGGCCGGCATCGACAACCTCGTACCGGGCCTGAAGCACCTGCGTCCCGGCGTGCAGGTGTGCAACGCGCGCGGGGTGCACGAGGCGAGCACCGCCGAGCTGGCGCTCACCCTGATCCTCTCCTCGCTGCGCGGCGTCCCCGACTTCGTGCGCGCCCAGGACAGGGGGGAGTGGCTCGGCGGGTTCCGGCCCGCGCTGGCCGACCGGAACGTCCTCATCGTGGGATACGGATCGATCGGATCCGCGATCGAGGACCGGCTCACTCCGTTCGAGGTCGCGCGGGTGGCGCGCGTCGCGCGCTCTGAGCGCACCACGGCGCGCGGCCCGGTGCATCCGCTCACCGACCTGCCCGCCCTGCTCCCCGAGGCGGACGTCGTCGTCCTCGTCACGCCCCTCAACGAGTCCACGCGCGGCCTGGCCGGCGCCGAATTCCTCGCGCGCATGAAGGACGGCGCGCTCCTCGTGAACGTCTCCCGCGGCCCCGTGGTCGACACCAAGGCCCTGCTCGCGGAAGTGGAGACCGGCCGTATCACGGCCGCCCTCGACGTCACCGACCCCGAACCGCTGCCGCCTGAACACCCCCTGTGGCGCGCGCCCGGCGTTCTCATCAGCCCCCACGTCGGTGGGCCCACGTCCGCGTTCCTGCCCCGCGCCAAGCGGCTGCTCGTGGACCAGTTGACCCGATTCGTGAACCGGGAGCCGCTGCGCAACGTGATCCTTACGACAGGCGCAACAGGCGCGTGACCCCGACGACTTGAGCGCCCCGCACATGGCCCGCGCGTGACCCGCGCGAAGGGCGCAACAGGCGCGTAATCCGTTTCCGGTACGCTCCGCAACCTTGCGGACGCGGTCCGTGCTCGCATTCCCGCTGGTCGTCACGGAGCGTAGAGGAACTATGTCCCTGAGTGACGAGACTGGTGTATCGTCCGAGCAGGGGCTGCGCCGCGCATCTACGGCGCCGGGGATGGACATTTCAGACTGCGAGGGGGGCGACGGACGATGCACGGCCCATGGACGAGCGATCCGACGCGACGGGGCCGCCGAAGGCGACCATGGCGTACAGCCGCGTGCAGACGCGGTCACCACGGCGATCACGGCTGCCGTCACTGCCATCACCACCGCAGTCTCAGCAGCCTCCGTAGGCATGCGCACCCAGTGCACCGGGACCCGGGAGCGACGCGGACCTGGAGGGCCCGGTGAGCTCGCCCCCGCCTCCCACGACCACCCTCGACGGAGCGCTGCGGGCACAGCCCTCGTCAGGGGCGCATCGGCCCCGTCCGCCGGTCGTCGGCGGTCGGCCCTGTCTGGTCCACCAACTCGTCCTGGCTCTGGTCTGCGCGGGATACGCCGTCGGTTCCGCGGTCGACTGGGGTTCGGACCGTGTCGCGCTGATCATGGGTGACTTCGGGCTCAGCGCCGCCGCGGCCACCGCCGCCGTGTCGCTCTTCCTCTACGCGCGCAGCCGCCGTATCCGCTTCCGGCCCGCCTGGCTGCTGTTCGCCCTCTCCTCGGCGATGGCCGCCCTCGGTAACGCGGTCTGGGGGTGGTACGAGGTCGTGCTGGGGGAGCCGGTGCCCACCCCCAGCTATGCCGACCTCTTCTTCCTGTGCTTCGCGCCGCCCGCGATCGTGGGGCTCCTGGTGCTCGCCAAAAGGCCGGTCACCAAGGCCGGCTGGGTCTGCCTCGCGCTGGACGCCTGGCTGATCGGCGGCTCGCTGCTCACGCTGTCGTGGAGCCTCGCGCTCGCCCAGGCGGCCAAGTTCGACGGGCCGAGCGTCGCGCACACCGCGCTGTCGCTCGCGTATCCGCTGCTGGACATCGCCCTGGTCAGCATGGTGCTCGCGCTGCACTTCAGGCGCTCGGCGGTGAACCGCACCGCGGTCAACACCGCCATCGGCGCGCTGGCACTCACCGTGATGTGCGACGCCTTGTTCACCTCACCGCTGCTCCACAACAGCTACCACTCGGGCCAACTGCTCGACGCGGGCTGGTTCGCCGGCTCCCTGCTCCTCGCGTACGCGCCCTGGGCCGCGCGCCCGAGCGGACAGGCGGATGCCGACGGCCGCGAGTCCGACGGGTATACGCGCGTGGTGCACGAACACCTGCCGGGCCAGCGGGGCGGCGCCCACCAGCACCACCCAGCCCCCCAGGGAGGTGATCACAGTCGGTATCCGGCCGCCCGGCCCATCGCCGGCTCCCTGGCCGCCCTCACGCCCTACCTCGCCGCCGCCGTCTGCACGCTGGGGATCCTCTACAACGTCCTCAACGGCCGCAGCGTCGACCGTGTGGTGCTCCTGACCGGCGGCACGGTCGTGCTCGCCCTCGTGGTGCGCCAGGGCATCATGCTGCTCGACAACATCACCCTCACCCAGGAACTGGCGCAGAAGGAGAACCACTTCCGCTCCCTCGTGCTGGGCTCCAGCGACGTCATCATGATCGCCGCACCCAACGGCATCCTCCGGTACGTCTCCCCGGCCGCGGCCGGGGTCTACGGACGCTCCGCGGAGGACCTGGTGGGAACAGAACTGGCCAATCTCATCCACCCGGAGGACCTGGGCTGCGTGGTGCACGAGGCGCGCCGCTTCCTCGCCGCCAGCCCGCTGGAGGAATCCACTACGCGCATCGAGTGCCGCTTCCGGTCCGGCGACGGCGGCTGGCTGAACGTCGAGTCGACCGTCAACCGCCACCACGGCGGCCTCATCTTCAACAGCCGTGACGTGACCGAGAGGGTGCGCCTCCAGGCACAGTTGCAGCACAACGCCGAGCACGACCCGCTCACCGACCTGCCCAACCGCGCCCTGTTCACCCAGCGCGTCCAGCAGGCCCTGTCGGGGCGCCGCTCCACGGACCGGGGCGCCGCGCTGTGCCAGACGGCGGTCCTCTTCATCGACCTCGACGGTTTCAAGGCCGTCAACGACACGATCGGGCACCAGGCCGGGGACGAACTGCTCGTCCAGGCCGCCCGCAGACTCCAGGAAGCGGTCCGGCACGGGGACACCGCCTCCCGGCTCGGCGGCGACGAGTTCGCGGCCCTGATCGTGGGGGACGGCACCCGTGACCGCTCCGCGCGCGAACGTCACATCATGGAGCTCGCCGACCGCCTCAGGCTCACGCTCTCGCAGCCGTATCTCATCGACGGGAACGATGTCCGGGTGGCCGCGTCCATCGGTGTCGCCTTCGCCGAACCCGGCCTCGGCGCAGGCGAGTTGCTGCGCAACGCCGACC
This sequence comes from Streptomyces sp. NBC_00461, assembly GCF_036013935.1. Taxonomy (NCBI): domain Bacteria; kingdom Bacillati; phylum Actinomycetota; class Actinomycetes; order Kitasatosporales; family Streptomycetaceae; genus Streptomyces; species Streptomyces sp. NBC_00461. The sequence goes on from NZ_CP107902.1 coordinate 6,888,446, forward strand.
TCGCCATGTACCGCGCCAAGGCGGGCGGCAAGGGCCGCGTCGAGCTGTACGCCCCCCAGATGCAGCAGGACGTCGTGCGGAAGGCGGAGCTCGCCACGCGCCTGCGTGCCGCGCTGCACGACGGCGAGTTCTCGCTGCTGCACCAGCCCGTCGTCTGCCTGGAGGACGGCCGGATCACCTCGGTCGAGGCGCAGGCGCGCTGGCGGTCCTCGCAGGGGGTGCTGTTCACCCCGGCCGAGTTCCTGCGCGTCGCGGAGGACAGCGACCGGACCGCCGAGCTGGGCCGCTGGATGCTTGAGGAGGCCGTGGAGCAGGCCGCCGAGCGCACCGCTACGGGGCTCGCCGTGCCCGTGGCCGTCCGGGTCGGCGCCCGCCGGCTGCTGGACCGGTCGATGCCGCTCGGCTCGATCGAGGCCCTGCTGACCCGGCACGGTCTGCCGTCCGGATCGCTGGTGATCGAACTGTCCGACACCGACCCCCGGGTCTCCCTGGACGAGCTGGAGCGGAGGCTGGGCGCCCTGCGGCGGCTCGGCGTCCGGATCGCCCTGGACGGTTTCGGCAGCGGCTTCGCGGCGATCACAGCACTGCGCAGACTCCCCGTCGACGTGCTGAAACTCGACCGCAGCCTGGTCGAGGGCGTCGTCGAGTCCGCGCGGCTGCACAAGATCACCAGTGGGCTGCTCCGGATCGCCGGCGACCTCGGGCTGCAGTCCGTGGCCGACGGTGTGGACCTGCCCGAGCAGGTGGTCGCGCTGCGCGCGATGGGCTGCACCCACGGGCAGGGCATGGCGTTCTCCGGTCCGCTGGACGAGTACCGGCTCCGCCGGGCGCTCGCTTCCGGCCATTATCCGGTGCCGCACGGGCCGATCGAGCCGGCGTTCGCGGGCGGCGGCGCGGGGGTGTACACAGGGAGTGTGCCGGCCGTTCTGGGAGGCGGAAGTGGTCTGCGCTCACATAATGAGACTCCCGTCCCACCTACTTGACACATGGTGCGTGCCGGGGGGAGGGTCTGTGCCATGCGCACCCGAATTCTCGTACTTGGAAAGCGCGTCGGCTGAGCTGGTGATGTCCGGACGGAACCGGAACTCCCAGCGACCACACCCGGCGCGCTCCCCTCGCTTGCCTTATGGCACGAGGGGTTTTTTGTTGCACAGGCACCAGTCGTGCAGCGCTTGAACACCGCAGAAACCTCGCAAAAACCCTCAGCATCGAGAAGAGACTGACGATGACCGAGCAGGCCACCGGGGCCCATCCGCAGCCGCGGCCCCGATCCGGAGGACAGCAGTCCGCACCCGAGCACGTCACGGGTGCGAAGTCCCTCATCCGCTCTCTCGAGGAGGTCGGGGCCGACACCGTATTCGGCATTCCCGGCGGTGCGATCCTTCCCGCGTACGACCCGATGATGGACTCCACCCGGGTGCGCCACGTCCTGGTCCGCCACGAGCAGGGTGCCGGCCACGCGGCCACGGGCTACGCGCAGGCCACCGGCAAGGTCGGCGTCTGCATGGCGACCTCCGGCCCCGGTGCCACCAACCTGGTGACGCCGATCGCGGACGCGCACATGGACTCGGTGCCGCTCGTGGCGATCACCGGCCAGGTCGCCTCCAAGGCGATCGGCACGGACGCCTTCCAGGAGGCGGACATCGTCGGCATCACCATGCCGATCACCAAGCACAACTTCCTGGTCACCAAGGCCGAGGACATCCCGCGGGTGATCGCGCAGGCCTTCCACATCGCCTCCACCGGCCGCCCGGGCCCCGTCCTGGTCGACATCGCGAAGGACGCGCTGCAGGCGCAGACGACCTTCTCCTGGCCGCCGGTCATGGACCTGCCCGGCTACCGCCCGGTGACCAAGCCGCACGCCAAGCAGATCCGCGAGGCCGCCAAGCTGATCACCGCAGCCAAGCGGCCCGTCCTCTACGTCGGCGGCGGTGTCATCAAGGCACACGCCACCGCCGAGCTCAGGGTCCTCGCCGAGCTCACCGGAGCGCCCGTCACCACCACCCTGATGGCGCTCGGCGCATTCCCCGACAGCCACCCGCTGCACGTGGGAATGCCGGGCATGCACGGTGCGGTCGCCGCCGTCACCGCGCTGCAGAAGGCCGACCTGATCGTCGCCCTCGGAGCCCGCTTCGACGACCGCGTCACCGGCAAGCTGGACAGCTTCGCCCCGTACGCCAAGATCGTCCACGCCGACATCGACCCGGCCGAGATCGGCAAGAACCGCGCCGCGGACGTGCCGATCGTCGGGGACGCCCGCGAGGTGCTGGCCGACCTGATCCAGGCCGTCCAGAAGGAGCACAGCGAGGGCAACCAGGGCGAGGCCGCCAGGTCCAGGTATGCGGACTGGTGGAAGGACCTGTCCCGCTGGCGCGACACCTACCCGCTCGGCTACGACCAGCCCGAGGACGGCTCCCTGTCCCCGCAGCACGTCATCGAGCGCATCGGCCAACTCGCCCCGGAGGGCACGATCTTCGCGGCGGGCGTCGGCCAGCACCAGATGTGGGCCGCGCACTTCGTCCAGTACGAGAAGCCCGCGACCTGGCTGAACTCCGGCGGCGCCGGAACGATGGGCTACGCGGTCCCGGCCGCGATGGGCGCCAAGGCCGGCGCGCCGGACCAGACGGTCTGGGCGATCGACGGCGACGGCTGCTTCCAGATGACCAACCAGGAACTCACCACCTGCGCCCTGAACAACATCCCGATCAAGGTCGCCATCATCAACAACGGCGCCCTCGGGATGGTCCGCCAGTGGCAGACCCTCTTCTACAACCAGCGGTACTCCAACACCGTGCTCCACAGCGGCCCGAACGACGTCAACCCCGACGCCCGCGGCACCCGCGTCCCCGACTTCGTGAAGCTGTCGGAGGCCATGGGCTGCTACGCGATCCGCTGCGAGTCCCCGGAGGACCTCGACAAGGTCATCGAAGAGGCGAACTCCATCAACGACCGCCCGGTCGTCGTCGACTTCGTCGTCCACGAGGACGCCATGGTGTGGCCGATGGTCGCCGCAGGCACCTCGAACGACGAGGTCATGTTCGCCCGGGACGTCCGCCCCGACTTCGGCGACAACGAAGACGACTGAGCGAGAGAGACGAAAGAGAAATGTCCAAGCACACGCTCTCCGTCCTGGTGGAGAACACCCCGGGCATCCTGGCCCGGATCGCTGCCCTGTTCTCCCGCCGCGGCTTCAACATCGACTCGCTCGCGGTCGGCGTCACCGAGCACCCCGACATCTCCCGCATCACCATCGTCGTGGGCGTGGAGGAACTGCCGCTGGAGCAGGTGACCAAGCAGCTCAACAAGCTGGTCAACGTGCTGAAGATCGTCGAGCTGGAGCCGGGGCAGGCCGTTCAGCGCGAACTCGTTCTGGTGAAGGTGCGCGCCGACAACGAGACGCGCTCCCAGATCGTCGAGATCGTCCAGCTGTTCCGCGCCAAGACCGTCGACGTCTCCCCGGAGGCCGTCACGATCGAGGCCACCGGCAGCAGTGAGAAGCTGTCGGCCATGCTCAAGATGCTCGAACCGTACGGCATCAAGGAACTGGTGCAGTCCGGCACGATCGCGATCGGCCGCGGCGCCCGCTCGATCACGGACCGCTCGCTGCGCGCGCTCGACCGGTCGGCATAACGGCGGAATCGGGCGGCCGGGTGACTCGGCCGCCCGTATACCGAGACCCCGAAACTTCCCTTCCGCCCGCCGTCATACGGTGGGACGCAACACCTGCACACAAGGAGAGAACCCAAAGTGGCCGAGCTGTTCTACGACGCCGACGCCGACCTGTCCATCATCCAGGGCCGCAAGGTCGCGGTCATCGGTTACGGCAGCCAGGGCCACGCCCACGCGCTGTCGCTCCGTGACTCGGGTGTCGACGTCCGTGTCGGTCTGCACGAGGGCTCCAAGTCCAAGGCCAAGGCCGAGGAGCAGGGCCTGCGCGTGGTCACGCCGTCGGAGGCCGCCGCCGAGGCCGACGTCATCATGATCCTGGTGCCGGACCCGATCCAGGCCCAGGTCTACGAGGAGTCCATCAAGGACAACCTCAAGGACGGCGACGCGCTGTTCTTCGGCCACGGCCTGAACATCCGCTTCGACTTCATCAAGCCCCCGGCGAACGTCGACGTCTGCATGGTCGCCCCCAAGGGCCCGGGCCACCTCGTCCGCCGCCAGTACGAGGAGGGCCGCGGCGTTCCCTGCATCGTGGCCGTCGAGCAGGACGCGACCGGCAACGGCTTCGCGCTCGCGCTGTCGTACGCCAAGGGCATCGGCGGCACCCGTGCCGGCGTCATCAAGACGACCTTCACCGAGGAGACCGAGACCGACCTGTTCGGTGAGCAGGCCGTTCTCTGCGGTGGTACCGCCGCGCTGGTCAAGGCGGGCTTCGAGACGCTGACCGAGGCCGGCTACCAGCCGGAGATCGCGTACTTCGAGTGCCTGCACGAGCTGAAGCTGATCGTCGACCTCATGTACGAGGGCGGCCTGGAGAAGATGCGCTGGTCGATCTCCGAGACCGCGGAGTGGGGCGACTACGTCACCGGCCCGCGCATCATCACGGACGCCACCAAGGCCGAGATGAAGAAGGTCCTCGCCGAGATCCAGGACGGCACCTTCGCCCGTGAGTGGATGGCCGAGTACCACGGCGGTCTGAAGAAGTACAACGAGTACAAGACGGCCGACTCCGAGCACCTGCTGGAGACCACCGGCAAGCAGCTGCGCAAGCTCATGTCGTGGGTGGACGAGGAGGCGTGACCTCCGCGTCCCGTGTCGGCGCCCTCTGCTGGGGGCGCCGTCACGGGGCCTCGCCCCGGACCCGTACACAATGGAGTTTCACGTCCGGGTGATCCTTCCGCGGAGGCGCAGGACGGCCTCCCCCGCGCCACTACACTGGCGCACAACATACGCGTCAGGCCCACAGCGTCGTGCGTCTTCCACGCGGCCAGTACCCTCCACCGCCTGCGGCCGTCGGGACGGCCGTCCGCATTGGACTTGTGAGGACTCACGTGAGCTCGAAACCCGTCGTACTCATCGCTGAAGAACTGTCGCCCGCGACCGTGGACGCACTCGGCCCGGACTTCGAGATCCGGCACTGCAACGGAGCGGACCGAGCCGAACTGCTCCCGGCCATCGCCGACGTCGACGCGATCCTGATCCGCTCCGCGACCAAGGTCGACGCCGAGGCCGTCGCCGCCGCGAAGAAACTGAAGGTCGTCGCACGAGCCGGCGTCGGCCTGGACAACGTCGACGTCTCCGCCGCCACCAAGGCCGGCGTGATGGTCGTCAACGCCCCCACCTCGAACATCGTGACGGCCGCCGAGCTGGCGTGCGGTCTCCTCGTCGCCACCGCCCGCCACATCCCGCAGGCCAACGCCGCGCTGAAGAACGGCGAGTGGAAGCGCAGCAAGTACACGGGTGTGGAGCTGGCCGAGAAGACCCTGGGTGTCGTGGGTCTCGGCCGCATCGGCGCGCTGGTCGCCCAGCGCATGTCCGGCTTCGGGATGAAGGTCGTCGCCTACGACCCCTACATCCAGCCCGCGCGGGCCGCGCAGATGGGCGTCAAGGTGCTGTCGCTGGACGAGCTGCTGGAGGTCTCCGACTTCATCACCGTCCACCTGCCCAAGACGCCCGAGACCGTCGGCCTCATCGGCGACGAGGCGCTGCGCAAGGTCAAGCCGAGCGTGCGGATCGTCAACGCCGCGCGCGGCGGGATCGTCGACGAGGAGGCGCTGTACTCGGCGCTGAAGGAGGGACGCGTCGCGGGCGCCGGTCTCGACGTGTATGCGAAGGAGCCCTGCACGGACTCCCCGCTCTTCGAGTTCGACCAGGTCGTCGCCACCCCGCACCTCGGTGCCTCCACCGACGAGGCGCAGGAGAAGGCCGGTATCGCCGTCGCCCGCTCGGTGCGGCTCGCCCTCGCCGGTGAGCTCGTGCCCGACGCGGTGAACGTCCAGGGCGGGGTCATCGCCGAGGACGTCAAGCCGGGCCTGCCGCTCGCCGAGCGCCTCGGCCGCATCTTCACCGCGCTCGCCGGCGAGGTCGCGGTCCGCCTCGACGTCGAGGTGTACGGCGAGATCACCCAGCACGACGTGAAGGTGCTGGAGCTCAGCGCCCTCAAGGGTGTCTTCGAGGACGTCGTCGACGAGACGGTCTCGTACGTGAACGCCCCGCTGTTCGCCCAGGAGCGCGGCGTGGAGGTGCGGCTGACGACCAGCTCGGAGTCCGCCGACCACCGCAACGTCGTCACCGTGCGCGGCACGCTCACGGACGGCGAGGAGGTGTCGGTCTCCGGCACGCTGGCCGGCCCGAAGCACCTGCAGAAGATCGTGGCCGTCGGCGAGTACGACGTCGACCTCGCTCTCGCCGACCACATGGTGGTGCTGCGGTACGAGGACCGTCCCGGTGTCGTCGGCACGGTGGGTCGGATCTTCGGTGAGGCCGGGATCAACATCGCCGGTATGCAGGTCGCTCGTGCGGCGGCGGGTGGGGAGGCGTTGGCCGTCCTGACCGTCGATGACACGGTGGCTCCCGGCGTGCTGGCCGAGGTCGCCGAGGAGATCGGGGCGACGTTCGCCCGCTCGGTGAACCTGGTCTGAGGTTGCTGTTGGCTCTGGGGGCTCTGCCTCCAGACCCCCGTTCGCCCTGAACGGGCTCGTCCTCAAACGCCGGACGGGCTGAGCGGGCTGATTACTGAAACGCCGGCCGGGCTGAGAAATCCAGCCCGGCCGGCGTTCGTATGTCCTCTTACTTGTCGTCGACGCGGATCCCCTTCAGCGCCCTCGCCGCCAGCGCCGCCGCGCCGATCAGGAGCACTGTTCCCGCGATCGCCGCCCCCTGCATCCCACTGGTGAATGCTTCGCGGGCCGCCGTTGCCAGGGCGTCTCCCGTGCGCCCGGGGAGCTGACCCGCGACTGCCAGCGCGCCGCCGAGGGTCTCGTGGGCCGCGGCCGGGGCCGAGGCCGGGATGTCGTTGCGGTAGACCGCCGTGCCGATGGAGCCGAGCACCGCCATCCCCAGTGCGCCGCCGAACTCCGCGCCGGTCTCCATCAGGGCGGATGCCGAGCCCGCCCGCTCCACCGGGGCGCTGCTCATCGCGAGGTCCATGATCTGCGAGATGACCATGACGATGCCGGAGGCGAGGACGCCGCACGCGGTCAGCACCAGCCACAGCGAGTCCGTGTCGGCGAGGGCCAGCAGCGCGTAGCCGCAGGCGCCGATGGCGAAGCCGGCGGTGACCACGTAGGCGCGGTTGACGCCCCTCTGGACCAGGGTGGTCGCCAGCGGGGCCGCCATGCCGATCGGCACCGAGGGGAGCAGCGCCCACAGGGCAGCCTCCATCGCGCTCTTGTCGAGCACCGACTGCAGGTACTGCGTGGTGAAGAACGCCGGGCCCAGCATTCCGAACGAGGCGACGAGGTTCAGGGCGACCGAGGGGGCGAAACCGCGGTTGCGGAACAGGGCCGGGTCGATCATCGGTGAGGCCGCGGTGCGCTGGCGGTGGACGAAGAGCGCTGCGAAGAGCAGGCCGACGGTGATCGAGACGACGTACTGCGCGTGCCAGCCCTCGGACGTGATCTCCTTCAGGCCGTAGATGACGGGGAGTACGGCGGCCATCGACAGCGGGACGCTCAGCCAGTCGAAGCGGCCGGGGGCGGGGTCGCGCGACTCCGGCAGCAGGACCGGGCCGAGGACCAGCAGCAGTGCCATCGCGGGCAGGTTGACCAGGAAGACCGAGCCCCACCAGAAGTACTGGACCAGGACACCGCTCATCACCGAGCCGAGGGCGATGCCGGCGGTCATCACGCCGGACCACATGCCGATCGCCTTCGCGCGCTGCCCTGGGTCGGTGAACATCGTGCGGATCAGCGCCATCGTCGACGGCATCAGGGTCGCGCCGCCGATGCCGAGCACCGCGCGGGCCGCGATGAGGGTCTCGGCGCTGTTCGCGTAGGCCGCGATCAGGGAGGCGGTGCCGAAGGCCGCGGCGCCGATCAGGAGGAGCTTGCGGCGGCCTATGCGGTCGCCCAGGGAACCCATCGTCATCAGCAGGCCGGCCAGGACGAAGGCGTAGATGTCGAAGATCCACAGCTGCTGGGTGCCGCTCGGCTCCAGGTCCGCGCTGATCGCGGGGATGGCGAAGTAGAGGACCGAGACGTCCATCGAGACCAGCAGCAGCGGGAGCATCAGCACGCCCAGTGCGGTCCATTCGCGGCGGCCGGCGAGAGAGCCGGCCGGGGTGGTGGTGCACGTCGAGTTCGTCATGCCAGGAACTGTACGAGCGTCTTAAACGGTTGTCTAGAACGAATGTATAAGTCATCTGTCTAGGACGGTTGTATGGATCGGAGGTAGGGTTGCGGGCATGGGACATCGTGAGGATCTGCTCGAAGGCGCCAAGCGCTGCCTGCTGGGGAAGGGGTTCGTGCGCACGACCGCGCGCGACATCGTCAAGGAGTCGGGGACGAACCTGGCGTCGATCGGCTACCACTACGGGTCGAAGGACGCGCTGCTGGTGAAGGCGTACGTCTCGTTGATCGAGGGCCTCGGTGAGACATTCGACCCCGGCTGGGGTGCCGGCGACGTGACGACGCCCGCCGGGTCACTGGAACGGTTCCAGGAGGTGTGGGCGAACATCATCCGCTCGCTGCCCGAGTCCCGTTCCGTCTGGATGCTGAGCCTGGAGATCATCGTCAACGGCGACCGCCTGCAGGAGGTGCGCAAGCTGCTCGCCGAGGCGCAGGAGCAGGGCCGGTCGGGGATCGTGCCCATGTTCAACGGCATCCCCGAGGACCAGCTCGACAAGGAGACCGTCGACACGGAGGGCCGTTTCTACCAGACCCTCCTCAACGGCCTCATGGTCCAGTGGCTCTTCGACCCGGACTCGGCGACCGGCGCCGAGCAGCTCACCGAGGGGTTGCGGCGGGTGCTCGCGGGCGTCGAGCTCGCGGACGTCGAGAAGGGCTGATACGCCCGTCCCGCATCTTGTCGGGGAGTTCGGTTCGGCTACGCGGGCGATCGCGGCGTGATGGCAGTCGCTGCAGTCGCTTCAGTCGTTTCAGTGACCCGGGTGGCGGAGGTCGCGCAGGGCCGGTGCCAGGGCGCCCAGCATCAGTACCGCCGTCACCGCGAAGGCCCAGGGGTAGCCGGTCAGCCCCGCGAGGACGCCGAATCCTGCGGCGCCGACGCCCATTCCGCCGTCGTAGGCGAGGTTCCACAGGGCGCTGACCGTGCCGTAGGAGGAGGCGGAGACCCGTGCGTACATCAGCGTCAGCGTGGCGTTCTGGGCGATGCCGAAACCGGCCCCGAACAGGGCGGTTCCCGCTACGACGGTAAGCGCGCTGCCGGTCGCGGCGGTGACCGGCACGCCCGCCGCGGACAGCAGCAGCGCGGGGAGGACGAGCCGGGCGCTGCCGTGCCGGTCGCCGTACCGCCCGGCCACCCAGCGGGACACGGTCGCGGCGGCCGTCTGCGCGAACAAGGCCACGGTGACCACTCCCGCCGACGCCGAAGGCACCGCCAGCGGCAGGAAGGTGACCAGGATGCCCGCGGCCGTCGCGGTGGCGGCGAACACGACGACGGGCCGCAGCAGGGCGCCCGTGCGCAGTCCGCGGATCACGCCCACCGACTCCTCCGACGGCCGCGCCTGACGGTCCGGCAGTCCGAGCACCGAGACGATCGCGGCCAGCGCCGCCACGCCCGCGGCCACGGCGACGGGCCCGTACCCCACCTGCCCGACCAGCCACAGCCCCAGAGGCAGGGCGATCAGCGACGGAACCCCGGACACCACGCCCACCACCGCCAGGCCCTCGCCCCGCCGCTCGGCCGGGATTAGCGACGCGGTCAGGGCGCCGCCCGCGACGATCGTGAGCGCGAAGCCCAGGCCGCGCACCAGGCACACCGCCACGATCCACGCCATGCTCCCGGAGACCGTCAGCACCATCGCCGGGGCGCCGAGCAGGAACAGCCCGGCCATCAGGGTCGCCCGGTATCCGTGACGCGCGACGAGCCGGGGAGTGATCAGTTCGCCGAGGACCGTGGAGAGCATCAGGGAGCCGGTGGCGAGGCCCGCCGCGCCCCCGCCGCCCGCCTCGGCCGCGTAGGCCGGCACCACCGACAGCAGCAGGAAGAAGCTGACGCTCGCGCCGATCATGCTCACGAAGCGGAGCAGCAGAGGACGGGTCAGCAGGGGCTGAACCGGAAGGGTCGTCTCGGGCGGGCACGCGGCCGAAGTGGTCATACCGTTGACGTTAGGGATCGACCGGCTCCCCGCTAAGCTCCAATTCCATGCCAGTACAGTGGGCCGGTTTGTCACCCGAGCTGCTTCTGACCGTCGACCGGGAGGGCGGGGAACGGCTGTGTGCGCAGCTGGAGCGACAACTGCGCGACGCGATCCGCTCGGGTCGGCTGCAGGCCGGCGAACGCCTCCCGTCCTCCCGCGAGCTCGCCCGCATCCTCGGCCTGTCCCGGGGGCTGGTCCAGGACTGCTACGCCCAGCTCCAGGCCGAGGGCTACCTCGTCACCCGCGTCGGCTCGGCCACCCGCGTGGCGGACTGCGCGCAGGTGGCGCCCGCCCCCACAACGCCCCCGCCCGGCGGCCGTCCCCGTCTGATCGCCGACTTCCGGTACGGCGTCCCGGACCTGGCCTCCTTCCCGGTCGCCGACTGGCTGTGGGCGACCAGGGAGGCGGCCCGCACCATGCCGACCGCGGACCTCGACTACGGTGATCCGCGCGGCAGTTCGGCCTTGCGCGAGGTCGTCGCCGGGTACCTGCGGCGCGTGCGCGGCGCCGCCGCCGACCCCGCCCGTACGGTCGTCTGCTCCGGCTACGCGCAGGGCCTGAGCCTCGCCCTGCGTGCCCTCGCCCGTACGGGAGCGCGGGTCGTGGCCTACGAGGATCCGGGCGGGCCGGCCACCGCGACGGCGGCCGCCGAGGCGGCGGGGCTGACGGCCGTCCCGGTGCCGGTCGACGAGGACGGCGTCGACGTACGGGCGTTGGACGCCACCGGCGCCCGGGCCGTGATCGTCACACCGGCCCACCAGTGGCCGACCGGTGTCGTGCTGGCGCCCGCCCGCCGCCACGCGCTGATCGAGTGGGCCGAGCGCAGGGACGCGTATGTCATCGAGGACGACTACGACGCCGAGTTCCGCTACGACCGCGAACCCGTCGGTGCCCTCCAGGGCCTCGCCGCCGACCGCGTGATCTCCGTCGGCACGGTCAGCAAGTCCCTCGCCCCCGCCCTGCGCCTGGGCTGGCTGCTGTGCCCGCAGGCGCTCACCGAGTCGCTCACCGACCTCAAGCGCATCGCCGACCGCGGCTCACCCTCTCTCGACCAGCTCGCCCTCGCCCGCCTGATCGAGTCCGGCCGCTACGACCGTCATCTGCGCCGCATGCGCACGACGTACGCGACCCGCCGCACCGCCCTCGTCTCGGCCCTCGCCCAACACGCCCCGGCGGTACGCCTGTCGGGGCTGGCAGCCGGGTTCCACGCGGTGGCGCATCTGCCGTCGGGCGTCGAGGAGAGGGGGGTGGTGGCGGAGGCTCGCAGCCGTGGGGTGGGCCTGTACGGCATGAGTGCGTGCCGGTCGTCGGGGGCCGAGTCCCCGGCCCAACTCATCATGGGATTCGGTGATGTGACGGATCGTGCGATCGGGGAGGGGATCGCCGCGGTGGCGGATCTCCTCGGTTAGGCGTTCCGGAGCGACGCGGCGAGGAGTTTGTCCGCCGCCTCGCCGAAGGCGCCGCTCAGCGACTTGTCGGCGATGCGGTCGGCGTACGCCTGGAACATCAGCCCGGTCACGACCTGTACGGCGGGGGTCACGAACTCCGGGCCGATGGGGTTCGGAGGCACCGGGACCGGCCAGCGCTTGGGCCAGGGGAACTCGCGGTACGGAGGCGTGGGACACATGTCGTCGACCACCGACTTCAGGAGGTCGCGGCCCCCACGGCCGGTCTGCTCCGCCACGACCGCGGCCTCGGCGACCTGGCCGACCGTTCGGCGCACGGCACCCCAGAACTCGGCCTGCTGCTGCGGCGCGCCGCCCATCCGGAGGTTCCCGTCGACTCCGAGGGCACTCACCTGCGACGCGGTCAACGCGAGTGCGGGAGGGTGCGGGTCGAGCCCGTCCAGGGCCTCAGGGTGCGTGCGGGCGAGGTACCGCAGGATCTGGGCCGTGTGGGCCGCGCTGATCGGACTGCCCATGCTGAGTCCTCCGTTCGGAGTCGGGATCACCAGCATGTGCAGGACAGCGTGATCGCCGCATTCCGGGCGCGTCACCGCTCCGCCAAGAGGCCTACAACCGCGCGCCCTTCAACGCCATGTGCAGCAGCAGCCGGTCCTCGCCGTCGTCCAGGTCGAGGCCCGTCAGCTGCTCCACGCGGGACAGGCGGTAGTAGAGGGTCTGGCGGTGGATGCCCAACTCCGCCGCCGTGCGGCCGGCCTGGCCCGCGCAGTCCAGGTAGATCTCGGCGGTGCGGGCGAGTTCCCGGTGGGCGGGGGACAGCAGGGCGTGTACGACGGGATCGTGGGCCACCTCCGGCGGCAGCGAGGTCAGCAGGCGGAACGGGCCGATGTGCGCCCACTCGGCGACGGGACCGAGCCGGGGCTCGGCCAGCGCGGCCCGAGCCGCCGCGGAGGCCTCCCGCCAGGCCGTCGCGAGTTCCCCGAGACCGGTGCGCGCGGCGGCGACCCCGGACGCCGCGGCGGCGCCGCCTTCCAGCTGCCGCGCCCGCTCCAGCAGCCGCCCCGCCGCCGAGGTCGCCGGTGTCAGCACGTCCGCCGAGCGCAGCCGCACCAGCAGGGCGAGGGACTGGGACGCGACGCCCCGCGGCACCGTGCACAACGCCGTCGCACCCGGCACCGTACGGACCGAAGGCGCGTCGTGGGGGTCGGCCGACGGCCAGGGGGTCACGCAGACCACCGTGTGCGGGCCGTCCGCCCGCGACCCGAGCGCCGTACGCAGCTCCGCCACCGCCATGTCCTGTGGCCAGCCGCGTTCGGCGGTGAGCACGGCCCGCAGCTCCCGGGTGAGGTCGGCGCCGTGCTGCGCCTCGTCCGCGAGCAGGGCACCGATGCGGACCGTCACGTCCATGGCCGCGGTCAGCTGCCGTTCGGTGGGGCCGGGGTCGGAGTCCAGCAGCCAGACATAGCCCAGGACGACCCCCCGATGGCGTACGGGCAGGCAGATGCGTCCCCGGTACACGCCCGCCTCGGGTGTCGGCGGGATGCGGACCGGGCCCGTCGCCCGGGTGATGCCGAAGCCCTCGAACCAGGAGCGGACGGTGGACGTCGAGCGCCGCGTCAGGATCGAGCGGGTGCGGACCGGGTCCAGGGCCGAGGCGTCGAGGTCGCCCTCGCTGTCGTACGCACCGAAGGCGATCAGCTCGAAGTCCCGGTTCTCCAGGGTCGCGGGGGCGCCGAGGAGCTCCGAGATCTCGTCGACCAGCTCCTGGTAGTCACCTGCGCGGTGGGAAGTTGCAGCATCGCCCGTCACTCGGGCATTCTCCCGCATTTCCACGCCCCTTCATACATCTGTCTGAGATCTGCGGCACGGATGCGTGACAGCTGTCGATGGTCGACGATCGAAGGGATCCTTAGGTTTCACGGTGGTTCTGTCTGCTGGTCTGTGGAGGTGCCCCGTGCTGGGTCCCGTGATTCTTGCCGCGTCGCGCAGCGACCGGATGCGACGTCTGATCTCGGCGGCCCCGGTGACCAAGCAGGTCGTCGACCGCTTCATCCCCGGTGAGACCGTGGACACCATCGTGCCGATCATCGAGGACCTCACCGGCGGGGGTCTGGAGCTGACGATGGACGTCGTCGGTGAGGACATCACCACACCCGAGCAGGCGGCCGTGGCCCGTGACGCCTATCTGACGCTGATCGGGCGGCTGAGCGACCTCGGCCTGGGCGAGCGGGTCGAGATGTCCGTCAAGCTGTCCATGTTCGGGCAGGCGCTGGACGGTGGCCACGAGCTGGCCCTCGCCAACGTCCGGCCCGTCGTCGAGGCCGCCGCCGCCATCGGTACGACGGTCACGCTCGACGCCGAGGACCACACCACCCTCGACTCGATGTTCGCCATCCACGAGGAGCTGCGGAAGGACTTCCCGCAGACCGGCTGCGTCATCCAGGCCTACCTCTTCCGCACCGAGTCCGACGCCCGCCGCCTCGCCGGGAGCGGCAGCCGGGTGCGGCTCGTGAAGGGCGCGTACAAGGAGCCCGCCGAGGTCGCCTACCAGCAGAAGCACGAGATCGACAAGGCGTACGTCCGGGTCCTGAGGACTCTGATGGAGGGCGAGGGGTATCCGATGATCGGGTCCCACGACCCGCGTCTCATCTCCATCGCGCAGGAACTCGCCCGCAAGGCCGGGCGCAAGCTCGACGAGTACGAGTTCCAGATGCTGTACGGGATCAGGAGCGACGAGCACGTGCGGCTGGCCGCCGAGGGCCACCGGATGCGCGTCTACACCGCCTACGGCACCGACTGGTACGGCTACTTCATGCGCAGGCTCGCGGAGAAGCCGGCCAACCTGCGCTTCTTCGTCCGCAGCATGATCAGCAAGGGCTGAACCCGAACACCCGCTCACGTACAAGGAGTTACGCATCCCATGGACGCTGTGACCCAGGTCCCCACCCCCGTCAACGAGCCGGTGCACGGCTATGCCCCCGGCTCGCCCGAGCGCGCCCGGCTCGAAGCCAAGCTGAAGGAGCTGGCCGAGAACCCGGTCGACCTGCCGATGACGATCGGCGGAGAGAAGCGGATGGGCGGCGGCGAGCGCTTCGACGTCGTGCAACCGCACAACCACAAGGCCCGCCTGGGCACGTACGCCAACGCCACCCAGCAGGACGCCCAGGACGCCGTCGACGCGGCCCTCGCCGCCGCGCCCGCCTGGCGCGCGATGGCCTTCGACGACCGCGCCGCGATCATCCTGCGCGCGGCCGAGCTGCTGTCCGGACCGTGGCGCGAGACCCTCGCCGCGTCCACCATGCTCGGCCAGTCGAAGACCGCCCAGCAGGCCGAGATCGACTGTCCCTGCGAGCTCATCGACTTCTGGCGCTTCAACGTCGCCTACGCCCGTCAGATCCTGGCCGAGCAGCCCCCGGCCAACTCCACGGGCGTCTGGAACCGTCTGGACCACCGCCCGCTGGAGGGCTTCGTCTACGCGATCACGCCGTTCAACTTCAGCGCGATCGCCGGCAATCTGCCCACCGCCCCCGCGCTCATGGGCAATGTCGTGGTCTGGAAGCCTTCCCCGACCCAGACCCACGCGGCCGTCCTGCTGATGCAGCTGCTGGAGGAGGCGGGCCTGCCCAAGGGCGTCATCAACCTCGTCACCGGCGACGGCATCGAGGTCTCCAAGGTGGCCCTGGAGCACCGGGACCTCGCCGGCATCCACTTCACCGGCTCGACCAAGACCTTCCAGTACCTGTGGAAGACGGTCGGGAACAACATCGAGAAGTACCGCACCTACCCGCGGATGGTCGGCGAGACCGGCGGCAAGGACTTCCTGGTCGCCCACCCGAGCGCCGACCGCGCGGTCCTCAAGACCGCCCTGACCCGCGGTGCCTTCGAGTACCAGGGCCAGAAGTGCAGCGCGACCTCCCGCGCCTACGTCCCGGCGTCCATCTGGAACTCCGGCTTCAAGGAGGAGTTCGCCGCCGAGGTCGACCACCTGACCATGGGCGACGTCACCGACCTCACCCACTTCATGGGCGCCGTCATCGACGACCGCTCCTTCGCCAAGAACAAGGCCGCCATCGACCGCGCCGAGCAGGACCCCGCGTGCACGATCGTCGCGGGCGGCAGCTACGACGACTCGGTCGGCTATTTCGTCCGACCGACCGTCGTCGAGTGCAGCGACCCGGAGAACGAGGTCTTCCGCACCGAGTACTTCGGTCCCTTCCTCGCCGTGCACGTCTACGAGGACGAGAAGTACGAGGAGATGCTGACCCAGATGGAGTCGGTGTCCGACTACGCGCTGACCGGCTCGGTCATCTCCAACGACCGCGCCGCGGCCGCGTACACGATGGAGAAGCTGCGTTACGCGGCCGGAAACTTCTACATCAACGACAAGTCCACCGGCGCCGTCGTCGGTCAGCAGCCCTTCGGCGGCGGCCGCGCCTCCGGCACCAACGACAAGGCCGGCGCCCCGCAGAACCTGCAGCGCTGGACCCTGACCCGCGCCATCAAGGAGACGCTGGTGCCGCCGACCGACTACGCGTACCCGCACATGGGCTGACGTCCGGTCGTCCTGTTCCTGCGGTGACGGGCCGGAAAGCCGATCTTCGGTTTCCCGGCCCGTCGGCCTGTCCGCACGCATCACACTGGCCTCATGGACGACGTGGACGACGTGGACGGCACGGACGACAGCGTGGACGGCATGGCGACCGTCACGGCCGACGACGGCGTACGGCTGTGGGCCGTGCGGTCGGGGCAGGGCGAGCCGTTGGTGCTGTGTCACGGCGGGCCGGGGCTGTGGGACATGTTCGCGGACGTGGCCGGGCTGCTGGCCGGCGTGACCCCGGTCGTCCGCTGGGACCAGCGCGGGTCGGGGCGGTCGCAGCGGTGCGCCGGACCGTGGACGACGGACCGCTTCGTGGCCGATCTGGACGCCGTACGACGGCACTTCGGGCTGGAGCGGATGGCGCTGCTCGGCCACTCCTGGGGCGCGCAACTGGCGTTGAGCTACGCGTTGGCGCATCCGGAGCGGGTGCGGGCGCTGGTGTACGTGGCCGGTACGGGCATCGGCCCCACCACCGACTGGCACGACGCCTACTGGATGAATTTCCTCGCCAGGCTCGGCGACCACCCCGAACGACTCGCGCGCTGGCGGGAGTTGACGGACCGTACCCAACGCTCGGAGGACGCGGAGCGCGAGCGGGCGGTGCTTCAGTGGTCGGTCGAGTTCGAGGACCGGGAGGGGGCGCTGGAGCCGGCCGGACGCATGGCCGACCCCTGGTTCGGGATCAACCACGCATGCAACAGGGCCCTCAACGACGAGACCGAACGCACGTGGGGCACACCCGAGTTGTACGCGGCCTGCGCGGCCCTCGACGTGCCCGTCCTGATCGTCGACGGCGCCCGGGACATCCGTCCGCGCTCGGCGGTGGACTCGCTGGAGCGGGCGCTGCCGCGGGTGCGGCGAGTGGTGCTTCCCCGGGCCGGCCACCTGCCGTGGGCCGAGGATCCCGAGGGCTTCCGCGACGCGGTGGGGCAGGCCTTGTGAACACCGCGGACGGGCCTGCATTCCGACGTGACCTGTACCGGGGGACGCCGGTGACCGCGACCGCTTCCGCGTCCCGTACCCGGACGACCTGATCGACGACCTGGTCCGGCGCTGCGGCGCGGACGGCGGGGGCGGCTGCTGGACCTCGCCTGCGGCACCGGACAGATCGGCTTCGCGGTGCGGCCGTTCTGCGGCGAGGTGTGGGCCGTCGACGTGATCGCGATCGGCAACGCGTTCCATCGGCTGCCCCGGTCCCGGGTCGCCGCACGCGCGTACCGGTGGCTCCGGCCGGGTGGCCGGCCGGCCCTGGTGTGGTCACAGAGCCAGCGGCGCGGCGAGCTGCCGTGAACGCGACATGGCCGACGTTGTCGCGCGCTGGATGGACCGGGTGGGCGGGCACGACCGTGTCCCGGCGGACGCCGGACAGGCGCGAAGGCTGGTGCCCGACCGGGAGGTTCTGGAGGGGGCGGGGTTAGAGGTGGCCGGGACGTTCGGCTTGCCCGCTCCTCACACCTGGAACCCGCGGGCCCTCGTCGGCAACGTGTTCTCGACGTCGGTGCTGTCCAGGGAGGCCCTCGGCCGGCGCGTGGAGGACTTCGAGGCGGACCTGCGGGGGTCGCCGCGCGGCCACGACAGCCTCACCGAGACCATCGACACCGCCTACGAACTCGGCCGTGCGCCCGGTCGGCGCCGGACGGGAAGCTGTCGGCCTGTCGGCCGAGGAAGTCACCCCAGGTCAGAGCGGTGTGACCTATCCGCCGTCTCAGATAGTAGGAAGTCCGAGTAATTGTGGAGACAGACTCGGGTCGCTCCCTTACGTTTGTAGGAGCCGAACGTCTCGCTCGACCAAGCGAATGGCGGTCGTGAGCCGGGCCCCGTGCAGGCAACCCCTGCGGCACCGCTCTCCCGCCCCATCCGGCGTCTCGTAACCCCTTTCCGCACTCCAGGATGTCGAAGGAGTCGATTTCCCATGGCCGAGACGACCGCCCGCCGCCGAGTCCGTCACATTTCCCGCACGAGCGAGTCCGACCGAAAGAACGCCGCAGCCGCCCTCCAGCGCGCCCTGGACCGCAGGGACAACGGCGGTTCGACCGGCCACTGAGCCGGAACCACCCTCAGACCGGGACCCACGGGCCGGGAGCCGCACCCGCCCGAGGTGCGGCGCGGGCTCACGCTCCGCGCCGCACCTCGAAGTGGTCGATGCGCCTGCCGTCGTCCGTCAGCGCCGACACCTTGAGGGCCGGCCGGGGGCCGCTGTGCGCCTCCACCGAGAGCAGCGAGAAACCCCGGTAGCGCACCCGCGACCACTCCACGGTCTCCGTCTCGGAGGCCTTCGCCTTCGTCCACCGGAAGGTGGCGACGGAGTCGTGGTGCGTGACGTGTCCCTCGTAGCTCTCCTTCACGCCCGCCGGGAAGCCGTACAGGTCCCGGCCGCCGCCGCCCGCCGTGACGTACACGGTTCCGTCGCGCGTCGGATCGGTCGACCCGCCGATGGGCACGGGCCGGCCGACCCCGCCGTCCTTGATGGCGTCGGTCCGCTCGTAGACATGGTTGTGGCCGTTGATCACCAGGTCCACCTGGTGCTTGGCGAACAGCGGCAGCCATTCGGCGCGCACCCCGCCGTCGGAGGCGTGCGCGGAGGTCGAGTAGGCGCAGTGGTGGAAGAAGACGACGACGAAGTCGACGTCCTTCGCCGCCCGCAGCTGGGCCAGCTTCCGGTCCAGCCACTTCGTCTGCTTGCCGCCCGAGTAGCCGAAGTTGGCGGGGATCTCGTACGACACGTCGTTGGCGTCCAGAGCCACGAAGCCGACGTTGCCGTACGTGAACGCGTACACGCCCGGCGCCGTCCGGCCGTCGAAGCCGCTGTCCGGGAGGGACCAGCGGGCCAGCTGGCCGCCGTAGCCCTCCGGCGAGTACCAGGCCTCCATGTCATGGTTGCCGGTCGTCACCATCCACGGCACCGACCTCGCCACCGGCTCGTTCTGCTTGAGGAACAGGTCCCAGAACGCCGGGTCGTAGCCGTCCGACTTCTTGCCCTGGCCGTTGGTGTCGGCGTAGCAGATGTCGCCCGCGTGCAGGTGGAAGGCGGGCTTCTGGCGCAGGATCACATGGTCGTTGGCGGCCGCGGCCTGGCTGACGCCCTGGTCGCCGAAGGCCGTGAACACGAAGGAGCGCGGGGCCGCGGGCGCCGTGCGGAAGGAGCTGATGGTCGAGCGGTGGGCCGGGGACGCCGGGTCGAAGCCCTCGTGGCCGACGCCGTAGTAGTACGTCGTGCCGGGGCGCAGCCCGTCCAGGGCCGCGTGCAGGTAGTACTGCTCCAGCGCCGAGCGCACGCCCGTCACACCCGGAGTGTGCAGGTCGCGGACCTCGGCCTCGATCTTCCGGCTCAGCTCGTCGGGCTTCGTGCCGATCCGGACGTACGGCTTCTTCACCGCGAGTGGCACCTGCCAGGAGACGCGCATCTGCGTCTTCGGGTCGGCGCCGAAGGAGAGATGGCGCCCGAAGGGGGAGACCACCGAACCGTGGACCTCCGAGGCCGCGGGGGAGGGGGTCGCCCTGCTCGACGATCCCGCGCCGCCGCCGCACCCCGTCAGCAGCCCGCCCGCCGCCACCGCGCCCGCCGTCACCAGCGTGCGGCGCCGGGTCAGCTTCGTGCGCAGGTACTCGTGCTGCTCGGCCATGCTCATCCGGCGCGCGAGCTGCGGCGGGATTCCGAAGTCGGGGAGGTCCATGGAAGGGAAGTTCCCAGCGAAACCCAACGCCCGCCATACGCAGGGGTGAACGGGTGGCGACTTATTGACTTCGCCACCCGCCGGAGTGTCCGAATCGCGGACACCTCGTGTCATCCCATGGGACGCGGAGTAGGGTGCTGCGCATGTCGGCAAGCTCTCGCACCCTCAATCTCGCAGTGATTCCCGGTGACGGCATCGGCCAGGAGGTCGTGGCCGAAGGTCTCAAGGTCCTCTCCGCCGTCCTCCCGCAGGATGTGAAGCTGGAGACCAAGGCGTACGACTTCGGCGCCCAGCGCTACCACGCCACCGGTGAGACCCTCACCGAGGCCGACCTCGACGCGCTGAAGAAGCACGACGCCATTCTGCTCGGCGCGATCGGCGACCCGTCGGTTCCGTCCGGTGTCCTGGAGCGCGGCTTCCTGCTCAAGCTCCGCTTCGCCTTCGATCACCACGTCAACCTGCGTCCGTCGAAGCTGCTCCCGGGCGTGGCCACCCCGCTCGCCGGTGAGCCGAGCATCGACTTCGTCGTGGTCCGCGAGGGCACCGAGGGCCCGTACACGGGCAACGGCGGCACCATCCGCAAGGGCACCGAGCACGAGGTCGCCACCGAGGTCTCCGTGAACACGGCCTTCGGAGTGGAGCGCGTGGTCCGTGACGCCTTCGCCCGCGCCCAGGCCCGCCCGCGCAAGAAGCTCGCCCTGATCCACAAGAACAACGTGCTGACCTTCGCGGGTCACCTGTGGACCAACATCTTCAACAAGGTGGCCGCGGAGTTCCCCGACGTCACGACCGAGTACATGCACGTGGACGCGGCGACCATCTACCTGGTCACGCAGCCCGAGCGGTTCGACGTGATCGTCACCGACAACCTCTTCGGCGACATCATCACCGACCTCGCCGCGGCCGTCTCCGGCGGCATCGGCGTGGCCGCGAGCGGGAACATCAACCCGTCCGGTGAGTTCCCGTCGATGTTCGAGCCCGTGCACGGCTCGGCCCCCGACATCGCGGGCCAGGGCAAGGCCGACCCCTCCGCCACGGTCCTGTCCGTCGCCCTGCTCCTGCGCCACCTCGGCTACGAGGCCGAGGCCGCCCGCATCGACGAGGCGGTCTCCGCCGACCTCGCCGAGCGCACCGGCAGGCCCGCCCGCAGCACGTCGGAGATCGGCGACGCGCTGGCCGTGCGAGTAGCCGGCTGACCCCGCCGCTCGTCGAAACCTTTCGAAGCCGCCGGGTCACTCCGCACCCGGCGGCTTCCGCTATGTCCCCGCCGGGTGCCACCATCATCCCCTGGACCGCATTCACGCCATTTCGTCCACGGACTCTCGCTTGCGATAATCGAACGCGGAGCCGCGGAATGAGGGAATGCTCGGACGTCCTAGCACTGGCCACTGACAGTAGCGAGGCGTGAGCGCGGCCCGTCACTACACAACCGGTGAAGGACAACCACTCATGACGACGCCCACGATCGAGCTCAAGCCCTCGGCCTCGCCACTCTCCGACGCGGAGCGCACGGCGATCCTGGCGAACCCCGGGTTCGGCCGCCACTTCACCGACCACATGGTGACGATCAAGTGGACCGAGGGCCGCGGCTGGCACGACGGCCAGCTCGTCCCGTACGCCCCGCTCTCCCTCGACCCCGCCACGATGGTCCTGCACTACGCGCAGGAGATCTTCGAGGGCCTCAAGGCCTACCGTCAGCCCGACGGCACCGTCGCCACCTTCCGCCCCGAGAAGAACGCCGAGCGCTTCCAGCGTTCCGCGCACCGTCTGGGCATGCCCGAGCTGCCGGTCGAGACGTTCATCGAGGCCTGCGACGTCCTGGTCCAGCAGGACAGGGCCTGGGTCCCGGCGCACGGCGGCGAGGAGTCCCTCTACCTCCGCCCCTTCATGATCGCGACCGAGGTCGGCCTGGGCGTGAAGCCCGCCAACGAGTACCTCTTCCTCGTCATCGCGTCCCCCGCCGGCGCCTACTTCCCCGGTGGGGTCAAGCCGGTCTCCATCTGGCTCTCCGAGGACCGCGTCCGCGCCGTCCCCGGCGGCATGGGCGACGCCAAGACCGGCGGCAACTACGCCGCCTCCCTCCTCGCCCAGGCCGAGGCCGCCGCCAAGGGCTGCGACCAGGTCTGCTACCTCGACGCGGTCGAGCACAAGTGGGTCGAGGAGCTCGGCGGCATGAACCTGTACTTCGTGTACGGCGACAAGATCGTCACCCCGTCCCTGACGGGCTCCATCCTCGAGGGCGTCACCCGTGACTCGCTCCTGACGGTCGCGCGCGACCTCGGCTACGAGTCCGAGGAGGGCCGTGTCTCCGTCGACCAGTGGCAGCAGGACGCCGAGAACGGCACCCTCACCGAGGTCTTCGCCTGCGGCACCGCGGCCGTCATCACCCCCGTCGGCACGGTCAAGCGCGAGAGCGCCGAGTGGCAGCAGGCGGGCGGCGAGCCCGGCGAGGTCACCCTGCGGCTGCGCGACGCACTCCTCAACATCCAGCGGGGTGTCGCCGAGGACAAGCACGGCTGGATGCACCCTCTCGGCTGAGTCCAACCCCTGTTCCCGGACCGTAGTTCGTTCGACGCGTAGCGCCTCCCCCCGCGGGTATCCACTGATCCCGCGGGGGGAGCGTGCTCTCCGGTGCGCGGATTCGGCCGGGGGAGGGAGCGCGGGTGAGCGGGCGGACGCACTGCTCCGTACGTCACGCACCGTTCCTGACGACTGAGCGGGAGTGAGTCCTGTTGCCGGGTCTCGTACTCGGCCGAACGCCCCGGACGGTGTTGGGCGTTCTGGTTGCCCGCGTTCGTTCCGCGTCCGGGCGGCACGGATCGTGTCCGTGGTCCGGGGATGCGGGGACGGGTTCCCTCTCGCCCGGCAACACGTCGATCGTCCTGGACGGTCGTCTTCGTGATCGGCCCGCTGATCTCCCGCGCCCAGGAGGGCCGGGTCCGGGAACACACCCGGCTCGACTACGAGTGGTTCAACGCCCAGGTCTACGGCTCGACCCCGAACGTGGAGGTGCTGGACACCTTCTCCGCGGCGTTCGGAGCGAGTGAGTTCCTGCCGGGGCTGGAGCCGGGCTGATCTGTGCTCGGCGGTTGTGTGGCCCTGCTGGGGGCTGCCGCCCCCAGGCCCCCGCTTCGGCCTGAGCGGCCTCGTCCTCAAACGCCGGACGGGCTGAAAGTGCCGAACCCTGCTCAGAGTGAGCCCGGGGGTGTGGCAACAAGTACGCCGCACCGCACACCACCGGCAGTGTGGCGGGATGGCAGTGTTTGAGCAGTGTTCAATGTGTATCGCGTCGGACGCGCTCGTCAAGGGTCATGTCGAGTTAGTACTTCTGTTTCTAGGGAGTCTCGCTTAGAGTGGCGCTCTAAAGTCGGCAAGGCGAGGAGGTGTCGTGGCGTGAGACTGACCCCCACGGAACGTGATCGGCTGCTGTTGTTCGGAGCCGCCGAGCTGGCCCGCGCCCGCCGGGCCCGCGGTCTGAGGCTTAACGTGCCGGAGGCCACCGCGCTGATCGCCGACACCGTCTGCGAGGCCGCCCGGGACGGCGCCCGGCTTGCCGAGGCGATCGAGCGCGCCCGGTCCGTCCTCGGTCCGGCCGACGTGCTGCCGGGCGTCGCCGACGTCGTCACCGAGGTCCACGTGGAGGCCGTCTTCGACGACGGTTCCCGGCTCGCGGTGGTGAGCGATCCCATCGGGGGCGGGCTCGGGGAGCAGGCGCCGGGTGCGCTGCTGCCGGGGCCCGTGCACTCCGAACCCGAGGCGGTCCTGCGGCTCACGGTCACGAACACCGCCACCGTGCCCGTCTCCGTCACCTCCCACTTCCATTTCTTCGAGGCCAACCCGCGCCTGGACTTCGTCCGGGCGACGGCCTACGGGATGCGGCTCGCCGTGCCCGCCGGGTCGTCGGTCCGCTTCGGGCCGGGGGAGAGCGTCGAGGTCGGGCTCCTGCCGATCGGGGGCGAGCGCGTCGCGATCGGGTTCGCGGGGCTCGTCGACGGGGCGCTGGACGCGCCGGGGGTGAAGGAAGAGGCCCTGCGCAGGGCTGCCGCCTGCGGATATCTGGGAGCAGACCGATGAGCACCGACCGCCCTGGGGGCATAGATCCCTACGCGTACGCCGCCACCCATGGTCCCCGCGCCGGCGACCGTGTCCGTCTCGGCGACTCCGGGCTGACGATCCGGGTCGAGTCCGACTCCCAGCGCTACGGCGAAGAGTTCCTCGCCGGATTCGGGAAGACCGCCCGCGACGGGCTGCACCTCAAGGCCGCGGCCGTGCGGGAGACCTGTGACGTCGTCATCAGCAATGTCGTCGTGATCGACGCCGTGCAGGGGATCCGGAAGGTGTCGATCGGGATCCGGGAGGGGCGGATCTGCTCGATCGGGCGCGCCGGGAACCCGGACACGCTCGACGGGGTCGACGTCGTGGTCGGCACCGGTACGTCGATCGTGTCCGGTGAGGGGCTCATCGCCACCGCCGGGGCCGTGGACACGCACGTCCATCTGCTCTCGCCGCGGATCATGGAGGCCTCGCTCGCGTCCGGTGTGACCACGATCATCGGGCAGGAGTTCGGGCCGGTGTGGGGCGTCGGCGTCAACTCGCCGTGGGCGCTGCGGCACGCGTTCAACGCGTTCGACGCCTGGCCCGTCAACATCGGCTTTCTGGGCCGGGGTTCGTCCTCCGACAGGGCTCCTCTGGTGGAGGCCCTCGCCGAGGGCGGCGCCTGCGGTTTCAAGGTGCACGAGGACATGGGCGCCCATACCCGGGCGTTGGACACGGCTCTTCGCGTCGCCGAGGACCACGACGTCCAAGTCGCCCTGCACAGCGACGGGTTGAACGAGTGCCTGTCGGTCGAGGACACCCTGCGGGTGCTGGAGGGGCGCACCATCCACGCCTTCCACATCGAGGGCTGCGGCGGCGGTCATGTGCCGAATGTCCTGAAGATGGCGGGAGTCGCGAACGTCATCGGCTCCTCCACCAACCCCACCCTGCCCTTCGGCCGGGACGCCGTCGCCGAGCACTACGGCATGATCGTCTCCGTCCACGACCTGAAGACCGACCTGCCCGGCGACGCCGTCATGGCCCGGGACCGCGTCCGCGCCGGGACCATGGGCGCCGAGGACGTGCTGCACGACCTGGGCGCGATCGGCATCACCTCGTCCGACGCGCAGGGCATGGGACGGGCCGGTGAGACGGTCCGCCGTACCTTCGCCATGGCCGGAAAGATGAAGACCGAGTTCGGCGCCCCGGACGACCACGACAACGAGCGCGTCCTGCGCTACATGGCCAAGCTGACCATCAACCCGGCCATCGCGCACGGACTCTCGCACGAGGTCGGGTCGATCGAGGTCGGCAAACTCGCCGACATCGTGCTGTGGCGCCCGGAGTACTTCGGGGCCAAGCCGCAGCTGGTGCTGAAGTCCGGATTCCCGGCGTACGGCGTGGTCGGCGACCCGAACGCGGCCACCGACACCTGCGAACCCCTCGTCCTGGGACCGCAGTTCGGCGCGCACGGCGCCACGCCGGCCGAGATCTCGGTCGCCTTCGTCGCGCAGGCGGCCCTCGACCAGGGCAACGACCTGATGCCGACCCGGCGTCGCAGGGTCGCCGTCCGCGGCACCCGCGGCATCGGCCCCGCCGACCTGCGCCTCAACTCCCGTACCGGAGCGGTCGACGTGGACCAGCGCACCGGTCTCGTGACGCTGGACGGAGAGCCGATCCGCGCGCAGCCGGCCGAGTCCGTCTCCCTCAACCGTCTGTACTTCCTCTAAGGACCACCGATGTCTGCTGCCGCCGACGGCTTCCGTATGCCCGCCGAATGGGCCCCGCACGAGCGCACCTGGATGGCGTGGCCGGGTCCCAACCCCACCTTCGAGGACCCGGACGACCTCGCCGCGTCCCGCGCCGCCTGGGCCTCGGTCGCCCGCGCGATCCGGCGCTTCGAGCCGGTGACCGTGGTGTGCGGTCCCGGGCAGTCGGCCGATGCGCGGGCGCTGCTGGGTGAGGGCGTCGACACCGTCGAACGCGACCTCGACGACGCCTGGATGCGTGACATCGGGCCGACCTTCCTGACTGACGGCAACGGTGAACTCGCCGCCGTGGACTGGACGTTCAACGGCTGGGGTGCACAGGGCTGGGCCCGCTGGGAGCACGACGCGAAGATCGCCGCGTACGTCTCGGACCTCGCCGGCGCGAAGACGTACGCCTCGAAACTGGTCAACGAGGGCGGTGCGATCCACGTCGACGGCGAGGGGACGGTGCTGTTGACCGAGACGGTCCAGCTCGGTCCCGAGCGCAACCCGGGCTGGACGAGGCAAGAGGTGGAGGCGGAGATCCACGCCCAGCTCGGCACCCGCAAGGCGATCTGGCTGCCGCGCGGCCTCACCGGCGACTATCCTCCCCCACTGCCTGAAGGGCGTGGGGGGACCCCCAACGGCTTCGGCACCCTCGGCCACGTGGACATCGTCGCCGCGTTCGCGCGCCCGGGGGTCGTCGTGGCCCACTCCCAGCCGGACCCGGCGCACCCGGACCACGAGGTGACCCGGGAGGTCATCGGCCTGCTCAAGGCTCAGACGGACGCGCGGGGCCGCAGCCTTGAGGTCGTCGAGGTCCCGGCGCCCACCGTCCTGGAGGCGGACGGCCACTGGGCCGACTACTCCTACATCAACCACTACCTGTGCAACGGCGGTGTCGTGCTGTGCGGATTCGACGACCCGCGCGACGAGATCGCGGCCGGGATCTTCCGCCGGCTCTTCCCCGAGCGGACGGTGACCCTCGTGGACGCCCGGACGATCTTCGCGGGCGGCGGCGGCATCCACTGCATCACCCAGCAGCAGCCGAGGGCGACGGTCAGGTAGAACGTACGGGTGAATGTGCTGATGTGCGCCGCCTGCGGAACACGGCTGACCGAGCCGCTGCGCCTCCTGCCCGAGGTACCGCCCCGCCCGGAGTACGACGGGCGGAAGAACCCCGACGGGTCCCGACGCGCCCCGTCGACCGTGCCGCGCGGCGCGTACGCGGTGGACCCGGAGCCGTGCGGGGCGCCGTATGTGCCGCATCCCGATCCCGACTGGTGCGACGCCGCCCACCCGGGCAACGCCTGTATGGGGGACCCCGACGGGCAGGGGTTCCTGATGTCCGCCGGGCCGCGCGACACCCTGGTGGTCCACCCCGAGGACACCCGCGGCCATCTGTCCGCCAACCCCGCCCTGCGGGAGATCGGGTGCTGCGGTGCGCCCGGGCGCGAGGGGCCCAACGAGGTGTGCGCGGGGTGCGGCGCGGTGGCGGCGACGCTGTTCTCCGACTGCACGGGCCCGTACGAGACGCACTTCCTGCCCGACGCGGTGCGGGTGGCCGCGGCATGAGCCCGACGCCCTCCCGCCGCCGCACCCCCGCCCCGCCCCGCGAGGACGTCCTCGCCGCCGCCATGGAGATGATCGCCGAGCGCGGTCTGGAGAAGCTCACCATGGCGGCGCTCGGCCGCGAGGTCGGCATGAGCAGCGGCCACCTGCTCTACTACTTCCACTCCAAGGACGAGCTGCTGCTGCAGGCCCTGGAGTGGAGCGAGGGCCGGCTGGGCGCCGAGCGCGGACGGCTGCTGGGCCGCACGGGCACGGCCCGCGAACGACTCGACGCGTACGTCGACCTGTACGTCCCCGACGGCCACCGCGACCCGCACTGGACCCTCTGGCTGGAGGTCTGGAACCGCTCGCAGAACGCCGACGACGACGCCCGCGACCGGCAGGCCGCGATCGAGGGCGTCTGGCACCGCGACCTGGTGGCGCTGATCGCCGAGGGGGTGTCGCGGGGGGAGTTCCGCCGCGTCGACCCCGACCGGTGCGCGACCCGTCTGCGGGCCCTGCTGGACGGCTTCTCCCTGCACGTGGCCGTCGGGCTGCGAGGGTGGGACCGGGCGCAGGTTCTCGGCCACGTACGGGAGTTCGTGGAGGAGGGACTCCTCGCGGACGCGTGACCTCGCGCCCGCGTTGTACGCAATAAGGCCGATTGACCCTGTGGTCGGTGGTGCGTTTGTCTCGAAGGGAGCCCTCGGCACGGGGCCGGGGGAAGTGCGCCATCGGGGACCTCGCGGATCTCGGGGGCCTCCGGGGGCCTCGGGGATCACAGGGGGAGAACATGTCCAGAGCCGCCTTACGCCTGTCGGGCGCGGCCTTGCCGCTCGCGCGCACCGCAACGACCGCGTGGAGGACACGCTGATGTCCCGCGCCTCAAGAGCCGTGCTGGGCACGGCAGTTGTCGTCGCCCTCGCCTGGACGTCCACGACCGCGGCGCAGGCCGGCCCCGGGCAGTCGGATACCGGGCGCGTGAGCACCGCCTCGGGTACCGGGCGCGTGAGCACGGCCGCCGACGGCACCCAGGCCGACGGACCGTCGGACGACGCCGCGATCAGTGCCGACGGACGCCACGTCGCGTTCACGTCCACCGCGCCGAGCTTCGGCTGCGCGCATTTCACCCCGTGCCTGCTCGTGAAGGACCTCGCTGACGGCGGGGTCAGCAGGATCGACCTCGGCAGCGGCTACACCTACGGCTCGCCGACACCGAGCGCCGACGGGGGCCGTATCGGCTACTCCGCGGGCACCCGGTTCCTGGCCCCGTATCTGTACGACCGCGCCACCGGTCGCTCGGAGCGGCTGTGGCCCGAGAACCCGCCCGGTTTCAACGAGCTGGGCCACATGGAGTCGATCAGCCCGGACGGCACGCACGTCGCGTACACCATCGGCAACCGCAACGGCCCGGAGAACTACCGGCTGTTGTACGTGCGCGACACGGCCACCGGCACCGACGAGCTGATCTCACCGGCCGAGGAGGGCGACAAGGCCGGGGCCTCGGTGAGCGCCGACGGCGAGCGTGTCGCGTACGGCATCAGCGGTGACGTCGAGGCGGACGACCCGGCCGACGTCTTCGTCAAGGACCGGGCGACGGGCGAGCGGACCCAGGTCGACGCGGGCCTCGGCGCCGCCTACCTGGTCCGCATCACCGCGGACGGCCGCCGCGTCCTCCTCGACGCCGAGAGCGGCCTGTACGTCCACGACCTGCGCACGGGCGAGTCACGGCGGGTGGCCGAGGGGCGGCCCTTCTCGGCCACGGCGGACGGCCGGTACGCCGTCGTCTCGGGCGAGGACGGCATGCGGGTGCGCGACCTGCGGACGGGGCTGCGCGGGGCCGCCCTCCCGCCGCACGCCCAGCCGGGAGACGAGATGCTGGCCGCCAAGGGGCGTGCGGTGGTGTTCAGTTCGACCGCCTCCCACCTGGTGCCGGGCGACACCAACGGGGAGTCGGACGTGTTCGTCTTCTCGGGCGCGCTCCGGAAGAACCCGCACCCGATGCCGTCCGTCACCGAACGGATCAGCATGACGCGGGACGGGCAGCAGCGGCCCGGGGCCTCGTACGACCCCGTGATGGGGGAGGGCAAGGTCGTCGCCTTCACCTCGCAGCGGACCGATGACCCGAAGGACACCGACGTGTTCGTCAACGCGGCCGGCGGCATCTCCCAGGTGAACGACAGCACTCAGGCCCCCTCGCACGAGGGCACGCCCTGCTACAGCGGCCGCATGGTCGGCTACGTGGCCGCGCACAAGACCGACGGCGGCCCGGAGGTCTACATCCGCAACCGCTCGGTCGGCAAACTGACCGGCCTCGACTCCTACCAGGGCGTCCGCTTCACCTGGATGGGACAGCCCGTCGTGGATCCGACCTGCCAGTGGGTCACCTACGCCGCCACCCTGCCCGCCGGCGACGCCGACCCGCACCCCCAACCCCGCGTCTACCGCTTCAAGTTCAACGGCGGCAGCACCGACGTGGTCAGCGCGCCCACGGGCGAGGCGGCGGGCAACCCGTCCATCAACTACGACGGCAGGTACATCGCCTTCGAACAGGGCGGCGACATCCACGTCCGCGACCTGGACACCGGCGCTCTGGAGGAGGTCGCGGCGCCGGGAACCGCGACGGCACCCTCCCTCAGCGCGGACGGACGCAAGGTCGCCTTCCAGCAGGGCCGGAACAGTTACGTCCGCGATCTCGACACCGGGGCCACGACCCGGATCAGGGGCACGGAGCCCTCGCTCGCCGGGAGCGGCACGCATGTCGCGTACACCTCGGGCGGCGCCGTATACCTGCTCGAACTCGCCACCGGAAAACGGCAGTTGGTCAGCGTCGACCGCTGGGGCGGTCGAGGCGACCTCCCGGCCCGGCACCCCTCCGTCAACGCCGACGGCACGGTCGTCGCGTTCGAGTCGGCATCACCCGATCTGGTGGAGGGGGACACCAACGGGGTGTCGGACGTCTTCCTGCGGACAGTGCAATGACAAGCAGCGATCACCAGCGATCACCACGGGGGAACAACCATGCACAGGAACAGGCAGCGCGCCGCCCTGACGGCCGCCGTCCTCGCCGTCGCACTCGGGGGCGTCGCCGCCCTGCCCGCGGCGGCCGCGCCGGCACCGGAGCCGCGCACCGAACGGGTCACGGTGGCGGCCACCGGCGAGCAGGGCACCGACAACGCCGGCGGACCGTATCTCAGCGCCGACGGCCGCTATGCCGCCTTCGCCTCCTACGCACCCGATCTCGTGCCGGGTGACACCAACGGCGTGCAGGACAGTTTCGTCCGCGACCTGCGCACCGGGCGGGTGGAGCGGGTCAGCGTCACGTCCGACGGCGTGCAGGCCGACAGCGGGACCTCGCCCGTGGCCATCAGCGCGAACGGGCAGTACGTGGTGCTCGTCTCGACCGCGGACAACCTCACCGACTGGCCGGCGCCGAAGGAGTACTGGGCCCAGGACGTCTATGTGCACGACCGCGTCACCGGCCGCACCCAGCGGGTCAGCACGACACCGGACGGCGGGTCCTCCTACGCCCACGGCGACGCCGCCATCTCCGACGACGGGCGGTACGTCGCCTTCAACGCCCGGCCGAGCCGCATGGAGACCAGCCGACCGGACATCGTTCTGCCCGCCGTGTACGTCACCGACCGCCGCACCGGCGAGGTCGAGCGCATCACCAACGGCGATCACCCGGACCTCGCCTCGTACTTCCTGGACATGGACGCCACGGGCCGCCATGTGGCGTACGTGCAGAACGGCCCGCGCGGTGCGCCCGGCCCGCTGATGGTGCACGACCGCCGCACCGGCACCGAGGAAGCGGCCAACGTCACACCCGAGGGCAGGCCCGGCGAACGCTACGGTCTCGACCCCTCGCTCTCCGCGGACGGGCGCCTCGTCTCCTTCACCTACACCGGCGACGACCTGGTGCCGGGCGGCGCCGCCAACACCGACATCTACGTGCGCGACCTGCGCACGGACACCACCCGCGCCGTCGTGCACGCCGGTCCCGGCGAAGCCGGCATCTTCTACGGATCCGTGATCAGCCGCAACGGCAGGTACGTCGCCTACTCGTTCCGGACACCGCAGGGACCGGACAACGTCTACGTCCGGGACCTGCGCACCGGCACCTCCACCCTGGCCAGCGAGTCGACCACCGGCGCCCCGGTCACCGACGGCGATGTCTACGTCACTTCGTTCGGTGGTGACCGGCTGCTCGGCCTCGGCTCCGGCTCCGGCCAGCTGGTCCCCGGCGACACCAACGGCGTGACCGACGGATTCGTACGCCACCTGCGATGAACAGCACAGTGCTCGCATCCTGAGACGGACGGTGAGTGCGGGGGCGGCATGTGCCAGACTGCCCCCGTGCTCTCGTTCGCCATGATTATTGGCAGCAGGCGCGCCGGTCCGCAGTGACCGCCATGTACGACCAGGTACGGGCGGGCACCGTCGTCCTCGACCCGCGCGCAGACCTCTCGCACCCGCGAGGGGTTTTTCGCTTTTCTGGCCCACCTTCAGCCGGGAGTAAAGCGCGAGGGACCATCGGGGGACGGTGGAGCCGGTCATTCCGGTACAGCCGCATCCACTGGGATCCAACACAGGAGCCTTTGACATCATGACCGAAACCAGCGAGCTCGACGATTCGTTCCACGTCTTCGACACCACCCTGCGCGACGGAGCGCAGCGCGAGGGCATCAACCTCACCGTCGCGGACAAGCTGGCCATCGCACGGCACCTGGACGACTTCGGCGTGGGCTTCATCGAGGGCGGCTGGCCCGGCGCCAACCCGCGGGACACCGAGTTCTTCGCCCGCGCCCAGCAGGAGATCGACTTCAAGCACGCCCAGCTCGTCGCCTTCGGCGCGACCCGCCGCGCGAACGCCAAGGCGAGCGAGGACCCGCAGGTCAAGGCGCTCCTGGACTCGGGCGCCGAGGTCATCACGCTGGTCGCCAAGTCCCATGACCGGCATGTCGAACTCGCTCTGCGCACCACTTTGGACGAGAACCTGGAGATGGTCCGCGACACCGTCTCCCACCTGCGCGCGCAGGGCCGGCGCGTCTTCGTCGACTGCGAGCACTTCTTCGACGGCTACCGCGCCAACCCCGAGTACGCGAAGGCCGTCGTGCGGGCCGCGGCGGAGGCCGGCGCCTCCGTCGTGATCCTCTGCGACACCAACGGAGGCATGCTCCCCGCGCAGATCCAGGCCGTCGTCGCGACGGTCCTCGCCGACACCGGCGCCCGGCTCGGCATCCACGCCCAGGACGACACGGGCTGCGCGGTCGCCAACACGCTCGCCGCGGTGGACGCGGGCGCGACCCACGTCCAGTGCACGGCGAACGGCTACGGCGAGCGCGTCGGCAACGCCAACCTCTTCCCGGTCGTCGCCGCCCTGGAGCTCAAGTACGGCAAGAAGGTCCTCCCCGAGGGCGCGCTGCGCGAGATGACCCGTATCTCGCACGCCATCGCCGAGGTCGTGAACCTCACGCCCTCCACCCACCAGCCGTACGTCGGTGTCTCCGCCTTCGCGCACAAGGCCGGCCTGCACGCCTCCGCGATCAAGGTCGACCCGGACCTGTACCAGCACATCGACCCCGAACTGGTCGGCAACACCATGCGGATGCTGGTCTCCGACATGGCGGGCCGCGCCTCCATCGAGCTCAAGGGCAAGGAGCTGGGCGTCGACCTGGGCGACGACCGCGAGCTGGTCGGCCGGGTCGTCGAGCGGGTCAAGGAGCGCGAGCTCAAGGGCTACACCTACGAGGCGGCGGACGCGAGCTTCGAGCTGCTGCTGCGCGGCGAGGTCGAGGGCAAGCCCCTGAAGTACTTCGAGGTCGAGTCCTGGCGCGCCATCGTCGAGGACCGCCCCGACGGCATCCACGCCAACGAGGCCACGGTCAAGCTCTTCGCCAAGGGCGAGCGCATCGTCGCCACGGCCGAGGGCAACGGCCCGGTCAACGCCCTGGACCGGACGCTGAGGGTCGCCCTGGAGAAGATCTACCCCCAGCTCGCCCAGCTCGACCTCGTCGACTACAAGGTCCGCATCCTCGAAGGCGTCCACGGCACCCAGTCCACCACCCGCGTCCTGATCTCCACATCCGACGGCGCGGGCGAGTGGTCCACGGTGGGCGTCGCGGAGAACGTCATCGCGGCGTCGTGGCAGGCCCTTGAGGACGCTTACACGTACGGGCTGCTGCGGGCGGGGGTCGAGCCCGCGGAGTAGGCCGAGGCGGTCGTGTCTCCCACCGAACGGGCCGTGCACATCGGCCCGTTCGGCGTTTCCGGACCCTTGCCGACCGAGTCCTACCTGCGCAGGAGCCACTGCCCGAACGTCCGACGCGGGGGACGCACCACCACGCGGCCGTGGGCCTTCAGACCGACCAGCTCCACGCGCAAAGTGACCGGCGTATCAGGATCCGTCGCAGCCTGACGGTACTTGACCCGGCTGTGTACCAGCTGCAGACCATCGGTGTCGACCACGATCCCCGGCCGCGTGACCAGCGTCAGGGTCTTCCCCGTCATGGCCACGTCGATCCGCAAGGTGTCGTGCGTGATCACGGCGTCGGTGAAGTCGAGCGTCACCTCGCAGTACGTCACCGCGAGCTCCAGCTTCCGCGGTACCACCCAGCGCCCCGCGCGCTCGACCGCGCCGCTGTGGACCTGTTCGATCCGAACCACGTCCTTGACCTCTGCCGCGGTCAAGGCACCCGTAGCCGATACGGGCGGCAGGTCGCCGGTGAGCGCGGCCAGTTCGCTCACAGTCCGCGCCGACAGGGCAGCCTCCACGCGCTCGTCCAACTCGTCCGCAGTCAGCAGGCCGTCCCCGGCCGCGACACGCAGCACGTCCACCACCCGGTCCCGGTCGGCATGAGAGGCTCGCAGCTCGGGCGACGAGCCGGGGCCGGAGGGCTTCCCGAGGGGCGATATCTCTCCCGGCATGCTTCCCTCCTGGTCAGGGAGTTCGACCCTGGACGTGCCCGTCGCGCCGAGCGAGCCCGAGGAAGGCGGCCCAAGTGCCGGGTGCGACGGTGAGGTTGGGGCCGGTGTTCTTGGAGTCGCGGATGTGGATGGCGGAGGGTTGGGTGGCTACCTCGATGCAGTCGCCGCCCTGGCTCCCGCTGTAGCTGGACTTGCGCCAGTCGTGGGCGACCTCGATGCATTCGCCACCCTCATTGCTGCTGTAGCTGGACTTGAACCACTGCAGTGCGGTGCTCATCGGTCTCCTAGCAATCCCTGCACGAGGCGCACGCTCTCCTCCGGTGAGAGCGCCTGTGACCGCAGCATTCCATACTTCAGCTGATAGTCCATGACCTCGTCGGGCTCCTCGACGAGGAAGCTGGCGCGCTGTACCTCCAGGTAGACGAGGTGTGCGTGCTCGGGGGTTCCCAGCAGGGTCATCGGGCCCGCGAGACCGGCGTGGGGCATCCGATCCATGGGCATGATCTGAAAGCTCATGTGGACTGGCTCGGTGTACTCCAGGATCCGGTGGTACTGCGCCCGCATCACTTCCGGCCCTCCGACCTGGCGCTTCAGGATGCTCTCTTCCATGACGAAGTGGCACACGGGAGGCTGCTCCCGCTCCAAGACCAACTGCCGCTCCATGCGGGCGTTCACCCATTGCTCGGCCGTCTCGCTGCCGAGTGCGGGGTAGCGGGCGTCAAAGGTGGCGCGACAGTATTCCCTTGTCTGAAGCAATCCGTGAACCACCAGGCTCTGGTACGACAGGATGCTCAGCGCCTCCTGTTCGTGATCCACGTACCCCTGCGCGAACTGCACCACCTTCTCCCGCACCGGCATCTGCTCCACCAGTACGGCCAACACCCCACCCGTACCCAGTAGTTCATCGAACTGCTCCGCCCGGTCCGGCTGCAACGCGAGCCGCCCCTGCTCGATGGATCTCACCGTGTCCACGCTGATGTTCGCCTGCTCGGCGAGCTGTTCCTGGGTGAGCCGGGCCTGCTTACGGCAGTGTGAGAGCAGTGCCCCCACCGCGCGCCACGAACTGACTTTCCTGGGCTTCTTGGCCGTGTGCATGGCTGGCCCTTTCCCCCGTAGACACACGAACTCCTCGTAGTGAGGTCGTAGCAATCAGAACTACGACCTCACTCACTGCCTCACGATAGTCACTCCCTGTGACAGTCATCCCGTGAACACCCAAACCCAACTACTCCACGCCCGCACCGCCCTCTACCCCCGCGACCGCAGGAACGTGGCCGTGGCCCGAGACCTGACCCGCATCACCCTCGCCGACTGGGGGTTGACCCGGCGCAGCGACGACGTCCTGCTCTGCGTGAGCGAACTCGCCACCAACGCCCTCCTGCACGGCGTCCCGCCGAACCGCTGCTTCCGGCTGGATCTGAGTCTCGACACCGCCGAAGTCCTCCGGGTCGAGGTCCAGGACAGCGGGCCCGGCGAGATCCGCACCCCGGACGTCGCGCCGGAGTCGGAGCGCGGTCGTGGGCTGCTGCTGGTCGCCGCGCTGTCGGACGACTGGGGCGTGCGGCAGCGGGAGCCCGGCAAAGCGGTCTGGTGTGAGTTCCGGGGCTGTCGGCCGTCTTGACGGTTCCCTGCGTCACTCGTTAACTCACGAGGTGAACTAAGTCATTTGAGAGACAAGAGAGTTGAGGGAAGGCCATGCGAAGAACCGCCCTGCTCGTCTCCAGCGCCTTGCTCACCGCCCTGCTGCCCCTCGCCGTCGCCCGGGCGGCCGACGAGCCCGCCCCGGTGCCCGTCGACCGCTTCGAGGGCGAGGTCCCCTTCGCCTCCCAGCCCGCGGAGGGCATCTTCACCTGGGGCGGCGACAGCGACGACCCGCCCGCGCTCCAGCTGACCGCCAGACCCGGCGCCCCCGAGGGCGAAAAGGTACTCACCGGCACCTACGACATCAGCGGCTACGGCGGCTTCACCCACGACTTCGCCGCCGACCGGCCCGCCCACGACTGGTCCGCCCACAAGGGCATCCGCTTCTGGTGGGACGGCCAGGACAACAACAAGAAGATCGCCTTCGAGATCAAGGACGGCGGTGCGAACGGCGAGGCCTCCGAACTCTGGACGACCTCCTTCACCGACGACTTCACCGGCTGGAAACAGGTCGAGATCCCCTTCGCCGACTTCGTCTACCGGACCGACTACCAGCCGGTCGGCGGCATCGACCACGTCCTCGGGCTCACGCAGATGTGGGGCTATTCCCTCACGCTCCCGGTCGGCCTCAAGGGTCAATTCGCCATGGACGAAGTGGAGTTGTACGGGAAGGCCGACCAGTCCCTGCGCGCCTCCGTCACCACGGACGCCGCCGTGTACCCGGTGAAGGAGGGCGGTACGGCCACCGTCGAGGTCACCCTCGCCACCACCGGCTCCGCCCCCGTCGACGACCCCGTGACCGTCACGTACGAGACCACGGGTGGCACCGCCGAGCCCGGCAAGGACTACACACCGGTCACCGGAACCCTCACCTTCCCCGCCGGTACGGCCTCCGGCGCGAGCGGGACCATCCACGTACCGACCCTGCGTGACAAGTCCGCCGAGTCCGCCGAGACGATCCCGCTCAAGCTCACGGTCACCGGCGCCAAGCCTGCGGCAGAGACCCCGCAGGTCGTCGTCGACGCCCACGGACTGCCGTACCTGGACAGCAAGTTGCCGGTGAAGAAGCGCGTCGCCGATCTCCTCTCCCGTATGTCCCTGGAGGAGAAGGCTGGCCAGATGACCCAGGCCGAGCGCGGAGCCGTGGGGAACGGCTCGGACATCGCCGCCTACGACCTCGGCTCACTCCTGTCCGGCGGCGGCTCCACACCCACGCCCAACACCCCCGAGGCCTGGGCGAAGATGATCGACGGCTACCAACTCCGGGCGCAGGCAACGCGGTTCCAGATACCGCTGATCTACGGCGTCGACGCGGTGCACGGCCACAACAACCTGGTCGGCGCCACGATCATGCCGCACAACATCGGCATCGGCGCCACCCGCGATCCCCGGATCGCCGAGAAGGCGGGCGCGGTGACGGCGAGCGAGGTCCGCGCCACCGGCATCCCCTGGGACTTCGCCCCCTGTCTCTGCGTCTCCCGCGACGAACGCTGGGGCCGCTCCTACGAGTCCTTCGGCGAGGACCCGGCCCTGGTGCAGTCCATGGAGACGGTCATCCAGGGCCTCCAAGGACGCGCCGACGGACGGGACTTGGGCCGGAACGACAAGGTCCTCGCCACAGCCAAGCACTTCGTCGGCGACGGCGGCACCGAGTACGGCTCCTCCACCACCGGCACGTACACCATCGACCAGGGCGTCACCAAGGTCACCCGGCAGCAGCTGGAGACCGTCCACCTGGCGCCGTACCGGACCGCCGTCGACCGGGGCATCGGTACGGTCATGCCGTCGTACTCCTCGCTCGACCTCCTCGGCGACGGACAGGGCCCGGTGAAGATGCACGCCCGCGCCGACATGATCAACGGCGTGCTCAAGGGCCGTATGGGCTTCGACGGGTTCGTCATCAGCGACTGGGACGCCATCGACCAGCTCCCCGGCGACTACTCCTCCCACGTCCGCACGGCCGTCAATGCGGGCGTCGACATGATGATGGTGCCGTACTCGTACAAGGACTTCACCGCGCAGCTCGTCGCCGAGGTGCGGGCCGGTCGCATCGGCGAGCGGCGGGTCGACGACGCCGTGTCGCGCATCCTCGCCCAGAAGTTCCGGCTCGGGCTCTTCGAGAAGCCGTACGCCGACACGAGCGGCGCCTCGGCCATCGGATCCGCCGCGCACCGGGCCGTCGCCAGGCAGGCGGCCGCCGAGTCGCAGGTCCTGCTGAAGAACGCGAACGGCGTCCTGCCCCTGAAGAAGAACCAGAAGGTCTACGTCGCCGGGTCCAACGCCGACGACCTCGGCAACCAGACCGGCGGCTGGACCGTCACCTGGCAGGGCGCATCCGGCACCCACACCCAGGGCACGACGATCCTGGACGGGATGCGCAAGGACGCAGACGTCTCCTACTCCAAGGACGCCTCCGCGCCCACGACCGGTTACGACGTCGGCGTGGTCGTCGTCGGCGAGACCCCGTACGCCGAGGGCGTCGGAGACGTCGGCAACGGGCATGATCTTCAGCTCTCCGCCGCGGACAAGGCCGCCGTCGACAAGGTGTGCGCGGCCATGAAGTGCGTGGTGCTGATCGTCTCCGGGCGCCCCCAGCTGATCGGTGACCGGCTCGACGAGACCGACGCTCTGGTCGCCTCCTGGCTGCCGGGCACCGAGGGCGACGGGGTGGCCGACGTCCTCTTCGGCAAACGCCCCTTCACCGGTCAACTCCCGGTCACCTGGCCCAGGTCCGAGGCCCAGCTGCCGATCAACGTCGGCGACAGCGCGTATGACCCGCAGTTCCCGTACGGCTGGGGCCTGACGACCCTGGCCAGGGTGCCCGAGGGCGGCGCGGTGACCCTGAAGGCGCTCGCGGCGGCCGCCGCCGTCGCCGGCAGGGCGGGCGCGGACGAGACGGGCCGCGCACTCGTCACCAAGGCCCGGCTGATCGTCCAGCGGAAGGTGGGTGCGGGCATGACGGAGGCGGTGGCGAAGCCCTTCGCCGACGCGGACCATCTCTCGCTCACCGGACGGTACGGTGCGGCCGTCGAGAAGCTGATCACGGCCTACCGGGCCGCGTGAGGAGAACGCCACCTGCGAGGATGACCGGTTTTGGGAGGCTTCGGGTAGCTTCGAACCATGAAGGCCGTCGTACGGACCCGAAGCCTCCCGGGGCTGCTTGTGACCCTGCTCCTCGCCGCCCTGGCCGTACTGTCGGCGGGCTCCCCGCCGGCCTCCGCCGCCACGAGCGTCTCGACGATCGCCGAGGCCCTCCGCAAGAGCCCGGTCTACGTCGACCCGGCGGCGAGCGCCCAGCTCTCGTCCGCCGAGGCGCACGCCCTCGCCGAACAGATCAAGAACGCCGACAAGCCGCTGTTCATCGCGGTCCTTCCGGCCGGCTACCCCACGGCGAACCTCTTCCGGAACCTCCGCACCGCCACCGGCATCACGGGCCTGTACGCGATCCGCCTGGGCGACCGCTTCGACGCGAGGGCCGACTCCTCCGTCCTGCCGCGCACCGCCGTGCAGAACCTCGTCACCGGAGTCCAGGGCGAAAAGGGCGCCAAGGCCCAGTTGACCGACTTCACGAACAGTGCCCTCACCAACATGGGCGGCTCCGCCCCCTCGGGCTGGGGCTCCTCCTCGAGTGGCGGGGTTTCCTCCACCGCGCTGATCACCGCGGGCGCGGTGCTGGTGGCGGGCAGCGCGGGCGCCTATGTGCTGGTACGACGGGGCCGGCGCCGCAGGGCCGAGGAGCAGCGGGCCGCGCTGGAGCGACTGTCGGTCGTCGTCGACGAGGACATCACGGCCTTCGGTGAGGAACTGGACCGCCTCGACTTCCACCCGGCGGAAGCGGGCGCCGACGACGCCATGCGCGCCGACTACGAACGCGCGCTGGACGCCTACGAACAGGCGAAGTCCCTCATGGGCGCCGCCGCGAAGCCCGAGGACGTCCGCGCGGTCACCCAGGCCCTGGAGGACGGACGCTTCTCCCTCGCCCAGCTCGCCGCCCGCCGTGAGGGCCGCCCGCTGCCCGAGCGCCGGCCGCCCTGCTTCTTCGACCCGCGCCACGGCCCCTCCGTGGCCGACGCCACCTGGACGCCCCCGGCCGGCGCCCCGCGCGAGGTCCCCGTCTGCGCGGCCGACGCCACCCGTCTCGCCGACGGCCGCGACCCCGTCGTCCGTGAGGTCGACACCGACCAGGGCCGCCGCCCGTACTGGGACGCGGGTCCGGCCTACGGCCCCTGGGCGGGCGGCTACTTCGGCGGCGGCCTCCTTCCCGGCCTCCTGGTCGGCACCCTCCTCGGCAGCATGATGGCCGCCCCGTCCTACGCGGCCGACTACGGCTCCGGATACGGCGACTTCGGCGGCGGTTACGACGGCGGCGACATGTCCGGCGCGGACTTCGACCCCGGCGACTTCGGCGGCGGCTTCGGTGACGGCGGGGGAGGGGACTTCGGGGGCGGCGGGGACTTCGGCGGAGGCTTCTGATCCACTGAGACGGGTGGTTCACGGTTCCCGCAGGTCGGCGAGCCGCTCCAGCAGTGGTCCCGCCAGCTCCAGGACACCCCGCTCCGTCAGGCTCAGCGAGGCCAGCGCGGCGGCCAGCCAGACGTCGCGGTCGGCCATGTCCCCCACCAGCTCCCGGCGTCCCTCCTCGGTCAGCGACAGCACGGTCTGACGCCGGTCGCGCGTGCTCGGTTCGCGCGCGATCAGCCCCTCGTCCGCCAGCTCGGCGAAGACCCGGGTCAGCGACTGCGGGCGCTGCCGCTCGGCCGCCGCCACCTCACCGGGTGTGGACGGCCCGTGCCGGTACAGATGACCGAGCACCGACAGCTGGTTGGGACTGAGGCTCCCGGCGCCGCGCTCCTGGCGCAGACGGCGGTTGAGACGGACGACACCGCGACGGATGCGTGCGGCCTCGGGAAGGTGATCCATGACGCATATATTAAGCCGCCCCTTACTATCTACGCCTGTCACGCCTGCGAAGATTCTCGTATCCTCGTCGCGTGACCGCCAAACTAATACGCAATGCGTACGAAGCGGCGCTGACGATGACCGCCGTGCTGCTCTGCTGGGCCGCCGCCCTGACGCTGGAGAGCACCGAGGGACTGCATACCGACGTGCTCGTCCTCGCGGTCGCTCTCGCCCTCACCCTCGCCTCCACCCAGCGCACCGCCGACACCCGGCGGCGGCTCACCTCGCTGGGGGTGCTGCCCGTGACGGTGGGTGCCTCGATCTTCCTGGGCCGGCTGATCGCCTCGCACTACGCGATCGGTGCCGCCGTCTTCACGGCCGGGCTGGCGCTGGCCATCTGGATCCGCCGCTACGGTCCCGCCGCCGCCAAGGCCGGCACGCTGATGACCCTCCCGCTGATCGCCCTTCTCGTCGTCCCCGGACCCGCCCTGCCGCCCGAGGCGCAGAGCGGGCTGGTGACCTGGTTCTGGGCGGCGCTCATCGGGGCGCTGGCGTGCTGCTCGGTCTGGCTGGTGCAGGGGGCGGGGGACCGTTACGGGCCCTGGCGGGCGCAGCCGGCGCCCGAGCAGCCGCCGCGCCGCTCCCGCCTCCACCCCCGCCCCAGCACCCGCATGGCCCTGCAGATGGCGGCCGGCGTCGCCGCCGCCTTCACCCTCGGCCATCTGCTGTTCGACGACCACTGGCCGTGGGTGGTCCTCACCGCGTACGTCGCGGCGAGCGGCAACCGCGGCCGAACCGACGTACTGCGCAAGGGAGTCGAGCGCCTGGCGGGAGCCTGTGCGGGCACGCTGCTGGCGACGGGCGTGGCGGCGGCCGGTATCACCGGGCATGCCGCCGTGGCGCTGATGTTCGCGGTGCTCGCGGTGGCCCTGTGGCTGCGCCCCCTCAACTATGCCTACTGGGCAGCCGGTATGACCTGCGCCCTCTCCCTCCTCCTCGGCTACTTCGGCCAGGATGCCCAGCACCTGCTCCCGACCCGCCTTGAGGGCATCGCGCTCGGCGCGGCGCTGTCGGTGGCGTCGGCGTGGTGGCTGCTGCCGGTGCCACGTCGGCGCACGGCCACGTGAGGCGAGCGGCCCCTTGCCAGCGGGCGTTCGGGAGAGGTGAGCACCTCGAAGCCGCCCACGAGGACAGAAACCGTCCTACTCACGGCCTACGGTCGGCGCATGACCCAAGACCCGCAGGCCTTCGCCGCCGCCCGCGACCTGGACACCTGGCTCACCGCCCACCCCGCCCCGCACGCCGGCCTGTGGGTGAAGATCGCCAAGAAGGGTTCGGGTCTGGTCTCCGTCACCTGGGACGAGGTCAATGACGTCGCCCTCTGCCACGGCTGGATCACGGGTCAGCGCAAGGCACTTGACGCCTCGCACTACCTGCAGAAGATCACCCCGCGGCGCCCGGGCAGCCTCTGGTCGATGGTCAACGTCCGCCGCGTGGCGGAACTGACCGCGGCCGGCCGTATGCGCCCCGCGGGCCTCGCGGAGGTGGCCGCCGCCCAGGCGGACGGACGCTGGTCGGCC
This sequence comes from Streptomyces sp. NBC_00461, assembly GCF_036013935.1. Lineage (NCBI taxonomy): Bacteria > Bacillati > Actinomycetota > Actinomycetes > Kitasatosporales > Streptomycetaceae > Streptomyces > Streptomyces sp. NBC_00461. The sequence goes on from NZ_CP107902.1 coordinate 6,930,771, forward strand.
GCGTACGCGCCCCAGACGGAGGCCGAGGTGCCCGAGGACCTGGCGGCGGCGCTGGAGCGCACCCCCGAGGCGAGGGCGACCTTCGACGCGCTCGGGCGATCCGACCGGTACCAGGTGATCCTCGGCCTGCTCAGGACGCGCACGCACAAAGGCCGGGCGGCCCGGCTGGCGGCGGAGGTGGCGCGGCTCGGGTCCGGGAGTCCGGCCTCCGTCCGACGTGCTGACGGCTGACCGCGAACGGCTGACGGCCGGCCGGCCTGACACGCCCAGTGCCCGCCCCCTGGAATTCGCCGTACCGGGGGCGGGCGCGCTCGGTCACGCGTTCCTGATCGCCGAGATGTCGAAGTTGAGCTTGATCTTGTCGGAGACCAGGACGCCGCCCGTCTCCAGCGCCGCGTTCCACGTCAGACCCCACTCGGAACGCAGGATCTCCGCCTTGCCCTCGAAGCCGACGCGCTCGTTGCCGAAGGGGTCCTTCGCGGCGCCGTTGAACTCCAGGTCGATCGTGATCGGCTTGGTGGTGCCGAGGATCTCCAGGTCACCGGTGATGCGGTAGTCGTCGCCGCCGAGGGACTCGGCCGAGGTGGAGCGGAAGGTCATCGTCGGGAACTCCTCCGTCTTGAAGAAGTCCGCGCTCTTGAGGTGCCCGTCGCGGTCCGCGGAGCCGGTGTCGATGCTCTCCATCTTGATGTCGAGGGACGCCGTGGACGCGGACGGGGCGCTCCCGTCCAGGTGCAGCGACCCGCTGAAGTCGAGGAACTTGCCCTTGACGTTGGTGACCATGGCGTGCCGGACGGTGAAGCCGATCGTGGAGTGCGCCGCGTCGATCGCGTAGGTGCCGGTCAGTGCGGTCAGGTCGGGGTTGCCCATGACATGCTCCTCAGAAGTGATGTTGAATGTTGAACTACTCAACACGGACGACCGTAGACCTATTCCGTTCAGGCATCAACATCATCCGTGGAGTGTTGGCGTGATGCCCCTGAGGTGGTAGATGCCCAGGGCATGAACCCACACCGAAGGGGCTCCATGAGACCCACTCGTCGAGCGGTCTTACTCGCGGCGGCGCTCCTGTCCGCGGCCGCGCCCCCCGCCCGGGCCGCCGACCCCGACCCTTACGAGGCCCTGCGCCGACGCTGGCTCGACATCGCCCTCGGCACGGACTACGACCCCACGACGGAGCCGTACGCCTCCCGCCTCGCCGAGACCGGCGCACTGGCCGGCACGGCCCAGGCCACCATGGCCCCGACCCCCACCTCCCTCTGGCCCGGCTACCCCTACGACCCGCCGGCCGGCATCACCCAGAGCTACAGCCGCCTGTGGACGATGACCCAGGCCCACGTCCAGCAGGGCACCGGCTCGACCGGCGACCCGGCGCTCCTCGCGGACCTCCTGCGCGGCCTCGACCACCTCTCCGCCACGATCTACAACCCCTCCACCACCCGCTACGGCAACTGGTGGGAATGGCAGATCGGCAGCCCCCGCCTCCTCATGGACATCGTGGCCGCGCTCCACGGCCACCTCACCGAAGCGCAGACCCGCGCGGCCTGCGCCGCCGTGGACCACTTCATCCCCGACTCGATGCTGACCGACTACTCCGGCACCTCCACCGGCGCCAACCGCGTCGACCTGTGCCGTTCGGTGGTCCTGCGCGGCATCCTGGGGCGCGCGGACGACAGGATCGCCCTCGCCCGCGACGCGCTCTCGCCGGTCTTCCCGTACGTCACGAAGGGGGACGGCCTGTACGCGGACGGCTCGTTCGTCCAGCACACCCAGGTCGCGTACTCGGGGACGTACGGCCAGGTGATGCTCGACGGCCTGGGCCGCCTCTTCACGCTCCTCGCGGGGTCCGCCTGGGAGGTGACCGACCCGAACCGCCAGATCGTCCTGGACAGCGTCGAGCACGCCTACGCGCCTCTGATCCACGACGGGTTGGTGATGGACGGCGTCAACGGCCGTGCCATCAGCCGGGGTTACCTCAGGAGCGACGACCTCCACGTCATGCGCAGCGACCACTTCCACGGGCAGGGCATCATCGCGGCCGTCGCCCTGCTGGCCGGCGGCGCGAGTGCGGCGGAGCGCGAGCGCTGGTACGCGGCCGTCAAGGGCTGGATCGAACGGGACACGGTGACACCGGTCCTGACGGCCCCTCAGTTCGGAGTCGCCGACCTGGCCCGGCTGCACGCCATCGCCGGCTCGCCGGAACCGGCGGCCCCGGAACCCGCCGGGCACCGCCTCTTCCCGGCCATGGACCGTGCCGTCCACCGCGGCTCCGGCTTCACGGCGCACATCGCGATGTGCAGCGACCGCATCACGTACTACGAGTGCGGCAACGGCGAGAACCCGCGCGGCTGGCACACCGGCGCCGGAATGGTCTCCTGGTGGGCCGGTGAGCGAAGCGATCAGTACACGGACTGGTTCTGGCCCACCGTCGACTGGTACCGCCTGCCCGGCACCACCGTCTCCACCCTCCGCCTCCCCGACAACGCGGGCGGCGAGTGGGGTGCCCCCAAGCCGGACGTGGGCTGGGTCGGCGGCACGACGGACGGCGAGTACGCGGCCGTCGGCCAGCACCTCAAGGGCCTCGGCTCGACGCTCCGGGCCCGCAAGTCGTGGTTCTGCGTCGCGGACGCGGTGATCTGCCTGGGCGCCGGGATCACCTGCACCGACGGGGTCCCCGTCGAGACGGTCGTCGACAACCGCAACCTGGGGGAGGACGGTACCCAGGAGTTCGTACGGGGCCGGGGCTGGGCCCACCTGGAGGGCCACGGCGGCTGGCTCCTGCCCGACGGCGACCCGCACACCCTGCGCGAGGACCGCACCGGCGCCTGGTCCGACATCAACACCTCCAGTACGACGGAGCGGGCCACCCGGCGCTGGCAGACCCTCTGGCTCGACCACGGCACGGACCCGACGGACGCCGCATACGTCTACGTCCTCATGCCCGGCGCCTCCCGCCGGGCCGTCGTCTCCCGCGCCGCCGACCGCCACTGGCTGTCGCTGCTCGCCAACGACAGCGCCTGCCAGGCCGTCCGGGTCCCCTCCCGGGGGCTCACGGCCGCCAACTTCTGGCAGCCGGGAACGGCGGGCCCGCTGACCGCCTCGGCGCCCGCGAGCGTCCTGCTACGCCGCCACGGCCGTACCGCTACCCTCTGCGTGAGCGAACCTCCCCGAACGGGCGAACCGATCGAGATCACCTGGGACCGTCCCGTGCGCGGGGTGAGCCGGGCCGACGACACCGTCGAAGTCCTCTCCACGGGCCGCCGCCTCACCGTCCGGGTTACCCCAGGCGTGTCGTGTTCCGTTCACCGATGTGAGCTGACTCTCAGCTGACCCCTTTGTGCGACCCCTACAAGCCGGATGCCCCCTGAGCAGTCGGAACGCCTGCACGCCGTCGAGGTTCTGTTCAGGGGCACCAGGAAAACGGGCCGGAGACTGTACGGAGTCGACGGCTCGCATTCCTTGCTGGGCTTCGTAAGGTCACTACATGACCGTTTTGGATGAGGCGCCGGGTGAGTCGACTGAGCCGACGGACGCGCGCGGCCGGGTGGCCGAGCTGCACGAGATCCGTGCGCAGGCGCTGGCCGGGCCGAGCGAGAAGGCGACCGAGGCTCAGCACGCCAAGGGCAAGCTGACCGGCCGGGAGCGCATCGAGCTGCTCCTGGACCCGGGTTCCTTCCAGGAGGTCGAGCAACTGCGCCGGCACCGGGCGGTCGGGTTCGGCCTGGAGGCCAAGAAGCCGTACACGGACGGTGTGATCACCGGCTGGGGCACGGTGGAGGGCCGTACGGTCTTCGTCTACGCCCATGACTTCCGCATCTTCGGCGGCGCGCTGGGCGAGGCCCACGCCACGAAGATCCACAAGATCATGGACATGGCCATCGCGGCCGGTGCGCCGCTGGTCTCACTGAACGACGGCGCCGGCGCCCGCATCCAGGAGGGCGTGTCCGCGCTCGCCGGCTACGGCGGCATCTTCCAGCGCAACACCAAGGCCTCCGGGGTCATCCCGCAGATCAGCGTGATGCTCGGCCCGTGCGCGGGCGGCGCGGCCTACAGCCCCGCGCTGACGGACTTCGTCTTCATGGTCCGCGAGACCTCGCAGATGTTCATCACCGGCCCGGACGTGGTCAAGGCGGTCACCGGCGAGGAGATCACGCAGAACGGCCTAGGCGGCGCCGACGTCCACGCGGAGACCTCCGGCGTCTGCCACTTCGCCTACGACGACGAAGAGACCTGCATCGCCGAGGTCCGCTACCTGCTCTCGCTGCTGCCGCAGAACAACCGTGAGAACCCGCCGCGGGTGGAGTCCACGGACGCGGCGGACCGCCGCAGCGAGGTGCTCCTGGACCTGGTCCCGGCGGACGGCAACCGGCCGTACGACATGACGAAGGTGATCGAGGAGATCGTCGACGACGGCGAATACCTCGAGGTCCACGAGCGCTGGGCCCGCAACATCATCTGCGCGCTGGGCCGTCTGGACGGCCAGGTCGTGGGCATCGTAGCCAACCAGCCGCAGTCGCTCGCGGGCGTCCTGGACATCGAGGCGAGCGAAAAAGCTGCGCGCTTTGTCCAGATGTGTGACGCTTTTAACATCCCGATCGTCACTTTCCTGGATGTCCCAGGCTTCCTTCCCGGTGTCGACCAGGAGCACGGCGGCATCATCCGCCACGGCGCGAAGCTCCTCTACGCCTACTGCAACGCGACCGTGCCGCGGATCTCGCTGATCCTGCGCAAGGCATACGGAGGTGCGTACATCGTCATGGACAGCCAGTCCATCGGTGCGGACCTGACGTATGCCTGGCCGACGAACGAGATCGCCGTGATGGGCGCCGAAGGTGCCGCCAACGTCATCTTCCGCCGGCAGATCGCCGACGCCGAGGACCCCGAGGCCATGCGGGCCCGCATGGTCAAGGAGTACAAGTCCGAGCTCATGCATCCGTACTACGCGGCCGAGCGCGGCCTGGTCGACGACGTCATCGACCCGACCGAGACCCGCGAGATCCTCATCCGCTCCCTGGCGATGCTGCAGACCAAGCACGCCGACCTGCCGTCGCGCAAGCACGGCAACCCCCCGCAGTAACCCAGCGGACCCTCCGCGACACCCTCGCGGAAACCTCTCTCACGGAGACTGAGACCTATGAGCACCTCTGACATTCGCGTCGAGAAGGGCCACGCCGAGCCCGAGGAAGTCGCCGCCATCACGGCCATCCTCCTGGCTCGCGCAGCGGCCGCCCCGTCGGACGTCCAGACCCACCGAGGCCGCCCCAAGGCCGGCTGGCGCCGCCTGGAGCGCGAGGGCGGCTTCCGCGCCCCGCACAGCTGGCACTGACACCTGCGGCGCTTGTACGGCCCCGTTCTCCCCCTTGCGGGGAGGGCGGGGCCGTCGTCGTCTGCGGGCGAGTGGCGGCCGTTCGCGCAGTTCCCCGCGCCCCCGAAGGGGCGCGTGCGTGACAAGCCACTGGGCTGCCGCAGACGGCGTATCACCGTCCGAGGCAGCCCAGTGGCCGCAAGAAGCACCTGTTACCGGAGGCGGGCCATGAGAGCGTGCTCGACCAGCGTGATCAGCGCACTCTTGGCATCGGCACGATGCCGGGCGTCGGTCGTGATGATCGGGGTGTCGGGCCCGATCTGCAGAGCCTCCCGCACCTCGTCCGGGTTGTACGGCTGGTTGCCGTCGAAGCCGTTGAGGGCGATCACGAAGGGGAGGCCCGAGTTCTCGAAGTAGTCGACCGCGGGGAAGCAGTCGGCGAGACGCCGGGTGTCCACGAGCACGATCGCGCCGATCGCGCCGCGGACCAGGTCGTCCCACATGAACCAGAAGCGGTCCTGGCCGGGCGTACCGAAGAGGTACAGGATCAGGTCCTGGTCCAGGGTGATGCGTCCGAAGTCCATGGCGACCGTGGTGGTCGTCTTGTCTCCGGTGTGCGTGAGGTCGTCGATGCCCGCGCTGGCGGACGTCATGACGGCCTCGGTACGCAGCGGGTTGATCTCCGAGACGGCCCCTACGAACGTGGTCTTGCCCACGCCGAAGCCACCCGCCACCACAATCTTCGCTGAGGTGGTGGAGCGGGAAGGACCGCCGCTAGAGCTTGCGAAGTCCACTGAGCACCCTTTCGAGCAGTGTCACGTCTGGCTGGCCGCCGGCGTTCTCGTCGCCGCCGGGCTGATGAATCGCGACCAGTCCCGCCTCCGCCAAGTCGGCGACGAGGATCCTGGCCACGCCGAGAGGGATCGTCAGGAGTGCCGAGATCTCGGCAACCGACTTGATCTCCCGGCAGAGGTTGCAGATCCGCTGATGCTCGGGCAGCTGGCCCTGCATCTGGTGCGGCTGCGCGGTGGTGTGCACCAGCGCCTCGATGGCGAGCTGGTAGCGGGGCCTGGTGCGGCCGCCCGTCATGGCGTACGGGCGCACCAGGGGGTTGCTCGACGACCCTGCGGGCGCCGGCTCAGGGGAACGTCGCTGCGGCTGCACGGGCTGGATGCGCGGCGCCGGCGGCTGATCGTACGGCGACGGCCCGGGGCCCTGCGGACCCTGGGGCGCGTACGGCTGCTGACGCCGGTGGCTCGGGGCGGAGGGGAAGTTGTAACGGTTCGGGTTCTGGGAACCGTCGCCCTGGCCCTGGGCAGGGCCGTACGACCAGTTGCCCGAGGACGAACCGCCTGGGGGTGTTGCCACTTTCTCCTCCTCCGACCGTGCCGGGGCACCCAATCACTGTGGAGCCGCGTCCCGAAACCTTACGGCCCCGGGACGCCAAAACGCACCGTCTGTCTGTCAGTTGAGCAGGCTGCCCTGGAGCTCCGCACGGAGATCCGGCGTCAGGACCGAACCGGCACGGTCCACCAGAAGAGCCATCTCGTACCCAATGAGGCCGATGTCCGCCTCCGGGTGTGCCAGGACTGCGAGCGAGGAACCGTCGGATACGGACATGATGAAGAGGAATCCCCGCTCCATCTCCACAACCGTCTGGTTCACGCTGCCGCCCTCGAAGATGCGCGAGGCACCGGCGGTCAGTGAGGTCAGACCCGACGCGACGGCCGCCAGCTGGTCGGCACGGTCGCGCGGGAACCCTTCGGACATCGCCAGAAGGAGTCCGTCGGCGGAGACCACCACGGTGTGGGACACCCCCGGGGTGTTGTCCACGAAGTTGGTGATCAACCAGTTCAGGTTCTGTGCCGCCTGGCTCATCGGGCTCACACTAACGCTCCTGGTTGTAGGTGCTGTCAGGACCACTGTGGTGATTCCTAGTGGCCTGGCCGTTCGTTTCACTGCCTGCGCCGGCGCTGCGTCCGCGCTGGACGCCCCGACGCAGGTTGCTCAGCCTGCCCCGGACGTCCTCCGGGGCGCGGGAGACCTGTGGGCCGCCCTGGGGGGTGGTCTCGGCGGCTCCCTCGACCAGGTTGGCCTTGGGCACCCGCCGCGGCAGGCCGGAGGCGGTGACCCCGCCCGCCTTGGGCTTCCGGAGCTGCGAGGCCTGCTGCCAGCGGTCGTCGTTCGTGGAACGCCAGTCGCCGGTACCAGTGCCGTTGCCGTTGCTGCTGCCGTTGCTGCTGCCGTTGCTCTCCGGTGCGGGGGCCGGCGCTTCCTGGTTCACCTGCCGGGCGCCGTTCGAACCGTTCGCGGGGGCCCCGAAGGCTCCGCGGCGGGGAAGTCCGGCGTCGGTCAGTGAGTGGCCGGCGGAAGGGGCCGGTCCCGGCTGGTCGAAGCCTACGCGGTCGTGCTCGCTCACGTCAGCGGCCTGCGCGGATTCCGTTTCCGGAACGTACTCGGACGAGTATCCGTTCCGGTAGCCGTCCTGCTGAGGCCAGTCGTCCTGGTAGCGCCGCTCCTCGAAGGCCGCGAAGGGCTCCGGGGCGGGGGCGTGCGAGGCGGCGGGCTCCTCGCGGACCGGCTCCGCATACGGCGGCTCGGGGTAGCCGCCGTTGGGCGAGAACGTGTCGTTCTGAGGCAGGCCGCCGTTCTGCGCGAAGTACGGCTCCTCGTACGACGGGCGGGGAGCCGGCTCGTCATACGCGGGGCGCTGCTGCTCCTCGTACGGAGTCTGCTGCGGCTCGTCGTAGGCGGGGCGCTGGTCGTAGCCGCCCGGCTGCTGCTCCTGGAATCCGGCGGGGCCGTTGTCGTAGGACGACTGCCTGCCGTACGGGTCGGCGTAGGACGACTCGGCGGACTCCTGGCCCGGCTGGTCGCCGCTCGACTGGGCCTCCAGGGCCGCACGGCGCTCCTCGCGCATCAGCGAGCGGCCGACGGGGTCCAGCTCCCGGATGTCGTCCGGGACCTCGGTGTAGCGGCTGTCGTCGAAGCCCAGCTCCGCGGCCGTGCGCATCGGCAGGCCGTTGTTGAAGTCCTCGCCCTGGTAGCTCTGCTCCGGGATGATCTGCGAGACCGTGAACTCGTCGCGCGGCTGCTGCTCGCCGCCGCCACCGCCGTGGGTGATCGCGTCGGGCAGCATGACCAGCGAGGTGGTGCCGGCCTGCTCGCCGGAGGGGCGCAGCTGGACGCGGATGCCGTGCCGGTCGGACAGCCGGCCGACCACGAACAGGCCCATGCGCTGGGAGATCGCGGCGTCCACGGTCGGCGGGTTGGCCAGCTTGTGGTTGATGTCCGCGAAGTCCTCGGCGGTGAGGCCGATGCCCTTGTCGTGGATCTCGATCATGATGCGGCCGTCGGGCAGCCGGGTCGCGGTCACGCGGACCTTGGTCTGCGGGGAGGAGAACGTCGTCGCGTTCTCAAGGAGCTCGGCGAGCAGGTGCACGAGGTCGGTGACCGCGCGGCCGTGGATCTCGGCCTCGGGGACGCCGGAGAGCTCGATGCGCTCGTACTGCTCCACCTCGGAGGAGGCGGCGCGCAGCACGTCGACCAGCGGGACCGGCTGGTCCCAGCGGCGGCCGGGCTCCTCGCCGGCGAGGACCAGGAGGTTCTCGCCGTTGCGGCGCATACGGGTCGCGAGGTGGTCCAGGCGGAAGAGGTTCTCCAGCTGGTCCGGGTCGGCCTCGTTGTTCTCCAGGTCGGTGATCAGGGTCAGCTGGCCCTCGATCAGCGACTGGTTGCGCCGGGACAGGTTGGTGAAGATCGCGTTGATGTTGCCACGGAGCAGGGCCTGCTCGGCGGCGAGTCGCACGGCCTCGCGGTGGACCTGGTCGAAGGCGCGGGCGACCTCGCCGATCTCGTCGCGGGTGTTGATCGGGATGGGCTGGACGCGGGTGTCCACACGGCCCGGGTCGGTGCGCGAGAGCTGGTCGACCAGCATCGGCAGACGCTGCTCGGCGATACCGAAGGCGGCGTTGCGCAGCTGGCGCATCGAGCGGGACATCTGGCGGGCGACGGCACCGGCCAGGATGAACGCCAGGAGCAGGGCGACGACGACGGCGGCACCCGTGATGAGGGCGTCACGCTTGGCGTTGTCGGCGATGTTCGAGGCCTCGTTCACGGCCTTGTCGGCCATGTCCGCCTGGATCTGGCGGTAGACGTCGGCCCGGAGGGTGGTGACCCCCCACCAGTTCTCGGCGGTGGTGCCCTTCTGGGCGAGCAGGGCGCGGGCGCTCGGGTCGGTGGTCTGCAGCGCCGAGAGCGCCGTGACCATCTCCGTCGGGTCGGACGGCGGCGGCACGTAGACCTGGTTGGCGGCCGCTGCCTTCGCGGCGGCCTGCTTGGCCTGGGCCGTGCCCTCGGCCTTCGCCTTGGCCTCGAGGTCGACGAGCTTCCTCGCGTCCGCCTCGGTACCGCCGGCCTTGTACTCCTCGATGGCGATGCCTTCGAGGTAGGCGTACGAGGAGAGGGCGACGCGCTGCTTGGCGAGGTCGTCCTTCTTGGGGCCGGGGCTGACCAGCACGTGCATGCCGATCGACCGCTCCAGCGACAGCGCGGCCTGGGTCAGCGAGATCGCGTAGACGGTACGGCCGTAGCTGGTGATGTTGCCGGTGCCCAGACCGAGCTCGTTGGCGAACTCCATCAGGGGGTGGGCGACTGCGACGTAACCCTCTTCGGTCTCCACTCCGTGGACCCTGGAGGAGTAGGCGGTCGCACGCAGCGTGGCCAGCTGCGGTTCGGCCTGCCGGAAAAGCTTGAGGCGGCGCAGCAGGCCGGCTTTCTTCGGCATGTTCTGCGCCGCCTCGTCGAAGGCGTCTGCTGCGTCGTCGGTCGTCTTGCGGGCCGCGGCGACCGTCTTCTTGTCCTCGGCGGTCTCGCCCTTGCCCTTGAGCAGCGGTGCGGCGGTGATGTCACGCTCGTTGTTGACGGCGTTGGCGTAGGTCAGGGAGGCCCGCACCAGACGCGCGGTGCTCTCGGCGTCCTGCGCCTCCTGCCAGGTGTCGATCGAGCTCTTCACCTGGAAGCCGCCCATGACGAGGCCGACCGTCACGGGTATGAGCAGGATCGCGTTCAGCCGGGTCGGCACCCGCCAGTTGCGGGGGGAGAATCGGCCGCCGCTCGGAGCGGGGACGGCCGTCGGCTCCGAACCGGGCACAGGGGCGGGCGCCGCACCGCGCGGCGGCGGGGTGAAGTTGCCCCGGGCCGACGGCTCGGGACCGTTCTTGCTTCGCCTCACTCGACCAACAACCTCTCGGCGGCGGGCACCAACGTTGTGCCGCAGTGTCTCAGAGCCCAGTACGCCACTGAGTACGCAGTACTACTGAGTACGTCTTTGACTATTGGGCAGTTCACGCATTCCAGCACGACGACCTGCGCTCTTCCAAACAGTGGAAAGCGAGGATTCCGTGTGATGTAAGCCCCAGATAAAACGGTCATAAAGAACGAGCCCCGCCAAATGGCGGGGCTTTCGTGTGCGCAGCGGCACCGGTTGACAACCACCCGTGGCCGTACCACGCGATTCCACTGTCAAAACGTTATGAACACCGGGGTCGACCGTGTCAAACGCCACAGCCGACTCCGGTGCTCCTACGACAACTGCCGTACGGCGTTGCCGACTTGAAGACGATCTACCGCAGCCGCGCCATGAGAGCGTGCTCGACCAGCGTGATCAGCGCACTCTTGGCGTCGGCCCGGTGGCGCGCGTCGGTCGTGATGATCGGGGTGTCGGGGCCTATCTGCAGAGCCTCGCGCACCTCCTCGGGGGCGTACGGCTGGTGCCCCTCGAAGCCGTTGAGCGCGACGACGAACGGGAGGCCCGAGTTCTCGAAGTAGTCGACCGCGGGGAAGCAGTCGGCGAGACGCCGGGTGTCCACGAGCACGATCGCGCCGATCGCGCCGCGGACCAGGTCGTCCCACATGAACCAGAAGCGGTCCTGGCCGGGCGTACCGAAGAGGTACAGGATCAGGTCCTGGTCCAGGGTGATGCGTCCGAAGTCCATGGCGACCGTGGTGGTCGTCTTGCCACCGGTGTGCGTGAGATCGTCGATGCCCGCCGAGGCAGACGTCATGACGGCCTCGGTGCGCAGCGGGTTGATCTCCGAGACGGCGCCGACGAACGTGGTCTTGCCCACGCCGAAGCCACCCGCCACCACAATCTTCGCGGAGGTGGTCGCCCGCCCTCCGTCAGAGCTTGCGAAGTCCACTGAGCACCCTTTCGAGCAGTGTCACGTCCGGCGCACCGGTCGTCTCGTCGCCACCAGGCTGGTGGATGGCGACGAGCCCGGCCTCAGCCAGGTCCGCGACAAGAATCCGGGCCACACCCAGTGGCATGGCCAGGAGCGCCGACACCTCGGCGACCGACTTCACCTCACGGCACAGGTGGCAGATGCGCTGGTGCTCCGGGAGCAGCCCCATGAGCGCTGCCGGGTCGGCCGTCGTGCTGATCAGCGCCTCGATGGCGAGCTGATAGCGCGGCCGCGTCCGGCCGCCGGTCATCGCGTAAGGACGTACCAGCGGCTGGTCGCCCTCATCCTCGTACGGCTCCGCGTACGGATCATGAGAGGCGGTGGGCGGGGTCATGAATCCTCCGGGCGGGACAGCATGTCGGTCAGTCGTGCCGTCGAAAAGGCCGATGGGGGGATTGTGGCGGCCGGACGGTGATTTGGTGAGACGGGTGGTGCGGTGAGGATCAGTGGAGCAAACTGCCTTGCAGTTCGGCGCGGAGGTCGGGTGTGAGCACCGCGCCCGCCCGGTCGACCAGCAGTGCCATCTCGTAGCCGACCAGGCCGATGTCGCACTCGGGGTGCGCCAGTACGGCGAGGGACGAGCCGTCCGAGACGGACATGAGGAAGAGAAAACCGCGTTCCATCTCGACGACCGTCTGCGCCACGCTGCCCCCCTCGAAGATCCGGGAGGCCCCGGCCGTCAACGAGGTGAGACCGGACGCGACGGCCGCCAGTTGATCGGCCCGGTCGCGGGGGAAGCCTTCCGACATCGCCAGAAGGAGACCGTCCGCCGACACGACGACGGTGTGGGACACCCCGGGGGTGTTGTCCACGAAGTTGGTGATCAACCAGTTGAGGTTCTGTGCCGCCTGGCTCATCTGGCTCAACTAACGCTCCTGCTGGTGAGTGGGGCTCGGGAAGCTGCCGGTCTGGCCGGTACCGGCCTGGCGACCCTGCGCGATGCCCCGACGGAGATTGGTCAGCCGGCCGCGTACGTCGTCAGGCGTACGCGAGACAGCCGGACCGGATTGGTGCTGTTGCTGCTGAGCCGTGCCCGGGACGAGGTTCGCCCGGGGCACCCGGCGCGGCAGGCCGGAGGTGGTGACGCCGCCCGCCGCCGGCTGCCTGACGCGTTCCGCCTGCCGGACGAGGTCGTCGTTCGGTGAGGCGCGCCAGGAAGAGGTGGCGGGACGCTGTGGGGAGGAGGAGTGCTCCGGTGCGGGGGCGGAGGCCGGAGCCGGCTGCTGCTGCGCCGCGGAGCCGTTGCCCTGCTGCCCGGAGCCGTTGCTCTGCTCGCTGCCGTGGAACCAGTTGGTCTCCAGCGTGTCGTACAGCGGTGTACGACCGTCGCCCGGGCCGGTCGCCGGAGGCAGCGCCTCAGGCTCCTGGCGGGCGGGCCGCTGCTGCGGACGCGACGGGGCCGGCGGCCGCGGGGCACCGAAGTCGCCCTGGTTGCCGCCCGACTGCGGGCGCTCGAACTGCCCGGTGCTGCCGGGGTTCGCGCGACCGGGCAGCGAGTGCTGGCCGGTGGAGCCGCCGTCGTAGCCAGGCGCGGGGAACTGGCCCGTGGAGCTGCCGTCGTACCCGTACGCCTGGGGGCTCGCGAACTGGCCCGTGTTGGCCGGGTTGCTCGGGTTGTTCTGGCCGTTCTGCCCGTTCGAAGGGCCGAAGACGTCCGAGCGGACGAACTGCCCCGTGTCCTGTGAACCGTTCGTGCCCGGCTGCGGCGCACCGAAGTCCTGCTGGGCGTACTGGCCGGTGTTCTGCGGCGAGTCCGCGCCGGGACGGCCGTACTGGCCCGTGTGCTGCGGGTTGCCCGGTGCCGGTACACCGAAGTCGGGGCGGGGGAAGTCGGAGGCGGTGCCCTGGGAGAACTCGGTCGGGGAGCCGGGACCCTGACGGCCGTCGCTCCGCGGGATCGCCGGCATCTCCGACGTCGAGCCGAGGCCCTGACGGTCGTCGATACGGGGCATCCGGGAGGTCTCGTCGTGACCGCGCGGGGTGTCGAGCGAGGCACGCGGCACCGGCGGCTGCGCGTTCTCGTCGCTCCAACTCGGCGTACGGGGCTGCGGGTTGCCGCCCGGCAGCTCGGCCCGCGGACCACCGCGACCCGGCAGCTGCGGCTGACGGCCACGCCGGCCGCCACCACGCCCACCCTGCTCGTTGCCGGCGTTGCCGGCGTTGCCGGGGGCCGGGGACTGCGGCGGTACGGCGCCACGAGCGCCGCCGAAGCTGTCCTGGCCCGTGCCCGCGGCCTGCAGGCCCTGCGGCGCGCCCGGCGCCTGACCGAAGCCGGCGCCCGCACCCGCGGGAGACGGCCGGCCCTGCTGCGGGGCTGCGGGGGACTGTGGGCCATGCTGTCCGGCCGGCGCGCCCGGACGGCCGCCGCCGTTGCCACCGGCACCCGGCAGCGCGGCACGCGGACCCTGAGCGGCACCCAGCCGACCTCCACCGGAGGGGGCACCGGCACCGAGCGCACCGCCCGGAGCACCACCGCCCGGCGCACCCGCGCCGAGGGGGCCACCGGGGGCGCCGCCGGCGGCACCGGCCTGGCGTCGTGCCGCGGCCACACCGGCGGCGGCCTGCGCGGCGGCCGGACCGCCGCTCACGGGGGCGCCCTGACCCGACTTGGGCTGCGGCTTCTTGCCGCCCTGGGCGACATCGACGGGCAGCATGACCAGCGCGGTCGTACCACCGGAGTCGGAGGGGCGCAGCTGGATGCGGATGCCGTGGCGCTGCGACAGACGACCGACCACGAACAGACCCATGCGGCGGGAGACGGAGACGTCCACGGTGGGCGGCGAGGCGAGCCGCTCGTTGATCGCCGCGAGGTCCTCGGGGGAGAGGCCGATGCCGGTGTCGTGGATCTCGATCAGGACGCGGCCGTCGGGCAGCGCGTGACCGGTGACCTTGACCTTGGTCTGCGGCGAGGAGAACGAGGTCGCGTTCTCGAGCAGCTCGGCGAGCAGGTGCACGAGGTCGTTGACGACTCGTCCGGCCACTTCGGTGGTCGGTACGGCGGCCAGCTCGATGCGCTCGTACTGCTCCACCTCGGACGCGGCGGCGCGGAGCACGTCGACCAGCGGGACCGGGCGGGTCCAGCGGCGGCCGGGCTCCTCACCCGCGAGGACGAGGAGGTTCTCACCGTTACGGCGCATGCGCGTCGCGAGGTGGTCGAGCTTGAACAGCGAGGACAGCTGGTCCGGGTCGGCCTCGCGGGACTCCAGTTCGGAGATCAGCGACAGCTGGCGCTGGATAAGACCCTGGGAGCGGCGCGAGAGGTTGGTGAACATCGCGTTGACGTTGCCCCGCAGCAGGGCCTGCTCGGCGGCGAGGCGGACCGCCTCGCGGTGCACGTCGTCGAAGGCCGCGGCCACCTGGCCGATCTCGTCCTTGGAGTGCACACCGACCGACTCGACGGAGGTGTCGACGTCCTGCGGGTCCGACTCGGACAGCTGCTTTACCAGCTCGGGCAGCCGGTCCTGGGCGACCTTGGTGGCGGTCTCCTGCAGCCGGCGCAGCGAGCGGATCATGGACCGGGCCACCACGAAGGCGCCGACGAGCGAGACACCGAGGACGAGCAGGATCAGCGCACCGGAGATGATCGCCTCGCGCTCGGAGGCAGAGCGCAGCTCGCGGGCCTTCTGCTCCATGTCCTCGAGCAGCGTGTGCTCGATCTTCTTCATCTGCTCGATCTTGGTCGAGCTGTCGTCCACCCAGTCCTGGTACGACCGCTTCGGCAGGTCGGACAGGCCGTCCGTGGAGGCGAGGGCACGGCCGGCGTACTTGTCGGTGGCCGTGATCGTCGCGTTGTTCTCCTCGATGGGCTTGAGGAGGGCGACCGCCGAGTCCGTGCCGTAGATGCTCTTGAAGCTGCGCAGTTCGGAGCCCTGGCTCTGCAGCGCCGACTCGGCGTACAGCCGGTCGTTCTCCGAGAGCTTGCCGACTGTCGTGTTGTTCGCGGGAAGCGCCGCCGCGAGGACCGCGCGCTGCACGGACGCGTACTCCTTGGCGGAGGAGAACGCGGCCAGCGAGCGGGTGCGCTGGATCATCTCGGGGTTGCTGGTGGCCTCCGCCATGTCCTGCGAGAGGTCCAGCAGGTGCGTGATGAGGCGGTGGTAGGACTCGACGGTCTGGGACGAGTTGAGCCGCGTCTCGTAGGCGCCGGCCCGGACCTTCTCCAGCGAGCCCAGGTCGCTGACGACGCTGACGAGGCTCTCGCGCACACCCTGGAGGTGGTTGTCCTCGCCGGAGACGTCGATCTGTTCGGCGGCGTCCTTGAAGTTCTGCTCGGCCCGGTCCGTCTTGTCGCGGTAGCCCTTGACCGTGTACGCGCTGCCGTTCGAGCCGTGCGCCAGCGGGCCGGCGGACTGGTCGCGCTCCTCCTGGAGCGCGGCGGCCAGCTCGGTGGCCTGCTTGGTCATGTCCGTCAGCAGCTTCATGTTGTCGAGCTGCTGGATGTCGTCCATGTTGTCGCTGATGCGCAGGGCGCCCAGCGAGGTCGCCGCCACCACGGGGAGCGCGAGCAGCGACACCAGGCGCGTGGAGATACGCCAGTTGCGCAGTGCTACGCGCGATCCGGGGCCGCCCGGGCCCTTCGGCGGCTTGACCGGCGGGGGAGTGGTGCCGGAGGACCCGGAAGGTCCGGACGCACCGGGGCGCAACGAGCGCTCACCGCCGTCGCCGGACGCCAGGCCCTGGTTCTGGGCGTGCTGGGGCGAGGAACTGCCGGCATTGGGGCCAGTCCCGCCGTGCGGCTCCGGCTCCGCCGAAGCACTGCCATCCCTCTTGAAACGTCCCTGCACTAGCGTCGCAACCTCTGGACCAGGCACCCCTCCGCTTGAACGGAAGGACACGGTGTCGGCGTATTGGAGAGCGCCCTGAACGCGCCCCCTGTTGGTCGTGAGTGACCGGAGCTGGCTCCCCCTTCTCGCCGTCACGCGGCGCTCGTTGCGCCCCCTGTGCGCCGGCTCGATCCCGCGGCGGTCCGTGGCATTCCAGCACAGAGCAGGATCTCCAACAAGGCTCGCGGGTCATGCCGTGACGTACGTGACAGCACGTGAGTGTCGGGTCACCAGCCGTAGAAGGGGATCGCCCGCATAACGGACGTATGCCCGCGAGTTGCACGGGATCGGACGGTGTCCCAGTCGCCATGATCAGGAGCGGAATGATGGCTTCAGGGGGTCAATGTCCGTTTCGTTGGGGTGGGTTGTGGGCCTGAATTGACCGGTTTGTCCGCCACTCCGTGAGCAAACTCACACGCCGATCAAGGGGTCTCCCCGTCTCCGGACGGGAATTGCATGTTTAGTCTGGCGCTTTACAAGACGTAACGTTTTGACAACCGCGCTCGGGCAAAAGGCCCTTTGGCCTGGTCGGGCGCCCCTAGACGACAAGGTCACGTACAACAGTGAAGACGACGATGATGTTCCGCAACATAGCCAACCCGCGGCGCACGACGCTGGCGCACCTCGAGGACGCCGACGCGCTGCAGGCCCCGCAGCAGCCGGAGCACTCCGTCGACCTTCCGGCCCAGACGGCCAACCCGCGACGCACCATTCTGATGGACGTGCCGGCCGGTGCGGTGGCGGCCTCCGCGGCCGAGTAGCGCGGCCGGGGCGGTCACGCTCCGCCCGTCAACTTCCTGGCCGCGTCCACCTTTTGCCGGTGCAGCTCCTCCAACCGCTGCAGCACCTTGGTGTTCTTCCGGATCATTCCTTTCTGGATCCGCGTCTCGGTATCCAGCCAGGACTCCAGGAGATTCGTACTGCGCTTGCACGTCACATCGGCAGCCGCCGTCTTCCTCTCCTTCTGAGTCACTTCCCCCTGGGTGAACGCGGGCGTGCGGAACGGGTCCATCGGAGAGGCGTACTCGTACCCCTTCTCCTTCATGCAGGCGGACCAGCGGGTGAAGAGCGACTTCATTTCGGGGTCCCGCAGGGAATCCTTGTAGCTGTCGGTGGAGATGTTGCTGGCCGCTGTAACTCCCGCCGGGTACGCGTAGGGTTCGGCGAACTTCTTGATGGACGACCCCAGGCAGCCCGTGTCCGGCACAGCCTTTCCCCGGTACTCCAGCTTGCCGTTTTTATCCCCTGATATTTCCCTGCTTCGCGATCCGTAGAGGACTTTCTTCTGGTCCGCGGTGAGTTTCGGCTCCGGCTCGGGCGGCTGCGGTGGAAGCCGGTATCCGTAGCGGTTCGCGTCGTCCATGTTCGACAGTCCGTACCGCCGGTCGGAGGTGGCTGCCGGTGCCGATTTCCCGGGCGGCCGGTAGGGAAGTCCGAAGCTCTTCATGCAATCCCGCGCCATCACCTGCTGGGCGCTTTCGATGACCTCGTATTCGGCGTCGCTGTAGCTGTACGCCGCGATCGGCAACCGGTAGGTGTAGTCGGCCCTGCCGGGCGTCGTGCCGCCGGTGGACGGCTCCGGTGCCCCGGGGGTGGTGGCCGGGCCCCGCCCCGAGGAGTCGTGGGAGGCGCAGCCCGTCAGCAGGGCAAGGCAGAGAGGGAGGGCGAGGGACAGGGCGGGGATCGCCGAACGCTTCATGATTCCAAACGCCTCTGGGATGCCTCTGAGGGATGCCTCTGGGGGAGCCCCGCGCAGGGCCGGGCGCCCCGCGCGGGGTGGATGCCGTTCGTCAGTGGCGTCGTTGCCGCAGCCCTAGTTCCACTTGTAACAGTTGGTGCCGCTCCGGGCGAAGCCCATGGAGGCGTTCTCGTTGTAGGTGTTGTGCAGTCGGTCGGCGGCCGTGAGCGGAGCGAATGTGTCGCAGGCGCCCGAATATCCGCTGTTGAAGAAGACCGTTGCGATGTTGTCGATGCTCTGGTTGCTGAACGAAGCCGCGTTGTTCTTCACGGCCACGCCCTTACCGGCTCCCGAAGTCAGGAAGGTGTAGCCGGCGAGATTGGACACGCTGGTGCCTCTGAACGCGGTGAACGAACCCGACAGTCCACTGTTGTAGAAGAAGACTCCGCAGTTCTTCTGCGAGTCAAGGCAGTACGGTCCGGCGTCGGCGTGCGCCAGGGGTGCCATGCCCAATACCGCGGCGGCCGTGGCGGGAATCGCGACAGCCAGGGCACGGAAGCTTCGAGATACCTTCATGGGGTCCTCTCTGTTGCGAACTCGATGGTTTTCGCGGCGATCAGCCTATGGCTCCCCCATGGCCGAATCAATAGATTTCACGGTCACGAGATCACTCTCTGCGGAAATGCCCCGTTGTAAGTATCTTCCGGAATTCTGTATTCCGTTAAGGCGGCTTCTCTGGCCGAAAGACAGTGCATTTCTGGCCGGAAAAGGGCTGCATGGTGCGCCGGGCCAGCCGAACGGCGCACGGCCCGACCGGTTAACCTGGGGCGTCAGTACGCCGGTTCTCAGTGAGGGGCGCAGGATCCCGTGCGCATCGCCAGATTCTCCATCGACGGGAACGTCGCCTTCGGCGCGGTCGAGGGTGACAAGCCGGACGAGCTCGTCCTCGACATCATCAAGGGCATCCCGTTCGCGGACTTCGAGCTCTCCGGTACGAAGGTTCCGCTGAGCAAGGTCCGGCTGCTGCCGCCGGTGCTCCCCAACAAGGTCGTGGCCTTCGGCCGCAACTACGCGGAGCACGCGCGCGAGCTGGGCCACGAGGTGCCCGACGCCCCGTTCGCCTTCTTCAAGCCCTCCACCTCGGTGATCGGCCCCGGCGACGAGATCCAGTACCCGTCCTTCACCGAGGACCTGCACCACGAGGCCGAGCTGGCCGTGGTCATCGGCCGTATGTGCCGCGAGGTCCCGCGCGAGCGCGTCAAGGACGTCGTCCTCGGCTACACCTGCGCCAACGACATCACGGCGCGCGACGTCCAGAAGCGCGAGAAGCAGTGGGCGCGGGCCAAGGGCTTCGACACCTCCTGCCCGCTGGGCCCGTGGGTGGAGACAGGCCTTGACATCGCCGCCGCGAGCGACCTGACCATCCAGCTCACGGTCAACGGCGAGCAACGCCAGCTCGGCCGCACCAGCGAGATGATCCACTCGATCGAGGATCTGATCGTCAACATCTCCGAGGCCATGACGCTGCTCCCCGGCGACGTGATCCTCACGGGCACCCCGGCAGGCGTCGGACCGCTCACCGTCGGCGACGAGGTCGCCGTCACCATCGAAGGCATCGGCACTCTCACCAACAAGGTTGTCAAGCGTGGCTAGCGCACCCGGCTCCCCAGTTCGCGTCCGTTTCTGTCCGTCGCCCACCGGTAACCCCCACGTGGGCCTGGTGCGCACCGCCCTGTTCAACTGGGCGTTCGCCCGGCACCACCAGGGCACGCTCGTCTTCCGCATCGAGGACACCGACGCGGCCCGCGACTCCGAGGAGTCGTACAACCAGCTGCTCGACGCGATGCGCTGGCTGGGCTTCGACTGGGACGAGGGCCCCGAGGTGGGCGGCCCGCACGCGCCGTACCGCCAGTCGCAGCGCATGGACCTGTACAAGGACATCGCGGGCAGGCTCCTGGACGCGGGTCACGCGTACCACTGCTACTGCTCCCAGGAGGAGCTGGACACCCGCCGCGCGGCCGCCCGCGCCGCCGGCAAGCCCTCCGGCTACGACGGCCACTGCCGTGACCTGAGCGCCGGGCAGGTCGAGGAGTACAAGGCCCAGGGCCGTACCCCGATCGTCCGCTTCCGCATGCCCGACGAGACGATCACCTTCACGGACCTGGTCCGCGGCGAGCTGACGTTCACCCCGGAGAACGTGCCGGACTACGGCATCGTCCGCGCGAACGGCGCCCCGCTGTACACCCTCGTCAACCCGGTCGACGACGCCCTGATGGAGATCACCCACGTCCTGCGCGGCGAGGACCTGCTCTCCTCCACCCCGCGCCAGATCGCGCTGTACAAGGCGCTGACCGAGCTGGGAATCGCCAAGAGCACCCCTCACTTCGGCCACCTGCCGTACGTGATGGGCGAGGGCAACAAGAAGCTCTCCAAGCGCGACCCGGAGTCGTCGCTGAACCTCTACCGCGAGCGCGGCTTCCTCCCCGAGGGCCTGCTCAACTACCTCTCGCTGCTTGGCTGGTCGCTCTCGGCGGACCAGGACATCTTCGCGATCGACGAGATGGTGGCGGCCTTCGACATCGCGGACGTCAACCCCAACCCGGCCCGCTTCGACCTCAAGAAGTGCGAGGCGATCAACGCCGACCACATCCGTCTGCTGGATGTGAAGGACTTCACCGAGCGCTGCGCACCGTGGCTGCGGGCGCCGTTCGCCCCGTGGGAGCCGGAGGACTTCGACGAGGCCAAGTGGCAGGCGGTCGCCCCGCACGCCCAGACCCGTGTGAAGGTCCTGTCGGAGATCACGGACAACGTGGACTTCCTTTTCCTGCCGGAGCCGGTGGAGGACGAGGCGAGCTGGCAGAAGGCGATGAAGGAGGGCTCGGACGCCCTGCTCCGCACGGCCCGCGAGAAGCTCGAGTCCGCCGACTGGACCTCCGCCGAGTCGCTGAAGGAGGCCGTCCTGGCCGCCGGCGAGGCCCACGGCCTCAAGCTCGGCAAGGCCCAGGCCCCGGTCCGTGTCGCCGTCACCGGCCGCACCGTCGGTCTGCCCCTCTTCGAGTCCCTGGAGATCCTGGGCAAGGAGAAGACGCTGACCCGCATCGACGCGGCACTGGCGAAGCTGGCGGCCTGACTCAATCGGAAGACGCGTTCACCCACCCCGCGTTACCGTCGGATCATGAGCATTCGGGCCGTGATCTGGGATGTCGACGACACCCTCTTCGACTACACGACGGCGGACCGCAAGGGGATGCGCATACACCTGACGGCCGAGGGCCTGCTCGACGCGTACGACAGCGTCGAGCAGGCCCTCGTGCGTTGGCGGCAGATCACTGATGTCCAGTGGGCGCGTTTCTCAGCGGGCGAGGTGTCCTTCGAGGGGCAGCGCCGGGACCGGGTACGGGTGTTCCTGGGCGAGGAGCTGACCGACGCCGAGGCCGACGCGTGGTTCCAGCGGTACCTCAACCACTACGAGACCGTCTGGACCCTCTTCCCGGACGTCCTGCCCGCCCTGGACGCCCTCGCCGCCAGCCACCGGCACGCCGTGCTCTCCAACTCCAGCATCCATGTCCAGGACCGCAAGCTGCGCGCCCTCGGCGTGCACGACCGCTTCGAGGTCATCCTGTGCGCCGCCGAACTGGGCGTCTCCAAGCCCGAGGCCGGCGCCTTCCTCGCGGGCTGCGACGCCCTGGAGCTGGCCCCGCACCAGGTGGCGTACGTCGGCGACCATCCGGAGATCGACGGGCGTGGCTCCGCCGACGCCGGGCTGCTGTCCGTCTGGATCGACCGCGCCGGTATGTCCACCGGCGGCGACGCTCCCTCCGGCCCCCACCGGATCGCCTCCCTCGCCGAACTCCCCGCGCTCCTCGGCGCCGATACCCGTTTTGGAGCCCCGTCCACCTTCGGGTAATGTTCTTCCTGCGCCGCCGGAGAGCGGGCCGGAAGGCCGGGAACCGGAGGCGCAAGCTAGAACGAGATCCCCGCAGGGGCTTGAGTTCCAGTGGCCTATGGTGTAATTGGCAGCACGACGGTTTCTGGTTCCGTTAGTCTTGGTTCGAGTCCAGGTAGGCCAGCTCGCAGATCATCCAGAATCTGCAACCGCGGAACACATCCGCAAAGCCCCCGTTGTGTAGCGGCCTAGCACGCTGCCCTCTCAAGGCAGTAGCGCCGGTTCGAATCCGGTCGGGGGTACAGATCCTTCCCAGGAAGGCGGTCAGGGTCGCACCCGCCGTCTCTCATGCAGGATCGCTAGGGCCCCCGTTGTGTAGCGGCCTAGCACGCCGCCCTCTCAAGGCGGTAGCGCCGGTTCGAATCCGGTCGGGGGTACGATTTACTCTAAATCACCTTGGTCTATGGTGTAATTGGCAACACTACGGTTTCTGGTACCGTCATTCTTGGTTCGAGTCCAGGTAGACCAGCTCGGATCTGCGGAAACGCAAGATCCACGCCCCCGTTGTGTAGCGGCCTAGCACGCCGCCCTCTCAAGGCGGTAGCGCCGGTTCGAATCCGGTCGGGGGTACAACAAGAAGGCCCTTCGCTTCGGCGGGGGCCTTCTTTCGTGTCCGGCGGCGGCTAACCGAAGCCGTACCGCCGCGTCGTCTCCTCCTCCTGGGCCAGCCGCCGCAGTGCCTGCAGCATCGGCTCGGTCAGCACGGCACCGAGTACGGCCGTCTCCACCTTCTCCGCCTCGGACGGATGTGTCTCCACGAAGTCCAGGTCGAGTTTCGCGGTCTCGTGCATCAACGTCCCGTACGACATGAGGAGTTCGGCGCCCCATTCGTAGCCGAGCCGGCGGAACGCGGCCACCGCCACCACCAGCGAGCGGTAGGCGGGGGAGATGGTCGTGAGCCGCTTGGCGTTCTCCCAGCCGAGCCGGTCCAGGAGGGTGCTGACCTCCTCGTGTGCCGACCGGACGTATTCGTCGTCCTCGTCCGGCTCCGGCACCTGCGGCAGGGCCCACAGTGCCGCGCCGAGGCGGATCGCCCGGCCCAGGGAGTCGTCGTCCACGTGCCCGAGCACCTCGCGCACCTTCGCCACCGGTACCCCGCCCACCTGGATCATCGCCCGCACCAGCCGAAGCCGGCGCAGGTGCTCCCCGTCGTACTCGGCGGTCCTCGCGTTGATCTGCCGGCCGGGCGCCAACAGCCCTTCACGCAGGTAGTACTTGATCGTCGCGGTGGACACCCCACTGCGCTCGCTGAGCTCGGCCAGCCGCATCTCTTGCGCCTCTCCTTGGGAAGTGCCACTATCCAAGCACCGTCCAGGAGGATAGTGCCGCTATCCCATGTGGAGGAGGGGTCGCCATGTTCGCGAAACCGGTGCCGGGCCGTACCACCGCGGATGCCGAAGGCGATGTGGTGGTCCTGCTCATCGGGATGCGGGTCAACCACTTCTGGGCGGTGCACCAGTGGCTGCCGGTCATGCTGTCGATGTTCCGCATGCTTGGGGAGCTTGCGCGGGACGCCGACCGGGGGCTGCTGGGGCGCGTCGTGCTGACGGCCTCGCCGCGGACGTACTACATCGTCCAGTACTGGGAGAGCAAGGAGAAGCTCTACGCGTACGCCGCCTCGCCGGACATGTTCCACCACCGCGTGTGGGGGATCGTCAACCGCAAGGAGCGGGCGGGGAAGGTGCGCGGGCACGTGGGGTTGTGGCACGAGGCGTACGTGGTGCCCGAGGGGTCGTACGAGTCGATCTACTTCGACATGCCGGCCGTGGGCCTCGCGGGCGCGCACGGGCAGGTGCCGCTGGACAAGCGCGGGCGGTATGCCGAGGACCGGTTCGCGCACCGGTCGGCGGGGGCGGGCCGGAAGACTGGCTGACCAGGGGGATCGGGGAACGGGGAGGGTCTGCCGCGGCGTTGGGGCGGGCCCTCCTCGGCTGTGCCCGAAGGGTTTTGGCGCCGGTCAGCCGGTGCGGCGCAGGGCCTCGGAGAGGCGCGCGGCGGCGTCGATGACCGCCTGGGCGTGCATACGGCCCGGGTGGCGCGTCAGGCGCTCGATGGGGCCGGAGACCGAGACGGCGGCCACCACGCGGTTGGAGGGGCCCCGGACGGGCGCGGAGACGGAGGCGACGCCCGGCTCCCGCTCGCCGATGGACTGGGCCCAGCCGCGGCGTCGTACGCCCGAGAGTGCGGTGGCGGTGAAGCGGGCACCCTGCAGGCCCCGGTGCAGGCGCTCCGGCTCTTCCCAGGCCATCAGGATCTGCGCCGAGGAACCGGCCTTCATCGTGAGCGTCGAACCGACCGGGACCGTGTCCCGAAGGCCGGACAGGCGCTCCGCCGCGGCGACGCAGATGCGCATGTCGCCCTGGCGGCGGTAGAGCTGCGCGCTCTCGCCCGTGATGTCCCGGAGGTGGGTCAGCACCGGGCCCGCGGTCGCGAGGAGGCGGTCCTCGCCCGCCGCCGCGGCCAGCTCCGCCAGCCGAGGGCCGAGGATGAAACGGCCCTGCATGTCGCGTGCCACCATACGGTGGTGCTCCAGGGCCACGGCCAGTCTGTGGGCCGTCGGTCGTGCCAGTCCGGTGGCCGCCACCAGTCCCGCGAGGGTGGCCGGCCCGGACTCCAGGGCGCTGAGGACAAGGGCTGCCTTGTCCAGAACGCCCACGCCGCTGCTGTTGTCCATGAAACGATACTCACGTCTCACTCTGTGAAACGCAAGTTCCTTTTTCCGTGAGACGCGCAACCCTTGTATGCACGGCGGCCCGCAGACCGAACGGGCCGGATGACGGATGCCCGTGAACAGGGGCCGGGTGCCGTCTCCTCAAGATCTCTAGTTGGGCCGGTGGACGTTTGCCGGCCGGAGGGAAAGCGATGGGTAGGACACTCGCGGAGAAGGTCTGGGACGACCATGTCGTCCGGCGCGCCGAGGGCGAGCCCGACCTCCTCTTCATCGATCTGCACCTCCTGCACGAGGTGACCAGCCCGCAGGCCTTCGACGGTCTGCGCAAGAGCGGTCGCCCGGTGCGCCGTCTCGACCTCACCATCGCGACCGAGGACCACAACACCCCGACCCTCGACATCGACAAGCCGATCGCGGACCCGGTCTCCCGGGTCCAGCTGGAGACGCTGCGCAAGAACGCCGCCGAGTTCGGTGTGCGCCTGCACTCGCTCGGCGACGTCGAGCAGGGCGTCGTGCACGTCGTCGGCCCGCAGCTGGGTCTGACCCAGCCCGGTACGACGGTCGTGTGCGGTGACTCCCACACCTCCACGCACGGCGCCTTCGGCGCGCTGGCGTTCGGCATCGGCACCTCGCAGGTCGAGCACGTGCTGGCCACCCAGACGCTGCCGCTGGCCCGCCCCAAGACCATGGCGATCACGGTCGACGGCGAGCTGCCCGAGGGCGTCACGGCCAAGGACCTGATCCTGGCGATCATCGCCAGGATCGGTACGGGCGGCGGCCAGGGCTACATCCTGGAATACCGCGGCTCCGCCATCGAGAAGCTCTCGATGGAGGCCCGGATGACCATCTGCAACATGTCGATCGAGGCCGGCGCCCGCGCGGGCATGATCGCCCCCGACGAGACGACCTTCGAGTACATCAAGGGCCGTGCCCACGCCCCCGAGGGCGAGGACTGGGACGCCGCGGTCGCGTACTGGAAGACGCTGAAGACGGACGAGGGCGCCGAGTTCGACGCCGAGGTCGTCATCGACGCCGCGTCGCTGTCGCCGTTCGTCACCTGGGGCACCAACCCCGGTCAGGGCGCGCCGCTTTCGGCGGACGTCCCCGACCCTGCTTCGTACGAAGACGCTTCGGAGCGCCACGCCGCCGAAAAGGCCCTGGAATACATGGGGTTGGAGGCCGGACAGGCGCTGCGCTCCATCAAGGTGGACACCGTCTTCGTAGGTTCGTGCACCAACGGCCGTATCGAGGACCTGCGCGCCGCCGCCGAGCTCGTGAAGGGCCGCAAAGTCGCCGACGGCGTACGGATGCTGGTCGTCCCGGGCTCCGCGCGGGTGGGTCTGCAGGCCGTCTCCGAGGGCCTGGACGTCGTCTTCAAGGAGGCCGGCGCCGAATGGCGGCACGCGGGCTGCTCGATGTGCCTGGGCATGAACCCGGACCAGCTGGCCCCCGGTGAGCGCTCCGCGTCCACCTCCAACCGCAACTTCGAGGGCAGGCAGGGCAAGGGCGGCCGTACGCACCTGGTCTCGCCGCAGGTCGCCGCCGCGACGGCGGTCCTGGGCCACCTGGCCTCCCCGGCCGACCTGTCCGACGCCGAGACCCGTACGCCCGCTGGAGTCTGAGAGACATGGAAGCATTCACCACGCACACCGGCCGGGCCGTCCCGCTGCGCCGCTCCAACGTGGACACCGACCAGATCATCCCTGCTCACTGGCTCAAGAAGGTCACGCGGGACGGGTTCGAGGACGGTCTGTTCGAGGCCTGGCGCAAGGACGAGAACTTCATCCTCAACCGCCCCGAGCGGCAGGGCGCCACGGTTTTGGTCGCCGGCCCCGACTTCGGCACCGGCTCCTCCCGTGAGCACGCCGTCTGGGCGCTGCAGAACTACGGCTTCAAGACCGTGATCTCCTCCCGCTTCGCCGACATCTTCCGCGGCAACTCGCTGAAGAACGGCCTGCTCACGGTGGTCCTGGACCAGAAGATCGTGGACGCGCTGCAGGAACTCAGCGAGAAGGACCCGCAGACCGAGATCACCGTCGACCTTCAGGCCCGCGAGGTGCGCGCCGAGGGCATCACCGCCTCCTTCGAGCTGGACGAGAACTCCCGCTGGCGGCTGCTGAACGGGCTGGACGACATCTCCATCACCCTCCAGAACGAGGCGGACATCGCGACGTACGAGGCCAAGCGCCCCTCGTACAAGCCGCGGACGCTGAAGGTCTGACCCGGACCGGACCAGGAGAACCGGAACGCGACGGGTTTCGGCCACCGAAGCACCCCCTCTGTACCCCCGATCAGCCCGATCGGGGGTACAGCTGTGTCTGGGTCCGAGCAGCCTCGGGGGCCGGCGCCGTTGTCCTCAACTTCCCACGTTAGGACGGTTGTTGCCGGGGTAGCCGGGTCCTGTAGGCGCGACTTCCGCCGGAGTCCGGAAGGCCGTTTGAGGCATCAGTTGCGACCCCCGCAGGCGACAACTCGCCCCAGATGGCACAATCTGTGCATGGAACACGACGGCCAACTCGAGCTCTATGCGGCAGTCGCGGACCAACTGAAGGAAGCGCACACAACGGTGCGCGCACTGCAAGTCCCGGAGGGCGTACGGATGGCGCTGACCCGGAAGCTGCTGGTCATTACGGCCGCGGCCAAGCACGATCTCGCCGACGCGGCAAGGCGTCTGGAGGCGTTCACCGCGGACCTCGAGGAGGGGCGATTCCCCGAAGAGGACCGCTGAACACGTCCGGGGCAGCCGAGTTCGTTGCGGCGCACGGGTGATTAGCCCGTTTCGTGTTTGATTTGCGGTATATATCTGCCTAACGTGCGAAAAAGCTTGAACACTTTCGTTCTGGCAATGTCTCCGAAGGGGAAGACGTGAACAAGGCGCAGCTCGTAGAAGCGATTGCCGACAAGGTCGGTGGCCGTCAGCAGGCCGCCGAGGCTGTCGACGCGGTCCTGGACGCCATCGTCCGCGCGACCGTCGCGGGGGACCGGGTTTCGGTCACCGGCTTCGGTTCGTTCGAGAAGGTCGACCGTCCGGCCCGCTACGCTCGCAACCCCCAGACGGGCGAGCGGGTTCGGGTCAAGAAGACCTCCGTTCCGCGCTTCCGCGCGGGCCAGGGCTTCAAGGACCTGGTGAGCGGCTCGAAGAAGCTCCCGCGCGGCGGCGAGGTCGCCGTCAAGAAGGCGCCCAAGGGCAGCCTGACCGGCGGAGCTTCCGCGACCGTCAAGAAGGCCGCGGCGAAGAAGACGACCGCCAAGAAGGCGACCGGCGCCGTGAAGAGGACCGCGGCCACCGCCAAGAAGACGACGGCCAAGAAGACCACGGCCACCGCGAAGAAGACGACCGCGAAGAAGACGACGGCCAAGAAGACCACGGGCGCCGCCAAGACCTCCGCGGCGAAGAAGACCACCGCCAAGAAGGCGACGGCCAAGAAGGCTCCGGCGAAGAAGGCGACGGCCAAGAAGGCCCCCGCCAAGAAGTCCGCGGCTCGCACCACCACCGCCAAGAAGGCCACGGCCCGCAAGAGGTAAGGGCACAGGGGCACTCACGCGCCGGGCCGGACTCCGCATCGGAGTCCGGCCCGCGGCGTTGCCGCGGGAGGTCAGGAACGGCCCTCAGAGCGTCTGCAGCGTCACGAGCGTGATCCGGGGGCTGTCCTTGGCGCCCTCGACCTCGATACGCACCCGCTGCCCGGGCCGCAGCAGCCTCAAGCCGCCCGCGTCGAACGCGTCGGCCTCGAAGGGGAGGGGGGTGCCGTCGTCGAGCAGCACACTGCCGCTGCGCGTCCCGGCGTCGTACGTGTATGCGGTCGCGTGCATGGCCGCAGCCTACTGCCCGGGAATCAGCAACTGGGCTGCCGCCGCCGTCCTGGGGCCCACTCCGAGAGCCAGCGCGGCGCGCAGGTCGTCGCCGGTGTCCACGTCCTGGCGTACGGAATCCACCGCGTCGAGGGCCAGTTCCATGGCGCCGGACGCACGGTGGCGGGCCCGGGAATCGGGGCCGAATGCCGGGAGCAATTCCTGGGCGGGAGTTGCGGCCAGCAAGGTCGTCCCGATTGCGGCCGCGTCGGCGAGGAAAGAGCGGGGGAATTCCGCGGCCGTGTCCAGGACCCGGAGCAATTCCCGGGGGCGTAGCGCCGGAAGGTCGGCGTTCAGGGCCGCGACGGGACTTTCGGGGCGCGCTGTGCGTACCGCGACGACGCCGTGCGCCAGCGCCGCGTTGAGGCCGCCGCGGGGTTCGTCGGAGACGATCCGGGCACCCAGCGCGGCCAGCTCACGGCCTGCGAGGGCGTCGTCCGTGACGACCGCCACATCCCTGACAGCCGGGCAGGCCAGCGCCGCCGCCACGGTGTCCTGGGCGAACGCGAGGGCGAGGCCCGGGCGCAGCCCGTCGGCGGCGGTGTCCGAGAGCCTGCTCTTGGCCCGCGCCAGGGCTTTCAGGGGTATGACCAAGGTCCACTGCACCGGTGTTCCGTCCCTCTCTTCTCGCGGCCATTGTCACTCAGCCGTCACCTGGGCCATCTGGCGGTCGCGGCGCCGGGGCGTACGGTGTTCTCGACAGACCGGCGGCCTGGGGCGACACTTGTGCGGCCCCCCAAGGCCCTAGAGGAAGGTGTCCGCGTGCCCCGCCGCAGAATCGGCTTCTGGTACCGCTTCGCAGCGGTCCTCTGCAAACCGCCACTGGTGGTTCTGATCAAGCGGGACTGGCGCGGAATGGAGAACATTCCGGTCGACGGCGGATTTATTACCGCGGTGAACCACAATTCCCATGTGGACCCTTTCGCATACGCGCACTATCAGTACAACACCGGGCGGGTTCCGCGATTCCTGGCGAAGAGCGGCCTTTTCAGGAAGGGATTCGTCGGCGCCGCGATGCGCGGGACCGGGCAGATCCCCGTCTACCGCGAGACCACGGACGCACTCAGTGCCTTCCGGGCCGCGATCGGCGCCGTGGAGCGCGGCGAATGCGTCGCGTTCTATCCCGAGGGCACCATCACCCGGGATCCCGAACAGTGGCCCATGGTCGGCAAGACGGGTGCCGCGCGCGTCGCGCTGACCACCAAGTGCCCGGTGATTCCGGTCGCGCAGTGGGGCGCCAACGAACTGCTGCCGCCCTACGCCAAGAAACCCAACCTCCGCCCGCGCAAGACCCATCACGTGCTCGCCGGCCCGCCCGTCGACCTCTCGCGCTTCTACGACCAGGAGATGACCCCGGACCTCCTGAAGGACGCGACCGCGGTCATCATGGCTGCCGTCACCCGCCAGCTGGAGCAGATCCGCGGCGAGAAGGCGCCCGAGACGCCCTACGACCCGCGCCGTGAGCGGATCGAGCAGCGGCGCAGGACGCAGGCGCAGACACAGGTCCATGAGAAGGCCGAGCAGGAAGAGGGGCAGGGTACGTGAGCAAGCCCGTCAAGGCGGCCGTCTTCGGCACCGGTTCGTGGGGCACCGCGTTCGCCATGGTGCTCGCCGACGCCGGGTGCGACGTCACCCTGTGGGGACGCCGTGCCGAACTCGCGGACGCGGTCAACTCCACGCGTACGAACCCCGACTACCTTCCCGGCGTCGAACTCCCGGACAGCGTACGGGCGACGACGGACGCCGCCGAGGCCGCGCGCGGCGCCGACTTCGCCGTCCTCGCGATCCCCTCGCAGACACTGCGCGGCAACCTCGCCGAATGGGCGCCGCTGCTCGCGCCCGACTCGATCCTCGTCTCCCTCATGAAGGGCATCGAGCTCGGCTCCGCCATGCGGATGAGCGAGGTGATCGAGGACGTCGCCAAGATCGGCGCGGACCGGATCGCCGTCGTCACCGGGCCCAACCTCGCGCGTGAGATCGCCGCGCGGATGCCGGCCGCCGCCGTGGTGGCCTGCACCGACGAGGCGGTCGCCCAGCGGCTCCAGGCCGCCTGCCACACGCCGTACTTCCGGCCGTACACCAACACGGACGTGGTCGGCTGCGAGCTGGGCGGTGCCGTGAAGAACGTCATCGGGCTCGCCGTCGGCATCGCGGACGGCATGGGCCTCGGCGACAACGCCAAGGGCTCGCTCATCACGCGCGGCCTGGCCGAGACCACCCGGCTCGGTGTCGCGCTGGGCGCCGACCCGCTGACCTTCTCCGGACTCGCGGGCCTGGGCGACCTGGTGGCGACCTGCTCTTCGCCGCTGTCGCGCAACCACACCTTCGGCACCAACCTCGGCAAGGGCATGACCCTGCAGGAGACCATCGCGGTCACCAGGCAGACCGCCGAGGGCGTCAAGTCCTGTGAGTCGGTGGCGGATCTGGCCCGTCGGCACGGCGTGGACATGCCGATCACCGAGACGGTCGTGGACATCGTGCACGAGGGCAAGCCCCCCGTGGTCGCCCTCAAGGAACTGATGTCGCGCAGCGCGAAGCCCGAACGACGCTGAGTGCTCCGCCGGGGGTGCCGCAGCGTGCCGGCGGGCGGCTGCGGCACAGTCGCGGCCTGTCGCGCCGTTCCCCGCGCCCTTCCAGGGTGCTGTCCGAACCGCCGCCCGTCAACGGACGCTGACTCAAGGCCCTACCACCGGGTACTCTCAACGCGATATGAGCACCGAGAACCTCCCCCAGAGCCCTGAGCAGCCGCCTCGCAAACCGCGTGTGGCCGTCGTGTTCGGCGGACGCAGTTCCGAACACGGGATCTCCGTGGTCACCGCCGGCGCCGTTCTGCGGGCCGTCGACCGGACCAAGTACGACGTCCTGCCGATCGGCATCACCCGGGACGGCCGCTGGGCCCTCACCGCCGACGCACCGGAACGCATGGCGATCACCGAGCGCCGTACGCCGGACGTCGAGGAGCTCGCCGAGTCGAGCGAGGGCGGCGTGGTGCTCCCCGTCGACCCCGGCAACCGCGAAGTCGTCTACAGCGAGCCCGGATCGGTGCCCAAGGCGCTCGGTGAGGTCGACGTCGTCTTCCCCGTCCTGCACGGCCCGTACGGCGAGGACGGCACCCTGCAGGGCCTGCTGGAGCTCTCCGGCGTCCCGTACGTCGGTTCGGGCGTGCTCGCCTCGGCCGTCGGCCAGGACAAGGACTACATGAAGCGGGTGTTCACGTCCTTCGGGCTCAAGGTCGGCCCGTACGTGGTGATCCGCCCGCGCGAGTGGGAGCAGACCGCCCCGAACGGGGACAAGGGTGCGGCCGCCCGCAAGAAGATCGTGGACTTCGCCGGCGAGCACGGCTGGCCGCTCTTCGTGAAGCCCGCGCGTGCGGGCTCGTCGATCGGCATCACCAAGGTCGACGACCTCTCCGGACTCGACGAGGCGATCGCCGAGGCCCGGCGGCACGACCCGAAGATCCTGGTGGAGGCCGCACTGCGCGGCCGCGAGATCGAGTGCGGGGTGCTGGAGTTCGAGGACGGTCCGCGGGCGAGCGTGCCCTCGGAGATCCCGCCGCCGGACGCGCACGCGTACTACGACTTCGAGGCCAAGTACATCGACTCGACCCCGGGGATCGTGCCGGCGCCGCTGACGCCGGAGGAGACCGCCGAGGTGCAGCGGCTGGCGGTGGACGCCTTCGAGGCCGCGTCCTGCGAGGGCCTGGTGCGCGCGGACTTCTTCCTCACGGAGGACGGCGAGTTCGTGATCAACGAGATCAACACGATGCCCGGCATGACGCCGATCTCGATGTACCCGCAGATGTGGCAGGCGAGCGGTATCGGCTACCCGGAACTGGTGGAACGGCTCATCCAGGCGGCGTTGCGCAGGTCCACGGGACTTCGCTGACGCAGCGGCTGTGCGGACGTCGTGGCGAGGAGGCCGTCGCCCTTCTCGCATGACGGTCCCGAACACCCCTTCCGGGAGGCCTGCTTCGGAGCCAGGGGGTGCTGCGGTGAGGTCATGCGGCGCGTCGAGGCGCTGACCGCGTGATCCGGGAAGGCGACGCCCGGCCCGGACACCTCACCGTTCCACGAAGCGGATCACCTGGTCCGGGGCCGGGCGCAGCAGGCCGTCCCGGACCGCCAGAGCCGTCGCCGGCTCGGCGTGCACGTCACCGGGGACCGGGCCATCGACACCGTCGTGGACGCCTTCGTCGACGCCGACGCGGCCGCGCCCCGCCCCGACGCCCGCCACTACGTCATCCACGGCGACTTCATCGGCGCGGACAGCCTGGCCAAGCTCGCCGCTCACGGCTACGGCGTCAACATGAACCCCGGGATCAAGTGGACCATCGCCGACTTGATGGACGAGGTCGTGGGTCCCCGACGCTCGGCCTACCAGTGGCCCGTCCGTTCGGCGATCGAGGCCGGCGTCACCGTCTGCTCCAGCTCCGACGCGCCGATCACCGAGCCCGACTGGCGTCAGGGCGTGGCCTCGATGATGCTGCGCGAATCCAAGGCAATCCTCACCGAGCATGTCCGCAAGACCCAGCAGCGAGGTCAGAGACCGACCTAGCGCCGCAACAGGCAACGTTCGCCCCGTCGCGACGCCCGGCACGCACTCTCACCGCACCGGCCGAAAGCCCAAGTACGTCCAGTACGAGGACTTCCGGCCGGCACGCCGAGAGCACGCACCGGACGCCGCTCCTTGACGGGCAAACGTTCCCTGCCGCGGCGCTAGTCGGCGATCCCTTCGGGGATCGCCTTCTTTGTCGAGGGCGCCAGGTCGACCAGCGGTGCCATGCCGTCTCCCGTGCGGTCCTTCGGGATGGTGACCTCCACATACGCCGTGCGCAGTGTCGTGGTGAAGCGGAACGAACCGTCGTCCCGCTTCTGCAGCAGCCAGCCGACCCCGTCGACCTCGACCCCGTCGGCTTCGGGGTCGTTCATCCGCGCGGGTCGCTCGACACCGCAGCGCAGTATGATCGCCGGGTCGCCCCAGCCCGCGGTCAGCGCGGAGGCCGGTTCGGGATCCCTGCGGTCCTGACCGTCGACCTTGGACGGCAGCATCTTGTCCAGGTTCTGGCACAGCTTGGTGACCTTCGCGCCCGGACCGGGAACCGAGGTCCGGGCGCTGTCGTCTGCTGAGGAGCAGCCCGTGGCCGTGATCAGCGTCGCGACCAGAGCGGGCAGCCCGAAAACAGTTCGGTGCCGGTGACGGAAGGAGTTCACCGGCCAAGGGTAGACGGGGGCTACAGATGGACGACCGGGCAGGTCAGAGTACGGGTGATGCCGTCCACCTGCTGGACTTTGGCGACCACCATGCGGCCGAGGTCGTCCACGGTGTCGGCCTGGGCCCGCACGATCACGTCATAAGGTCCTGTCACGTCCTCGGCCTGGATGACTCCAGGAATCTTGCTGATCGTCTCGGCGACGGTCGACGCTTTGCCGACCTCCGTCTGGATCAGGATGTACGCCTGTACCACGGAACCTCCAGGGCGGCCACGAGGATCATGTGGGGAAAAGGAACGCCACGGTATCGCGTCGTCACCGGCCGCGGGGAGACCTGCGCGGGCCCGGGACGCCGCGGCCGGGTGCGGGCACGAAAGAAGTCAACGGTCACCTCGACCGTAGCGAGGACACTGATGACGCGCGACCGGGCACGGCAAGGGACAGAAGGGGAGCAAGGGCAATGAAGGGCACTGTTGGTGAGCTCGGGGAGTTCGGGCTCATCAGGGAGCTCACCTCCCGTCTCACCACCACCCCGGCGGTCCGGGTGGGCCCCGGCGACGACGCCGCGGTGGTCGCCGCGCCCGACCGCAGGGTCGTGGCCAGCACCGACATCCTGCTGGAGGGACGGCACTTCCGCCGCGACTGGTCCACCGCCTACGACGTCGGGCGCAAGGCCGCCGCGCAGAACCTCGCGGACATCGCCGCCATGGGCGCCGTGCCGACCGCGCTGCTGCTCGGCCTCGTCGTACCCGCCGAACTCCCGGTGACCTGGGCGAGCGAGCTGATGGACGGGTTGCGCGACGAGTGCCAGGTGGCCGGCGCGTCGGTGGTCGGCGGGGATGTCGTACGAGGCGACACGATCATGGTGTCGATCACCGCGCTCGGCGATCTGCGCAACCAGGAGCCGATCACCCGGGGCGGCGCCCAGCCCGGCGACCTGGTCGCCGTCACCGGCTGGCTGGGCTGGTCCGCCGCCGGTTACGCGGTGCTCTCCCGGGGCTTCCGCTCGCCGCGCGCGTTCGTGGAGGCGCACCGGCGCCCCGAGCCGCCGTATCACGCGGGCCCGGCCGCCGCCGGACTCGGCGCGACCGCGATGTGCGACGTCAGCGACGGCCTGATCGCCGACCTCGGGCACATCGCCGAGGCCAGCAAGGTCCGTATCGACATCCGCTCCGGCGCGATCGACATCCCGTCCCAGATGAACGACATCGGGCAGGCCGTCGGCGTCGACCCCATGCAGTGGGTGCTCACCGGGGGAGAGGACCACGCGATCGTGGCGACCTTCCCGCCGGACGTGAAGCTGCCGGCCCGCTGGAAGGTGATCGGCGAGGTGCTCAACCCCTCGGCGCTGCCCCAGGTGACGGTCGACGGGGCGCCGTGGACCAGCAAGGGCGGCTGGGACCACTTCGGGGACATCGAGTCATGACCGCCCCGCCGAGGGTCCTCACGGTGGCCGGCTCCGACTCCGGCGGAGGGGCCGGAATCCAGGCCGACCTGAAGACGATGCTCGCGCTCGGTGTGCACGGCATGAGTGTCGTCACGGCGGTCACGGCCCAGAACTCGCTCGGCGTGCAGGGGGCTTGGGAACTGCCCGTGGAGGCTGTGCGGGCCCAGTACCGGAGCGTCGTGGACGACATCGGCGTACAGGCCGTGAAGACCGGAATGCTCGCTTCGGCCGAACTCGTCGAGGCCGTGGCCGAGTTGATCGGCGACACGGGCGCTCCGGCGGTCGTCGACCCGGTGGGCGTCTCGAAGCACGGCGACTCTCTGCTGGCCGCCTCGGCACTGGATTCCGTACGGCACAGGCTGCTGCCCCTCGCGACCGTCGCGACGCCGAACCTCGACGAGGTGGCCCAACTCGCCGGTGTGCGGGTCGAGTCGGAGTCGGACCTGCGCGAGGCGGCGGCCGCCGTCCTGTCGTACGGGCCGACATGGGTGCTCGTCAAGGGCGGCCATCTCCCGGGTGAGGCCGTGGACCTGCTCACCGACGGATCCGAGGAGCACTGGCTGCGCGCCCCACGGCACGACAACCGGCACACGCACGGCACGGGCTGCACCCTCGCGTCCGCGATCGCGTCGCAGCTCGCGAAGGGGCAGTCCGTGCCGCAGGCGGTGGCGGTGGCCAAGGAGTACGTCACCGGGGCGATCTCGGCCGGGTTCGCACTCGGCGGCGGGATCGGGCCCGTGGACCACGGGTGGGCCCTCAGGCCCCGGACAGGGCCGGGTACTCCCTCAGCTTGATGTCGGTCGCCGCCTTCTCGGTCAGCTTCTTGAAGAAGCGGGCCAGGGGGCGGGAGCCGAGGACCCGGTACATGCGATCCCGGTTGCGGATGCGCCGCTCGGTCGCCGGGGCGACGAACGGGCCCGCGTTGCCGGAGATCTTCTGGCAGCCGTTGGCGAAGTCCCGGATCCGGGTCTCGTACTCGGCGAACGCGGTACGGAAGTCGCCGCCCGCGAGGGCGAGTTCACCGGCGAGCACATACGCCCCGACGATCGCCACGCCCGTCCCCATACCGCCCATGGTGGCCCCGTACCCGGCGTCACCGAGCAGCGCCACGCGCCCCTTGGTGAGGCGGTCGACATGGATCTGGGCGATCGCGTCGAAGTACAGGTCGTCGGTCTCTTCGAGGGCCCTGAGGACGGCTGGGGCGCCCCGCAGGCCTGTCGCCGCGCCCAGCAGGACGGCGGCCAGTTCGGCCGATTCGGCGACGGATGCCAACGCCTCGGCCGTGTCGGCGAGTTCGAGGTCGCCGGGCCCCTCGGCCGACAGCTCGGCGGCCTGCCGAAGCCAGTCGCGGGCCTCCTCGATGCGGCCCTCGGCGGCGGAGGTGCGGCCGAACCCGATGAGGATCCGTACGGTCTCGCCGACGCTGAACCAGTTGGCGGCGCAGGCCTCCAGGGCGCCTTCGTAGTGCACACGCGCGCGTGCCGTGTCCCCGGACAGCCGGGCCGCGTCACCGAGGCCGCGCCGGGCGGCCGCCATCTTGTCGGGCAGCCCGGCGACGCGCGCGAGCGTCAGCGCCTGCTCGAAATGGGCCTCGGCGCCGGCCGTGTCGCCCCGGCGCAGCAGCACGGCGCCACGGGTGCGCAGCAGATCGGCGGTCTCTTCGGGGGCCGCCACCTCGCGCAGGTAAGCCAGTCCCTCGTCGAGCAGCTCCAGGGCGCGCCGTGAGTCCCCGCGCGCGTGGGCGGACATGCCGACCTGATGGCCGTCCTCTCGTGTTTCTGGCGAAACGCGCACGCCGGGGCAGGCGCCGAGCAGCAGCGCGGCGATCCGGGCGGCCTCCTCGACCAGGTGCTCGCAGTTGTCGAGCACGAGCAGCAGCTCGCGATCCTCCAGGGCGGCCAACAGCCGGCCCGTGCCGTCGCCGACGGGCGTGCGCAGACCGCCCCGCACACCGAGTGCCGTCAGGACGGTGTACGGGATCTGGGTGCCGTCGGTGAGCGGGGCGAGCTCCACGAAACAGACACCGGTGCGCCGGCTCGCCGCCTCGATCGCCAGCCGTGTCTTGCCCGCGCCGCCCGGACCGGTGAGCGTGACCAGGCGGGCGTCGGCCAAAAGGGCGGCGATCCGGGCGAGTTCGCTCTCACGGCCGACGAAGCGGGTCAGCTGGACCGGAAGACGGTGCCGCTCGCGTTCGCCGCCCTGGAGCAGCTCCAGGTGCAGCGCGGACAGTTCGGGAGACGGGTCGGCGCCCAGCTCGTCCGCGAGTGTGCGCCGGGCGTCCTCGAACACCGTGAGCCCCTCGGCGGGCCGGCCGCCCGCGTGCAGGGCCCGCATCAACTGTCCGTACAGCCGCTCGCTCAGCGGGTGGGCCGACACCAGCGTCCGTCGCTCGGGCACGAGTTCGGGGCCGCCATCGAGCGCCAGGTCCGCCTCGATCCGGTCCAGTACGGCGGCCAGCCTGAGCTGGTCGAGCCGGGCGGCCTCGGCGTGCGGGTCCGGGAGGTCGGGCAGGGCCGGGCCGCGCCACAGGGCGAGCGCCTCCCGGAGCAGGGTCGCCGCGCGCGAGGGTGGTCACCGGCGGCGAGGGCGGCCCGCCCCTCCTGCGACAGGCGCTCGAAACGGTGGGCGTCGACGGAGCCGGGCGCGACCGCGACCCGATATCCGGCGGGGCCCGCCTCGATGTCCGTGTGCGGGGCCAGGCGTCTGCGCGGCCGGGAGATCTGCGACTGGAGGGCGTTCGCCGCCCCGGCGGGCGGCTCGGCGCCGTAGAGGCCGTCGGTGAGGCGCTGCGTGGAGACCGCGTGGCCGGCGTCGAGGAGCAGCAGGGAGAGCAGAGCACGGGGGCGCGGTCCGCCGGGGTCCAGTGGGATGCCGTCGTCGGTGCGTACGTCCAGGGCTCCCAGGATGCCGAAGCGCATTCGCACGATTCTTGCAGCACGCACGCGGCCGGGCACAGCAAAAAGCCGGCCCACCGAGGTGGACCGGCTTTGAGCAGCGAACCAGCAGTGGCCGCGCGCTTAGCTGTGCGTCAGCGCGAGACCTTGCCGGCCTTGATGCACGAGGTGCAAGCGTTCACGCGCTTCGGCGTCCCGCCGACCACGGTACGGACGCGCTGGATGTTCGGGTTCCAGCGACGGGACGTACGGCGGTGCGAAAACGAGATGTTGTTGCCGAAGCCCGGCCCCTTGCCGCAGACGTCGCAGTTGGCAGCCACGGGTCACTCCAAAGACTTCAGATGCACTTACGGTGGATCCCGGCATGCCGGGATCAAGATCGCAGGATCAGAGATCTGAGATCTGAGTGGCGGTGCCAGGGGTATGGCCCGATCAGGATCGGGCAACCGGAGCAGCATACAACGACTGCGCCGGTGCCACGAAACTACCATGGCTGATCAGGGCTCCTCCCGGCCCACTTCCGGCGGGCACCGGCCCTGGGTCTACGCTGCGTCCAGTCCAGCAGCTCAAGGAGGCGCAGGTGGCGCAGGTGCCGCAGACATTCTTCGATGCTCTCGCGGTGCGCACCTGGTGCGGCCTCGCGCTGGAGAAGCTCGGCCGCGCGCGCGAGGAGATCGACGCGATCAACGTCTACCCCGTGGCCGACGGGGACACGGGCACCAACCTGTATCTGACCGTGGAGTCCGCGGTGGCGGCCGTGGAAGCCGTTTTCGCAGCTCACGAAGTCGGTGGCGGTGGCGGTGCCGGTGCTCTGTCGGCCGGTGCCGGGGGCCCGGGGGAGTCCGGGAAGCCGACGCTCGCCGACGCGGTGCGCGCGATGGCGCACGGCGCGCTGATAGGCGCCCAGGGGAACTCCGGGACGATCCTCGCGCAGCTGCTGCGCGGTATGGCTCAGGTGTTCACCGTCGATGGTGGGACACCTCACACCGACGGCTCGGGCCTCGGGCTCGCGCTGCGGCACGCGGCCGACTCCGCGCGCCAGGCCGTCGCCCACCCCGTCGAGGGCACGGTCCTGTCGGTCGCCTCGGCCGCCGCCGACGCGGCCGGGAGAGCCGAGGGCGACTGCGGGACGGTCGCACGGGCTGCCTACGAGGGAGCGCGCACGGCGCTGGCCGAGACCACGGGACAGCTGGCCGTGCTGGGGCGCGCCGGGGTGGTCGATGCCGGCGGGCGCGGGCTGGTGGCGGTGCTCGCGGCGCTGGTGGAGACGTTCACGGGGGAGGCGCCGGGGGCGGTTGCGGTGTCCGCGGGGCACGCGCGCGTGGAGACGGTGGCGGCGGGCGACGGCCCGGAGGCCGGCCTGACGGTGGACGGAGGAGCGTCCTCGGCCGATGCCGGAGACTGCGCCGACGCCCTCGAAGAGGACGGTCCCGCCTTCGAGGTGATCTACCTGCTGGAGGCCGAGGACGCGGCCGTCACGCGGCTGCGGACCCGGCTCGACGCCCTGGGGGACTCTCTGGTCGTGGTCGGCGGCGACGGGCTGTGGAACGTCCACGTGCACGTGGACGACGCGGGCGCCGCCGTGGAGGCGGGTGTCGAGGCCGGACGGCCGTACCGGATCCGGATCACCCACTTCGGGCTCGGAGACGTGCACACGCGCGGGGCCGCACGTCCGCCCAGGGAGCCGGTCCAGCGGGCGGTCGTGGCCGTGGTGCCCGGCGAGGGACTGGCCGGGCTGTACACCGAGGCCGGCGCGACCACCGTGCTCGCGCGCCCCGGGGAGCCGCCGGTGAGCGGCGAGCTGGTCGACGCCGTACGGCGGGCACACGCGCGTGAGGTCGTGCTGCTGCCCAACGACGCCGACCTGCGCCACACCGCGGCCGCGGCGGCCGAACAGGCCCGCACCGAAGGCATCCGCGTGGCCCTGATCCCGACCCGCTCCGCGGTCCAGGGGATCGCGGCGCTCGCCGTGCACGAGCCGGAGCGCCGCTTCGACGAGGACGTCGTGTCGATGACCTCGGCGGCGGGCGCGACCCGTTACGCCGAGGTCGCCGTCGCCGAGCGGCAGTCCTGGACCATGGCCGGCATCTGCCAGGCCGGTGACGTCCTCGGCCTCATCGAGGGCGACGTGGCCGTGATCGGCTCCGACGTCACCGGCACCGCCGAGACCGTCCTGGACCGCATGCTCCAGGCCGGTGGCGAGCTCGTCACCCTCGTGCTCGGCGACGAGGCCCCGGAGTCCGTCGCCCACCACCTGGAGGCACGCGTGCGTGAGTCGTATCTCGCCGTCGACACGGTGGTGTACCGGGGCGGACGACAAGGGGCTCTGCTGCTGATCGGCGTCGAGTAGCGTCCCGGTCGGTCTCCTGTTCCCGGGTTCCGGGCTGCTGCGCGGCGGCTGGCTTCCCGCTTCCGGGGCTCCAGGGTCTGCCGCGGCTCGGTCGGTTTCCTGTTTCCGGGTCCGCAGGGTCGGATGGGTGTCGGCCGGTCTCTTGTTTCCGGGCTTGCAGTGTCTGTTGCGCGGCGGCTGGCTTCCTGCGGCTGGTTCTCCGGGGTTTGCCGTGTCTCGGTCGGTTTCCTGCTCCCGGATCTCCAGCTTCTGTTGGGCGTCGGCCGGCGCCCTGTTCCCGGATCTCCAGCTTCTGTTGGGCGGCGGCTGGCCCCCTGTTCCGAGACCTCCAGCTTCTGTTGGTCGTCAGCCGGCGCCCTGTTCCCGGACCTCCAGCGCCCGCTGCGCCTCAGCCGGCGCCCTGTTCCCGAACCTCCAGCAGCTGCTCCGCCTCCGCCCGCCGTTCCTGCGCCGTCTCGTCCTCGCCGCCTGCGCCGTCGTACGCCGCGAGGACCGCACGCGCGTGTGCCACCGCTCGGGCGGGGCGGCCGAGGTCGGCCTCCAGCCAGCCTGCGGCGAGCTCTGCTCCGGTCCGGCTGTCCAGGGCGTCGTCCCCCAGGGTGGCGAACACCGTGATCGCCTCGGTGACCTGGGACAGGGCGTCTTCGAGGGCGGCCCGGATCGAGTCGTCGTCGGCGTCCTCCGCGGCGGAACGGGCGAGCAGGTCGCCGAACTGGCGGTGCGTGTGCCCGAGTTCCGCGACGAGCCGCCCCCGCGCCTCCTCGTCGGTCCCGGCGGCGCCCAGCGCGGCCTCGCACTCCCGGACGGCGCCCGCCATCAACTCCCGTGCCGCACGCGTCCCGTCCTGCGCGCCCGCGCGCAGCTCAAGCCACGCGCGGGCGCGCAGCGAGCGGACCAGGCCGTGGACGTTGCCGAGCGAGCGCCACAGGTCGCCCGCGCGCGCGTAGGCCCGGTCCGCCTCGGCGGGCAGCCCCGCCGCCGCGAGCGACTCGCCGGCGAGATGGGCGAGCGTCGCGTGGTCGTGCTGCTCGGGCCAGTGGCGGGCGGTCTCGGCCGCCTGCAGCCGCCGTTCGGCCGCCTCACGGTGCTCGCCGAGCTCGCTCAGACAGTCGCCGAGCCACCACTGCGTCTGGACGACCGCGCCGTCGCCGTGCGTCTCGGCAGTCAGGTCGGGCAGCGCCGACTCCAGCATCTCCGCGGCCTCGGCCCACCGCTCCTGGCGCAGCAGGAACCCGCCGAGCTGGTGCCGGGCCCAGGCACCGAACGTGGGCCCCTCGCCCGCCTCGTCGGCCCAGTGTGCCGCCTCCAGGGCGTGCTCCGAGGCCTCCACGAACAACCCCCGGCCGCCGAGCACCTCGGCGAGCTGAAGGTGCAGCTGGGCCCGCCCGACCGCCTCCAAGTGGGCTCCGCCGTGGTCCAGGGCCGCCCGCAGGGCCCGCTCCGCACCCGAGATGTCGCCCAAGTGGTGGGAGAGCCCGGCCAGTTGCGCCTCGTACTCCACCGCGAACCACGGCAGCCCGGCCTCCACGAAGCCGGCCGTGGCCCGCCCGAACAGGTCCACGGCCCCCTCCAGGTCCCCGCGACGCATCGCCAGCTCCGCGAGCATGGCCAGCGCCTCGGCGCCCCGCGAGGCGATCCGCACGTCGTCCCCGGCGTACCCGCCGACCAGCGCGAGCAGCTCGCGCACGGACGCCTCGGCGTCGGCGAGAACCGTTTCGCCAGCCGTCGCGTCCGCCGATTCGCCGGCGTCCAGGACTCGCCGCATCAGGATCCGCGCCCGCCCCATCAGCACGGACGCCGTCTGCCGTACGCCCGTGGCGTCCTCGGCGTAGAGCGCCAGGACCCGGTCGTACGGCTCGGCGACCGCCGCGAGCGCCTCGTCGACCCGGCCCGCCAGAGCGCGTACGTACGCCGCACGCGTGCGTGCCGCCAGTGCCTCGCCGGGGTCGCCCGCCTCCTCGTACAGCCCGGCGGCCCGTTCGAAGAGTTCGGCACCCTCAGGGCCCCGGTCCATCGCCTCGTGGTCGACGATCTCCGCGCGGTCGCGGGCGCCCAGCTCGACGTCCTCGGCGGCGCGCGCGACCGCCGCCCACGCCTCCATGGCGTTCGGCTGCAGGGTGTCCGAGAGCCGGCGTGCCTCGGTCAGCAGGCCACGCAGGTCCGGCAGGTCCGGCGCGTCCGCGGTCACGGCGGCCGGTGCCGCCACCGTGGGCGCGGAGACCGGGCGGACCGTCGTGCGCAGTCCGAGCGGCAGCCGGTCCACCAGGGGACGCTGCGCCATGCGCGCGCGTGCCCGGTCGCTGACGTACGAGGTGCCGTTGCGCTCGTCGAAACGGGCGGCCAGGGCGAGGGCCTCCGCACGCGTGTGTGCGGCGAGTTCGCGCGCCGTCCACGTCCGGCCGGCCGGTCCGGGCACCTGGCGGTCGCCGTGGCCCCTGACGCCCAGACGCTCCATGAGCAGGGTCACCACGCTGAGGAAGTCCAGCCTGCTGCGCGGCTGCCCGGTGTCCGTGAAGTACGCCGGCCGCTCCGCGAGCAGCTCCAGGGCCCGCGCCTCGTTGCCCGTCAACGCGCAGAACTCCACGTGGTCCGCGTACGCGCCGCGCATGCTCTCCATGCCCCGCACCAGCCGGAAGCCCCGCAGATGGTGCGCTCGTGCCTCGTCGGTGCGGCCCAGCCGCAGCAGGGGCGTCAAGGAGGACGCGAGGACGGTGTGCGGCTCGTGGGCGCAGGTGAACTCGCCCTCCAGGACCGGCGCCCACAGCCGAAGCGCCTCGGCGTCCCGCCCCCGTTCCGCCTGCCACCAGCCCTGCCCGTGCAGCTCGCACGCGTGACAGTCGGCCATGTCGTCCCGGTCCGCGGCCAGCCACGCGGCGTACGCACGTTCCGCGCGCGCGAGGTCCCCGAGGTGCGCGGCCACGCTGAACTCGGCGCTGCGCACGGCCCGTTCGGAGTGCCCGGCGAGCCGGTAGCGGTGCTCCATCTCGCCGAGCCACTTCTCGATGGAGGCGAGCGGCACGTGCGGCTGGTCGAGCATGCCGGACGACATCCACTTGAAGACCCAGTGCAGCGAGTGCACCTCGTACGCGTCGAAGTCCTCGGGCCGCTCGTCCCACAGGCGCAGCAGACGCGCGAAGGGGACGAACATCTTGTCCTTCTCGGAGCTGTAGTTGTAGACCTTCAGCTGGTGTCCGAGCGCCTCGATCACGGCGAGCGGGATGCCCAGCCGCTCGGCCTCCACGAGCAGCTGCTCCGCGCGCGCGTTGCGTGCGGGGCCCTCCGGGCGCTCGGAGTTCTCCGTCATCGCCCGGCGCAGGGAGTCGAAGTCCGTGATCTCACCCATCAGTGACCGCCCCCCGAGGAGTTGTCCGTCGCGTCGGAATCGCCATGGGTCGCCCATTCCAGCAGGCCGATGAATGACCGGTTCAGCAGCGCCGTGTCCGCCGGCCGCAACGGTCGCTGCGCCATCAACAGCGCCTGCCCGTACAGGGAC
Organism: Streptomyces sp. NBC_00461; assembly: GCF_036013935.1. Lineage (NCBI taxonomy): Bacteria > Bacillati > Actinomycetota > Actinomycetes > Kitasatosporales > Streptomycetaceae > Streptomyces > Streptomyces sp. NBC_00461. The sequence continues at coordinate 6,974,682 of NZ_CP107902.1, forward strand.
TCCGTGGCGGTGCCGATCAGTTCCGGGTCGCCGAGCGAACTGATCCGCCGGATCAGCGGGTTGAGGTGGTTGAGCACCAGACGCGCGCGGGGAGTGCTGCCCCGCAGCGACCCGAGAATCCCCGCCCACAGGTCGTCGGCCTGGTCCTCGGCCTCCGCGCGGGCCTGTTCGTGCCGGGCCGCCCGGTCGTCCAGGTGGAGCGCGGGAACGGAGAGGGGGTGGAAGGCCCGCAGCACCACGTCACACGCCAGAGGGTCGAGCTTGGCCCGCGCGGCCGCCAGGAACGCCGACAGCGCCAGTTCCTCCGCCGGATCCACGGCATCCAGATGCGCCGTCACGGTGTCCGCGTCCAGCTCGGCGACCACCGTCCCGGGCCGCACCGACGGCAGCGCCTCGACCAGCTCGCTGTCGTACGTGTAACCGCCGTTGACCACCCCGACGCCCTGCGCGGACGCGATCGCCGCGACCTGCCGGTACTCCTCGACGGTCCGCGTGAAGTGCACCACCGGGTGCCGCTGCGCGAACTCCTCCAGGGACAGCTGCCCGTCGGTGGTCTCGAAGGGCAGCCAGGGCAGCATCGTGCGCAGCATCTCCCTGTCGTGCCGCGCCAGGGACTTCACGCCCAGGTGGTGCACCGCCAGGAAGGCCGCCAGCCGCTCGGGCGCGCCGGCCGCGAGCCCCGTCAGCCAGGACCTGATCCTTTCGCCGAGCGCCTCCCGCACGGCGGCCAGCGTCTCGTCCTCGTACAGCGACTCGCGCGAGGCCGTGGGCCGCAGGCTGTCCGTGTCCAGCACGCACCGCACGAAGAACGCCCAGTCGGGCAGCAGCTGTTCGGCCCGCTCGGTCAGCAGCATGCCCTTGAGGTGCACACGATGCGTCGCCCGCTGGGCCGGGCTGACCGCCGACGGCAGGACGTACGCCACCCCGCGGATCCCGGCGAGCGGCACGTTCAGCTCGATCGAGTCCAGCGGGGTGAAGCCGAACAGCTCGTGACAGTGCCGCGCCAGGGCCACACGCCGGTTGGCGGGGGAGGGGTAGGGCCGGTCCCAGGGCGCGGGCAGATCGGTGACCGCCTCGTCTCCGACCCGGACGTCGTACGGCAGCAGGGAACCGAAGTCCCGCGCCAGCCCGAGCACCCGCTCGGGAGTGAGCCACTCCCCGGCCCCCGCCCGCGCCACCAGATGCACGGTGGTGCCCGGTTCGGGCCGTGCCGCGTGCGGCAGCGTCCGCACGGTGTACGAACCGTCGTCGCTCGCCGTCCACTCCACGGGCGCCGCGTCCGGGGTACGGGCGCTGCGGCTGACGACCCGGATCCGCTCGGCGACCACGAAACAGGCCAGCAGGCCGATGCCGAACTGCCCGAGGAAGTCGGAGCGGACCTGCTGGATGCCGTCGGCGATCTCCTCGGCACGCTTGGAGCTGCGCCCGATGGTCGCGAGCAGGCTGTGCACGTCCGACTCGGTGAGCCCGACCCCCGTGTCCTCGACACGCAGGGTCCCCGCCTCGGCGTACAGCCGCACGAGCCCCGGCGCGTCGGGCTGCTCCGCACGCCGGGCGGTGATGGCGTCCACGGCGTTCTGCAGCAGCTCCCGCAGATAGACCCTGGGGCTGGAGTAGAGGTGATGGGAGAGCAGGTCCACCAGACCACGCAGGTCCACCTGGAACGTGTGCGGTGACTGGGGTGACGGTGACTGGGACGGCTGGGATGACTTCGAGGTCTGGGAGTCCATCGTCGCAGCGCCGGTGGGGGGAGTTTCGCGACGGCGCGGGGTCGGGCGGTCCCTGATGGGGCGGTGACCGCGGGGGAGGCCGGAGCACGTCATCCTACGGCCGGAACGAGCCGTCTGACCAGGGGTTTCGGGAGACGTATACGGCTATGTCAGTGGTGTGGTGTGCAATGGATCTCGTGCCCGCACTGGAAGAACCGCTGAAGAAGGTGCTCGGACCACCCACCGCGAAGGTGATGGCCGAGAACCTCGGCCTGCACACCGTCGGCGACCTCCTGCACCATTACCCGCGCAGATACGAGGAGCGTGGCCAGCTCACCCACCTCGCCGACCTCCCCATGGACGAGCACGTCACGGTGGTCGCCATGGTCGCCGACGCCCGCCTGCACACCTTCGCTTCCTCGAAGGCCCCTCGCGGCAAGGGTCAGCGCCTGGAGGTCACCATCACCGACGGCAGCGGCCGTCTCCAACTGGTCTTCTTCGGCAGCGGTGTTCACAAGCCCCACAAGGAACTCCTGCCGGGCACACGCGCGATGTTCGCGGGCAAGGCCTCCGTCTTCAACCGCCGCCTGCAACTGGCCCATCCGGCCTACGAGTTGCTGCGAGGCGACAGCGAGGAGACGGTCGAGACCTGGGCCGGCGCCCTCATCCCCATCTACCCGGCCACCGCCAAACTGGAGTCCTGGAAGATCGGCAAGGCCCTCCAGACGGTCCTGCCCAGCGCCCAGGACGCCGTCGACCCCCTTCCGCCCACGCTCCGCGAGGGCCGCGGCCTGATCACCCTCCCCGAGGCCCTCCTCAAGATCCACCGCCCGCACACCAAGGCCGACATCGAGGATGCCCGCGCCCGCCTGAAGTGGGACGAGGCCTTCGTCCTCCAGGTGGCCCTCGCCCGGCGCCGCCACGCCGACTCCCAACTCCCGGCGGTCGCCCGCAGACCCAAGCCCGACGGCCTCCTGGCGGCCTTCGACGACCGCCTCCCCTTCACCCTCACCGAGGGTCAGCAGAAGGTCTCCAAGGAGATCTTCGACGACCTGGCGACAGAGCATCCGATGCACCGGCTGCTGCAGGGCGAGGTGGGTTCGGGCAAGGCACAGCCACTTGACTCCCTCGTGCTCACTCCTGCCGGATTCCGCCTCATGGGCGACATGGCGGTGGGGGACGAGGTCGTCGTGCCGGACGGCGACATCGCGCTGATCGACGGCGTGTTCCCGCAAGGGGAGCGTGAGGTCTGGCGCTTGGTTCTCTCCGATGGAAGCTCCGTCGAGTGCGACGACGAGCATCTCTGGATCGTCGGTACGAGCAGTGGATGGCAGCGAGGCCAGAGCCCCGAGGTCATGACGACGCGAGAGCTCCGGCTGGACACGTTCACAGCCGACGGATCCTCGAAGTGGCACCTCCCGGCAGCCGCCCCGGTCGATCTCGGAGGCGACTCGGCGCTGCCGCTCGATCCGTATCGGTTGGGCCTCCGGCTGGGAGACGGGTCATTGCCCGGGGAATCCGTCCCGGACGCCTTCAAGAACACTTCGGTCAAGAACCGTCACGCGCTGCTGCAGGGTCTTCTGGACGCCGATGGCACCGTCGGCGAGGACGGCTTGGGCATCTCCCTGTACTCGGCCTCGCGCGGCTTCGCCGACGACGTCGCCTGGCTGGTCCGGTCGCTGGGTGGCCGGGCCCGTGTGCTGTCGGAGGAATTCGCCTTCAGGGTCTCGGTGGCCCTGCCTGACGAGTACGCACCGTTCCGGCTCACCCGCAAGGCCGAGCGCGTGCGCCCGGGTCCCGGACAGGAGACGTTCCGGCGAGGCATCCGTGCCGTCGAGTACGTGGGACGAAAACCCGTGCAGTGCATCAGCGTCGCCCACCCGAGCCACGCCTACGTCACCGACAACTTCACGGTCACCCACAACACGATGGTGGCTCTGCGCGCCATGCTCGCCACGGTCGACGCCGGTGGTCAGGCCGCCATGCTCGCGCCGACCGAGGTCCTCGCCCAGCAGCACCACCGCTCGATCACCGAGATGATGGGCGACCTGGCCGAGGGCGGCATGCTCGGCGGAGTGGAGCACGCCACCAAGGTGGTGCTGCTCACCGGCTCGATGGGGACGGCCGCGCGCCGCCAGGCCATGCTGGACCTGGTCACCGGTGAGGCCGGAATCGTGATCGGCACGCACGCGCTGATCGAGGACAAGGTCCAGTTCCACGACCTGGGCCTCGTCGTCGTCGACGAACAGCACCGCTTCGGCGTCGAACAGCGCGACGCCCTGCGCGGCAAGGGCAAGCAGCCCCCGCACCTCCTCGTCATGACGGCCACCCCCATCCCGCGCACGGTCGCCATGACCGTCTTCGGCGACCTCGACACGTCGGTCCTCGACCAGCTCCCCGCCGGCCGCTCCCCGATCGCCAGCCATGTCGTCCCCGCTGCCGACAAGCCCCACTTCCTGGCCCGCGCATGGGAGCGGGTCCGCGAGGAGGTCGAGGGCGGCCACCAGGCGTACGTCGTCTGCCCCCGCATCGGCGACGACATCGACGAACAGGCCGACCCGAAGAAGTCCGGCAGGAAGAAGGCCCCCGAGGACGAGGCCGAGAAGCGCCCCCCGCTCGCCGTCCTCGACGTGGCCGGCAAGCTCTCCAAGGGCCCCCTTCAGGGCCTCCGCGTCGAGGTGCTGCACGGCCGCATGCACCCCGACGACAAGGACGCGGTCATGCGCCGCTTCGCGGCCGGCGACACGGACGTCCTGGTGGCCACCACGGTCATCGAGGTGGGGGTCAACGTCCCGAACGCCACGGCCATGGTGATCATGGACGCCGACCGCTTCGGCGTCTCCCAGCTCCACCAGCTGCGCGGCCGGGTGGGGCGAGGTTCGGCGGCCGGCCTCTGCCTCCTGGTCACCGAGATGCCGGAGGCGAGCGCCGCCCGCCAGCGCCTCAACGCCGTCGCCGCCACTCTGGACGGCTTCGAACTCTCCCGTATCGACCTCGAACAACGCCGCGAGGGTGACGTCCTGGGCCAGGCCCAGTCCGGCGCCCGCACGAGCCTCCGCGTCCTGGCGGTCATCGAGGACGAGGAGGTCATCGCGGAGGCGAGGGAGGAGGCGACTGCGGTGGTGGAGGCAGATCCCGAGCTGACGGCGCTTCCGGGCCTGCGCACAGCCCTGGACGCCCTCCTGGACGAGGAAAGGGAGCAGTACTTGGAAAAGGGCTGAACCGGACCCACCGAGGGGCGCGGGGAACTGCGCGACCAGCCACAATGAACCTTGAACCCGCCCACGACCAAGGACCAAAGATGACCCGCGTGATCGCCGGCGCAGCCGGCGGACGTCGCCTAGCCGTCCCACCCGGCAATGGAACCCGCCCCACCTCCGACCGAGCACGCGAAGGTCTCTTCTCCACCTGGCAGTCCCTCCTCGGCGGCCCTCTGGCAGGCGAACGAGTCCTCGACCTCTACGCGGGGTCAGGCGCCGTAGGCCTGGAAGCCCTCTCCCGCGGCGCCGGCCACACCCTCCTGGTCGAGGCGGACGCCCGCGCCGCCCGCACGATCCGCGAGAACGTCAAGAGCATCGGCCTCCCCGGCGCCGAGGTGCGGGCCGGCAAAGCCGAACAGATCATCCAGACTCCGGCGCCGGCGGAGCCGTACGACATCGTCTTCCTCGACCCCCCGTACGCCGTCACGGACGACGATCTTCGCGAGATTCTCCTCACACTCCGCTCGGGGGGCTGGCTCGCGCCGGAAGCCCTCGTCACCGTGGAGCGCAGCACCAGAGGCGGCGAATTCAGGTGGCCGGACGATTTCGAAGCGATCAGGGCCCGTCGTTACGGCGAGGGAACGTTTTGGTACGGTCGCGCCGCCTCTACGTGCGAAGACGCACGATGACCGGACCGGAGAGCGAGGGATCACTAGTGCGCCGCGCCGTCTGTCCCGGGTCGTTCGACCCGATCACCAACGGACATCTCGACATCATCTCCCGCGCCTCACGTCTGTACGACGAGGTCTATGTCGCGGTCATGATCAACCAGTCGAAGAAGGGCTTGTTCGAGATCGAGGAGCGGATCGACCTCATCGGCCAGGTCACCGCCGAATACGGAAACGTGAAGGTCGAGGCATTCCACGGCCTCCTCGTCGACTTCTGCAAGCAGCGCGACATCCCCGCCATCGTCAAGGGCCTGCGCGCCGTCAGCGACTTCGACTACGAGCTGCAGATGGCCCAGATGAACAACGGGCTCTCCGGCGTGGAGACCCTCTTCGTGCCCACCAACCCGACCTACAGCTTCCTGTCCTCCTCGCTCGTCAAGGAGGTCGCGACCTGGGGCGGAGACGTCTCCCACCTGGTCCCGCCGCTGGTCCTCCAGGCCCTCAACAAGCGCCTGCGCAAGGACTGATGGGGCCGAGGGGCTGATGGGGCTACAGTCGTTCCGTCCGTCTCCAACACATCGGCAGAGAGTGGCGAGCACACGGTGGACGTGCAGAAGAAGCTCGACGAGATCGTCGCGGCGGTCTCCAGTGCCCGGGCCATGCCCATGTCGGCCTCGTGCGTGATCAACCGCGCCGACCTGCTCGCCCAGCTCGAAGAGGTGCGCGCGGCCCTGCCCGACTCCCTGGCCCAGGCGCAGGAACTGATCGGCGGCCGCGAGGAGATGGTCGAGCAGGCCCGCCAGGAGGCCGACCGGATCATCGGCCAGGCGCACGCCGAGCGCGGCTCGCTGATCTCCGACACCGAGGTCGCCCGCCGCTCCCAGGCCGAGGCCGACCGCATCCTGACCGAGGCCCGCCAGGAGGCCGAGGAGGTCCGCGCCGAGGCCGACGACTACGTCGACTCCAAGCTCGCCAACTTCGAGGTCGTCCTCACCAAAACGCTCGGCTCCGTCGGCCGCGGCCGCGAGAAGCTGCTCGGCACCGGTCCGGGCGTCGACGAACAGGGCTACGAGGACGAGGACGCCCCCGAGCGCAGCCACGACCCGGAGACCCTGCGCAAGGACGCCGACGCCTACGTCGACGTCAAGCTCGGTGCCTTCGAGGCGGTCCTCGCCAAGACCCTGGAGGCCGTCGGCCGCGGCCGCCAGAAACTGCACGGCCGGATCGCCACCGACGACCTCGGCGCCCTCGCCGACGATGCCTCCGCCCTGCAGCACTCCAGCGACGCCGACTACCTGTCCGACCTCGCCGCCCTCACGCAGCAGGAGACCACCCAGGCCGAGCAGTCCGCCCAGCAGCGGGCGTACACGGAGCCACAGCCGGCATACGGCTACCAACAGCAGACCGACCCCTACGCCGGCGGTTACCAGCAGCAGGGCTACGGCGGACAGGACGCGTACGGCTACCAGCAGGCCGATCCGTACGCGTACCAGGGCTACGACGCCCAGCAGGCGGCGTACGACCCGAACCAGGGGCAGCAGGCGCACCAGGGGCAGCAGGGCCACCAGGCGCATCAGGACCACCAGGCGTACGCCCTCGACGAGACCAGCCTCTTCGACACCGGCATGATCACGCCCGAGCAGCTCAGGGCGTACGAGCAGGGCCGAGGCCAGTAAGGAACCACCGGATTGGGCCGTGAGGGAAAGGTCCAGTATCCTGGCTCTTCGGTCGCGTGTACGTCCGCGATCTGCGCTGCCCGGCAACACCGAGGGCAGCGTCCCTCTGAGCTCGAAGATCGAAAGCAGGAATGGCTCTGAACGCCCGCCTCGACCACCGCAAGCCTCTCGTGTTCGACACACACGAGCTGGGGCGGCGGCCCGGTGCGCTGCAGCGCCTGACCCGCCAGATCGACGCTCCCAAGGATCTCGGGATCGCGGGAGTCATCGGAGTGCCGGAAGGCGCCCCGCTGGAGCTCGCACTCCGGCTCGAGTCGGTCATGGAAGGGGTGCTTGTCACAGGCGCCGCCCGTGCACAGGCCGAGGGGGAGTGCGTAAGGTGTCTGGAGCCGCTAGAGCTGGCGCTCGAAGCGGAATTCCAGGAGATGTTCTCGTACCATGACGCCGACGATCGGGGCCGCCCCAAGGCGGAGCCGACCGACGACGCCGAGGGATCAGCAGAAGACGAGGACAGGCTCTTCATCGAGGACGGATTGTTCGACCTCGAACCCGTGCTGCGGGATGCGGTGGTGCTCGCACTGCCGATGCAGCCGGTGTGCCAGGACGACTGCCTGGGCCTGTGCTCCGAGTGCGGAGCGCGGCTCACGGACGACCCGGACCACCACCACGACGCCGTCGACATCCGTTGGGCGGCACTGCAGGGACTCGCCGGTTCACTCGAAGATGGCGAGAAGGACGAGATGAGCGGCGCTGACGCGGAAGCGGGCGTCGACGAGAAGCAGGAGAAGTAGCCGTGGCTGTTCCGAAGCGGAAGATGTCGCGCAGCAACACGCGCCACCGCCGGTCGCAGTGGAAGGCTGCGGTCCCCACCCTGGTTGCGTGCGAGCGCTGCCACGAGCCCAAGCTGCAGCACATTGCGTGCCCGTCTTGCGGCACTTACAACAAGCGCCAGGTCCTCGAGGTCTGAGCGGCTGGTGAGAGGCACCGTGTCCACTGCCAAGAAGGCGGATGACGCCAAGGCGGACCCATCCGCCAAGAAGAAAGCGGACAACACGGCCTCGTCCCACACGCTTCTGGAAGGGCGGCTCGGGTACAAGCTCGAGTCCGCCCTTCTGGTGCGTGCGCTGACCCACCGTTCGTACGCGTACGAGAACGGCGGTCTGCCGACCAACGAGCGGCTGGAGTTCCTCGGGGACTCCGTGCTGGGCCTCGTGGTCACGGACACGCTGTACACCACCCACCCCGACCTGCCCGAAGGCCAGCTGGCCAAGTTGCGGGCCGCGGTGGTCAACTCGCGTGCGTTGGCGGAGGTCGGTCGTGGTCTCGACCTGGGCTCCTTCATCCGGCTCGGCCGGGGTGAAGAAGGCACAGGCGGCCGGGACAAGGCGTCCATCCTCGCCGACACCCTTGAAGCGGTGATCGGCGCGGTCTATCTCGACCAGGGCCTCGACGCGGCCTCCGAACTGGTGCATCGCCTGTTCGACCCGCTGATCGAGAAGTCCTCGAACCTCGGAGCCGGCCTGGACTGGAAGACCAGCCTCCAGGAGCTCACCGCGACCGAAAGCCTCGGCGTGCCCGAGTACCTGGTCACGGAGACCGGCCCCGATCACGAGAAGACCTTCACTGCTGCCGCCCGCGTCGGAGGCGTCTCGTACGGCACCGGCACCGGCCGCAGCAAGAAGGAGGCGGAGCAGCAGGCCGCCGAGTCCGCCTGGCGGTCCATCCGGGCCGCAGCGGACGAGCGCGCCGAGAAGGCGGCGGCCGAGAAGGCCGCCCTGGACGGCGACGAAGGCCCGACGTCCGTCTCTGCCTGACGAACAGCGCCTCCTGAGCAGCGCCCGTCCCCGCCGCGGGGCGGGCGCTGCGTTCATCCACAGCGTTTTGGTACGGGGGTTGTGATGCCCGAGTTGCCCGAGGTCGAGGTCGTCCGGCGCGGCCTGGAGCGGTGGGTCGCCCACCGGGTCGTCGCCGACGCCGAGGTGCTGCACCCGCGTGCCGTACGCCGTCACATCGCCGGCGCCGACGACTTCGCGCACCGCCTCAAGGGGCATCGCTTCGGTGTCCCGAGCCGCCGCGGCAAGTACCTGTGGCTCCCCCTGGAGGACACCCAACAGTCTGTCCTGGCGCACCTCGGCATGAGCGGCCAGCTCCTGGTCCAGCCGACCGCGGCTCCCGACGAGAAGCACCTCAGAATCCGCGTGCGGTTCGCGGACACGCTGACATCAGCCGCTGCCGCGGCGGGTGCCACTGAGCTCCGCTTCGTCGACCAGCGCACCTTCGGCGGGCTGTCGTTGCACGACAACACCCCCGACGGCCTGCCCGACGTCATCGCGCACATCGCGCGCGACCCCCTCGACCCGCTGTTCGACGACGAGGCCTTCCACCAGGCCCTGCGCCGCAAGCGCACCACCATCAAACGGGCCCTGCTGGACCAGTCGTTGATCAGCGGAGTAGGCAACATCTACGCGGACGAGGCGCTTTGGCGCGCCCGCGTCCACTACGAGCGCCCGACGGCCGGCTTCACCCGCCCGCGCACGGCCGAACTCCTCGGCCACGTAAGGGATGTGATGAACGCGGCGCTCTCCGTCGGCGGCACCAGCTTCGACAGCCTCTACGTCAACGTCAACGGGGAGTCGGGCTACTTCGACCGCTCGCTCGACGCGTACGGCCGTGAAGGTCTGCCGTGCAAGAGGTGCGGTACGCCGATGCGCAGGCGTCCCTGGATGAACCGGTCCAGCTACTTCTGCCCGAGGTGTCAGAGGGCGCCGCGCGCCGAGTCGTAACGCTCCCGCGAGGCGAGGACGTCGTCCATGCGGCCCTCCACCAGGTGGATGAGGCCCAGCAGCCGCTCGGCGACGTCACGGCCGAGCGGGGTCAGTTCGTAGTCCACGCGGGGCGGGTTCGTCGGTTGCGCCTCGCGGTGCACCAGCCCGTCGCGCTCCAGCGCGTGCAGGGTCTGGGCCAGCATCTTCTCGCTCACGCCGGCAACGCGTCGGCGAAGTTCGTTGAAGCGCAGCGTGCCCTCGTACAGAGCGCCGAGCGTCAGCCCGCCCCAGCGGCCCGTCACGTGCTCCAGGGTGCCGCGCGAGGGACAGGCCTTGGCGAACACGTTGTACGGGAGGTCGTCCGCCTCCGTGTGCTCCTGCGGGGTGTCCATCCCAGTGTCCATCCCAGTGTCCATTCCTCAAGCGTACTCGAACGCAGCGCTAACCCGTAGATTGCACTAACTAGAAGTTAGTGCTTTTCTTTGGTTACCGCCTATGAAGTGTCTATTTCAGGAGCGCACATCGTGACCACCCCCGTTGTCTCCATCGCCTACCACTCCGGCTACGGCCACACCGCCGTCCTCGCCGAGGCGGTCCGCTCCGGTGCCGTCGAGGCAGGTGCCGAGGTGCACCTGATCAAGGTCGACGAGATCACCGACGAGCAGTGGGCGCTCCTGGACGGCTCGGACGCCGTCGTCTTCGGCTCGCCGACCTACATGGGCACGGCGTCCGGCGCCTTCCACGTCTTCGCGGAGGCGTCATCGAAGCGCTGGTTCGGGCAGGACTGGAAGGACAAGCTGGCAGCCGGCTTCACCAACTCCGGGTCCAAGAGCGGCGACAAGCTCAACACGCTGCAGTTCTTCCAGGTTCTCGCCGGGCAGCACGGCATGCACTGGGTCAACCTCGGCCTGCTGCCGGGCTGGAACAACAGCGAGGGCTCCGAGCACGACCTCAACCGCCTCGGCTTCTTCGCCGGCGCCGCGGCCTCGACCAACGTCGACGAGGGCCCGGACGCCGTTCACAAGGCGGACATCCAGACCGCGGAGCACCTGGGCCGCCGGGTGACGGAGACGGCGCGGGTCTTCCTGCTGGGCCGCGCCGCCTGACCGGTTTCTAGTAGCCGAAGTCCTGCGTCCACCAGGGGCCGCCGGTCCCGAAGTGCACACCGACCCCGAGGGTCTTGAAGTCGCAGTTCAGGATGTTGGCGCGGTGGCCGGGGCTGTTCATCCAGGCGTTCATCACCGCGGCCGCGTCCGCCTGGCCTCGGGCTATGTTCTCGCCGCCGAGGTTGGATATGCCGAGCTTCGACGCCCGGTCCCAGGGCGTGGCACCGCTGGGGTCGGTGTGGTCGAAGAAGTCCTCGGCGGCCATGGCCTTGCTGAAGGTCTCGGCCAGGTCCGACAGGGTGCTGTTGGCGGACACCGCGCTGCAGCCGACCTTGGCCCGCTCCTCGTTGACCAGCTTGAGCACCTCCGCCTCGGCGGCGGCCTCCGCGGAGACCCTCACCGGGGCGGTGGTCTCCTTCGGCGGCTTGGTCTCCTTCTTCGAGGGCGTCGTCTTCGGCTTCTTGGACGGGGTCGCCTTCGGCTTCTTCGTCGGCGCCTCGGTCGGCGCCGCCGAGGACGTCGACGGGCTCGGCGACGGCGAGGCCGAGCGGTGGGCGTCGCGGCTCGTCGAGGACCCGCCGTCCCGGCCGTGGACACTGCCGGACGTGCCGCCCTGCTCGCTCGCCGAGTTGGTCGGCGTGCTCGCGGCCTGCACCTTGTCGCCGCCACCGCCGCCGAGCTTGTAGTTGTCGAGGCCGGGCATCGAACCCGTGGCGACCGCGACCGTGCCGATGGCGACAGCGGCGGAGACGCCGAGCAGACCGGTCTTCACCGGCGTCGCGGCCCTCTTCTTGCGGCGACGCGACCCACTGCGCCCGGAGCCCTTGCCGGACGACGGCCCGCGCTCCGGGAAGACCGTGGTGTAGTCGTCCTCCGTGGCGAACAGATACGCGGCACTCCTCGCGGAGGACTCGGCGTACTCCTCGGCCTTCAGATAAGGCGCGATCCCCAGGACGGGCTGCTCGTCACCCGCCGCCAGGGCCTCCGGCGGGTCATAGCTGTACGAGTACTGCTGGGGGTCATAGCTGCTCGTGTACGAGCCGTCCCTTCCTGTGACCCCCGTGGCGCGGCCCGTGGCGGCGCGGCCGGCGGCTGAGCGTCGGTGGCGTCCCATGTTCTGGCCTTCCTCGTCCTGGCGGCCAACCCACCCGATATGATCTTGCGGGGTGGCCTAACTCACTCGATCGAGTGAGTTTCATATGAGATTCATTGGGTGGGGACGGTACCGCATGGCGCCAGAGGAGGAAGTGTCCCGAGAGACATTGGCCCGTTAGGTTGCACTCATGAGCGAGGATGTGCGACTGGTCGCCTGGGTGCGGGGACGCGTCCAAGGTGTGGGTTTCCGCTGGTTCACGCGGGCCAAGGCCCTTGAGCTCGGCGCCCTGAGTGGTTTTGCTCTCAATTTGGGGGACGGACGGGTCCAGGTGGTCGCCGAGGGCCCGCGCGAGCGGTGCGACGGGCTCCTCGACTGGCTCCGTGGCGACGACACGCCCGGCCGGGTCGACGGTGTCACCGAGATCTGGGACACACCCCGCGGCGGTTACGACGGCTTCGCGATCCGCTGACCACATTCCGTGAAGAGGCCCGTGCGGAAGCGTAAGAACATGCCATCAGCAGCTGCCTGGAGCGGAAATTGCCTGGTGGTTGTCAAGAACCGCTTGTCGTGGCAGGCTCCGCACCTAAGAATGATCGCCACGCCCCGAGGGCCCCGCTCCAGTCGCAGCGCCGCCGGTTCAGGCCGCGCGACCCTGGGTTGCCCGCCAATACGGGGCGTGATCGTGTTGACCGTCAAACTTTTTGGTGAGACGCTGAAAGCACCCCGCGCACCTTAGCTGTTTGGCATGGATGAACGGCAGCAAGAACTCAAGAGTGTCAAGCACCGCGGGTGCGATTCCCTCACGACCCACACCGCTTCGGTCGGTCACTCAGTGTGGAGGACCATCCATCATGGCAAAGGCGCTTCTCGGTTACGTCGGCGGCTCCGACCCTCGACTCCTCGCCGAGATGCGACGGCTCCAGCAGCGCGTCCAGGACCTGGAATCCGAACTCGGACGAATCCAGGCGGAGAACGACGCGCTCGCGGCTGCCGCTTCTCACGACAGGATCATGGAGAGCATGAGCATCGACGCACACCAGGCGGAGCCTGCGCTCACCTGATCACTGCATCGCACCACGACAGCAGTGGTTGGGCCGCCCGTATCAACCGCTAAGTTGTCAGAGTTTCAGAGTTCAGAGTTTGCAAGGGACGCTTCGGCGTCCCTTCTTTCTTTCCCCCGCGCATCCTTTCACTCTCTTTAACGTCTGATGTGCCCTTCATGTTCATGCGTGAAACCGCGGGGTTGCGAGGGTTCATGGAGTGAGATAGCGGCGGAAGGTAGAGTCCAGCGGCGTGCACCTCAAGGCCCTGACCCTCCGCGGGTTCAAGTCGTTCGCCTCGGCGACCACACTCCGGTTCGAACCGGGCATCACGTGTGTCGTGGGACCGAACGGCTCGGGCAAGTCCAACGTCGTGGACGCCCTGAGCTGGGTCATGGGCGAGCAGGGTGCCAAGTCGCTGCGCGGCGGCAAGATGGAGGACGTCATCTTCGCCGGCACCACCGGCCGTCCGCCACTTGGCCGTGCCGAGGTTTCGCTGACCATCGACAACTCCGACGGCGCCCTGCCCATCGAGTACGCCGAGGTCACCATCACGCGGATCATGTTCCGCAACGGCGGCAGTGAGTACCAGATCAACGGTGACACCTGCCGTCTGCTCGACATCCAGGACCTCCTGTCCGACTCCGGCATCGGCCGCGAGATGCACGTCATCGTCGGCCAGGGCCAGCTCGACTCCGTCCTGCACGCCGATCCCATGGGCCGCCGCGCCTTCATCGAAGAGGCCGCGGGCGTCCTCAAGCACCGCAAGCGCAAGGAGAAGGCGCTCAGGAAACTCGACGCGATGCAGGCCAACCTCGCGCGCGTGCAGGACCTGACGGACGAACTGCGCAGACAGCTCAAGCCACTGGGCCGGCAGGCGGCGGTGGCGCGGCGGGCGGCCGTGATCCAGGCGGATCTGCGGGATGCGCGCCTGAGGCTGCTGGCCGACGATCTCGTACGGCTGCGGGAGGCGCTGAAGGCCGAGGTCGCGGACGAGGCGGCGCTCAAGGAGCGCAAGGAGAACGCCGAGCGGGAGCTGAAGAAGGCCCTGCAGCGCGAGGCGCTCCTGGAGGACGAGGTACGGCAGCTCACCCCGCGGCTGCAGCGCGCCCAGCAGACCTGGTACGAGCTCTCGCAGCTCGCCGAGCGGGTGCGCGGCACGATCTCGCTGGCCGACGCGCGCGTGAAGAGCGCGACCTCCGCGCCGCCGGAGGAGCGGCGGGGCCGCGACCCCGAGGACATGGAGCGCGAAGCCGCCCGCATCCGGGAGCAGGAGGCCGAGCTCGAAGCGGCACTGGAGGCGGCCGAGCGGGCCCTTGAGGACACTGTCGCGCACCGGGCCGAGCTGGAGCGCGAACTCACTCAGGAGGAACGGCGCCTGAAGGATGTCGCGCGCGCGATCGCCGACCGCCGTGAGGGTCTCGCCCGGCTGAACGGCCAGGTCAACGCGGCCCGTTCGCGCGCGGCCTCCGCCCAGGCCGAGATCGACCGGCTGGCCGCCGCCCGCGACGAGGCCCAGGAGCGCGCCGTCGTCGCGCAGGAGGAGTACGAGGCCCTCAAGGCCGAGGTCGACGGCCTCGACGCGGGCGATGCGGAACTCGGTGAGCAGCACGAGGCGGCGAAACAGCGGCTGTCGGACGCCGAGACCGCACTGACGGCGGCCCGGGAGGCGGCCACCGCGGCGGAACGCAAGCGGGCCGCGACCCAGGCCCGGCACGAGGCACTGTCCCTGGGCCTGCGCCGCAAGGACGGAACGGGCGCACTGCTGGGGGCGAAGGATCGTCTCACCGGGCTGCTGGGCCCGGCGGCCGAGCTGCTGACGGTGACACCGGGCTACGAGGTCCCGCTGGCGGCGGCCTTCGGCGCGGCGGCGGACGCCCTCGCGGTCACGTCACCGTCCGCCGCTGCCGAAGCGATCCGCCTGCTGCGCAAGCAGGACGCCGGACGGGCGGCGTTGCTCCTGGCGGGGGAAGCGCCCCAAAGGGGCGCGGGGAACTGGGCGACAAGCCACGACGAACCCGCAGACGCCCCACAACCTCACGCGGCAGATTTCGTCCGCGCCCCTGCCGACCTCATGCCCGCCATCCGCCGCCTCCTCCACGGAGTGGTCGTCGTCGGCACCCTCGAAGACGCCGAGGACCTCGTCTACTCCCGCCCCGACCTCACCGCCGTAACCGCCGAAGGCGACCTGCTGGGCGCTCACTTCGCGCACGGTGGTTCCGCCGGGGCGCCCAGCCTGCTGGAAGTGCAGGCGTCCGTGGACGAGGCCGCCGCCGAGCTGGAAGAGCTGGCCGTGCGGTGCGAGGAGCTGACCGAGGCGCAGTACGCGGCAGGGGAACGACGCAAGGAATGCGCGGCGTCGGTCGAGGAGCTGGGGGAGCGACGGCGCGCCGCCGACCGGGAGAAGTCGACCGTCGCCCAGCAGCTCGGACGGCTCGCCGGGCAGGCACGGGGCGCGGCGGGCGAGGCGGAGCGTTCCCTCGCCGCCGCCGCACGGGCGCAAGAGGCACTCGACCGGGCCCTGGAGGAGGCCGAGGAGCTCGCCGAACGGCTCGCCGTCGCCGAGGAGATGCCGGTCGAGGAGGAGCCCGACACATCCGTACGGGATCGTCTCGCCGCCGACGGTGCCAACGCACGCCAGACCGAGATGGAGGCCCGGCTCCAGGTCCGTACGCACGAGGAGCGGGTCAAGGGCCTTGCCGGGCGCGCCGATTCACTCGACCGGGCCGCCCGCGCGGAACGCGAGGCACGCGCGCGCGCCGAGCAGCGCCGCGCGCGGCTGCGGCACGAGGCGTCCGTGGCGGAAGCCGTCGCCTCCGGAGCCCGGCAGCTGCTCGCGCACGTCGAGGTCTCCCTGGCCCGCGCCGACGAGGAGCGTACGGCGGCCGACGTGGCCAAGGCCCGGCGCGAGCAGGAGCTGGCCGCCGCCCGGAGCGAGGGCCGCGACCTCAAGGGCGAGCTCGACAAGCTGACCGACTCCGTCCACCGCGGTGAGGTGCTCGGCGCCGAGAAGCGCATGCGGATCGAGCAGCTGGAGACCAAGGCGCTGGAGGAGCTGGGCGTGGAGCCGGCCGGGCTCATGTCCGAGTACGGCCCCCATCAGCCCGTGCCGCCGTCCCCGCCCGCCGAGGGCGAGGAGCTGCCCGAGGACCCCGAGCACCCGCGCAATCTGCCCAAGCAGTTCCACCGGGCCGAGCAGGAGAAGCGGCTCAAGGCCGCCGAGCGGGCCTATCAGCAGCTCGGCAAGGTCAACCCGCTCGCCCTGGAGGAGTTCGCCGCGCTGGAGGAACGCCACAAGTTCCTCAGCGAGCAGCTTGAGGACCTGAAGAAGACCCGCCTCGATCTGCTCCAGGTGGTCAAGGAGGTCGACGAGCGCGTCGAGCAGGTCTTCACCGAGGCCTACCGGGACACGGCCCGGGAGTTCGAGGGTGTCTTCAGCCGGCTGTTCCCCGGTGGCGACGGGCGTCTGATCCTCACGGATCCCGACAACATGCTCACCACGGGCGTCGACGTCGAGGCACGGCCGCCGGGCAAGAAGGTCAAGCGGCTGTCGCTGCTCTCGGGTGGTGAGCGCTCCCTCACGGCCGTGGCCCTGCTGGTGTCGATCTTCAAGGCCCGTCCGAGCCCGTTCTACGTGATGGACGAGGTCGAGGCCGCGCTCGACGACACCAACCTGCAGCGGTTGATCCGGATCATGCAGGAACTGCAGGAAGCGTCACAGCTCATCGTCATCACGCACCAGAAGCGGACGATGGAGGTCGCCGACGCCCTGTACGGCGTCTCCATGCAGGGTGACGGGGTGTCGAAGGTCATCAGCCAACGGCTGCGCTAGACCTCCCCCCTCGCTTCCTTCAAGACTTGAACACATTCCCGTTACTTGTGCGCTGGAAAGTCACAGTGGGACCCCCTTGACTTCGAAACTTGAAGGCATAGTCTCGGCGACGTTGCTTTTACCTTCAGGTACCACCTACCTGGAAGGGTCCCCCACCCGGCAGCGACGCCGGTGGCCCGAGGAGTTCGAACGTGACCAGCACTGCACAGGAACCGAAGTCAGGAGCCAGGAAGGCTCATCCCGAGCATCTCGGGCATGTCATCTTCATCGCGGCGGCGGCCGCGATGGGTGGTTTCCTCTTCGGCTACGACAGTTCCGTGATCAACGGCGCCGTTGAGGCGATCCGCGGCCGTTACGACATCGGCTCCGCGGCCCTGGCCCAGGTCATCGCCGTCGCCCTGATCGGCTGTGCCATCGGTGCCGCGACCGCCGGCCGGATAGCCGACCGCATCGGCCGCATCCGGTGCATGCAGATCTCGGCCGTGCTGTTCACCGTCAGCGCCGTCGGCTCGGCGCTGCCCTTCGCCCTGTGGGACCTCGCCCTCTGGCGCATCGTCGGCGGCTTCGCCATCGGCATGGCCTCGGTCATCGGCCCGGCCTACATCGCCGAGGTCGCCCCGCCGGCGTACCGCGGCCGTCTCGGCTCCTTCCAGCAGGCCGCGATCGTCATCGGCATCGCGATCTCGCAGCTGGTCAACTGGGGTCTGCTCAACGCCGCCGGCGGCGACCAGCGCGGCAAGCTGATGGGCCTGGAGGCCTGGCAGGTCATGCTCGGCGTCATGGTGGTTCCGGCCGTCCTCTACGGCCTGCTCTCCTTCGCCATCCCCGAGTCCCCCCGCTTCCTCATCTCCGTCGGCAAGCGCGCGCGTGCCCGCGAGATCCTCGCCGAGGTCGAGGGCGAGCACATCGACCTGGACGCTCGCGTCGACGAGATCGAGCACGCCATGAACAGCGAGCACAGGTCCACGTTCAAGGACCTGCTCGGCGGCGGCTTCTTCTTCAAGCCCATCGTCTGGGTCGGTATCGGCCTGTCGGTCTTCCAGCAGTTCGTCGGCATCAACGTCGCGTTCTACTACTCCTCGACGCTGTGGCAGTCGGTCGGTGTGGACCCGTCGGACTCGTTCTTCTACTCCTTCACGACGTCGATCATCAACATCCTCGGCACCGTGATCGCCATGATCTTCGTGGACCGCGTCGGCCGTAAGCCGCTGGCCCTGATCGGCTCGATCGGCATGGTCGTCGGCCTCGCACTGGAGGCCTGGGCGTTCTCCTTCGACCTGGTCGACGGCAAGCTGCCGGCCGCGCAGGGCTGGACCGCCCTGATCGCAGCCCACGTCTTCGTCCTCTTCTTCGCCCTGTCCTGGGGTGTCGTCGTCTGGGTCATGCTCGGCGAGATGTTCCCGAACAGGATCCGCGCCGCGGCCCTGGGCGTGGCCGCCTCCGCGCAGTGGATCGCCAACTGGGCCATCACCGCGAGCTTCCCGTCGCTGGCCGACTGGAACCTCTCCGTGACCTACGTGATCTACACGGTCTTCGCAGCGCTCTCCGTCCCGTTCGTCCTGAAGTTCGTGAAGGAGACGAAGGGCAAGGCGCTGGAGGAGATGGGCTGAGGCCCCCTGACTCGGGGAGACGGGCCACATCCCCGCCGCCCTTCTCCCCGTATCCGTAGGACGTACTGCCCCGGCTCACTCACCGAGCCGGGGCAGTACGTCTTCGCAGAACAACCGCAGGCTGCGCCATCCCTCGTCCACGGGCATGCCACCCGCCAGCGGATGCAGTACGAGGTTGTCGAGTCCCTGCGCCACGCACTCGTCCGGCGTCAGGATCCGGTACACGCCCTCGGCGCGCAGCTCGTCCACGGTCGTGGCCGCCGACTTCACGGCGGACCGAATGTCCCCGGACTGCCAGGAGGCGTAGGTCCGGGCCTCGTGCAGGAAGTGCCCGCCGTGCTCGGCCCACGCCCGGTCCGGGTCCTCGGCGATGTGCAGCAGCGGGGTCTCGGCGGTGGGCATCATCGTCCAGCCCTCGGTGCCGTACTCCGTCAGCTTCTCCTTGTAGTACGCCTCCAGCTCCGGCAGATGCGCGCTGGGGAAGAACGGCAGGCCCAGGCGGGCGGCCCGGCGGGCGGCGGCCTTCGAGGAGCCCCCGACCAGGAGCAGGGGGTGCGGGTCGGAGCACGGCCGCGGGGTGACCCGTACCGTGCGGCCCCGGTACTCGAACTCCTCGCCGGTCCAGGCCTTGAGCACCGTCTCAAGCAGCTCGTCCTGGAGCCTGCCACGCCGCTTCCAGTCGACGTCGAACTGGGCGTACTCCTCGGGCCGGTACCCGATCCCGGCGACGGTCACCAGCCGGCCGCCGCTCAGCAGATCGAGTACGGCGATGTCCTCGGCCAGCCGCAGCGGGTCGTGCAGCGGGCCGATGACCGCCGAGACGGTGACCGCGATCCGCCGCGTCGCCCCGAACACCGCGCCCGCGAAGGCGAACGGCGACGGCAGCCAGTTGTTCTCGACGCCGTGGTGCTCCTCCGTCTGGACGGTGGTGATCCCGCGGTCGTCGGCGTACGCGGCCATCTCCAGGGCGGCCCGGTAGCGGGCGCCGAGCGAGGCAGGGCTGGCACCGGGTTCGACGAGGTTGAAACGTACGACGGTGACGGGCATGGGGGACCCCCTTCGCCGGGCGGCTGGTGCGGGGGCACGGTAGCTGACGGAGCGTCAGATCGCCATGGGGGCGGCACGAGTGGGCCGTAGGGTGCATGCCATGGCCGATCCCGTACCCACCGATCCGCAGGCGGAGACCGCACAGGGGCGGGTCGCTCTCTGGCTCGACCCGGAGGATCTGCGGTGGCTCGCCCGCCACTGCTGCTGCGCCGAGGACGCGCCGCAGGAGGTCAAGGACCGCTGCGGACGTCTCCGCTTCCGGGCGAGCGCCGCACTGCACAGGCACGGTCACTGAGCCGGCTCGGACACGGCGGCGGTGGATGCCGGTGGCGGGTCGTGTGCTCGGTGTGACGGGGCAGACACGACCTCGGTGCACACCTGAGGCTGGGTGCTGCCGAGACCCATGGCCGATACTGGACGCGTTATGGAAACCGTCATCCTTGCTGTAGTCATCGCCGTGGTCGTGCTCGGTGTGCTCGGCGGGCTCGTGGTCGGCAGCCGGCGCAAGAAGCCGCTGCCCCCGCCGCCCCCCTCCGCACCCGACATCACCGCCCCTCCGGCCGAGCCGCACGTCGGCGACGAGGCCGAGACGCCCCGCGACGAACCCCGCCGGACCATAGAGGAGGTGGATCTTCCGGACGGCTCGACCCCGGTCGCCGTCGAGGAGCCGCCCGTCGTCCCCGGCGTCGAGGTTCCCGAGATCGAGGTCCCCGAGCCGACGGCCGGACGTCTCGTCCGCCTCCGCGCCCGCCTCTCCCGCTCCCAGAACGCGCTCGGCAAGGGGCTGCTCACGCTCCTGTCCCGCGAGCACCTCGACGACGAGACCTGGGAGGAGATCGAGGAGACACTGCTCACCGCCGACGTCGGCGTGGTCCCCACCCAGGAACTGGTCGAGGGCCTGCGCGAGCGGGTGAAGGTCCTCGGCACCCGCACCCCCGCCGAGCTGCGCACCCTGCTGCGCGAGGAACTGCTCAAGCTGGTCGGCACCGAATTCGACCGCACCGTGAAGACCGAGCCCGAGAACAGCAAGCCCGGCATCGTGATGGTCGTCGGCGTCAACGGCACCGGCAAGACCACCACCACCGGCAAGCTCGCCCGGGTCCTGGTCGCCGACGGCCGCACCGTCGTCCTCGGCGCGGCCGACACCTTCCGTGCCGCCGCCGCGGACCAGCTCCAGACCTGGGGCGAGCGGGTCGGCGCCCACACCGTGCGCGGACCGGAGGGCGGAGACCCCGCCTCCGTCGCCTTCGACGCGGTGAAGGAGGGCAAGGAGCTGGGCTCCGACGTCGTCCTCATCGACACCGCCGGTCGCCTGCACACCAAGACCGGGCTCATGGACGAGCTCGGCAAGGTCAAGCGCGTCGTCGAGAAGCACGCCCCGCTGGACGAGATCCTGCTCGTCCTCGACGCCACGACCGGGCAGAACGGCCTGGTGCAGGCCCGCGTGTTCGCCGAGGTCGTCGACATCACCGGCATCGTGCTGACCAAGCTGGACGGCACGGCGAAGGGCGGCATCGTGATCGCGGTCCAGCGTGAGCTGGGCGTACCGGTCAAGCTGGTGGGTCTCGGCGAGGGCGCGGACGACCTGGCGCCGTTCGAGCCGGAGGCGTTCGTTGACGCCCTTATCGGAGAGTGACACCACCTGCCGACATCGGTACGTGGTCGAAGAAGCGCCCGCCCCCAAGGTGCAGTTGGGGTCGGGCGCTTCGCTGTGTACGTCGTAGGGTCTACGCCCGCGACCGGTGCGCCACGTAGGCCAGCGTCCCCAGCAGCAGGCGGGCCGCCGGTGGCTTCGTGGCGGAATCGAGGGCGGGGGGACGCAGCCACCGTGCCGGGCCCAGGCCGCCGCGGTCGGACGGGGGAGCCGTGATGCACCTGCCGGCGCCGAGGCCGCGGAGGTCCAGGGAGGTCGGATCGTCCCAGCCCATGCGGTAGAGCAGCTCGGGGAGTTCGGCGGCGGCGCCGGGAGCGACGAAGAACTGGGCGCGGCCCTCCGGGGTCGCGACGACCGGGCCGAGGGGGAGGCCCATGCGCTCCAGGCGGAGCAGCGCGCGGCGGCCTGCGGGCTCGGCCACCTCGATGACGTCGAAGGCCCGGCCGGCCGGGAGCATGACCGACGCTCCGGGGAACTCGCCCCACGCCTTGGTCACTTCGTCGAGCGTGGCACCGGCCGAGACCTGGGGCGCGAACTCCAGGGGATGCGCTCCCGGCGCGCTGCAATCCGCCCGGCCGCAGGAGCAGGCGCCCGCCGCGGCCCGCGCTCCCGGGACCACGTCCCAGCCCCAGAGCCCCGTGAACTCGGCGACGGCGGTGCACTCCGAGGAGCGGCCGCGCCGACGCGAGCCGGAGCGGATCTCCCGGATGCCGCCGATCGTGAAGCCCATACCCCCTCCAACGGGTCCGACGCGTCGGTGGTTACGGCGCGGAATCGGATCGTGACCCTGCGTGCCTCCGGGGGTGCCGGCTCCGCACGGTCCGAGCGGCGCTCAACGTGCCCCGGGTGGTGAACTCGACGGCACGCGCCCCTGAGTGCTTCGCTCCGCCTACTCCCGATCGGTCTATGTCAAGTGAATCGTGTGGAGGCCACCGTGAGTTCATTCGAAGGGGTGGCGAATGGTGGCGTTTCCGGGATCGCCATGGCTGGAGCAGTGATCGTAGGATTACTTTAAGTGCACGAGTCCTGGGGGCACATGCACTCGTGGGTATGCCGGAGGCAACTCGGCTTCCCGTTCGAAGGGTGACAACCGGCGGACGGGCGGCCGTATTTACCGGCATTCTGATAGGGCTTGGCGCACTCAGCGACAAGTGGTCTCAGGGATGGGGGCGTTCCAGTGAGCGGCAACGGCGGAAGCGGGACGACCGCGACCAGCACGGAGAAGCGCCCCAACGAGCTGCTCACTTCCTGGTTCGTGCGCAGCGGCTGGTCGAAGGGCGAACTCGCCCGCCAAGTCAACCGCAGGGCACGCCAGTTGGGCGCCAACCACATCTCCACGGACACCTCCCGGGTGCGCCGCTGGCTGGACGGCGAGAACCCCCGCGAGCCCATCCCCAGGATCCTGTCCGAGCTGTTCTCCGAGCGCTTCGGCTGCGTGGTCTCCGTCGAGGACCTCGGCCTGCGCGCCGCACGCCAGTCACCCTCCGTGTCCGGCGTGGACCTGCCCTGGACGGGCCCGCAGACGGTGGCGCTGCTCAGCGAGTTCTCGCGCAGCGACCTGATGCTGGCGCGGCGCGGCTTCCTCGGGACTTCGCTGGTCCTGTCCGCGGGCCCGTCCCTCATCGAGCCGATGCAGCGCTGGCTGGTGCCCTCGCTCCAGTCGCCGCAGCCGGAGCCCGAGTCGGCGGCCTCGTCCCGCCGCGTCGGCCGGCTCTCCAAGCCCGAGCTGGACCTGCTGGAGTCCACGACGGTGATGTTCCGGCAGTGGGACGCCCAGTGCGGCGGCGGCCTGCGCCGCAAGGCGGTCGTCGGCCAGCTGCACGAGGTGACGGACCTGCTCCAGGAGCCCCAGCCCGAGGTCACCACCCGCAAGCTGTTCAAGGTCGCCGCCGAGCTGGCCGAGCTCGCGGGCTGGATGTCCTACGACGTGGGGCTGCAGCCCACCGCGCAGAAGTACTTCGTCCTCGCCCTGCACGCCGCCAAGGAGGCCGGCGACAAGCCGCTCGGCTCGTACGTCCTGTCCAGCATGAGCCGCCAGATGATCCACCTCGGCCGGCCCGACGACGCCCTGGAACTGGTCCACCTCGCGCAGTACGGCAGCCGGGACTGCGCAGGCCCCCGCACCCAGTCGATGCTGTATGCGATGGAGGCCCGCGCCTACGCCAACATGGGGCAGCCCGGCAAGTGCAAGCGCGCGGTCCGGATGGCCGAGGACACCTTCGCCGACGTGGAGGAGTGGGACGACCCGGACCCCGACTGGATCCGCTTCTTCTCCGAGGCCGAGCTGCACGGCGAGAACTCCCACTCCTTCCGCGACCTCGCCTATGTCGCGGGCCGCAGCCCCACCTACGCCTCCCTGGCCGAGCCGGTGATGCAGCGGGCCGTCGACCTGTTCGCCCAGGACGGCGAGCACCAGCGCTCGTACGCACTGAACCTGATCGGCATGGCCACGGTGCACCTGCTGCAGCGCGAGCCCGAGCGGAGCACGGTGCTGGCCGAGCAGGCCATGCACATCGCCAAGAAGGTCCGCTCCGAGCGCGTGAACACTCGTATTCGAAAGACGGTCGACACGGCCGTACGCGACTTCGGGGATCTGGCCGAAGTCGTGGACCTCACCGAGAAGCTCGCCGCGGAGCTCCCGGAGACCGCCGAGGCGGTCTGAATCCCTTGACTCCGGCCGTGGGCCGGCCTTCCCGAACTGCCCGACTCGGCTCCCCCGTGCCAGGTCATCGGAAGGCCGCCCGCGGCCGGATCTCCACCTTCGAAGAAGGTTGCGCCACGATAACGATCGCCTCGGCCGACATCCGGCAGTTCATCGAGGCGTAACACGGACGGTGCCTTCGTCACGGCGGCGAAACAACGAGGGGCTTCCAACGAAACGGCGCTGCGCCAATCTCAGGGCGCATAACCGGCCCACCCCCCGCTTTCCCGGACCGCTCACGCTCCGAACCCGCACGGGGCCGTACGAATCGACGAGGAGACGCCGATGGCATCAGCCGCCATCACGCTTGCCGCGGAGGCACCCAAACTGTCATCCGCGAACACAGGCTTCATGCTCATCTGTTCCGCCCTGGTGTTGCTCATGACGCCCGGACTCGCGTTCTTCTATGGCGGCATGGTCCGGGTCAAGAGCACCCTGAACATGCTGATGATGAGCTTCATCAGCATCGGGATCGTCACGATCCTGTGGGTGCTCTACGGCTTCTCCCTTGCCTTCGGCACGAGTAACGGCCTCATCGGCTTCAACTCGGACTGGCTGGGACTGAGCAACATCGGGCTGACACAGCTCTGGGACGGCTACACGATCCCGATCTTCGTCTTCATGATCTTCCAGATGATGTTCGCGGTCATCACGCCGGCCCTGATAAGCGGCGCCCTCGCGGACCGCGTCAAGTTCTCGGCCTGGGCGCTCTTCGTCGCCCTGTGGCTCACGATCGTCTACGTCCCGGTGGCCCACTGGGTGTGGGGTGCCGACGGCTGGGCCTTCAAGCTCGGCGTGATCGACTTCGCCGGTGGTACCGCGGTCCACATCAACGCCGGTGCAGGCGCCCTCGGTGTGATCCTGGTCATCGGCAAGCGCGTCGGCTTCAAGAAGGACCCGATGCGCCCGCACAGCCTCCCGCTGGTCATGCTCGGCGCCGGTCTGCTGTGGTTCGGCTGGTTCGGCTTCAACGCCGGCTCGTGGCTCGGCAACGACGACGGCGTCGGCGCACTGATGTTCGTCAACACGCAGGTCGCCACCGCCGCCGCCATGCTCGCCTGGCTCGCCTACGAGAAGATCCGCCACGGCGCGTTCACCACGCTGGGCGCCGCCTCCGGCGCGGTGGCCGGTCTGGTCGCGATCACTCCGTCCGGTGGCGCTGTCTCCCCGCTCGGTGCGATCGCCGTCGGCGTCATCGCCGGTGTCGCCTGTGCCGCGGCCGTGGGCCTCAAGTTCAAGTTCGGCTACGACGACTCCCTCGACGTGGTCGGCGTCCACATGGTCGGCGGCATCATCGGCTCCCTGCTCATCGGCTTCTTCGCCACGGGCAAGGGCCAGTCCACCGCGACGGGCGTCTTCTACGGCGACCACTCCTTCACCCAGCTGTGGAAGCAGTGCGCCGGTGTCGGCGCGGTCCTCGCCTACTCCCTGATCGCCTCCGCGGTCCTCGCCTTCCTCCTCGACAAGACCATCGGTATGCGGGTCAGCGAGGACGAGGAGGTCGCCGGAATCGACCAGGCCGAGCACGCCGAGACCGCATACGACTTCAGCGGTGCCGGTGGCGGAATCGCCGGAACGGTCTCCGCGGCCCTTTCCGGTTCGAGCAGCAAGAAGGTGGACGCATGAGGGTCATCACCGCGGTCGTCAAGCCGCACCGGCTCGACGAGATCAAGGAAGCCCTCCAGGCCTTCGGGGTACACGGCCTGACGGTCACCGAGGCGAGCGGCTACGGTCGTCAGCGGGGCCACACCGAGGTCTACCGCGGTGCCGAGTACACCGTCGACCTGGTCCCCAAGATCCGTATCGAGGTGCTGGCCGAGGACGACGACGCCGAGCAGCTGATCGACGTCATCGTCAAGGCGGCCCGTACCGGCAAGATCGGTGACGGCAAGGTCTGGTCCCTCCCGGTGGAGACGGCCGTTCGGGTCCGCACCGGCGAGCGCGGTCCCGACGCGCTCTGACAGAAGAAGAACAAGGAGCTGCTGGGTGTCGAGCACGGACGTGCACAAGGAAGCGGAAGACTCCGGACCCAGCGGCTATGCGGCGGCCCGGCTGCGTCTCCTCACTGAGGGCGCGCAGTCCGGGCCGCCGCGCCGTAAGGCCCTGTCGGAACTGACGGACGACTGGCTGTCGGGGCTCTTCGGCGCCGGAGCCGAGGGGCTGAACGGGGTCTCACTGATCGCCGTCGGCGGCTACGGCCGCGGTGAGCTCTCCCCGCGCAGCGACCTGGACCTGCTCCTGCTCCACGACGGCAGCGACCCCCAGGCCGTCGCCGCCCTGGCCGACCGCATCTGGTACCCCGTCTGGGACCTCGGCCTCGCCCTCGACCACTCCGTGCGCACCCCGGCGGAGGCCCGCAAGACCGCCGGGGAGGACCTGAAGGTCCAGCTCGGCCTCCTGGACGCCCGCCACATCGCCGGTGACCTGGGCCTGACGGCCGGCCTCCGTACGGCCGTCCTCGCCGACTGGCGCAACCAGGCGCCGAAACGTCTCCTCGAACTCCAGGAACTGTGCACCGAGCGCGCCGAGCGCCAGGGCGAGCTGCAGTACCTGCTGGAGCCGGACCTGAAGGAGGCCCGCGGTGGTCTGCGGGACGCCACCACCCTGCGCGCCGTCGCCGCCTCCTGGCTGGCCGACGCCCCGCGCGAGGGCCTCGACGACGCCAGGCGCCGGCTGCTCGACGTCCGCGACGCCCTGCACCTGACGACCGGGCGGGCCACCGACAGGCTCGCGCTCCAGGAGCAGGACCAGGTCGCCGCCGAACTCGGCCTGCTCGACGCCGACACCCTGCTGCGGCAGGTGTACGAGTCGGCGCGGGTCATCTCGTACGCCAGCGACGTCACCTGGCGTGAGGTCGGGCGCGTGCTCAGGTCGCGAGCCGTGCGGCCGCGGCTGCGCGCCATGCTCGGCGGCGGGAAGCCGGTCCCCGACCGCTCTCCGCTGGCCGAGGGCGTGGTCGAGCAGGACGGCGAGGTGGTGCTCGCCCGTGCCGCCCGCCCCGAGCGCGACCCCGTGCTGCCGCTGCGCGCCGCGGCCGCCGCCGCCCAGGCCGGCCTCCCGCTCTCCCTGCACGCCGTACGGCGCCTGGCAGCCGTCGCGCGCCCCCTGCCCACGCCCTGGCCCGCAGAGGCCCGCGAACAGCTCGTGACCCTGCTCGGCTCGGGCCGCCCGACCGTCGACGTCTGGGAGGCGCTGGAGGCGGAGGGCCTGATCACCCGGCTGCTCCCGGACTGGGAGCGGGTGCGCTGCCGCCCGCAGCGCAACGCCGTCCACATCTGGACCGTCGACCGGCACCTGATCGAGACGGCCGTACGTGCCTCCGAGTTCACCCGCCGCGTCCACCGCCCCGACCTGCTCCTGGTCGCCGCGCTCCTGCACGACATCGGCAAGGGCTGGCCCGGCGACCACTCGGTGGCCGGCGAGATCATCGCCAAGGACGTGGCCGCCCGCATCGGCTTCGACCGCGACGAGGTGGCCGTCCTCGCCACCCTCGTACGCCACCATCTGCTGCTCGTCGACACGGCCACCCGCCGCGACCTGGAGGATCCGGCCACGGTCCGTGCGGTCGCCGAGGCGGTCGGCTCGCAGTCCACCCTGGAGCTGCTGCACGCGCTGACCGAGGCGGACGCCCTGGCCACCGGTCCGGCGGCCTGGTCGTCCTGGCGGGGCTCCCTGGTCGCCGACCTGGTGAAGCGGGTTGCGGCCGTCCTCGCCGGGGACGTCCTCGACGAGCCCGAGGCCGCCGCGCCCACCGCCGAGCAGGAGCGGCTCGCGATCGAGGCGATCGCCACGGGCAGCCCGGTGTTGTCCCTGCGCGCGCAGACCGAGCCGCCGGCCGGGGAACAGCCGTCCGGCGACCCGGAGCCGCTCGGCGTCGAGCTGCTCATCGCCGTACCGGATCAGCCGGGCGTGCTTCCCGCCGTGGCCGGCGTCCTCGCCATGCACCGGCTGACCGTGCGGACCGCGGAACTGCGTTCCCTGGACCTGCCGGACGGCGTCGAGGGCGCGGTCCTGCTGCTGGACTGGCGGGTCGCCGCCGAGTACGGCTCACTGCCGCAGGCGGCCCGCCTGCGCGCGGATCTCGTACGGGCGCTGGACGGCTCCCTGGACATCGCCGGCCGTCTCGCCGAGCGCGACGCCGCGTATCCCCGCCGCCGGGGCGTCGTGGCGCCGCCGCCCCGGGTGGCCGTCGCCTCGGCCGCGTCGCGGCTGGCCACCGTGATCGAGGTGCGCTCCCAGGACGCCCCCGGTCTGCTGTTCCGGATCGGGCGGGCGCTGGAGGACGCGAACGTACGGATGCGCAGCGCACACGTCTCCACGCTGGGCGCGAACGCGGTGGACGCCTTCTACGTGACCGGGCCCGAGGGCGCGCCGCTGCCGGGTGAGGAGGCGGCGTCGCTGGCGCGGAAGCTGGAGGAGACATTGCGGGGCTGACCGGTTGTGGGAACGGCCGGGGACGATTGTCTTGCGCGGCCCGATACCCTGGAAGACGCTCACACTGCCCCCGACTCCGAGGACCGACGCCGCCGTGTTCGACACTCTCTCCGATCGCCTCTCAGCGACCTTCAAGAATCTGCGCGGCAAGGGGCGTCTGAGCGAGGCGGACGTCGACGCCACCGCGCGCGAGATCCGCATCGCGCTCCTCGAAGCGGACGTGGCCCTGCCCGTCGTACGGTCGTTCATCAAGAACGTCAAGGAGCGTGCCCTCGGCGCCGAGGTCTCCGGTTCGCGGTACCCGGCCCAGCGGGTCCTCGACATCGTCAACGAAGAGCTGGTCACCATCCTGGGCGGCCAGACCCGCCGCCTCCGCTTCGCCAAGCAGCCGCCGACCGTGATCATGCTCGCGGGTCTGCAGGGCGCCGGTAAGACCACCCTCGCCGGCAAGCTCGCCAAGCACCTCAAGGAAGCGGGCCACTCGCCGCTCCTGGTCGCCGCGGACCTCCAGCGCCCGAACGCGGTCACCCAGCTGAGCGTCGTCGCCGAGCGCGCGGGCGTGGCCGTCTTCGCCCCGGAACCGGGCAACGGCGTGGGTGACCCGGTCAAGGTCGCCGAGGACTCCATCCAGCACGCCAGGACCAAGGTCCACGACATCGTGATCGTGGACACGGCCGGCCGCCTCGGCATCGACCAGGACATGATGCAGCAGGCCGCGGACATCCGGGACGCGGTCTCCCCGGACGAGATCCTCTTCGTCGTCGACGCGATGATCGGTCAGGACGCCGTGAACACGGCGGAGGCCTTCCGCGACGGCGTCGGCTTCGACGGCGTGGTCCTCTCCAAGCTCGACGGCGACGCCCGCGGTGGTGCGGCCCTGTCGATCGCCTCGGTCACCGGCAAGCCGATCATGTTCGCGTCGAACGGCGAGAAGCTGGAGGACTTCGACGTCTTCCACCCCGACCGGATGGCCTCGCGCATCCTCGACCTGGGTGACCTGGCCACCCTGTTCGAGAAGGCGCAGAAGGAGTTCAGCGAGGAAGAGGCCGCCAAGATGGCCTCCAAGCTCGCCTCCAAGAAGGGCCAGGACTTCACCCTCGACGACTTCCTGGCCCAGATGGAGCAGGTCAGGAAGATGGGCAGCATCAGCAAGCTGCTCGGCATGATGCCCGGAATGGGCCAGATCAAGGAACAGATCAACAACATCGACGAGCGGGACGTCGACCGCACGGCCGCCATCATCAAGTCGATGACCCCGGCCGAGCGCCAGGACGCGACGATCATCAACGGCTCCCGCCGTGCCCGTATCGCCAAGGGTTCCGGCGTCGAGGTCAGCGCGGTCAAGAACCTCGTCGAGCGGTTCTTCGAGGCCCGCAAGATGATGTCCCGCATGGCCCAGGGCGGTGGCATGCCGGGGATGCCCGGGATTCCGGGCATGGGCGGCGGTCCCGGCCGTACCAAGAAGCAGCCGAAGAAGGCCAAGGGCAAGCAGCGCTCGGGCAACCCGATGAAGCGCAGGCAGCAGGAGCAGGAGGAGGCCGAGCGGCGGGCCGCGGCGGCTCAGGGCGGCGGCGCCTTCGAGGTGCCGGGCCAGCAGGCCCCGCAGGACTTCGAGCTGCCGGACGAGTTCAAGAAGTTCATGGGCTGAGTTCACCCTCTGCGAGTGCCAGGGGTTGGTCATTGTCGTAACGTCCGCATATGACCAACCCCGCCCCGCCGCGCAAGTCGCCCGACCAGCCCTGGCGTACCGAGGGCACTCCCGAGGAGCCGCAGAAGCCGTCCCCGGGTGGTCGGAAGATGCGCGGCGGCTGGTGGAGCCTGATCCTGACCGCGCTGGTCGTGTATCTGATCGCCAACCTGGTGCTGTCGTTCTTCAACGAGGGTGACGAACCGACGATCTCGTACACCGAGTTCAGCAAGCAGGTCGACGCCGGGAACGTCAGCAAGATCTACTCCAAGGGCGACGCGATCCAGGGCCAGCTCAAGAAGGAGCGGGAACGGCCCGGCGGAGGCGGCAAGTACACCAAGTTCAACACCCAGCGCCCGTCGTTCGCCGACGACCAGCTCTGGGAGGACCTGACCAAGCACGACGTCACCGTCACGGCAGAGCCCGTCGTCCAGCACCGTAGTTTTCTGGCCAATCTGCTGATCTCGTTGGCGCCGATGCTGCTTCTGGTCGTGCTGTGGATCTTCATCGCGCGGCGGATGAGCGCGGGATTGGGCGGCGCGGGCGGCATGCTCGGCCGCAAGGCGCCGCCCAAGCCGGTCGAGCTGGAGCCGGGCCAGCCGCGCACGACGTTCGAGGACGTGGCCGGCATCGACGAGGTCGAGGGCGAACTCAACGACGTCGTCGACTTCCTGAAGAACCCCGACGCCTACCGCAGGATGGGCGCGAAGATGCCGCGGGGCGTACTGCTCGCGGGCCCACCCGGCACGGGCAAGACGCTCCTCGCGCGCGCCGTCGCCGGCGAGGCGGGCGTGCCCTTCTTCTCCGCGTCCGCTTCCGAGTTCATCGAGATGATCGTCGGCGTGGGCGCCTCACGCGTGCGTGAGCTGTTCGCGGAGGCACGCAAGGTGGCCCCGTCGATCATCTTCATCGACGAGATCGACACCATCGGCCGGGCCCGCGCCGGCGGCTCCGGCATGGGCGGTCACGACGAGCGCGAGCAGACGCTGAACCAGATCCTGACCGAGATGGACGGCTTCTCGGGCTCGGAGGGCGTCATCGTCATCGCGGCCACCAACCGCGCGGACGTCCTGGACCCGGCCCTGACCCGCCCCGGCCGCTTCGACCGGGTGGTCATGGTCTCGCCCCCGGACCGCGGCGGCCGCGAGGCCATCCTGGCGATCCACACCCGCGAGATCCCGCTCGCGAAGGACGTCGACCTCGGCCAAGTGGCCCGTACGACCCCGGGCATGACCGGCGCGGAACTGGCCAACCTCGCCAACGAGGCGGCCCTGCTCGCCGTCAAGCGCAAGCAGGAGCGGGTGACGCAGAGCGACCTCTCCGAGGCCCTGGAGAAGGTCCAACTCGGCGCCGAACGGCCGCTGGTGATGCCCGAGGAGGAGCGCCGGCGCACCGCGTACCACGAGAGCGGACACGCCCTGCTCGGCATGCTCCAGCCCGGCGCCGACCCCGTCCGCAAGATCACCATCGTCCCGCGCGGCCGCGCCCTCGGCGTCACGCTCTCCACACCGGAGTCCGACAAGTACGCGTACACCGAGGAGTACCTGCGCGGCCGCATCATCGGCGCGCTCGGCGGCATGGCGGCGGAACAGGTCGTCTACGGCGTCGTCACGACCGGTGCGGAGAACGACCTGGAACAGGTCACCAACATCGCGCGCGGGATGGTCGCCCGCTGGGGGATGAGCGAGCGCGTCGGCCGCCTGTCCGCCCTCCCCGGCGACGCCCAACAGGCGTACGGCCTCTCGGCGGCCCCCCAGACCCTGGACGTGATCGAGCACGAGATGCGCCGGATCGTCGACGAGTGCTACGAGGAGGCGTGCCGCAAGCTGCGCGACCACCGCCCCCAACTGGACGCGCTCGCCCGGGCGTTGCTGGCGAACGAGACCCTGGAGGAGGCGGACGCGTACCGGGTCGCGGGGATCACACGAGCGGCGAGGGAGCCGGGCGCCTAGGCCTGTCCGGCGGGGGCTGCGCGTTGTTGCCGACCCGAGTGGGGTCTGGTGCGTGCAGTTGCAAGGCGGAGGAGGGAGTCGGCGAGTGACGACAACGCCGCTGGGGGTCCCCCACGCCTTCAAGGGCAGTGGGGGAGTGCGTGCCTGGGCCCGCGACGCCGGCGTGATCCGCCGGACAGGCCTGGACACCTAGGGCGTACGGGCGACCAGGTACCGGAACACGTTCGGCATCCACACCGTCCTGTCCGTGCGCAGATACGGATGCAGGGCCTCCGTCAGCTCCTTGTCCACCTGTGCCTGGTCCGTCACGGAGATCGCCGCGTCGAACAGGCCCGTCGACAGCAGCCCTCGAACCGCACTGTCCATGTCCGCGTACCCGAAGGGACACGCGACCCGTCCGGATCCGTCGGGCTTCAGCCCCGCCCGCTGGGCCACCTCCTCCAGGTCGTCGCGGAGGGCGGGGCGCCAACTGCCCGCGCTGCGCAGTGGATCCGCCAACCTGGTGGCCACCCGCAGCACGGACGACGTGGCGCAGCGTTCCGGCGGACCCCAGCCGGCCAGCACCACGGGCGCCCCGCGCTCGACGAGCGGTGCCGCCGCCTGCAAGAGCCCACCGAGCCCCTCCGCGTCGCCCGCCAGACACCCGATGGGCTCGAAGGCGGTCACCAGGCCGTACGCGGACGTCTCCGCACCGCCCGCGGCCCCGGCGTCCTCGGGCGAACCGTCCACGAGCCGGGTTTCCGCACGCACGCGCGTGCCCCACGCGTCCGGCAGCAGCCGCTCCCGCGCGAGCGCGAGCCGCTCGGGGGAGGAGTGGTCGACACCGGTGACCGCGGCCCCCCTGGACGCCGCCATGAGGAGGGCCAGTCCGCTGCCGCAGCCGAGGCCCAGCAGCCGGGTGCCGGGGCCCACCTCCAGTCGCTCGTAGACGGCCTCGTAGAGCGGGACCAGCATCCGCTCCTGGATCTCGGACCAGTCACGCGCGCGTGCACACAGATCCACGCGGGGTGTCTCGCCCGCCTGAGACAGGTGCTGCCGCACGAGCGTAGGTGTCATCAAAGCGCCCCAATCCGCCGAGAGTTGCCGCTGTG
Organism: Streptomyces sp. NBC_00461; assembly: GCF_036013935.1. Lineage (NCBI taxonomy): Bacteria > Bacillati > Actinomycetota > Actinomycetes > Kitasatosporales > Streptomycetaceae > Streptomyces > Streptomyces sp. NBC_00461. Next base: position 7,007,950 of record NZ_CP107902.1, read on the forward strand.
CCCGTTTCCGTAGCCCCCGTGACGTGCGCTCGCACTCCCCCCGTATGTCAGGTAACTCCGCACTCGACCGCGCGTCCAGGGGTTGTCGGGCCCGGCTTGCGGGTTCGCGGTGCGAGTGGCGAGATTTCACGTCCCGGCAACCTGGGCCCGTACGATCACCGGGGCCGGACCGGCCCGACACGGGGCAGCCGTACCGCGTCTGGCCGTCGAGGAGGGGCCGGTCGCCGGGGATGGCGAAGCTCCCGGTAACGTCACGGCGGCCGTCGGCGCTGACTGAAGTGACGCCCTCCGCCGCGAGAGCGGCCGAAACGCATCTTGCGCACCTGCGGATCACAACCGCACCGGGCCGTGGACATCGGCTACGTGCCGGGTCGTAGGACGGACTACGTACCACCTTGGTACGAGCTGTGAGGTTTCTCCGCAGATCAGCGCACCCGCCCTCGTCAGGACGCATCAGCGGCAACTGACGGGTACGTGCAAATTATTTGGGATGGCCCGGAATAGGAACACAGCGGCACCCCCGCTCGTTGTCATTACGTGAGCACGACACAGACACCACCTGTTCTCGCCGCAGAGCTGGCACAGGCGTGGGCCGACATTCAGCGGTACCACCCCGAGCTGCCCGATCTGGCCGCGCCCGAGTCCCTGATCGGAGAGTCGTCGTCCGCGTGCGGTCACGAACTCTCCTTCGAGCGACTGCTCCATGAGGCAGTCCACGGCATCGCCGCCGCGCGCGGCGTGCGCGACACGTCCCGCGCCGGCCGCTACCACAACCGCAGATTCCTCGCGATCGCCGAGGAGCTGGGCCTGGATCACCCCGAGGAACCGCACCCCAGCAGCGGCTTCTCGCTGGTCACGCTCAACCCCGAGGCGAAGCGCCGCTACCGCCCGACGATGGAGCGGCTCCAGCGCGCCCTGAAGGCCCACACGGCCGCCACCTCCGCGGACACCCCGAAGAGCTTCCGGGGCCCGGCCGCCCGCCACGGCTCGTCCGGGGGAGGGGTGCGAGTGAAGGCGGTGTGCGACTGCGGTCGTAACGTACGCGTCGTTCCGTCCGTCCTGGCCCAGGCGCCGATTGTGTGCGGGGGCTGCGGGAAGCCGTTCCGGATTCCGGAGGTCGTCGGGGCTGCGGCAGGCTGAGGCTGCGACTGCTCGTGGCAGTCGCAGTCCGGATGCCGTAGCCGGCAGACCTGGCCCGTGGGCACCTGGGACGCCGGGTGCCCCACAGCCATGCCTCGCCGTACCCGGGGCGGAGCCGGCCCGCAGGGTGTGGCACAATGGCTAGCTGTACTCGACAGCCGCACAGGAACCCTCTCGCCTCCGGCTGACGCGTCCATCGGGCACTCGGGTACCGCAACCCCACGCGGCAATCTCGCCGTGCCCAACCACGTCAAAACCAGGAGAACCCACTCCCGTGGCAGTCAAGATCAAGCTGAAGCGTCTGGGCAAGATCCGTTCGCCTCACTACCGCATCGTCGTCGCCGACTCCCGCACCCGCCGTGACGGCCGTGCGATCGAGGAGATCGGTCTGTACCACCCGGTGCAGAACCCCTCCCGCATCGAGGTCGACTCGGAGCGCGCGCAGTACTGGCTGGGTGTCGGCGCGCAGCCGACCGAGCCCGTCCTCGCCATTCTGAAGCTGACCGGCGACTGGCAGAAGTACAAGGGCGAGCCCGCCCCGGCTCCGCTGCTCGTGGCCGAGCCGAAGGCCGCCCGCCCGGTGTTCGACGCCCTTGGCGGCGACGACGAGGGCAAGGGTGAGGCGATCACCCAGAAGAAGAAGGCCGAGAAGAAGGACGAGGCTCCCGCTGAGTCCTCGTCTGCGTCGACCGAGGCCTGAGCATGCTCGAGGAGGCTCTCGAGCACCTCGTGAAGGGCATCGTCGACAACCCTGACGATGTGCAGGTCGCCTCGCGCGATCTGCGCCGCGGGCGCGTTCTCGAGGTCCGGGTCCACCCGGACGACCTCGGAAAGGTGATCGGCCGCAACGGCCGCACCGCGCGCGCTCTGCGTACCGTCGTGGGCGCCATCGGCGGCCGCGGTGTCCGCGTCGACCTCGTCGACGTGGACCACGTCCGCTGACGCCAAACGCAGCACCGGCTCGGGCCGGGGAGGGCCACTGTGCCGTCCCCGGCCCGTAGTCGTTTCGAGTCGTTTACGACAGGAGATCTTCGGAAGTGCAGCTCGTAGTCGCGCGGATCGGCCGCGCCCACGGCATCAAGGGCGAGGTCACCGTCGAGGTCCGTACCGACGAGCCCGAACTGCGGCTCGCACCCGGTGCCGTACTGGCCACCGAGCCCGCCGCTGCGGGCCCCCTCACCATCGAGACGGGCCGCGTCCACAGCGGTCGCCTGCTCCTGCGCTTCGCGGGCGTCGCCGACCGCACCGCCGCCGAGGCGCTGCGCAACCTCCTGCTGATCGCCGAGGTAGACCCGGAGGTGCTCCCCGAGGACGAGGACGAGTACTACGACCACCAGCTGATGGACCTGGACGTGGTGACGAAGGACGGCGAGGAGATCGGCCGTATCACCGAGATCTCGCACCTGCCCTCGCAGGACCTGTTCATCGTCGAACGCCCGGACGGGAGCGAGGTGATGATCCCCTTCGTCGAGGAGATCGTCACCGAGATCGACCTCGAGGAACAGCGGGCGGTCATCGACCCGCCGCCCGGCCTGATCGACGACGTGATCGACGACCAGGCCGACAGCGACGAAGCCGCTGATGGATCCGGTGGATCCGGTGCGTCGTCCCGGGACGAGTCCTGATGCGCCTCGACGTCGTCACGATCTTCCCCGAGTACCTGGAGCCCCTGAACGTCTCCCTCGTCGGCAAGGCACGCGCGCGTGGGCAGCTGAACGTCCATGTGCACGACCTGCGCGCGTGGACGTACGACCGCCACAACACGGTCGACGACACCCCGTACGGCGGCGGCCCCGGCATGGTCATGAAGACGGACCCCTGGGGCGACGCCCTGGACTCCGCCCTCGCCGACGGCTACGAGGCGGGCTCGCACGCGCCCGCGCTGATCGTCCCCACGCCCAGCGGCCGCCCCTTCACCCAGGAACTCGCCGTCGAACTCTCCGAGCGCCCCTGGCTGATCTTCACGCCGGCGCGCTACGAGGGCATCGACCGGCGGGTGATCGACGAGTACGCGACCCGGATGCCGGTCCACGAGGTGTCCATCGGGGACTACGTCCTCGCCGGCGGCGAGGCGGCCGTACTCGTGATCACGGAGGCCGTGGCCCGGCTGCTGCCCGGTGTCCTCGGCAACGCCGAGTCCCACCGCGACGACTCCTTCGCACCCGGCGCCATGGCCAACCTCCTGGAAGGCCCCGTCTACACCAAGCCCCCACAGTGGCGCGGCCGTGGCATTCCGGACGTGCTGCTGAGCGGCCACCACGGCAAGATCGCCCGCTGGCGCCGCGACGAGGCCCTGAGGCGTACGACGGCCAACCGGCCCGACCTCATCGAGCGCTGCGACCCGAAGGCCTTCGACAAGAAGGACCGCGAGATGCTCTCCATCCTGGGCTGGGCGCCGGACCCGGAGGGCGGGCCGTACGGCCGATTTTGGCGCAGGACGGACGGCGTGGAAGAATAGGCCGCTGTTGTGCGTCGTCCGGCGTGCGCCCCTGCCGCAGGGGGACACGACGCCCGCCCCGACACGGACAGCATCCTTCAGGAACACCTATCGCCCGTTGATGACCTGTGGCATCAGCGAAGAAAGCAGACGAAATGTCTCACCTGCTCGACACCGTCGATGCCGCGTCGCTGCGCAGCGACGTCCCGGCCTTCCGCCCGGGTGACACCGTCAACGTCCACGTCCGCGTCATCGAGGGCAACCGCTCCCGTGTGCAGCAGTTCAAGGGCGTTGTGATCCGCCGCCAGGGCGCCGGTGTCCGCGAGACCTTCACGGTCCGCAAGGTCTCCTTCTCCGTCGGCGTCGAGCGCACCTTCCCGGTGCACACCCCGATCGTCGAGAAGATCGAGCTCGTCACCCGCGGTGACGTGCGTCGCGCCAAGCTGTACTACCTGCGCGAGCTGCGCGGTAAGGCCGCGAAGATCAAGGAGAAGCGCGACAGCTGAGCTCGCGCAGGCGTTCCCAGCGGGGCCGGATAGCATCTGGCCTCGATGGACACCGAAGCACAGCAGACGGAGCGCGACCGCTCCTCCCGCCCTTCCGATTCCGAGGACGTCTCCCAGGAGATCCCGGAGACGGAAGGGCCGGAGGGACGGTCGCGTTTCGCGTTGGTGGCGCGTATCACCGACTGGCTTCCGGGCGGGTGGATCTCGCTGACCCTGCTGGTCTGCCTGGTGTTTTTGCTGATCCTCAACGCTTTCGTGGTGCAACCCTTCCAGATTCCCAGCGGATCCATGGAAAACGGATTGAGGGTCGGGGACCGCGTTCTCGTAAATAAGTTGGCGTACCGTTTCGGTGCCGAGCCGCGGCGCGGCGATGTCGTCGTGTTCGACGGAACGGGGTACTTCGGGAGCGGCGACTACATCAAGCGCGTCGTGGGCGTGGGGGGAGACCACGTGGTCTGCTGCGACAAGGAGGGGAGGATCGAGGTGAACGGCCGGTCGGTCGACGAGTCGACGTTCCTGTACCCCGGTGACAGCCCGTCCTCGGTGCCCTTCAAGGTCGTCGTGCCCCAGGGCACCCTGTTCCTCCTCGGCGACCACCGCAGCGACTCCAGCGACTCCCGTGACCACCTGGGCTCGCCCGGCGGCGGCATGATCCCGGTGTCCGACGTCATCGGACGGGCCGACTGGATCGTCTGGCCCTCCGCCCACTGGATCCGCCTGCACCGTCCCGGCGCCTACGCGCGCGTGCCCGCGGCGGACGGTGCGCATGGGTAACCGTGGCAGACCACGCGGAGCGGCGACACCCGACGGCCCCTTCGGCACCGAGAACCTGCTGCCCACCGGCTCCCGTCGCACCGGTGGCGGCGCGACCGGCGGACGCACCCGCGCCGAGCGCCGCAAGCTCCAGCGCAAGGTCAAGCGAAAGCGCAGGCGCGGCGCGGTCAAGGAGATACCCCTCCTGGTCGGCGTCGCGGTCCTCATCGCCCTGGTCCTGAAGACGTTCCTCGTCCAGGCGTTCGTGATCCCGTCCGGCTCCATGGAGCAGACGATCCGGATCGGCGACCGTGTCCTGGTCGACAAGTTCACCCCGTGGTTCGGCTCCGAGCCCAAGCGCGGGGACGTCGTCGTCTTCAAGGACCCCGGCGGCTGGCTCGCGGACGAGCAGACCACCACGAAGAAGAACGACCCCGTCGTCGTCAAGCAGGTCAAGGAGGGACTCACCTTCATCGGCCTGCTGCCGTCCGACAACGAGAAGGACCTGATCAAGCGGGTCATCGGAGTCGGCGGCGACCACGTCAAGTGCTGCGACGCCCAAGGGCGGATGACGGTCAACGGCGTACCGCTGACCGAGGGCGACTACCTGTATCCCGGGAACGCCCCCTCCATACAGCCGTTCGACATCACCGTCCCCCAGGGGCGCCTGTGGGTGATGGGCGACCACCGCGCCAACTCCGCGGACTCACGGGCCCACCAGAACACCGACTACGGCGGCACGGTCTCCCTGGACTCCGTGGTGGGACGGGCGAAGGTCATCGCCTGGCCCTTCGGCCACTGGACTTCCTTGAAGGAACCTAAAACTTTCTCCTCCGTTTCCAACTCCGTGTCGGGGGCGACCGCGTCTCCCCGGCTGTCGCATAGGGTTGCTCCGGACGAATTCAACGGAACGATCCAGCTCCCGAGCCCTGCGGAACTCCCGCTCGTTATGGGAGTGGTGGGCCTGCACCGCGTAAGGGGCAGGCGGCGAAGCAGAGTAAGGAGTTGGCGTGGGGGATGTGGCGGTTGGCGCACGGTCCGGACACGACGGCGAGGAGCACCGTGGACAACCCGTCCAAGGGGTCTCCGCGTCCGTCCCGGCCGCGGACAGCGCCGTGACCCCCGGGAGTGACTCCGGGGCGACCGAGGACGGCACGGTGCCGGACGAGCGGGACCGGGCCGGAGAAAAGGGCTCGGGCGGAACACCCCCCAAGCCCAGCAAACAGCGCTCCTTCTGGAAGGAGCTGCCCATTCTGATCGGTATCGCGCTCGTGCTGGCGCTGCTGATCAAGACGTTTCTGGTGCAGGCGTTCTCGATTCCGTCGGACTCGATGCAGAACACCCTTCAGCAGGGCGACCGAGTTCTCGTCGACAAGCTCACCCCCTGGTTCGGCTCGGAGCCGGGGCGCGGCGAGGTCGTCGTCTTCCACGACCCGGACAACTGGCTGGCGGGCGAGCCCACGGCCACTCCGAACGCACTGCAGAAGGTCCTCAGCTGGATCGGCCTGATGCCGTCCGCCGAGGAGAAGGACCTCATCAAGCGCGTCATCGGCGTCGGCGGCGACACCGTCTCCTGCAAGGGCTCAGGCCCGCTGACGGTCAACGGCAAGGCACTCAACGACGCGTCGTTCGTGTACGCGGGCAACACACCGTGCAGCGTCGACGACCAGGGCGGCCAGTTCTCGGTGAAGGTCCCCAAGGGCTACATCTGGGTCATGGGCGACCACCGCCAGAACTCGCGCGACTCGCGCTACAACCAGAGCGACAAGCACAACGGCATGGTCCCGGTGAACAAGGTCGTCGGACGCGCCATCGTCATCGCGTGGCCGATCACCCGCTGGAACACCCTTCCGGTCCCGGACACCTTCGACCAGCCCGACCTGAACAACCAGTCCTCGGCGTCCGCCGCCCTGACGGCCGCACCGAACGCGCTCGCGCTGACCGGTGTGGTCCCGGTGGCCCTGTGGCGCCGCAGGAAGACCGCCGTCGAGCAGATCCGCTGAGCCGCCCCTCGGCCGCCGCTCCCCGGGCGTACCTGACGGTCTGGTGAAACCCTCGTGGAGCTTGTGACCTTGGTCGCGGCGGAGGGGCTGACCGGCTCAGGTACCGCCGGGTAGGGTGCGGACCCATGGGTGGCGAGAGCACGACGCGTACGGCCCCGCGCAGCGGTGGCACCAGCACGAGCCCGGTGGGCAGCCGGACCGGACAGCGACTGTCCGGACTGGCGGTCGCACTGGGCTGTGTGCTGTTCCTGGGAGGATTCGCCTGGGGAGCGGTGGTCTACCGGCCGTATACCGTGCCGACCAGCTCGATGACACCGACCATCGACGCCGGCGACCGGGTCCTGGCACAGCGCGTCGACGGCAGCGAGATACGCCGGGGCGACGTCGTCGTCTTCAACGACAAGTCCTGGGTGACCGGCGCGGCCGTGGTCAAGCGCGTGGTCGCGGTCGGCGGCGACACGGTCTCCTGCTGCACGAACGGCAAGCTGACCGTCAACGGCAAGCAGATCGACGAGGCCTATCTCAAGGGCAACGTCGTCGAGGACAAGAAGATCCCGAGCGTGAAGGTCCCCAAGGACCGCCTGTTCCTGCTCGGCGACGAGCGCGAAGGCTCCCTGGACTCCTCCGCCCACCTCAGCGACGCCGCCCAGGGCACCGTCGCGCGCTCCGCGGTGACCGCCCGGGTGGACGCCGTCGTCTGGCCCATGAACGGCATGCTGGAACGCCCCACCGGCTTCGAGACCCTCGGTGCGCTGTCCCAGCAGGGCCCGCTGCGGGTCATCGTCGCCCTGATCGTGGCCGGAGCCGCCCTCGTCCTCGGTGGCGGAGCGTACGGCCCGGTCGCCAAGCGGATGGACAAGCGCCGTACCAGGGCGCGGACGGAGCCCGTGGGTGCCCGCTGAGGCGGCGGGCGCTGACGAGGACTCGTACCGGGGCGGTCTGCGCAAGGTCGCCCGGATCGTCCTGCTGGACCCGGAGGACCGCATCCTTCTCCTGCACGGCCACGAGCCGGGCGATCCGGCCGACGACTGGTGGTTCACGCCGGGCGGCGGTCTGGAGGGCGACGAGACTCGTGAAGAGGCCGCCCGCAGGGAACTCGCCGAGGAGACCGGCATCACCGAGGTCGAACTCGGCCCGGTGCTGTGGCGACGGATGTGCTCCTTCCCGTTCGCGGGGCGCCGCTGGGACCAGGACGAGTGGTACTACCTGGCCCGGACGGCGGACACGCCCGAGGTGGTGCCCGAGGCCATGGGCCTCACGGAGCTGGAGCGGCGCAGCGTCGCCGGAGCGCGATGGTGGACGTGTCAGGAACTGACCCGGGCACATGAGACGGTGTATCCGACCAGACTCGCCGAGCTGCTGAGCAGGCTGCTCGACGAAGGTCCCCCGGCCGGGCCCGTGACGCTTGACCCCGAAATCGTCTAGGGGCTCACGGGACTGGCGCACAATGGTGGGATCGCACGGGTGAAGGGGAAGCTGCCATGAGCGCCGAGGACCTCGAGAAGTACGAGACCGAGATGGAGCTGAAGCTCTACCGGGAGTACCGCGATGTCGTCGGTCTGTTCAAATACGTGATTGAGACCGAGCGGCGCTTCTATCTGACCAACGACTACGAGATGCAGGTGCACTCGGTCCAGGGTGAGGTGTTCTTCGAGGTGTCCATGGCGGACGCCTGGGTCTGGGACATGTACCGGCCGGCTCGGTTCGTGAAGCAGGTGCGGGTGCTCACGTTCAAGGACGTGAACATCGAGGAGCTGAACAAGAGCGACTTGGAGCTGCCCGGCGGGTGACGGGGTTATCCACAACCGCTGAGTTGTCCACCAAGATCCACTTCTTGGGGGCGGGTGCGTGACGGTTGGCGCCGGAGGTGGTGCCGACATGAACGCACGCAGGGCACTCGGCAGGTACGGCGAAGATCTGGCCGCGCGGCGGCTGGCCGAAGCCGGGATGACGGTCCTTGAGCGGAACTGGCGCTGTGGCAGGGCCGGCGAGATCGACATCGTCGCGCTCGACGGTGAAGTGCTGGTCGTCTGCGAGGTCAAGACCCGCAGGGACGGCCGCTTCGAGCATCCGATGGCAGCGATCGGTCCGGACAAGGCGCAACGGCTGCGTGATCTCGCGGAGCGCTGGATCCAGACACACGGGGGAGCTCCACCGGGAGGCGTCCGCATCGACCTGATCGGCGTCGTCCTCCCGGACAAGGGCGCGCCGGTGGTCGAGCACGCGCGGGGGGTGGCCTGAGATGGGCTTCGCGCGTACGTGCTCGGTGGCGCTGGTCGGCGTCGAGGGTGTGGTGGTCGAGGTCCAGGCCGATCTGGAGCCCGGAGTGGCGGCGTTCACGCTCGTGGGGCTGCCGGACAAGAGCCTGAGCGAGAGCCGGGACCGGGTGCGGGCGGCGGTCGTCAACTCCGGTGGCGAATGGCCGCAGAAGAAACTCACGGTCGGGCTCAGCCCGGCGTCGGTGCCGAAGGCCGGCAGCGGCTTCGACATGGCCATCGCCTGCGCCGTGCTCGGCGCCTCCGAGCGGATCGATCCGCGGGTGCTCGCCGACATCGTGATGATCGGGGAGCTGGGACTGGACGGTCGGGTCCGGCCCGTCCGGGGCATCCTGCCGGCGGTGCTGGCCGCGGCGGACGCCGGCTACGAACAGGTGGTGGTGCCCGAGTGCGCGGCCGCGGAGGCCTCCCTGGTGCCTGGCGTGTCCGTACTCGGTGTGCGCAGCCTGCGGCAGCTGATCGCGGTCCTGGCGGACGAGCCCGTGCCCGACGAGGAACCGGACGAGCGGGGCCGCCCGGATCCGCTCCTCGCCGGTCTGCGGGTGCCCGGCACCGGCGCGGCCACGGGGATGCACAGCCTGGGCGCCGCACAGTACGACCACGGCCATGACCTCGCCGATGTGGTGGGCCAGACCTCGGCGAGGACCGCGGTGGAGGTCGCCGCGGCGGGCGGCCATCACATCTTCCTTGAGGGCCCGCCGGGCGCCGGAAAGACGATGCTCGCGGAGCGACTGCCCGCCATCCTGCCCCGGCTCGGCCGGACCGAGTCGCTCGAGGTCACCGCGGTCCACTCGGTGGCCGGTCTGCTGCCCCCGGGCAAACCCATGATCAACGTCGCACCGTACTGCGCTCCGCACCACTCGGCGACCATGCAGGCCCTCGTGGGCGGTGGACCCGGCATGGCGCGCCCCGGCGCCGTCTCGCTCTCCCATCGCGGCGTTCTCTTTCTCGACGAGACACCCGAGTTCAGCAGCCGGGCCCTCGACGCGCTGCGGCAGCCCCTGGAGGCCGGGCATGTCGTGATCGCGCGCAGCGCGGGCGTCGTGCGGTTCCCGGCGAAGTTCCTGATGGTGCTGGCCGCCAACCCTTGTCCGTGCGGCCGTTTCTCCCAGCGGGACGATTTCTGCGAGTGTCCGCCCTCAGCGATCCGCCGTTACCAGGCGCGGCTGTCCGGCCCCCTGCTCGACCGCGTCGACCTGAGGGTCGAGGTCGATCGGGTCACCCGGGCCGAGCTGACCCGGCGCGATGGCCACGGCGAGTCCACCGTCACGGTCGCCGACCGGGTGCGCGCGGCCAGGGAACGGGCGGCGGCCCGGCTCGAAGGCACCCCATGGCTGACCAACAGCGAAGTCCCCGGCCAGGAGCTGCGCGGTCGCTGGCACGCCGCGAGCGGAGCGATGGACGAGGCGGAACGCAACCTGGAGCGAGGCGTGCTGACCGCCCGCGGTCTCGACCGCGTGCTGCGCGTCGCCTGGACCGTCGCGGACCTCGTCGGCCACGACCGACCTGACGCCACGGACGTCGCCCTGGCGCTGCAACTGCGTACCGGCGTACCGCGCGGCGTGCCCATGGCCATCGGGGCGCGGACATGAGCGCCGACGGCGATCAGCACGATGAGCTGCTCGCCCGTGTCTTCCTCAGCCGAGTCCTCGAACCGGGTGACGAGGTCGCCGGACGGTGGCTGCGTGAGATCGGGGCGAGGGAGGTGGCGGGCAGGCTGCGCGACGGTGGACCGCAGCTCGTCGGAATCACCGACAAGCGGTGGGCCGGGCTGTTGGACCGGGCACGGGAGGCCGAGCCGGAGCGGGACCTGGCCGCCGCCCGGGAAGCCGGGATGCGGTTCGTGGTGCCGGGAGCCGGGGACTGGCCGGGACAGCTCGATGATCTCGGGGACGCGAGGCCCATCGGGCTGTGGGTGCGGGGGCGGCCCAGCCTGCGGATGTGGGCGCTCAGATCCGTCGCCGTCGTGGGCGCACGGGCGTGCACCGGTTACGGAGCCCATGTGGCGGCCACCCTCGGCGCGGGCCTCGCCGAGCACGGCTGGGTGGTCGTGTCCGGCGGTGCCTACGGGGTCGACGGCGCCGCACACCGGGGCGCGCTGGGCGCCGGCGGCGCCACCGTGGCCGTCCTCGCCTGCGGGGCCGACCTCTGCTATCCGCGCGGACACACCGAGTTGATCACCAGGATCGCGGAACAGGGACTCGTCATCGGGGAGTTGCCGCCCGGCGATCATCCGACGCCGAGCAGATTCATCGTCCGCAACCGGGTGATCGCCGCCCTGACCAGGGGCACCGTCGTGGTCGAGGCCGCCCACCGTAGTGGCTCGCTGGCCACGGCACGGGCGGCCCAGCGGCTCGGGCGTCACACGATGGGAGTGCCCGGCCCCGCCACCAGCGCCCTGTCCGCGGGAGTCCACGAACTCCTGCGGGGTGACGCCGTGCTGGTCTCCGACGCCGCGGAAGTAGTCGAGCTCGTCGGCGACATGGGGGAGCTGGCGCCGGACCGGCGCGGGCCGGTGCTGCCCCGCGATCTGCTGGACCCGGGCGCGCGCCGGGTGCTGGCCGCGCTGCCCGGCCGAGGCGCGGCGCCACCTCGGGAGATCGCGCGAGGCGCGCAGACCACGCAGGACGACGCGATCGCGAAACTGTACGAACTCCGATCACTCGGTTACGTCGAACGACACGGCGACGGCTGGAAGTTGACACGCCAGGCGATGATCTCCGTCCGCGGGGGTCGCAGCTGATGCTGACCGAGCGTGTTCGGCCGTCCGGGGGAAGCCTGAAACCTGTGCAAATACGCCCAGTTGGCGCCCCCCGGCCATCACGCACAGCAACCTTCGTGACTCGGCGGAGTGCCCTGCGGAACGCGTCCGCGCACAGGTTCCGTGCCGATGTTCGCGCACCGCAACACTCCAGTCACGCTACGCTCACGTGGATTCCGGCGCAGACCGGCATCTCGACATCAGACCGACAGCTCACCCAGGCAGCCCCACTTCACTGCAGAACGGCACTAGGCGACGAATGCCCCAGCACACCTCCGGGTCCGACCGGGCGGCGATCCCCCCAGCCGCCCGTGACGGTGGCAGCGTGCGACCGCCCGCTCCCTCGACGCTCGACGAGCTGTGGCGGTCGTACAAGGACACGGGGGAGGAGCGGCTGCGGGAGCAGCTGATCCTGCACTACTCGCCGCTGGTCAAGTACGTGGCCGGGCGGGTGAGCGTCGGGCTGCCGCCCAACGTCGAGCAGGCCGACTTCGTCTCGTCCGGGGTGTTCGGGCTGATCGACGCGATCGAGAAGTTCGACATCGACCGGGAGATCAAGTTCGAGACGTACGCGATCACGCGGATCCGGGGCGCGATGATCGACGAGCTCAGGGCGCTGGACTGGATTCCGCGGTCGGTGCGGCAGAAGGCGCGCAACGTCGAGCGGGCGTACGCGACGCTGGAGGCGCGGCTCAGACGGACGCCGTCGGAGGGTGAGGTGGCCTCCGAGATGGGCATTGCGGTGGACGAACTCCACGCGGTGTTCAGCCAGTTGTCGCTGGCGAACGTGGTGGCCCTGGAGGAGCTGCTGCATGTGGGCGGCGAGAGCGGGGACGGGCTCAGCGTGATGGACACGCTGGAGGACACCGCCGCCGACAACCCGGTCGAGGTGGTCGAGGACCGGGAGCTCAGGCGGTTTCTGGCGCGGGCGATCAACACCCTGCCCGAGCGGGAGAAGACCGTGGTCACCCTGTACTACTACGAGGGGCTGACGCTCGCCGAGATCGGGAACGTGCTCGGTGTGACCGAGAGCCGGGTCAGCCAGATCCACACCAAGTCGGTGCTGCAACTGCGCGCGAAGCTGGCGAGCTTCGGACGCTGAGCGGCTCGGTCACTCCCATCGGGGGTGGTGCGTCCGTAGAGTGGTTGACGTGCCAAGGATTCGAGCGGCCTCCGTGGCCGAGCACCGGTCGATGCAGCGAGCCGCCCTGCTGGACGCGGCGCGGTCGCTGCTGTCCGACGGCGGCACGGAGGCGCTGACCTTCCCGGCCCTCGCCGAGCGGACGGGTCTTGCGCGGTCGTCCGTGTACGAGTACTTCCGGTCCCGGGCCGCCGTGGTCGAGGAACTGTGCGCGGTCGACTTTCCCGTGTGGGCCGCCGAGGTCGCTGCGGCGATGGAGCGGGCGGAGTCGGCCGAGGCCACGGTCGAGGCGTACGTGCGACAGCAGCTGGCCCTGGTCGGGGACCGGCGGCACCGGGCCGTGGTCGCCATTTCGGCGAGTGAACTCGACGCGGGCGCCCGGGAGAAGATCCGGGCCGCGCACGGCGGGCTCGTCGCGATGATCGGCGAGGCGCTGGGGGAGCTGGGCCACGCGGAGCCCCGACTGGCGGCGATGCTGCTTCAGGGGATCGTCGACGCGGCTGTCCGGCGGATCGAACTCGGTGCCGCGGAGGACCCGGCGGAGATCACGGACGCGGCCGTGGCCATGGCGCTGCGGGGCGTTCGAGGCTGAGGCAGGGGGACTCCCAGTACGGGCAGCAGCCTGGACGGCCCCCTGTGCAGCAGCCAGGGCGGCAGCAGCGACAGCGGGTCCAGGTAGGTGTCACCCCTCAGCAGGCCCCAGTGCACGCACGTGACCGTGCAGTGCGATCCCGTGCCCTTGACCGTGCCCACCGGCTCGCCGGCCCGCACCTCGTCACCCTTCTTCACCGACGCCGCCACCGGTTCGTACGTCGTTCGCAGATCGGTGCCCGTCAACTCCACGGAGACCACGCCCCGTCCTGCCACCCGGCCTGCGAAGGACACCCGGCCGGCCGCCACCGCCCGCACCGGTGTCCCCGCCGGGGCCGCCAGGTCGACGCCCCGGTGGCCGCGGCCGTAGAGCGTCGCCGGGGGCTCCCAGCCCCGTAGCACCGCCGGGTGCGTTCCCACCGGCCAGGCGCGGGCGACGGCCGGGGTGCCCGGGCTCGGGGCAGGCGGTGGAGGCGGGGCGTCCGCCCAGGCCCAAGGGGTCAGGACCGCCGAGGTCAGCGCCAGCAGGGCCGCTCCCGTCAGGCGCTCGTATCGCTTCGCTCGCATGCCGTCACCGTCCCGCACCCCGCCCGGACATGGCCGGGATCTGTGGACTACTCCCCGGTTGTGGACAGCGACGTCACCCGGCGCCTCGCCGGTCCCGTACACTTCTTCTGGCGATCCGGGTCACCGGGTCGACTTCGCACGCCCCGACATCTGGCGATCAAAAGCCGGTGTCAGCGCTCCTCGGTCCTTCGTGGCACGGCGCATGTGGGCGTCAGGCGCGGGAGCCGTCCGGCCCCCGCGGCACAACCGAGAACACCAAGGAGAACGGCCATGGCCGTCGTCACGATGCGGGAGCTGCTGGAAAGCGGCGTCCACTTCGGTCACCAGACCCGTCGCTGGAACCCGAAGATGAAGCGCTTCATCTTCACCGAGCGCAACGGCATCTACATCATCGACCTGCTCCAGTCGCTGTCGTACATCGACCGCGCCTACGAGTTCGTCAAGGAGACCGTCGCCCACGGCGGCACGGTCATGTTCGTCGGCACGAAGAAGCAGGCGCAGGAGGCCATCGCCGAGCAGGCCACCCGCGTCGGCATGCCCTACGTCAACCAGCGCTGGCTGGGCGGCATGCTCACCAACTTCTCCACCGTCTACAAGCGTCTGCAGCGCCTCAAGGAGCTCGAGCAGATCGACTTCGAGGACGTCGCCGCTTCGGGTCTGACCAAGAAGGAGCTTCTCGTGCTCTCGCGCGAGAAGGCCAAGCTGGAGAAGACCCTCGGTGGTATCCGCGAGATGCAGAAGGTGCCCAGCGCCGTCTGGATCGTGGACACCAAGAAGGAGCACATCGCGGTCGGTGAGGCCCGGAAGCTCAACATCCCGGTCGTCGCCATCCTCGACACCAACTGCGACCCCGACGAGGTCGACTACAAGATCCCGGGCAACGACGACGCGATCCGCTCCGTCACCCTGCTCACCCGTGTGATCGCCGACGCGGTCGCCGAGGGCCTCATCTCCCGCTCTCGCGTCGCCACCGGTGACAAGGGCGAGAAGGCCGCGGGCGAGCCGCTCGCCGAGTGGGAGCGCGACCTGCTCGAGGGCGAGAAGAAGGCGGACTCCGAAGAGGCCGCCGAGAAGCCGGCCGAGGCCGCTGCCGAGGCTCCCGCCGCCGAGGCCCCTGCTGAGGCTCCGGCTGCTGAGGCTCCGGCTGCCGAGGCCCCCGCCGCCGAGGCCCCCGCGGCTGAGGCTCCGGCCGAAGAGGCCGCTCCGGCCGCGGACGCCGAGCAGGCCTGATCCGTCAGCGTCAGAGTTGACGGCGGGAGCGGTACTGAATCCACCAGCGCCTCAGGCGCTGGTGGAGTCCGCTCCCGCCGTTAACCCGTAGGTCGGCGGAGTGTCAGCGGCCTCCGACTACATGGGGGCTGTAGACCCCGTAGATCTTCGATCTTCCAGACTTCGAGAAAGATTCACAGACTCATGGCGAACTACACCGCCGCCGACGTCAAGAAGCTTCGTGAGCTCACCGGCGCCGGCATGATGGACTGCAAGAAGGCGCTGGACGAGGCCGAGGGCAACGTCGAGAAGGCCGTCGAGGCGCTCCGTATCAAGGGCCAGAAGGGCGTCGCCAAGCGCGAGGGCCGCTCCGCCGAGAACGGCGCCGTGGTCTCGATCATCGCCGACGACAACTCCTCCGGCGTCCTGGTCGAGCTGAAGTGCGAGACGGACTTCGTCGCCAAGGGTGACAAGTTCCAGGCTGTCGCGAACGCGATCGCCGAGCACGTCGCCAAGACCTCCCCGGCCGACCTCGAGGCCCTGCTCGCCTCCGAGATCGAGGCCGGCAAGACCGTCCAGGCGTTCGTGGACGAGGCCAACGCCAACCTCGGCGAGAAGATCGTCCTCGACCGCTTCGCGCAGTACGCCGACGGCTTCGTGTCCGCGTACATGCACCGCACGATGCCCGACCTGCCCCCGCAGATCGGTGTCCTCGTCGAGCTGGACAAGCCGAACGCGGAGATCGCCAAGGGCGTCGCCCAGCACATCGCCGCCTTCGCGCCGAAGTACCTCTCCAAGGAGGACGTGCCGGCCGAGGTCGTCGAGTCCGAGCGCCGCGTCGCCGAGGAGACCACCCGCGCCGAGGGCAAGCCCGAGGCCGCCCTGCCGAAGATCGTCGAGGGTCGCCTCAACGGCTTCTTCAAGGACGCCACGCTGCTCGGTCAGCCGTTCGCGCTCGACAACAAGAAGTCGGTCCAGAAGGTCCTGGACGAGGCCGGTGTCACCCTGAAGCGCTTCACGCGCATCAAGGTCGGCATCTGAGTCCGTGCCGCGAACGGCGCGTCGGCCCGATAGGGTCGAGTGCAGTCGTCCGGTACGCCGTCACGCACGCGCGTGACGGACGACAGCAGATCTGACAAGGAGGCCATTGCCGAGAATGGGTTGCGAACGACACCCCACCGGCAGTGGCCTTCTTCGTATGTGCATCACCTGAAAGAGGCGGGATCTCCATGACCACCAAGGCTCAGAAGAGCGACGACGGCAAAGTACACGGCCGGTTTCTGCTGAAGCTGTCCGGTGAGGCCTTCTCCGGCGGCGGGGGCCTGGGCGTGGACCCCGACGTGGTGCACAAGATCGCCCGTGAGATCGCCGCCGTCGTCCGGGACGGCGCCGAGATCGCGGTCGTCATCGGCGGCGGCAACTTCTTCCGTGGCGCGGAGCTGCAGCAGCGCGGCATGGACCGGGCCCGCTCCGACTACATGGGCATGCTCGGCACGGTCATGAACTGCCTCGCCCTCCAGGACTTCCTGGAGAAGGAGGGCATCGACAGCCGGGTGCAGACCGCCATCACCATGGGCCAGGTCGCCGAGCCGTACATCCCGCTGCGCGCCGTACGGCACCTGGAGAAGGGCCGTGTGGTCATCTTCGGTGCCGGTATGGGCATGCCGTACTTCTCCACCGACACCACCGCCGCCCAGCGCGCCCTGGAGATCGACGCCGAGGCGCTGCTGATGGGTAAGAACGGCGTGGACGGGGTCTACGACTCCGACCCGAAGCGCAACCCGGACGCCGTCAAGTTCGACTCCCTCGGCTACGGCGAGGTCATCACCCAGGACCTCAAGGTCGCGGACATGACCGCCATCACCCTGTGCCGCGACAACAAGCTCCCGATCCTGGTCTTCGAGCTCATCGTCGAGGGCAATATCGCCCGCGCCGTCAAGGGTGAGAAGATCGGCACGCTCGTGGGTGACCAGGACAACCGGGACTGACCAGCAACACCCATGGACCCTGACCGGGGGATGGACAATGTCCTGCCGGTCGGGAACCGTGCAGGAAGAAGACGCGACGCAGCCGGCCGCCGCCCCCACCAAGGAACCGCAGCCGGGCCTCACTCAAGACACGCAGGAGCAAGTGGTGATCGAAGAGACCCTCCTCGAGGCCGAGGAGAAGATGGAGAAGGCCGTCGTGGTCGCCAAGGAGGACTTCGCCGCGATCCGCACCGGTCGTGCGCACCCGGCGATGTTCAACAAGATCGTGGCCGACTACTACGGCGCGCCGACGCCGATCAACCAGCTGGCTTCGTTCTCCGTGCCGGAGCCGCGCATGGCGGTAGTGACCCCGTTCGACAAGACGGCCCTGCGCAACATCGAGCAGGCCATCCGTGACTCCGACCTGGGCGTCAACCCGAGCAACGACGGCAACATCATCCGAGTGGTGTTCCCCGAGCTCACCGAGGAGCGCCGCCGCGACTACATCAAGGTCGCCAAGGGCAAGGCCGAGGACTCCCGGGTCTCCATCCGCTCCGTGCGCCGCAAGGCCAAGGACGCCATCGACAAGCTGATCAAGGACGGCGAGGTCGGCGAGGACGAGGGCCGCCGTGCGGAGAAGGAACTCGACGACTCCACCCACAAGTACGTGGCCCAGGTGGACGAGCTCCTGAAGCACAAGGAAGCGGAGCTGCTCGAGGTCTGATGAACGAATCTTCCTGGGGAGCGCCGCCCCACACCGGGTCACAGGCCGGGTACTGGGGGCCGACCGACCAGGGACCTGTCCAGGGGGCTGCCCCGGCGGGTCCCGCGTACGATGCGCCCAAGGCGCAGCAGACTCGCCCCATGCCCATCGTGCCCGAGGTACCCCCGTACGGCGGTGACCAGGATGACGACCGGGGGGCCGCTCGGCTGGGCGGCCCCTTGTTCCGCGACGAACCGCCGCAGTCGCCGCCCTACCCAGCGGCGCAGCAGAATCCGGAGCCCATGCCCGACGCCCCGCAGCCGGCGCCCCCGCCGCAGAAGAAGAGCGCGGGGCGCGACCTGGGTGCGGCCATAGGCGTCGGCGTCGGGCTCGGCGTAGTGATCATCGCGTCCCTGTTCGTCGTCAAGGCCGTCTTCGTCGGAGTGGTCGTCGTCGCCGTCGTGGTGGGCCTGTGGGAACTGACCAGCCGGCTGCAGGAGCGCAAGGGCATCAAGGCGCCCCTGGTCCCGCTGGCGCTCGGTGGCGCCGCGATGGTCGTCGCCGGGTACGTCCGGGGCGCCGAGGGCGCGTGGGTGGCCATGGCGCTCACGGCACTCGCCGTCCTCGTATGGCGTATGACGGAGCCGCCCGAGGGCTACCTCAAGGACGTCACCGCGGGCGTCTTCGCCGCGTTCTACGTGCCGTTCCTGGCGACGTTCGTCGCGCTGATGCTGGCGGCCCACGACGGCCCCTGGCGCGTCATGACCTTCCTGCTGCTGACGGTGGTCAGCGACACCGGCGCGTATGCCGTCGGCTGGCGCTTCGGCAAGCACAAGCTCGCCCCGCGCATCAGCCCCGGCAAGACCCGCGAGGGCCTGCTCGGCGCGGTGTCCTTCGCGATGGTGGCGGGTGCGCTGTGCATGCAGTTCCTCATCGACGACGGCTCCTGGTGGCAGGGTCTGGTCCTCGGCTTCGCGGTCGCGGCCAGTGCCACGCTCGGCGACCTCGGCGAGTCGATGATCAAGCGGGACCTGGGCATCAAGGACATGGGCACGCTGCTCCCCGGCCACGGCGGGATCATGGACCGGCTGGACTCGCTGCTACCCACGGCGCCCGTGGTGTGGCTGCTGATGGTGCTGTTCGTCGGCTCGGGCTGACGGTTTCGGAAGTCCCACCCGGTCGATGGCGTCAGTCTCAGCCGAGTGGGACGATTCCGGTGTAAGCCCTCAAAGGGGATCTCCCTGAAGGGAGGGCGCCATGTCCGCCTTCCATGAAGAGATCGACGTAGACCGCACTCCCGAAGACGTCTGGGCGTACGTCATCGATCCGTCACATCTGCCCGAGTGGCAGCTGAGCGCGGTCTCCGCGGAACAGCTCGACGAGGGGCCGCTCCACCCCGGTTCCCGGGTCCGCGTCACCCGCCGGGTCGGGCGCCGCGAGATGCCGATGACCATGGAGTTCACCGAGTACGACCCGCCGCACAGCTGGGGTCTGCGCGGTATAGACGGCCCGGTCAGGGGGCACTTCCACGGGGCGGTGGAGCCGCTCGACGACGGTCGGCGGTCCCGCGTGACGATGGACCTCGACTTCGACGGCCACGGCATCGGCAAGGTCCTTCTGCCACTCCTCGTCCGCCCCCAGGTCCGCAAGGAGCTGCCGCGCAACGAGCAGTTGCTGAAGGACAGGCTGGAGCACAAGGCGACCACGTAGGGCCTCCGGGTTCAGGCGCCGACGAGAGGTGCAGACGTCGTCGGGGCTCCAGCGGCGTTGTCCACGTAACCCCAGGTCAGGCAGGACCGCGGGGTCGCCGCCGGGCCGTCCGCGGTGGTGGAGGGAGGATCAGTAGGGGCCGTCGACGCCCGCACTCGCAGCCGTGGGCCGCAGGTCACCCGATTCGATCTGCGACACTGGTTGAGCTATGCCTAAGCCCGGAGAACTCACTTTCGTCGCCCCCCGCGGAGCCAAGAAGCCGCCGCGGCACCTTGCCGACCTCACGCCTGCCGAGCGCAAGGAAGCGGTGGCCGAGATCGGCGAGAAGCCGTTTCGTGCCAAGCAGCTCTCGCAGCACTACTTCGCGCGGTTCGCGCACGACCCGGCGGAGTGGACCGACATTCCGGCCGGCTCGCGCGGGAAGCTGCAGGAGGTGCTGCTTCCCGAGCTGATGACCGTCGTACGGCATCTGTCGACGGACGAGGGGACGACCCGCAAGACGCTGTGGCGGCTGTTCGACGGGACGCTCGTCGAGTCGGTGCTGATGCGGTATCCCGACCGGGTGACCATGTGCATCAGTTCGCAGGCCGGGTGCGGGATGAACTGCCCGTTCTGTGCGACCGGGCAGGCGGGGCTGGACCGGAATCTGTCCACCGCCGAGATCGTCCATCAGATCGTGGACGGGATGCGGGCGCTGCGGGACGGTGAGGTCCCCGGTGGGCCCGCGCGGCTTTCCAACATCGTGTTCATGGGCATGGGCGAGCCTCTCGCCAACTACAAGCGGGTCGTGGGAGCCGTACGGGCGCTCACCGACCCTGCCCCCGACGGGCTCGGGCTGTCGCAGCGCGGCATCACCGTGTCGACCGTCGGGCTCGTCCCGGCGATCCACCGGTTCGCCGACGAGGGCTTCAAGTGCCGGCTCGCCATCTCGCTGCACGCCCCCGACGACGAGTTGCGCGACACCCTCGTCCCCGTCAACACCCGGTGGAAGGTGCGCGAGGTCCTCGACGCCGGGTTCGAGTACGTGGAGAAGAGCGGGCGACGGCTGAGCATCGAGTACGCGCTCATTCGCGACATCAACGACCAGGCCTGGCGTGGTGACCGGCTCGGCCGGCTACTCAAGGGCAAGCCCGTGCACGTCAACCTCATTCCGCTGAACCCGACGCCGGGTTCGAAGTGGACGGCCTCACGGCCCGAGGACGAGAAGGCGTTCGTCGAGGCCATCGCGGCGCACGGCGTGCCGGTGACCGTCCGGGACACCCGGGGCCAGGAGATCGACGGAGCCTGCGGCCAGCTCGCTGCCACCGAGCGGTGACCGGGTAACCTGACCCGTACGTACATCTTCATATTCCGACAGGGGAGCGCCACAGCGCTGAGAGTGCGGCAACCGGGCCGCAGACCCTCTGAACCTTGCCCAGGTCATTCTGGGTAGGAAGTTCGGTCTTCACTCAAGCTGTTGCGCCCTGCCCGGGAGCCGGCGGATCTTTCCGACGGTCCCGGGCAGGGCCGCGTCTCTTCCTGGTCAGCCAGGAGGAATCCAGTGCACACCAAGACGTTCGTGGCCGCCGCGGTCGGCCTCGGCCTGATCACGCTGTCCGCGTGCGGGTCGTCGTCCGGCAGCGGGGGCTCGGCGGACTCCAGGACCGTCACCCTCGTCAGCCACGACTCGTGGGCCGTCTCCAAGAATGTCCTCGCCGACTTCGAGAAGCAGTCCGGCTACAAGGTCCACGTCCTCGAGGACGGTGACGCGGGGCAGGCCGTCAACAAGGCCATCCTCACCAAGGACAACCCGCAGGGCGACGTCTTCTTCGGCGTCGACAACACCCTGCTGTCGCGGGCGCTCGACAACGGCCTCTTCCAGCCGTACGAGGCGAAGGGCGCAGGTCAGATCCAGGCGCAGTACCGGGTCGACCAGGACAAGCACCGCGTCACGCCCATCGACTCCGGCGACATCTGCGTCAACTACGACAAGGCGTACTTCAGCAAGCACAAGCTGGCCCCGCCGCAGTCGTTCGACGACCTGGTCAAGCCCGCGTACAAGAACCTCCTCGTCACCGAGAACGCCTCCACCTCCTCGCCCGGCCTCGGCTTCCTGCTCGGTACCGCGGCCAAGTACGGCGACAACGGCTGGCAGGGCTACTGGAAGAAGCTCACGGCGAACGGCGTCAAGGTCGTCGACGGCTGGGAGCAGGCGTACACCGAGGAGTTCTCCGGGTCAGCCGGCGGCAAGAAGGCCAAGGCCGACCGGCCGCTCGTCGTGTCGTACGCCTCCTCGCCGCCCGCCGAGGTGATCTACAGCCACCCGAAGCCGAAGACCGCGCCGACCGGAGTGTCGTACGGCACCTGCTTCCGGCAGATCGAGTACGCGGGGCTGCTCAGCAACGCCAGGAACAGCAAGGGCGGTAAGGCGTTCCTCGACTTCCTGCTCACCAAGGAGTTCCAGGACGACATGCCGCTCAACATGTTCGTCTACCCGGTGCGCGAGGGCGCCCAGGTGCCGCCCGAGTTCGTGAAGTACGGGCCGCAGGCCAAGGACCCCGAGACCATGGCCCCGACCAGGATCGCCGCCAGCCGTGACCAGTGGGTCAAGTCGTGGACGTCACTCGTACTGAAGTAGCGCCGCGCAGGCGCCAGAACGCGGCGCGGCTCGGGCTCATGGCCGTGCCGGTCGCGTTCTTCGCCCTGTTCTTCGCCTGGCCCGTCGCCGCGATCGTGGCGCGCGGGCTCAAGGTCGACGGCGCCTGGCAGTTCGGCCGGATCGTGGACGTCGTCGCGCAGTCCGACATCCGGCACGTGCTGTGGTTCACCACGTGGCAGGCGCTCGCCTCCACCGCGCTCACGCTGCTGATCGCGCTCCCCGGCGCGTACGTCTTCGCGCGCTTCGACTTCCCCGGCAAGCAGGTCCTGCGGGCCGTCGTCACCGTCCCCTTCGTGCTGCCGACGGTCGTCGTCGGTACGGCGTTCCTGGCGCTCGTCGGACGCGGGGGACTCCTCGACGAGATGTGGGGCGTACGGCTGGACACCACCGTCTGGGCCATCCTGCTCGCGCACGTCTTCTTCAACTACGCCGTCGTCGTACGGACCGTCGGCGGCCTGTGGGGGCAACTCGACCCGCGTCAGGAGGAGGCGGCGCGGATGCTGGGCGCCTCGCGATTCCGGGCCTGGCGCAGGGTCACGCTGCCCGCTCTCGCGCCCGCAGTCGCCGCCGCCGCGCTCATGGTCTTCCTCTTCACCTTCACCTCCTTCGGTGTGGTGCAGATCCTGGGCGGGCCGACCTTCTCCACGCTCGAGGTGGAGATCTACCGGCAGACCTCCGAGATCTTCGACCTGTCCACGGCCGCCGTACTCACGATCGTCCAGTTCGTGGCGGTGGGCGCGATCCTCGCCGTGCACGCCTGGACGGTACAGCGGCGGGAGACCGCGCTGCGGCTGGTGGACGCGAACACCACGGCCCGGCGGCCGCACGGGGCCGGGCAGTGGGCGCTGCTGGCCGGTGTCCTCGGCACCATCGCCGTCCTGCTCGTGCTGCCGCTCGCCGTCCTGGTGCAACGGTCGCTGGGCGCACCCGGCTTCGGCTACTACCGGGCGCTCACGAGCGAGGACGGCGGAATCTTCCTCGTCCCGCCGATCCAGGCGATCGGCAACTCCCTCCAGTACGCCCTCGCCGCCACCGCCATCGCCGTGGTGATCGGTGCTCTCGCCGCCGCGGCCCTGACCCGCAGGGACGCGGGCCGGCTGGTCCGCGGCTTCGACGCGCTGCTGATGCTGCCGCTCGGCGTCTCCGCGGTGACCGTCGGCTTCGGCTTCCTGATCGCCCTCGACGAGCCCCCGCTGGACCTGCGCCAGTCCTGGATCCTGGTGCCGCTCGCGCAGGCGCTGGTGGGCGTCCCCTTCGTCGTACGGACCATGCTGCCCGTGCTGCGGGCCGTGGACGCGCGGCTGCGGGAGGCCGCGGCCGTGCTCGGGGCGTCGCCATGGCGGGTGTGGCGGGAGGTCGATCTGCCGATGGTGCGGCGGGCGCTGCTGGTCGCGGCCGGGTTCGCGTTCGCGGTGTCGCTGGGGGAGTTCGGGGCGACCGTGTTCATCGCGCGGCCCGACAACCCGACGCTGCCGGTCGCCGTGGCGCGACTGCTCGGCCGGCCCGGCGATCTCAACTACGGCCAGGCGATGGCCCTTTCGACGATTCTGATGGTGGTGTGCGCGGTGGCGCTGCTGGTCCTTGAGCGGCTCCGTACCGACCGGACCGGGGAGTTCTAGATGCTGCTGAGCCTGGAAGAGGCGACCGTGCGGTTCGGCGGGCGGGCCGTGCTCGACGCCGTCGGCCTCGATGTCGCCGAGCACGAGATCGTGTGCGTGCTCGGGCCCAGCGGCAGTGGCAAGTCGACGCTGCTGCGGGTGGTGGCGGGGCTGCAGCCCCTGGACGGCGGGCGGGTGTCGCTCGACGGACGGGACCAGTCGGGCGTGCCCGCGCACAAGCGTGGGGTGGGTCTGATGTTCCAGGACCATCAGCTGTTCCCGCAACGGGACGTGGGCGGGAACGTCGCCTTCGGGCTGCGGATGCGCGGGGTTTCACGCCCTCAACAGGACGAGCGGGTACGGGAGTTGCTGGAACTCGTCGGTCTCCCGGGCGCCGCCCGCCGGGCCGTCGCCTCGCTGTCCGGCGGTGAGCAGCAGCGCGTCGCGCTGGCCCGTGCGCTCGCGCCCCGTCCCCGGCTGCTGATGCTGGACGAGCCGCTCGGTCAGCTGGACCGCTCGCTGCGGGAGCGGCTGGTCGTCGAACTCAGGGAACTCTTCGGACGGTTGGGCACCACGGTCCTCGCCGTGACACACGACCAGGGCGAGGCCTTCGCGCTCGCCGACCGGGTCGTGGTGATGCGGGACGGGCGGATCGCCCAGTCCGGTACGCCACTTGAGGTGTGGCAGCGACCCGCGGACGAGTTCGTGGCCCGCTTCCTCGGCTTCGACAACGTGGTCGAGGGGATGGTGAGCGGTGAGGCCGCGGACACCCCCTGGGGCAAGCTGCCGGTGACCGAGGACGCTCCGCAGGGGACGCGAACCCTGCTCGTACGCCCCGCCGGTGTGCGTGTGGTCCCCGCCGACGAGGGCCTGCGCTGCACGGTGGCCGCACGCACCTTCAAGGGCACCCACGTCGCCGTACAGCTGCAGCCGGAGGACGCGCCGAGGCTGGAGGCGGCGGTGGCGCTGCGGGAGGCGCCGGAGGTGGGGGAGGCGGTCGGGGTGGAGTTCGATGCCGCCGAAATCGTGGTGCTCGGCTGAGGGGACCGGTCGTAGGGTGATCGACATGACGCTGCTTGCACATGACCGCTACTGCGACGAGATCGCCCACCAGGTCGAACAGTTGAGGGCGGTGGTGACGAGTGGCGCCGATCTGTCCGCGACTGTCCCGACCTGTCCGGACTGGACCCTGGAACAACTCAACCTGCACATGGGCGGCGTCCTGCGCTGGGCTGGGACGCTCGTGCGGAAGCGAGCCGAGGAGAACGTCCCCGACGAGGAGATCCCGCGGGGCGACGGCCCCGAGACCCCGGGGGACGCCGAAGCCCTCGACGCCTGGCTGGCGGAGGCCGGGGAGCTGGCGGTGGGCGCGATGCGCGAGGCCGGGCCCGACGCGAAGGTATGGGCCTGGGCCGGGATCCACACGTCCGGCTTCTGGGCGCGACGCATGGCGCACGAGATCACCGTCCACCGGGCGGACGCCGCACTGGCCGCCGGGCTGCCGTACGAGGTCGCGCCCGAGGTGGCCGCCGACACGATCGACGAGTGGCTGCAGATCGTGGAATGGTCCCAGCGGGCCGAGCCGGACGAGGCCGCTTCGCGAGAGCTGCGCGGACCCGGTCGCAGCATCCATCTCCACGCCACCGACACCGCCCCCGAGCTGAACGCCGAGTGGGTCGTCGAACTCACCGAGGACGGGGTCTCCTGGCACCGCGGCCACGAGAAGGCGGACGTCGCCCTGCGCGGCCCCCTCACCCCGCTCCTTCTCGCCTTCTACGGCCGAATCCCGCTGGACAGCCCCGAGTTGGAGGTCCTCGGCGACCGGGAGCTGCTGGAGTTCTGGCTGGAGCGGGCCAGCTTCTGAACGACTGAGGCCCGCCCCCCGGGGATACGGGGACGGGCCACAGCGGTGTCCTGCGAGAGGCGTCAGCGGCTGCTGTTCGCCCCACGACGGCGCATGCCGAAGAAGACGGCGCCGCCGCCGACCACGACCAGCGCGCCCGCGACACCGGCGATCAGGCCGGTGTTGGAGTTCGCGCCGGTCTCGGCGAGGTTCGAGTCACCGGCCGCCGGGGACGGCGCGTTGCTCGGGGTGCCGGCCGGAGCGGTGGTGCTCTCGGAGGCCGACGGGGTCGGAGTCGGTGACTCCTCGGCCGGAGGCGTGGTGGACTCCGACGGCGACGGGGTCGCGGGCGGCGTCGACTCGTCCTTCGAGCAGCCCTCGGACGGGGTCGTCAGGTTCGGCGTGATGTCCTTGTCGACGATCGTGCGATCGCCCCTGCCGGCCGAGACGTGGACGCGGTACTCGGCGTTCGGCTTCCAGTCCTCGGAGAAGGTGACGACCGTGCCTTCGCGCGAGCCGGTCACCTCCTGCTCGCCGACCTTCTGCACGTCGGCGCCGTTGTTCTCGAGGAACACGGTGACCGTTGCCGGGGTACCGGAGGCGTCCTGGTCGGTGACCGAGATGACGCCCTTGCTGCCGTCGCACTTGGCTTCGGCGGAGAACTCACTGATGTTGCAGGCGAGTGCACTGCCCGCGGCGCTCAGCGCGAGCGCGGAGGAGGCGGCGGCAACGCCCAGGATCTGCACGGAACGACGTGCGGTACGGCGAGTTATGGACACGTTTGCCCTTCACGGGATGCGCAACTGCGGGGGGTTTACGGCGGGAAGTGAGACGACAGTCGAGGTGAAGCCTCACGTACCCCATGAGACTCACAGGTTTATAAGCGTTCCATAAGGAGTGTCAATGCAAAGGCGGGCCTGGACCGTTGGCTTTGCACTCTCATTAACCAGCGAGACGTTTCAACGCCTCCGGAGCCTCCTCGATCCGGTCAACGAGTGCGATACGGGACTCCATCGAGCGTTCCCGGGCGAGTGCCCGCAAGAGGGGCCAGGCCGGCAACCGCTCCGTCCAGTGCGCCCGGTCGACGAGCACCATGGGCGTCGGTTCGCCGCGCGACTCGTAGTAGTTGGGCGTCGCGTTGTCGAAGATCTCCTGTACGGTGCCGGCGGCGCCCGGCAGGAAGACCACGCCCGCGTTCGAGCGGGCCAGCAGGCCGTCCTCGCGGGTGGCGTTGGCGAAGTACTTGGCGATGTGCGAGGCGAACGGGTTCGGCGGCTCGTGGCCGTAGAACCAGGTGGGGATGCCGATCGAGTGGTTGCCCTTCGGCCAGCGGGCGCGCACCTCGAACGCGTACCGCGCCCACTCGCTGACCGACGGCGCGAACGACGGGGCCTTCGCCAGGAGTTCGCAGGCCTCGTCCAGCATGGCGTCGTCGTACGGCGCCGCGTACGCGCCGAGGTTCGCCGCCTCCATCGCCCCCGGTCCGCCGCCCGTCGCCACCGTGAACCCGCCGCGGCTCAGCTCCCGGCCCAGGCGCGCCGCGCCGGCGTACGCCTGCGTCCCGCGCGCCATCGCGTGACCGCCCATGACACCCACCACCCGTGCGCCCCGCAGGAGTTCGTCGAGGGCGTCGGTGACGGAGTCGTCGTGGACGGCGCGCAGCATCGAGGCGTATATGTCGCCGTCGGCCTTGGTGCGCTGGAACCAGGTGTACGCGAGGGCGTCCGGCGTCCGCTCGTACCCCTTGTCCAGTGAGGCGAACAGCTCGTCGGGCGTGTAGAGATGACCGCGGTAGGGGTCGAAGGGCAGATGCGGGACGGGCGGGAAGAGCAGGGCGCCGTCGGCGCGGACCTTCGCCGCCGCGTCCTCGCGCATCGGGCAGCCGAGGAAGACGGCCTCGGCGGTGGCGGTGGTGAGCAACTCCCGCGTACGGTCCGTCAGATCGACGCCCTGCACGCGGTAGCCGGAGAGGGTGCCGCGGGCCGAGACGGTCGCGTCGAAGTCCTCGAGCGTCTCGATCTCGCGGTCGTCGTGGTGGGCCGCATGGGCCGGGCTCGTCTGCACGGCCCCATGCTAGGCAGAGCGATGTCGGGGCGGACGTCTCAGCCCTGGACCGCCGCCGGGTCCATCCACACGACCTCCCAGCTGTGGCCGTCGAGGTCGTCGAAGGAGCGGCCGTACATGTAGCCGTGGTCCTGGACATCGGCGTTGGCGGTGCCGCCGGCCGCGACCGCCTTGTTCACCAGCTCGTCGACCTTCTCGCGGCTCTCCGCGCTCAGGCAGATCAGCACCTCGCTGGTCTTCGTGGGGTCCGCGATCTCCTTCTTCGTGAAGTCGGCGTAGCGCTGCTTGCTCAGCAGCATCGCGATGATGGTGTCGCTGATCACCACGCAGGCGCATTCGTCGTTGCTGAACTGCGGGTTGATCGTGTAGCCGAGCTGCGTGAAGAACTTCTTCGACGCGTCGACGTCGTCGGTTGCCAGGTTCACGAAGATCATCTGCTGGTACATGTGAGGTCTCCCGTCGGGTGCGTGCCTTTCGGTGGGTTAGACCGGGGACCCGCGCGGAACTCATCGGCTCCCGGGATTTTCCTTCGTACGGGTTCTCAGCGGGCCAGTGGCAGGGCCGCCAGCTCCGCCACGATCAGCGTCAGCGGGCCGAACAGGGCGAGCAGCGTGCCTGCCCGGAGGGCTGCGGCACTGCGCAGCATCGTGGCGGGGGCACCCAGGCGCAACAGGGCGGCAGTGGTGTCGGCCCGGGCGTGCTTCGCCTCCACGGCGGCGATGAGCAGCGTGGCGACGGTGCAGCCGGTGACCAGGAACGTGCCGACGGTGGTGAGCGGGCCGAGGGAGGACGAACTGGTCTCGTACAGCGCCGTCATGGCGAACGCGCCGGAGGCGGCCGCGCAGACGACGCCGAGGGGGCGCCCGATGCGGGTGGCCTCCTCCATCAGGACGCGGCCGGCGAGCAGCCGCAGCGCGCCGGGGCGGGCCGCCTGCAGGAGACGGCCGCACAGATGGGTCAGGCCGGGCCCCGCGAGAGCCAGGCCGAGGGCGGTGAGAGCCCAGCCGACGACGACCGCGGGGGTGCCGGAGGTGAGGCCGCCGGGGAGGGCGAGCCCGGGTACGGCCGAGGTGCGGCCCGCGTAGGCCTGCACGGCCAGACCGACGGTGAGTACGGAGATTCCCCAGGGCAGGCCAGCAGGGGCGCTGTGGGGCGCCGGGGGCTGGGTGGGGTCGGGCGCGGCCGTGACAGGGGGCTCCGCAGAGGCGGGGTGGCCTTCGGACGGCGGTGCGGCGGCGGCAGGACGGCGCTCCGCGACCCGCCGGTGGGCGCCGAAGCGGCCGTACGCCCCGAAGGTCTCCCGTGCCACCGACCGGCCGTACGCCCCGAAGCGGCCGTATCGGCGTGCTGCCGTCCGTGCCGCGGCCGGCCTCGTGTCCCGCGGGGCCAGGACGAACGCCACCGTCACCGAGGAGATGGCCGGGACCAGTGCGAGCAGGGTCAGGGCCGCCGGGAAGGGCAACGGCTGGTCGGCGGCCAGGAAGGCCGAGGCCGCGCCGTCGAAGGGCAGGCCGGTGAGATCGCCGCGGAGCTGGAGGAAGAGCAGGAGCGCCAGCAGCGAACCCAGCATGCAGGACAGGGCCGTGGTCATGGCCGAGATCGCCATCAGACCGGCCGGGCCCAGGCCGATGGCCGAGAGGCCGGCGCGGGGTTTCGTGGCCGGGTCGGTGCGGGCCACCGCCACCGCGAGGTGCACGGTGGCGGCCAGCGGGGTCAGGCACCAGGCCAGACGCAGGGCCGAGCCGGCGGGGTCCTCCGCGTGGCTCATCGCGTAGCCGAGGGCGCACAGCAGGAGGAAACCCGTGCCGGCCGACGCCAGCGCCACCAGGACGCGGCGCAGCAGTACGGCCGGGTGGGCGCCGCGGGTCAGACGGAGAGCGAGCACGCGGCCCGGCCTTCCGCCTCGGCGACCGGGGGCAGATGGACCGTGTTCACGCGCCGGCCGTCCAGCAGCGACACCGTGCGGTCGGCGAGGGCCGCGGTCTCCGCGTCATGGGTGGCCAGGACGACCGTGATGCCGTGCGAGCGGGCCGCCGTGGTGAGCGTGCGCAGGACGTGGGCGCGGTCGGCGCGGTGCAGGGGGGCCGTGGGCTCGTCCGCGAACAGGACGGTGGGCGCCGGGGCGAGGGCGCGCGCGATCGACACGCGCTGCCGCTCGGCCTGCTTCAGTTCGTGCGGGCGCCGACGGGACTTGTCGCCGACGTCGAGGCGTTCCAGCCACTCCAGGGCGGCCGTCTTCGCGCGACGGCGGCTGGTGCCGCGCAGCATCAGAGGGAGGGCGGCGTTCTCCCAGACGTTCAGCTCGGGTACGAGCACGGGGGCCGGGTCGATCCAGCCGAACCGGTCGCGGCGCAGCCGCTCACGGGTCAGGGGGCCCATGGTGTGCACCGGCGCGCTGTTGAACCAGACCTCGCCGCGCTGGGCCGACAGCAGGCCGGACAGGCAGCGCAGCAGCGTCGTCTTGCCGCTGCCCCGGGGGCCGCTGACGGCGAGGATCTCGCCCTCCTTGACGCCGATCGAGACGCCGCTGAGCGCGGGCGAGCCGTCCCTGTGCTGGAAGTGCAGGGCTCGTGCCCAGAGCACGTCGTTGTCCGGCGGGGCCACCATCCGCGTACACCTCGGTTCAGATCCGTTTTTGCCGTGCCACATCCCCCGTGCGGGGGAACGAAGACAGGGCCGATCGGTCACTCGGCACGCTAGGCAGTTCAGGTGGGGATGCCGGACAGCACACGGCCCCGGGCCCCCGTTTCTCACTCGAACGGGCGGCACCGGGGCCGGTGTTGATCATCCAGAACGAAGATCGGTCCACGAAGATCGATCCAGGAGGATCAGAGCTTCGTCCACGCCTCCGTCAGGGTCGCGCGCAGGATCTGCTCGATCTCGTCGAAGGTCTCCTGGTTGGAGATCAGCGGCGGGGCGAGCTGGACGACCGGGTCGCCGCGGTCGTCGGCACGGCAGTACAGGCCGTTGTCGTACAGGGCCTTGGAGAGGAAGCCGTACAGGACGCGCTCGGTCTCCTCGTCGTTGAACGACTCCTTGGTGGCCTTGTCCTTCACCAGCTCGATGCCGTAGAAGAAGCCGTTGCCGCGGACGTCGCCGACGATCGGCAGGTCGTGCAGCTTCTCCAGGGTCGAGCGGAAGGCGCCCTCGTTGTCGAGCACGTGCTGGTTGAGGTTCTCGCGCTCGAACAGGTCGAGGTTGGCGAGGCCGACCGCCGCGGAGACCGGGTGGCCGCCGAAGGTGTAGCCGTGCAGGAAGGTGTTGTCGCCCTTGTAGAACGGCTCGGCCAGACGGTCCGAGACGATGCACGCGCCGATCGGGGAGTAGCCCGAGGTCATGCCCTTGGCGCAGGTGATCATGTCCGGGACGTAGCCGAACTTGTCGCAGGCGAAGGTCGTGCCCAGGCGGCCGAAGGCGCAGATGACCTCGTCCGAGACCAGCAGCACGTCGTACTGGTCGCAGATCTCGCGCACGCGCTGGAAGTAGCCGGGCGGGGGCGGGAAGCAGCCGCCGGCGTTCTGGACCGGCTCCAGGAAGACGGCGGCGACCGTCTCCGGGCCCTCGAAGAGGATCTGCTGCTCGATCTGGTCGGCGGCCCAGCGGCCGAAGGCCTCCGGGTCGTCGCCGAAGAGCGGGGCGCGGTAGATGTTGGTGTTCGGGACCTTGTGCGCGCCCGGGACGAGCGGCTCGAACGGGGCCTTCAGGGCCGGCAGGCCCGTGATCGACAGGGCCCCCTGCGGGGTGCCGTGGTAGGCGACCGCGCGCGAGATGACCTTGTACTTGTTGGGCTTGCCCGTCAGCTTGAAGTACTGCTTGGCGAGCTTCCAGGCGGTCTCCACCGCCTCACCGCCACCGGTGGTGAAGAAGACCTTGTTCAGGTCGCCCGGGGCCTGGTCGGCGAGGCGCTCGGCCAGCTCCACGGCCTTCGGGTGGGCGTAGGACCACACCGGGAAGAACGCCAGCTCCTGCGCCTGCTTGAAGGCCGCCTCGGCGAGCTCCACGCGGCCGTGGCCGGCCTGGACCACGAACAGGCCCGCGAGACCGTCGAGGTAGCGCTTGCCCTTGTCGTCGTAGATGTAAGTGCCCTCGCCCCGGACGATGGTCGGGACCGGCGAGTTCTCGTACGAGGACATGCGGGTGAAGTGCATCCACAGGTGGTCGTACGCGGTGCGGCTGAGGTCCTTGGTGCTCACGGTTATCGGGTCCTCACGGTTATCGGGTTCCCCACATGTAGGTCTGCTTCTTGAGCTTCAGATAGACGAAGCTCTCGGTGGAGCGCACGCCGGGCAGTGCCCGGATGCGTTTGTTGATGACGTCCAGCAGGTGGTCGTCGTCCTCGCAGACGATCTCGGCGAGGATGTCGAACGAGCCCGCCGTCATCACCACGTACTCGACTTCCGACATGGCCGTCAGCGCCTCGGCCACCGGGTCCAGGTCGCCCTCGACGTGGACGCCGACCATCGCCTGCCGGCGGAAACCCACGGTGAGCGGGTCCGTGACGGCGACGATCTGCATCACGCCCTGGTCGAGCAGCTTCTGGACGCGCTGGCGCACGGCCGCCTCGGACAGGCCGACGGCCTTGCCGATCGCGGCGTAGGGCCGGCGGCCGTCCTCCTGGAGCTGTTCGATGATGGCGAGGGAGACGGCATCCAGATGAGGAGTGCCGTTCCTGGACTCGCGGGAGTCCCTGTGCTCTGCGCTTCGACTGGCCACGGGCTCACTGTGCACGACGTCTCGACAGTTCCGCAAGGGTGAACCGATGAAATTCGTTGTTTACGGGACTGAGACCTGCGGATTTCGTAGTCTTCTGGCGATCAGGGGTGTTGAAAACGTGGGCTTGCGGATTAGGGTGGTGTCTCAGCCAATGGACACGTTGGATCCACTCGAACTTGGAGGGCCGGCAGTGAGCACCGAGCTGCGTCGTCTGCGCAATTACATCGACGGTGAGTTCCGGGACGCCGCCGACGGACGGACCACGGAGGTGGTCAACCCCGTGACGGGCGAGGCGTACGCGACCGCGCCGCTGTCCGGACCGGCGGACGTCGACGCCGCGATGGCGGCCGCCGCCGCGGCCTTCCCGGCCTGGCGCGACACCACCCCCGCCGAGCGTCAGAAGGCCCTGCTGAAGATCGCGGACGCGTTCGAGGAGCGCGCCGAGGAACTCATCGCGGCCGAGGTGGAGAACACGGGCAAGCCGATCGGACTCACGCGGTCCGAGGAGATCCCGCCCATGGTCGACCAGATCCGCTTCTTCGCGGGTGCGGCCCGGATGCTGGAGGGGCGCAGCGCCGGCGAGTACATGGAGGGGCTGACCTCGATCGTCCGCCGCGAGCCGATCGGTGTCTGCGCGCAGGTCGCGCCGTGGAACTACCCGATGATGATGGCCGTGTGGAAGTTCGCCCCGGCGCTCGCCGCGGGCAACACGGTCGTGCTGAAGCCCTCGGACACGACCCCCGCGTCGACGGTGCTCATCGCCGACATCATCGGCTCCATCCTGCCCACGGGCGTCTTCAACGTCATCACCGGCGACCGTGACACCGGCCGGCTGATGGTCGAGCACACGACCCCGGCGATGGCGTCCATCACCGGCTCCGTGCGCGCCGGCATGTCGGTCGCCGAGTCGGCGTCCAAGGACCTCAAGCGGGTCCACCTGGAGCTGGGCGGCAAGGCGCCGGTCGTGGTCTTCGAGGACACCGACATCGCCAAGGCCGTCGAGGACATCTCGGTGGCGGGCTTCTTCAACGCCGGCCAGGACTGTACGGCGGCGACCCGTGTCCTCGTCCAGGAGGGCATCCACGACGAGTTCGTGGCCGCGCTCGCGAAGGCGGCCGCCGAAACGAAGACGGGTCAGCCGGACGACGAGGACGTGCTCTTCGGCCCGCTCAACAACCCCAACCAGCTGAAGCAGGTCTCCGGCTTCATCGAGCGGCTGCCCGCCCACGCGAAGGTCGAGGCCGGTGGCCACCAGGTCGGCGAGAAGGGGTACTTCTACGCGCCGACCGTCGTGTCCGGGCTGAAGCAGGACGACGAGATCATCCAGAGGGAGGTCTTCGGGCCGGTCATCACCGTCCAGTCGTTCACGGACGAGGCGCAGGCCGTGGAGTGGGCCAACGGCGTGGAGTACGCGCTCGCGTCGTCGGTGTGGACCAAGGACCACGGGCGTGCGATGCGCATGTCGAAGAAGCTCGACTTCGGGTGCGTGTGGATCAACACGCACATTCCGCTGGTCGCCGAGATGCCGCACGGCGGGTTCAAGAAGTCCGGGTACGGCAAGGACCTGTCGGCGTACGGGTTCGACGACTACACGCGGATCAAGCACGTGATGACGTCGCTGGACGGCTAGGACGGGCCAGTAGCTGGACGGCTGTCCTCCAGCCCTCCAGCCCTCCAGTCCTCACGGAGTGGTACGCGGCCCCGGACGGTCAACCGACCGTCCGGGGCCGCGTGTTGCCCCTCGCCACCCGGCTTGCCCGGCTTGACAGGGTGTCCGGACCGGGGCGAGGCACTCGACGCTGCGTCGATTGTCGGGCCACAGGTGGGGGCGGCATGCTGCGTCAATGCCCCTCACGCCGAAGACGTCCTCGTTCTCTCGTCGGTCCCTGCTGCGCGCGCTGGGCGGTGGCGCGGCGCTCGGTGGCCTGGCCGGCTGCGGGGTGCCTGCCGCGTACGTGCATCCCGGTGATCGCGGAGCCGCCGATCTGTCCGCCAGTGACAAGCGGCTGACCTGGGCGAACTGGCCGCTGTACATCGACACCGACGACGACGATCCGAACCGGCGGCCCACGCTGGATGCCTTCGTCAAGCGCACGGGGATCTCCGTCAAGTACACCGAGGAGATCAACGACAACGACGAGTTCTTCGGCAAGATCAGCCCGGCCCTGATGAACCACCAGCAGACCGGCCGCGACCTCGTCGTCATGAGCGACTGGATGTGCGCGCGGTTCGTGCGACTGGGGTGGGTCCAGGCGATGGACCGGGCGAAGCAGCTCAATGTGGCCGAGTACCTGGATCCGCAGCTGCGTTCGCCCGCCTTCGACCCCGGCCGGAAGTACACGGTGCCGTGGCAGTCCGGCATCACCGGCATCGCGTACGACCGCCGCAGGCTGGGCCGCGAGATCCGGGAGGTGCCCGACCTGTGGGCGCGCGACCTCAAGGGACGGGTGACCCTGCTGTCCGGCCTGGACGAGTCGTTCGCGCTGCTGATGCAGGGCAACGGCGTCGACATCACCCGGTGGACCGCCGCCGACTTCCACCAGGTCTGCGACCAGGTCGAGAAGTACGTGGAAAACGGCCAGATCCGCCGCTTCACCGGTAACGACTACACCAAGGACCTGGTCAGCGGTGACGTGCTGGCCTGTCAGGCGTACTCCGGCGATGTGATCCAGCTCCAGGCCGACAACCCGCACATCCGCTTCGTCGTCCCCGAGGCGGGCGCGGAGCTGTGGGCCGACTCCCTGATGATCCCGGACCTGGCCCGGCACAAGAGGAACGCCGAGCGGCTCGTCGACTACTACTACGAGCCCGAGGTCGCCGCCGAACTCGCCGCCTGGGTGAACTACGTCTGCCCCGTCCCGGCCGCCCAGCACGTCCTCGCCGACGCGAAGGACAAGGACACGGCGGCTCTGGCCGAGAACCCGCTGATCTTCCCCGACGCCGGGATGCGGTCGCGGCTCGTCATCGCGCGGGACATCACCTCGGCGGAGCGGGTGGAGTTCGCGAAGCGCTGGAACAAGATCGTGGGGTTGTGACCCGGCCGCCGTGGCCCTGGATGTGGGCGTCACCGATCGCTGTGATCGCGGTGGTCGACGACGGTCGGCGAAGGGCCCGGACCGCCGCCGGAGCAGGCCGACCGGGTCTTCGAGCCGTCAGCCGCGCGGGCTCGTACGGATGGCGGCGATGTCGAACTGGAGGCGCACCTTCTCGCTCACCATGGCACCGCCCTCCGCCAGTCGCTGGTTGTAGGTCAGGCCCCATTCGGAGCGGTTGATGG
This sequence comes from Streptomyces sp. NBC_00461, assembly GCF_036013935.1. Classification (NCBI taxonomy): domain Bacteria; kingdom Bacillati; phylum Actinomycetota; class Actinomycetes; order Kitasatosporales; family Streptomycetaceae; genus Streptomyces; species Streptomyces sp. NBC_00461. Next base: position 7,043,847 of record NZ_CP107902.1, read on the forward strand.
TGGTCGTACCGTCGAAGCCCACCCGCTCGTCCCCGAACGGGTCGGTGACATGGCCGATGTAGGTCAGTTCCAGGTCGACCGGCCGGGTGGCGTTCTTGATGGTCAGGTCGCCGTTCATGCGGTAGACGTCGCTGCCCACGAGCTGAACTGCCGTACTGACGAAGCGCAGATGGGGATAGGTCGCCGCGTCCAGGAAGTCGCGGTGGACCAGATGGGCGTCGCGCTGTTCCACACCGGTGTCGACCGACGCGGTGGACAGCACGATCTCGGCGCGTGAACGGGACGGATCTCGGCCGTCGAAGTAGAGCCGGCTCTGGTACTCGGTGAACGCTCCCCGCACGGTCGTGACCAGGGCATGGCGGACGGAGAAACCGATACGACTGTGCGCCGGGTCGATCATCCACTCGCCGGTCAGCGCCGCCTGTGCGGGATCCGACAGATTCGCCGTGGGGGCGAACGCCGGTGGCTGATGGGGGCGTTGCGGTGCGGTTGCGGTGGACGGGGTGGGGGGAGCCGGGCGGCGCAGGGACGCACCCCGGGTGAACAGGTTCATGATTCACGTAACTACGTCATGACAAGGAGCGCCGCAAGCCTCCTTCAAGACCCGCGCACACGGTCGTCACCAATTGCCCCACCGAAGCCGTCGACTTTGCCATCTCTTTACAACCTGTGCCGTGGCTGCCTCGTCTCTCCGCTCGATCAGTGACACAGCCCGCCCGGCCGACCGCCGGGCGGACCGACGAAAGAGAGCGATTCATGCGCCGAACCGGCCTCAGTGCCTTGGCAGTTGCGTGCACCGCCGTGCTGGCGGGCGCGGTGCCCGCCTTCGCCGACGGGGCGTCCGCGGCTCCGAGCCCCGTCCCCTCCGCGACCCGCGCGCCCAGCCCCGGTCCCACGTCCGCCCCCGCCGAGAGCACCACCCCGACCACCGCCCCGAGCGCCGCGCCGAGTGCGGCCCCGACCCGGGCGCCGTCGCGCGGTCAGGTCTCCGTCGTGCCGAGCGGTGCGCCCAACACCGGTGTGGCGCCGACCTCTTCGGACTCGTCGGGCGCGGGCACTCTGATCGGCGGGGGTGCCGCCGCGGCCGTCGCCCTCGGCGGCGGCGCGGTCTTCCTCGTGCGCCGCCGTCGGGCGAACGGGGCATGAGTCCGCTCTCCAGGCGCGCCTTCGCCGCCGCGGCGCTCGCCGCGCTCCTCGCGGGCTGCGGCGGCCCGGGCGCCACGAGCGGCAACTCCCCGGACGGGAGCCGGGCGAGCGCCTCTTCGCCCTCCGCATCGTCGTCCTCCGCGCCACCTGCCGCCGGGCCGGTGTCCGCGGTGGGGCGATCGACCCCGGTCAGGCTCCGGATACCGGCCATCGGGGTCGACACCCCGGTCATGAAGCTGGGCCTGGCCGCGGACGGCACCGTGCAGGTGCCGCCGATCGCGGCGCACGACCGGGCGGGCTGGTACGAACACTCCCCGACGCCGGGGCAGACCGGTCCGTCGGTGATCCTCGGCCATGTCACGGTCGGCGCCTACGGGGACGGGGTCTTCCGGCACCTGAAGGACCTGCACAAGGGGGAGCAGATCGTGGCGCGCCTGGAGAACGGCACGGCTGCGGTGTTCGCCGTGACCGACGTGCGGACCGTCGCCAAGGCCGACTTCCCGTCGAAGGAGGTGTACGGGAACGTCAAGCGGCCGGAGCTGCGGCTGATCACGTGCGGCGGCGAACGGAGCGGTGACGGATACCTCGACAACGTGATCGTCTTCGCGGCACTGAGATCGTCGAGCCCCTGACCGGCCGGTCGGCGGGCCGAATCCGACCGGGATCCCGGGCCGACGGAACGTACGCCGTCGGTCCGGGCTCTTCCTCGGTGAGCCTCCCGCCCGGCCTGCCTGACCTGAGTGCCACGAGCGCCACGAGTGCCACGAGCGTTTTGAGCGCTCTGAACGCCACGAGCCCCCCACGACCCGGGAGAACGTTGAAACGGTCCCGCGAGAAGGACGCGTCCGAGCTGTTCGCCGCCCTCTATCCGCGTCTCGCCGGCTGGGTCCGCCGGCTGGTCGACGACGACGAGACGGCCCATGAGATCGCCTCGGAGGCGTTCACCCGGCTCTGGGCACGCTGGACGGCCGTCGCGGAGCCGCGCGGTTTTCTCTACGTCACCGCGGCCAACCTCGTCCGGGACCACTGGCGCAAGCTGGAGCGCGAACGCAGAGCCGTACGCCGGGCGACCACCGAGGCCGCGGTGACCCCGCATCCCGAACAGGCCGACCCCTCGGTGCGCCTGCTCGTGCAGTCCCTCCCGGAACGACTGCGCGTCCCGATCCTCCTGCACTACTACGCTGACATGCCGATCCGGGAGGTGTCCGTGCTCACCGGACGCAAGGAAGGAACCGTCAAGGCCGACCTCCACGCGGCCCGCGAACTGCTCCGCGCCCACCTGAGGAGAAGCCTTGATCACACACTCTGACGAGGGCCCGGACCACGACCCCGACGACCCGCTCACCGTCATCCTGCGACCCCCCGCCGAACACCTCGGCGCGCCCCCCGGCCACTACGAGGCGATCCGCCGCGGCGCGTCCCGTCGCAGGATGCTGCGCGCGGCCGCCGGTGCCGCCCTGACCTGCGGTGTCGCCGCCCTGGTCGTACTGCCGCTGCGCCTGACGGCCTCCGACGCCCCCGGCTCCCCGACGGTGCCCCTCGCCCCGCTCCCGGCGAGCAGCCCCTCGACGCTGCCGCCCCGGCCGGCGAAGCCCGTACCGTCGAGTGCCGGGCCCGGCCGGTCGTCCCGTTCCGCCCCGCCGACCTCCGCACCGACCGCGGGACCGACCAGGGGGCCGAACGCGGCCGAACCGTCCGGATCCACCGCCGCGACGGTTGCCCCGATACCCACCCGAGCCGCCTCCATCCAGCCGTCCGCGCCCGGGTCCCGGGCCGTCGCGACGCCGTCGAGCGCGCCCCGCCACTAGCCACCACGGAAAGGGAGACACCTCGCGCAGACGGTTTTGAACACGTTCAATAAAGGCGTACGCTGCCGTCATGAACGACAGAGCCGCCCTGTTGAAGGGCATCCGCGCCTGGTTGGTCCTGTTCGTCGTTTGCCTGGTGCTCAGCGGCGCCACGGCGTTCCCCCTGGTGCACGAGCTGCGCTGGACCGAGGAGACGCTCAGGGCTCTGTCCGTGCCCGACCACCTCCCCGCGCTCACGGACTGGATCGAGCGTGTCCGGCGCGGACTCGACACCGCGGACACCGACTACCCCTTCCTCCTCTACGGCACGGACTGGCTCGCCTTCGCCCACCTCGTCATCGCGGTCGCCTTCTACGGGCCCTACCGCGACCCCGTACGCAACATCTGGGTCGTCGAGTTCGCGATGATCGCCTGCGCCGGAATCATCCCGCTCGCCCTCATCTGCGGACCGCTGCGCGGCATCCCGTTGTGGTGGTCGGTGATCGACATGTCCTTCGGCGTCTTCGGCGTGCTCCCGCTCTACGTCGTCCGGAAGAAGATCAAGCGACTGGAGACGCTGACCGCCGCCCCGCATCCCGGCCCGCTGCTCGCCACCTGAGGGCGGCCCGCACGATCCGCTCCCCGAAAAAGTGTTATCCCGTCGGCCTCCACCCCGTCTCCCCTCGCGTCCCCCACTTCCCCCACACCCGGGAGCCCCCTTGTACCGCCCGCACCGGGACCGCACTGTGACCTCGGACATAGCCACATACCCGGTGCGGGCTGAGAAAGTGCGGTCGGACGGCATATGACCTGGGAGAGGGCAGACGTGGGAGAGAGGGTCGGGCGGGAGTGGCGTGCCACCATCGCGGCCGCGCAGGCCGGTGACCGGCACGCGTTGGACGACCTCGTCGCCGGCTGGCTGCCGCTGGTCTACAACGTCGTCGGCCGCGCCCTGAACGGCCACGCGGACGTCGACGACGTCGTGCAGGAGACCATGCTGCGGGCCGTCGGCAACCTCGGCTCACTGCGCGACCCGGACAGCTTCCGGTCCTGGCTGATGGCGATCGCCATGCGGCAGATACGGGACCGGGCGCGCCGCAGATCCCCCCGGCAACTGGACGAGAGCGCCGCCCAGGAGGCCACCGACTTCGCCGAACTCACCGTGCTGCGGCTCCAGTTGGAAGGTCAGCGGCGCGAGGTGGCGGAGGCGGTGCGCTGGCTGGACGACGAGGACCGGCAACTGCTGTCCCTGTGGTGGCTGGAGGTCGCGGGCGAGTTGACCCGGCGCGACCTGGCGGCGGCCGTCGGCATCAGCCGGCAGCACGCCGCCGTACGCGTCCAGCGGATGAAGGAGCGCCTGGAGACCTCGCGCGGGATCGTGCGCGCACTGGACGGGGCGTGCCCCGCACTGCGGGAGTTGACCGGCCGCTGGGACGGGCGGCCCGACTCGGTCTGGCGCAAGAGGCTGGCCCGGCACATCAGAGGCTGCGGCTACTGCGGCGACGCGCGCGAGTCCGTCGTACCGGCGGAGCGGCTGCTGGTCGGCATCGCGCTCGTACCGGTCCCGGTCGGCTTCACGCTGTCGCTGGCTCTCGGCGGCAAGACGGCGGCCGCCGCCACCTCCATCGGCTGGTCCGCCAAGGTGCTCGGCATCCTGGCCAAGCCCGCGGTCGCCGTCACGGCGGGGGCGACCATCGTCGCGGGCGGCGCGTACGTCGTCACGCAGACCCCGGGCACCCCGCCCCCGCACCCTCGCGCGGTGATCACCCCCACGGCGGCGAGCACCCACCGCCCACCGCCCCCTTCCGCCTCGCCCACGCCCTCCCCGTCCCCTTCGGTGTCCCCCTCCGTGGCGAAGCAGAAGACCCAGCTCTACGGCAGCGTCGTCGACGCCGTCGACAGGGCGCCCGACCCGGACACCCCGCCCGCCGCCCTCCCGCACCGGCCCGCGTCCGGCGTCACGAGCACCGGCGGGGCGCACGCCGTCATGAACCACCGCGGCGACAGCGTGACGCTCACCGGCCAGGGCTATGTCCTGGTCCGCTGGCAGATCGCACCGCAGTACCGGTCAGGCAGCCTGGTCATGCCTGCCTGGACCGGCCTGAAGGGCAAGCTCTTCCACGTCGCCTCGGGCGGCGGCCGCCGGATGGACGACCCCGTCAGCGACACCGACAGCTCCGCCACCGGCATGGGCAACTCGACCGTCGGCTACACCGTCCCGCAGGCCGGCACCCAGCAGATGTGGCAGAACGAGTACTTCTACCTCGACGGCAGCGTCGCCCTCACCGTGAACGAACGCGGCGCCGACTACAACCTGAGCGTCTTCCCGACCACCTGGGACGCCGTCGAGAAGGACGTCACCACCGGCCCCGCCCAGGGCGTGATCCGCTACGGCCTGGTCCGTGACACCGGCAGGGACGACACCCCGGTCCCGCAGTACCTGACCCGTGCGACGCCGGCCGATCCGGCGACGGTGCCTCAGCGCTCCCGGGTGTAGCCACCGTCGCGCAGTGCGCACAGGACATCGACGCGGTTGGTCGTGATCGAGTCGACGCCGAAGTCGATGAGGCGGCGCATGGAACGGCGGGTGTCCGGGGTCCACACGGACAGCAGGTAGCCGTCGTGGTGGACGCGGGCGGCCAGCTCGCGACTGACCAGGGAGAAGCGGTAGTTGAGCCAGCGCGGCTTCACCGCCGCGAGCAGCGCTGGGCGCGGGGGCGCCAGGCTGGTGCAGGTCAGGGCGATCTCGGCGGACGGGTCGGCGGCGCGGACGGCGAGCATCGCGGAGGAGTCCGCGGTGTAGTAGACGCGCTCGGACGCCCCGGCCTCCCGTACGGCGTCAACGACGCGGCGCGCCGCCCGTACGTCCCGCATCCCCGGCAGGTCCAGCATCAACCGCGTGCCGTCAGCGGTGGCCAGCGCCTCCGCGAGCGTCGGCACCCGGCCGTCCGTGAGCCCGCGCACCTCGTCCGCCGACAGGGAGGCGAGGGGCCGCTCGTGCTCCCACAGCCGTTTCAGCGTCGCGTCGTGCAGCAGCACGGGGACGCCGTCCTTGGTGAGTCGTACGTCGACCTCGACGGCGTCTGCGCCCTGGTCGAGCGCGGAACGCAGCGAGGCGATCGTGTTCTCGCGGACGCGGTAGGGGTCGCCGCGGTGGGCCACGGCGGTCACGTTCTGCATGGCCCCATTGTGGCGGGCGTCAGGGAGCGAGCCACGCCGAGGTGTAGCTGTCGATCTCCTCGCGGATGCGGACCTTGCCCGCCTCGTCGAGGAAGGAGGCGTCGACGGCGCCCCTGGCGAGGGCCGCGAGACCCTGTTCGTCGAGTTCCAGCAGGCGGGCGGCGACCGCGTACTCGTTGTTGAGGTCGGTGCCGAACATCGGCGGGTCGTCGGAGTTGACCGTGATGACGATCCCGGCCTTGGCGAACTCCTTGATCGGGTGCTCGTCCAGGGTGCGGACCGCGCGCGTGGCGATGTTCGACGTCGGGCAGACCTCCAGCGGGATCCGGTGCTCGGCAAGGTGCGCGAGGAGCTTCGGGTCCTGGAAGGAACTGGTGCCGTGCCCGATGCGCTCGGCATGCAGGTGAGTGAGCGCGTCCCACACCGTCTCCGGGCCGGTGGTCTCCCCGGCGTGCGGCACGGAACGCAGACCGGCGGCGACGGCCCGGTCGAAGTACGGCTTGAACTGCGGCCGCGGCACCCCGATCTCGGGACCGCCGAGCCCGAACGACACCAGCCCCTCCGGCCGCAGCCGGTCGTCGGTCGCGAGCCGCGTCGTCTCCTCCGCCGCCTCCAGGCCGGCCTCGCCGGGAATGTCGAAGCACCAGCGCAGCACGGTCCCGAACTCGGCCTCGGCCGCCTTGCGCGCGTCCTCGATCGCGTCCATGAAGGCACGCTCGTCGATGTTGCGGCGGGTCGAGGACCACGGCGTGATGGTCAGCTCGGCGTACCGCACCTGCTGCCGGGCCAGATCCCGGGCCACCTCGTAGGTCAGCAGCCGCACGTCCTCCGGGGTGCGGATCAGGTCGACGACGGACAGATACACGTCGATGAAGTGCGCGAAGTCCGTGAACGTGAAGTAGTCGACCAGGGCCTCGGGGTCGGTGGGCACCTTGGAGTCGGGGTGCCGGGCGGCGAGCTCCGAGACGATCCGGGGGGAGGCGGAGCCGACGTGGTGGACGTGCAGTTCGGCCTTGGGCAGTCCGGCGATGAAGGCGTGCAGGTCACGCGGCACGGCAGCGGACGCGTCGAGATGCTCGGTCAAGAGTTCCTCCCCGGAACGGCGCCCCGGGCGGCTTGGGCCTGGCGGGGCGCGGGTGATCGGCTGATCGGTGGGTCGGGATCATCGTAGGCCGGGGGTTCGGTTCTCGGGGTGGGGCGGGGTGGGGTGAGGCAGGACAGGCAGGACAGGCAGGGCAGGGAAGCCGGGCGGGGCGGGCGCCGGGCCACAGGGCGTTGGCCGTGGGCCCTTGGCCGTGGGTCCGGGTCCGGGTCTCCCGGCTCGGGCCGTAGCATGACGGAACGTTCGACAGAGGGGATTCCGCGCATGTCCGACGACGCGCAGACGCCGGCCGCCCGCGACCCGTGGGCCGCACCGTCGGAGGCAGGCTCGCGCGACGCGGCACCCAAGGTCCCCCTGGCCAAGCCGGACAGCCCCGCCGCCCCCGCCCCGGAACCGAACCCGGGGTCATCACCGGCGCCCGACGGCCAGGCGGGCCCCGGCCACACCGTCGCAGGCCAGGGAGCCGGGTACACGGTTGCCGGGCACGGCCCTGGGGAGGGGGCCGACGAGCCCGGCCCGGCCACCCCGCCGCGGCCTTCCGTCCATGACCAGCTGACGGTCACGTCCATGCCCGGCATCGACGACACACCGCCCCACCCCCGGCCCTGGGCCACCCCCTTCACCCCACAGGGCCCGACGCCCCCGACGGGCGGCCCGGCCAACCCCTTCGCCCCGCCCGGCGCAACGCCCTCGATGGGCGGTCCGGTCAATCCCTTCGCCCCACCCGGCCCAGCGGCGCACGCGAGCGGCTCCGCCGCCCCCTTCGCTCCTCATGCCCACGGCGAGCCGATCCCCCCGCCGCCCATCGCCCCCGAGGGCCCCGGCCAGGTTCCGTACGGCTACGGCTATCCGCCCCAGGCCGGTTACGGCGGACCGGGCTACTACAACTGGCCCGGCATGACGCCCATGCCCAGGAACGGCATGGGCACCGCCGCCCTCGTGCTCGGCATCATCGCGGTGGTCGTCTTCTGTCTGTGGCCGATCGCGGTCGTGCTGGGCGTACTGGCCGTGATCTTCGGCGTGATCAGCCGCGGCAAGGCCCGCCACGGCGAGTCGACGAACCCGGGCCAGGCCCTCGCGGGGATCATCTGCGGCGCCGTCGGCATCGTGCTCGGTGCGGTCATGATCGCGGCCACCATCGCCCACCTCTGACGTCCAGGCCGCCCGGCAACACCGGACGCTCCTGGTCTTGAGCGGGCGGTCCCGAGTGCGCGGTCCCGAGTAGGCGGTCCCGCGCGGGCGGACCGCGTGTGTTCAGCGCGGCAGCCGGTCACCGGCCCGGTACTCGCGCCGAGTCGGTTTCGGTCCCCGCGCCGGGCTGGCTCGGGGACCCCGGCCCAGTCGGCTCGGGCACCCGCGGCGAGCCGACTCAGGCACCCCGGCCCAGCCGGTTCCGCCACCCGCGCCGAGCCGGTTCCGCCACCCGCGCCGAGCCGGTTCCGCCACCCGCGCCGAGCCGGTTCCGCCACCCGCGCCGAGCCGGTTCCGCCACCCGCGCCGAGCCGGTTCCGCCACCCGTGCCCAGTCGGTTCCGGCACCCGTGCCCAGTCGGTTCCGGCACCCGTGCCGAGCCGCTTCCGGTACTCGCGCCCAGTCGACTCAGGCAACCTCCGCCCACCCGGCTCAGGTGCCCCCGCCCAGCCGCCCCCGCGCCTCCATCAACGCGAACCCCAGCAGGTTCGCCCCCCGCCACCGCTCCGGATCCATCGCCGCCTCGGTGTCCGCCGCGAGGCCGATGCCCCACACGCGGTCCATGGGGCTCGCCTCGACCAGGACCCGGTCGCCCGTGCCCAGCAGGAACTCCCGCAGATCCGGGTGCGCGGTGAACTTGTGGACGCTGCCCTCGACCACGATCGCGAAGCGCTCGCGCTTCCATGTCTCCTCGTCGAAGCCGCGCACCAGCCGCCCCGCCTTCTTCGCGAGAGACGGATGGTCCGCGGCCAGCACCAGCAGCTCCGCCTCCGCGTCGTCGAACAGCCGAGCCTTGGCCGCCATCATCCAGTGCTCGGCCGTCGCATACGTCTTCCCGTCCACCGTGAACGCCGCCGGCCACCACTGACTCAGACAGCTCGACCCCACCCGGCCGTCCGCCCGTGCCCGGTGACCCCAGAAGTGCAGATACTTGATGCGGGCCCCGGCGCGGACTTCCCTGACCAGGGCTTCCCGGGAGGCGATCCGCCCCGCGATCTCTCCCATGATCTCTTCCATGCACGCGAGTCTGGCAGGCACCACTGACACTCCGTCCCCCCTTTTCCAAGCTCACTCGACACCTGGTCGACAGATTCCGTCGCGTAACCAAAAGGCAACAACGGAATCACTTGTTGGACGCCATCGGCTCTGTCAGGATCGGCAGTCAAATCGAGCTGGAGCTACGCCACCCACCTCATGAGCCGCGGGGCGACGGCGGAGGAGAGCGACATGCACAACCCGGGCGATACCACCCCGGAACGATTCCCGGCGCAGGACCGCTTCGCGGACGGCGCGCAGTTCATCGCGGGGCGCCTCACCAAGGGCACCTCCGGTCGTACGCACGCGGTCGTCGACCCGGCGACCGGCGACGAGGTGTACACGTACGAACTCGCCGGCCCCGACGACGTCGACGCGGCGGTGGCCGCCGCACGCGAGGCCTTCCCCGGCTGGGCCGCCACCACCCCCGGCGAGCGTTCCGACGCGCTGCACCGCTTCGCCGCCGTGCTCGCGGACCGCGCCGAGGAGTTCGCCCGCGCCGAGTCCCTGCAGTGCGGCAAGCCGCTGAAGCTGACGCGTGAGTTCGACGTGCCCGGCACCATCGACAACACCGCCTTCTTCGCGGGCGCCGCCCGGCATCTGCAGGGGCAGTCCGCCGGCGAGTACTCCGGCGACCACACCTCTTATGTACGCCGGGAACCCATCGGTGTCGTCGGGTCGATCGCGCCCTGGAACTACCCCCTCCAGATGGCCGCCTGGAAGATCCTCCCGGCGATCGCCGCGGGCAACACCATCGTGCTGAAGCCCGCCGAGCTCACCCCGCTCACCTCACTGCTGTTCGCCCAGGCGGCGACCGACGCCGGCCTCCCGGACGGTGTGATCAACATCGTCACCGGCACCGGCAGGGAAGCGGGCGAGCACCTCGTCGGTCACCCCGACGTCGTCATGACCTCGTTCACCGGTTCCACCGCCGTCGGCAAGCGCGTCGCCGAGGTCGCCACCGCGACCGTCAAGCGCATCCACCTGGAGCTGGGCGGCAAGGCCCCCTTCGTGGTCTTCGACGACGCCGACCTGGAGGCCGCCGCCAACGGCGCGGTCGCGGGCGCGCTCATCAACACCGGCCAGGACTGCACGGCCGCCACGCGCGCGTACGTACAGCGCCCGCTCTACGAGGCGTTCGTCGAGCGGACCGCCGCCCTCATGGAGAGCGTCCGGCTCGGCGACCCCTTCGCCGCCGGCACCGACCTCGGCCCGCTGATCTCGCACGTCCAGCGAGACCGCGTCGCCGGTTTCGTCGACCGGGCGCGCTCCTACGCGCGCGTGGTGACCGGCGGCGAGGCTCCCGGGGGAGCTCTGGAGAACGGCGCGTACTACCGCCCCACCCTCGTCGCGGACGCCGCCCAGGACAGCGAGATCGTCCAGTCCGAGATCTTCGGGCCGGTCCTGGTGGTCCTGCCGTTCGACGGCGACGAGGATGGGATCACGCTCGCCAACGACACCCCGTACGGCCTCGCCGCCTCCGCCTGGAGCCGCGACGTCTACCGGGCGAACCGCGCCACCCGTGAGATCAAGGCGGGCTGCGTGTGGATCAACGATCACATCCCGATCATCAGCGAGATGCCGCACGGCGGCTACAAGGCGTCCGGCTTCGGCAAGGACATGTCCACGTACTCCTTCGAGGAGTACACCCAGATCAAGCACGTCATGTTCGACAACACGGCGGTGGCCAGGAAGGACTGGCACCGCACCATCTTCGGGGACCGATAGCAGAACTGGCGGTCGTCCGCAGGCGGCCGCCACCCTCCCGAAAGGGCAGCACGCGCATGGAGCAGTACGAGCCCGACCGCCTGTCACCGGCCACAGCGGCCGCCGTGCGACGCAGTCTCCGCAACGGACGGGCCGCCATGACCCGCCGTTCGGTGCTGCGCGCCTCCGCGGGCGGCGCGCTTGCCGCCGGCGGCATCGCGGCGCTGAGCGGCTGCGGGATCCCCGCGGCCGGCAAATCGCAGGGCGGCGTGTCCGTCGACGACCACTCGGCGAAGGAGAAGGTGATCAACTTCTCCAACTGGCCCGAGTACATCGACGTCGACGACAGCGGCAAGCGCCACCCGACGCTGGACGCGTTCCGCAAGCGGACCGGCATCCAGGTCAAGTACACCGAGGACATCAACGACAACGACGAGTTCTTCGGCAAGATCCAGCCGCAGCTCGCCGCGGGCCAGGACACCGGGCGCGACCTCATCGTGCTCACCGACTGGTTGGCCGCCCGCATGATCCGCCTGGGCTACGTCCAGAAACTGGACGCGGCCAACCTGCCCCACGCCTACGCCAACCTGTCGGACCAGTTCCGCAGCCCGGACTGGGATCCGGGCCGCGCCTATTCGTATGTGTGGCAGGGCATCTCGACCGTCGTCGCGTTCAACAAGAAGGCACTCGACGGCGTCGAGGTGAAGTCGGTCTCCGACCTGCTCGACAACCCCGCGCTCAAGGGCCGGGTCGGCCTGCTGACCGAGATGCGTGACACCGTCGGCATGACCATGCTCGACATGGGCAAGGACCCGGCGAAGTTCACCGACGACGACTACGACGCGGTGATAGCCCGTCTGCAGAAGGCCGTCGACAAGGGCCAGATCCGCCGCTTCACCGGCAACGACTACACCTCCGACCTCAGCAAGGGCGACCTGGCGGCCTGTGTCGCCTGGGGCGGCGACATCGTGCAGCTCCAGACGGACAACCCCGATGTCGGCTACATCATCCCCGACCACGGCTACATGACGTCCACCGACAACCTGTTGATCCCCAACAAGGCGCGGCACAAGACGAACGCCGAGCGGCTCATCGACTACTACTACGAGCCGGGGCCGGCCGCCGAACTCGCCGCCTACATCAACTACGTGAGTCCGGTCGCGGACGTCAAGCCGTACCTTGCCAAGCTCGACAAGTCGGCGGCGAACAACCCGCTGATCCTTCCCGACAAGGCCATGCAGGCGAGGTCCGTGGCCTTCCGCTCGCTGAGCTCGAAGGAAGAGACGGCCTACCAGCAGAAGTTCGCGAAGCTCACAGGGGCGTGACGAAGATGACCACAGACAACAGCGGCGACGTCCGCCTCTCCGGCATCAGCAAGACCTACGGCTCCTTCACCGCCGTGCACCCGCTCGACCTGACCGTGCCGCAGGGGTCCTTCTTCGCCCTGCTCGGCGCCTCGGGCTGCGGCAAGACCACCACCCTGCGCATGATCGCCGGCCTGGAGGAGCCCACCGGCGGCACCGTCCACCTCGGCGACCAGGAGGTCACCAGCCTGCCGCCGTACAAGCGGCCGGTGAACACGGTGTTCCAGTCCTACGCCCTCTTCCCGCACCTCGACATCTTCGAGAACGTCGCCTTCGGCCTGCGCCGGCGCGGCATCAAGAGCGTGAAGAAACAGGTCGAGGAGATGCTCGACCTGGTCCAGCTCGGCGAGCAGTCGCGCAAGAAGCCGCACCAGCTCTCCGGCGGTCAGCAGCAGCGTGTCGCGGTCGCCCGCGCGTTGATCAACACGCCCAAGGTGCTCCTCCTCGACGAGCCCCTCGGTGCCCTCGACCTCAAGCTGCGCCGTCAGATGCAGCTGGAGCTCAAGCGCATCCAGACCGAGGTCGGCATCACCTTCATCCACGTCACGCACGACCAGGAGGAGGCCATGACCATGGCCGACACGGTCGCCGTGATGAACGCGGGCCGCGTCGAGCAACTCGGTTCGCCCACCGACCTCTACGAAAACCCCAACACCACCTTCGTCGCCAACTTCCTCGGCACCTCCAACCTCATCGAGGCCGAGGTCGACTCCAAGAGCGACGGCGACATCGTCCTGAGGGCGGGCGGCGGCAAGCTGGTGCTGCCCGAGTCGCGCTGCTCCGCGCCGACGACGACCGGCGGCAAGGTACTGGTCGGCGTCCGCCCCGAGAAGATCTCCCTCACGCACGCCGACGAGGCGGGCGAGATCGACGAGAACCGCAACCGCATCACCGGAAGGATCGCCGACTCAAGCTTCATCGGCGTCTCCACGCAGTACGTCATCGACAGCCCGGTCTGCCCCGAGTTCGAGGTCTACGCGCAGAACATCGACCGCGACGCCCGGCTGGTGCCCGGCGCCGAGGTCGTCCTGCACTGGAACCCGGCGCACACCTTCGGCCTCGACGCGGATCAGGACATCGACGCCGGGGTGGCCGAGGTCGAGGAGGAGGCCGCCTGATGGCCACGCTCAGTGAGGCGCCACCCCTGGCGCCGGTCCCCGAGAAGAAGCCCCCGCGCAAGCGGGGCCGCCTGGTGCCGTACTGGCTCCTGCTCCCCGGCCTCCTCTGGCTGGTCATCTTCTTCGCGCTGCCGATGATCTACCAGGCCTCCACGTCCGTGCAGACGGGCTCCCTGGAGGAGGGCTACAAGGTCACCTGGCACCTCGCCACCTACTGGGACGCGATGTCCGAGTACTGGCCGCAGTTCCTGCGCTCGCTCCTGTACGCCGGTGCCGCGACGATCCTGTGCCTCGTCCTCGGCTACCCGCTCGCGTACCTGATCGCCTTCCGCGCGGGCCGCTGGCGGAACCTGATCATGGTCCTGGTGATCGCGCCGTTCTTCACCAGCTTCCTGATCCGCACCCTCGCCTGGAAGACGATCCTCGCGGACAGCGGACCGGTGGTGAGCACCCTCAACACGCTGCACGTCCTGGACGTCACCAACTGGCTCGGCTGGACCTCCGGCGACCGTGTGCTGGCCACCCCGCTCGCGGTGGTCTGCGGACTGACGTACAACTTCCTGCCGTTCATGATCCTGCCGCTCTACACCTCGCTGGAACGCATCGACGGGCGGCTCCACGAGGCGGCCGGCGACCTGTACGCCAGGCCCTGGACCACCTTCCGCAAGGTGACCTTCCCGCTGTCGATGCCCGGCGTGGTCTCCGGCACGCTGCTGACCTTCATCCCGGCGGCCGGCGACTACGTCAACGCCGAACTCCTCGGCTCCACCGACACCCGCATGATCGGAAACGTCATCCAGACGCAGTTCCTGAGAATTCTGGACTATCCGACAGCCGCGGCCCTGTCCTTCATCCTCATGGCTGCGATTCTGCTCATGGTGACCATCTACATTCGCCGGGCCGGGACGGAGGACTTGGTTTAAATGCCTGTCGTCAACTGGCTCAAACGCCATTTCGTCGTCATCGCGGGACTGCTGACACTCGGATATCTGCTCCTTCCGAACGTCGTCGTCACGGTGTTCTCCTTCAACAAACCGAAGGGGCGCTTCAACTACGAATGGCAGCAGTTCTCCACGGCCGCGTGGAAGGATCCGTGCGGCGTCGCCGACATGTGCGGATCGCTGTCGATCAGCCTCCAGATCGCCTTCTGGGCGACGGCCGGCGCCACGATTCTCGGCACGATGATCGCCTTCGCGCTGGTCCGCTACCGGTTCCGCGCGCGGGGCACGGTGAACTCGCTGATCTTCCTGCCGATGGCGATGCCCGAGGTCGTCATGGCGGCCTCGCTGCTCACCCTGTTCCTCAACCTGGGTGCCCAGCTGGGCTTCTGGACGATCCTGATCGCCCACATCATGTTCTGTCTCAGCTTCGTCGTCGTCGCCGTCAAGGCGCGTGTGATGTCGATGGACCCGCGCCTGGAGCAGGCGGCACAGGACCTCTACGCCGGTCCGGCGCAGACCTTCCTGCGCGTCACCCTGCCCATCGCGGCGCCCGGAATCGCCGCGGGTGCGCTGCTGTCCTTCGCGCTCTCCTTCGACGATTTCATCATCACCAACTTCAACGCGGGCTCGACCGTCACCTTCCCCATGTTCGTCTGGGGCTCGGCACAGCGCGGAACGCCCGTCCAGATCAATGTCATCGGTACGGCCATGTTCCTCGTCGCCGTACTCCTGGTGCTTTCCTCGATGCTTATCAGTAATCGCCGCAACAAGCAGAAGGCGTAACCGCAAAATCCTTGTAGGGAGTTGAAATCATGGCCCCAGGCGCCATGCCCCTCAATTCTGGGGGAAATACCCCCAGACCCCCTAGTTGGACAAAGTCACTCTCCGACGCACAGCCGGTCCCGTACTGGCTGGAAGACCCCGGCAAGCCCCACGCCGAGCCCGCGCTCACCGGCGCCGAGACCTGCGACCTGCTGGTCGTCGGCGGTGGCTACAGCGGACTGTGGACCGCGCTCATCGCCAAGGAGCGCGACCCCGGACGGGATGTCGTCCTGCTGGAAGGCCGCGAGGTGGGCTGGGCCGCCTCGGGCCGCAACGGCGGCTTCTGCGCCGCCTCCCTCACCCACGGCCTGCCCAACGGTCTGACCCGCTGGCCGGACGAGATCCACAGGCTGCAGGAGCTGGGCGCCCGCAACCTCGACGAGATCGAGAAGGCCGTCGCCCGCCACTCCCTGGACTGCGACTTCGAGCGCACCGGCGAGATCGACGTGGCCACCGAGACGTACCAGGCGTGGGAACTGCGCGACTGGTACGAGGAGATGGAGCGCGAGGGCCTCGCCGACGGCGTCGAGTTCCTGGACGCCGAAGCGGTGCGGGAACAAGTCGACTCGCCGACATTCCAGGCGGGCCTGTGGGACCGCCGGGGCGTTGCCATGCTCCACCCGGCCAAGCTCGCCTGGGGCCTGAAACGTGCCTGCCTCGCGCTCGGCGTGCGCGTCTACGAGCACACTCCGGCCCTGGCCCTGAAGCCGTACGGCGCCGGCATGGCCGTACGCACCTCCTACGGCTCGGTCCTCGCCCGCAAGGTCGCGCTCGGCACCAACATCTTCCCGAACCTGGTCAAGCGCGTGCGGGCGTACACCGTCCCGGTCTACGACTACGCGCTGATGACCGAGCCGCTCAGCGACGAGCAGCTGGCGTCGATCGGCTGGAAGAACCGCCAGGGCCTCGGGGACAGCGCCAACCAGTTCCACTACTTCCGGCTGTCCGCCGACAACCGGATCCTGTGGGGCGGTTACGACGCGGTCCACCACTACGGCGGCCGGGTGCGCGCCGAGTACGACGACCGCCCGGAGACGTACGCCAAGCTGGCCGGGCACTTCTTCACCTGCTTTCCGCAGCTGGAAGGCGTCCGCTTCACGCACGCCTGGGGCGGCGCGATCGACACCTGCTCGCGCTTCTCCGCCTTCTTCGGCACCGCGCACCACGGCAACGTCGCCTACGCGGCGGGCTACACCGGTCTGGGCGTGGGTGCCACCCGCTTCGGTGCCGAGGTGATGCTGGACCTGCTGGCGGGGGAGACCACGGAACGCACCTCCCTCGAAATGGTCCGCAAGAAGCCGCTGCCCTTCCCTCCCGAGCCCTTCGCCTGGACCGGTATCGCGCTCACCAAGTGGTCGCTGGCCCGCGCCGATGCACACGGCGGCCGGCGCAACCTCTGGCTGCGGACGATGGACAGAATGGGCCTCGGGTTCGACAGCTGAATGCGATCCGGTGCGGTCCGGTGCGGTCCCGTGTGATCCAGTGCGATCTGATGTGATCCAGCTCACTTCAACTGGGTGTGGAAACCCGCGTAATGCCTGCCAGGAGACCTCCCTCTCTCCCTTGACGCGATCAGCGTCGATCAGCGTCAAGGAGAGACAGGGAGGCTCCACATGGCTGGGGCGAAAACGGCGGTCGAGTGGCTGGCATCCGTTGCTCCGGATCCCGAGGCCTGCCGCTCGGAGTGGGAGCGCAACCCCCTGGGGATCGCGCTGCTGCCCGCCGGCAAGGCCTGGGACGTACTCATCCTGCCGAGCCGGCTCGGCTACCCCACGCTCGACGTCCTCACGCGCATCCTCGACCGGCAGGGACCGGTCCTGGTCGACTTCGGGGACGCGCGCATGGGCTTCTTCGTGCCGCCGGGCACCGCGGCCCGCTGGCTCGGTACGGGCATCCGCACCGCGGGAGCCGGCACCTGGATCGTGGTGCCGTACCCGGGACGGTCGACCGGTGGGGTGCGCTGGCTGGTCCCGCCGGACGGCTCGGGCACCCTCACCGACCCCGCGCTCCTCGAACTGGCGATGCACGAGGCGGCAGCGGGACTGGCGAGCGAGGAGGGCACATGACGGGCCGTTGACACAGGACGGACCGGTGACACATGACGGGCCGGTGATGGCCAGAGGTCTACTCGTCCTCCGTAGTGCTCTCGCGTCGGCCACCCGTGCTGCCGACGCGAACCAGGAAGATCCACAAAGACGTGAGCAGCACCGTGCACAGGCACCAACTGGCCACGACGTCCAGTGGCCAGTGGTAGCCGCGCCGGACCAGGCCGAACCCGACGGCGAGCGTGACGACGGCGCAGGCGGCGACCAGCGCGCGGCGGGCGTACGCCGTGCGCAGCCAGGGGAGCAGGAGCAGGGTCGCCGAGCCGTAGGCGACGGCGGACGTCGCGGTGTGGCCGGACGGGTAGTAGCCGGTCGACGGGGGCATGAGGGGGGTGCTCGGGCGGTCGACCAGGGCCTTGAGGGGCACGATCAGGGCCGGGACCAGCGCCATCACCAGAGCCGCCGCGAGGGGCGGCAGCCACCAGCGGTACATCCCGGACGCCCGGCCCCGCCAGGCCACGTAGGCCAGGACGACGGCGAGCACCGGCACCGCGACCTCGACATTGCCCAGGTCGGAGAGGCCACCGGAGAAACGGTCCGGGTGCGTGAGGGCGAGGCTGACCCTTCGGTCCACACGCAGAAGCAGGCCGTCGGAGACGACCTGCCAGGTGATCAGCGCGAAGAGAAGGGCGGGAAGCCCGAGAAGGAGAAGAAAGGAGGCCGGCCGCCCCGGAACAGGGGGGGTGGTTCCGGGGCGGCCGATCAGATCGGATCGACGCCCACCCCGGGGGGTTTGGGGCGGGCGACTGTCCGATCGGTGAGGAGATCCGGAGCCGGAAGCTCCGTGTGTGTGCGCGAGGGCACGACCAGGGCGAAGCTGGGGAGGCCCCGTCCTGATGTCGCCCACAGTCCCCTGTGGGCGGGGTGTATCTCTCATCTGGGTAGAACCTACGACAGCCGAAGGGCTCAGGACAGGCGGAATCGCGTTACGCCATCCACCTCGCACACCTTCTTCACACGGCCTGACGGCGGCCGCCCCGGCCCCGGAATCGCAGGAGCCGCAAGGGCTGGGGCGGATGGTGCTCATGTGGTGTGCACCCTGTGTGTGACCTGCGGATTCCGTTTGGCTCAGATGCGCGTGAATGCCTGCTCGATGATGTCGAGACCCTCGTTCAGCAGGTCCTCGCCGATGACCAGCGGGGGCAGGAAACGCAGCACGTTGCCGTACGTGCCACAGGTCAGGACCAGCAGGCCCTCCTGGTGGCAGGCCTTGGCGAGCGCGGCGGTCGCCTCCGGGTTCGGCTCCTTGGTCGCGCGGTCCTTGACCAGCTCGATGGCGATCATCGCGCCCCGGCCGCGGATGTCGCCGATGATGTCGAACTTCTCGGCGATGGCGCCGAGGCGGCTCTTCATGACCGCCTCGATGTTCTTCGCCCTGGCGTTGAGGTCGAGCTCCTTCATCGTCTCGATGGCGCCCAGCGCACCGGCACAGGCGACCGGGTTGCCGCCGTAGGTGCCGCCCAGGCCCCCGGCGTGCGGGGCGTCCATGATCTCGGCGCGGCCGGTGACGGCGGCGAGCGGGAGACCGCCCGCGATGCCCTTCGCCGTCGTGATCAGGTCGGGGACGATGCCCTCGTCCTCACAGGCGAACCACTGGCCCGTACGGCAGAACCCGGACTGGATCTCGTCGGCGACGAACACGATCCCGTTGTCCTGGGCGAACCGGCTGATCGCCGGCAGGAAGCCCTTCGCCGGCTCGATGAAGCCGCCCTCGCCGAGCACCGGCTCGATGATGATCGCGGCGACGTTCTCGGCGCCGACCTGCTTGCTGATCTGGTCGATGGCCTGCGCGGCGGCCTCGGGGCCGGCGTTCTCCGGACCGGTCGGCCAGCGGTAGCCGTAGGCGACCGGGACGCGGTAGACCTCGGGCGCGAACGGACCGAAGCCCTGCTTGTACGGCATGTTCTTCGCCGTGAGCGCCATCGTGAGGTTGGTCCGGCCGTGGTAGCCGTGGTCGAAGACGACGACGGCCTGGCGCTTGGTGTACGCACGGGCGATCTTGACGGCGTTCTCGACGGCCTCGGCGCCACTGTTGAACAGGGCGGACTTCTTGGCGTGGTCACCCGGGGTCAGCTCGGCGAGGGCCTCGGCGACCTCCACGTAGCCCTCGTACGGAGTGACCATGAAGCAGGTGTGGGTGAAGTCGGCGAGCTGCGCGGAGGCGCGGCGTACGACGGCCTCGGCGGACGCGCCGACGGACGTCACGGCGATTCCCGAACCGAAGTCGATGAGCCGGTTCCCGTCGACGTCCTCGATGATCCCGCCGCCCGCGCGCGCGGTGAACACCGGCAGCACGGAGCCCACGCCCTGCGCGACCGCGGCGGTACGGCGGGCCTGCAGTTCCTGCGACTTCGGACCGGGGATGGCGGTGACGATCCGGCGCTCCTGCGGAAGTGCACTCATGAGGGGCTCCTGGGGGTGTGCGGCCTTGCGGACTCTTGTCTTCTTTTCTCGCAGGTTAGGGCCGGGAGAGGGGGGTGGGCATGCTCCATGTGGGCGCTGTCGGGGATTCGGGTTGTCCGTGGTGGACATGGCGGGTACGGGTGGACGGTCACCACCGGGTTCGGTTCCGCTCCACGCTCGCGGCCGCGTAAGCGGTGAACTCCCTTGGCGGGGGCGTTAGATTGACCGCTGAGGACGGAACGGCTGGTCAGGGAGCGAGGGCGATGGACAGCGACGGCACGCACGACGCACGGGGTACGCACGCGAATCCTGTGCCGCGTCCGGCGGGGCCACCGCAGGTTCCGGCGATGCCGGCCCGGCCTCCCGCGGCGCCGGATGTGCCACCGCGGCCGGACGGGTCGGCGTTCCTGACGTGGCTGCGCGCGCCGCGGCCGGAGGTGGCGCCGGGCGTGTGGCGGTTCGGGCACCGGCCCCGGCCGGAGGAGGAGCCCGAACTCATCCCCGCCCGCCAACTGGTCAGCGGCGCGGTGATCGCCTTCCTCGTCGGCTGGCTGATCTGGTCGCTGCTGTGGAACGGCTACCTCGGCGGCTGGTGGCTGCTCCCGCTCTACGCGATGATCCCCGGCTCCTGGGCCGAGCCCCACAGCTTCGCCTCGGTCGTGGTCGTCTACGCCTACTACGTGCTGATCGCCCTGGTCATCATGATCGGCGTCGGCAGGCTCGGACGGTGGGGCGAGATCTGGCGCCGCTACGGCCCGCCCGCCTGGAACCGCCGGTCGGCGCCCCGCACCGAACGCCCGCCCGCCCCCGAACAGGACCCCGCCGAGTGGCCCCAGCTCCGCGCCGCCGGAGCCGTCGACGCCGCCGAGCGCCTCGCCGGCGAGGCCCGCTCCGGGCTGATGCGGGACGTGGACCACGCCCGGATCGTCCGCGCCTGGCAGGGCGTGCGCAGCGGCCGGCACACCCTCGCCGCGTTCACCGGCGCCGTGCTCAAGGACGGCGCCGCCGCCTGTCTGCACCCCTCCGGGGAGCGTGACCTGCCGGCCCGGCTCTCCCGGCACGACCTGCTGACCGGGCAGGTGCGGCTCGGCATCACCGCCGACGACCCCCGCAACCCGTACGCCTACCGCGGCGCCGGCCTCGGCCTCGACCCCGATCTGCTCGGCACCTCGCTGCTCGCCGTCGGCCCGGCCGGCTCCGGCAAGACCGGCACGGTGGTGCGGCCGCTCGCCGAGTCGCTGTGCCTGCACGCCCTCGCCGGACGGGCCGCGGTCGTCGTGGTCGGCGCGGCGGGAGCGGGGCTCGGGCCGGTCGACGCGTACGACGTCGTCGTACGGATCGGGCATCCGGAATCGGTGTACGACCTGGACCTGTACGGCGGGAGCGGCGACCCCGACGAGGCCGCGGCCGTGCTGGCAGAGGCGCTGGTCGGGGACCTCGCCGATCCGCACCCGGGCAGTGACAGCCGTCGGTCCACGACCGTGCTCGCCCAGCTTCTGGGACCGTTCCGGGCGGTCCACGGCCGCTTCCCCTCCGTGCCGGAGCTGCGGCAGCTGCTCGACGGAGCGCCCGGTCCGCTGGACACGCTGCGCACGGCGCTGCAGGGCTCGGGCCAGGAGTCGCTGTTGCGTGAACTGGACGCGCGAGAGCGGCAGTTGGGGCACCCAGGTGATGTGGCGGCGGTGCTCGCGGACCGGGTGGCGCTGCTCGACCGGCCCGCCTTCGCCGCGTTCTTCGACACGTCCGGGCAGTCCAAGCCGTTCTCCCTCAAGGCCCTGGACCACCCGGTGCGGGTCCGCATCGACCTGCCCGAGCGTGGGCACGCGGACGCCTCGCGGATGCTGGCACGGCTGGTGCTCGCACAGTTCACGGCGAGCGTGGCGATGCGCGAGGACCGGTCACTGTTCGCCTGTCTGGTGCTGGACGACGCGTCCGGGGTGGTGACCCCGGAGGCGGTGCGCGGGATCCAGCGGCTGCGGTCGGCGAACGCCGGCGCCGTGCTCACCCTGCGCTCCCTGGACGACGTACCGAGGCCGTTGCGCGGTCCGCTGCTCGGCTCCACCGGATGCCGGATGGCGCTGTCCGGGCTCACCCCGTGGGACGGCCAGGACTTCGCCGAGGTGTGGGGGAAGGAGTGGACCGAGGCGCGGGACGTCACCGACCGGCAGATCATCGCCGAGACCCCGGCGGGGAAGGCCCTGCACGTACTGCGCCGCGTGATCACCGGCAAGGCGCCGACCCAGCGGGCCGTGACCGTCCGGCAGGTCGAACGCGAGCGGTGGTCGGCGTCCGAGCTGGCGCACGGGGTGCCGCCGGGGCATGCGGTGCTGTCGCTGACGAACGTGAAGGGGGAGCACGCGCCACCGCTGCTGGTGGATCTGAGGGGATAGGTCCCTCCGTCACAGCACGCGTGACCGTACGGTGAGGCAGAATCGGCAGAGGTCGTTCATACGTGGCGGCCAAAAGATCACCCTGTTCGCGTGATCTCCGCAGACAGTCCCGCCGACCTGAAGGCCTCATGCCCCCGACGCTCGCCTCGCTCGTCCACCACTCCGCGCTCAAGCTGACCGTGCGCGCGGGTGAGGACCGCCTGGACGTGCCCGTCCGCTGGGCGCATGTCAGCGAGCTCGCCGATCCGGTGCCCTACATGGACGGCGGGGAGCTGCTGTTGATCACCGCGCTGAAGCTGGACGCCGAGGATCCGCAGGCGATGCGGCGGTATGTGAAGCGGCTGGCGGAGGCCGGCGTGGTGGGCCTCGGCTTCGCCGTCGGCGTCAACTACGAGGAGACCCCGAAGGCGCTGGTCGACGCGGCTCGGGAGCAAGGGCTGCCGCTGCTCGAAGTACCGCGCCGCACGCCCTTCCTCGCCATCAGCAAGGCCGTGTCCGCCGAGATCGCCGCCGACCAGTACCGGGCGGTGACGGCGGGCTTCGCCGCACAGCGGGAACTGACGAAGCAGGCGCTCACCGACGGTCCTGAGGGCCTGCTCGCCGGACTCGCCTCGCAGGTCGACGGCTGGGCGGCGCTCTACGACGCCTCGGGCGCCGTCGTCGCCACCGCACCGGAGTGGGCGGGCAGGCGCGCCGCGCGCCTCACCGCGGACGTGGAGCGGCTGCGGGAGCGGCCGGCGCCGGCGTCCTCGGTGGTCGGGCCTCCGGACAACGAGGACCGCGTCGAACTGCACTCCCTGGGCACCGGGCGCCGCCCGCGCGCGGCGCTCGCGGTGGGCACCGCGGCGGCCCTCGGCACGGCCGAGCGGTACGCGGTCCACTCGGCGATCGCGCTGCTGACACTGACGACGGAACGCTCCAGGTCGCTCCACGCCGCGGAACAGCGGATCGGCGCGGCGGTGCTGCGCATGCTCCTCGCGGGGGAGCCGGACCATGCGCGTGCCGTCGCGGGCCACCTGTACGGAGGCCTCCTCGACGCCCCCTTCCGGATGATCGTCGCCGAGACGGCCACGAGGGTGGCCGCCGACGCCGGCGGCGACCCGCTGGCCGCGCTCGCCGAGGCCGTGGAGTCTGCGGCCGCGCGGGCGGGGGAGGCCGTACTGGTCGTGCCCGAGGGGGAACGGCTGATCGTGCTGGCCCCCGACGGAGGTGCGGCGGTCGCCGCGTGCGGTGAGTACGCGGCGGCCCTGGAAGCCGCGCGGGAGCCGGCCGGCGGTGACGGGGACGAGGTCGTGGTGGGGCTGTCGGCGCCCGTGGGGCCGATCGCGGCCGCGGCGGCGTACAAGCAGGCCGAACAGGCGCTGTCGGTGGCCCGGCGCCGGGGACGGGTGTGCGTGGCGCACGAGCAGCTGGCGGCCGGATCCGTGCTGCCCCTGCTCGCCGACGACGCGGTGAAGGCGTTCGCGGACGGGCTGCTGCGCCCGCTGTACGAGCACGACGCGACCGGGCGCGGCGATCTGGTGGCCTCGCTGCGGGCATGGCTCTCCCACCACGGCCAGTGGGACGCGGCAGCGGCCGACCTGGGGGTCCACCGACACACCCTGCGCTACCGGATGCGAAGGGTGGAGGAGATCCTCGGCCGATCCCTGGACGACCCGGACGTACGGATGGAACTGTGGCTTGCCCTGAAGGCGACATCGGCAGGCGACTCCAGCCCGGGGTAAAACCAGCCCTGGCTGATTTCAGCCCCTCCGGCGTTTGAGGAGCGGGGGTCCGGGGGCGGAGCCCCTGGGGAGGGGACGGGCAAGGGCGGCGGGGCGAAAGACCCCTCCCGTGCACCCCGTGCAACCCCTCGCACCCACCACCGCGCCAATCCGGCGCACCCCGCCCGCCGACCAGTACGCCCCGGACAAGCGCACCCCCGCCCCCACCGCCCTACCGTGGACCCACAACCACCCCGCACACCCCCTAACGCGGAAGGGCCGGACCCGCACATGCCCCAGAGCAACGTCGCAGCCACCACCGCCTTCTGGCTCGCCGGCCGCCAGGCCACCGGCGAGGACACCTTCGACGTCACCTCCCCGTGGGACGGCCGGCTCGTCGGCAAGGTGAGCGTGCCGAGCGACGCCCAGGTCGAGGAGGCCGTCGCCGCCGCCCACGCCGTCCGCGAGGACTTCGCCGCCACCCCTGCCCACGTCCGCGCCGCCGCCCTCGACCACGTGAGCCGCAGGCTCGTGGAGCGCACCGAGGAGATCGCGCAGCTGATCTCCGCCGAGAACGGCAAGCCGATCAAGTGGGCCCGCGGCGAGGTCGGCCGCGCCGTCTCCGTCTTCCGGTTCGCCGCCGAGGAGGCCCGACGCTTCAACGGCGGCGAGGCCCAGCGCCTCGACACCGACGCCGGCGGTCAGGGCCGTCTCGCCCTCACCCGCCGCTTCCCGAAGGGCGTCGTGCTCGGCATCGCGCCCTTCAACTTCCCCCTCAACCTGTGCGCCCACAAGATCGCGCCCGCGATCGCCGCCGGTGCGCCCATCATCCTCAAGCCGGCACCCGCCACCCCGCTCTCCGGCCTGATCATCGGCGACCTGCTCGCCGAGACCGACCTCCCGGCCGGGTCCTGGAGCATCCTCCCGGTCGCCAACGACAAGATGCCCGCCCTGGTCCAGGACGAGCGCCTGCCGGTCATCTCCTTCACCGGTTCCGAGAAGGTCGGCTACGCGATCATGGACTCGGTGCCGCGCAAGCACTGCACGCTGGAACTGGGCGGCAACGGCGCGGCCGTCGTCCTCGGCGACTTCGCGAGCGACGCCGACCTCGACTGGGCCGCCACCCGCATCGCGACGTTCTCCAACTACCAGGGCGGCCAGTCCTGCATCTCCGTGCAGCGGGTCATCGCGGACGCCTCCGTGTACGACCGCCTGCTGCCGCGCATCGTCGCCGCCGTCGAGGCCCAGGTCACCGGCGACCCGGGCGACGACAAGACGGACGTCGGCCCGCTGGTCAGCGAGGACGCGGCCAAGCGCGTCGAGTCCTGGGTCAAGGAGGCCGTCGAGTCCGGCGCCACCCTTCTGACCGGTGGCGACCGCGACGGCGCCTCCTACGCGCCGACCGTCCTCACCGACGTACCGGCCGATGTCACCCTCTCCTGCGAGGAGGTCTTCGGACCGGTCCTCACCGTGCAGAAGACGGACGGCGAGGCCGAGGCCCTCGCCGCCGCCAACTCCTCCAAGTACGGCCTCCAGACGGGCGTGTTCACCCACGACCTCCAGGCCGCCTTCCGCGCCCACCGCGCCCTGGAGGTCGGCGGTGTCGTGATCGGCGACGTCCCCTCCTACCGCGCCGACCAGATGCCGTACGGCGGTGCCAAGCAGTCCGGTGTGGGACGCGAGGGCGTGAAGTTCGCGATGGACGACTACACGTACGAGCGCGTGCTGGTCCTGACCGGGCTCGCGCTCTAGCCGATGGATGGCTAGCTAATGGGAACCATTTTCATATAGGCTCCCGAAGGGGCCCGGCACCGATGCCTTCCGGTGCCGGGCCCCTTCTTCAAATCGGCCTTCTCCGGACCCTCAACCGGAGAAGCCGACATGCGCAAGCCGCAGTGGGCCGCGCAGCCTGAGGTGTACGTCGCGCACGCCCTCGGCGACGATGCCGGCGCCGAGCGTGGTGTAGGCGTACAGGTCGTCCGGATCGGCCGGGTCCGGTGTCAGTGAGGCGAGCACCGCGCCCCCGCCGAGGGACAGTTCCACGACGCCCTCGCCGGCCACGGTGACCGTCACCTCCGTGACGCCGTCCCCGAAGTCGCAGTCGCGGTAGATCAGTTCGGCACTCCGGTCCGCGAGCGACGTCACCGCGTCCCCCGACGTCTTCGTACGGTCGACGATCGCGGCGCCGCTCTGCTCGTCGAAGTCGGCCGCGTTCAGGCCGTGCCGCAGGACGGGGCGCGGGGCGCCCGGCTCGCCGTCCAGGATCACCGTCGTACGCAGGCGGATGTCCTCGCTGGAGGCGCCGGCCATGAGGTCGTAGGGGCCCGACTGCAGGCGCCATCCGCCCCGGGCCACGTCCCAGAACTCGAAGGCGGACAAGGGGACTTCGAAGGACAGCTGCTCCCGCGCGCCGGGCGCCAGCGTGATCCGGCGGTGGGCGAGCAGCTCGCGGCGCGGGCGGGGGAGCGTGGACTCGACGGCGCGCGTGTAGAGCTGCGCGACCTCGTCGGCCGTGACGTCACCGGTGTTGGTGACCGTGAAAGCGACGTGCGCCGTCCCGCCCTCGACGCGCACCGACAGGTCGGAGTAGGCGAACGACGTGTACGACAGGCCGTGCCCGAACGGGAACAGCGGCGTCCCCTCGAAGTACAGGTACGTCTGGCGGCCGCCGATCACGTCGTAGTCGAGGAGGTCGGGCAGGTCGGCGTCGTTCTCGTACCAGGTCTGCGGGAGGCGGCCCGCGGGGGAGACGTCGCCGGACAGCACACGGGCCAGAGCCGTGCCCGCGGCCTGGCCGCCGTGCGCGGTCCACAGCACCGCCGGGAGGGAGGCGGTCTCGATGGCGTACGGATACGCGGAGATCAGCGCGAGCGCCGTGTTCGGGTTGGCGGCGCGGGCGGCGCGCAGGATGCGCTCCTGCTGGGCGGGCAGCCGCAGCGTGCTGCGGTCCTCGGTCTCGCGGCCGTTGATGTGCGGGTCGTTGCCCGCGACCACCAGCACCACGTCCGCCCCGGCAGTGACCTGCGTTACTGCGTCGTCGCCGCGTTCGGTCACGATGAGCTCGAACGTTTCCGGATTCTCGTCGGCAACCTTTACTCCGTCCGCGGCGACAGAGACGTGGCGACCCGTACCGATGTGCCTGAGGAGGTGCCCGCTCTCATGAGGTTCCAGCCGGAACGTCTCCTGCACGACCCAGCCGCCCGGCTGGTCCGCGGAGGCACGTACGTAGCCGTCGTCGGCCACCGAGAGATAGCGGCCGTCGGGGGCGCGCAGCGTGAGGACGCCCTCGCCCCAGTCGACCAGGGCGAACTCGGTGCCGTCGGTGGCGGTGGTGAGCGGGGGCAGGTCGGTGCGGCCCGCGAGCAGCGCCGGGTCGAGGGCGCCCTCGGCACCGCGCACCTCGTCGGTGGCGCCGACGGCCGCGGGCACGTGCACGAACGCACCGGAGGACGTCTTCAGGAGCACCCGGTCCACGCCCTCCGCGAACTCCACGTGCTCGGCGCCGAACCGCTCGTACAGGCCCTCCAGCGGGGTGGAGCGGTGGATGAGGGTGCCGCTGTACCAGTCGCGTTTGCATTCGTCGGCGAGCAGGCCGACCACGGCGAGGCGGGTGCCGGGGGCCAGCGGCAGCAGTCCGTCGTTCTTGAGGAGCACGACCGCCTGCTCGGCCGCTTCCCGGGCGAGCGCCTGGTGGTGCGGGGTGTCGAACTCCGCGGTGAGCGCGTGCGGGTCGTAGGCCTGGTCGAACTCGCCGAGCCGGAAGCGGACGGAGAGCTGGCGGCGGACGGCCAGGTCGATGTCGGCCTCGGTCAACAGACCGTCCGCATACGCCTTGTTGACCCGTCCGGCGATCTGCGAACTGTCCGTCCCGTGATCGGTGAAGCTGTCGACGCCCGCCAGCAGCGAGGCCGCCGTCGCCTCCTCGTGGGTGTCGTAGTAGTGCTCGTGGTCGACCAGGTTGGAGGGCGCGCCCGCGTCCGAGCAGACCAGCAGATCCTGGTCGGTCCAGGCACGCAGGTGCTCGCGCAGGTACGGGGAGACGTGGTTGGGGCGGCCGTTGACCAGGTTGTACGCCGGCATCACCCCGGCCACCCCGCCCGCCTCGACGGTCTCGCGGAAGGCACGCAGGTCGTACTCGTGCAGCACGCGGGGGCGGACCGAACTCGACGAAGTGGCCCGGTCCGTCTCGTTGTTGTGGGCGAGCCAGTGCTTGAGGACGGGGGCGGTGCGCCAGTACGTCGGGTGGTCCCCGCGCAGTCCGCGGGTGTACGCGGTGGCGATGGCCGACGTCAGTTTCGGGTCCTCGGAGTAGCCCTCCTCGTTGCGGCCCCACAGGGGGTGGCGCAGGAGGTTCACGGTGGGGGCCCAGACGTTGAGGCCGACGCGGTCGTCGTGGGCGCGCAGGGCGCGGATCTCCTTGGACACTGCCTCGCCGACCCGGCGTACGAGGTCCGTGTTCCAGGTCGCGCCGAGGCCCACGGCCTGCGGGAAGACGGTGGCCGGCCCCATCCAGGCGACACCGTGCAGCGCCTCCTGCCCGGTGCGGAAGGCCTCGATGCCCAGGCGTTCCACCCCGGGCACGAACTGGTGCAGGAAGGAGATCTTCTCGTCGAGCGTGAGCCGCTCCAACAGGTCGTCGATGCGCTTCGCGAACGGCAGTTGCGGGTCGCGGAACGGTGGCGTGGGCGGCGTGTGTGCGGTCACGTGGGGATCCCCTTGCGATGGAGCGGCTTAGCCTTTCGAAGCGCTTCGATGCTCATTCGACGTACGGCCGTGTGTCAAGAGACGCTCACCGTCGCTTCAAGGGGCACATAAGAAAAGGTCAGTTGAGACAGCTCGGAGGAATCTTGGAAGGGACCCTTGTGCACCCCCAGCAGTTCACCTAGCCTCACACCACATCGAAGCGCTTCGACTACGAGGCCCCAAGGCATTGATCGTAGGGGCGCTTCAGCTCAGCCAGTTCCACTCAAGACACCGCAGCCGACGGCCACCGCCGGGTGTCCTGGTGCGCCATGAAGGGTTGACGCAATGACGCCGAACGCCGCTTCCGCCTCCTCCGGGCCCAGCCGGAGAAGCTTCCTCGCCTCCACCGCGGTCGCCACCGCAGCGGTGGCGGGCGGGATGCCTCTGCTTGCCGCGTGTGGGAGTTCGAACGGCGGGTCGGGCGGGGGCACGACGTCGGGGAAGAACGCGAAGAAGATCCTCCCGGCCTACCTGGCCAGCAATGTGGTGACGCCGGACATCCCGTCCAAGAACGGCTCGGCGATGGGCTTCACCCGCGAGCTGGCGATGGCCGACCTCAAGACGTCCGTGCCGAAGAAGCTCGGCAAGGGCGGCAAGGTGACGATCATGTCGCCGTTCTGGGGCTCGCCGCCGAAGCAGAACAACCCGTACTACACGTCGATGAACAGCCTGATCGGCGTCGACGTCCAGTGGCAGAACCAGGACGGCAACACCTACGACCAGAAGCTCGGCGCGGTCCTCGCCTCCAGTGACGTCCCCGACGTGGTGGTCATCCCCGGCTGGAACATGGGCGGCAAGATACCCAGCGCCATCACCAGCAAGTTCGCCGACCTGTCCCCGTACCTGTCCGGGGACAAGGCCAAGGAGTACCCGAACCTCGCGACGATCCCGACCGACGCCTGGCAGCGGTCGATCTTCGGCGGCAAACTGCGCGGCCTGCCCCAGCCGAGCCCGTACGTCACGGGCATCATCCCGCTCTACCGCAAGGACATCTTCGACAAGGAGGGGTACGACCTCCCCAAGTCGGCCGACGAGTTCACGGCCCTGTGCAAGGAGATCACCAACGCCAGGGCCAAGCGCTGGGCCTGCGGCGACATGAAGTGGACCGCGTTCGAGATCTTCGGCGTGCTCTCCGGCTCGGAGAAGCCCCTCGGCTGGAACCTCGCCGACGGCAAGATGACCTACCGCATCGAGACCCCGGAGTACCTCGAAGCGCTGGAGTGGGCCCGCAAGCTGTTCGCCGCCGGGTACGTCCACCCCGACTTCAAGGCGGGCCAGGCCACCGACCCGGCCAGCAAGTTCGGCTCCGGCGAGTTCCTGATCTGGAACAACAACATCACCAACTGGTGGGGGCAGCAGTCGGCCCAGGCCGCCCAGAACCCGGACTTCAAGGTCTGGGGCATGGACCTCTTCGGCCACGACGGCGGCAACCCCACCCTGTGGGCCGAGCAGCCGGCCGGCATCTTCGCCTTCATCAACAAGAAGGCATCCGAGTCCGTCATCCGGGACGTGCTGGCCGTCGCCAACGTCACCGCGGCGCCGTACGGCACCAAGGAGTGGATGATGACCAACTACGGGGTCGAGGGCACCCACTACACGCTGAAGAACGGTGTGCCCGTCAAGAACGACAAGGGCAACAACGAGGTCCTCAACGCCTACGTCATGGTCGCGAGCCCCGCCGCGACCATCGCCCACCCCGACTACCCGGACATCACCAAGGCCAGCGTCGAGTGGCAGCAGCGGATGGGCGCCTTCACCAAGAAGTCGTCCTTCTGGGGCCTGCAGATCACCGAGCCCGCCCGCTACACCAACCTCTCCAACGACTTCGAGAAGCTCGAGGACGACGTCCTCCGCGGCCACAGGAAGATCAGCGACATGCAGCAGGCCGTCTCCGACTGGAAGAAGCAGGGCGGAGACAAGCTGCGCGACTGGTACAAGAAGCTGCTCGACGACAACGGCTCGGCGAACTGACCCGGTACCGAGGCAAGGAGAACGGCCGTGTCCCACAGCACGGTGCCTCGCACCAGGGCCGAGGCGAAGACGAGTCCGACGAAGACCCCGGTGGCGTCCGGCGACGCCACCGGTTCCCGGAAACGGGCCGGAAAGCTCGGCTTCCGGCTGAGGTTCAGACGCGACCGCGTGCTGCTGCTGATGACGCTGCCCGCGCTGCTGCTGCTCGTGGTCTTCAACTACGTGCCGATCCTCGGCAACATCGTCGCCTTCGAGGACTACGACCCCTACGTCAGCGACAACGGCATCGTCTCGATGCTGCACAGCCCCTGGGTCGGCCTGGCCAACTTCCAGCAGATGTTCCAGGACTCGGCCTTCTGGGACGCCGTCCAGAACACGCTGGTGCTGTTCATCCTCCAGCTGGTGCTGTTCTTCCCGATCCCGATCCTGCTCGCGCTGCTCATCAACAGCGTGGTCAGGCCCCGGGTGCGGGCGTTCGCACAGGCCGTCCTCTATCTGCCGCACTTCTTCTCCTGGGTGCTCGTCATCGCCGTCTTCCAGCAGATGTTCGGCGGCGCCGGGATGCTCTCCCAACTGCTGCGGGAGCACGGCCATGGCGGCATCGACATCATGACCAACGCGGCCACCTTCAAGTTCCTGATCACCGCGCAGAGCGTCTGGAAGGACGCCGGCTGGGGGATCATCGTCTTCCTCGCAGCGCTGGCCTCGGTCTCCCCGGACCTGTACGAGGCCGCCGCGATGGACGGCGCCGGCCGCTGGCGCCGCATGTGGCACGTCACCCTGCCCGCGCTGCGCCCGGTCGTCGCGCTCCTGCTCGTCCTGCGGGTCGGGGACGCGCTGACCGTCGGCTTCGAACAGATCCTGCTGCAGCGTGATGCCGTGGGGCCGGGCGCCGCCGAAGTCCTCGACACCTTCGTGTGGTGGAACGGCGTCCGCAACCAGGACTTCGGTTACGCGGCCGCCGCCGGACTCGTCAAGGGCGTGGTCAGCATCGGTCTGGTCCTCGCCGCGAACAAGGTGGCCCATCTCATGGGCGAGCAGGGGGTGTACAAGAAATGACCGCGGTCATCGACGAACCGGCGAGCAAGACGTTCAGGTGGGCGGCCCCTGAGCGGCCGACCTGGGAGGAGGAGCCCTCCAAGGCGGGCGCGGCCGGCAAGGGCGTCGTGCTGGGCCTCGCCTGCCTGGGCGTCCTCTTCCCGCTGTGGATCGTGATCGTCACGAGCCTCTCCAGCAAGAAGACGATCACTGAGGCCGGCGGTCTGGTGATGGTCCCGAAGGACATCACCTTCATCGCCTACAAGGAACTGCTCAGTGGCGGCCAGGTGACCCGCGCGACGATCATCAGCATCCTCGTCACCCTCGTCGGCACGGTGTTCTCGATGACGGTGTCCGTGCTGTGCGCGTACGGTCTCTCCCGGATCGGCTCGCTGGGGCACCGGTGGATCCTGATGGTCCTGCTGGCGACGATGTTCTTCAGCGCCGGTCTCATCCCGACGTATCTGCTGGTGCAGTCGCTCGGCCTGACGGATTCGTATCTCGCGCTGATCCTGCCCAGTGCGCTCAGCGTGTTCAACATCCTTGTGCTGCGCGGTTTCTTCATGGGGATCTCGCAGGAGCTCACCGACAGCGCGCGGATCGACGGAGCCGGGGACTTCCGGATTCTGTGGCAGATCGTGATGCCGTTGTCGCGTGCGGTGCTGGCGGTCATCACGCTGTTCTACGCCGTGGGGTACTGGAGCGCCTGGTTCAACGCGTCGCTGTACCTGAACAACCAGGACATGATGCCGCTGCAGAACGTCATGATCCAGCTGGTGCAGAAGCAGGAGGCGCCGGTGGGACTGGGGCAGGCCATCAGGACCGGGCAGCTGTCCGGGCTTGCTGTGCAGATGGCGGTGATGGTGATGGCTCTGCTGCCGGTGGCCGTGTTGTCGCCGTTCGTGCAGCGGCACTTCAAGAAGGGCATGCTCACCGGCGCAGTGAAGGGCTGACCTGCGCCTACTCGGTGGGGTGCCTGTTGTCGTGTGGCGGCTGCAGTTCGTTGTGGCTGGTCGCGCCCACGCGGCGGAGCCGCACACTGATACTGCCCCGCGCCCCTAAGCGCCTTCCGCGTCCCCCTCTCATGGAACTCACCCCTCTTGCAGAACGAGGTATGTGTCATGCACGCGTCCCGCCTGAGCAGGCGTGCCGTTCTCGCCGGGGCCGCGGCCGCCGCCGCAGGCACCGCCGTACCGCTTCTTCCCGGCCGCGCGCACGCTGCCGAGGCAGAGGCCGCTGCCCCCGCTTACTGCTGGCGCAATGCCACGACCGGCACACTGCACGCCAGCACCGACAGCGGCCGGACCTTCGCCGCGCGGGCCACCGGCCTGAACTCGGGCGACAGCGAGTTCCAGCTGGCCGTGACCCCGGGACGCTCCGGGCATCTGTGGCTGAGCCTGAAGCGGAACGGCCTGTACCGCTCGACCGACGGCGGTGCGACCTTCACCAAGGTGAGCAGCTGCCGGGCGTCGTACACCCTCGGCTTCGGCAAGGCCGCCCGGGGCGCCTCCTACCCGGCGGTGTACATGGTCGGCTCCACCGAGACCATCACCGCCGTGTACCGCTCCGACGACGAGGCGAAGACCTGGACGCGGATCAACGACGACCAGCACCGGTGGGGCTACACTGGCGCGGCCATCACCGGCGACCCCCGCCTCCACGGCCGTGTCTACCTCGCCACCAACGGGCGCGGAATCCAGTACGGAGAGCCCGTCTGATGCCCCCGAACTCCCAGCCCGGCCTGAGTGTCGCCACCCGCGGCCGCATCCTCTTCGGCGGCGACTACAACCCCGAGCAGTGGCCCGAGGAGACCTGGCCCGAGGACGTCCGGCTGATGAAGGACGCCGGCGTCAACTCCGTCACCCTCGGCGTCTTCTCCTGGGCGAAGCTCGAACCCAGCCCCGGGGCACGGGAGTTCCGCTGGCTCGACCGGCTGATGGACCTGATGCACGACAACGGCATCGGTGTCGTCCTCGCCACCCCCACCTCCTCGCCCCCGCCCTGGCTCGGCCGTCTGCACCCCGAGTCGCTGCCCCGCGACGAGGACGGCCGTACCGAATGGTGGGGTGGGCGGCAGCACTTCTCGCACTCCAGCGCCGCCTACCGCCGCTACGCCGCCGCCATCACCGAGGACCTCGCCGCCCGCTACGGCAGCCACCCCGCCCTCACCATGTGGCACATCAACAACGAGTACTGCACCTTCGACTGGGGCGACGAGGCCGCCACCCGCTTCCGCCACTGGCTGCAGGCGAAGTACGGCACCCTCGACGAGCTCAACTCCGCCTGGGGCACCGCCTTCTGGAGTCAGGGCTACGGCGACTGGAACGAGGTCCTGCCGCCCCGCCACGCGCACTACATGAAGAACCCGGGCCAGGTCCTGGACTTCAAGCGGTTCACGTCCGACATGCTTCTGGAGTGCTACATCGCCGAGCGGGACATCGTGCGGCGACACACACCGGGCCAGGTCCCCGTCACCACCAACTTCATGCCGCTGTGGGTCGGGCAGGACGCCTGGCGGTGGGTGGAGGAGGAGGACGTCGTCTCCGTCGACATCTACCCCGACCCGCGCGACCCCCTCGGCGCCCAGCAGGGGGCCCTCGTACAGGACATGACCCGCTCGCAGGCCCGCGGGCCCTGGATGCTGATGGAGCAGGCGGCCGGACCGGTCAACTGGCGCGGCGTCAACCACCCCAAGCCGCGCGGCCTCAACCGTCTCTGGTCCCTCCAGGCCGTCGCCCGCGGCGCCGACGCCGTCTGCTACTTCCAGTGGCGGCAGTCCCGGCAGGGCGCGGAGAAGTTCCACTCCGGGATGCTGAGTCACGCGGGGGAGCAGGGCCGCACCTACCAGGAGGTCAAGCAGCTCGGGGCCGAACTCGCCCGGATCAGTGAGGAGGTGACGGACAGTCACAGCGGACGCGACATCGCGATCCTGCACGACTGGCACTCCTGGTGGGCCGGCGCCCACGAGGGCCGTCTCTCCACCCAGGTCGACTACCCCCAGGTCCTGACCGCCTGGCACCGCGCTCTGTGGCAGGCCCACCTCACCACCGACTTCGCCCATCCCGAGCACGACCTCACCGCCTACCGCATGGTCGTCGTCCCCCAGCTGTACGCCCTCACGGACGCGGCGGTCGACAACCTCCTCGCGTACGTGAGCGGCGGCGGCACCCTCGTCTGTGGCTTCCTGACCGGCGTTGCCGACGAGGACGACCGGGTGCGCCCCGGCGGCATGGACCCGCGCCTGCGCGAGCTGTTCGGCATCCGGACGCTGCACGAGTGGTGGCCGCTGGACCCGGAGGAGACCGCGCAGACCGACGGCTTCCGCGGGACCCTGTGGTCGGAGGAGATCGAAGTCGGCGAGGGCGCCACGGCCGAGGCCACGTACAAGGGCGGCGAGCTCGACGGGATGCCCGCCGTCCTGCGCCGGGGCAGCGCCTGGTACGTCTCCACGCTCCCCGAGGCCGAGGCGCTGCGCGACCTCCTCGCGCAGGTCGCGGCCGACGCCGGCGCCCGGCCCGTCCTCGACCGTCTGCCCGACCAGGTCGAGGCGGTCCGCCGCGGCGATCTGCTCTTCGTGCTCAACCACGGGCGTGAGTCGGTGACAGTGGAGCTGCCGGGCAGCCACCACGACCTGCTGACGGGGACGACCGTCGAGGGCGAGCTGACCCTGGGCCGGTACGACGTGGCGGTGCTGCGGTGACGGACATCGCCCACGGAACCTGGGAACCCCTCCCCGCCGCCCGCTGGGAGGACGGTTTCCTCAGCGGCAACGGCCATCACGGCGCCCTCGTGTTCGGCGGTCCGAACGACGAACGGGTCGTCGTCACCCATCACACCCTCGTGCGCCCCAACGGCAGCGAGAACGCCCAGCCGCCCAAGCTGGCCGATCAACTGCCCCTGCTGCAGGACCAGTTGCTGGCAGGTGAGCTGCACGCCGCCGAGACCTTCACCGACGGCCGTGACCTGCAGTGGGTGCAGCCCTTCCACCCCGCCTTCCAGATACGGCTGCGCACCGCACCCGGCGAGGAGGCGCGCCACTACCGCCGCTCCGTCGAATTCACCACCGGCGTCGTGAAGACGGTCTGCGACGACCGGAGCAGCCGCGTCTTCGTGTCGCGCGCCGACGACGTGATCGTCCAGCACGTCACCGCCGCCGACCTCGACATCGCCCTGGACCACCGGCTGCCGAGCGCGCCCACGGCTCTCGCCGTCGGCGACGGAGCGGTGCTCACCCCCGACGGCGCCCTGCTCACCCTGCGCGTCCGCTACCCCGGCAGCGCCATGGCGTACACGGGCGTGACGCTCGTCGTGCCCGCGGGCGGACGGGCGACGCTCACGCCCCCCGGGGTGCGGGTCGAGGGCGCGGAGTCGGTCCTGCTGCTGACCCGGGTGCTGCGGCACACCGGAGAGCTGGATACGACGTCCCAGGCCCACGCCCTGCGTGAACTGCTGCCGGACGGCGAGGACCCGTACGACGCCCTCCTGGAGCGCCACACCGAACGCCACCGGGCCGCCTACGAGCGCGTCACCCTGGACCTGGACGCGGAACCCGCCGAACGCGCCCTGTGCGGCTCGGAGTTGCTCGCGCGCCCGGACAGCCCCGCCCTCCTGGAGCGTCTCTTCGCCGCCGGCCGCTACCACCTGCTCTCCGCGAGCGGCCTGTTCCCGCCCCGTCTGGTCGGACTGTGGACCGGCGACTGGAACACCGCCTGGTCGGGGGCGTTCACCAACGACGCCAACCTCAACCTCCAGACGGCCTCCGCGGCGGCCGCCGCGCTCCCCGAAGTGACCGAGGCACACGCGTCACTGATTCAGCGTCAGCTCTCCGACTGGGCCGTCAACGCCCGCACGGTCTTCGGGGCCCGCGGTGTCGTCGCCCCCGCCCACACCGACGGCGAGTCGGGGCTGACGTACCACTTCAACCGCGAGTACCCGCTGCACCTGTGGACGGCGGGCGCCGACTGGCTGCTCAAGCCGCTGGTCGACCACGACGAGACGCGCGGCACCCGGGATCCGCGCACCGCCCACGCCCTCGCCCAGGTCGCCCTGTTCTACGAGGACTTCCTCGACCGGACCGACCAGAACGGCCACCTGGTCGTCGTCCCCTCCTACTCGCCCGAGAACCGCCCCGCGAACGCCAGTTGGGGCACGATCAACGCGGCCATGGACCTGTCGGCCGCCCGGCACGCACTGCTGACCGCCGCTGCGCACCACCCGGGCAGCCCCGAGGCCGACCGCTGGCGTGCCCTCGCGCAGCGGATCCCGCCGCACCGGATCAACGCCGACGGCGCCCTCGCCGAATGGGCCTGGCCCGGCCTCGACGACACCTACGACCACCGCCATCTCAGCCACCTCTACGGCGTCTGGCCGCTCGACGAGATCAACCCGTACGACACCCCGGAGCTCGCGGCCGCCGCCCACCGGGCGCTCGAACTGCGCGGCGCCGAGAACGACTCCGCCCACGGGCATCTGCACCACGCCCTCGTCGCCGCGCGCCTGCGGGACGGCGAACGGGTCACGCACGCCCTCGGCCAGGTCCTCAAGGGCGACTTCTTCCACGCCTCCCTGATGAGCGCGCACTACCCCGACCGCGAGGTCTACAACGCCGACGCCGCGCACACCCTGCCCGCCGTGCTGATCGAGATGCTCGTGCAGTCGACGCCGGACCGTCTGGTCCTGTTGCCCGCGCTCCCGGCGGCGTACCCGAAGGGCCGACTGCTGGGCATCCGCACCCGGTTCGGGGCGGCGCTCGACCTCACCTGGAGCCTGCGGCAGGCGACCGCGCTGATCCGCCCCACCCGAACCCACCGCGTCGAACTCCGGACCTCCTCCGGCACACGGCCGCTCGACCTCGTCGCCGGCGAAGACCACGTCCTCTCCCTGGAGGCGTGGTGACCGCCGTGGCCTTCGGCGCCGCAGTGGCGCCGGATTCCACCTCCGGAACGTAGTCGGGGTGGGGTTTCATGGACACCATGCGACTCCCCGCCCCCCTCCGCATCGGCACGATCGCCGCCGCCGCACTGCTCGCCACGTCGGGCACAGCGGCGGCGGCAGCGGCACCCATGGCCTCCCCTCTCCGCCCGGTGGCCTCCCTCGCCGCCGACCGCCTCGCCACCGCCGACCTGGTGGCCGCGGCCAAGTGGGGCACCGACAGCCCCATCGACGACCCGGCCCGCGAGCAGGTGGTCCTCGACACCGTCGCCGCCCAGGCGCGGCAGATCGGCGCCGACCCCGACGAGGTCCGCCGGATCTTCCGCGACCAGATCGAGGCGAACAAGGTCGTCCAGCGCGGCCTGTACGCCCGCTGGACCGCTCGCCCCGACCAGGCCCCGACCACCAAGCCCGACCTGAATGCCGTCCGCCGGACCATCAACCGCATCAACACGGACCTGGTCCGGTCCCTGGCCGACACCTCGACGCGGCGCGCCGCGCCGGCCTGCCGCCCGGAACTCACCGTGGCCGCCATCGACGTCATCCACGAGAAACACCCGGACCTGCTGCACACCGCGGCCTTCACCCGCTCCCTGGCCTCCGTCTGCCGCAACTGACCAGAGACAGGACCGCCCGCGCCCCGTGAGGGGCGCGGGCGACCGCGTGATCAGCGATCGGCTACTCGGCGACAGGCAGTCGCGCACCGTCCCGCAGGAACAACGGGATACGGTCCAGCGGCGCGTCCACCGTCACGGCCGCACCACCCTCATACGTCGCTCCGGTCCACGCGTCCGTCCACGTCGCCCCCGCCGGAAGGTACGTCGTCCGCGCCGTCGCGCCGGCCGTGAGCACCGGCGCCACCAGCAGATCCCGCCCGAACAGATACGCGTCGTCCACCGACCAGGCCGCCGGATCCTCCGGGAACTCCAGGAACAGCGGACGCATGGGCGGCAGCCCCTCCTCGTGCGCCTCCCGCATCACGTCCAGCACGTACGGCTTCAGGCGGTCCCGCAGCCGCAGGTAGCGCTCCAGGATCGCGCCGGCCTCCTCGCCGTACGACCACACCTCGTTCGGGCCGCCGGTCATCTCCGGGCCGAGCGGCATGCCCGGGTCGCGGAAGCCGTGCAGACGCATCAGCGGGGACAGGGCGCCGAACTGGAACCAGCGGACCATCACCTCGCGGTACGCCGGGTCGTCGGGGTCGCCGCCGTGGAAGCCGCCGATGTCCGTGTTCCACCAGGGGATGCCGGACAGGGCCGTGTTGAGTCCGGCCGCGATCTGGCGGCGCAGGGTCGGGAAGTCGGTGCCGATGTCGCCGGACCACAGGGCGGCGCCGTAGCGCTGACTGCCCGCCCAGGCCGAGCGGTTGAGGGTGACGATCTCGTCGTCGCCGGAGCCGGACGCCCGCAGACCCTCGTAGAAGGTGCGGGAGTTCTCGGCCGGGTAGCTGTTGCCGACCTCCAGGCCGGGGCCCGTCCAGTAGCGCAGGTTCTCCTGGAACCCGGGCTTGAGCTCCGGCTCGCAGGCGTCCAGCCAGAAGGCCGTGATGCCGTACGGCTCCAGGTAGTTCTCCCTGACCCTGGACCACACGAACTCACGGGCGTCGGGGTTCGTGGCGTCGTAGAAGGCCACCTGGACGGTGGAGGCGACCTCCTTGTCGGGCCAGTCGGCGTGCGCCATCGGGCCGTACTGGGTGCCGATGAAGTAGCCGCGCTGCTCCATCACCGGGTGGTTCTCGCTCAGCGGCGACACGGACGGCCACACGCTCACCACCAGCTTGATGCCGAGTTCCTCCAGCTCACGCACCATCGCCCCGGGGTCCGGCCATTCGCTCGGGTCGAACTTCCACTCGCCCAGATGCGTCCAGTGGAAGAAGTCGCAGACGATGGCGCTGATGGGCAGGCCCCGGCGCTTGTACTCCCGTGCCACCGCGAGGAGTTCGTCCTGGGTGCGGTAGCGCAGCTTGCACTGCCAGAAGCCGGCCGCCCACTCGGGCAGCATCGGCGTACGTCCCGTCACCGCGCTGTAGCGGCGCTGGCCGTCGGCCGGGGTGCCCGCGGTGATCCAGTAGTCGATCTGGCGGGCCGAGTCGGCCACCCAGCGGGTGCCGTTGTGCGCCAGCTCCACGCGGCCGATCGCCGGGTTGTTCCACAGGAGGGTGTAGCCGCGGCTGGAGGAGAGCACCGGGATGCCGACCTCGGCGTTGCGCTGGATCAGGTCGAGGACCAGGCCCTTCTGGTCGAAGCGGCCGTGCTGGTGCTGGCCGAGGCCGAACAGCTTCTCGTCGTCGTAGGCGGCGAAGCGCTGCTCCAGGCGGTGGTGGCCGCCTCCGACGGCGGTGTAGAGGCGGGAGCCCGGCCACCAGAAGTGGGCGCGTTCCTCCGCGAGGAGCTCGGCGGAGTCCTCGCTGCGCAGGAAGCGGATCTGGCCCTCCGCGTCGACGTGGACGGTCAGCGCGCCCACGGTCAGCTGTCCTTCCGCGTCACCGATCTTCACGGAGCTCTCGGTGGCCGGCGGTTCATCGAGCAGGGCGCCCGGCAGTCCGCCCAGGATCGGTCCACCGAGCCGGGCCCGCACCCGGACCGCGTCCGGACCCCAGGGCTCCACACGCACCGTCTCCTGGCGGCCGCTCCACTCCAGGGCGCCGTCCCGCTCGCGGAACGTGCCGAGGGTGGGAGACGACTGCGCAAGACTGACCTTGGGCTGAATTTCGGCAGGCTGATTCACGAGGGGTGCTCCTGAAGGAGTGCAGACAGGGGCGTGCCGCTCCGGCACGGTGTGCGGGCTGTCAGGGACCCGACGGGGCCGGGCCGGTGCTGGCCCGGACCGTCAACTCGGGGGAGATCAGGACGACTTCGTCGGTCCCGCCGTCGAGCTTGGCGACCAGACGCTCCACGGCGTGCCGGCCCATCTCCTGCGCGGGGATGGCGACGGACGTCAGTCGCACCGAGGCCTGGACGGCGACCTGGTCCGGACAGACCGCGACCACCGACACGTCCTCGGGCACGGCACGTCCCTGCTGGCGCAGCAGGCCGAGCAGGGGCTCGACGGCCTGCTCGTTCTGCACGATGAAGCCGGTGGTGCCCGGGCGCTCGTCGAGGATGCGGGCGAGGGTGACGGCCATGGCGTCGTAACCGCCCTCGCACGGCCGGTGCAGCACCCCGACGCCCAACTCCCGTGCCCGGGAGCGGAGTCCGTCGAGGGTGCGCTCGGCGAAACCGGTGTGCCTTTCGTAGACTCCGGGGGCCTCGCCGATGACAGCGATGTCGCGGTGGCCGAGCATCGCCAGATGCTCGACGCACAACGCGCCCGTCGCCTTGAAGTCGAGGTCGACGCAGGTCAGTCCGCTGGTGTCGGCGGGCAGCCCGATGAGCACGGAGGGCTGGTCGGTGCCGCGCAGCAATGGCAGCCGCTCGTCGTCGAGTTCGACGTCCATCAGGATCATCGCGTCGGCGAGCCCGCTGCCGGTGACCCGGCGCACGGCGTCGGGGCCTTCCTCGCCGGTCAGCAGCAGGACGTCGTAACCGTGTGTGCGGGCCGTGGTGGCGACGGCGATGGCGATCTCCATCATCACCGGCACATACATGTCGGTGCGCAGTGGGACCATCAGCGCGATGATGTTCGACTTGCTGCTGGCCAGGGCCCGCGCGCCCGCGTTCGGGTGGTAGCCGAGCTGGCGGATGCTCTGCTCTACCCGCTCCCGGGTGGTCGTGGAGATGGACCGCTTGCCGCTGAGGACATAACTCACCGTGCTCGCCGAGACTCCGGCGTGCTGGGCGACCTCGGCGAGGGTGACCATCCAGCTCTCCCAGCGGTGTGAAGCGCTTCGACAGTGCGCATTGCGAGTATGGGCGGGTGGGGATGGTTCGACACTAGCCCTACCGAGGGGACGTGTCCATAGGTCGTCGAAGCGCTTCGACACCTTTATTTTCCGAGGTGTCGTTTCTGCGGGCGCGGCGGCCTCTCCGGCTCTCATCGGCCGTGGAGAGGTCGTACCCGAACCGTCCCCCGGAAGCCCCCGCCGATGCAACACCGCTGCACCAAGTACGGCAACCGCGCCGGATCAGGTCCACCGGGCCGGCACTCGTCCGGCGCAAGCCCCCGGTGGTGACAGAGCAGGTGTCCGAGACCGGGTCCGGCACCCACGTCTGCAAGGGCGCGGGGCGACTGGACACCGAGGCGTACTCCGTCAACATCGGCCGAACGGCTGCGCAAAGGGTGGTGGGGTCGTCCGGGATCGGGTACATACGATCGAGTAGCACCCGTCGGTAACCAAACGGCCCAAGATCCCGATTCGCGGCGAGGTGACCCTCATGTCCGCCAGCCCCACCACCAAACCCACCGTCTCCGAACGTGAGGCCCGCCAGGTGGCGGAGGCTGCCCGGGAACAGGAGTGGCGCAAGCCCAGCTTCGCCAAGGAACTGTTCCTGGGCCGCTTCCGGCTCGACCTGGTCCACCCGCACCCCATGCCCTCCACGGAGGCCGTGCAGCGCGGCGAGGAGTTCCTCGCCAAGCTCCGCGACTTCTGCGAGACCGAGATCGACAGCGCGCTGATCGAGCGCGAGGCCCGCATCCCCGACGAGGTCATCAGCGGCCTCAAGGAACTCGGCGCCCTCGGCATGAAGATCGACACCAAGTACGGCGGTCTCGGTCTCACGCAGGTGTACTACAACAAGGCGCTCGCGCTGGCGGGTTCGGCCTCCCCTGCGATCGGCGTGCTGCTGTCGGCGCACCAGTCGATCGGCCTGCCGCAGCCGCTGAAGCTGTTCGGCACGCCCGAGCAGAAGGAGCAGTTCCTGCCCCGGTGCGCCCGCACCGACATCAGCGCCTTCCTGCTGACCGAGCCGGACGTCGGCTCCGACCCGGCCAGGCTCGCGACGACCGCGGTGCCCGAGGGGGACGACTACGTCCTCGACGGGGTCAAGCTGTGGACGACCAACGGCGTGGTCGCCGACCTCCTGGTCGTGATGGCGCGGGTGCCCAAGAGCGAGGGCCACAAGGGAGGCATCACCGCCTTCGTCGTCGAGACCAACTCGCCGGGCATCACGGTCGAGAACCGCAACGCCTTCATGGGCCTGCGCGGCATCGAGAACGGCGTCACCCGCTTCCACCAGGTCCGGGTACCGGCGGCGAACCGCATCGGTCCGGAGGGCGCGGGCCTCAAGATCGCGCTCACCACCCTCAACACCGGCCGGCTCTCCCTCCCCGCCTCCTGCGTGGCCGCCGGCAAGTGGTGCCTGAAGATCGCCCGTGAGTGGTCGGCGGCCCGCGAGCAGTGGGGCAAGCCGATCGCCCACCACGAGGCGGTCGGGTCCAAGATCTCCTTCATCGCGGCGACGACCTTCGCCCTGGAGGCCGTACTGGACCTGTCCTCGCAGATGGCCGACGAGAACCGCAACGACATCCGCATCGAGGGCGCGCTGGCCAAGCTCTACGCCTCCGAGATGGGCTGGCTCATCGCCGACGAACTCGTCCAGATCCGCGGCGGCCGCGGCTTCGAGACGGCGGCGTCCCTGGCCGCCCGCGGCGAACGGGCCGTCCCGGCCGAACAGGTCCTGCGCGACCTGCGCA
Organism: Streptomyces sp. NBC_00461; assembly: GCF_036013935.1. Taxonomy (NCBI): domain Bacteria; kingdom Bacillati; phylum Actinomycetota; class Actinomycetes; order Kitasatosporales; family Streptomycetaceae; genus Streptomyces; species Streptomyces sp. NBC_00461. Next base: position 7,087,095 of record NZ_CP107902.1, read on the forward strand.
TCAACCGCATCTTCGAGGGCTCGACCGAGATCATGCACCTGCTGATCGCGCGCGAGGCCGTCGATGCCCACCTCTCGGTGGCCGGCGACCTCATCGACCCGGACAAGTCCCTCCAGGACAAGGCGAAGGCCGGCGCGAACGCGGGCGTCTTCTACGCCAAGTGGCTCCCGAAGCTGGTCGCGGGACAGGGACAACTCCCCGGCACCTACGGCGAGTTCCGCCACGAAGTGGACCTGTCCCGGCATCTGCGCTACGTCGAGCGCAACGCCCGCAAGCTGGCCCGCTCCACCTTCTACGCCATGTCCCGCTGGCAGGGCCGCATGGAGACCAAGCAGGGTTTCCTGGGCCGTATCGTCGACATCGGCGCGGAACTGTTCGCGATGAGCGCGGCCTGCGTACGGGCGGAACTCCTGCGCAGCCAGGGCGAGCACGGCCGCGAGGCCTATCAGCTGGCCGACGTCTTCTGCCGCCAGTCCCGCATCCGCGTCGAGGAACTCTTCAACCGTCTGTGGACCAACACCGACGACCTCGACCGCAAGCTGGTCAAGGGCATCATGTCGGGCACCTACGAGTGGCTGGAGGAGGGCATCGTCGACCCCTCGGGCGACGGACCGTGGATCGCCGTGGCGGACCCCGGGCCCTCCGAACACGAGAACGTCCACCGCCCGATCCGGTGATCGATCGGTGATCGTTCCATGACGGGACGTCCCTCTCGGCCCCCCGTGCGGGGGATGAGGGGGACGCACTGTCCTCACACACGGTCCTTACGGCAACAATGGAGGGATGAGCGACAGTCCAGCCCCCTCAGGGTCTCTGCCCCACGCCCTGGCCGACCCGCACCTCGTCTACGACCCCGTGGCGGACGACGGCCCGAAGGACGTGGTGATCCTCGGCTCCACCGGCTCGATCGGCACCCAGGCCATCGACCTCGTGCTGCGCAACCCCGACCGGTTCCGGGTCACCGGGCTCTCGGCCAACGGCGGCCGGATCGCCCTGCTCGCCGAGCAGGCCCACCGGCTCCGGGTGCGGACCGTCGCGGTCGCGCGCGAGGACGTCGTACCGCAGCTGCGCGAGGCGCTGGCCGGCCTGTACGGCGCGGGAGAGCCGCTGCCCGAGATCCTCGCAGGGCCTCAGGCGGCCACCCGGCTCGCCGCGTCCGAGTGCCACACCGTCCTGAACGGCATCACCGGCTCCATCGGTCTCGCCCCGACCCTCGCCGCCCTGGAGGCGGGCCGCACCCTCGCGCTCGCCAACAAGGAGTCGCTCATCGTCGGCGGCCCGCTGGTCAAGGCGCTGGCCAAGCCCGGGCAGATCATCCCGGTCGACTCCGAGCACGCGGCCCTGTTCCAGGCGCTCGCGGCCGGCACGCGCGCGGACGTGCGCAAGCTCGTCGTCACGGCGTCCGGCGGCCCCTTCCGCGGCCGTACGAAGGCCGAACTGGCGAACGTCACCGTCGAGGACGCCCTCGCCCACCCCACCTGGGCGATGGGTCCGGTGATCACGATCAACTCCGCGACCTTGGTCAACAAGGGCCTGGAGGTCATCGAGGCACACTTGCTGTACGACATTCCCTTCGACCGCATTGAGGTCGTCGTGCATCCCCAGTCGTATGTTCACTCGATGATTGAGTTCACCGACGGATCCACGATCGCCCAGGCGACGCCCCCCGACATGCGCGGGCCCATCGCCATCGGCCTCGGCTGGCCCGAGCGCGTCCCTGACGCGGCGCCCGCCTTCGACTGGAGCAAGGCGTCCACGTGGGAGTTCTTCCCGCTCGACAACGACGCCTTTCCCTCGGTGAACCTCGCCCGGCACGTGGGACGGCTCGCGGGCACCGCCCCGGCGGTGTTCAATGCGGCCAACGAGGAGTGTGTCGAGGCGTTCCGCGCCGGTGCACTGCCGTTCAACGGGATCATGGAGACCGTCACCCGGGTCGTCGAGGAGCACGGCACCCCGCGTACGGGAACCTCACTCACCGTCTCGGACGTCCTCGAAGCGGAGACCTGGGCACGGGCCCGGGCGAGGGAACTGACAGGACAGACGGCGACCGCGGAGGCGCGTGCATGACGACCTTGATGATGATCCTCGGCATAGTCGTCTTCGCGTTCGGCCTGCTGGTCTCGATCGCGTGGCACGAGCTGGGGCACCTGTCCACGGCCAAGCTCTTCGGCATCCGCGTGCCCCAGTACATGGTCGGCTTCGGCCCGACCATGTTCTCGCGGAAGAAGGGCGACACCGAGTACGGGATCAAGGCCATCCCGTTCGGCGGCTACATCCGCATGATCGGCATGTTCCCGCCCGGACCCGACGGCAGGCTGGAGGCCCGCTCCACCTCGCCCTGGCGCGGCATGATCGAGGACGCCCGCTCGGCGGCTTTCGAGGAACTGCAGCCGGGCGACGAAACCCGCCTCTTCTACACCCGCAAGCCCTGGAAGCGGGTCATCGTGATGTTCGCGGGCCCGTTCATGAACCTGATCCTGGCGGTGGCGCTGTTCCTCACCGTCCTCATGGGCTTCGGCATCTCCCAGCAGACCACCACGGTCAGCTCGGTCTCCCAGTGCGTCATCGCCCAGAGCGAGAACCGCGACACGTGCAAGAAGGGCGACGCGGCCTCCCCGGCCGCGGCGGCCGGCCTGAAGCCCGGTGACAAGATCCTCGCCTTCAACGGCGTCCGGACCAACGACTGGAACAGGCTCTCCGACCTGATCCGCTCCACCCCCGGCAAGGCGGTCCCGATCGTGGTCGACCGCAAGGGCAAGGAGATCACCCTCAACGCCACGATCGCCAGCAACCAGGTCGCCAGGAAGGACTCCAGCGGCCAGATCGTCGAGGGCAAGTACGTCACCGCCGGCTTCCTCGGCTTCAGCGCGGCCACCGGCATCGTCAAACAGGACTTCGGCCAGTCCCTGACCTGGATGGGCGACCGCGTCGGTGATGCCGTCGACTCCATCGCGGCCCTGCCCGGCAAGATCCCCGGCCTGTGGGACGCGGCCTTCGGCGACGGCAAGCGGGCCCCGGACTCCCCGATGGGCGTGGTCGGCGCGGCCCGTGTGGGCGGCGAGATCTTCACCCTGAACATCCCGGCCACCCAGCAACTGGCCATGTTCGTGATGCTGGTCGCGGGCTTCAACCTCTCCCTGTTCCTCTTCAACATGCTCCCGTTGCTGCCGCTGGACGGCGGCCACATCGCGGGTGCGCTGTGGGAGGCGCTGCGCCGGAACGTGGCGAAGGTGCTGCGCAGGCCGGACCCCGGCCCCTTCGACGTGGCGAAGCTGATGCCCGTCGCCTATGTGGTGGCCGGGATCTTCGTCTGCTTCACCCTCCTCGTCCTCGTGGCGGACGTTGTCAACCCAGTGAAAATCACCTAGTCACATGGAGTTTGTGGCGGCCTGCGACGCTCTGTCGCAGGCCGTCTTCCATTGAGTGGGTTTACGGCCGTGGGGATCCCCCCGCCGAGTGGTTCGAGGTGGGGAAGTGCTGGGGCTTCGGCCCGTGCCGTAATCTCGAAGCCTGGAGCCCGTTGTTCCGGGACCGGACCTTGATCCACGACTTGGGGTTGCTCAACAGATGACTGCGATTTCTCTCGGCATGCCGTCCGTTCCGACCAGGGTTGCCGAGCGTCGGAAGAGCCGGCAGATCCAGGTCGGATCCGTGGCGGTCGGCGGCGACGCCCCCGTGTCCGTGCAGTCGATGACCACGACCCGTACGTCCGACATCGGTGCCACCCTCCAGCAGATCGCCGAGCTCACCGCCTCCGGCTGCCAGATCGTGCGCGTGGCCTGCCCGACGCAGGACGACGCGGACGCGCTCGCCACCATCGCCCGCAAGTCGCAGATCCCGGTGATCGCGGACATCCACTTCCAGCCCAAGTACGTCTTCTCGGCGATCGAGGCCGGCTGCGCCGCGGTCCGGGTGAACCCGGGCAACATCAAGCAGTTCGACGACAAGGTGAAGGAGATCGCGCGGGCCGCGAAGGACCACGGCACGCCGATCCGGATCGGGGTCAACGCCGGCTCGCTGGACCGGCGTCTGCTGCAGAAGTACGGCAAGGCGACACCGGAGGCCCTCGTCGAGAGCGCCCTGTGGGAAGCCTCCCTCTTCGAGGAGCACGACTTCCGGGACATCAAGATCTCGGTCAAGCACAACGACCCGGTCGTGATGATCGAGGCGTACAAGCAGCTCGCCGCCCAGTGCGAGTACCCGCTGCACCTCGGTGTCACCGAGGCCGGTCCGGCCTTCCAGGGCACGATCAAGTCGGCCGTCGCCTTCGGCGCCCTCCTCTCCCAGGGCATCGGCGACACCATCCGCGTCTCCCTCTCGGCCCCGCCGGTCGAGGAGGTCAAGGTCGGCAACCAGATCCTGGAGTCCCTGAATCTCAAGCAGCGCGGCCTGGAGATCGTCTCCTGCCCGTCCTGCGGCCGCGCCCAGGTCGACGTCTACAAGCTGGCCGAGGAGGTCACCGCGGGCCTGACCGGCATGGAGGTCCCGCTCCGCGTCGCGGTCATGGGCTGTGTGGTCAACGGCCCCGGCGAGGCCCGCGAGGCCGACCTCGGCGTCGCCTCCGGCAACGGCAAGGGACAGATCTTCGTCAAGGGCGAGGTCATCAAGACCGTCCCCGAGTCCAAGATCGTCGAGACCCTCATCGAGGAGGCCATGAAGCTGGCCGAACAGATGGAGGCAGACGGCACGGCCTCGGGCGAGCCGTCGGTTTCGGTGGCGGGCTGACGGGACTTTTTCGAGCGCCGGTCGGCAACCTTCAGCCTGTCCGGCGTTTGAGGTCGAGGCCGTTGAGGCTGAAGCGGGGTCTGGGGGCGGGAGTCCTCAGGGACAGCGGGCAGCTGCTACCAACAGACACCTGCCGGTCGGCAACCTTCAGCCTGTCCGGCGTTTGAGGACGAGGCCGTTCAGGCCGAAGCGGGGGTCCGGGGGCGGCAGCCCCCTGTGACGGCACCGCAGCCAAGGGTCACTTGGCAACGGACAGCAGTCCAACAGGGGGCGGCGCGGCTCAGCTTCCGCAGGTACAGTGCGGAGATCCGCAGAACCTCAGGGTGAGGGCCCGCACGTGTTGACGCAGACCACCTCACGGGTGCTCGAACCGAGTGACCTGGACGCCGCGCTCGCCGTCCTCGACCGCGAGCCGGTCGTGAACGCCTTCGTGACGTCGAGGGTCCAGATCGCGGGCCTCGACCCGTGGCGGCTCGGCGGCGAGATGTGGGGCTTCTACGAGGAGGGCATGCTGACCTCCCTGTGCTACGCGGGCGCCAACCTGGTCCCGATCTGCGCCACCCCGCGCGCCGTGCGCGCCTTCGGTGACCGCGCGCGCCGGGCAGGCCGCCGCTGTTCGTCGATCGTCGGCCCCGTGGACGCCACCACCCTGCTGTGGCGGCTGCTCGAACCCAGCTGGGGTCCCGCCCGGGAGGTCCGGTCCCACCAGCCGCTCATGATCACCGACAGCATGCCCGTCGACATCGCCCCGGATCCCTACGTCCGCCGCATCCGCAAGGACGAGATGGAGACGATCATGCCGGCGTGCGTGGCGATGTTCACCGAGGAGGTCGGCGTCTCGCCGCTCGCCGGGGACGGCGGGCTGCTGTACCAGGCCCGGGTCGCCGAACTCGTCGGCTCCGGCCGCTCGTTCGCCCGCCTCGACGAGCACGGCAAGGTCGTCTTCAAGGCGGAGATCGGCGCGGCGACCGACCGGGCCTGCCAGATCCAGGGCGTGTGGGTGGCCCCCGAGTACCGGGGACGCGGGATCGCGGCGCCGGGCATGGCCGCCGTGCTGCGGTACGCGCTGGCGGACGTGGCCCCGATCGCCAGCCTCTACGTCAACGACTTCAACACCCCGGCACGAAGGGCATACCAGCGGGTGGGCTTCCAGGAGGTCGGCGCGTTCATGAGCGTCCTCTTCTAGAGCGCACGTCACGGAGCTGTTCTGACGCTCGGACGATCCCTGTACGCTCCCCACATGCGTCTTCCCGGTCACGGTCACCGCCGCCGCCCCGACGACATCGTGATCGGCCCCCTGGACCTGTCGGCCCACGTCGACGAGGCCTTGGCCGTCCAGGCCGTCGCCTTCGGTCTCGGCGCGGACGAGGTGGCCGTACGCCGTCAGATCGTGCTGCGTCACATGACCTACCCCGGTGCCAGGGCGCTCGGCGCCACCGCTGCAGGACACCTCGTCGGCTTCGTCTACGGCATGCCCAACGACCGCGCCCACTGGTGGTCCACCGTCGTGGAGCCCTACGTCCGGGCGCGGGGACACGAGGACTGGCTCGACGACTCCTTCGTCATCACCGAGCTGCACGTCCACCCCGGCCACCAGAACCTCGGCATCGGCCGCACCCTGATCACCAACATCACCGACGTCGCCGCCGAGCCCCGCTCGATCCTGTCGGCGATCGACGTGGACAGCCCGGCCCGCGGCCTCTACCACTCCCTCGGCTACGAGGACCTGGCCCGCCAGGTCCTCTTCCCGAGCGCCCCGAAGCCGTATGCCGTGATGGGTGCCCCTCTGCCCCTGCGGCGCCGTTAGGGCCTGTCCTCCGGATCGGGCCCAAACCGATTTCCACCGGAACCGGCCCCCCGGCTAACCTCCTTGCCATCACCCTTACCCGGCAGGAGTACGAGAACCATGGCGAACGCACCGGTCCAGCGCATGTCCCAGTTGATGGCCAAGACGCTGCGCGACGACCCGGCGGACGCCGAGGTGCTCAGCCACAAACTCCTCGTCCGCGCCGGCTACGTCCGCCGCACGGCCGCCGGCATCTGGTCCTGGCTCCCCCTCGGCAAGAAGGTCCTCGCCAACGTGGAGCGGATCGTCCGTGAGGAGATGGACGCGATCGGCGCCCAGGAGGTGCTGCTCCCCGCCATCCTGCCCCGGGAGCCGTACGAGGCGACCGGCCGCTGGGAGGAGTACGGCCCCGAACTGTTCCGTCTCCAGGACCGCAAGGGCGGCGACTACCTGCTCGGCCCGACCCACGAGGAGATCTTCACCCTGCTGGTGAAGGACCAGGCGTCCTCCTACAAGGACCTGCCGGTCGTCCTCTACCAGATCCAGAACAAGTACCGCGACGAGGCCCGCCCGCGGGCCGGCATCCTGCGCGGCCGCGAGTTCCTCATGAAGGACTCCTACTCGTTCGACACCGAGGACGAGGGCCTGGCCCGGTCCTACGCCCTGCACCGGGACGCCTACCAGCGGATCTTCGAGCGCCTCGGCCTCGACTACCGCATCTGCGCCGCGACCGCGGGCGCGATGGGCGGCTCCAAGTCGGAGGAGTTCCTCGCCCCGGCCGAGGCCGGCGAGGACACCTTCGCCGACTGCCCGAACTGCGACTTCGCGGCCAACACCGAGGCGATCACCTACGAGTTGAAGCCGGTGGACGCCGCCGGTGTGGCCGCGGTCGAGGAGATTCCCACCCCGGACACCCCGACCATCGAGACCCTCGCCGCGCACCTCGGCGTCCCCGCCTCCGCCACCCTCAAGAACCTCCTGGTGAAGGTCGACGGTGAGATCGTGGCGGTCGGCGTCCCCGGTGACCGCGAGGTCGACCTGGGCAAGGTCGAGGCGCACTTCGCCCCGGCGGCGGTCGAGATGGTCACCGAGGCGGACTTCGCGGGCCGCCCGGACCTGGTCCGCGGCTACGTCGGGCCGCAGGGCCTGGGCGAGAAGGTCACCTACATCGCCGACCCGCGCGTGGCCCCCGGCACCTCCTGGATCACCGGCGCCAGCAAGGACGCCACGCACGCGAGGAACGTCGTCGCGGGCCGTGACTTCGAGGTCGGCGAGTACGTCGACGTCGTGGTCGTCCAGGAAGGCGACCCGTGCCCCAAGTGCGGCACCGGCCTCAAGCTCGACCGTGCCATCGAGATCGGCCACATCTTCCAGCTCGGCCGCAAGTACGCCGACGCCCTCAAGCTCGACGTCCTCGGCCAGAACAGCAAGCCGGTCCGCGTCACCATGGGCTCCTACGGCATCGGCGTCTCCCGGGCGGTCGCGGCACTGGCCGAGCAGACGGCCGACGAGCAGGGCCTGTGCTGGCCGGCCGAGGTCGCCCCGGCCGACGTGCATGTCGTCGCCGCCGGCAAGGCCCAGCAGATCGAGCTGGCGCTGGAGGTCTCGGAGAAGCTGCGGGCGGCCGGTCTGCGCGTCCTGGTCGACGACCGCGCCGGGGTCTCCCCGGGCGTGAAGTTCACCGACTCCGAGCTGATCGGCGTACCGAAGATCCTGGTAGCGGGCCGCCGCGCCGCCGAGGGCGTCCTGGAGCTGAAGGACCGCAGGAGCGGCGAGCGCGAGGAGCTGACCGTGGACGAGGCGATCGCCCGCCTCACCGCGTAAGGACACTCCTCGGGCCGTCCCCCGACCGTAGGGCGCGACAGAGCGCCACTACGGTCGGGGGACGGCCCGGCTCTCAGAGCGACGGCGGCGTACGCAAGGAACTCAGAGCCACCCGGCGAACTCCAGCAACAGCTCCGCGTCCCTCGGTCGCCCCACCCGAAGCGCACGCACTCCCGACTCCACGGCCCGGAACAGCGTCCACCCCCGCAGCCGCTCCTGATCCACGTCGAGCGACTCGGCCAGCCGCTTCACCCGCCGCCGCGTCGTCGCCGCCCCCGACGGCGAGGCGATCAGGTCCTCCACCCGATCCCGCACCAACCGCGCCAGATCGAACGCGCACTCACCCACCACCGGATCGGGCCCCACGGCCAGCCAGGGCATCCGTTCACCGGCGAGAACCTTGCTCTGCCGAAAGGTGCCGTGCAGCAGCCGATCCTCGGGCGGCGCCACCAGCAACTCCTCGCGCGCCCCCACCGCGGCATCGACCAGCACCGCCACGTCCGCCACCGCGGACGCCGTCAGCCGCATCGCCTCCGCCTGCCGACCCGTCCGCTCGGCGACGGTCTCGAAGGAGTGAGTGGCCGGCGGCTCGACCCACAGCCGCCGCAGCGTCCCCGCCGCCTCCAGCAGTGCCTTCGCCTCGGGCAACGACCGCACGGACACATCCGGATGCAGCCGCTCCAGCAGCAGCACACCCTCGACCGGGGGCTCGTCCAGCAGCTGTACGGCACCCGACCCGCCCCAGTGCGCGAGAGCGCGCCGCTCGCTCTCCGGGCGGGCACGGCGGGGGGCAAGCTTCAGCACGGCGGGGGTTGCGTCCGGCCGCCGTACCAGCACGACCAGGCTGCTGCGCCCACCGGGCACCTGCACCCGCTCGACGGTCAACTCGCGTAGCGCGACGGCCTGCCGGGCCGCGTCGGGCAGCTTCTCCAGCCAGTCGTCGCCGTCCGGTGCCGTCTCACCGAGCGCCCTGACCAGACGCTGCGGCGGTGCGAAAACCATGCGCGAGTCGTTCCCTTCCAGTACGCGTCACGCCTTGGGAGCCGGCGAGGCCGAGGCGGTGGCCGCCCGCTCGGCGAGCCCAGGGAAGGCTACGCTCTCGCCGTTCCAGCGCACCGCCCGCACCGCCGCCTCCCGCAGTGCCCCGGCCGCCGAGCGCCGCCGCTCGCCCCCCGTCGCCCGCACCAGGTCGGAGTACACCCCGGCCACCCGGTCCTCCAGCTCGGCGGCCAGCCGCACGGCCGCGGCCGAGTCCGGCACCGGGAACGGCAGCGCGTACCCCGGCGCCGCGGCGACCGGCGTGCCGCCCAGGTCCCGTACCTCGCGCACCAGCGCGTCACGCCGGGCCCGGTGCGCGTCGTACGCCGAGCGGGCCTCCATGCGCCGGTCCGCGCCGATCCGGCCGCCGACGACCCCGTAGCCGTACACCGCGGCGTGCTCGGCGGCCAGCGCCGCCTGCAGGGCCTTCAGCTCCTTCTGGTCGCTCACTTGGCACCTTCCGTCAGCAGATACGCGTGCGCCGCCCCGGCCGCCGCCACCGAGGCCAGCAGCCGTGCCAGCTCGCCCGGCACGTCGAGGAGCGCCGCCGTCCGCCGGTCGGCAAGGGCACGCTCGGCGGCGGCCAGCTCGGCGAGGGCGTCCTTCTCGCTCACCGGCGCGGCGGCGGAGGGGGACGCCGAGGTCTGCGACGCCGAGGTCTGCGACGCCGAAGCCTCCGGCGCCGGGGGGGAGGAGGCCTTGCGGACCGTGCCCCCGAACGCCTCCGTATGCCGTGCGACCTCCGCCCGCAGCGGTCCCAGCCGCTGCGACACCGCGGGATGCGCGGCGATCACGGCGTCGTACCGCCCGAGCATCCCCACGCTCTCCCGGGCCGCAAGCGCGCGTGCCTTCTGGATGACGGACGGGCTGCCGCCGGTGCTCTCCTCGGAGTCTTCGGAACCGCTGGAGCAGCCCACCAGCAGGGCGGCGCCGGCGGCCGAGGCGAACAGGGATCTTCTGCGCGGCCCCGAGGGGGCGCGCGGTGCTGGGGGGTGTGGCACGGGAGACGTCCTCGGGGAGCTCGTACGAACACACGGGCGGGAGGGGCCGCCGGTGATCACGGTACCCGCGCATCCCCCTGACGCACGTCACCGCCTCGACCGCCCAAGAGGCGCCCGGCCCCCCGCCGGAGGCACACGTGGGCGGCAACACGCTCTGCGACCGGATACCCTTTGACCAGACACGCGACCTTCCCACAACAGCACACGCGGCCGAGGAGTCACCCGGATGAGCACCACCCAGAGCGAGAGGCTGCGAGAGCTTCTGGAACCGCTCGTCAGCTCAGAGGGGCTGGATCTCGAAGAGATCGCCGTGGACTCCGTAGGACGCAAGCGGGTGCTGCGCGTCGTCGTCGACTCCGACACGGGTGCCGACCTCGACCAGATCGCCGATGTGAGCCGCGCGCTCTCGGCGAAGCTCGACGAGAGCGACGCGATGGGCGGGGGCGAGTACACCCTCGAAGTCGGAACCCCGGGCGCGGAGCGTCTCCTCACGGAACACCGGCACTACCTGCGCGCCCTGGAGCGGCTGGTCAGGTTCCAGCTGACCGACGGCGACGAGCTGGTCGCCAGGATCCTGAAGGTCGACGACGAAGGCCTCGACCTCGAAGTACCCGGAGTCAAGGGCCGCAAGGCCACCAGCCGCAGACTCGCCTTCGAGGACGTCGAAAAGGCGCGTGTGCAGGTCGAGTTCAACCGCAAGGACAAGAAGGAAGAGGAGGCGTAGCCGTGGACATCGACATGAGTGCCCTGCGGGGCTTGGTTCGGGAGAAGGAGATCTCCTTCCCCCTGCTGGTCGAGGCGATCGAGTCGGCCCTCCTCATCGCCTACCACCGCACCGAGGGAAGCCGCCGCCACGCGCGCGTGGAGCTCAACCGGGAAACCGGCCACGTGACGGTGTGGGCGAAGGAGGACCCCGAGGACCTCGAAGAGGGCCAGGAGGCCCGCGAGTTCGACGACACCCCGTCCGGCTTCGGCCGTATCGCCGCGACCACCGCCAAGCAGGTCATCCTGCAGCGGCTGCGCGACGCCGAGGACGACGCGACGCTCGGCGAGTACGCCGGCCGCGAGGGCGACATCGTCACCGGAGTGGTCCAGCAGGGCCGCGACCCGAAGAACGTGCTCGTGGACATCGGCAAGCTCGAGGCCATCCTGCCCGTGCAGGAGCAGGTGCCGGGCGAGACCTACCCGCACGGGATGCGGCTGCGGTCGTACGTCGTACGAGTGGCGAAGGGCGTCCGCGGCCCGTCCGTCACCCTGTCGCGCACGCACCCCAATCTGGTGAAGAAGCTCTTCGCCCTGGAGGTGCCGGAGATCGCCGACGGGTCCGTGGAGATCGCCGCGATCGCCCGTGAGGCGGGCCACCGCACCAAGATCGCCGTCCGGTCCACCCGGTCCGGGCTGAACGCCAAGGGCGCGTGCATCGGCCCCATGGGCGGACGGGTGCGCAATGTCATGGGCGAACTGAGCGGCGAGAAGATCGACATCGTCGACTGGTCGGACGACCCGGCGGAGATGGTCGCGAACGCGCTCTCCCCGGCCCGGGTCTCCAAGGTCGAGGTCGTCGACCTCGCCGCCCGCTCCGCGCGCGTGACGGTGCCGGACTACCAGCTGTCCCTGGCGATCGGCAAGGAAGGCCAGAACGCCCGCCTCGCGGCCCGGCTGACCGGCTGGCGGATCGACATCCGCCCCGACACCGAGCAGCCCGAGGACCAGCGCGGGGAATAGATCCAAGCCGCGGATGGCTTAGATCACGACAGTTGTATGCGCGGAACTGTTCGATTCTTGCCCCAAAGGGGTGAGGTCGTCAGGGGGAGGTAGACTTAGGAGTGTCTGGCCGGACGCGCGCCCGCGCATGCCCTGAGCGCACCTGTGTGGGGTGCAGGCAGCGAGCGGCCAAGAAGGATCTGCTGCGCATCGTGGCGGTCGAGGGTGAATGTGTCCCCGATCATCGCGGTACGCTGCCCGGCCGGGGTTCGTATGTGCACCCCGCCCAGGTCTGTCTCGACCTGGCGGTACGCCGCCGGGCGTTCACGCGGGCGTTGCGCGCCCCGGGACCGCTCGACACAAAGGCGTTGCGCCTCTATGTCGAGCAGGCAACACCGTAAGAAGCGTCGTACGGAACCCCCGTGCGGCCCTGGTACCCCGCGAGTTGGAAGTAGGTCGAGATTGCGATGAGCACTCGATGAGCACGCGATGAGTACGCCCATGAAGTAGCGACGGTCCGGACGCAACCCGGACCTAAAAGGAGCGAAGTGGCTAAGGTCCGGGTATACGAACTCGCCAAGGAGTTCGGGGTGGAGAGCAAGGTCGTCATGGCCAAGCTCCAAGAACTCGGTGAATTCGTCCGTTCGGCGTCTTCGACCATCGAAGCGCCCGTTGTCCGCAAACTGACGGACGCCCTCCAGCAGGGCAACGGAGGCGGCAAGTCCGCCCCCGCACGCAAGGCTGCCCCGGCTCGTCCGGCAGCCCCCTCTCCCGCGCAGGCCGCCCGTCCGGCCGCCCCGCGCCCGCCGGCCCCCAAGCCGGCCGCCGCCGAGAGGCCCGCGGCTCCCGCCGCGTCGGCCGCTCCCGGCCCCCGTCCCACCCCGGGCCCGAAGCCCGCGCCGCGGCCCGCCCCGGCGTCCCCGGCTCCGACGACGCCCGAGTTCACGGCACCCCCGGCGGCTCCCGCCGCCCCGGCTGCCTCCTCCGGCTCCGGTACCACCGCCCCCCGTCCGGGCGCTCCGCGTCCCGCCGGCCAGGCTCCGCGTCCGGGCGCCCGTCCCGAGCGTCCCGGCCAGGGTGGCCAGGGCCGTAGTGACCGCGGCGACCGCGGTGACCGTGGCGACCGCCCCGCCGGTCCGCGTCAGGGTGGCGGCGCTCCGCGTCCCGGTGCCCGTCCGGCCGGTCCCCGTCCGGGCAACAACCCGTTCACCTCTGGTGGTTCCACCGGCATGGCGCGCCCCTCGGCGCCCCGTCCCGGCGGTGCCCCGCGTCCCGGCGGCCAGGGCGGTCCGGGTGCTCCCGGCGGCGCTCCGCGTCCGCAGGGCCAGGGCGGTCCGCGTCCCCAGGGCGCCTCGGGCGGTCCCCGTCCGCAGGCTCCGGGCGGCGCGCGTCCGACTCCCGGCGGCATGCCTCGCCCGCAGGGCGGCGGCCCCCGTCCCGGTGGCGGCCCCGGCGGTAACCGGCCGAACCCCGGCATGATGCCCCAGCGTCCGGCTGCCGGCCCGCGTCCCGGTGGCGGTGGCCCCGGCGGCCGCGGTCCCGGCGGCGGCGGTCGTCCCGGTGGCGGTGGCGGCGGTCGTCCCGGTGGCGGCGGCGGCTTCGCCGGTCGTCCCGGTGGTCCCGGTGGCGGTGGCGGCGGTTTCGCCGGTCGTCCCGGTGGTCCCGGTGGCGGTGGCGGCGGTTTCGCCGGTCGTCCGGGTGGTCCCGGCGGTGGCGGCGGCGGTCGTCCCGGCTTCGGCGGTCGTCCCGGTGGTCCGGGTGGCCGTGGTGGCACGCAGGGCGCCTTCGGTCGTCCCGGCGGTCCCGCGCGTCGTGGTCGCAAGTCGAAGCGGCAGAGGCGCCAGGAGTACGAGGCCATGCAGGCCCCGTCGGTCGGCGGCGTGATGCTGCCTCGCGGCAACGGACAGTCCGTCCGCCTGTCGCGCGGTGCGTCCCTCACCGACTTCGCCGAGAAGATCGGCGCCAACCCGGCGTCGCTCGTCGGCGTGATGATGAACCTCGGCGAGATGGTCACTGCCACGCAGTCCGTCTCCGACGAGACGCTGAAGCTCCTCGCGGACGAGATGAACTTCGTCCTCGAGATCGTCAGCCCCGAGGAGGAGGACCGCGAGCTGCTCGAGTCCTTCGACATCGAGTTCGGCGAGGACGAGGGTGGCGAGGAGTTCCTCGTCGCGCGTCCGCCGGTCGTGACCGTCATGGGTCACGTCGACCACGGTAAGACCCGCCTTCTCGACACCATCCGCAAGACGAACGTCGTCGCGGGCGAGGCCGGCGGTATCACGCAGCACATCGGTGCGTACCAGGTCACGACCGAGGTCAACGACGAAGAGCGCAGGATCACCTTCATCGACACCCCGGGTCACGAGGCGTTCACCGCCATGCGTGCCCGTGGTGCGAAGTCGACCGACATCGCGATCCTGGTCGTCGCGGCCAACGACGGCGTCATGCCGCAGACGGTCGAGGCGCTCAACCACGCCAAGGCGGCCGACGTCCCGATCGTCGTCGCGGTCAACAAGATCGACGTCGAGGGCGCCGACCCGACCAAGGTGCGCGGCCAGCTCACCGAGTACGGGCTGGTGGCCGAGGAGTACGGCGGCGACACCATGTTCGTCGACATCTCCGCCAAGCAGGGCCTCAACATCGAGAGCCTGCTGGAGGCCGTGGTCCTGACCGCGGACGCCTCGCTCGACCTGCGGGCCAACCCGGAGCAGGACGCGCAGGGTATTGCGATCGAGTCCCACCTCGACCGTGGCCGCGGTGCCGTCGCGACCGTCCTGGTGCAGCGAGGCACCCTGCGGGTCGGCGACACCATGGTGGTCGGCGACGCGTACGGCCGTGTCCGGGCGATGCTCGACGACAAGGGCGAGAACGTGGAAGAGGCGGGTCCGTCGACTCCGGTCCTCGTCCTCGGTCTCACCAACGTCCCGGGCGCCGGCGACAACTTCCTGGTTGTCGACGAGGACCGCACGGCCCGTCAGATCGCCGAGAAGCGCGCGGCGCGTGAGCGCAACGCCAACTTCGCCCGCCGGGGTGTCCGGTTCTCCCTGGAGAACCTGGACGAGGCCCTCAAGGCCGGTCTGGTGCAGGAACTCAACCTCATCATCAAGGGCGACGCGTCCGGTTCGGTGGAGGCTCTCGAGTCCTCGCTGCTCCAGCTCGACGTCGGCGAAGAGGTCGACATCCGCGTCCTGCACCGCGGTGTGGGTGCGGTCACCGAGTCGGACATCGACCTGGCGACCGGCTCCGACGCCATCGTCATCGGCTTCAACGTCCGCGCTGCGGGCCGCGCGGCGCAGATGGCGGAGCGCGAGGGCGTCGACGTCCGGTACTACTCGGTGATCTACCAGGCCATCGAGGAGATCGAGGCGGCCCTCAAGGGCATGCTCAAGCCGGAGTACGAGGAGGTCGAGCTCGGCACGGCGGAGATCCGCGAGGTCTTCAAGTCGTCCAAGCTGGGCAACATCGCCGGTGTCCTGGTCCGCTCGGGCGAGGTCAAGCGCAACACCAAGGCGCGCCTCGTCCGCGACGGCAAGGTCATCGCGGAGAGCCTCAACATCTCCGGTCTGCGTCGCTTCAAGGACGACGTCACCGAGATCCGCGAAGGGTTCGAGGGCGGTATCAACCTCGGCAACTTCAACGACATCAAGGTCGACGACGTCATCGCGACGTACGAGATGCGCGAGAAGCCGCGCGTCTGATCCCAGCACGCGATCGGGGCCGGTCGGCGGGGCAGTTCCCTCAGGGAATTTCCGTCGATCGGCCCCGGCCGTTGCGTGTACGGTTCCCCGTATCGGCGTCGAAGCGTGGCGCCCGTACCCCGAACCGGCGGGACATCCGGATACACATGTATGTGGGGACTCTGTCCTTCGACCTGCTCCTCGGCGACGTCCACTCGCTCAAGGAGAAACGCTCTCTCGTCCGTCCGATCGTGGCCGAGCTCCAGCGCAAGTACGCGGTGAGCGCGGCGGAGACGGGCAATCAGAACCTCCACCGCAGGGCCGAGATCGGGCTGGCGGTGGTCTCCGGGGACACGGGACACCTCACCGACGTACTGGACCGCTGCGAGCGGCTGGTCGCCGGGCGGCCCGAGGTGGAACTGCTCTCGGTTCGACGCAGGCTCCACAGCGACGAAGACTGAAGCAAGAAGTAAGCACTTAAGGAGACGGACCAGTGGCCGACAACGCGCGTGCCAAGAGGCTGGCGGACCTCATCCGAGAGGTGGTGGCCCAGAAGCTGCAGCGCGGGATCAAGGACCCGCGGCTCGGCTCGCACGTCACCATCACGGACACCCGGGTCACCGGTGACCTGAGGGAGGCGACCGTCTTCTACACGGTGTACGGGGACGACGAGGAGCGGGCGGCCGCGGCCGCCGGCCTGGAGAGCGCCAAGGGCGTACTCCGCTCCGCGGTCGGTGCGGCGGCGGGCGTGAAGTTCACGCCGACGCTGGCCTTCGTTGCGGACGCCCTGCCGGACACCGCGAAGACCATCGAGGACCTCCTCGACAAGGCGCGCCAGTCCGACCAGCAGGTGCGCGAGGTCTCGGCGGGCGCCACGTACGCCGGTGAGGCCGACCCGTACAAGAAGCCGGGTGAAGACGAGGACGACACCGCCGAATGACCCAGAAGAACCGGACGCCCGACGGGCTTGTCATCGTCGACAAGCCGTCGGGCTTCACTTCGCACGACGTGGTCGCCAAGATGCGCGGGATCGCGCGCACCCGCCGCGTCGGGCACGCCGGCACCCTCGACCCCATGGCGACGGGCGTGCTCGTCCTCGGCGTCGAGAAGGCAACCAAGCTGCTCGGTCACCTCGCGCTGACCGAGAAGGAGTACCTGGGCACGATCCGCCTCGGGCAGACGACGGTCACGGACGACGCCGAGGGCGAGATCACGAGGTCGCTGGACGCCTCGAAGGTCACCCGGGAGGCCATCGACGCCGGGATCGCCGAGCTGACCGGCCGCATCATGCAGGTGCCGTCGAAGGTGAGCGCCATCAAGATCGACGGTGTGCGCTCGTACAAGCGGGCACGGGAGGGCGAGGAGTTCGAGATCCCCGCCCGGCCGGTCACCGTCTCGTCCTTCGCGGTGTACGACGTGCGCGACGCCGTCGCCGAGGACGGCACCCCGGTGCTGGACCTGGTGGTGTCCGTCGTCTGCTCCTCCGGCACCTACATCCGGGCCCTGGCCCGCGACCTGGGCGCCGGCCTGGGCGTGGGCGGACACCTCACCGCCCTGCGCCGCACCCGCGTCGGCCCGTACAAGCTGGACTCGGCCCGGACGCTGGACCAGCTGCAGGAGGAGCTGACCGTGCTGCCGATCGCCGAGGCGGCCGCGGCCGCGTTCCCGCGCTGGGACGTGGACGAGAAGCGGGCCCGGCTGCTCACCAACGGCGTACGTGTGGAGATGCCCGAGGAGTACGCGTCGCGCGGCCCCGTCGCCGTCTTCGACCCCGATGGGCGCTTCCTGGTGCTCGTCGAGGAGCAGAAGGGCAAGGCGAAGAGCCTGGCCGTCTTCGGCTGAGGCTCGGAGACGACGGACGAGGAACCACGGACGGTGGACGAGGACACCGAGGCTGCCCGCCCGTGGAGCGGCGATCACGGGGTTGCGCCGCCGCTCCACGGTCCCCCTCGGTTCCCCCACCCCTAGGGTGTATCCACCGACCCCCGTCTGTTCACCCGTGCGGGCAGGCGCTCGGAGTGAACCGAGGGAGCGGAAGGGGGCGCGTTCGCCACGCGATCTGTCCCGCTGATCACCGCGCGCCTAACGTCGAAGTGAGGGCACTGGTGTACGGCGGGGAGGTTCGGCCATGGCGGGACGGGGCCCGCGGACCGGGGGCGGACACCGGCAGGGGGATGGTGCGCGGACCGGACATTCCGGTGACGCGGGCCGGCCGCCCGTCCGTGATGACGCCCTGGTCCGCATTCACGACCTTGCCGGCCGCCCCCGCGGCACCGGCTTCGTGGCCGACCACCACGGCACCGTCATCACCAGCCACGAGGCTGTCGACGGTCTGCCCAGGCTGGTACTGCACGCCGCAGGTGACCGCACCTGCCTCGTGACGGCGGATGCGGTGACCGCGCTGCCGGACCTGGACCTGGCCCTGGTCCGCACCGAGGGCCTCGGCGTGGACCCACTGCCGGTCACGGTGCGGGACCGGGTCGAGACGGGCACCTATGTGCGGATCGCCGCCGGATGCTGGCGTGAGGCACGGGTGCTCGGTGCCGCCTCCGTGACGTACGCGGCAACGGAACGCTTCCATCTCCTGGACGGCGCACTGGAGTTGGCGATCGGCACGGCCGGCCGGGACGCGCTGCGGCTGGGCGGCGGGGCGGCCGGGGGACCGGTGCTGGACGCCGGGACCGGCGCTGTCGTCGGCGTCCTCGGTACCGCGCTCCACTCCGGCCGGCGCGACGCCGGATTCGCCGTCCCGCTCCTCCCCGCCCCAAGCGGCCCGCTCGCCGACCTGCTCGCCCGGAACGCGGCGACGGTGCCCGCGTACGGACCCGACCTCAACCTGGCCGGCGTACTGGAGCTGACGGCCACGTCCGTGGGGCAGGACGGCCCGCCGGGGACACTGGCGGGTTACGTCGGCCGCGCGGACGCCTCGGTCGAGCCGGTCGAACGGGCCGCGACAGTGCGGGAGTTCACCACCTTCGCGCGGAGCCGGGCCACCGTCCTCGGCCTCGTCGGAGCACCGGGCAGCGGCCGTACGACAGAACTGGCGTCCCTCGCCGCCCGCCGCAACCGGGAGTCCGAACCCGCCCCCACGCTGTGGTTGCGCGGCGCCGACCTGGAGGACGACGACACCTCGGTCGCGGACGCGGCCCGTCGGGCACTGACCCGCGCCGCCCGCATCGTCACCGCGTCCGGGACGACGACTGTCGCGGACCTCGACGACATCACGCCGGAGCGCCTGGCCCAGGTGGCGTTCGCGGCGGACCGTCCCCTGCTGCTCCTCCTGGACGGCCCCGAGGAGATGCCGGCGGTCCTCGCGCACCGCCTGCGGAAGTGGACGCAGGGGACGGCGAGTTGGCTGCGGGAGTCGGGGGCGCGGTTGGTGGTGGCGTGCCGGGAGGAGTACTGGGAGGGGGCGGGAGCGGAGTTTCCCGCGGAGTTGCTGTTCGGCGGGTCGGCGGTTTCGGCACGTCCGGCGTTTGAGGACGAGGCCGTTCAGCCCGAGGCGGGGGTCCGGGGGCGCGGCCGCGGCCTGGGGGAGGGGACAGCCAGGGGCGGCGGGGGCGGTTGCAGCGATCAGCGGCTCCGCCCCAGGCCCTGCGTACGCCTCGGCGACCTGCAGGACGACGAGGCCCGAAAAGCCCGCGCCCGTTATCGCATCCCAGAAGGCACCCTCACCGACCCCGACACCCGCCACCCCCTCACCCTCCACCTCCTCTCCGAGGTCCTCGCCGCCCTCCAGGACGCCCCGCACGCACGCGTGGACCGCGACGACGTCTTCTCGGCCTACCTGGACCTGATGTGCCTGCGCGTCGCCGTCAGGCTGGCCGCCGAGAACGGCCTGCGCGGCACGGCCGTACGCCGCCTCGCCGCGAAGGTCTCCGGCCAGATCCACGAGGCCGCCCGCCGCAGCCTCGGCCCCGGGCAGGGCGAGCTGGACCGGGAGACGTTCGAGGCGGTGTTCCCGTGGGGCCAGGCTCCCGCGCGGCTCGGAGGCGGCAGCGGCTGGGCGTCCGCCGTCCTCACGGAAGGCCTCCTCATCCCCGCCGGCACCGGCTACCGCTTCGCCCACGAGGAACTCGCCGACTGGATCCAGGGCATGCACCTCGACCTCGACGAGGCCCTGCGCGCCCTGGTCCACCGCCACGGCACTCCGGACGCCGCCCGCCCGCTCTCCGTCCCGCACCATCGCATCGGCCCGGTCGTCCAGGCCCTGCTGCTGGTCGCCCGGCAGCACGGCACCCCCCAACTCGCCGCCCGGCTGGAGGAGTTGGCACACGCTCTGGAGAGGGACCCGCACTCCTGGTGGGCCGCCCGCCTGCTCACCGAAACCCTGCTGCGCGTACCGGACGCCAGGCCGTACCTGACGGTCCTGCGGCAGCTCGCCGCCCGGCTCGCGGCGGTACGTGGGCTGGACCGCTCGGACGCGCGGGGGGAGGAGCGGCCGGACCTGTGGGGGCAGGGCCGCTCGGACGCGCGGGGGCAGGACCGCCCGGAGCCGTGGGGACAAAGCTGCCTGCATCCGCAGGAGCAGGAGCGGCCAGACCCGCAGGAACAGGACCGCCCGGACCCGTGGGGACAGGTAGGGTCGGATCCGTGGGGGCAGGAAGGGCCGGATCCGTGGGGGCAGGACCGCCCGGAAGCCCGGCGGCAGAGGCGCCCGGAGCTGTGGGGGCAAGGCTGCCCGGATCCGCGGGGGCAGGAGCGCCCGGATCTGCGGGAACAGGACTGCCTGGATCGGCGGGGGCAGGAGCGCCCGGATCTGCGGGAACAGGACTGCCTGGATCGGCGGGGGCAGGAGCGCCCGGATCTGCGGGAACAGGACTGCCTGGATCCGCGGGGGCAGGAGCGCCCGGATCTGCGGGAACAGGACTGCCTGGATCCGCGGGGGCAGGATCGCCAGGATCTGCGGGAACAGGACTGCCTGGATCCGCGGGGGCAGGATCGCCCGGATCTGCGGGAACAGGACTGCCTGGATCCGCGGGGGCAGGATCGCCCGGATCTGCGGGAACAGGACTGCCTGGATCCGCGGCGGCAGGAGCGCCCGGATCTGCGGGAACAGGACTGCCTGGACCCGTGGGGACAGGATCGCCCGGACTCCCGGGAGTCAGCCGCCGCCGCCCCCGCTGTCGCGGATGCCTTCGCGCCCAGCTTCTGGACCGCCCTGGCGATCCCGCGGACCAAGTGCTTCGAGCTGCTCCGCGTCCTCCTCCTCGCCGACGGTCCGCAGGACACCGCCCCCCGGTTCCTGGACGCCGCGAGCGGCCTTCTCGCCGCCGACGCCGCCGCCGTACAGCCCCTTCTCACACGCTGGTTCGACGACGACCGCCCGCTGCCCGCGACCCCGCACGCGACCGTCGCGAAGGCGGCGCAGGCGCTGTTGCACACCCATCGGCACCTTGCCCTGGACGACCTGACCGAGGTGCTCGTCGAGTGTGCGCACCTCAGGGCGGACGAGTTGCTCGCCGTGCTGGCCGAGGACGAGCCGTCGGCGCTCTGCCGGGCTGTCGACCGGTGGGCGCACGACGAGCGGCCCGCGCGGCGGGTGGCGGCGGTGGCGTACGGCCTGCGTGCCATGCCCCACGTCCGCACCGAGGCCGACCGTGACCTGCTGCGCTACGCGGCCCTCGCCCTGCTCGCCCGCCCCGCCGACAGCTCCCTGCACGGCGGCGCGCTCGCCCTCCTCGTGCGGGACCCACGCACGCGTGCCCGTCATCTCCCGCAGGCGCTGCGGCACTTCGCGGCCGCCGACCCGCACTTCCCGCCAGGCGCACTGGTCCCCGCCCTCGCCACGCACCCGGAGCCGGTCCTGGACGCCTTCCGCGACCGGCTGCGCAGGCCGGACGCCGGTCAGGCGCTGCGCACGCTCGCCGACGTCACCACGCCCTCGCTCGCCCGAAGGGTCGCCGCCCTCGTGCACGAGGCCGTGGAGCGGCGCCCGGAGACCGCCGTCGACGTGGCCGTGTACGTCGACCGGCGCCTCGACCAGGGGCCGTCTGCCAGGACCGTGCTCTTCCCCCTGGTCACCGGCCTTCTGGACGGCGGTCCGGAAGAGGTCCGGGCCGCGCTCGCGACCGTACTCGCCGCTCCCGGCACCCCCGCCTCCCGCCTGCAGCGCCGCGAACTCCTCGACTTCCTGCTGGCCCACGAACAGGCCCCGGCCGTCCTGGACGCCCTGCTGCACGCGGCGGGCCGGTGCGGCGGCGACGACGTACGCGACCTCGTGCACCGCACCGGCCTGCTCCTCGTCCGCACCCCGGACGGTGCGGCCCGGTTCGACCGCGCGCTGGTCGACCTGGGCCGGCAGGTCCCCGGCTTCGCCGCCCGCATGGCCGGCTGGCTGACCGACACCCCGCAGGCCTGGGTAGCGGTGGTGGGACCCAGCACCCGCCGAATGATCGAGAACCTGTCCGGCGTACGAGTGCCCGTCTGAGCTGTGCTCCCGCGTGCGTCGGGTCACAGCCCCCATGCCGATGAGGGCGGTCCGCGTCCGGCATGGCACCCTTAGTCCTGCGTAAGAGGTCGGTAGACACGGACACGGGTTCGAGGAGCGGTCACAGTGCAGCGCTGGCGTGGCTTGGAGGACATCCCCGAGGACTGGGGGCGCAGCGTCGTCACCATCGGGTCCTACGACGGCGTCCACCGCGGGCACCAGCTGATCATCCGGCATGCCGTGGACCGCGCCCGCGAGCTGGGCGTTCCCTCCGTGGTCGTCACCTTCGACCCGCACCCCAGCGAGGTCGTGCGCCCCGGCAGCCACCCGCCGCTGCTCGCCCCGCACCATCGCCGCGCCGAGCTGATGGCCGACCTGGGCGTGGACGCGCTGCTGATCCTCCCCTTCACCACCGAGTTCTCGAAGCTCTCGCCGGCCGACTTCGTCGTCAAGGTCCTGGTCGACAAGCTGCACGCCAAGGCGGTCGTCGAGGGCCCGAACTTCCGCTTCGGCCACAAGGCCGCGGGGAACGTCGAGTTCCTCGTCGACCAGGGCAAGGTCTACGACTTCGAGGTCGAGGTCGTAGACCTGTACGTGACGGGTGCGGCGGGCGGCGGCGAGCCCTTCTCCTCGACCTTGACGCGGCGCCTGGTCGCCGAGGGCGACGTCGAGGGCGCCGGCGAGATCCTGGGCCGCCCGCACCGGGTGGAGGGCGTGGTGGTGCGAGGAGCTCAGCGCGGCCGTGAACTGGGCTTCCCCACGGCCAACGTCGAGACCCTCCCGCACACCGCGATCCCGGCCGACGGCGTGTACGCCGGCTGGCTGCACGCCCAGGGCGAGGTGATGCCGGCGGCGATCTCCGTCGGCACGAACCCGCAGTTCGACGGCACCGAGCGCACCGTGGAGGCGTACGCCATCGACCGTGTGGGCCTGGACCTGTACGGCCTGCACGTGGCCGTCGACTTCCTGGCCTTCGTGCGCGGCCAGGCGAAGTTCGAGTCCCTGGAGGCCCTGCTGGAGCAGATGGCCGAGGACGTGAAGCGCTGCCGGGAGCTGGTGGCGGCCGCCGAATAGCCGTTCCTACGGCATGGAGCCTGTCGGATGGCCGGTTGATTACGCCGAGCATGGGCCGCTGACGGCCTCGGAGTTGTCGCACCGGCACACACCACCTGATCATTCCGGGGCCGTCGCAGTGCCTGGAGAGCAGATCGCAACCGTCACGCGTCTCGCATGATCCAGGCACCCCGACACGCTTTCAGAGGAAGACGCGCGCCACCTCCAGCCACTTCTCGGCGTCCTCGCCGGTCGCCGTCATGTTGGTCTCGGACCAGGGGCGACGCCGGGTGACACACAGGCAGAAGTCGACAGCGCCGCCCTGTACCCGTTGCGCGGCCGCCTCGGGGCCCCACACCCAGGTCCGTCCGTCAGGTGCTGTCAGCTCGACGCGGAAGGCGTCCGCCGGCTCAGGCAGTCCGACCGCGGCGAAGGACAGCGCCCGTCCCAGCACCCCCAGCGACGCCACGTGCTGCAGTCGATCCGTCGGGCGGTGTGCCACGCCCACAGCATCGAAGACGTCCTGCCCGTGTGCCCAGGTTTCCATCAGACGAAGGGGCGCCATCAGGGCCGGGGTCACCTTCGACATGTACCAGGGGAATGCGTGGTTCCATGGCGTGTCGCGTAGTGCCGCCGCCAGTTCCGCTCGACCGGCCCGCCACTCGTCCAGAAGTACCGACCGTGGTTTGGCCGCTCCCGCGGCGGCGGCCTTGTCTGCATACCCGCTGCCTTCGGCTTCCGCCCGCCCGAGCTCGGCGCCGAACGCGTCCGGAGTGCGTAAGGCGCTGAGTGCGTTCGCGTCCGCCCACGCGAGGTGCGCTATCTGGTGGGCGACCGTCCAGCCCGGTGCCGGTGTCGGTATGGACCAGTCGTCCACTGCACTGACCAGGACGTCGAGCTCGTCACCCTCTGCCATCAGCGCGGACAGGACACCGGCGTCATCCACATCGGGGACGGCGAGGTTGTAGTTCAACATGTGCGCCATGGTTCCACTCGTTCCTGACCAACGGCGGAGACGAAGTGTGCGGGCAGACTTCGATGTCGCCGGAGTCTGCCCACGGGCCGGCCCCGCAGTCGTATCCACCAGTCGAGGACTGTGCTCCATCACAGCCCGGTGGCCAGCCAGATGGTCACGGCCGCGGCGGTGGTGAGCCCGACGTTGAGTGTGATCCGGCGGTCTTCGCCCGTCAGATGGACGGCGATCGCACCGGCCTGCAGGAGGACGAAGCCGATGGCCGCGGCCAGCACCAGCGAGGGCGCGATGCCCGTCAGCGGCGGCAGGATCAGGCCGGTCGCGCCGAGTATCTCGGCCGTCCCCAGCGCCCTGAGGGCGGGCAAGGGTATGCGGTCGACCCAGGCCATCATCGGTCGGATTTGCTCGCGGCTGCGGATCACCTTCAGCGTGCCCGCGTAGAAGTAGAAGAGGGCGAGCAGCCCCGCGACGATCCAATAGGCGATGTTCATGGTTCCCGTTCATGGTTCCCGTTCATGGGTCACCGGTTCACTGGCCCCGTCGACCGCTTCGATTGCCAGAAGAGCCCTGGATCAGGCCCGGTCCGGCGTCCGAGCGTTCCGTCCCGTCGGCTTCAGGCGAGGTTGGTGGCGGGCTCGGTCGCGTAGCGGCTCATCGCGTCGATGTTGGCCTGCTGCGTCAGCGGCCGGCCGTCGGCGAGCACCTTCTGGAGGTCTCGGAAGTACTGCACGTACAGGTCGGGGGTGAATGTGCTGAGCATGACGGCGGGTTGATCCGTCAGGTTGGCGAAGGTGTGCGGGGTGCCGGGCGGAACCATCACGAGCGTTCCCGTGGTCGCGTCGTGGTCCTCGTCCCCGACGGTGAACCGCACGGTGCCGGAGAGGATGTAGAAGCCCTCGTCGTGTCGGGCGTGGCGGTGTTGCGGCGGTCCCTGGGAGTGCGGGGCGAGGACGGACTCGGCGATCGCGAGGCGGTGCCCGGTGTGGCTGCCGTCCTCCAGAACGCGCATGCGTGTGGCGCCCAGAACGATTGTCTCGCCGTCGCCGGGACCCACCACCGATACGGCGGGGTCGGCCTGCGACTCGCTGATCTTCGCTTCTTCGGTCATGCCTCAAGTGCACCGCCGGGGTCCCACGGCTGTCCAAGACTCATCCCGCAGCGCCGATACGTCATGGGTATCGTTGCAGCGTGGAGCTACGGACCCTGCGCTACTTCGTGGCCGTCGCCGAGGAACTCCACTTCGGCCGGGCCGCCACCCGACTGCACATGAGCCAGCCGCCGCTAAGCCGGGCGATCAAGCAGTTGGAGGCCGATGCCGGGGCCCTGCTCTTCGCTCGCTCGCCTGCCGGCGTCACGCTAACTCCCGTGGGCACGGTGCTCCTCGACGAGGCGCGGGCCCTGCTCGACCATGCCGAGCGCGTCCGTGTACGCGTGAGCGCGGCAGCCGGCGTCGCGACCCTCACCCTCGGCATCCTGGGTGACGGCACCGACCCGGGAGTGTCCAGGCTGGCCGCCGCCTATCGCCGAAGCCACCCCGGCATCGACATCCGCATTCGCGACACCGATCTGACCGACCCGACGTGCGGGCTGCGCGCCGGACTGGTCGACATCGCCTTGACCCGGGCGCCGTTCGACGAGACTGCCCTGACGGTGCGGGCGCTGCGGAGCGATCCGGTCGGCGTGGTCCTGCGCGCAGACGATCCGCTGGCCCGCCGCGACCGGCTGCGGCTGGCCGAGCTGAGCGACCGCCGCTGGTTCCAGTTCCCGCAGGGCACGGACCCCGTCTGGCAGTCGTACTGGAACGGCGGCAGCCCGCGCGAGGGCCCAGTGGTGCGCGCCGTCCAGGAATGCCTTCAGGCCGTGCTGTGGAACGGCACGGTCGGCCTGGCCCCGCTCGGACACGACCTGCCCGCGGAGTTGGCCTTGGTGCCGTTGATCGACATGGTGCCGAGCCGAGTGGTGGCGGTGTGGAACGAAGGTGACACCAACCCGTTGATCCGATCCTTCAGTGAGGCCGCGACAGCCGCGTACCGCCACTGAACACCGGCAACCGGTGCTGCCGCAGCTCGTGAACACCGCACCGTCCTGGCCCGGCTCGCGGCTGCCTTCCGCACGGCCGGCCTGGTGCCGACGGCGGATACGCCAACTCCGTTGATTCCACGCTGCTTTCATGTGCCCGCGACGCGTTGGGCATCGTCGTGGAGATCGTCAACCGGCCACGCGACAGGCTCATAGCCGTTCGTACGACGCCGAAGGGCGGCCGGAGCCTGTGAGGCTCCGGCCGCCCTTCGGCCTTCGCCGCTACTGCTGGGGCGGCGGGGGAGGGGTCTGCCCGTCCGGCTGCTGCGGGGGCTGCGGGTATCCGTAACCGGGCTGTCCGGGCTGCCCCGGCTGCTGCGGGTACGGCTGACCCGGCTGCTGCGGATAGGGCTGGCCGGGCTGGGCGTGCGGATACGCCTGTCCGGGCTGCGCGGGCGGTTGACCCGGCTGGGGGTAGGGCTGACCGGGGGCGTACGGCTGTCCGGGCTGGGGCGGCTGGGGAGCCTGCGGATACGGGCCCGGCTGCCCCGGAACCGGCGGCTGACCGGGGACCTGCTGTCCAGGCATCGGCTGCCCTGGCATCGGCTGGCCCGGTGCGTACTGCTGGCCCGGCAACGGCGGGGCGGCGACCGGCGGCGGGTTGCCGTCACTCGTCCACAGCCCGTGCATCTGCTGGTGCCGTACGAAGTCCTCCGCGATCATCGCCGAGAGGTTGAAGTACGCCTCCCGGACCTTCGGCCGCATCATGTCGAGGTCGACCTCGGCGCCGGCGGCCAGGTGCTCGTCGAAGGGCACGACCACGACACCGCGGCACCGCGTCTCGAAGTGGCTGACGATGTCCTCCACCTTGATCATCTTGCCCGTCTCGCGCACACCCGAGATGACGGTGAGGGACCGCGAGACGAGATCGGCGTACCCGTGCGCGGACAGCCAGTCCAGCGTCGTACTGGCACTGCTCGCACCGTCCACCGACGGCGTCGAGACGATGATGAGCTGGTCGGCGAGGTCGAGCACACCGCGCATGGCGCTGTAGAGCAGACCGGTGCCGGAGTCGGTCAGGATGACCGGGTACTGCTTGCCGAGCACGTCGATCGCCCGCCGGTAGTCCTCGTCGTTGAAGGTCGTGGAGACGGCCGGGTCGACGTCGTTGGCGATGATCTCCAGGCCGGACGGCGCCTGGGACGTGAACCGCCGGATGTCCATGTACGAGTTGAGGTACGGGATCGCCTGGACGAGGTCACGGATGGTCGCCCCGGTCTCGCGGCGCACCCGGCGGCCGAGCGTGCCGGCGTCCGGGTTGGCGTCGATCGCGAGGATCTTGTCCTGCCGCTCGGTGGCGAGCGTGGCGCCGAGGGCGGTGGTGGTCGTGGTCTTGCCGACACCGCCCTTGAGGCTGATGACCGCGATCCGGTAGCAGGACAGCACGGGCGTCCGGATCAGTTCGAGCTTCCGCTGCCGCTCGGCCTCCTCCTTCTTCCCGCCGATCTTGAACCGGCTCGGCGCCGCCGCCGGCCGCCCGCTCTTCGCCTTCTGCTTCTTGCTGATCAGCCGGTCGGAGGACAGCTCCACGGCAGCGGTGTAACCCAGCGGCGCGGCACCGGGGTTGGTCATCTGCCGCTGATCGTGCTGAATGGGCTGCGGCCAGGCGGCACCGGCACGGGGATCGACGGGCTGCGGTGCTTGCGGTGCCTCCGGCTGCTGCGGTGCGGGTGATGCCTGCGGCTGCGGCTGCGGCTGCTCGGCGAGACCCTGCGGGGGCTGCGGCGCCTGCGGGGCTTGCGGGTTGGGCTGGAGCTGTCCCTGGGCGGGGGCTCCGGGGTGGGGGAAGCCGTAACCGCCGGGCTGGGCAGGGGGGTTGGGGGCGGGCTGGGCATGCGGGGTGCCCGGGGCCGGTGCGCCGGGGGGCGGGAAACCGTAACCGCCCGGGGTGTTGGGGGCGGGTGGGGTGGGCTCTGGTTGCCCCGGGGCGGGGGCTCCGGGGTAGGGGAAGCCGTAACCGCCTGGCTGCGCCTGCGGGTTGGGGGTGGGCTGGGTGGTCGGTGCGGGTGCGCCGGGGGGCGGGAAGCCGTAACCGCCGTGGGCGTTCGGCGCGGGGGCCGGGGCGCCGCCGGGATGGGGTGCCTGCGCGTTGGGCTGGGGCTGTCCCTGCGGAGGGAAGCCCGGGTAAGGCTGTCCCTGCGGGGGCACGCCGGGCTGCGGCTGAGCCTGCGGCGGCATGCCGGGGTGCGCCTGGGCCTGCGGGCTCGGCGGCTGCGGGAAGCCGTAACCGCCTGGCTGCGCCTGCGGGTTGGGGGCAGGCGGGGTGGTCGGTGCGGGGGCGGGGGCGCCAGGGGGCGGGAAGCCGTAACCGCCGTGGGCGTTCGGCACGGGGGCCGGGGTGCCACCAGGCTGGGGGAAGCCGTAGCCGCCCTGCGGATTGGGTGCGGGGGCCGGTGCCGGGTTCGGCTGGTTCCAGGCCGCGGGGGCGGGCTGCGGGGCCTGTGGCTGGAAGTGCGGCGGCTGTGGCGGCTGGGGCGGCTGGGGCGGCTGTCCCTGAGCGGCCGCGGGCTGCGGCTGCGCAGGCGCCGCCGGGTCCTGCTGCTGAGGCTGCTGCGGTTGTGCCGGCCACTGGGCCGCCGACGCGGGGGCCGCGGGCTGGTACGACGGCGGCAACGGCGGGAGCCCGCCCTGCGGTGCCGGCGGGGGAGCCCATGCGGGCGGCGCGGCCTGCGGTGCGCTCTGCGGGGCGTCGGCCGCGCTCGGAACGGCGTCCTGGGGCTCACTGTCCTGAGGCACCGCGTCCACGGGTACGACGGCGGCGGGCTCGGCGTCGGCGGGCTCAACGTCCTCACGCACCGCGTCCTCGATCACCGCACCCGAAAGCTCAGTGTCCTGGGGCTCAGTGCCATGCGGCGCTGCGTCCTCGGGCTCGGCCACCGCATCCGCCTCGGCGACGACCGCAGCAGCCTCGTCCGCTTCCTCCGCCCTGTCCTCCCCGTCCTCCCCGTCCGCCTCGTCCGCCTCGTCCGCACCGGCGTCCTCGGGCTCGATCGCCGAAGGCTCCGCCTCCTCGGCGGAGTCGTCGTCGGCTTCCAAGGAGCTGGAGGAGTCCCCGAGTTCGACGGAGTCGGCGGTGTCGGACTCCTCCCTCTCCTCGGCGTCGGCGACCTCGTCCGCAGCGTCGCTCTCCGCGTCCGCGGACGCGTCCGTCACCTCGACGTCACCGCCCGAGTCCTCGGCTGCGACGTCGGTCTCCGCACCCTTGTCCGCGGCGCCGTCGTCGACGGATCCGGCAGTCTCGTCGGGAGCCGTGCTCCCGGTGCCGTCAGTGCTCCCGGTGCTCTGCGCGTTCTCTGCGTCGTCCTCGCCCGTCGGCTCCACCGGAGGCTCGACAGCAGCCGCGGCGGCGCGCTCCGCGATCTCCCGCTTCAGAGCGACGGAGGAGAACCGCATGGTGGCGCCGCTCTCCAGATCGCCGTTCCCGGACTCCTCCCCGGACTCCTCCCCGGAAACGGAAGCCGACGGAGCTGCCGGAGGAGCCACCGGCGGCTCAGCCGGTGCGGCCGGAGCTCCCCACTGGGCCTGGAACCCACCAGCAGGAATGTTCGGCACGGCGGTGGGTGACGACGCGTTGCCGGTCGGCTGAGGCTCGAACCCGCTGCCCACCGGAAGCTTGGGCATCGCCCCCGGACCACCGCTCGGCGGTCCGGGCGGTCCGGGCGGCGGGTACGGCGCACCCGCCGCGGGAGCCTGCGGCGGTGTGTGGGGAGCCCCCGGCGCGGGCGCCGCAGCAGGGGGCGTGAAGGGAGCCCCGGGCGCCGGCGGAGGCGGCGTGAACGGAGCCCCCGGAGTGGAGGCCGGGCCGCCGGACGAAGGAGGCTTCGGCATGGAATGAGCCGGCGGAGTCAGCCCCGGCAGCGAGGAGATCGAGAAATCGGAGGGAGACCCGGCGGCAGAGGGCGCGCCCGGAGCAGCCCCGGAACGGCCCGCAGCGGCGCCGGCGGCCCCAGGCGCACCGCCCGCTCCGGACGCCGTGGCCCCGGATCCAGCCGCACCCGACGAGCCGGTCCCCGGCTCACCGGCCCCGGGTCCGCCCCCCGCACCGCCGCCACCGCCACCCGCGCCCTCCGACGCGTTCTGCGTGTACCAGGCGGGCGGTGCGTAGTCGATGGTGAACTCGCCCGTCATCTCGCTGGCGGACTCCGCGTCGGGCTGGTCATCGCCGGGTGTGGCCCAGCCCCCGCGGATCCCGTCCCGATCGCTGCTCACAATTCCTCCTGGTGTGGTCGTGCACCCTCATGCCGTGCAGGGGCGACCATTGCTTGTCGTCCTGTGTCGTTCCGAGGTCGTCCGATTCCACCGGCTTTCCCCCTGAGCGCCGCCACCCGATCCACGGGTCTGGCGACGCGCCCTCACCCCAGCCTAATCACCAGAAGCCTCACCTCGGCAGGCCCGTCCACTCCCGAGCGCCTGACCGCTGCGTCACAACCAGCCCAGAAGTGGCCTACACAGCCTACGTATTGGTGAACAAACCGGGCGATAATCGTGAACCCGCTGCGCAGAACGTGAAGAGAAGTGGTCACGGAGCCCCGAACCGACACGGCCCCGAACTGCCGTACCTCGCAAGGTCCCTGACAGTGCCCGACCTCACCCGGTCGCGCGAGTGATCACGCCGCCCGGCATAGTAGGGGCGCTTCGGTGACCACTTCACAGAAAAAGGACCCCAGCGTGAGCTTCGGCCCGCCCCCTTCCATATACACCCAGTCCGCCGTCAACGCGGAGACGCACGAGAAGAAGCGCCGCCGGAAGGGATTGCTGGGACTGCTCGCGGTCGTGCTCGTCGCGGCGCTGGGCACGGGCGGTTGGCTCCTGTGGGGTGGTGGCGGAGCGAAGACGTCGAACAAGCCGACCGCCACCGGCGACGGCAGGCTCGACGTCCGGGAGACCGTCGAGAAGAGGCCCGCGAGCACCACGGGAAAAATGGCCTTCCGTTTCTCCGTGGACGACCTGAGCCCGGGCGAGCACTACGAACTCCCCGGCATGTGGGCCACGGACAAGATCCTCGCCAAGGGCATCAACAAGACCGTGATCGGCCTGCCCATCGGCGCCGACGCCTCCCCGGGCGACGAGAAGTGGAAGCTCCCCCTGGACGGCCCGGTCTGCGGCTACACGCGCCATGTGACCGGCGACCACCGCACCGCCGTCCTCTACCGGGCGAACGACCGGGGCGGCGCCTACTGCAACCACGTCGCCTTCTTCGACCTCGACGACGGCCGCGAGGTCTGGGACACCGACTTCCCGTACTCCAAGTCGGGGGACGCCGAGGGTCTCGCGACGGGCGGCGACGACCAGGACACCCCGAGCGTGACCCTGACGCACGGCACGGTCGTCGTGACCTGGGGCGGCGGCACCGACGCGTACAGCATGGACACGGGCAGGCGGCTGTGGCGTACGACCTCGACGGGTTCCTGTCAGGACATGGGCGCCGCCGGCGGAGGCGCGCTGCTGATCCGTCAGGAGTGCTGGCACGACGACGCCCCTCTCGGCTCGACGGACGCCACCACCTACAAGGCGCGCAAGGTGGACCCCGGGACGGGCAGGGTCCTGTGGACCTACACCGCCGCGCAGGGCATCCGTGACCTCAACATCCCGTCCGCCGACCCGCCCGTCCTGGCCGTCCAGGCCGGCGAGATCGGCATCTCCGAGATGCTCTCCCTCGGAGCCGGGGGCAGGACCCGCGCCGTGATCCGCCTGCAGAGCGGCACCTATGTGGGCGAGTGCTCGTACGACGACTACCTCAACACCGAGGACTGCCCGACCATCGCCGTCGGCGACGGCCAGGTCTTCCTGCGCAGCAAGGACTCGGGCGAGCTGATCAACTCCAACTGGATCATCGGCTTCGACCTGGCGACCGGGAACACCACCAAGAAGTTCGACTCCGGCCCCGGCTCGCTCCTCTACCCGGTGCGGATGAGCGGCGACGAGCTTCTCGCCGTACGCGTGACCGACCAGCACGTCATGCCGTCGGGACTCGTCAGCCTGGACCCGCAGAGGGGCACCGAGACCCCGTACCTCTACTTCGACCTGCCCCAGGAGGCCGACCTGATGACGATGACGGAGTACAACGACATCGTCGTCCAGGACGGCCGCATCTTCTTCGGCGTCAAAAAGGTCGACGGCCCCGCCAAGGGGCAGCCCCGGTGGGTGTATCTCGTCCTCGGCATCGAGACGCTCGCCGCGAAGTAGACGCCGCCGCGGTCCCGTACGTCCACGACGGGGCGGTCTCGTACGTCAACGACGGGGCGGCCCTGCCACCCCGTCGAGTGACGCCTCTACGCGTCCGCCGCCCGGCCCCCGTTGTGCGGCGCCGGCTCCAGGTCGAACTCGCCGTCCCGCGCCCCGAGCACGAAGGCCCGCCACTCGGCCTCCGTGTACCGCAGCACGGTGTCCGGGTCGAGCGACGAGCGCATGGCCACGGCCCCGGCGGGCAGGTAGGCGATCTCGACCCGCTCCTCCTGCTCCTCGGTACCGGGCGCGCTCTGCCACTGGACGCCGGAGATGTCGAGCGCGTACAGCTCGTCCCGCTCCCGCTCCTTGCGCGCCTTGATCTGCTCTTCCGTCTCCGCCATGCCCCAGCGACCCCTTCCCCACGTACGCGTTCCCTGCGTACGCAAACGATCTGTGCACTCACACTAGTGGCCGCCCCCGCGCCGACCTCAGGCTTTCCACACCCCGGCCAAAGGTGCCCTGGCTGCCTGGTACCCTGGCTGACGGCCGTTTGTGTACGCACCCCCGGAGCCCCGCAGGTTCACCTGCCGGCCCTGGAGGCCGCGCCCAGCGGATCCCGCCTCCCGAGTAACGGAAGCACCCCCGAGACAAAGACCGGGGGCACTCGGTGGCCACACAGACTACGAGGAGTACGCGTGTCGCTCGACGCCGCTACGAAGAAGCAGATCATCACCGAGTTCGGCCAGAAGGAGGGCGACACCGGCTCTCCCGAGGTCCAGGTCGCCATGCTCTCGCGCCGGATCTCGGACCTGACCGAGCACCTCAAGACGCACAAGCACGACCACCACTCCCGCCGTGGTCTGCTGATCCTGGTCGGTCAGCGCCGTCGCCTGCTGCAGTACCTGGCGAAGAAGGACATCCAGCGCTTCCGTGCGCTGGTCGACCGCCTGGGCATCCGCCGCGGTGCGGCGGGCGCCAAGTAAGACGCCGTGAGGGGAGCGGTTCCCGCAAGAGTGGGGACCGCTCCCTTTGCCGTACGTACGGAAACGTGCGGAGTGTCACTGCCGCTTTGTAGTGTGGTAGCACAACGCAATACGCACGACACCACAGAGTGATGGGCCGTACCCGGAGGGGTAGGTCGACATCACAAGACGAACGAGGAGAAGCGCTACCTCGCCGCCGCCGGTCCTCGGTAGTGGCCCCCGGGAAACGACCCGGGTGCTTCGATCGAAGACCGGCCCGCACCAGACGGAGCGCTTCTCCGCAACCGTCCCCCCGCCACACGGGCAGGAGGGACGAAGACGAGGAGAAAACACTAGTGGAGAACGAGACCCACTACGCCGAGGCCGTCATCGACAACGGCTCCTTCGGCACTCGCACCATCCGCTTCGAGACGGGCCGCCTGGCCAAGCAGGCCGCCGGCTCCGCCGTGGCGTACCTGGACGACGACACCATGGTGCTGTCGGCCACCACCGCCTCCAAGAACCCCAAGGACCAGCTCGACTTCTTCCCCCTGACGGTGGACGTCGAGGAGCGGATGTACGCCGCCGGCAAGATCCCCGGCAGCTTCTTCCGCCGTGAGGGCCGTCCCTCCGAGGACGCCATCCTCACCTGTCGCCTCATCGACCGCCCGCTGCGCCCGTCCTTCAAGAAGGGCCTGCGCAACGAGATCCAGGTCGTCGCCACCATCATGGCGCTCAACCCCGACCACCTGTACGACGTCGTGGCGATCAACGCCGCCTCCGCGTCCACGCAGCTGGCCGGTCTGCCCTTCTCCGGCCCGATCGGCGGCGTCCGCGTCGCGCTGATCAACAACCAGTGGGTCGCGTTCCC
The DNA here is from genome assembly GCF_036013935.1 of Streptomyces sp. NBC_00461. Lineage (NCBI taxonomy): Bacteria > Bacillati > Actinomycetota > Actinomycetes > Kitasatosporales > Streptomycetaceae > Streptomyces > Streptomyces sp. NBC_00461. Next base: position 7,121,386 of record NZ_CP107902.1, read on the forward strand.
GACGCACTCCGAGCTCGAGGACGCCGTCTTCGACATGGTCGTCGCCGGTCGCGTCCTGGAGGACGGCGACGTCGCGATCATGATGGTCGAGGCCGAGGCCACCGACAAGACCATCCAGCTGGTCAAGGGCGGCGCCGAGGCGCCCACCGAGGAGGTCGTCGCCGCCGGTCTGGACGCCGCGAAGCCCTTCATCAAGGTGCTCTGCAAGGCCCAGGCCGACCTCGCGTCGAAGGCCGCCAAGCCGACCGGCGAGTTCCCGATCTTCCTCGACTACCAGGACGACGTCCTGGAGGCGCTCACCGGCGCCGTCCGCCCGGAGCTCGCCTCCGCGCTGACCATCGCGGGCAAGCAGGAGCGCGAGTCCGAGCTGGACCGCGTCAAGGCGCTCGCCGCCGAGAAGCTCCTGCCGGAGTTCGAGGGCCGCGAGAAGGAGATCTCCGCCGCGTACCGCTCGCTCACCAAGCAGCTGGTCCGTGAGCGCGTGATCAAGGAGAAGAAGCGCATCGACGGCCGTGGCGTCACGGACATCCGTACGCTCGCCGCCGAGGTCGAGGCCATCCCGCGCGTGCACGGCTCCGCGGTGTTCGAGCGTGGCGAGACCCAGATCCTGGGCGTCACCACCCTCAACATGCTCCGCATGGAGCAGCAGCTGGACACCCTCTCCCCGGTGACCCGCAAGCGCTACATGCACAACTACAACTTCCCGCCGTACTCCACCGGCGAGACCGGCCGCGTGGGCTCCCCGAAGCGCCGCGAGATCGGCCACGGAGCGCTCGCCGAGCGCGCCCTGGTGCCGGTCCTGCCGACGCGCGAGGAGTTCCCCTACGCGATCCGCCAGGTCTCCGAGGCGCTGAGCTCGAACGGCTCGACGTCCATGGGCTCGGTCTGCGCCTCCACCATGTCGCTGCTGAACGCCGGTGTGCCGCTGAAGGCCCCCGTCGCCGGTATCGCCATGGGCCTGATCTCCCAGGACATCGAGGGCGAGACGCACTACGTCACCCTCACCGACATCCTCGGTGCGGAGGACGCCTTCGGCGACATGGACTTCAAGGTCGCCGGCACCAAGGAGTTCGTGACCGCCCTCCAGCTCGACACCAAGCTGGACGGCATCCCGGCCTCCGTCCTGGCCGCCGCTCTGAAGCAGGCCCGTGACGCCCGCCTCCACATCCTCGACGTGATGATGGAAGCGATCGACACGCCGGACGAGATGTCCCCGAACGCCCCGCGGATCATCACCGTCAAGATCCCCGTGGACAAGATCGGTGAGGTCATCGGCCCCAAGGGCAAGATGATCAACCAGATCCAGGAGGACACCGGCGCCGACATCACGATCGAGGACGACGGCACGATCTACATCGGCGCGGTCGACGGACCGTCCGCCGAGGCCGCCCGCACCACGATCAACAGCATCGCCAACCCGACCATGCCGGAGGTCGGCGAGCGCTACCTGGGCACGGTCGTGAAGACGACCACCTTCGGTGCGTTCGTGTCGCTGCTCCCGGGCAAGGACGGTCTGCTGCACATCTCGCAGATCCGCAAGCTCGCCGGCGGCAAGCGCGTGGAGAACGTCGAGGACGTTCTCGGTGTGGGCGCCAAGGTCCAGGTCGAGATCGCCGAGATCGACTCCCGCGGCAAGCTCTCCCTGATCCCGGTCATCGAGGGCGAAGAGAGCGACGACAAGAAGGACGACACCGACCAGTGACGTCGAGCAGCTCCACGGCGACGGCCCGCACCTCTTCGGAGGCGCGGGCCGTCGCCCGTACCCAAACCCTGATCAAGGGCGAGAACGGCATCGGCACGGTCCGCAAGACCACCCTCCCGGGCGGACTGCGCATCGTCACCGAGACCCTGCCCTCGGTGCGCTCCGCGACCTTCGGCATCTGGGCGCACGTCGGCTCCCGCGACGAGACGCCGTCCCTGAACGGTGCCACGCACTACCTGGAGCACCTGCTCTTCAAGGGCACCACGCGCAGGTCCGCACTCGACATCTCCTCCGCGATCGACGCGGTCGGCGGCGAGATGAACGCGTTCACGGCGAAGGAGTACACGTGCTACTACGCACGCGTGCTCGACGCCGACCTGCCCCTCGCCATCGACGTCGTCTGCGACATGCTGACCGGCTCGCTCATCATCGAGGAGGACGTCGACGTCGAGCGCGGCGCCATCCTCGAAGAGATCGCGATGACCGAGGACGACCCGGGCGACTGCGTGCACGACCTGTTCGCGCACACCATGTTCGGCGACAACCCCCTCGGCCGCCCGGTCCTCGGCACGGTCGACACCGTCAACGCCCTCACCGCCGACCGCATCCGGCGCTTCTACAAGAAGCACTACGACCCGACCCACCTCGTGGTCGCGGCGGCCGGCAACGTCGACCACAACAAGGTCGTACGACAGGTCCGCGCGGCCTTCGAGAAGGCGGGCGCCTTCAGGAACGCCGAGGCGGCCCCCATCGCCCCGCGCGACGGCCGCCGCACGATCCGCACGTCGGGCCGCGTGGAACTCCTCGGCCGCAAGACCGAACAGGCGCACGTCGTCCTCGGCATGCCCGGACTGGCCCGCACGGACGACCGCCGCTGGGCCCTCGGGGTGCTCAACACGGCGCTCGGCGGCGGCATGTCGTCCCGCCTGTTCCAGGAGGTCCGCGAGAAGCGCGGCCTGGCCTACAGCGTGTACTCGTACACCTCGGGCTTCGCCGACTGCGGCCTGTTCGGCGTCTACGCCGGCTGCCGGCCCTCGCAGGTCCACGACGTGCTGAAGATCTGCCGCGACGAACTGGACCATGTCGCCGAGCACGGCCTCTCCGACGACGAGATCGACCGCGCCATCGGCCAGCTGCGCGGCTCCACGGTCCTGGGCCTTGAGGACACGGGCGCGCTGATGAACCGTATCGGCAAGAGCGAGCTGTGCTGGGGCGAGCAGATGTCCGTCGACGACCTGCTGGTCCGGATAGCCTCGGTCACCCCGGACGACGTCCGCTCGGTCGCCCGCGAGATCCTGGGACAGCGGCCCTCGCTGTCGGTCATCGGCCCGCTCAAGGACAAGCAGGCGGCCCGTCTGAACGACGCCGTCGCCTGACCACCTCCGGGACTTTCAGAACTCCGTGAAGGAAGCAAGAAGATGAGCAAGCTGCGTGTGGCGGTCCTCGGCGCGAAGGGCCGCATCGGTGCCGAGGCGGTACGAGCCGTCGAGGCGGCCGAGGACATGGAGCTGGTGGCCGCTCTCGGCCGGGGGGACGCGCTGGAGGCGCTGGCCGAGTCCGGCGCCCAGGTCGCGGTCGAACTCACCACCCCCGCCTCGGTGATGGAGAACCTCGAGTACTGCGTGGGCCACGGCATCCACGCGGTCGTCGGCACGACCGGCTGGACCGACGAGCGCCTCGCGCAGTTGAACGGCTGGCTGGCCGAGTCCCCGCAGACGGGTGTCCTCATCGCGCCCAACTTCTCCATCGGCGCCGTCCTCACGATGAAGTTCGCGCAGATCGCCGCGCCCTACTTCGAGTCGGTCGAGGTCGTCGAACTGCACCACCCCAAGAAGGTGGACGCCCCCTCCGGCACCGCCACGCGCACGGCACAGCTCATCGCCGAGGCCCGCGCGAAGGCGGGTTCGGCCCCGGCACCGGACGCCACGGAGACGGCCCTGGACGGTGCGCGCGGCGCCAGCGTCGACGGCATCCCGGTGCACGCGATCCGGCTGCGCGGCCTGCTCGCCCACCAGGAGGTCCTGCTCGGCGGCGAGGGCGAGACCCTGACCGTCCGGCACGACTCCCTGCACCACAGCAGCTTCATGCCGGGCATCCTGCTGGGCGCCCGCCGCGTGGTGACCACCCCGGGCCTGACCTTCGGCCTGGAACACTTCCTGGACCTGGGCTGACACCCGCGATGCGAGCCAAGCTCTCCTACGCCATAACGGCCGCCGTCCTGGTCTTCTACTTCGTCCTGGTCGGCAGCCGCGGCGTCATGCTCATCCAGTCCGGCACGGTCCTCACCGTCACCTTCGGTGTCGCGGTCCTGATCCTGCCGGTCATCGGCCTGTGGTTCCTGTGGAAGAACACCCAGTTCGTCCGCAAGGCCAACGCCCTCGCCGCCGAACTCGACGCCGAGGGCGGACTGCCCGTCGACGAACTCAGGCGCACGCCCGGCGGCCGTATCGACCGCGACTCGGCCGACGAGGTCTTCGCCAAGCGCAAGGCCGAGACGGAGGCCGCTCCCGACGACTGGCGCAGCTGGTTTTGCCTCGCCGTCGCCTATCACGACGCCCGCGACACCCCACGCGCCCGCAAGGCTATGCAACGCGCCATCGCCCTGCACGACGGCAGAACGGTCGAGGCCTGACCCATACCTCGTCCGCACGCCGAAGGGGCCGGCCCGCACACACCGCGGGCCGGCCCCTTCGGCGTGCGGACGCCGGTCAGTCGCGCCTGTGCTCCGCCGCCCATGCCTCGATCGCGTCCGCCGCCCGGTCGAACGACCCGGCCCGCGCCAGGAAGTCGGCGCTGTGGGTGGTCAGCAGCACGGGCGCGTCCTGCGCCGCGCGGTCATTGCGTACGAGGACCAGCGCCTGCCCCTGCACCGTGCGCGGCAGCCCGAGCCAGCGCACCGGCTGCTGCACCGTCCGCACGGCGACGATCCGGTCCCAGGGGGTCGTACGCGTGCCGAAGAAGCTCACCTGGCGCAGTCCGCGCGCACTCACCCATGCGCCCACGCGCAGCAGTCGCAGGGCGACCGCGATGACGGCCAGCGCGATGCCGAAGACCACAGCGGCCTCCGGGGCCGGGGCGGTGAACGCGATGATGACCGCGGCGAACAGCACGAACGAGGCGAGCAGCAGCCAGAGCGCCGCAGCGCCCACCCGCCAGGGCCCCGGACGGTAGGGGCGCCGCCAACGGTCGCGGTCGTCGAAGGGCAGCGCGATGTCGTCGGCTGCCTCGAAAGCGCGGTCGGCCGTCAGGAAGGGCAGGGGCACGGTTGGTCCTCACTCAATCCATGCATGGGCTGTGCCCGGTGAGGTTATCCGGCGGTGTCCCCGCTCACCACCCTTGGGGGGCCGGACGAGTCAGTGCCCCTGAGACGCCTGTGACTGCTGAGCCGGTGTCGAGGCCGGGGTGGACAGCGCCGGCGTCCCGAGGACCAGGGAACCCACGAGTCCGGCGACGATCGTGAGCCCCAGCAGCCAGCGCCCGGCTATCTGACCGGCGGAGGCCCGCTGACGGGGCGGGGGAGTGACGTTGCTGTGGAACCTGTCGGCTCCGGCGAGAAAGGCGAACGGGACGGGCTCACGCCGGCGGAACATCGGTGGTGCGTCTCCCTTCGGGGATCGAACGAATCACTGTCATCAACACAGACGAGCGATTGCCCCAAAGGGTGCCCGGTTTCGCCGAATTCACAGAATTTCGCCGGCGTATGTCGTGTCCCGCTACCGAACGCCCCGTTGTCAGTGCCGGGCATGGCCTGGCCGGGCCGTGCCGTGCAGGCTCCGCCGTAGAGTGAGCGCGGCCTGAGCGACGTGACGGAAGGATCCTCCGAGCCGTGACCGAGACCCCTGCCGACGGCCACGTGCCCAGCTTCCGCAGCGACGTCACCGTCGAGCTGGTCAAGCACACCGCGTCCGACGCCGACGTGCTGTTCGCCGCCCGCGTCTCGACCCTCGGCGAGCAGTCCCTGGACGAGACGAACAGGGATCCCGAGCGCTCCAAGGGCCTGATCAACTACCTCATGCGGGACCGCCACGGCAGCCCCTTCGAGCACAACTCGATGACGTTCTTCATCAGCGCCCCGATCTTCGTCTTCCGCGAGTTCATGCGCCACCGGGTCGGATGGTGCCTGCCGGGTGACGCCATGATCCGTGTCGGCACCGGCAAGAACGGCAGGACCAAACGCCTCGCGGACATCCATGAGGACTGGATGCCGGGTGTGCCCGATCCCGATTCCACGGGGCGTACGCGCGGGCTGAAGACCTCGCAGAACCTCCTGGCCGACACCGTCGATCTGAAGACCGGGCTGGCGGAGAAGGCGCCCGTGGCGGACGTGTTCGAGTCCGGCGTGAAGCCGATCCTCAAGGTGGCGACGACCAACGGCAAGGCCCTGCGCTGCACCGCGGACCACCGTGTGTGGACGCCCGACGGCTGGGTTCGCGCGGGCGACCTGCGCGCCGGCGACCGGGTCGGGCAACTGGGCGGCGTGGGTGTCGGCCGGCGGGCAGGTGTCCCGGAGCACCTCCGCGTGCGCTGGGAGGGCGTCGTCTCCGTCGTCCCCGACGGGAAGGAGATGACCTACGACCTCTCCATGCCGCCGCCGCACCACAACTTCATCGCTGACGGTTTCGTCGTACACAACTCGTACAACGAGGAGTCCGGGCGATACCGCGAGCTCCAGCCGGTCTTCTACGTCCCCGGCAAGGACCGCAGGCTGGTCCAGCAGGGCCGCCCCGGCAGGTACGAGTTCGTCCACGGCACCCCCGAACAGCAACAGGCCGTGGCCGCCGCCATGGAGGAGTCCTACCGGCACTCCTACGCCGCGTACCAGGAGATGCTGGCGGCCGGCGTCGCCCGCGAGGTCGCCCGCGCCACCCTCCCGGTCGGCCTGTTCTCCTCCATGTACGCCACCTGCAACGCCCGCTCGCTGATGCACTTCCTCAGCCTGCGCACCCGGCACGCCCTGGCGAAGGTCCCGTCCTTCCCGCAGCGGGAGATCGAGATGGTCGGCGAGAAGATGGAGGCCGAGTGGGCCCGGCTCATGCCGCTCACACACGCCGCCTTCAACACGAACGGCCGTGTGGCGCCGTAGCGCACCCCCGCTCCCCAACCGGGCACAGATGTACGGGTCAGCCTCGCGAAGTGTCCGTATTGCGGCATTTGGAGAAGTTCATCTAGCCTGATCAAACGGACCCGGTACTGCTTGAACCCCCGAGCAGGCAGTACCGGGCTCCGCATTTGTCCGGACTTATCCCGCACCCCAAGGGCAGACCACGCATTGAGCAGCGAGTAGCGTGTTACCCATGGCTCCGACCTCCACTCCGCAGACCCCCTTCGGGAGGGTCCTCACCGCCATGGTCACGCCGTTCACGGCGGACGGCGCACTCGACCTCGACGGCGCTCAGCGGCTCGCCACCCACCTGGTGGATGCAGGCAACGACGGCCTGATCATCAACGGCACCACCGGCGAGTCCCCCACGACCAGCGACGCGGAGAAATCGGATCTCGTACGGGCCGTACTGGAGGCGGTCGGCGACCGCGCCCACGTCGTGGCCGGAGTCGGCACGAACGACACCCACCACAGCACCGAGCTCGCCCAGGCCGCCGAGAAGGTCGGCGCCCACGGCCTCCTGGTCGTGACGCCGTACTACAACAAGCCCCCGCAGGAAGGCCTGTACCGGCACTTCAAGGCCGTCGCCGACGCCGCCGAGCTGCCGGTCATGCTCTACGACATCCCGGGCCGCAGCGGCGTGCCGATCAGCTCCGAGACGCTGGTCCGCCTCGCGGAGCACCCGCGGATCGTCGCCAACAAGGACGCCAAGGGTGACCTCGGCCGCGCGAGCTGGGCCATCGCGCGCTCCGGCCTCGCCTGGTACTCCGGCGACGACATGCTGAACCTGCCGCTGCTCTCCGTGGGCGCGGTCGGTTTCGTCTCCGTCGTCGGCCATGTGGTCACGCCCGACCTGCGCGCCCTCGTTGACGCCTTCGTCTCCGGCGACGTACAGAAGGCCACGGAGATCCACCAGAAGCTGCTCCCGGTCTACACGGGCATGTTCCGCACCCAGGGAGTCATGACCACCAAGGCCGCCCTCGCCCTCCAGGGCCTGCCCGCGGGACCCCTGCGGGCACCCATGGTCGAGTGCACGCCCGAGGAGATCGCCCAGCTCAAGATCGATCTTGCTGCGGGCGGGGTACAGCTCTAACACCAGACTTGGCACCACAGGCTTCACAACTGAATAAGCGGGCCACCGGTGCCCGCACCCCACAACGACAACTGCTCATGCACGAACGTCATGCGCGCCACGTGCCCACCGGTACGTGGCGCGTGTGGTGAGGAGAGTCTTTTGAGTCATCCGCATCCCCAACTCGGCCTGCCCGCGCCGCTTCCCGAAGGTGGCCTGCGCGTCACCCCACTGGGCGGTCTCGGCGAGATCGGCCGGAACATGACGGTCTTCGAATACGGCGGCCGTCTTCTGATCGTCGACTGCGGCGTGCTCTTCCCCGAGGAGGAGCAGCCCGGGATCGACCTGATCCTGCCGGACTTCTCGTCCGTCAGGGACCGCCTCGACGACATCGACGGCATCGTCCTCACGCACGGCCACGAGGACCACATCGGCGGCGTCCCCTATCTCCTGCGCGAGAAGCCGGACATCCCGCTGATCGGCTCCAAGCTGACCCTCGCCCTCATCGAGGCCAAGCTCCAGGAGCACCGCATCCGCCCGTACACCCTGGAGGTGGCGGAGGGTAACCGCGAACGCGTGGGCCCCTTCGACTGCGAGTTCGTCGCGGTCAACCACTCCATCCCGGACGCCCTGGCGGTCGCGATCCGCACCCCCGCCGGCATGGTCGTCCACACCGGCGACTTCAAGATGGACCAGCTCCCGCTGGACGGCCGTCTCACGGACCTCCACGCGTTCGCGCGACTGAGCGAGGAGGGCATCGACCTGCTCCTCGCCGACTCGACGAACGCAGAGGTTCCCGGCTTCGTCCCGCCCGAGCGCGACATCTCCAACGTCCTGCGCCAGGTGTTCGGGTCCGCCCGCAAGCGGATCATCGTGGCGAGCTTCGCCAGCCACGTCCACCGCATCCAGCAGATCCTGGACGCGGCCCACGAGTACGGCCGCAGGGTCGCCTTCGTCGGCCGCTCGATGGTCCGCAACATGGGCATCGCGCGGGACCTGGGATATTTGAAGGTCCCGCCGGGCCTGGTCGTTGACGTGAAGACACTGGACGACCTGCCCGACAGCGAGGTCGTGCTGGTCTGCACGGGCTCACAGGGTGAGCCGATGGCGGCCCTGTCCCGCATGGCCAACCGCGATCACCAGATCCGCATCGTCGACGGCGACACGGTGATCCTGGCGTCGTCCCTGATCCCCGGCAACGAGAATGCGGTCTACCGCGTGATCAACGGCCTGACCCGCTGGGGCGCCAACGTCGTCCACAAGGGCAACGCCAAGGTGCACGTCTCGGGCCACGCGTCCGCGGGCGAGCTCCTGTACTTCTACAACATCTGCCGCCCGAAGAACCTGATGCCGGTCCACGGCGAATGGCGCCACCTGCGCGCCAACGCCGAACTGGGCGCCCTGACCGGCGTCCCGCACGACCGCATCGTCATCGCCGAGGACGGCGTGGTCGTCGACCTCGTCGAGGGCAAGGCGAAGATCTCGGGCAAGGTCCAGGCGGGTTACGTCTACGTCGACGGGCTCTCGGTCGGCGACGTGGGCGAGCCGGCCCTGAAGGACCGGAAGATCCTCGGCGACGAGGGCATCATCTCGGTCTTCCTGGTGGTGGACTCGTCCACGGGCAAGATCACGGGCGGCCCGCACATCCAGGCACGCGGCTCGGGCATCGAGGACTCGGCCTTCGGCGGCGTGATCCCGAAGATCACCGAGGTGCTGGAACGCTCGGCCCAGGACGGGGTGGTGGAGCCGCACCAGCTGCAGCAACTCATCCGCCGCACCCTCGGCAAGTGGGTCTCCGACACGTATCGGCGCAGGCCGATGATCCTCCCTGTCGTGGTGGAGGTCTGACGGGCGTACGACCTCTCGTACGCCTGAACTCGGAGCGGGGCGCCTCGATTTGCATCGGGGCGCCCCGCTCCAGTACGTTTACGGCTCCGCCAGAACGGGAACCCGGACGCTTCGTGCGTCGGAACCAGTCCCCGATCGGGGCGGGAAATCCGACTCAGAATCTCTGATAAAGTCGGAACCGCCGGAAAGGGAAACGCGAAAGCGGAAACCTGGAAAGCACCGAGGAAATCGGATCGGGAAACGGTCTGATAGAGTCGGAAACGTAAGACCGAAGGGAAGCGCCCGGAGGAAAGCCCGAGAGGGTGAGTACAAAGGAAGCGTCCGTTCCTTGAGAACTCAACAGCGTGCCAAAAATCAACGCCAGATATGTTGATACCCCGTCTGCCGGAATCATCCGGTGGTCGAGGTTCCTTTGAAGTAAAACACAGCGAGGACGCTGTGAACGGCTGGGCTTATTCCGCCCGGCTGTTCCGCTCTCGTGGTGTCATCCCGATTACGGGACAACATTCACGGAGAGTTTGATCCTGGCTCAGGACGAACGCTGGCGGCGTGCTTAACACATGCAAGTCGAACGATGAAGCCCTTCGGGGTGGATTAGTGGCGAACGGGTGAGTAACACGTGGGCAATCTGCCCTTCACTCTGGGACAAGCCCTGGAAACGGGGTCTAATACCGGATATCACTGCCACTCGCATGGGTGGTGGTTGAAAGCTCCGGCGGTGAAGGATGAGCCCGCGGCCTATCAGCTTGTTGGTGAGGTAATGGCTCACCAAGGCGACGACGGGTAGCCGGCCTGAGAGGGCGACCGGCCACACTGGGACTGAGACACGGCCCAGACTCCTACGGGAGGCAGCAGTGGGGAATATTGCACAATGGGCGCAAGCCTGATGCAGCGACGCCGCGTGAGGGATGACGGCCTTCGGGTTGTAAACCTCTTTCAGCAGGGAAGAAGCGAAAGTGACGGTACCTGCAGAAGAAGCGCCGGCTAACTACGTGCCAGCAGCCGCGGTAATACGTAGGGCGCAAGCGTTGTCCGGAATTATTGGGCGTAAAGAGCTCGTAGGCGGCTTGTCACGTCGGGTGTGAAAGCCCGGGGCTTAACCCCGGGTCTGCATTCGATACGGGCTAGCTAGAGTGTGGTAGGGGAGATCGGAATTCCTGGTGTAGCGGTGAAATGCGCAGATATCAGGAGGAACACCGGTGGCGAAGGCGGATCTCTGGGCCATTACTGACGCTGAGGAGCGAAAGCGTGGGGAGCGAACAGGATTAGATACCCTGGTAGTCCACGCCGTAAACGGTGGGAACTAGGTGTTGGCGACATTCCACGTCGTCGGTGCCGCAGCTAACGCATTAAGTTCCCCGCCTGGGGAGTACGGCCGCAAGGCTAAAACTCAAAGGAATTGACGGGGGCCCGCACAAGCAGCGGAGCATGTGGCTTAATTCGACGCAACGCGAAGAACCTTACCAAGGCTTGACATACGCCGGAAAGCATCAGAGATGGTGCCCCCCTTGTGGTCGGTGTACAGGTGGTGCATGGCTGTCGTCAGCTCGTGTCGTGAGATGTTGGGTTAAGTCCCGCAACGAGCGCAACCCTTGTCCTGTGTTGCCAGCATGCCCTTCGGGGTGATGGGGACTCACAGGAGACCGCCGGGGTCAACTCGGAGGAAGGTGGGGACGACGTCAAGTCATCATGCCCCTTATGTCTTGGGCTGCACACGTGCTACAATGGCCGGTACAATGAGCTGCGATACCGTGAGGTGGAGCGAATCTCAAAAAGCCGGTCTCAGTTCGGATTGGGGTCTGCAACTCGACCCCATGAAGTCGGAGTTGCTAGTAATCGCAGATCAGCATTGCTGCGGTGAATACGTTCCCGGGCCTTGTACACACCGCCCGTCACGTCACGAAAGTCGGTAACACCCGAAGCCGGTGGCCCAACCCCTTGTGGGAGGGAGCTGTCGAAGGTGGGACTGGCGATTGGGACGAAGTCGTAACAAGGTAGCCGTACCGGAAGGTGCGGCTGGATCACCTCCTTTCTAAGGAGCACTTCTTACCGATCCCTCCGGGGTGAGGTCAGAGGCCAGTTCATCGGCGAACGTCCGATGCTGGTTGCTCATGGGTGGAACGTTGATTATTCGGTCCGGTTCACGGGTCGGAGGCTGCCAGTACTGCTCTTCGGAGTGTGGAAAGCATGATCTCCGGGCGGGAGTCGGGTCGGGCACGCTGTTGGGTGTCTGAAGGTACGGCCGAGTGTTGGCTGCCTTCAGTGCCGGCCCCAGTGAACTCGCCGAGTGTGGCGGGGTGATGGGTGGCTGGTCGTTGTTTGAGAACTGCACAGTGGACGCGAGCATCTGTGGCCAAGTTTTTAAGGGCGCACGGTGGATGCCTTGGCACCAGGAACCGATGAAGGACGTGGGAGGCCACGATAGGCCCCGGGGAGTCGTCAACCAGGCTTTGATCCGGGGGTGTCCGAATGGGGAAACCCGGCAGTCGTCATGGGCTGTCACCCTTGCCTGAACACATAGGGCAAGTGGAGGGAACGCGGGGAAGTGAAACATCTCAGTACCCGCAGGAAGAGAAAACAACCGTGATTCCGGGAGTAGTGGCGAGCGAAACCGGATGAGGCCAAACCGTATGCGTGTGAGACCCGGCAGGGGTTGCGTATACGGGGTTGTGGGATCTCTCTTTTACGGTCTGCCGGCCGTGAGACGAGTCAGAAACCGTTGATGTAGGCGAAGGACATGCGAAAGGTCCGGCGTAGAGGGTAAGACCCCCGTAGTCGAAACATCAGCGGCTCGTTTGAGAGACACCCAAGTAGCACGGGGCCCGAGAAATCCCGTGTGAATCTGGCGGGACCACCCGCTAAGCCTAAATATTCCCTGGTGACCGATAGCGGATAGTACCGTGAGGGAATGGTGAAAAGTACCGCGGGAGCGGAGTGAAATAGTACCTGAAACCGTGTGCCTACAAGCCGTGGGAGCGTCGGAATGTGCTTGCACATTCTCGTGACTGCGTGCCTTTTGAAGAATGAGCCTGCGAGTTTGCGGTGTGTTGCGAGGTTAACCCGAGTGGGGAAGCCGTAGCGAAAGCGAGTCCGAATAGGGCGGTATAGTAGCGCGCTCAAGACCCGAAGCGGAGTGATCTAGCCATGGGCAGGTTGAAGCGGAGGTAAGACTTCGTGGAGGACCGAACCCACCAGGGTTGAAAACCTGGGGGATGACCTGTGGTTAGGGGTGAAAGGCCAATCAAACTCCGTGATAGCTGGTTCTCCCCGAAATGCATTTAGGTGCAGCGTCGTGTGTTTCTTGCCGGAGGTAGAGCACTGGATAGGCGATGGGCCCTACCGGGTTACTGACCTTAGCCAAACTCCGAATGCCGGTAAGTGAGAGCGCGGCAGTGAGACTGTGGGGGATAAGCTCCATGGTCGAGAGGGAAACAGCCCAGAGCATCGACTAAGGCCCCTAAGCGTACGCTAAGTGGGAAAGGATGTGGAGTCGCACAGACAACCAGGAGGTTGGCTTAGAAGCAGCCACCCTTGAAAGAGTGCGTAATAGCTCACTGGTCTAGTGATTCCGCGCCGACAATGTAGCGGGGCTCAAGCGTACCGCCGAAGTCGTGTCATTGCAGCAATACTCCCAACGGAGGCTGTGATGGGTAGGGGAGCGTCGTGTGCCGGGTGAAGCCGCGCCGGAAGGCAGTGGTGGACGGTTCACGAGTGAGAATGCAGGCATGAGTAGCGATACACACGTGAGAAACGTGTGCGCCGATTGACTAAGGGTTCCTGGGTCAAGCTGATCTGCCCAGGGTAAGTCGGGACCTAAGGCGAGGCCGACAGGCGTAGTCGATGGATAACCGGTTGATATTCCGGTACCCGCTGTGAAGCGTCAAACATTGAATCAGGCGATGCTAAGTCCGTGAAGCCGTTCCGGACCCTTCGGGGAATGGAAAGTGGTGGAGCCGACGGACCAGACTTGTAGTAGGTGAGTGATGGGGTGACGCAGGAAGGTAGTCCAGCCCGGGCGGTGGTTGTCCCGGGGTAAGGGTGTAGCCCGTCATCCAGGTAAATCCGGATGGCATGTGGGTGAGACCTGATGCCGAGCCGATTGTGGTGAAGTGGATGATCCTATGCTGTCGAGAAAAGCCTCTAGCGAGTTTCATGGCGGCCCGTACCCTAAACCGACTCAGGTGGTCAGGTAGAGAATACCGAGGCGTTCGGGTGAACTATGGTTAAGGAACTCGGCAAAATGCCCCCGTAACTTCGGGAGAAGGGGGGCCATCACCGGTGATTGGATTTTCTCCATGAGCTGGGGGTGGCCGCAGAGACCAGCGAGAAGCGACTGTTTACTAAAAACACAGGTCCGTGCGAAGCCGTAAGGCGATGTATACGGACTGACGCCTGCCCGGTGCTGGAACGTTAAGGGGACCGGTTAGTGCGCTTTCGGGCGTGCGAAGCTGAGAACTTAAGCGCCAGTAAACGGCGGTGGTAACTATAACCATCCTAAGGTAGCGAAATTCCTTGTCGGGTAAGTTCCGACCTGCACGAATGGCGTAACGACTTCTCGACTGTCTCAACCATAGGCCCGGTGAAATTGCACTACGAGTAAAGATGCTCGTTTCGCGCAGCAGGACGGAAAGACCCCGGGACCTTTACTACAGTTTGATATTGGTGTTCGGTTCGGCTTGTGTAGGATAGCTGGGAGACTGTGAACTCTGGACGCCAGTTCAGGGGGAGTCGTCGTTGAAATACCAGTCTGGTCGTGCTGGATGTCTAACCTGGGTCCGTGATCCGGATCAGGGACAGTGTCTGATGGGTAGTTTAACTGGGGCGGTTGCCTCCTAAAGAGTAACGGAGGCGCCCAAAGGTTCCCTCAGCCTGGTTGGCAATCAGGTGTTGAGTGTAAGTGCACAAGGGAGCTTGACTGTGAGACCGACGGGTCGAGCAGGGACGAAAGTCGGGACTAGTGATCCGGCGGTGGCTTGTGGAAGCGCCGTCGCTCAACGGATAAAAGGTACCCCGGGGATAACAGGCTGATCTTCCCCAAGAGTCCATATCGACGGGATGGTTTGGCACCTCGATGTCGGCTCGTCGCATCCTGGGGCTGGAGTCGGTCCCAAGGGTTGGGCTGTTCGCCCATTAAAGCGGTACGCGAGCTGGGTTTAGAACGTCGTGAGACAGTTCGGTCCCTATCCGCTGCGCGCGCAGGAATATTGAGAAGGGCTGTCCCTAGTACGAGAGGACCGGGACGGACGAACCTCTGGTGTGCCAGTTGTTCTGCCAAGGGCATGGCTGGTTGGCTACGTTCGGGAGGGATAACCGCTGAAAGCATCTAAGCGGGAAGCCTGCTTCGAGATGAGTATTCCCACCCACTTGATGGGGTAAGGCTCCCAGTAGACGACTGGGTTGATAGGCCGGATCTGGAAGCCCAGTAATGGGTGGAGGTGACCGGTACTAATAGGCCGAGGGCTTGTCCTCAGTTGCTCGCGTCCACTGTGTTGGTTCTGAAACCACGAACAGCCCCGTTGTCGGGCCACGACAACGGTGCGGCTGAACAGTTTCATAGTGTTTCGGTGGTTATAGCGTGAGGGAAACGCCCGGTTACATTTCGAACCCGGAAGCTAAGCCTTACAGCGCCGATGGTACTGCAGGGGGGACCCTGTGGGAGAGTAGGACGCCGCCGAACAATCATTCAAAGGGTTGGATCCTGAACTTCGGTTCAGGGTCCAACCCTTTTTTGTTCTGCGTCACTTGAAGTTCACGTTGCGCAACAACCATCCGAGGCATGGGTACTGCTGCAATGCTCAGGGCCGCCGGCGTCGGTGTCGGTGACGAGGTTGTCGTGCCGGCCTTCGGGAACGCCGAGGTCGCCGGAGCGGTCGCCCTCGCGGGTGCGCTGCCGGTGTTCGCCGACATAGATCCGTTGACGTACTGCCTGGACGCGTCCGCTGTCGAGGCAGCCGTAACTTCGCGGACGGCGGCGATCGTTGTCGTGCACCGCTTCGGTCGGCCGGCTGACATCACGCGGCTGCACGGTGTGGGACAGCGGCACCAGCTCCTGGTGCTGGAGCAGGGCGAGTCAGAGGTGCCGTACGACGAGATCGCTCAACGACGGGAGCGTGCCGCTTATCTCGACGCCAAGTTGAGGGGCGTACGGACGCCCGACGGTGGTGACGGGCACACGTATCAGCAGTACGTCGTCCGGGTGCCCGGGAACGGGCGGCCGGACCGGGATGCCTTTGCCCGGGCCGTGCGGTCCAGGGGAGTTGAGTGCCGGGTGCCGGTGAAGACGCCCGTGCACAGGCTGCCGGAATTCCGTCGGTGCGTGCACTTGCCCGAGACCGAGCGGGCGGCCGATGAGACCCTCGCGCTGCCTGTGGACGCCGCGTTGACGAAGCGGGACATGCAGCGGATCGTCGGCGCGTGCAACGCACTGGGCGGACTGCTCCAGCCTGCTTTCTGAGCGGTTGGGAGCACGTGTCTGTTCGGGGTATGATCTATTCCGTTGCCACGAGGGAAACCTCGTAAGGCAACAGGCCCCTATAGCTCAGTCGGTAGAGCGTCTCCATGGTAAGGAGAAGGTCAACGGTTCGATTCCGTTTGGGGGCTCCAGCCAGAAGGCCCCGCCCAATTGGGCGGGGCCTTCTTCGTGTTCCGGCGTCTGTCAGTCCTTGTGGAGGCCCGGGACTCGCATGGCCAGGATCGCCATGTCGTCGGACGGGGCGTCGGATGCGAAGCGTTCCACCGCGCGCATGATGCGGGCGGCGACCGCACCCGCCGTCAGGCCCGTGCAGGTGGTGAGGACATCGGAGAGGCCGTCGTCGCCCAGCATGCGGGTGCCCTCGCGGCGTTCCGTGACGCCGTCCGTGACGCACAGCAGGACATCCCCCGGGTCGAGGGTGACCGTCTGCTCGTAGAGCTCCAGGTCCTCCATCACGCCCAGGAGCGGCTGCGGTTCGGCGGCCGGCTCCACGGTGCCGTCCTGCCGCAGGCGGAGTGGGAGGGGGTGTCCGGCGCAGACCACCTTCAGTTCCGCGCTGCCGTCCTCCTGCGGTCGCATCTCGCCGTAGAGAAGGGTCAGGAAGCGGCTGCGGGCGCCCTCGTCGAGAATGGCCGAGTTCAGTCGTTCCAGGACGGCCGGGCCGCTGAGGCCCTCGCGGGCCAGCAGGCGCAGGGCGTGCCGGGCCAGGCCCGTGACGGCGGCCGCGTTCGGGCCCGTACCGCAGACGTCGCCGATGGCGAAGCCGTAGGCGCCGTCGCTGATGGGGAAGAGGTCGTAGAAGTCACCGCCGACCTCGTTGCCCTCGCCGGCCGCGCGGTAGATGACCTCGACCTCGACGCCGTCGATCTCGGGGAGTTCGGGCGGCAGGAGGCTGCGCTGGAGGGCCTGGCTGATGGCCGTGCGCTCGGAGTAGAGGCGGGCGTTGTCGAGGGCGAGGGCGGCCCTGCGGCTCAAGTCCTCGGCCAGTTCCAGGATTTCCTGGCGGAAGTGCTCGTCGGTGGGCTTGCCGAGCGTCAGCATGCCGATGACGCGGTTGCGGGCCACCAGGGGGAGCACGACTGTCTCACCGCCCACCGCGGAGGCCGTGGCGAGCGTGGGGCCGATACCCGAGGCGATCTGATGGGTCGGACCGCCGCTCAGGCCGAGGCTGCGCATGGAACTGCGCAGGGCTGCCTGGTGGGCCACCTCGCCGGGAGCCGACCAGACACGGGCGCCGGGGGTGGGGACCGGGTCGGGCGGGGACACCTTCGAGAGCAACGACTTGATGCCGTCGATGAGTTCCTCGTCCTCGTGCAGGACGTACGAGAGGTAGGGCTCGGAGGCCTGGTCGGCGATCGTGTAGACGGCACACCAGGTGGCGAGTGTGGGGACCGTCATCTGTGCCATGAGGGCCAGGGTCTGGTCGCGGTCCAGGGTGCCGGCCAGCAGGTCGGAGGCCTCGACGAGGAAGCTCAGGGAGCCTCGGCGCAGTCGTTCCAGTTCGCCGAGGCGGGCCGACTCGACCGCCAACGCGATGCGGTCCGCGGCGAATTGGAGGCGCAGGGCCTCCTCGTTCGAGTATCTGCCTGGTCCCTCCGCCGCCACGCCGAGGGAGCCGGTGAGGCGACCCTCGACCTTGAGGGGGACCGTGACGACCGAGCGCATGCCCGTGCCGCTGAGGAGCGGGACCGCGCCGGGTACGGCCGCCAAGTCGTCGTGGACCGCCGGCATGCGGGCCGAGCCGTAGCGGCCGGGGCCCGCCTCGACGGGCACGCGGGCGAAGCGCTGGCGGGCGGAGGGCAGGCCTGTGGAGGCGCGGACCTCCAGCTCCGTTTCGTCGTCGGTCGCGAGGAGCAGGAAGGCGGAGTCGGCGTCGAGCATGTCGCGGGCGCGCTCCACCGTCCGCTGGAGGAGGCCGTCGAGGTCGTCCGGGGCCGGCGAGCCGATGAACACCTCGAACGGGTCGGAGCTCTGGCCGTCGGAGGTGGTCGCCGAGTCGGAGGACGGGATGCGCAGCGGGGTCTGCAGGACGGCCCGCTCGTGTTCCCGCACGAGGAGGCAGACCGTGGAGGGCTCGCCGCCCGTGTCGCGGACGCGGAGGTGGGAGGCGTACACCGGAGTGACGCGGCCGTTGGCGCCTCTTATGCCATAGCTGCCCTCCCAGCGGGAGAGCTGGAGTGCCTCCACGATGCCCGTGCTGGTGCCGGGGGTGTGCGGCCAGGCGGCGAAGTCGGTGAGGGGCTTGCCGCTGACCTGTTCGGCCGGGTAGCCGAAGAGTTCCTCCGCGTCCTCGTTCCACGACGTGATGGAGCCGGTGCGGTCGATCTGGATGACCGCCACGCGGACCCGGCCGTCGGCGAGGGGGAGGAGGTCGGAGGGGAGTGAGGGGCCCGCCGCGCGCGTACCGACAGAGCGCTGGGGGAGGTCCAGGTGGAACCAGACCTGCTTCTGCGTCGGTGTGTAGTCGACGCCCCAGCGGCCGGCGAGCGCCGCGCACAGCTGGAGCCCGCGGCCGCCCTCGCGGTCGGGGCTGCCCATGTTGACGGGGTGGCCCTGGAGGGGGATCTCGCGCTCCGGGTAGCGGTCGGCCACCTCGATACGTACACCCTCGTCACTGCGCAGGCACAGGACGTCCGCGGACGTGCCGGCATGCACCACGGCGTTGGTCACCAGCTCGCTGGTGAGGACCACGGCGTCGTCGACGATATCGGCGAAGCCCCAGCCCTGAAGGGTGTCGCGGACGAAGGAGCGGGCCGTCGCCACCGATCGTCCGACGGGCTCGAAGCTGGCGGCCGCGCGCGCGGTGATCACAGAACTCCTCGTCCGGTTGTCGACGGGCAGGGCTGCCTGGCCGACCGGCTCGTGCCGCTGATGCGGCAGGCCGCCCGTCGGCCGGGGGTCCGGGGGTTGTCCCCCCGGGATCAGTCCGGTGGTCATGTTGTGCGGCCGCCCTCCGATGCCCGCTCGTGCTCGTGCCACCGCCCAGGCCGGACGGACCGGCGCGGCTGGACAGCCGCATGCAAGGTTACTTACCTTCGCCGTCCATGCGGATGCCGGTCTGCAGTGTTTCCGCCCAGAGGGTGTGCGGACGATGTGCGAAGCTGCCGAACTGTTATGGCCGGGTTCAGGCAGGGTGAAACACTGGGCAAGCTTCTTGTGAAGGTCCGGGCAGGTGGAGTGTCTTCCGCGCACAGCGGGCAGCAGCCCGTGGTGTGGCCTGGTTACATCCGGCAGAACTACGCAGTAGTAACTGGTACGGCGAACGGTAGTACCGGAGCACAGCAGTAACGGTCGACCCCTGCGGGAGGGACACAGTGGAGTCTGGCGCAGCGACGCGGGGCACTAAGACGCGCGCGAAAGGCGGACAGTCCCTGAGTAACCAGCGTAAACCGCGTGGTGGGACCACCGCGGTGGACACGGCCGCCATGAACCGGCTGTTGGCGGCTCTCGTGGCGATGCGCGACGGGAACTTCCGTAAACGGCTCACGGTGTCCGGGGACGGCGTGATGTCCGAGATCGCGGCGGTCTTCAACGAGGTGGCCGACCGCAATCTGCATCTGACGGGTGAGCTGTCGCGCGTGCGGCGCATGGTGGGTCGTGAGGGCAAGCTCACCGAGCGGCTGGAGACGGGGGCCTATGAGGGTTCCTGGGTGGCCGCCATCGAGGCGTCCAACGCGCTCGTGGACGACCTCGTACGGCCCGTCTCCGAGGTCGGCCGGGTGCTGTCGGCGGTGGCAGAGGGTGATCTGTCGCCGCGCATGGAGCTGCGGACGCAGGCCCAGGACGGGACCGGGCATCCGCTGCGGGGGGAGTTCCTCAAGGTCGGCCGGACCGTGAACAACCTCGTCGACCAGCTGTCGACGTTCACCGACGAGGTCACGCGCGTGGCCAGCGAGGTGGGCACCGAGGGCAAGCTGGGTGGTCAGGCACGCGTGCGTGGCATGTCGGGTTCGTGGAAGGACCTCACGGACTCCGTCAACACGATGGCGTACCGGCTGACGGCCCAGGTGCGGGACATCGCCCTGGTGACGACCGCGGTGGCCAAGGGCGACCTGTCCCGGAAGGTCACGGTTCACGTCGCCGGCGAGATGCTGGAGCTCAAGAACACCGTCAACACGATGGTGGACCAGCTGTCGTCCTTCTCCTCCGAGGTGACGCGTGTCGCGCGCGAGGTGGGCACCGAGGGCGAGCTCGGCGGTCAGGCGCAGGTGCCGGGTGTGGCCGGTGTGTGGAAGGACCTCACCGATTCGGTGAACCTCATGGCCGGCAACCTGACGGCCCAGGTGCGCGGTATCGCGCAGGTCACCACCGCGGTCGCCAACGGTGACCTGTCGCAGAAGGTCACCGTGTCGGCACGCGGTGAGGTCGCGCAGCTCGCGGACACGATCAACCAGATGACCGAGACGCTGCGGATCTTCGCGGACGAGGTCACGCGCGTGGCCAACGAGGTCGGTGCCGCGGGGCAGCTGGGTGGTCAGGCGAACGTGCCGGGCGCGGCGGGCACGTGGAAGGACCTGACGGACTCCGTCAACACGGTGTTCCGGAATCTGACCATTCAGGTGAGGGACATCGCGGCCGTCACGACGGCGGTGGCCAACGGTGACCTCTCCCAGAAGGTCACGGTCGACGTGGCCGGCGAGATGCTCGAGCTGAAGAACACCGTCAACGGCATGGTCGACCAGCTGTCGTCGTTCGGTTCCGAGGTGACGCGTGTGGCCCGTGAGGTCGGCGTCGAGGGTGAGCTGGGCGGGCAGGCGCAGGTGCCGGGCGCGGCCGGAACCTGGAAGGACCTGACCGACTCGGTCAACACCGCTTTCCGCAACCTCACCGGGCAGGTGCGCAACATCGCCCAGGTGACGACGGCGGTGGCCAACGGTGATCTGTCGCAGAAGGTCACCGTGGACGTCTCCGGCGAGATGCTCCAGCTGAAGAACACCGTGAACACGATGGTGGACCAGCTGTCGTCCTTCGCCGACCAGGTCACGCGGATGGCCCGGGACGTGGGCACGGAGGGCCGGCTGGGCGGGCAGGCGGTCGTACCGGGTGTGGCCGGTACGTGGAAGGAGCTCACCGACTCCGTCAACGGCATGGCCGGGAACCTGACGGCCCAGGTGCGCAACATCGCGCAGGTGACCACCGCGGTCGCCCAGGGTGACCTCTCCCAGAAGATCGACGTCGACGCGCGCGGGGAGATCCTGGAGCTGAAGAACACCATCAACACGATGGTCGACCAGCTCTCCGGGTTCGCCGACCAGGTGACCCGCGTGGCCCGTGAGGTGGGCACGGAGGGTCGTCTGGGCGGGCAGGCGCAGGTGCCAGGTGTGGCCGGTGTGTGGCGGGACCTGACCGATTCGGTGAACGGCATGGCCGGGAACCTGACGGCTCAGGTGCGCAACATCGCGCAGGTCGCGACGGCGGTGGCCCGGGGTGACCTGTCCCAGAAGATCACCGTGGACGCGCGCGGGGAGATCCTGGAGCTGAAGAACACCCTGAACACGATGGTCGACCAGCTGTCGTCGTTCGCGGAGGAGGTCACCAGGGTCGCCCGCGAGGTGGGCACCGAGGGCCAGCTGGGCGGTCAGGCCGAGGTGCAGGGTGTCTCCGGCACCTGGAAGGACCTCACGCAGTCCGTGAACTTCATGGCGAACAACCTGACCATCCAGGTGCGCAACATCGCCGAGGTCACGACCGCGGTCGCCAAGGGCGACCTGTCCAAGAAGATCACTGTTGACGCGAAGGGCGAGATTCTCGAACTCGTCACGACGGTCAACACGATGGTTGACCAACTGTCCAGTTTCGCCGAGCAGGTGACCCGGGTGGCCCGCGAGGTGGGCACCGAGGGCATCCTGGGCGGCCAGGCGCACGTGCCCGGCGTCACGGGCATCTGGAAGGACCTCAGCGGCAACGTCAACCTGATGGCCAAGAACCTGACCATGCAGGTGCGCAACATCTCCCAGGTCGCCGCGGCCGTGGCCAACGGTGACCTGACCCGGACGGTGACGATCGAGGCGCGCGGCGAGGTCGCGCAGCTCGCCGACACCTTCAACACCATGGTGAAGACGCTGAGTTCGTTCGCCGACCAGGTCACCAAGGTGGCCCGCGAGGTGGGCACGGACGGCATCCTCGGTGGGCAGGCGCACGTACCCGGTGTGGCCGGTACCTGGAAGGACCTCACCGAGTCCGTGAACCAGATGGCGTCCAACCTGACCGGCCAGGTGCGCAACATCGCCATGGTCACCACGGCCATCGCCAAGGGTGACCTGACCAAGAAGATCGACATTGACGCTCGTGGCGAGATCCTTGAGCTCAAGACGACGATCAACACGATGGTCGACCAGCTGTCCAGCTTTGCCGAAGAGGTCACCCGAGTCGCCCGTGAGGTGGGTACGGAGGGTCAGCTCGGCGGTCAGGCACGCGTGCGTGACGTGGACGGCACCTGGCGCGACCTCACGGAGTCCGTGAACGAGATGGCCGGGAACCTGACCCGGCAGGTGCGCGCCATCGCGCGCGTGGCGACCGCGGTGACCCGCGGCGACCTGAACCTGAAGATCGACGTCGACGCGTCCGGCGAGATCCAGGAACTGCAGGACTACATCAACAAGATGATCGCCAACCTGCGCGACACCACGATCGCCAACAAGGAGCAGGACTGGCTGAAGGGCAACTTGGCCCGTATCTCCGCACTGATGCAGGGCCGCCGCGACCTGCAGGATGTGGCCTCGCTGATCATGAGCGAGCTGACGCCGGTGGTCTCCGCGCAGCACGGCGCCTTCTTCGTGGCGATGACGCCCGTCGACGGCAAGGAGCTCAGCCCCGGGGGCGATGACGCGTACGAGCTGCGGATGCTCGGGTCGTACGGCTACTCGATGGGCTCCATGCCGACGTCGTTCCGGCCGGGCGAGGCGTTGATCGGGACGGCCGCCGAGGAGAAGCGCACGATCCTCGTGGAGAACGCGCCCAGTGGCTACCTGAAGATCTCCTCCGGCCTCGGCGAGGCGCCGCCCGCGCAGGTGATCGTCCTTCCGGTGCTGTTCGAGGGCAAGGTGCTCGGCATCATCGAGCTGGCCTCCTTCACCCCCTTCACGCAGATCCAGAAGGACTTCCTCAACCAGATCGCCGAGATGATCGCGACCAGCGTCAACACCATCTCCGTCAACACCAAGACGGAGCAGTTGCTGAAGCAGTCGCAGGAGCTGACCGAGCAACTCCGTGAGCGGTCGGCCGAGTTGGAGAACCGGCAGAAGGCCCTCCAGGCGTCCAACGCGGAGCTGGAGGAGAAGGCCGAGCTGCTGGCCCAGCAGAACCGCGACATCGAGGTGAAGAACACCGAGATCGAGGAGGCGCGGCAGGTCCTGGAGGAGCGCGCCGAGCAGCTCGCCGTGTCGATGCGCTACAAGAGCGAGTTCCTCGCCAACATGTCGCACGAGTTGCGTACGCCGCTCAACTCGCTGCTGATCCTCGCCAAGCTGCTCGCCGACAACGCGGACTCCAACCTCACTCCGAAGCAGGTCGAGTTCGCCGAGACCATTCACGGCGCGGGCTCCGACCTGCTCCAGCTGATCAACGACATCCTCGACCTGTCGAAGGTCGAGGCGGGCAAGATGGACGTCTCCCCGACGCGCATCGCGCTCGTCCAGCTCGTCGACTACGTGGAGGCCACCTTCCGGCCGCTGACCGCGGAGAAGGGCCTGGACCTGTCCGTACGGGTGTCGCCGGAGCTGCCCGCCACGCTGCACACCGACGAACAACGGCTGCTGCAGGTGCTGCGGAACCTGTTGTCCAACGCGGTGAAGTTCACCGACTCCGGTGCCGTCGAGCTGGTCATCCGGCCCGCGGGCCGGGACGTGCCCATGGCGATCCGGGAGCAACTGCTCGAAGCCGGGTCGATGACCGATCCGGACGCGGACCTGATCGCGTTCTCCGTGACCGACACCGGCATCGGTATCGCCGCCAGCAAGATGCGGGTGATCTTCGAGGCGTTCAAGCAGGCGGACGGTACGACGAGTCGCAAGTACGGCGGTACCGGGCTCGGCCTGTCGATCTCGCGGGAGATCGCGCAGCTGCTCGGCGGTGAGATCTACGCACAGAGCGAGCCGGGGCGTGGATCGACGTTCACGCTGTATTTGCCGCTGCATCCGAGCGAACTGCCGCCGCAGGGCTACCAGCAGGCGCTGCCCGCCCTGGCGGCCGGCGACCTGGTGGCCGCCGCGGATCTTGCCCAGCGCGCCGAGGTGGCGATCGAGACGCCGGCCGAGGTGAAGTCGTACCGCGAGACGCAGAACGGCGCCGCGGCGCTCTTCAGGCGCCGCCGCAGGCCCGGACTCGATGTCGACCACCGTCTGGCGCCCCAGGAGCAGTGGTCGGCCGCGGAGCAGACGGCGCCGGTTCCGCACCGCGGGATCCGCTTCGGCGGCCAGAAGGTGCTGATCGTCGACGACGACATCCGCAACGTGTTCGCGCTGACCAGCGTGCTGGAGCAGCACGGGCTGTCGGTGCTGTACGCCGAGAACGGCCGTGAGGGCATCGAGGTCCTGGAACAGCACGACGACGTCGCGGTCGTCCTGATGGACATCATGATGCCGGAGATGGACGGCTACGCGACGACCACGGCGATCCGCAGGATGCCGCAGTTCGCGGGTCTGCCGATCATCGCGCTGACGGCGAAGGCGATGAAGGGCGACCGGGAGAAGGCGATCGAGTCGGGGGCCTCCGACTACGTGACCAAACCGGTCGATCCCGATCATCTGCTGTCGGTGATGGAGCAGTGGATGCGGGGGGAGTGACGGGAACCATCGATGTTCACGCGGAGTTGCTGACTCAGTGTGGCCGAAGCCGTGTAGAAGTACGGGATTCGGGGAACCTTCTGGTCTCCCACTACGTTTCTGCTATGTGCACAGTGACATCACGGTGACAGGGTGTGGCGACGGGCGGGGTGCGGCTACGATGACCGGCACAAGGACGGGCGGCGAAAGGGAGTCGTCCCCAGGGGCGGCACCCGGTGCACAGCCGGGGCGAGGAGGGCGGGCCATGGTGCAGAAGGCCAAGATCCTCCTGGTCGATGACCGGCCGGAGAATCTGCTGGCGCTGGAGGCCATCCTCTCTGCGCTCGATCAGACGCTGGTGCGGGCATCGTCCGGGGAGGAAGCGCTCAAAGCACTGCTCACGGACGACTTCGCGGTCATTCTGTTGGACGTCCAGATGCCGGGAATGGACGGTTTCGAAACAGCCGCCCACATCAAGCGGCGAGAACGGACCCGGGACATCCCGATCATCTTCCTCACCGCGATCAACCACGGCCCCCACCACACCTTCCGGGGGTACGCGGCCGGTGCGGTCGACTACATCTCCAAGCCGTTCGACCCGTGGGTGCTGCGGGCGAAGGTCTCGGTGTTCGTCGAGCTGTACATGAAGAACTGCCAGCTCCGGGAGCAGGCGGCGCTGCTGCGGCTCCAGTTGGAGGGCGGTGGCGGCAAGGCCGCGGCCGGCGACTCCAAGGAACCTGCCGGACTGCTCGCGGAGCTGTCGGCACGGCTCGCAGCGGTCGAGGAGCAGGCCGAGGCGCTGTCCAAGCAGCTCGACGACGAGTCGGCGGACGCGGCGGCCGTGGCGACCGCGGCTCATCTCGAACGCAAACTCACGGGACTGCGGCGGGCGCTGGACGCCCTGGAGCCGGGGGCCGGCAGCGCATCGTCGGTGCCGTCGCAGAACTGACGTTCAGGCGTGGACCAGTTGCGTATGAGGTCGCGTCAGTTCCGCGCCCGTTCCAGGGCGACACGAACGGGTGAAGCAGTGGGCACACGTGTCCGTTGCCTTCTCCACCGGTAACCTCACATCCATGGCCTCACGTCCCTCCGCTGCCAAGAAGCAGCCCGCGAAGAAGGCGGCGGCTCCGGCGAAGAAGGCTGCTGCGAAGAAGGCCCCGGCGAAGAAGGCGCCCGCCAGGAAAGCCGCGGCGAGGAAGTCGGCGCCGCCGCCGAAGCCGGCACCGAACCCGACCGGCGGCATCTACAAGCTTGTGCGCGCCCTCTGGTTGGGCGTCGCGCACGCCGTGGGCGCCGTGTTCCGCGGCATAGGGAACGGCGCCAAGAACCTCGACCCCGCACATCGCAAGGACGGCGTCGCCCTGTTGCTGTTCGGCATCGCGCTGATCGTCGCCGCGGGCACCTGGGCCGATCTGCGCGGCCCCGTAGGTGACCTCGTCGAGATCCTGGTGACCGGTGCCTTCGGCCGCCTCGACCTGCTCGTGCCGATACTGCTCGCGGTCATCGCCGTCCGCTTCATCCGCCACCCCGAGCAGCCCGAGGCCAACGGCCGCATCGTGATCGGTCTGTCCGCGCTCGTCATCGGCGTGCTCGGCCAGGTCCACATCGCGTGCGGCGCGCCCGCCCGCAGTGACGGCATGCAGGCCATAAGGGACGCCGGCGGTCTCATCGGCTGGGCCACGGCCACCCCGCTGACGTACACGATGGGCGAGATGCTCGCCGTACCGCTGCTCGTGCTGCTGACGATCTTCGGTCTGCTCGTCGTCACGGCCACTCCGGTCAACGCCATCCCGCAGCGGCTGCGGCTGCTGGGCGTGAAGCTCGGCATCCTCCACGACCCGGAGGACGACGATCTCTCGGACGACGAGCAGCGCTACGACGACCAGTGGCGCGAGGCGCTGCCCGCGCGCCCGCGCAGGCGTGGACCGGCCCCGGAGGCCTACGACCCCGACGGCGCCGAGCAGGAGGCGCTCTCCAAGCGTCGCGGCCGCCCCAGGCGTTCCGCGGTGCCGCAGCCGGACATGGCGCGTCAGATGGACGCCGTGGACGTCGCCGCGGCGGCCGCCGCCGCGCTCGACGGCGCCGTCATGCACGGGATGCCGCCCTCGCCGGTCGTCGCCGACCTCACCCAGGGGGTGCGGGTCGGGGATCGCGAGGACACCACTCCGACACCCGTTCCGAGGTCCGTCCCGGCGGCGCGCCCCAAGCAGGAGAAGCTGAAGGGTGAGGTCATGGACCTCACCAAGGCCGCGCCCGAGCAGGTCAACGACCTGCCGCCGCGTGCCGAGCAGCTCCAGCTCTCCGGAGACATCACCTACTCCCTGCCTTCGCTCGACCTCCTCACGCGCGGGGGCCCCGGCAAGGCGCGCAGCGCCGCCAACGACGCGGTGGTCGCCTCACTCACGAACGTCTTCTCCGAGTTCAAGGTCGACGCCGCCGTCACCGGCTTCACGCGCGGGCCGACGGTCACGCGCTACGAGGTCGAGCTCGGCCCCGCGGTGAAGGTCGAGCGGATCACCGCGCTGACGAAGAACATCGCGTACGCCGTCGCCAGCCCGGACGTGCGGATCATCAGCCCGATCCCCGGCAAGTCCGCGGTCGGCATCGAAATCCCCAACACCGACCGCGAGATGGTCAACCTCGGCGACGTGCTGCGCCTGGCGGCGGCCGCCGAGGACGAGCACCCGATGCTGGTCGCGCTCGGCAAGGACGTCGAGGGCGGCTATGTGATGGCCAACCTCGCGAAGATGCCGCACGTCCTGGTGGCCGGTGCCACCGGCTCCGGCAAGTCGTCGTGCATCAACTGCCTGATCACGTCGATCATGGTCCGCGCGACTCCCGAGGACGTCCGCATGGTCCTGGTCGACCCCAAGCGGGTCGAGCTGACCGCGTACGAGGGCATCCCGCACCTGATCACGCCGATCATCACCAACCCGAAGCGGGCCGCCGAGGCGCTCCAGTGGGTCGTACGGGAGATGGACCTCCGGTACGACGACCTGGCGGCGTACGGCTACCGGCACATCGACGACTTCAACGAGGCCGTGCGCAACGGCAAGGTGAAGTCGCCGGAGGGCAGTGAGCGGGAGCTGCAGCCGTACCCGTACCTGCTGGTGATCGTCGACGAGCTCGCCGACCTGATGATGGTCGCCCCGCGCGACGTCGAGGACTCGATCGTGCGCATCACGCAGCTCGCGCGCGCGGCCGGCATTCACCTCGTGCTCGCCACGCAGCGGCCGTCGGTCGACGTGGTGACCGGTCTGATCAAGGCGAACGTGCCCTCGCGGCTCGCCTTCGCCACCTCCTCGCTCGCCGACAGCCGCGTCATCCTCGACCAGCCCGGTGCCGAGAAGCTGATCGGCAAGGGTGACGGGCTGTATCTGCCGATGGGTCAGAACAAGCCCACCCGTATGCAGGGCGCTTTCGTGACCGAGGACGAGGTCGCCTCCGTCGTCCAGCACTGCAAGGACCAGATGGCGCCCGTCTTCCGGGACGACGTCACCGTGGGCACGAAGCAGAAGAAGGAGATCGACGAGGAGATCGGCGACGACCTCGACTTGCTGTGCCAGGCGGCCGAGCTGGTGGTCTCCACACAGTTCGGGTCGACGTCCATGCTCCAGCGCAAGCTGCGCGTCGGCTTCGCCAAGGCCGGCCGGCTCATGGACCTCATGGAGTCCAGGGGCATCGTCGGGCCGAGCGAGGGGTCCAAGGCTCGTGACGTTCTTGTGAAGGCTGACGAGCTGGACGGCGTGCTCGCGGTGATCCGCGGGGAGGCTTGAGAGAGAGCCTGAACGGGTGCGGCGAGCGATGCCCGATCGTGACTCACCCGTAAGGGATCATTGAGCAACCGTTTCCCTTCGGCGTACGTCAAGTTGAGGGAAGCGACAAGCGCATACCCCATCATCGGCGTGTCCGGCCATTCCGATGGGCTACAAAGTCCCGCCGCCCGGTTGCCCCACCCATTTGTACCCCCCATAGACTGAACCTCCAGCACAGGTGGCTTAACGCTCGAAAGGCGCCCCCGTGTCCATCGGCAACTCCCCTGAAGACGAGCGTCCGTTCGAAGACGATCGCGAGGAAGCCCGCTTCTCCGTCGGCCATGCCCTGCGGCAGGCGCGGATCGCGGCCGGGCTGACCGTCGACGACGTCACCAACGCCACCCGGGTCCGCATCGCCATCGTGCACGCCATCGAGGCGGACGACTTCGCCCCCTGTGGCGGCGACGTCTACGCCCGGGGCCACATCAGGACCCTGGCCAAGGCTGTCCACCTCGATCCGGCCCCGCTGATCGCGCAGTACGACGCCGAGCACGGCGGCCGCCCGGCCCCGACGCCGGCAGCCCCCCTCTTCGAGGCGGAACGCATCCGCCCCGAGCGGCGTGGACCCAACTGGACCGCGGCCATGGTCGCCGCGATCGTCGCCGTGGTCGGCTTCGTCGGGTTCACCGCCTTCAAGGGCGGCGACGACGGTGGAGCGAAGTCGCAGGTCGCCGAGGGATCCACACCCACGACCAGCAAGGCCGCCTCGCCCACTCCCAAGAACAGCAAGACCGACAACCCCAAGTCCGACCCCTCGGACAGCGCCATCGCGGCCGCTCCCCAGGACAAGGTGACCGTCCAGGTGAGCGCCGCCGACGGACGCAGCTGGATCTCGGCCAAGGACCACAACGGCCGGCTCCTGTTCGACGGACTCCTCAAGCAGGGCGACTCCAAGACCTTCCAGGACAGCGAGAAGATCAACCTCGTCCTCGGTGACGCAGGCGCGATCCAGCTCTACGTCAACGGCAAGAAGATCGAGGACGACTTCCAGCAGGGCGCGGTGGAGCGCCTGACGTATACGAAGGGCGACCCCCAGGTCGGCTGACCGGATGTGGGCACGGACGGGGACGGACGGGGTTGGCCTGCCAGGGCCAACCCCGTCGACATGGGCTGTCAGTGAGACAAAGTAGTCTTGAGCGCATGCCTGAACGCCGTACCGTCGCACTCGTCACCCTTGGCTGCGCCCGTAACGAGGTGGACTCGGAGGAGCTCGCAGGCCGCTTGGAGGCGGACGGCTGGGACCTCGTGGAGGACGCCGCACAAGCGGATGTCGCCGTCGTCAACACCTGTGGCTTCGTGGAAGCCGCCAAGAAGGACTCCGTCGACGCCCTCCTGGAGGCCAACGACCTCAAGGGTCATGGCAGAACCCAGGCCGTCGTGGCGGTGGGCTGCATGGCCGAGCGCTACGGCAAGGAACTCGCCGAGGCCCTCCCCGAGGCGGACGGCGTGCTCGGCTTCGACGACTACTCGGACATCTCCGACCGTCTGCAGACCATCCTGAGCGGCGGTGTCCACGCCTCGCACACCCCGCGCGACCGGCGCAAGCTGCTGCCGATCAGCCCCGCCGAGCGGCAGGGGTCCGCGGCCGACGTCGCCCTCCCGGGACACGGGCCGGCCGCGCCGGTGGCTCCCGCCGATCTTCCCGAAGGCCTCGCTCCCGCCTCCGGTCCCCGCGCGCCCCTGCGCCGCCGGCTGGACGGCGCCCCGGTCGCCTCGGTGAAGCTCGCCTCCGGCTGTGACCGGCGCTGCTCCTTCTGCGCCATCCCGTCCTTCCGCGGCTCCTTCATCTCCCGCCGCCCCAGCGACGTGCTGAACGAGACGCGGTGGCTGGCCGAGCAGGGCGTCAAGGAGATCATGCTGGTCTCCGAGAACAACACCTCATACGGCAAGGACCTGGGCGACATCCGCCTGCTGGAGTCGCTCCTGCCGGAACTCGCGGAGGTCGACGGCCTCGAGCGCGTACGCGTCAGCTACCTCCAGCCGGCCGAGATGCGCCCCGGGCTGATCGACGTCCTGACCTCGACGCCGAAGATCGCCCCGTACTTCGACCTGTCCTTCCAGCACTCCGCCCCCGGTGTGCTGCGTGCCATGCGCCGCTTCGGCGACACCGACCGCTTCCTGGAGCTGCTCGACACCATCCGGAGCAAGGCCCCCCAGGCGGGCGTGCGCTCCAACTTCATCGTGGGCTTCCCGGGCGAGAGCGCGGACGACCTGGCGGAGCTGGAGCGGTTCCTGAACGGCGCGCGGCTGGATGCCATCGGCGTCTTCGGCTACTCCGACGAGGAGGGCACGGAGGCGGCGACGTACGAGAACAAGCTGGACGAGGACGTCGTGGCCGAGCGGCTGGCACGTGTCTCCCGGCTGGCGGAGGAGCTCGTCTCGCAGCGTGCCGAGGAACGCGTCGGCGAGACCCTGCACGTCCTCGTGGAGTCCGTGGACGACGAGGGTGTGTACGGCCGCGGCGCGCATCAGGCACCGGAGACGGACGGCCAGGTGCTGCTCACGAGCGGCGAAGGTCTGAGCGTCGGCCGTATGGTCGAGGCGAAGGTGGTCGGCACGGAAGGTGTCGACCTGGTGGCCGAGCCGCTGGCGGGCTCGCTCGGGTGTAGTGAGGAGGCGGGCAGATGACCGGAGTACCGGCATCGGCGGCGAACGGCTCCTCCGGCGCACAGGGCGCACCCGCGAGCGCGGCTTCGGGCGGAGCCCCCGGTGTCGTCTCCGGCGCTGTGTCCGGTGCCGTTTCCGCCGAGGCGTCGGACGCGTCCGACGTGACGCCCGACGGCGGGAAGTCGGCGCGGGGCGGAAAGGTCGTGGCCGCGGCCGTCAACCAGGCCAGCGTCTGGAACATCGCCAACCTGCTCACCATGCTCCGGCTGCTCCTGGTGCCCGGCTTCGTCGCGCTGATGCTGGCCGACGGCGGGTACGACCCGGCATGGCGCTCGCTCGCCTGGGCCGCCTTCGCCATCGCCATGATCACCGACCTGTTCGACGGACATCTGGCGCGCGCCTACGACCTCGTCACCGACTTCGGGAAGATCGCCGACCCCATCGCCGACAAGGCGATCATGGGAGCGGCGCTGATCTGTCTCTCCTCGCTGGGCGATCTGCCGTGGTGGGTGACCATCGTCATCCTCGGCCGGGAACTCGGCATCACGCTGCTGCGTTTCCTGGTCATCCGGTACGGCGTCATCCCGGCGAGCCGCGGCGGCAAGATCAAGACGCTCACGCAGGGCGTGGCGGTCGGGATGTACGTGCTGGCGCTGACGGGCTGGCTGGCCACCCTGAGGTGGTGGGTGATGGCAGCGGCCGTCGTTCTGACCGTGGTGACCGGACTCGACTACGTAAGACAGGCCATTGTGCTGCGCAGGCAGGGCATCGCCGAGCGCAAGGCCGCTCTGGAGGAGACGGAAGCGTGAATTCCGCAGCCGCCGAACTCGTGCGACTACTGACGGTGAGGGGCGAGACCCTGGCCGTCGCCGAGTCGCTCACCGGTGGACTGGTTGCGGCGGACATCACATCCGTCCCCGGGGCGTCCAAGGTCTTCCGCGGCTCGGTGACCGCCTACGCCACCGAGCTGAAGCACCGGCTGCTCGGTGTCGATGCCGCCCTGCTGCAACAGCGCGGAGCGGTGGATGCGCAGGTCGCGGCCCAGATGGCGGTCGGTGTGCGCAAGGCGCTCGGCGCCGACTGGGGTCTCGCGACGACCGGCGTCGCCGGCCCGGAACCGCAGGACGGACAGCCTGTGGGGACGGTCTTCGTGGCCGTGGACGGCCCCTTTGCCGCGGATTCCGGTTCTGCCGGTGGCGGAAAAGTAGCGGCCCTGCGGTTGAACGGCGACCGTGCGGAAATTCGTATGGAGAGTGTACGGAGCGTACTCGCACTGCTCCTTGAGGAGTTCGCGAGCGAACAGACCGGAAATGAGCTGGCACAGGATACGGAACAGAACGGGGGGTTTTGATGTTTGCAGCCCTGAGTGAACACGACATCGCTCCCCGCACGGCCGCAGCGCGAGGCGGTACGGTGGGGCGTGAAGGATGCGGCTACGCGGTCCGAGGAGGGAGCCACCGATGATTCTGCTCCGTCGCCTGCTGGGTGACGTGCTGCGTCGGCAGCGCCAGCGCCAGGGCCGTACTCTGCGCGAAGTCTCCTCGTCCGCCCGAGTCTCACTCGGCTATCTCTCCGAGGTGGAGCGGGGGCAGAAGGAGGCTTCCTCCGAGCTGCTCTCCGCCATCTGCGACGCGCTGGACGTACGGATGTCCGAGCTCATGCGGGAAGTGAGCGACGAGCTCGCTCTCGCCGAGCTGGCCCAGTCTGCTGCGGCCACCGAGTCTGTGCCCGCGCCGGTTCGTCCGATGCTGGGTTCCGTATCGGTGACCGGTGTGCCACCGGAACGGGTGACCATCAAGGCGCCCGCCGAGGCGGTGGACGTGGTCGCCGCGTGACATTCACGCGCGTGACTGCGTGAACCGACGTGCACGTGCAAAGCCCCGGCCGGGGCTTCTCCAGGGAGAACTGGAGAGGTGCGGTCGGGGTTTTCGTGTTCCCGGGGTGCCTGCCGCGGCCGACCGGGTCCGTTTGCCGGTGTGGCCCGGGGCGGTCATGGTGGATGCCTGCGGTGCGGTGCGCCCGTGTGCCGTCGGTGCGCCCTCCCAGTGGGTGACGGCCGCGGTCTAGCGTCGGGGCTGGAGGTGGCGTCCATGGCACGGCCGACAGTACGCCGGGGGGCGGCTCTCGGGCTCGGGATGCTGTGGTGGTGGGCGGTGCTGCGCCTGGCCTTCGCGCCCGGTGCCGGGGCGGTGGAGGGGGCGGTCGCGGCCGGCGGGTGGGGGGTGAGCCTCCTGCCGGTGCACTGTGTGCCGAAGGCGCGGGCGGCGGGAGCCGTCGGGGCGGGGCGATGGCGGGGTGCCTGGCGGGCGGCCAGGGCTACCACGGCATCGCCACCCCGCCGTTGGGACGCAGGATCTGGCCCGTTGTGAAGGCCGACGCGTCCGAGGCCAGGTACAGCACGGTGTGGGCGACGTCCTCCGGTTCGCCGACCCGGCCCAGCGGCGACATGCGGGCCATCAGTGCCTCGGTCCGGTCCTGTGCCTCGGCCTCGTGGCGGTCGGTCATGGGCGTGCGGATCCAGCCCGGCGCGACCGAGTTGACCCGGATCCCGTGCCGGCCCATCTCGTTCGCCAGCGTCTTGGTCAGCTGGACGACCGCCGCCTTGGCCGCGCCGTAGCAGAGCAGGCCGGGACGGCCGGTGTCGACGGCACTTGAGGCCATGGTGATGATGCTGCCGCCGGTCTGCCGGTCGAGCATCAGCCGGGCGGCCTCCTGGCAGGCGTACAGCACCCCCTTGAAATTGACGCTCAGGACCTGGTCGAGGTCCTCGTCCCGGGTCTCCAGGACCGGGCTGCTGTGCATGATCCCGGCGATCGCGGCCATCACGTCCAGGCGCTCGCAGGACTCCACGGCCCGGCTGAGCTGCGCCCGGTCGGTCACGTCGAGCCGGTGGGTGTGGGCGGTGCCGCCACCGTCCTTGATCAGGGCCGCCGTCTCGTGCAGGCCGTCCTCGTCGCGGTCGGCGCAGTGGACGGTGGCGCCCGCTTCGGCGAGCAGCACGGCCGAGGCGCGGCCGATACCGCCGGCGGCTCCGGTGACGAATGCGGTGCGTCCGGTGAGTTCGTACGCCTTGACGGGCATGAGGGGACGGTACGAGGGTTTCTGACGGATCGTCAATTAGTCGTACGGTGTGGAGTTCCGCGGGGTCGGGTGGTGCTCGGTGTCGGGCCCGTCTGGCAGTTCGGGCACCAGTAGGTGGGGCGCTCGCGGGAGCCGTCGCCCTGGTCGGCCACGCGGACGGAGGCGTGGCAGCGCAGGCAGGGGCGGGGAGCCCGGCCGTACACGAAGAGGTCCTGGCCGCGGCGGCCCGTCGTCGTGCGGACCGGGCGGTCGCGGTTGGCCTCCAGGAGCCTCTTGGCGAGTTCCGGGAGCTTCGCGGCGCGGTCGGCGGGCAGTGCGCCGACGGGGAGCCAGGGGGTGGCGCCTAGCAGGAAGCAGAGCTCGCTCTTGTAGACATTGCCGATGCCGGCGAGGTTGCGCTGGTCCAGCAGGGCCTCGCCGAGGGGGCGGGCGGGGTCGGCGAGGAGGTTGGCGAGCGCCTGTTCGGGGTCCCAGTCCGGGCCGAGGAGGTCGGGTCCGAGGTGGCCGACGGCGCGCTGTTCGTCGGAGGTGCGGAGGATTTCGAGGACGGGGAGGCGGTAGCCGACGGCAGTGCGGTCCGCGTTGCCCAGGATCACTCGGATCTGGTGGGAGGGGCCGCCGGTCCAGCGCCGGCCGTTCGCGAACACCTTCCAGGAGCCGTCCATCCTCAGGTGCGAGTGGAGCGTCAGGCCGCCCTCGATGCGGGTCAGGAGGTGCTTGCCGCGCGGGGTGACGTCGAGGACGGTACGGCCGGTGAGGTCGGCCGTGGCGTACTTGGGCACCCGGAGGTCGCTTCGGGTCAGCACCTTGCCCGCGAGGGCATCGTGCAGGCGTCGCGCCGTCTGCCAGACCGTGTCTCCTTCGGGCATGGGTCAAGGGTGGCACGTGCGGGAGGCGTACCGCCGGGGTCGACTACCAGGGTCGGCTACTGAGGTCGACTACCGGCAGGAGTGGGCCTGGCTCGGCGTGGTGTCCTCGTAGTCGCGTGCGAAGCGGGCTCATGCGCGCAGCCGTAGGCCGCGGGGGGTCGCGATGAAGCCTGCTCCTTCCAGGAGGGCGCCGATGGGGGACGTCAGGGCCGAGACGCCGTTGACCCGCTCCACCGTGACCGTGCCGAGGGAGCCCGCCCGGGCCGCCGTGGACAGGGCCTGGGCGGCTGCTTGCAGGCGCGGATCGTCCGCCGGGGCGCTGTCCGGGTCGGTGGGCCAGGCGAGCAGCGTCTTGCCGCCGCGCTCCATGTAGAGCGTCAGCTCGCCGTCGACCAGCACCACCAGGGAGCCCGCCTTACGGCCCGGCTTGTGCCCCGCGCCGGTCGGGGGTTCCGGCCAGGGGAGCGCCGCGCCGTACGCGTTCGCCGGGTCGGCGGCGGCCAGGACGACGGCCCGGGACTCGGGGGCGGGGCGGGGGCGGTGGCCGGGAAAGGCGGAGCCGTAGGAGCCGGGGGCGGAGCCCGGGCCGCCGCGGGGGCCGCCGGCGCCGGGGGCGGGGTAGTCGCGAGGTGAGATGTACTCGTCGCGCGAGCCGGGGGCCGGGGGGAAGCCGGAGTCGTCGGTGAAGCCGGTGAGCTCGAACCCGGGCCCGCTGCGGCGGGCAGCGTCGTCGGGCGGGGTGCCGCCGGACGGGATGTCGCCGGTCGGGGTGGAGCCGTCCGCCGATTCGAAGCCGGCGGTCCAGTCGAAGGTGCCGGGATCGTTCGGGTCGTACGGGTCGTGAGGCGTGTGGCCGTGGGGCGGGTCGGCATCGGCGGTGTGGTCGCCGGGAGCGGTGAAGGCGTGGGGCGAGCCGAAGGGGGCGGCAGGAAAGGCGCCCGGGGCGCCGTCGGCGAACGGCTGTGGCAAGGCTTCGCCGCGGTCGCGGGCGTTCGACACCGCGCGCAGTCGGTCCACCGCGCCGTCCATCGCGAACTGTGCCGCGCCGAGCCCCTCCACCACATAGCCACGCCGAGCCTGGCCGCTCTCCTCGAACGCGGACAGTATGCGGTACGTCGCCGAGAAGCCGCCCTCGATGCCCTCCGCGGAGACGGCTCCCCGGGTGACCACGCCGTGCCGGTCGAGGAGGGTGCGGGCGACGGCGTGTGCGCGCACCGTCGGGTCCGCTTCGCGTGGTGGGAGCAGGGACCAGCGGCCGGCCACGGTCGGTGGCCCGCTGCGGGAGGCGGGGCGCGCGGCGGCGGTGAGGGAGCCGTAACGCCCGCGCGGGACGCTGCGCTTGGCGCGGTGGGCTGTGGAGCCGGCGGTGCGGCCCGAGCCCAGGAGCGAGCGCATGGGGGTCAGCGTGTCGTTCGTGAGGTGTCCGGACCAGGCCAGGTCCCAGACGGTGTCGGCCAGTTGGGGATCGGTGACGTCGGGGTGGGTGGTCGCGCGGACCTGGTCGGTGATCTGGCGGAAGAACAGGCCGTAGCCCCCGGAGAGGGCGTCCAGGACGGACTGGTGCAGCGCCGTCAGCTCCAGGGGGTGCGGTGGGGGCAGGAGCAGGGGAGCCGCGTCCGCCAGGTACAGGGAGACCCAGCCGTCCTTGCCGGGGAGGGCCCCCGCGCCCGCCCAGACGATTTCTCCGGCGGCGGTGAGTTCGTCGAGCATCGCGGGCGTGTAGTTGGCGACACGGGACGGCAGGACCAGCTTCTCCAGGGCCGACGCGGGCACGGACGCCCCCTGCAACTGCTCTACTGCACGCACCAGTCCGTCGATGCCGCGCAGCCCATGCCCCTTGCCGATGTGCTGCCACTGCGGGAGGAACTGGGCGAGCGCGGCCGGCGCCACCGGCTCCAGCTCGTGCCGCAGCGCGGCAAGGGAACGGCGACGCAGACGGCGCAGCACGGCCGCGTCGCACCACTCCTGGCCGATGCCCGCCGGGTGGAACTCCCCTTGTACGACACGGCCGTTCGCGGCGAGGCGCTGCAGCGCGCCCTCGGTGACCGCCACGCCCAGGCCGAAGCGGGCAGCCGCGGTGGTCGACGTGAAGGGGCCGTGGGTGCGTGCGTAACGGGCGAGGAGGTCGCCGAGCGGATCCTTCACCGGTTCCGTGAAGGCCTCCGGGACGCCGACCGGCAGGGCTGTGCCGAGGGCGTCGCGCAGGCGGCCCGCATCCTCGATCGCCGCCCAGTGGTCGGCGCCGGCGACACGGACCTTGATCGCGCGGCGGGCGCGGGCCAGCTCCTGCGCCCACGGGGGCTCGGCGCCTCGCTCGACCAGCTCGGCGTCGGTCAGGGGGCCGAGCAGGCGCAGAAGGTCGGCGACTCCCTCGGCGTCCTTGACGCGCCGGTCCTCGGTGAGCCACTGGAGCTCACGCTCCAGCTCGGTCAGCACTTCGGCGTCGAGCAGCTCCCGCAGCTCCGCCTGGCCCAGCAGCTCGGCCAGCAGCCGCGAGTCCAGGGAGAGCGCGGCGGCGCGGCGCTCGGCGAGCGGCGAGTCCCCCTCGTACAGGAACTGGGCGACGTATCCGAAGAGGAGGGAGCGGGCGAAGGGGGAGGGCTCGGGAGTGGTGACCTCGACCAGGCGCACCTTGCGGGACTCCAGGTCGCCCATCAGCTCGACCAGCCCGGGTACGTCGAAGACGTCCTGGAGGCACTCGCGGACCGCCTCCAGGACGATCGGGAACGAGCCGAACTCGCTGGCCACCTGGAGAAGTTGGGACGCGCGCTGGCGCTGCTGCCACAGCGGGGTGCGCTTGCCCGGGTTGCGGCGGGGCAGCAGCAGCGCGCGGGCGGCGCACTCGCGGAAGCGGGACGCGAACAGGGCGGAGCTGCCGACCTGGTCGGTGACGACCTGGTTCACCTCGCCCTTGTCGAAGACGACGTCAGCAGCGCCCACGGGCGCCTGGTCGGCGTCGTATTCCGTGCCCGCCTTCATCGGTTTCTGGTCGAGCAGGTCCAGGCTCATGAGGTCGGCGTCGGGCAGGCGCAGGACGATGCCGTCGTCGGCGTGCATGACCTGGGCGTCCATGCCGTACCGCTCGGAGAGCTTGGCGCCGAGGGCGAGGGCCCACGGGGCGTGCACCTGGGCGCCGAAGGGGGAGTGCACGACGACCCGCCAGTCGCCGAGCTCGTCACGGAAGCGCTCGACGACGATCGTGAGGTCGTCCGGGACGTGGCCGCAGGCCTCGCGCTGCTCGTCCAGATACGACAGGACGTTGTCCGCGGCCCAGGCGTCCAGGCCCGCAGCGAGGAGGCGCAGTCGGGCGTCCTCCTTGGGCAGCGAGCCCACCTCGCGCAGGAACTGGCCCACCGCGCGGCCCAGTTCGAGCGGCCGGCCCAGCTGGTCGCCCTTCCAGAAGGGGAGTCGGCCCGGCACGCCCGGCGCGGGGGAGACCAGGACGCGGTCGCGCGTGATGTCCTCGATGCGCCAGGAACTGGTGCCGAGCGTGAAGACATCGCCGACCCGTGACTCGTAGACCATCTCCTCGTCCAGCTCGCCGACCCGGCCGCCGCCCTTCTTGGGGTCGGCTCCGGCGAGGAAGACCCCGAAGAGCCCGCGGTCGGGGATGGTGCCCCCGGAGGTGACGGCGAGGCGCTGGGCGCCGGGGCGGCCCGTGATCGTGCCGGCGACGCGGTCCCACACCACGCGCGGGCGCAGCTCGGCGAACGCGTCGGACGGGTAGCGGCCCGCGAGCATGTCGAGGACAGCCGTGAACGCCGACTCGGGGAGCGAGGCGAAGGGGGCGGCGCGGCGGACCGTGGCGAGAAGGTCGTCGACCTGCCAGGTGTCCAGCGCCGTCATCGCCACGATCTGCTGTGCCAGCACGTCCAGGGGGTTGGTGGGGACCTTCAGGGACTCGATGGAACCGGTGCGCATGCGCTCGGTGACCACGGCCGCCTGGACGAGGTCGCCGCGGTACTTCGGGAAGACCACGCCGGTGGAGACCGCGCCCACCTGGTGTCCCGCGCGGCCGACGCGCTGCAGGCCGGAGGCGACGGACGGCGGGGACTCGACCTGGACGACGAGGTCGACCGCCCCCATGTCGATGCCCAGTTCGAGGCTCGAGGTCGCGACCACGGCGGGCAGGCGGCCCGCCTTGAGGTCCTCCTCGACGAGGGCGCGCTGCTCCTTCGAGACCGAGCCGTGGTGGGCACGCGCGATGACGGGCGGCGCGCCCTGCGCCGCTCCGGAGCCGCCCATGAGTTCGGCCGGTGCGTGGTGCTCGTCCAGGGGTTCGCCGGTGGCCCGCTCGTACGCGATCTCGTTGAGCCTGTTGCACAGGCGCTCCGCGAGGCGGCGGGAGTTGGCGAACACGATCGTGGAGCGGTGAGCCTGGACGAGGTCGGCGATCCGCTCCTCGACGTGCGGCCAGATCGACGGGCGCTCCGCGCCTTCGGATCCCTCGGCGACCGGTGAGCCGCCCAGCTCGCCCAGGTCCTCGACCGGGACGACGACCGAGAGGTCGAACTCCTTGCCCGACTTCGGCTGGACGATCTCCACCTTGCGGCGCGGCGAGAGGTAGCGGGCGATCTCGTCGACCGGGCGGACGGTCGCGGAGAGGCCGATGCGTCGGGCCGGCTTCGGCAGGATCTCGTCCAGCCGCTCCAGGGAGAGCGCGAGATGGGCGCCGCGCTTGGTGCCCGCCACAGCGTGCACCTCGTCGAGGATCACCGTCTCGATGCCGGTCAGCGCGTCGCGCGTGGCTGACGTCAGCATCAGGAAAAGGGACTCCGGGGTGGTGATCAGAATGTCCGGAGGCCGGGTGGACAGGGCGCGGCGCTCGGCGGGCGGGGTGTCGCCTGAGCGGATGCCCACCTTCACCTCGGGCTCGGGCAGCCCCAGGCGTACGGATTCCTGGCGGATGCCGGTCAGCGGGCTGCGGAGGTTGCGCTCGACGTCGACCGCGAGGGCCTTGAGCGGTGACACGTACAGGACGCGGCAACGCTTGCGGGGGTCGGCCGGCGGGGGTGTCGAGGCCAGCTGGTCCAGGGCGGCGAGGAACGCGGCCAGAGTCTTGCCGGAACCGGTGGGGGCCACCACCAGCACGTCCGACCCCGCACCGATGGCCTGCCACGCGCCCGCCTGGGCCGCGGTGGGCGCGGAGAAGGCCCCCGTGAACCAGCCGCGGGTCGCGGGGGAGAAGCCGTCGAGGGCTCGGTGTGCGGAGCTGACCATGCGTCCATCCTGCACCCGACCACTGACAACTGCTCTGACCTGGGAAGACGACGGATCGAATCGGATCTGGAGCAGGGCCGCCCGCCGTGGGGGTGGGAAGCCGCCTGCTGAGAGGGCCGAGAGCCAGCCGCCGTGAGGTCGAGAGCCGTCCGTCGTGAGGGCCGAGAATGGAGGCATGGCGAGTTCGGGGAAGGAGCTGGCGCGGCACTGGCAGTACGCCGAGCTGCCCGGGGTCGATCTGCTGCGGGCTCGGTACATCCGCAAGGAGTTTGTGCGGCACACGCACGAGAACTTCGTGATCGCCGCCATCGCGGACGGGGTCGAGGTCTTTCATCACCGCGGGGCCGATCAGTACGCCGGGGCGGGGGCGCTCGCACTGGTCAATCCTGATACCCCGCACACGGGGAGGGCCGGCGTGCCTGAGGGGTGGCGGTACGGGGCCGTGTATCCGTCGGCCGACGTGGTGGGCGCGATCGCCGCCGAGACCACTCTCATCCGCGGGACGCCGGGGTTCGTCAGCCCGGTGCTCGACGATCCGTACACCGTGGTGCTCGTGCATCAGGTGCTGCGTGCCGCCGAGGACGGCAACGCGCTGGCCGCCGACACGCTGCTGCGGGTCGCCGTGACCAGGCTGCTGCGGCTGAACGGCGGGCCGCTCCCGCAACGGGAGGTCCGGACGGCAGGAGCCCGGATCGCGGCACGCGCGCGTGCCGTGCTCGAGGAGCACATGGTCGAGCCACCGACCCTGGAGAGACTCGCGGCCGATCTCGGTACCAGGCCGTTCGCGCTGCTGCGGGCGTTC
This sequence comes from Streptomyces sp. NBC_00461, assembly GCF_036013935.1. Classification (NCBI taxonomy): domain Bacteria; kingdom Bacillati; phylum Actinomycetota; class Actinomycetes; order Kitasatosporales; family Streptomycetaceae; genus Streptomyces; species Streptomyces sp. NBC_00461. Next base: position 7,162,737 of record NZ_CP107902.1, read on the forward strand.
CGGGACGCCTACGGGATGCCGCCCCACACCTGGCTCACGGACGCCCGGGTGCGGCAGGCGCGGCGGCTGCTGGACGCCGGTACGACGCTCGCCGAGGCGGCCCTCGCCGTCGGGTTCACCGATCAGCCGCACCTGAACCGCCACTTCACCCGGATCGTCGGCGTGCCCCCGGGCGCGTACCGGCGGGAGCGCAAGAACGTACAAGACGCGCGCGGGGGACTGCTCCTACCGTCGGACGTGTGGCAGAACAGACAGCACTCGCGGACATACGCCCCGGGGACGGCGGAAAACCGGACGCCGTCGTCGTACGGGACGCACTCGGAGTCGGCGTCGCCGTAGGACTGTCCGGCTTCGCCTTCGGGGTGACCTCGGCCGGCAGCGGGCTCACGGTGCTGCAGACCTGCGCGCTCAGCCTCCTGGTGTTCACCGGAGCGTCCCAGTTCGCGCTCGTGGGGGCGCTCTCGGCCGGGGGCAACCCGCTCACGGCAGCGGCGGGCGCCTTCTTCCTGGGTGTGCGCAACGCCTTCTACGGGCTGCGCCTGTCCCAGTTGCTGGCCCTCCCGCGCGCGGTGCGGCCGTTCGCCGCCCAGTGGGTCATCGACGAGACGACCGCGGTCGCGCTGGCGCAGCCCACACGGCGCAGCACGCGGATCGGGTTCGCCGTCACCGGGCTCAGCCTGTACGTGCTGTGGAACCTCACCACGCTGCTCGGCGCACTGGGCGCCAAGGCCATCGGGGACACCGACGCATGGGGCCTCGACGCGGCAGGCCCCGCCGTCTTCCTGGCGCTGCTCGCGCCGATGCTCAAGACCACCACCGAGCGCACCGTCGCCGGCCTCGCAGTCCTCCTGGGGCTCGGTCTGCTGCCCGTGCTGCCCGCCGGAGTGCCCGTCCTGGTGGCTGCGCTCGCGGCGCCCGCCGTCCTCTGCCTGGAAGGCCGCCGCAAGGGAACATCACACAACGACGCGCGCGGGAACGACGTACCGGGCGACGCGCACGAGGACCACGTACCGGGCGACGCGCACCGCAACGACATACCGCGCGAGAACGACGTACCAGAGGAGGACCGTTGAACACCTGGATCGCGATCGGCGCGACGGCCCTCGGCTGCTACGTCGTCAAGCTCGCCGGACTGCTCGTCCCCGCGGGCGCCCTGGAGAGGCCGCTGGTCAGGCGTCTGGCCGCGCTGCTGCCGGTGGCCCTACTGGCCGCGCTCACGGCCCAGCAGACCTTCGCCGACGGGCACGCCCTGGTGCTCGACGCGAGGGTCGCGGGGCTTGGCGCGGCGGCTCTGGCGCTGGTCCTGCGCGCTCCGTTCCTACTCGTCGTGGCGGCGGCCGTGGTGGTGACCGCCGGGGTGCGGGCCATGGGAGGTTGACGGCCTCCGTGGTCAGCCGACAGGGCGTCCGTGAGCCCTCAGGGTGCGCAGCGCCTCGATGGTCACCATGGGGCGTGCCTCCAGAGCCGTGCCCGGCGCCCACTGGCGCCAGTTGACCGGCCAGCCGCCGTCCGCCTCCTGCGCGTCGGCGAGGAAGTCGAGGGAGCGTGCCATCTCGGCATCCGTGAACCACGCGCGCGCGAGGGAGCCAGGCGTCTTCGCGTAGTCGTGCGGGAAGTGGCGCTCGCCCGGGGCGTATCCGGGCGCGACCGGGTAGGCGGCGAGGTCGTCCGGGTCCAGCGCCACGAGGCGGTGGTCGCGCACCAGGCGGCCGAGGCGGTCGGCGGCCGCCTCCGCGCGTGGGCGGTCGGGTGTGGAGTCCAGGAAGGCCACGGCGGCCTCGATCTCGTAGGGGTGGGACTTCTCCAGCGACTCGACCGTGTGCCAGCAGAAGTCCGTGGCCCTGAACAGCCAGGCGTGCCACACCTCGTTGCGGTGCAGCAGGCCCACCACCGGCCCCGTGGCGAGGAGTTCGCTCGGCGGATCGTCCACGATCGGGATGAACGGGGCCGCCGGATAGCCACGCTGGCCGGGGTGGACCGCCGGCAGGGCGCCGTCCGCCGTGGAGACGGACGTCAGATAGCGGCACACGCGTTCCACACGCTGTCCGCCGCAGCGCCCGATGGAGTCCAGGACACGCAGCGCGTGCGCGGTGTGCAGTGGCTGGCTGACCGGGCCGCGCAGATCGGGCTCCAGCGCGTGGCCGTAGCCGCCGTCCTCGTTGCGGTAGGCGTCGAGCGCCGTTTCCACCGGGTCGGCGCCCCCGTTCAGGAAGTGGTGGGCGAAGAGGCGCTGTTCCAGTACGCGCGCGGTGAGCCAGACGAAGTGCTCGGCGCGGAAGAGCGGGGAGCGTGCCGGGGGCGTGGCAGGGAGTGGGGAAGCTCCTGTTTCGGACATGCGTCAGACCGTAGGGCGGAAAGCGGTCTCGGCAAGCGGTCCCGGCACAGGCCCACCCCCAGGGGCGGGATACTGGAGTCATGCGGTTGACGGTCTTCTGGCAGCGGATGGCGGAGCACTTCGGTCCGGGATACGCCGACACCTTCGCGCACGACCACGTGATGGCGGAGCTCGGCGGTCGAACGGTGCACGGGGCGCTGGACTCCGGGTGGGACGCAAAGGACGTGTGGCGCGTGGTCTGCACAGCCATGGACGTTCCGAGTGAGAAGCGCTGATCGGTCACGAAGATCGCTGGACGGTAGTTGATTGTCAGACGAGTGGGTGAGACTTGGTCCGTGGCACCCACTGACGAGCCTGGGCAGACGGCCCAGCACGCATCCCCGTTCGGCACGACGCCGCCCGGCCCGCCTCCGGCCGACGACGCCGGTCGGGGCGGGCACATGCCGCGCTGGCTGCCGCGCGCCGTGGCGCTCGTGCTCGCCCTCTACGCCGCCTTCCAGCTGGGCACTTGGGCCTTCCACCAGCTCACCGGCCTGCTGATCAACATCCTCATCGCGTTCTTCCTGGCCCTCGCCATCGAGCCCGCGGTGAGTTGGATGGCCTCGCGCGGCCTGCGCAGGGGGCTGGCCACCGGCCTCGTCTTCCTCGCCGTGATGATCATGGCGGCGGGCTTCGTCATCCTGCTCGGCTCCATGCTCGCGGGCCAGATCATCAAGATCGTCGAGGATTTCCCGAACTACCTCGACTCCGTCATCCACTGGATCAACACGCACTTCCACACCGACCTGAAGCGGGTGGACGTCCAGGAGGGCCTGCTCCGCTCCGACTGGCTGCGCAACTACGTGCAGCACAGCGCCACCGGCGTTCTGGACGTGTCCGCCCAGGTACTCGGCGGCCTCTTCCAGCTGCTGACGATCACACTGTTCTCGTTCTACTTCGCTGCCGACGGCCCCCGGCTGCGGCGCGCGATCTGCTCCGTACTGCCGCCCGCACGGCAGGCCGAGGTGCTGCGCGCGTGGGAGATCGCCGTCAACAAGACCGGCGGCTACATCTACTCGCGTGGCCTGATGGCGCTCATCTCCGGTGTGGCGCACTACATCCTGCTGCAGATCCTGGGCGTGCCCTACGCGCCCGTGCTCGGTGTCTGGGTGGGTCTGGTCTCCCAGTTCATCCCGACCATCGGCACGTATCTCGCGGGCGCTCTGCCCATGCTGATCGCCTTCACCGTCGATCCCTGGTACGCGCTGTGGGTGCTGATCTTCGTCGTGGTCTACCAGCAGTTCGAGAACTACATGCTGCAGCCCAAGCTGACGGCGAAGACCGTCGACATCCACCCCGCCGTCGCCTTCGGTTCGGTCATCGCCGGCACGGCGCTCCTCGGCGCCGTCGGCGCGCTGATAGCCATCCCTGCGGTCGCCACACTGCAGGCGTTCCTGGGGGCCTACGTGAAGCGGTACGCGGTTACGGACGACCCGCGTGTCCACGGACACCGCAGAGGGGGATCCGGCCGCGGCCTGTTCACGCGCGCGGGACAGCTGTGGGCACGGCGGCCGGGGGCCGACGAGACCGAACAGGGCGGACAGACCGAGCCGCCGGAGTCCGGGGAGGGCTCCTCCCGGGGGACGACGGATTCGTAGAGGGCTCCTCCCGAGGGCCGGCGGAGTCCGGGGAGGGCGGGCGTGAGCGCGAGGCGTGGTCGGACGGACGGGCAGGCGCAAGCGGCTCAGTACGTGAGGACTGCCCATACTCCGGCGCCGATGACGGCGACGACGTAGCAGCCGATCGCCGCGGCCACGATCCGCCGCCGGATCTGCTCGCTCCAGGACGTGCGGGACAGCAGCCAGGCCAGCGACGGCAGGACCAGGACCGCGTGCAGGCTGACCCCGTGCAGCGGCTTGAGCGGCGCCGTCGAGTGGTACGCCGCCTCCTGGTGCCCGGTGCGGGTGAGCACCACACCGCGCGCGATCATCGCGGCGCCCGTGGCGAGCGCGACGAGCAGGATCGCGAAGCCGGAACGTACCGCCGGTGCCATCCCCGCGGGGCCCGAGGGCCGGTGCCGGAACGAGGCGAGGGCGAACAGGGTGAGCAGCACCACGAGGACGCCGCCGCCCACCGCGAGCGTCATCGACACCGCGGTGTCGAACGACGTCTCCATGTCGAGGTGCGAGGGCACCCGGCGCCAGGCCTGAAGGGTGATGCCGCCGACCTCCACGACGCAGTCGGCGGCGAAGACGGTGAGCAGCAGGGCACGCAGCCGCGGACCGACGCGCAGATACGAAGTGACCCAGGTGACCGCGATCAGGGTCGCCCCGAAGGACAGCCCGAAGGTGACGGGCTTGCGCCAGGAGACGGGCCCGTCCCACGGGCCGCCGTCGACGGCGAACACCGCCAGGTGCACGAGGCCGGAGACGACCAGGACGAGGCCGACGGTGTGACAGAGGCGTTCCGCCGGTCGCAGTCCGGCCCGCCACGTCGTCGGGGCCGACGGTCGCGCAGGCACCGTTTCCGCTGTCATCAGGCCTGCGCTCCTGTCCGCCGGGTGCTCTTCTCGGTCTCCACCTGCATGGCTTCAGGCTTGCGTGACCGCGCGGTCCGGTCATCGTCCGGCAGAAGACACCCGTCGTACATCAGGGGGAGTATCCCGACCTCGCCTCGGGCCAGGGCCCCAACTCGGCGCGGTCACAGTCTCGGAGGTGCCGCGTGGTGCGCTTGACACGAAAATCGAACATCCATTCTTATGGAAGTTCCGGCGAGGCTCTCTGCGGGCAATTCGACATGGTTTTGACGGAGAAGTGCCCGAGTTATCCACAGGCTGGACGGGCGTCGGGGCGCATTGTCAGTGGCAGGCGTTAGCGTCTTTGACGTGAAGCGATCGACTCAAGCAAACCGGGTGGAACCCATGGCAGGAACCGACCGCGAGAAGGCGCTCGACGCCGCGCTCGCACAGATTGAACGGCAATTCGGCAAGGGCGCGGTCATGCGCATGGGCGAGCGGCCGAACGAGCCCATCGAGGTCATCCCCACCGGGTCGACCGCACTCGACGTCGCGCTCGGCGTCGGTGGCATCCCGCGCGGCCGCGTGGTGGAGGTGTACGGACCGGAGTCCTCCGGCAAGACGACCCTGACCCTGCACGCGGTGGCGAACGCGCAGAAGGCCGGCGGCCAGGTCGCCTTCATCGACGCGGAGCACGCTCTCGACCCCGAGTACGCGAAGAAGCTCGGCGTCGACATCGACAACCTGATCCTGTCCCAGCCGGACAACGGCGAGCAGGCCCTGGAAATCGTGGACATGCTGGTCCGCTCCGGCGCACTCGACCTGATCGTCATCGACTCCGTCGCCGCGCTCGTCCCGCGTGCGGAGATCGAGGGCGAGATGGGCGACAGCCATGTCGGTCTGCAGGCCCGTCTGATGAGCCAGGCGCTCCGGAAGATCACCAGCGCGCTCAACCAGTCCAAGACGACCGCGATCTTCATCAACCAGCTCCGCGAGAAGATCGGCGTGATGTTCGGCTCCCCGGAGACCACGACGGGTGGCCGGGCACTGAAGTTCTACGCCTCGGTGCGTATGGACATCCGCCGCATCGAGACCCTGAAGGACGGCACGGACGCGGTGGGCAACCGCACCCGCGTCAAGGTCGTCAAGAACAAGGTCGCGCCGCCCTTCAAGCAGGCCGAGTTCGACATCCTCTACGGCCAGGGCATCAGCCGCGAGGGCGGCCTGATCGACATGGGCGTGGAGCACGGCTTCGTCCGCAAGGCCGGAGCCTGGTACACGTACGAGGGCGACCAGCTCGGCCAGGGCAAGGAGAACGCGCGCAACTTCCTGAAGGACAACCCCGACCTGGCCAACGAGATCGAGAAGAAGATCAAGGAGAAGCTGGGCGTGGGCGTGCGGCCCGAAGAGCCCACCGCCGAGCCGGGTGCGGACGCCGCCGCCGTCTCCGCCACCGCGGACGACGCCGCGAAGACGGTGCCCGCACCGGCGGCCAAGGCCGCCAAGACCAAGGCACCGGCTGCAAAGAGCTGACGTGACACGGCGAACCGACTGGGCCGAGTACGCCCACTTGGATGCTCCGCGTGAGCGAAGGCGGGGAGGCGACGGGGGTTACGACGGGCCGGGCGACGAGGCGTACGCGTACGACCCGGCGCACGGCACGGACGGGGGCCGGGGCCGCGTGGAGTCATACAGCTCCGAGGCGTCGTACTCCGGCGCGTCGCACGGCGACGAACCGGGCGGCGGAGAGTGGCCGGACGATGACGGCTCTGCGTACGGCTCCGATGCGTACGGTTCCGATTCCTTCGGCTCCGACGCGTCCGGCGGCGGCTCGCGCCGTCGCGGCGGTGGGTCCCGCGGCGGTGCCGGGGCCCGTGGTGCGGGTGGCTCCCGAGGGCGTCGGCAGCGACGTCGCGGTGAGCCGTCCGGTGAGGACGGGGGCTCCTCCTCCTCGTCGAGGGCCGAGCAGGAGGAGTCCTCAGGGGACCCGGTCGAGCGGGCACGGGCGATCTGCCTGCGCCTGCTCACCGGGACCCCGCGGACGCGCAAGCAGCTCGCCGACGCCCTGCGCAAGCGCGAGATTCCCGACGACGCGGCGGACGAGGTGCTGTCGCGGTTCGAGGAGGTCGGGTTGATCAACGACAGCGCGTTCGCGGACGCCTGGGTGGAGTCCCGTCACCACGGCCGAGGACTGGCCCGGCGGGCGCTGGCCCAGGAGCTGCGCACCAAGGGCGTCGACTCCACGCTGATCGACGAGGCCGTCTCCCAGCTCGACTCCGAGCAGGAAGAGACGACCGCGCGCGAACTCGTCGCGCGCAAGCTGCGTTCCACGCGCGGCCTGGACCGCGACAAACGGCTGCGGCGCCTCGCGGGCATGCTCGCCCGCAAGGGCTACCCCGAGGGCATGGCCCTGCGGGTGGTCCGGCAGGCGCTGGAGGAAGAGGGCGAGGACACGGAGTTCCTGGGGGACGAGGGGTTCTGAGGGCGAGGGGTTCTGAGCGGGACAGGGGCCTTCAGGATGTGAGCACACGAATGCGTGCCGTGCCGTACTCAGTGCAGCGCGACCACCGGGCCCGGCGCTGCGGTCGCTCCTTGCCGCTGCCGCCTTGGTCCGCCACGAAGCCATGGCGGACGGCACTGAGCACCGGCGTTCACGACGAACGACCGTGAACCGCCTACGACGTCACCGGCAGCCCCGCCGCCCTCCACGCCTGGAAGCCGCCGACCAGATCGGTTGCCCGTGCCAGCCCCAACTGGTGCAGAGACGCAGCAGCGAGGCTCGACGCGTACCCCTCGTTGCAGATCACCACGATCCGCACTTCGTGACCCGTGGCCTCGGGCAGGCGATGACTGCCCTGCGGGTCGAGGCGCCACTCGAGTTCGTTGCGCTCGACGACGAGGGCGCCCGGAATCACGCCGTCCTGCTCGCGAAGGGCGGCGTAACGGATGTCCACCAGCAGGGCCTCGCCCGCCCGGGCGGCGTCGTACGCCTCCTTCGGCTCGATCCGCTCGTAGCCCTCGCGCACCCGCTCCAGCAGCTCGTCGATGCCGACGGGCTGCTGCTTCTCGCCGCTCACTTGCCCGTGGGCCGAACCGCCGCCGCTCACTGCCAGTCCTCCGGGCGCTCGACCTGCTCCAGACGCAGGACGGGACCCACGCGGCTGTAACGACGGATCTGCGGCAGCGGCGGGTAGTAGGCGTGGACGGAGATCGCGTGCCGTTCGGTGGACTCGTTGAGCACCTCGTGGACGTGATGACGGCCGAAGGTCCGGCCCTGGCCGGCCGCCAGCCGCCGCTCCCGGTCCACGCCGTCGGTGAGTTCCAGGGTCTTCCAGCCGTCGGCAGGCAGCCGGGCGGTGAGCGAGTTCTCCTTGAGCTCACCGGCTGCCGTCAGGAAGGCGCCGACGGATTCGGCGTGGTCGTGCCAGCCGGTGCCGGTGCCGGGCGGCCAGCCGATCAGCCAGGCCTCGCTGCCGCCGGGCCCCTCCAGACGCACCCAGGTGCGGCCCTCGGGGTCGAGCGGCAGCGAGGAGATCAGCTCGGGGTCCGCGGCCATACGCCGTACGAAGTCGAGGAGGTCCGCCTGCGTCGGCGCCTGGGAGGGTGCGGAGGGCACGGAGGGTGCGGAGGCAGAGGGAGCCGGAGAGGGAGAGACAGACACGTGACACCGTCCTGAAGAGCATTCGCGTGGGAGCGCGCGGCAGCACTGGGGGCGCGCAGGAGGAGAGGGATGCGAATTCAGCAGGACGGGCGACACACGCAGCCCGCGTAGCGGACGAGGTCCATATGGACCCTCCGCCACAGGCGCACAAAGGTGTCGGTCACGATCCGGAGTACACCATTGGCGGGGCAGAGCGGTCAACTCACCGTCACTATGTGGACCACAGGGTGACGGTGAGTAGGGTCACTTCGCGGCCGAGCCGGCCGTGGCCTCGGCTTTCGCGGGGCCTCCTAACGTCGCCTCCGCCGCCGAGTACAGATCGGCTGGGCGCACGCCGCCCAGCGCCGCGACCAGATGGCCGTCGGGCCGGACCAGCAACACGGTGTGGGCGGCCGCGCCGGGATAGCTCTCGGCGACCAGCAGCTCGGCGGGGTGCGGCAGCGCGGACACCGCAGCCGCCAGCCGGGGCATGACCCCGGCCGTCACCCAGTGCTTGCGCTCCCACACTCCTGTGCCCGGGGCGATCAGCACCACCAGCAGTGCACCGCGCCCGAGCCGGTCGCGGAGCCGTACGAAGGAACCGTCCTCGGCGGTGACCCGTACATCGGCGATCGCCGCACCGGGCGCGGTGGCCACGGGGACCTCCGCTTCGAGGTGCCGGGGCGCGAGCGGCGAGACGTCGTACGCCCCCGGCGCACCGAGCGCACCGCGCCCCAGATGACCGTCCGCGAGCAGCGCGTCGTGGCCGCGGGTCGAGCCGGGCACGTACGCGCGCAGCCCTCCGCCGCCGCGCAGCAGCGGCAGCACCTGGTCGGCGGCGCGCAGCCGGCCGGCGACGATCCCGCGCCGCTCCGCCTGGTAGCTGTCGAGCAGCGCCTCGTGCGGTCCGTGGTGCCAGGCGAGCGCCAGCTTCCAGGCCAGGTTGTCGGCGTCCCTGAGCCCCTCGTCCAGTCCCTGCGTACCCAGCGCACCGAGCAGGTGTGCCGCGTCCCCGGCGAGGAAGACCCGGCCGACGCGCCACCGGCGGGCCAGCCGGTGGTGGACGGTGTGGACTCCGGTGTCGAGGAGTTCGTACGCCGGTGCCGAGCCGCCCTTCCAGCCGGCGAGCGTCTCCCGGACGCGCGCCAGCAGCAGCTCGGGAGTGACCAGGTCCTTTCCCGGCGGCAGCAGCCAGTCCAGGCGCCACACGCCGTCCGGCAGGGGGCGGGCGGTCACCTCACCGGCCGAGGGCGTGGACGTCCGCCACGGCGGCATCCGATGGAGCAACGCTTCGTCCGCCCACGGAAGTTCCGTGCGCAGTGCGGCCACGGCGTGTCGCTCCACAGCCGTACGGCCCGGGAAGCGGATGTCCTGGAGTTTGCGCACGGTGGAGCGCGGGCCGTCGCAGCCGACCAGGTAACTGCCGCGCCACCAGGTGCCCTGCGGGCCGCGGGTGTGCGCCGTGACCCCCGAGGGCTCCTGCTCGACGCTGTCGAGGCGGCTGTCCACGGCGAGGTCGACGAGCGGTTCGGCGGTCAGGGCGGTGCGCAAGGCGCCGGTCAGGACATGCTGGGCGATGTGCAACGGCGCGGGCTCGGCGTCGTCGCCGAACGTGACCTCGCGCATCACCTGCTTGCGCCGCAGAGACCGCCATGCGGCCCAGTGCGCGCCCTCCCGCGCGAGCGGCACTCCCGTCAGCCGCTCCAACAGGGCGGCGGTGTCCTCGCGCAGGACCACGGTGCGCGCGGGGCGCGGATCGTCCTTGCCGGGACCCTCGTCCAGCACTACGGAGGGCACTTCCTGACGGGCCAGCGCCAGGGCGAGCGTGAGCCCGACGGGCCCCGCTCCGACGATGATCACCGGGTCCACGGCGCGGCGCCTCCTGCCCGCGGCGGCGTCCTGACGGACCTATGTGAACAGGAAGGTGGAGCAGGGTGCACGATCACAGAACGTATGCAACCCATTGTCGTTGTTTGCGTCAAGTGACGGAGGCAGTGGCGATCACGCCACTGCCTCCGTACGGGTCAGATGAGTTGACTGGTCATCAGATGCCGGTGCCGCTGCCGGCGCCGGTCCCGTAGGTGCCGCCGATCGCCGCGGGGTTGACTTCCACGGTGTCCTCGCCGAGAACCGCGCCCGTGCTCTTCTTGCTGCGCCGCAGCCTGCCCTCCAGCCAGCTCGCGAAGCTGGTGAGGAGGAAGTTGACCACGATGAAGATGACCGCCACCCCGATGAAGCTCTGGATGACATCGGCGTAGTTGGCCGCGAACGTGCTGCGCGCGTTGAGCAGCTCCGTGTAGCCGATCATCACGCCGCCCAGCGCGGTGTCCTTCACGATGACCACCAGCTGGCTGACGATGGCCGGCAGCATGGCCGTCACCGCCTGCGGGAGCAGGATGCTCGTCATCGTCTGGCCCTTGCGCAGGCCGATCGCGTGCGCGGCTTCCGTCTGCCCCTTGGGGAGCGCCAGGATGCCGGCCCGGACGATCTCCGCGAGGACCGAGGCGTTGTAGAGCACCAGGCCGGTGACGACCGCGTACAGGGGCCGGTCCTCGGTGGATACGCCCGTGGAGCGGGCGTAGAACTCGTTGGCGAACAGCATCAGCAGGAGCACCGGGATCGAGCGGAAGAACTCGACCACGACTCCGGCCGGCACGCGCACCCACCGGTGGTCGGACATGCGCGAGATGCCGAAGAAGGCGCCCAGCGGGAGGGCGATGACCATGGAGAGTGCGGCGGCCTTCAGGGTGTTGCCGAGGCCCGGCAGCAGATACGTCGTCCAGGCCTCGGACGTGGTGAACGGCTGCCACAGGGACCACTTCAGCTGGCCCTTGTCGTCCATCGTCCGCCAGATCCACCAGGCCAGGACAGCGAGCAGGACGACGAACACCACCGAGAGGAGGACGTTGCGCCGCTTGGCCCGGGGGCCGGGGGCGTCGTAGAGAACCGAGGTCATCGCTTCACCGCCAGTCGCTTGCCCAGCCAGCCGAGGATGAGGCCGGTGGGCAGGGTCAGAACCACGAACCCGAAAGCGAAGACCGCGCCGATGAGCAGCGTCTGGGCCTCGTTCTCGATCATCGTCTTCATCAGATACGCCGCCTCGGCCACGCCGATCGCGGCCGCCACGGTGGTGTTCTTGGTCAGTGCGATCAGTACGTTGGCCAGCGGGCCGATGACCGATCGGAACGCCTGCGGCAGCACGATGAGCCGGAGGGTCTGGCTGAAGCTCAGCCCGATGGCGCGGGCTGCCTCGGCCTGCCCCAGCGGCACGGTGTTGATGCCGGAGCGCACGGCCTCGCAGACGAAGGCCGAGGTGTAGGCGATGAAACCGAGCACCGCCAGCCTGAAGCCCTGGACCTTGAAGTCGGAAGCGCCCATCGTCACGCCGAAGATGTCGGCGAGGCCGAGCGAGTTGAAGACGATGATGACCGTCAGGGGGATGTTCCGGACGATGTTGACGTAGGCGGTGCCGAACCCGCGCATCAGCGGGACCGGGCTGACCCGCATCCCGGCCAGCAGGGTGCCCCAGACCAGGGAGCCGACGGCGGAGAGGACGGTGAGCTTCACCGTCATCCAGAACGCCCCTAGGACGTCATAACCTTGAAGAAAGTCGAACACGATCTCCCGCGCTTCCGGGTGTGTGGCGTACGAGAAGGGCGTGGCGCGCCGCCGCCGTGATCGCGGCGGGCGGCGGCGCGCCCCGGTGGACCCCTGCGTGGCCGCGGTTTCCTGGGGTTACTTGACGATGACGCCGACCTTCGGGGCGGGCTCGTACTTGTAGTGGGCCGGACCGAAGTTCTTCTCGACGTCCTTCTTCCAGGTGCCGTCGCTGACCATGGACTTCAGGGCATCGTTGATCTTGTTGAGGGTCGCGGTGTCACCCTTCTTCACACCGATGCCGTAGTTCTCGTTGCTGAGCTTGAGCCCGAGGAGCTTGAACTGGCCCTTGTACTTGTCCTGCGCGGCATAGCCCGCGAGGATCGAGTCGTCCGTGGTCAGCGCGTCCACAGCGCCGCTCTGGAGGCTGGCGATGCACTCCGAGTAGCCGCTGTTCTCCTTGAGGTTGGCCTTGGGGGCGATCGTCTTCTGGACGTTCTGCGCCGACGTGGAGCCGGTCACGGAGCACAGGTTCTGACCGTTGAGGTCCGTGCCCTTGGTGATCTTCGAGTCCTTCTTCACCAGCAGGTCCTGGTGGGCCAGGAAGTAGGGGCCGGCGAAGTCGACCTTCTGCTTGCGCTCGTCGTTGATCGAGTACGAGGCCACGATGAACTTGACGTCGCCACGCTGGAGGGCGTTCTCGCGGTCGGCGCTCTTGGTCTCGACGAAGTCGATCTGGTTCGGCTTGTAGCCGAGCTTGCCTGCCACGTAGGTCGCCACGTCCACGTCGAAGCCGGAGAAGGAACCGCTCGGCTCCTTCAGGCCCAGGCCGGGCTGGTCGTACTTGATACCGATCTTGATCTTGCCGCCGCCGCTGCTGGAGGAGCCGCTGTCCTTGTTGTCGCTCGACCCACAGGCCGTGGCGGCCAGGGCAAGGGCGAGGACGGCTGCCGAGGCGGCGGTGACCTTGCGGAGCTTCATGATGAACATCCTTTGGCTGGTGAAGTGATGCGGGCCGGCGAGGCGACGCGGGCCGGCGAACGACGCGGGCCGGCGAAGCGATGCGAGCCGGTGGTGGCCGGGCGGGCGAACGTCAGTGGTGAAGGATCTTCGACAGGAAGTCCTTGGCGCGGTCGCTGCGCGGATTGCTGAAGAACTGGTCTGGCGCAGCCTCCTCGACGATCCGGCCGTCCGCCATGAACACCACGCGATTTGCAGCCGATCGTGCGAAACCCATCTCATGGGTGACGACGATCATGGTCATGCCGTCCCGGGCGAGCTGCTGCATGACCTCAAGGACCTCGTTGATCATCTCCGGGTCGAGGGCCGACGTCGGCTCGTCGAAGAGCATGACCTTGGGATCCATGGCCAGGGCCCGCGCGATGGCGACGCGCTGCTGCTGGCCGCCGGAGAGCTGCGCGGGGTACTTGTCCGCCTGCGTGGCCACGCCGACGCGGTCCAGCAGGGCCCGGGCCTTCTCCTCGGCCGTCTTCTTGTCGGCCTTGCGGACCTTGATCTGTCCCAGCATCACGTTCTCGAGCACGGTCTTGTGCGCGAAGAGATTGAAGGACTGGAAGACCATCCCGACATCGGCGCGCAGCCGGGCCAGCGCCTTGCCCTCGTGGGGCAGCGGCTTGCCGTCGATCGCGATCGAGCCCGAGTCGACGGTCTCCAGACGGTTGATGGTGCGGCACAGGGTGGACTTGCCGGACCCGGAGGGCCCGATGACCACGACGACCTCGCCGCGGGCGATCGTCAGATCGATGTCCTGGAGTACATGCAACGCGCCGAAATGCTTGTTGACGCTCTTCAGGACGACCAGCTCGCCGGTTGCGGCCGCGTCTTCCTTGGCCACCGATACTTCGGTCATGGCTCTCTGGCTCCGTCCTCCTCGGTTGCGGAGGACAGTAGTGACGCCCGACGACCAGCGTCATTACATCTGAGGGGAATCTGAGCATCACGATCCGATAGCAATCGGACACGTGTCGTAGCAGTTGGCACGCGCTCGCGTATCGGCCGGGTAACTAAAGCGGCGTGCAACCGGAACCCGCTTGACGCCGTTGTCGTCCATCAGCGTGACTGCCTTGGTGCACGCGCGCGCGTGCCCGGGTTTTTGTATCCATCCTGATCGTACGGCCGATGAACCGAAGGAGGCCCGGATGAGACTGCTCCTCGTCGAGGACGACAACCATGTCGCCGCCGCTCTTTCCGCGGTTCTGGCACGGCACGGTTTCGACGTCACGCACGCGCGTAGCGGCGAGGAAGCTCTCCAGGCGCTGGTTCCGGAGAGTGACGGCTTCGGCGTCGTACTGCTCGACCTGGGGCTGCCCGACCAGGACGGCTACGAGGTCTGCGGCAAGATCCGCAAGCGCACCAGCACCCCGGTGATCATGGTCACCGCCCGCTCCGACGTCCGCTCCCGCATCCACGGCCTCAACCTCGGCGCCGACGACTACGTGGTGAAGCCGTACGACACCGGAGAACTGCTCGCCCGGATCCACGCCGTCAGCCGGCGCACCTCCCACGAGGACGCCGCCGCGGGCACCGAGAGCGGGCTGCGCCTCGGTTCCGTGCTCATCGAGCTGCCCACCCGGCAGGTCAGCGTGGACGGTTCGGTTGTCCAACTGACCCGCAAGGAGTTCGACCTTCTCGCGCTCCTCGCGCAGCGCCCCGGAGTCGTCTTCCGCCGGGAGCAGATCATCAGCGAGGTCTGGCGCACCAGTTGGGAGGGGACCGGACGCACCCTGGAGGTGCACGTCGCGTCCCTGCGCGCCAAACTGCGCATGCCGGCCCTGATCGAGACCGTACGAGGCGTCGGCTACCGGCTCGTCGCCCCGGCCTCGTAGCGTGCACGGGTGCGTACACGTCTTCTTCCGCTGCTCATCGTCCTGATGGCGGCCGTGCTGCTCGCTCTCGGCATCCCGCTCGCGGTGAGCGTGGCCGCCGCTCAGCAGCAGAAGGTCGTCGTCGACCGGATCGACGACACGGCACGCTTCGCGTCCCTGGCCCAGTTCGTCACCGACGCCTGCAGCTCCACGCGTACGTCGACGGACGAGCGCCTGGAGACCCTGGAGAGTGAACTCGGCAGCTACTACGGCGTCTACGGCATCCGTGCCGGCGTGTTCTGCCGCACCGACATTCCCATGGCCCAGGCGCCGGAGACCTTCTTCCTGCCCGAGACAGGCGTCGTGCGCGATGCGTTCAACGAGGCGAAGCTCAGCCGCCGCAGCCATGACCCGAAGCAGGTGTGGCCCTGGCAGCGCAGCCGTCTCGTCGTCGCCTCGCCGGTGATCCGGGACGGCGACGTCGTCGCGGTCGTCGTCACCGACTCGCCCACCGGAGCGCTGCGTTCGCGGATCCTGCACGGCTGGCTGGTCATCGGCGTGGGCGAGATCGCCGCGATGCTGCTGGCCGTCGGTGCCGCGCTCAGGCTGACCGGCTGGGTGCTCAGGCCCGTACGCGTACTGGACGCCACCACCCACTCGATCGCGAGCGGCCGGCTGAAGTCGCGGGTCGCGGCCGCGGGCGGACCGCCGGAACTCAGACGCCTGGCCCGGTCGTTCAACGAGATGGCGGACAACGTCGAGGAGGTCCTGGAGCAGCAGCGCGCCTTCGTCGCCGACGCCTCGCACCAGCTGCGCAACCCCCTCGCCGCGCTGCTGCTGCGCATCGAGCTGCTCGCACTCGAACTGCCGGAGGACAACGAGGAGATCGCGTCGGTCCGCACCGAGGGAAAGCGCCTCGCGGAGGTCCTCGACGACCTGCTCGACCTGGCCCTGGCCGAGCACAACGAGGCCGACCTCCGGGTCACCGACATCGGCGCGCTGACCGCCGAGCGCGTCGCGGCGTGGACGCCGACCGCCGAGGCCAAGGGCGTGCGCCTCGTGGGCAGTTGCCCGCCGACCACCGCCTGGGCCGACCCGGTCACTCTCTCCAGCGCCCTGGACGCGGTGATCGACAACGCGGTCAAGTTCACGCCCGAGGACGAGTGCGTCGAGGTGACGGTCGTGGCCGACGGCGACATCTCGACCGTCGTGGTGACCGACAACGGCCCGGGTCTGACCGACGAGGAGCTCGCCCGCGTCGGCGACCGCTTCTGGCGCAGCGGCCGTCACCAGAACATCAAGGGCTCCGGCCTCGGCCTGTCCATCTCGCGCACGCTGCTTGCGGCGGGCGGCGGATCCATCTCGTACGACCGCCACGAGCCGCACGGACTGACGGTGACGGTGTCGGTGCCGAGGAACAGCCCTACGGCCTGACGAGCAGCTCCAGGGCCCGACGGCCCGCCCTGAGCCACGACGACCTGCCCTTGCTAGGGCTTGACGGACTGGTAGTAGCGCCGGGCGCCCTCGTGCAGTTGCAGCGGGTCGGTGTAGATCGCGGTGCGCAGGTCGACGAGTTGCGCGGAGTGCACGCGCGTGCCGATGCCGTCGCGGCTCCTGATCACCGTGCGGGTCACCCACTCGGTGAGCCGGGGGTCCATGTCCTTGCGTGTCATCAGCAGGTTGGACACCGCCAGTGTCGGCACGGCGAACCCGTTCTGAATGCTGGGGTAGGCCGACTCCGGCATGTTGGTGGCGCGGTAGTAGCGGGTGGCGCCGCCCTGCTCGTGCAGCTTGGCGACAAGGTCGGGACGGATCGGGACGAAGCGGAAGGTGAAGCGGTCGGCCAGCTGCTGCAGGCCCTGCGTCGGCAGCCCGCCCGACCAGAAGAAGGCGTCGATCTTGCCCTGCTTCAGCCGGTCCGGCCCGGTGTCGATGCCGTCGGCGAACGGCCTGATGTCCTTCGCCGCGTCTATGCCCGCCGCCTTGAGCACCCGGTTCGCGATCAGCCGCACACCCGAGCTGGGCGGCCCGATGGCCACCCGCTTGTCCTTCAGGTCCGCGACGGACCTGATGCCCGAGTCGCGCGGCACGACGAGCTGCACGTAGTCGTCGTACAGCCGGGCGACCCCGCGCAGCCGGTCGGCACCGGGACCGCCGCCGAGTTCGTACGTCTCCACGGCGTCGGCCGCGGCGATGGTGAAGTCGGCGCGGCCGGCCGCCACGCGCCGGACGTTCTCCTGCGAACCGTGGCTGGTCTGCAACTCCACCTTCAGGTTCGGCATGTCCTGGTCGAGCGCGGTGCGCAGCAGCTTGGCGTACTGCTGGTACACCCCGGCCTGTGTTCCCGTGCTGATCGTGATCGTCCCGCTCGGAGCCGCCTCGCCCAGGGGCAGCAGCCACCACAGCAGCAGCCCGAACGCGACGAAGCCGGCGGCCGCGCCCTGCAGAGCCCGGCGCCGGCCGAACCGGGGGAACAACTTGGACATGCGAGGGATCCTGCCAGCCGGTAAGCGATGCTGACCAGGGCAGGGGTCACAACCCGATCACGAAGGGGTGTTGTCAGTGCTGGTCGATAAGGTCGCCGCATGAGCTCATCGCCCGCCGACCTGGTCCGCCAATTCCACCTCGCCGTCGGGCTGGCCGCCCGCAGCACGCCCGCCGAGGTCTCGCCCGCGCTGGCGGCCCACCGCGGACAGCTGCTCGCGGAGGAGGCCGCGGAGGTCGCCGAGGTCTCGGTCACGGGCCCGCTCGACAAGCTGGCACACGAACTGGCCGACGTCGTCTACGTCGCCTACGGCACGGCCCTGGTCCACGGCGTCGACCTCGACGCCGTGATCGCCGAGATCCACCGCTCCAACATGACCAAGCTGGGCCCCGACGGCCTGGTCGCCCGCAGAGCCGACGGCAAGGTCCTCAAGGGCGAGCACTACGAGGCCCCGGACGTGTCGGCGGTGCTGCGCCGCCAGGGGTGGGTGCCCGACGGCGCCTGAGTCCTGGGGAGGCCCGCTGGCGCCGTCAGTCCCGTCCCACCGACACGCTCGGCTCCGCCGCCCGGGAGGCGTCCGTACGGGCCGTCCGGCGCTCGCTCAGGCGCCGGGCCAACCGCTCCGTGCAGCGCGCGGTGAGCGGGCCGAGGACGACCAGGATGAGGACGTACGCCGTGGCGAGCGGGCCCAGGGACGGCTCGATCCCGGCACTCACCGCAAGCCCGGCGATGACGATCGAGAACTCGCCGCGTGCCACCAGCGCCCCGCCCGCACGCCAGCGGCCCTTGACCGAGATCCCGGCCCGCCGAGCCGCCCAGTACCCGGTGGCGATCTTCGTCGCCGCCGTGAGCAGGGCCAGCGCGAGCGCGGGCAGCAGGACGGGCGGGATGCTCGCCGGGTCGGTGTGCAGCCCGAAGAACACGAAGAAGACCGCGGCGAACAGGTCGCGCAGCGGGCTCAGCAGGGTGTGCGCGCCCTCCGCGACCTCCCCGGACAGTGCGATGCCGACCAGGAAGGCACCGACTGCGGCCGACACCTGGAGCTGCTGTGCGACGCCTGCGACCAGGATCGTCAGACCCAGCACGACGAGCAGCAGCTTCTCCGGGTCGTCGTTGGAGACGAACCGCGAGATGACACGTCCGTAGCGCACGGCCACGAAGAGGACCAGCCCGGCCGCCCCCAGCGCGACGGCCAGCGTCACGCTTCCGGCCAGCAGCCCGGCCCCGGCCACCAGCGCGGTCACGATGGGCAGGTACACCGCCACCGCCAGGTCCTCCAGCACGAGCACGCTGAGGATCACCGGGGTCTCCCGGTTGCCGACCCGGCCCAGGTCACCCAGTACCTTCGCGATGACACCGGACGACGAGATCCAGGTGACACCGGCCAGCACCACGGCGGCCACCGGCCCCCAGCCGAGCAGCAGTGCCGCGACCGCGCCCGGCACGGCGTTGAGCGCGCAGTCGACCAGGCCCGACGGATAGTGCGCCTTGAGGTTGGTGACCAGGTCACCTGCCGAGTACTCCAGGCCCAGCATCAACAGCAGCAGGATGACGCCGATCTCGGCGCCGATGGCGACGAACTCCTCGCTCGCCCCGAGCGGCAGCAGACCGCCCTCCCCGAAGGCCAGGCCGGCCAGCAGGTACAGCGGAATGGGGGAGAGCTGGAAGCGGCCCGCGGCCCGGCCGAGGAGGCCGAGGCCCAGAAGGATGGAACCGAACTCGATCAACAACACGGCGGAGTGCACCCGTTCACTCCCGCCCGAGTATCGCCGCGGCGGCGTCGACGCCCTCGCGGGTGCCGACGACGATGACGATGTCAGCGCCCGCCAGCCGGAAGTCCGGCGTCGGCGACGGTATGGCCTCGGCCCGGCGCAGCACCGCCACCACGGACGCCCCCGTCTCGGTCCGCATCCGTGTGTCGCCCAGCACCCGCCCGTTCCAGCGCGAGGCCGTGGCCACCTCGATCCGCTCGGCGACCAGGCCCACGTCGGTGGTGTACAGCAGGCTCGTGCTGTGGTGGGACGGCTTCAGCGCGTCGATCAGGGCTCCCGCGTCGGAGCCGGTCAGCCGCAACGACTGCGCACACGAGTCGGGATCGTCGGCGCGGTACACGTTCACCGTGCGCGCGCTGTCGCGGTGCGCCACCACGGACAGATGACGTTGGTCGCGGGTCACCAGGTCGCGGGCGGCCGCCGGTGACGTCCCCAGCGATCACGTCCCCGGCAATGAGGTCCCCCGCGCGCGTGCTGCTCGCAGACGACCACGCGCTCGTACGCCAGGGAGTGCGCCTCATCCTGGACGGCGAGCCGGATCTGACGGTCGTCGCCGAGGCCGGGGACGGGGCCGAGGCGGTGGAGCTGGCACGCGCGCGTGAGCTCGATCCGGCCGTCCTGGACATCGCCATGCCCCGCATGACCGGCCTCCAGGCGGCCCGAGAGCTCTCCCGCCGCCTGCCCGGCCTGCGCATCCTCGTCCTGACGATGTACGACAACGAGCAGTACTTCTTCGAGGCCCTCAAGGCCGGCGCCAGCGGCTACGTCCTGAAGTCCGCCGCCGACCGAGACCTGGTCGGGGCGTGCCGGGCCGCCGGCCGCGACGAACCGTTCGTGTACCCCGGAGCCGAGCGGACCCTCGTCCGCTCCTACCTGGACCGTCTGCACCGGGGCGACGACCTGCCCGCGCGCGCGGTCACCGAACGCGAGGAGGAGATCCTCAAACTGGTCGCCGAGGGGCACACCTCGAAGGAGATCGGCGAGCTGCTCTTCATCAGCGCGAAGACGGTCGAACGCCACCGTGCGAACCTGCTGCACAAACTCGGCATGCGCGACCGCCTGGAGCTCACCCGCTACGCGATCCGCGCGGGCCTCATCGAGCCATGAGCCCCTGGTTGTCCACAGGGCGACCGGAGGCACTCCCGGCACCGCCTACCCTTGTCACATGAGCAGCATCGACCGGAGCCAGGCAGTGGGCGTGAAGACCTACGAAGTCCGCACCTACGGGTGCCAGATGAACGTCCACGACTCCGAGCGATTGTCCGGACTGCTGGAGCAGGCCGGATACGTACGCGCACCCGAGGGCTCCGACGGTGACGCGGACGTCGTCGTCTTCAACACCTGCGCGGTCCGGGAGAACGCCGACAACCGGCTGTACGGCAACCTCGGCCGCCTCGCCCCGATGAAGACGAAGCGGCCCGGCATGCAGATCGCGGTCGGCGGCTGTCTCGCGCAGAAGGACCAGGACACCATCGTGAAGAGGGCGCCCTGGGTGGACGTCGTCTTCGGCACGCACAACATCGGCAAGCTGCCGGTCCTGCTGGAGCGGGCGCGTGTGCAGGAAGAGGCCCAGGTCGAGATCGCCGAGTCCCTGGAGGCGTTCCCGTCCACCCTGCCGACACGGCGCGAGAGCGCGTACGCGGCGTGGGTGTCGATCTCCGTCGGCTGCAACAACACCTGCACCTTCTGCATCGTCCCGGCCCTGCGCGGCAAGGAGAAGGACCGCCGCACCGGCGACATCCTCGCCGAGATCGAGGCGCTGGTCGGCGAGGGCGTCTCCGAGATCACGCTGCTCGGTCAGAACGTCAACGCGTACGGCTCAGACATCGGCGACCGCGAGGCCTTCAGCAAGCTGCTGCGCGCCTGCGGCACGATCGAGGGCCTGGAGCGGGTCCGCTTCACCTCCCCGCATCCGCGCGACTTCACGGACGACGTGATCGCCGCGATGGCCGAGACCCCGAACGTGATGCCGCAGCTGCACATGCCCATGCAGTCCGGCTCGGACACGGTCCTGAAGGCGATGCGCCGCTCGTACCGGCAGGAGCGCTATCTCGGGATCATCGAGAAGGTGCGGGCGGCCATCCCGCACGCCGCCATCACCACCGACATCATCGTGGGCTTCCCCGGCGAGACCGAGGAGGACTTCGAGCAGACCCTGCACGCCGTCCGCGAGGCCAGGTTCGCCCAGGCCTTCACGTTCCAGTACTCCAAGCGCCCCGGCACCCCGGCCGCGACCATGGAGAACCAGATCCCCAAGGAAGTCGTCCAGGCGCGCTACGAGCGTCTCGTCGCCGTCCAGGAGGAGATCTCCTGGGACGAGAACAAGAAGCAGGTCGGCCGCACCCTGGAGCTGATGGTCGCCGAGGGGGAGGGTCGCAAGGACGGCGCCACCCATCGCCTGTCCGGCCGTGCCCCCGACAACCGCCTGGTCCACTTCACCAAGCCCGAGCAGGAGGTGCGCCCCGGGGACGTGGTCACGGTCGAGATAACGTACGCGGCCCCGCACCACCTCCTCGCCGAAGGCGCCGTCCTCGACGTGCGCCGCACGCGCGCGGGGGACGCCTGGGAGAAGCGCAACGCGGCCGAGGCGGCGAAGCCGGTGGGTGTCATGCTGGGCCTGCCGAAGATCGGCGCACCCGAGCCGCTGCCGGTCGCGACGGGGAGCGGCTGCGGCTGCGACTGACCGGAGCCGAGCCGAACGACTTGCCGATGATGTGGACACGGGGGACGTGCTGATGCCTCGATGGGCATTGCTGCTGGACAAACCGCCTGGTGAGGGGCCGTACCGCAGACAGTTCGAGTTGATGGCGACGATCGACGGGACGCGCGGGGAGGCCGAGACACGGTTCGGGGAGCTGGTACGGCTCTACCAGCCCCGGCATCCGATGTACCCGCTGCGGATGCGGCGGTTCCGCACCGGCGACGGCTGGATGCTGGTCGGGGACGGTTCTTCAGGCGGTGTGTTCACGTACCACTTCCTGCTCACCGAGCTGGAATGGGACTCGGGACCGATCACGTACTGAGGCGTACCCTGCCGATCATGCTTGTCGCTGCCGCCGTCTGCCCCTGCCCGCCGCTTCTCGTGCCCGACGTCGCCGCGGGCGCCGCATCCGAGCTGGAGGCCGCGCGCGCCGCGTGCACGGACGCGCTCGGCGTGCTCGCCGCGGCGCGGCCCGACCTCCTCGTGGTCGTCGGTCCTGCCGAAGAGAGCGGACGTGGCACGCATCCGCAGGGCACGCAGGGTTCCTTCCGCGGCTTCGGCGTGGATCTCGGCGTACGGCTCGGGGAGGAGACAGGTGCGGAGTCCGGGCGCGAGCTGCCGCCGTCCCTCGCCGTGGCCGCATGGCTTCTGCAGCGCACGGGGTGGTCCGACGCACCGATCGAGGGACTCGGCGTGGGGGAACCTCTCGCGGCCGAGCGGTGTATCGATGTCGGAAGAGGAATCGCGGCCCGGGCGGGGCGGGTGGCGCTGCTGGTGATGGGCGACGCCAGCGCCTGCCGCACGCTCAAGGCGCCCGGTTACCTCGACGAGCGCGCGGCACCCTTCGACGCGGAGGTCGCGCGTGCGCTGGGGGCTGCGGATCTGGCGGCCATCAGGTCACTCGACGCCGAGCTGGCGTACGAACTGAAGGCATCGGGGCGGGCCCCCTGGCAGGTCCTCGCGGGCGCGGCCGAGGGCGCGGACCTCGCCGGCGCGCTGCTGTACGAGGACGCGCCGTACGGGGTGGGATACGTGGTCGCCACGTGGTCGTAGCGGCGACGCCCGGTCCGGCGTCGTAGACGCGGCAGGCCGGGCAAACGGCGGACGAAGGCCAGGGCAAACGGCGGACGGCAGACGGGACGGAGGGCGGGGCATACGGCGGACGGCCGGGAGCCCTCGGGCCCCGCGGCCGTCCGTCGCTGTGCCGCTCAGGAAGCCGGCGGTGGGGAGTCCGGCGGCGCGCTCGTGCCGCCGCCCGCCCCCGTGTCGTCCTTGTGCGCGAGTCGGTCCATGGCGCCCTTGGCCTTGCCGGTCCCGGTCTGGATCCTGTCGCTGTACTTGCCCTTGGTCTTCTCGTCGACCACCTTCGCGGCCTTGTCGAGACCATGCGTGATCTTGCCCCCGTGCTGCTGCGCGAGGCCGGAGACCTTGTCCTTGGCCGGGTTGAGCTTGGCCTTGAAATTGTCCAGGAGACCCATGGTCCACCTTCCGTCGTTCCCGGGCTCCGTGCGCCCCGGGGCACCGCGGCCGATGGCGAGAAGCCGAGCGCGCGGACCCGAAGGCTGAGCACGGCCGGCCTTTCGTCACCGGCGCGCCCCTTCGGCTCACTCGCGCGCGGGCCTGTTACGTGTGGGCGTCCTCACCGGCCTCGCTGTCGGCCGCCTTCTCGGCGGACTGCTGCTTGGGGATCTCGACACCCTCACCGGAGGCGGCCTCGTCGGTCTCCGGCTCCGCCGGCTCGACCTCGGTCCCCTCCTCGGCCTCGGCCGACCCCTTCGCCTCTGCCACCGCCTCCTCCGCCGCGGGTTCGGCCGTCGGTGTGTCGGCCTGCGCCTCGGCGGTTGACGCCTCCTCCGTGGTCTTCGACCTCCGAAGAAGTCGTGCGAAAACGCCCATATCCACTCCATACGTTACTCGTGCGGGCGAAATCCCGCGTCGTCCGGTGCGGCCGTTTGCGTCGCCCGGGTCGCCGTCTCCTGAAAACCGACGGCGAGAACCTCGCAACGGGCAACGACCCCGGCCCCGCGTCGTCACGTAACTCGTTCGAGGAGAGCCCCGGGGGTTTGCGAGACTGGTGCGGTGAGCACCGCACCCCCCGCCCCCCGAGTCATCGCCGTCGTCGGACCGACCGCGGCAGGAAAGTCCGATCTGGGTGTTTTCCTCGCCCGGCAGCTCGGAGGCGAGGTCGTCAACGCCGACTCCATGCAGCTCTACCGGGGGATGGACATCGGAACCGCCAAGCTGACGCCCGAGGAGCGCGGCGGCATTCCACACCATCTCCTGGACATCTGGGACGTGACGGTCACGGCGTCCGTCGCCGAGTACCAGCGACTGGCCCGCGCGCGCATCGACGCCCTGCTTGCCGAGGGCCGTTGGCCGATCCTGGTCGGCGGTTCCGGCCTGTATGTCCGCGGGGCCGTCGACAACCTCGAGTTCCCCGGCACCGACCCCGAGGTCAGGGCCCGCCTGGAGGAGGAGCTCACGCTCCGCGGCTCCGGGGCGCTGCATGCACGTCTCGCCGCCGCCGACCCAGGGGCGGCGGCGGCGATCCTGCCCAGCAACGGCCGCCGGATCGTCCGGGCCCTCGAAGTGATCGAGATCACCGGGCAGCCCTTCACCGCCAACCTCCCCGGACACGACTCGGTCTATGACACGGTCCAGATCGGTGTCGACGTGGCTCGCCCCGAGCTCGACGAGCGCATCGCCCGCCGGGTCGACCGGATGTGGGACGCGGGGCTCGTGGACGAGGTGCGCGCGCTGGAGGCGCAGGGCCTGCGCGAGGGGCGTACGGCCGCCCGCGCGCTCGGCTACCAGCAGGTGCTCGCGGCCCTCGCCGGGGAGTGCACCGAGGACGAGGCACGGACCGAGACCGTGCGCGCCACCAAGCGCTTCGCGCGCCGCCAGGATTCGTGGTTCAGGCGCGATCCGCGGGTGCACTGGCTCAGTGGGGCTGCGACGGATCTCACAGAACTTCCGCACCTCGCACTGGCGTTGGTCGAACGACCGGTCACAGCCTGATCACGTCATGGCATCGGGACGCTCCGGCCGCCGTCCGGGCCTCCGGCGCCGTGCCATCATCGAGCTTCGATCGACCAAGTGGAGTCCTAGTTGGGAGGGCGCGTGGCGATGGAGGCCAGCCCTCGCGACACCGCACAAGGCACCGAGCCCCTCACCGTCGAGAGCGGTGAACAGGAGCGGGACGAGGACCGTCTGAGCCCCGACGGGCCCGACGAGACGCAGGGCGGAGTGACCGACGACGGCCCTGAGCCCGACGAGATGTTCGCCGGTGGTCCCGAGGTCGAGGTCGAGCTGCGCCCGCAGCACCGGCTGCGCATCTGGCAGCTCGCCCCCATCGTCGCCCTGGCCGCGGTCGGCTCCCTGATGTTCGCCTTCCCGCTCGCCTTCGACTTCGGCGACAGCGGGGCCGTGATCGCCATGCTGGGGCTGCTGATCTGCTCCTGCGCGGCCGGCTGGGGAATGATGGCCGCCCGCCGGGTCGGTTACACGGGGCCCGGACTGCCGCAGCGCGGATCCGGGCGGCGCCCGGACTGGCGGGTGGTCCTCGCGTACGTCGTCGTGGTGGCCGCTGTGGTGGTGCTCGCGGTGTGGCGCGTGGCCCGGCTGCGCTGACCTGCACGCGCGCGTGGGCGACGGCTGACCTCACCGAGGGCGCCGGGGTGTCGTACCCACCCCGTACGATCGAGGAATGAGCACGCGGATCGCCTTCCTCAAGGGGCACGGCACGGAGAACGACTTCGTGATCGTCCCGGACCCCGAGAACGCCATCGACCTGCCCCCGGCCGCCGTCGCCGCCCTGTGCGACCGCCGGGCGGGCATCGGCGGCGACGGCCTGCTGCACGTGGTGCGGTCCGCCGCGCACCCCGAGGCGCGGGACATGGCGGCCGACGCCGAGTGGTTCATGGACTACCGCAACGGCGACGGCTCGATCGCCGAGATGTGCGGCAACGGCGTCCGGGTGTTCGCGCACTACCTCCAGCGCGCCGGTCACGTCGGTGAGGGAGATCTCGCCGTGGCCACGCGCGGAGGCGTGAAGAGCGTGCACATCGCGAAGGACGGTGACATCACCGTCGGCATGGGCAAGGCACGCCTTCCCGAAGGGGATGTCACGGTGAGCGTCGGCGAGCGCAGCTGGTCTGCTCGGAACGTGAACATGGGCAACCCGCACGCGGTCGCGTTCGTCGACGACCTCGCGCATGCCGGCAACCTGTTCACGCCGCCGCCGTTCAGCCCGGCCTCCGCGTACCCGGACGGGGTGAACGTCGAGTTCGTGGTCGACCGCGGTCCCCGGCACGTCGCCCTGCGCGTGCACGAGCGCGGCGCCGGCGAGACCCGCTCGTGCGGCACGGGCGCGTGCGCCGTCGCCGTGGCCGCCGCCCGCAGGGACGGCGCCGACCCGGCCGTCACCGGGAGCCCGGCGACGTACACCGTCGAGGTGCCCGGCGGGACCCTGGTGATCACCGAGCAGCCCGACGGCGAGATCGAGATGACCGGCCCCGCGGTGATCGTGGCCGAGGGCGAGATCGATGCCGAGTGGCTGGAAACACTCGCCCGTTGACTGATGCCGCGGCTTGGGATCACAGGCGTGTGCGCCAGGTGGTGCACGCGTCAACTACCGATACGGCGACCAGGCGTTCGAAAGCACGGTCGTCCGCCTGTCATGTGGCGCAAAACCGTAAACCTGCGGACCCTCGCTCGAATGGGTGATCCGTTTCACGCTCGGCGAGAGGCGGTCAGCCGCACGTGATGGGCTCGGTAGCATCAAGCACCGGCCCGGACGGGGGACCGTTGCCATCCCCTGAGCCGTGTCCGCCATGGGGCACCCCGTCCGCCGGTCCACGCAGCCGGAGGTGCCCATGAGTGCGGAGGCCACGAATCCCGCGACCCCAGGTCCGGTAACAGGCTCGGCGGCGCGCTGGCGGGCGCGGATCGACCTGCGCCGCCTGGGCCGTGCCGCCCTGCTCGGCCCCGCCACCCGTGACCGGCTGCCCAGCGCCATCGGCCATGTCGTCGAAGCTCACCGGGCCCACTACCCCGGCGCCGACCTCGACCCCCTGCGCCGCGCCTATGTGCTGGCCGAGTCCTCGCACCGCGGCCAGATGCGCAAGAGCGGTGAGCCGTACATCACACACCCCCTCGCGGTGACCCTGATCCTCGCCGAACTGGGCGCCGAGACCACGACTTTGACGGCTTCTCTGCTCCACGACACCGTCGAGGACACGGACGTGACGCTCGATCAGGTCGGCGAGGAGTTCGGGGCGGAGGTCCGCTACCTCGTCGACGGCGTCACCAAGTTGGAGAAGGTCGACTACGGCGCCGCCGCCGAGCCCGAGACCTTCCGCAAGATGCTCGTCGCCACCGGCAGCGACGTCCGTGTGATGTCGATCAAACTCGCCGACCGGCTGCACAACATGCGCACCCTCGGTGTGATGCGCCCCGAGAAACAGGCGCGTATCGCCAAGGTGACCCGCGACGTCCTCATCCCGCTCGCCGAACGGCTCGGCGTCCAGGCACTCAAGACCGAACTGGAAGACCTCGTCTTCGCGATCCTGCACCCCGAGGAGTACGAGCACACACGGGAGTTGATCGTCGACAACGCGTCCCGCGCCGACGACCCGCTCGCCGAGATCGCCGACGAGGTACGAGGCGTCCTGCGCGATGCCGACATCCCGGCCGAAGTCCTCATCCGGCCGCGGCACTTCGTATCCGTCCACCGTGTCGCCCGCAAGCGTGGCCAGCTGCGCGGTGCAGACTTCGGCCGCCTGCTGGTGCTGGTGAACGAGGACGCGGACTGTTACGGCGTACTCGGCGAACTCCACACGTGTATGACGCCCGTCGTCTCGGAGTTCAAGGACTTCATCGCCGTTCCCAAGTTCAACCTGTACCAGTCGCTGCACACGGCGGTCGCGCACGCGGACGGGCAGGTCGTCGAAGTCCTCATCCGTACCCACCAGATGCACAAGGTCGCCGAAGCCGGCGTCGTCGCGCTGGGCAATCCCTACGCTCCTCCTTCGGAGGAGCAGTCCTCGGTCGACGGCGAGCGCGTCGACCCCACCCGCCCCGGCTGGCTGTCCCGTCTCCTCGACTGGCAGGAGGCGGCGCCCGACCCCGACACCTTCTGGTCCACCCTCCGCGAGGATCTCGCCCAGGACCGTGAGATCACCGTCTTCCGTCCCGACGGCGGCACGCTCGGCCTGCCCGAGGGCGCCAGCTGTGTCGACGCCGCGTACGCCCAGTACGGCGAGGACGCGCACGCGTGCATCGGCGCCCGCGTCAACGGCCGCCTGGCGACGCTGAGTACGGTGCTGCGGGACGGCGACACCGTCCAGCTCCTGATGGGGCAGGACCCGGCCTCCGAGCCCTCCAGGGAGTGGCTGGAGCACGCTCACACGCCCGCCGCCCGGATCGCGATCCAGCGCTGGCTCGCTACCCACCCGGCGCACGACGACGTGCCGGAGGGGGAGCGGGCCGAGGAGCCGGAGAGGCCGCAGGAGACCGAGAAAGGGCCCTCGGCCGCTTCCCGGCCCGCCGGGCCCGCCGTCGAGGGGTCGCCCGCCATTGAGGGGACCAGCCGTCCCACCACCGCCGACATCACCGTCGACCAGCCCGGTGCGACCGTACGCCTCGCCGGCTGCTGCACGCCGGTACCGCCCGACGAGGTGACCGGGTTTGCCGTACGCGGCGGTGTGGTCACCGTCCACCGCGTCGAGTGCGCCGCGGTGGAGCACATGAAGAGCGGGGGGCGTGCGGAGGTCGACGTGCGCTGGGGGGACACCACCGAGTGCCGGGTCACCTTGCTGGCCGAATCGTTCAATCGCCCCCACCTGCTGGCGGATCTGACGGAGGCCATGGCCCTGGAAGGCGCCGAGATCGTCTCCGCGACGGTCGAACCCCCGACCCAGCAGCGCGTCCGCCACACCTACACGGTCCAACTCCCGGACGCGGCCCAGTTGCCCGCACTGATGCGGGCGATGCGGAACGTGCCGGGCGTGTACGACGTGAGCCGGGCGCAGACGCCGGGGGTGTGAGGGGCGCCCGGGGAGGCGTCGCGCCGCGCGAAGCCGGCCCGCGCCGGCCAGAGCCGCACACCTGCACCCGATGTACCCGTTCGGGTGGGTCGGACGCGAGTCGTCGCTGTCCAGGGGCCGCGCGCTGATAGCGGTGATCCATGCCGCTCACCCTCCGTTCCCAGGCCGCACACACCGGCAACGACGACCCCCGGGCCGACACTCCGGCTCGCCTCCGCCGTCAGCCCCGCAGCTCCCGCCGCCTGACGGCCACCGCACTGCTCGCCTCCGCCGTCTCCGTCTGCCTCCTCGCCGCGAGCGCGCCCCCCGCCCCCCTGGGCGTCGGCGACCGCCTCTTCCCGAACCTCGGCAACCCCGGATACGACGTGGCGTCGTACGACCTCTCGTTCACCTATTCCGGCACCAACAGCAAGCCCCTCCAAGCGGTCACCACCATCAACGCCCAGGTGACCAAGGACCTCGATCACCTCAACCTCGACTTCGCGCATGGCAATGTCGAGTCGGTCGCGGTGGACGGGGAGCCGGCCAGGTTCGCCGGCGCGGGTGAGGATCTCGTCGTCACGCCCGACGCGCCGCTGCGCGAGGGCAGCTGGACGCGGATCACCGTGCGGCACACCAGCGACCCCGTGCCCGCCAAGGGCCAGGACGGCGGCTGGGTGCAGACCGCCGACGGGCTGGCGATGGCCAACCAGGCCGACGCCGCGCACCTGGTGTTCCCGTGCAACGACCACCCCTCCGACAAGGCGCTGTTCACCATCCGCATCACCGCCCCGGACGGCTACACGGCCGTGGCCAACGGTGTGGAGACCGACAGGGAGCGCGTCGGCAAGGCGACCACCTGGACGTACCGGACCCGGCACCCCATGGCCACCGAACTCGCCCAGGTGTCCATCGGCCGCTCCAGCGTGCTGCGCCGCAGCGGACCGCACGGCCTGCCCGTACGCGACGTCGTGCCCACCGCGGATCGCAAAGAGCTCGAACCGTGGCTCGCCGAGACCCCCGACCAGATCGCCTGGATGGAGAGCAAGGTCGGCCGCTACCCCTTCGAGACGTACGGCATTCTCATGGCGGAGGCGTCCACCGGCTTCGAACTCGAGACGCAGACGCTCTCTCTCTTCGAGAGAGAGCTCTTCGCCGGGCACACCTACCCCAAGTGGTACGTCGAGTCGATCATGGTGCACGAGCTGTCCCACCAGTGGTTCGGCGACAGCGTCAGCCCGCGCAGCTGGTCCGACCTGTGGCTCAACGAGGGGCACGCCACCTGGTACGAGGCCCTGTACGCGGAGGAGAAGGCCGGCAAGCCCATGGAGAAGCGCATGAAGGCCGCGTACGCCGCCTCCGACGGCTGGCGGGACGCCGGGGGCCCACCGGCCGCGCCCAAGGCGCCCGACGCCGGACAGAAGATCAGCATCTTCCGGCCGAACGTCTACGACGGCGCCGCCCTGGCGCTCTACGCCCTGCGCCAGGAGATCGGCCGCACCGCCTTCGAGCGCCTGGAACGCGACTGGGTGAGCCTCCACCGCGACGGCACGGCCGCGACAGCCGACTACGAACGGCTCGCCTCCCAGATCTCCGGGCGCGACCTGAGCGGCTTCTTCAAGGCATGGCTGTACGGCAAGAAGACCCCGCCGATGCCCGGTCACCCGGACTGGAGGTCGACGGCGCCCGACGCCAAGGCCCCCAAGGACGGCAAGGCGGCCAAGGCCGCGAAATAAGGCGATGACGAGACGAGGCGTGCCGTGGGACCATCATCAGGTCCGCGACTCGGATGCCGGGAATCTCCCGAGGCACCCGAACGTTGTGACCAGTGAAGGAATCCCCATCGACGTAAGGATCCAATGACCTCCTCTTCATCCCCTTCCCAGGACCAGGACACTGAGCGCTTCGCGCACACCTACCCCGAAGGTCTTCGGGCCGATGCCCTGATGGAAGAGGACGTCGCCTGGAGCCACGAGATCGACGGAGAGCGGGACGGCGACCAGTTCGACCGCTCCGAGCGCGCGGCCCTGCGCCGCGTGGCGGGCCTCTCCACCGAACTCGAGGACGTCACCGAGGTCGAGTACCGCCAGCTCCGTCTGGAGCGGGTCGTGCTCGTCGGCGTCTGGACCACGGGGACCGCACAGGACTCGGAGAACTCCCTCGCGGAGCTCGCCGCCCTCGCGGAGACCGCGGGCGCGCTGGTGCTCGACGGCGTGATCCAGCGCCGCGACAAGCCCGACGCGGCCACCTACATCGGTTCCGGCAAGGCCACCGAGCTGCGGGACATCGTCATCGAAACGGGCGCGGACACCGTCATCTGCGACGGTGAGCTCAGCCCGGGTCAGCTCATCCACCTCGAAGACGTCGTCAAGGTCAAGGTCATCGACCGTACGGCCCTGATCCTCGACATCTTCGCCCAGCACGCCAAGTCCCGAGAGGGCAAGGCGCAGGTGGCGCTCGCGCAGATGCAGTACATGCTGCCCAGGCTGCGCGGCTGGGGTCAGTCGCTGTCCCGTCAGATGGGCGGCGGCAAGGGCGGCGGCCTCGCCACCCGTGGTCCCGGTGAGACCAAGATCGAGACGGACCGGCGACGGATCCGCGAGAAGATGGCGAAGATGCGCCGGGAGATCGCGGAGATGAAGACCGGCCGCGAGATCAAGCGCCAGGAGCGCAAGCGCAACAGGGTGCCGTCCGTCGCCATCGCGGGCTACACCAACGCCGGCAAGTCCTCGCTGCTCAACCGCCTCACGGGCGCGGGCGTCCTGGTCGAGAACGCCCTGTTCGCGACCCTGGACCCGACCGTCCGCCGCGCGGAGACCCCGAGCGGCCGCCTGTACACACTGGCGGACACCGTCGGCTTTGTACGGCACCTGCCGCACCACCTGGTCGAGGCGTTCCGCTCCACCATGGAGGAGGTCGGCGAGTCCGACCTGATCCTGCACGTGGTGGACGGCTCGCACCCGGCCCCGGAGGAGCAGCTGGCCGCCGTGCGCGAGGTGATCAGGGACGTCGGCGCCACCGGCGTACCCGAGATCGTCGTGATCAACAAGGCGGACGCGGCGGACCCGTTGACGCTGCAGCGGCTCATGCGGATCGAGAAGCGTTCCATCGCGGTCTCGGCCCGTACCGGCCAGGGCATCGCGCAACTGCTCGCGCTCATCGACAATGAGCTGCCCAGGCCGTCGGTCGAGATCGAGGCGCTCGTGCCGTACACCCACGGCAAGCTGGTCGCACGCGCCCATGACGAGGGCGAGGTGCTGTCCGAGGAGCACACCCCGGAGGGCACCCTGCTCAAGGTCCGGGTGCACGAGGAACTGGCGGCCGACCTCGCGCCGTACGTTCCGGCGCCGCTCGCCTGAACGCTCGCGGGAAACCGGCTCGGGAGCCGTCGTGGAACTACGTCTCTCGAACCGTCGTAGAACGGCCCGAAGGCCCGCCCCCTGTCGCAGGGAGCGGGCCTTCGGCTTCTGGACGGGTCACTGACCGCCGTAGGTCTTGCTCATGTTCTCGTAGAGCGCTTCGGCGTTCCTGCCGAGCTGCGGGCCCGCGAGCCAGGTGTTGTCGGACGGGCCGATCGACGTGTTCGACACCAGTTCGGTCTTGCCGTTGACCACACGGAACCAGCCGCCACCGGACGAGCCGCCGGTCATGCTGCAGCCGATGCGGTACATCGTCGGCAGCGACGTGCTCAGCGAGAGCCGACCCGGCCTGTCGATGCACTTGAACATCTTCAGACCGCTGTACGGCGGAGCCTGCGGGTAGCCCCAGGCGCCCATCTGGCTCACCTCGGTCGCGGACGGCGCGGAGAAGTCGACGTCGAGCGCCGCACCGACCGTCTCTTCCAGAGACTTGGAGCCCTGCTCCGGCTTCACGTGCAGGATCGAGTAGTCGTACGCGGCACCCGCGCCACCCGTCTCCGAGCCGCCCTTGATCCACTGGCTGGAGGTCGAGACCCAGTCCGCCCACCACTGGCCGTACGGAGCGATCTGCGAGCTGTCGGCGCTGCTCAGCTCGGACTCCGACTTGCCGAGGTCGTTGTAGGCCGGCACGAAGGTGATGTTGCGGTACCAGCCGCCGTTCTCGCCGGCGTGCACGCAGTGGCCGGCCGTCCACACGAGGTTCGACCTGCCCGGGTGGTTCACGTCCTTGATGACCGTGCCCGAGCAGACCATCGAGCCCTCGGGGGAGTCGAAGAAGACCTTGCCGACCAGGGCGGCGTGCTGGTGGTACGGCGTCTTCTCCGCCGTTGCCTCGACACGGGCCGGATCCGGGTCGCTCACGCCCTGGTCGGCGGCCGCGTCCTTCGTCGAGACCGTCTTGTTGGCCTCCTTCGCGGACTTCATCCGCTCCGGCTTCCACAGGCCCTTGATCACCGGGTTGGCGAAGTCCTTGGCTTCACGAAGCCATTTGTCCTTGTCCCAGTTCTTCCAGCCACCCTTGGCCCACTGGTCGACGTCGATGCCGTGGTCCTTGAGCTTGCTCGCGATGTCGGCCGGGACCTTGATCTTGCCGTCGCCGGAGGCGGACGCCTGGGACGAGGCGGCGTCGGGCTTGTCGCTCGCCGTGTCGTCACCCGAGTTGCAGGCGGTGGCGGTCAGCGCCAGGGCGGCGGCGAGGCCGGTGGCGACGAGCGCGGTGCGCCGCCCGCGCCGTGACGCGGCGGGCGTACGTGTGGAACGCATGGTGCGGTAACCCCCGTTGGAGCGTGCATGTCGTGTTCTTGTCAGTCCTGCGTTGCTTCCGAGCGAAGTCGGCCCCGGTAGCGACACCCCACTATGCCTGCGGAGTTGAGGGCGAACGGGAATGGGGTGGTGAAGGTTTCCGTGAGGCACCCCAGCCCCGCCCGTACCTATCGGCCTGTCACCGGCCCGCGAACTTCTTGCTCACCGAGTCGTACACGCCCTTGGCCACATCACCCAGGCGCGGGCCTGCCAGCCAGCCCGAACTCACCGGGCCGATCGAGGTGTTGGACACGAGCGCAGGCTTGCCGTCCGATCCGGCCGCCACCCAGCCGCCACCGGACGAACCACCGGTCATCGTGCAGCCGATGCGGTACATCGTCGGGTCCGAGGCGTTGATCGACAGTCGGCCCGGTTTGTCGGTGCACTGGTACAGCTTCTGGCCGTCGAACGGCGCGGCGGCCGGATAGCCGGTCGCGGTGATGCCGGCAACCTTCGGCACGGCCGGCGCGTTGAAGTCGACGGGCAGCGCGGAACCGACCATCTCCTCCAGCGACTTGCCGTTGCCACCCTTCTCCGGCGTCACATGGATGACGGCGTAGTCGTACGAGGCACCATTGCCGCCCGTCTCACCACCCTGCTCGATCCACTGGGCCGAGGTCTGCGCCCAGTCGCCCCACCAGACGCCGTACGGAGCGGCCTCCTCCTTGGTGGCGTTCTGCAACTGGGCGGCCGTCTTGCCCGAGTCGTTGTACGACGGCACGAACGCGATGTTGCGGTACCAGCCGCCGTTCTTGCCGGCGTGCACGCAGTGGCCCGCCGTCCACACGAGGTTCGACTTGCCGGGGTGGGCCGGGTCCTCCACGACCGTCGCCGAGCAGACCATCGTGCCTTCGGGGGAGTCGAAGAAGACCTTGCCGGCGGTCGCCGCGTTGGCGTGGTACGTAGGCGCCACGGCCTTCGCGTCCACCGGCGCCGGCGTCGGGTCGGTCACGCCCTGGTCACCGGAGAGGTCGTTGTCGTCGACGCCCTTGTCCGGGTCGTTGGCCTCCCGCATCCGGTCCGGGTTCCACAGACCCTTGATGATCGGGTTGACGAAGTCGTCGGCCTCGCGCAGCCAGTCGTCCTTGTCCCAGTTCTTCCAAGCCCCTTTCTTCCACTTGTCGATGTCGATCCCGTGCTCTTTGAGCTTGTTCCTGATGTCGTCCGGGATCTTGATCTTGCCGTCGCCGGGGCTCGCCCCGTCGGTGGCGGAGGCGGACGCCTGGCCGTCGGCCTTGGTGTCGCCCGAGTTGCAGGCGGTGGCGGTGAGCGCCAGCGCCGACGCGAGGGCAACGGCGGCAAGAACGGGGGAGGTTCTGCTGCGGGCACCCCTTCCCTGGCGAACGGTGATCAACGGCCGTATGGATCGCATGCTCTGACTCCCCCTGAGGTGAACTGAACGAACTGGGCGCTACCGCCGTGACCGCGCGCTCGGCGCAGGTGATCTCACACGAATGCTGATGTCACGCGACCTCACGCGACTTCACGGCTCCATGGAACGGCATCACACACTATGCGCTCGCTGTGGGGGACTTCCCACGGAACGGCAACGGTTCCGTCACGGCAAGGATCTTGAAGCAACCCGTAACCCCGTGAGCCATCGGCGGTTGGTAGCGGTGGGGGTTCTGCTGTCCGTGTGCGGTCCCCTGGTGGGAGGACAGGGAGTCGTGGCCGAGTCTGCATGCGGCGGGAGTGTGCCCGAGGGATCTCCTGGACGGCGTGGTGTCGGTGCGGTGTCCGCGACGGCGCGGGCCGTGCACGAGGGGATCCTCCGGCGCCAGTCGGCGCGCGAATCGGCGGCGCGCACCTATGCGCGCGCCCTGCCGATCGTGCCCGTGCGGGCCCGGGGACTGACCATCGAGGGTGCCGACGGGCGCCGCTACCTCGACTGCCTCTCCGGCGCCGGGACGCTCGCCCTGGGTCACAATCACCCCGTCGTGCTGGAGGCCATCCGGAAGGTCCTCGACTCGGGTGCACCGCTGCACGTCCTCGACCTGGCGACACCCGTCAAGGACGCCTTCGTCACCGAGCTGTTCCACACCCTGCCGCCCGGACTCGCCGACCACGCGCGCGTGCAGTTCTGCGGACCGGCGGGAACCGACGCCGTGGAGGCGGCGCTCAAGCTGGTCCGCACCGCGACCGGCCGAGCCGGAATCATGGCCTTCACCGGCGCCTATCACGGTATGACCGCCGGAGCGCTCGAAGCATCCGGGGACGCCTCACACACGCTGGTCGCGCGCCTGCCCTATCCGCAGGACTACCGCTGCCCGTTAGGCATCGGCGGCCCACAGGGTGCCGAACTCGCCGCCCGCTGGACCGAGTCCGTCCTCGACGACCCCAAGTCGGGTGTGCCGCACCCGGCCGGCATGATCCTCGAACCCGTCCAGGGCGAGGGCGGGGTGATTCCCGCGCCGGACGCGTGGATGCGGCGCATGCGGGAGATCACGGCGACCCGCTCCGTCCCGCTGATCGCCGACGAAGTCCAGACGGGAGTCGGACGTACGGGCGCCTTCTGGGCGGTGGAGCACAGCGGCATCACCCCCGACGTGATGGTGCTCTCCAAGGCCATCGGCGGCAGCCTTCCCCTTGCCGTGGTGGTCTACCACGAGGACCTCGACGTCTGGGAACCCGGCACCCACGCAGGCACCTTCCGCGGCAACCAACTCGCCATGGCCGCAGGCACGGCCACCCTGATCTACGTCCGCGAAAACCGCCTGGCCGAACGAGCGGCAACCCTCGGCTCTCGCATGCTCAACCAACTCGCAGCCCTGGCAGGAGAGTTCTCGTGCATCGGGGAAGTGCGAGGGCGGGGGCTGATGATCGGGGTCGAGTTCGTGGGCGGGGAAGGAGGCGGTGGGGCCCATTCGTCGGCACCTGAGCCAGGTGGGGTTCTTGACGGCGGGGTGACTCCGGCAGGGAAGCGGGGTCCCAGCGCGGACGGCCCGCGCCCCGCTGCTCCCGAACTCGCCGCCGCCGTCCAACGGGAGTGCCTGCGACGTGGCTTGATCGTCGAGCTGGGCGGCCGACATGCGAGCGTCGTGCGGCTCCTCCCACCACTGACGATCAGCGACGAACAGGCGGCAGCGGTACTCGACCGACTGGCCGACGCGGTGGAGACGGCAGCCCGCGAGCTCGGGAGCGGTCGGGCGAAGGCCGGCGCGACAACTGGCGTAGGTGCGCACTTATAGGCCCTTCTCAGCAGCAACATCTGTGTCCTTACGTTCACTTGGGCCCGTAGCCAATAGGACCAAGGCCCGCCCGCCACCGCACAAGCCAGAACCACCCACGAGGATCACCTTGATTCCCACCCCCACACCCACCCCCACCCCCGCATCCGCATCCGGCGCCGGCTCTCCTATCCCTGAGGGAGGTCCCGACGACGCATCTCCCTCCCATCAGATCCGGCCCGCCCCGGCGGTCCCATCGGTGCCTTGTCGGGAGGGACGGGACGTGGGGCGTGCGCAGGAGCGGGAGCCGGAGCAGGGGCGGGAACAGGAGAGGGCGCAGGAACAGGCGCAGGAACAGGAACAGGAACAGGAGCAGGAGAGGGTCCCGGAGCAACGGAATGCGCCTGTCGGCGAGTTCCCTCGCCGGGCCCCCGCTGACCTCCTGGAGCACTCCGACACGGGCATCGCGGCCGAGGTCGCGGCCGTCGAGAACCTGCTGCGCTGCTGGGTGCGCGAAGCCGGCGTCCAGGCTCCCGACGACGGCACACTCCGCATCCCCCTGCCAGCCAGTGGCACTGCCCTCCTCGCCCCGGTCCACTACTGGTCCCCGACGGGATGGCACCGCTTCGGCCTCCCGTCCCTCGCCAACGCACCCGAGCAATCCCCGTCGGCCGACGCGGTCACAGTCGCCGCACTACTCGCCAGGGAGACCCCCGAACGCGGGCACGGCACCGCGGCCCTACCTGAGGCTCTCGGTGCTGCAACTGGGCTTGGCAGCGGCTTGCCCCTTGCCTCCTCGGGTTCTGTGACGATCGCCGAATCAACGGCTCCTGCCCCAGGTCCCGCGCCTATGACCGGGCCGCGGCCGGCTCCGGGTGCGGAGCCCGCGATGACAGCGGGCACGCCGCCATGGACGCTCGCCCCGGGACCTGCGGCAACGGCAGGCGCTCCGTTTCCTGCTGCCTCCATGTCCGCCTCGCCGGCTCGTCCGCCATCGACTGCTGCCACCCCGGCATTCACCCCCACCCCCACCTCCACCCCCGACCTCGTTGTCCGCGTCGCCGACTCTCTCCGTCGCACCGTCACCTTCATTCACGAGCGCCGCCAGTGCCCCTCCGACGGCCCCGACCTCTTCCTCGCGGCCGAGCAGGCACTCGTACTCGGGCATCCACTGCACCCCACTCCGAAGAGCCGCGAAGGTCTCTCCGAGGCCGAAGCGTGCCTGTACTCACCGGAGTTGCGCGGCTCCTTCCCTCTGAACTGGCTCGCGGTCGCTCCCTCCTTGCTCGCCACGGACTCTTCCTGGACCGAGCGCGGTCGCCGTGTTCCCGCGCCACAACTCATGGCACGGCTCGCCGAAACCGAGCCGGCCCGGCCCGACGGCTACGCCCTCTTGCCCGTGCACCCCTGGCAGCTACGCGATGCCTGCCAACGCCCCGAGACCGCGGCCCTGTTCGACGCCGGGCTCCTCCGCGACCTCGGCACGCATGGCTCCCCATGGCACCCCACCTCCTCCGTACGCACCGTCTATCGGTCCGGCTCCCCGGCCATGCTCAAGCTGTCTTTGGGCCTGCGGATCACCAACTCCCGCCGCGAGAACCTCCGCAAGGAACTGCATCGCGGCGTCGAGGTCCACTGCCTCCTGCGCAGCGGACTGTCCGAGCAGTGGCGGGCCGCCCACCCGGGGTTCGACATCGTCCGCGACCCGGCCTGGCTGGCGGTCGACACACCCGAGGGCAACCCCGTATCCGGACTCGACGTGATGATCCGGCACAACCCGTTCAGCCCGTCGGACGACGTCTCCTGCGTGGCAGGGCTCGTCTCGCCCCGGCCACAGGCACATGCACAGAAGCAGGCACACGCGCAGGCACAAACAGGCAGCAGCACCCCAGCGGGCATGGCGCGCCACCATCCGAAGTCGGCTTCGCAGCCCCTGTGCTCACGACTGGCCATGGTCGTCACGCGCCTTGCCGGTCGAACCGGTCGTCCTCGTGAGGCCGTTGCCGCCGAGTGGTTCCTGCGCTATCTGCAGCAGGTCGTCCGGCCCGTGCTGTGGCTGGACGCGGAGGCGGGGATCGCCCTGGAAGCCCACCAGCAGAACACGCTGGTCCTGCTGGACGCCGACGGCTGGCCTGCGGGCGGCCGCTACCGCGACAACCAGGGCTACTACTTCCGCGAGTCCAGGCGCGCGGAACTCTCCGAGCGACTGCCCAGTATCGGTGAGCGCAGCGACACCTTCGTGTCCGACGAGGTCACCGACGAGCGTTTCGCCTACTACCTGGCGATCAACAACGTGCTCGGCCTCATCGGCGCCTTCGGTTCCCAGCGTCTCGCCGACGAACGGCTGCTGCTCGCCGCCTTCCGCCGTTTCCTCAGCGACATTGCCTCCGGACCCGCCCGGCTGCACACCTCACTCCCAGCCCACCTGCTGGACTCACCGGTCCTGCGCTGCAAGGCCAATCTGCTGACCCGGCTGCACGGCCTCGACGAACTCGTCGGCCCGGTCGACACCCAGTCCGTCTACGTCACCATCGCGAACCCCCTCCACTCCTGACAACCAAACCCGACACCGCCGATCATCACCAGCTCCCTTCCGTACCTGAGGAACATGCCCCACCCCGCCTTCTGAGAGGAGCGTCGTCGTGCCTCCCACCGACGCCAGCGCACACGCAGCCACCGCCCCCAGCACCGACACGGGCGCGGATACGAGCCCCCGTACGGCTGACTGCGGTACCGGCCTGGGCACGGACAGCGAGGACACGCTGGATCTGCGTCTGCCGGACGAGCTGGTTGCGCTCTTCGCAGCGGAGGCCGACCCAGGCGAGGCACCGAGTCGGCGCGAAGCCATGACTTCGCCCATCCCTCCGGGCACCGTGGCCGTCGACGACCTCCTCGACCGTGTCGCCGGTTGGGGGCCGGTCGTCACGCCCGTGGGCATGTTCCACCTTGTCCCCGTGCGCGTAGAGCGAGACCTGCCGCTGATCAGCCGCTGGATGAACGACCCTGCCGTAGCGGAGTTCTGGGACCTGTCCGGCCCACAGACCGTGACCGAGAGCCACCTGCAGGCCCAGCTGTCCGGTGACGGACGGAGCGTGCCCTGCCTCGGAGTGCTGGAGGGCAGACCCATGAGCTACTGGGAGATCTACCGGGCAGATCTCGACCCACTGGCCCGCCACTATCCCGCTCGACCTCACGACACCGGAATCCACCTCCTCATCGGCGGTGTCGCCGACCGTGGCCGCAAGCTCGGCAGCACCCTGCTCAGAGCCGTGGCCGACCTCGCGCTCGACAAGCGGCCTGCCTGCGCACGCGTCATCGCGGAACCCGACCTTCGCAACACCCCCTCCATCGCTGCCTTTCTGAGCGCCGGCTTCCGGTTCTCCGCCGAGGTCGACCTGCCCGCCAAACGGGCCGCCTTCATGGTCCGAGACCGGTCCCTGCGTAATCTGCT
Source organism: Streptomyces sp. NBC_00461 (assembly GCF_036013935.1). Lineage (NCBI taxonomy): Bacteria > Bacillati > Actinomycetota > Actinomycetes > Kitasatosporales > Streptomycetaceae > Streptomyces > Streptomyces sp. NBC_00461. The sequence continues at coordinate 7,202,950 of NZ_CP107902.1, forward strand.
GTGACGCCATGCCGCTGCATCATCACTCTTGGTACACCGCTCACCTCGATCCGGTTCCCATCACCACCGAACCGATCTTCGGCCGGGCCGGGCTCTCGCGTAGCCGATCTCCGACCGCGCCGGTCTCTACCGAGCCCATCGCTCACCGCGCCGATCACACCCGAGCCGATCTCTCTCGCGCGGATCCCTCAGGCACCCCGGCAGCCTTCCCCCGCGCCCAAGCCGCTCTCTCTCTCGCACCCCCTCGACCCGCTCGACCTGGCTGCGCCCGGCTCACGGCTCCACCCCCGCGCCATCCCGCACCCCGCCATCCGCCCCGATCGCCCCCTCCCCCCGGCGGTCCGCCCCACCGCCTTCCCAGGCAATCCTCCCGACCTCACCCGAGGAGCACACGGTCTTGATCCCGCCCCTCACCCCCGCTTTGATCACCCGTTTGTCAGTGCCGGGTCGTAGGGTGGTCGCGCTATGACGAAGCCCTCACTCCCCGAACTCCTGCATGCTGCCGTCACTGCCGTTGGCGGTACGGAGCGCCCCGGCCAGGTGACCATGGCCGAAGCCGTCGCGGAGGCGATCGACGACGGTTCCCATCTGCTGGTCCAGGCCGGCACCGGCACCGGAAAGTCGCTGGGCTATCTCGTGCCCGCGCTCGCGCACGGGGAGCGTGTCGTCGTCGCGACGGCCACCCTCGCGCTGCAGCGCCAGCTCGTCGAGCGGGACCTGCCGCGCACCGTCGAGGCATTGCACCCCTTGCTGCGCCGCCGCCCGGAGTTCGCGATGCTGAAGGGCAGATCGAACTACCTCTGCCTGCACCGTCTCCACGAGGGCGTCCCGCAGGACGAGGAGGAGGGACTCTTCGACCAGTTCGAGGCAGCCGCGCCCACCAGCAAGCTGGGTCAGGACCTGCTGCGGCTGCGCGAATGGTCCGACGAGACCGAGACAGGGGACCGCGACAACCTCACGCCCGGAGTGTCCGACCGCGCGTGGGCGCAGGTGTCGGTCTCCTCCCGGGAGTGTCTGGGCGCCACGAAATGCGCATACGGCGCCGAGTGCTTCGCCGAGATGGCCCGCGAGCGTGCCAAGCTCGCAGAGGTCGTCGTCACCAACCACGCGCTGCTCGCGATCGACGCCATCGAAGGCGCCCCGGTCCTGCCGCAGCACGAGGTACTGATCGTCGACGAGGCACACGAGCTGGTCTCCCGCGTCACCGGAGTGGCCACGGGCGAACTCACGCCCGGCCAGGTCAACAGAGCCGTGCGCCGCGCGGCGAAGCTCGTCAACGAGAAGGCCGCCGACCAGCTCCAGACCGCCGCCGAGGGCTTCGAGCGGCTGATGGAGCTGGCTCTGCCGGGCCGCCTGGAGGAGATCCCGGAGGACCTCGGGTACGCGCTCATGGCGCTGCGCGACGCCTGCCGAACGGTGATCTCCGGGATCGGCGCGACCCGCGACAAGTCCGTCCAGGACGAGGACGCGGTCCGCAAGCAGGCACTGGCGTCCGTGGAGTCAGTGCACGACGTGGCGGAACGGATCACCAACGGCTCCGAGTGGGACGTCGTCTGGTACGAGCGCCACGACCGCTTCGGTGCCTCCCTGCGCGTCGCCCCCATGTCCGTGTCGGGCCTGCTCCGGGAGAAGCTCTTCGCAGACCGCTCCGTGGTCCTGACCTCAGCAACGCTGAAGCTGGGCGGCGACTTCAACGGCGTCGGCGCCTCCCTCGGACTCGGTCCGGAAGGCACGGAGGGCGAGGACCTGCCGCAGTGGAAGAGCGCCGACGTCGGCTCGCCCTTCGACTACCCCAAGCAGGGCATCCTCTACGTCGCAAAGCATCTGTCGCGGCCCGCGCGGGACGGCGACCGCGCGGACATGCTGGACGAGCTGACGGAGTTGATCCAGGCAGCGGGCGGCCGCACCCTCGGCCTCTTCTCCTCCATGCGGGCCGCGCAGCTCGCCGCCGAGGAACTGCGCTCCAGGATCCCGGAGTTCCCGATCCTCCTCCAGGGCGAGGAGACGCTCGGCGAGCTGATCAAGAACTTCGCCGCCGACCCCAAGACCTGCCTGTTCGGCACCTTGTCGCTCTGGCAGGGTGTCGATGTCCCGGGCTCCAGCTGTCAGCTGGTGGTCATGGACAAGATTCCGTTCCCGCGCCCGGACGACCCTCTGATGAGCGCCCGCCAGAAGGCGGTGGAAGACGCGGGAGGCAACGGCTTCATGGCGGTCGCCGCCACGCACGCCGCGCTCCTCATGGCCCAGGGCGCCGGCCGCCTCGTACGGGCGTCGGGTGACCGCGGCGTGGTCGCCGTACTGGACCAGCGACTGGCCACCGCCCGCTACGGAAGCTATCTGAAGGCGTCACTGCCGGAGTTCTGGTACACGACGGACCGCAACCAGGTCCGCAAGTCGCTGGCGGCGATCGACGCGACGGCGAAGAAGACAGAGGCGGAATGACAGAGACCGAATGCCCGAGGTCGAACGAATGAGGTCGAACGAACGAGGCCCAATGACCGAGGCCAATGACCGAGGCTGAATGATCGGGTTGGCCCGTCGCGAGCCGTGACAGGCCAACACCGATGCAGAGCCGCCAGCTGATGGGGACTACTGACGGGGCCCGGACAGCACAGGGCCCCGGAACCGGCGCAGGGGTCCCGGGGCCCGGTCAGGAGGCGGTTCCCACGAACCGCCCGCCGCAGCCGTCATACGCGCCGCAGCACTGCCACCACCTTGCCGAGGATGGTCGCGTCGTCGCCGGGGATCGGCTCGTACGCCGCGTTGTGCGGGAGGAGCCAGACGTGGCCGTCCTCGCGCTTGAAGCGCTTGACGGTGGCCTCGCCCTCGAGCATGGCCGCGACGATGTCGCCGTTCTCGGCGACGGGCTGGCGGCGCACCGTGACCCAGTCGCCGTCGCAGATCGCGGCCTCGATCATCGAGTCACCGACGACCTTCAGCACGAACAGCTCTCCGTCACCGACCAGCTGGCGGGGGAGTGGGAAGACGTCCTCGACCGACTCCTCTGCGAGGATGGGGCCGCCGGCGGCGATACGGCCCACCAATGGGACATACGACGCGGCAGGCTTGCCCGCGGTGTCGGTGGGCTGCGCGGAGGCGCCCTGGTCAGAACCGCGGACCTCGTACGCGCGTGGGCGGTGTGGGTCGCGGCGCAGGAAGCCCTTGCGCTCCAGTGCCATCAGCTGGTGTGCGACCGAGGAGGTGCTGGACAGTCCGACCGCCTGGCCGATCTCCCGCATCGACGGCGGGTAGCCGCGCCGCTGTACGGAATCCCTGATGACCTCGATCACCCGACGCTGCCGGTCGGTGAGCCCGGAGCTGTCCGCCCGGATGCCTGGAGGTCGGCCCGGCAAGGAGCGCTTGTGCCCCTCGGGGCTCACGGGTTCATTCATCGCATGCACCGGCTCGAGTCGGCCCTGGGAGCGGTCCTGGGCAGTGATGGTGGCACTGTCTGCGGTCGTGGTCACGTCGGCCCCTCTCGATGGTCTCCCTGCTGGACAACGGTAGTTGCTTTCGAAAGGTTGCGCCAAACACACGTTCGAGTGAAAAACCGCGAATCGCCTGACTTGATCATGTGTCTGGGTGTATAGCTGACGCTGCGCCCGGCGGACAAAAGTGCCCATTGTTGTACTCTTCACCGCCGAGGTGCTGACCTCGTGGGTTCCTGCCCAGTCTGCCATCCGGCATTCCGTCAACCGGGAACCGGTGGTCATCTCTGCCGGAGTCCCACGGGCCCTCCCTCTGGCGCCCACGGTATCTCCGCATGTGTCGCAAGGGTACGGCCCCGCACCTGCGGATCCCGTCCGGCGCCACGGCCGCGTGGCACATTCTCGTGCGCACGCGACACGCGCGCGTGGCGTGTATGTATGGGCCAATCCCTACATCTAGTGGTTGGATTTCAGCAGCAGCCCAGAAGTTGTGGTCCCCCGGGTCTTCAGGCTCCTGGCGATCGCCTATGCTTGGGGCTGCTTCGAGGGGCCCGTGAGGCCCAACGAGGCTATTGAGTCTGCTGTGAGGAGGGTTGGGAGTTCATGCACTGCCCCTTCTGCAGGCACCCCGACAGCCGTGTCGTCGACAGTCGTACGACCGACGACGGCACGTCCATCCGCAGGCGCCGCCAGTGTCCGGACTGCTCCCGTCGTTTCACGACCGTGGAGACGTGTTCGCTCATGGTGGTCAAGCGGTCCGGAGTCACCGAGCCTTTCAGTCGCACCAAGGTCATCAACGGCGTGCGCAAGGCATGCCAGGGGCGACCTGTCACTGAGGACGCACTCGCCCAGCTCGGCCAGCGGGTCGAGGAGGCGGTGCGGGCCACCGGAAGCGCCGAACTGACCACCCACGACGTGGGACTGGCCATACTCGGCCCGTTGCAGGAGCTCGACCTCGTCGCGTATCTGCGATTCGCCTCCGTCTACCGGGCGTTCGACTCGCTCGATGACTTCGAGGCCGCGATCGCGGAACTCAGGGAGGGGACGCGACCCGCCGCCGCGGACAACGACGACCGCGAGGACACCGTTGCGGGGAGCCAGGAAGACGACCGCGGGCGCGGAGGGACTGCTGAAGTCCCCGAGCCCGCCCACGCCGCCGACTGACCGGAGGGCCGGAACCGGGCCAAGGCGCCGGAACCGGCCGCGAGGCGGCGATCGAAGACCTGTTGCGGGCGGCAGTGCGAGAAGCCCGCAGCATCAGACACCACACCGTGCCACGGGAACATCGGGGCACTTCAGGGCGTTTTAGCCCGTACAGGGAGGCGGCATGACAGAGACGGCGAGCGGTCCGGCACGGAGTTCCCGCGCCAAGGGCGCCAAGGCGACCAAGGGACTGCGTATCGAGCGCATCCACACCACTCCTGGCGTGCACCCGTACGACGAGGTGGCCTGGGAGCGCCGTGACGTCGTCATGACCAACTGGCGCGACGGCTCGGTCAATTTCGAGCAGCGCGGCGTCGAGTTCCCCGACTTCTGGTCGGTGAACGCGGTCAACATCGTCACCAGCAAGTACTTCCGCGGTGCCGTCGGCACCCCGCAGCGTGAGACCAGCCTCAGGCAGCTGATCGACCGCATCGTGAAGACGTATCGGAAGGCCGGCGAGGACTACAAGTACTTCGCCTCGCCCGCCGATGCCGAGATCTTCGAGCACGAGCTGGCGTATGCCCTCCTGCACCAGATCTTCAGCTTCAACAGCCCCGTCTGGTTCAACGTCGGTACCCCGCAGCCCCAGCAGGTCTCCGCCTGCTTCATCCTGGCGGTCGACGACTCCATGGAGTCGATCCTCGACTGGTACAAGGAAGAGGGCATGATCTTCAAGGGCGGCTCCGGTGCCGGCCTGAACCTCTCCCGCATCCGCTCCTCCAAGGAGCTGCTCTCCTCCGGTGGCAACGCCTCCGGCCCCGTCTCCTTCATGCGCGGCGCCGACGCCTCCGCCGGCACCATCAAGTCCGGTGGCGCCACCCGCCGTGCCGCCAAGATGGTCATCCTCGACGTCGACCACCCCGACATCGAGGACTTCATCGAGACCAAGGTGAAGGAGGAGGAGAAGATCCGCGCGCTGCGCGACGCGGGCTTCGACATGGACCTCGGCGGTGACGACATCACCTCCGTGCAGTACCAGAACGCCAACAACTCGGTCCGTGTGAACGACGAGTTCATGAAGGCGGTCGAGCAGGGCGGCAAGTTCGGTCTGCGTGCCCGGATGACCGGCGAGGTCATCGAAGAGGTCGAGGCCAAGTCCCTGTTCCGCAAGATGGCCGAGGCCGCCTGGGCATGCGCCGACCCGGGCATCCAGTACGACGACACCATCAACCACTGGCACACCTGCCCGGAGTCCGGCCGTATCAACGGCTCGAACCCCTGCAGCGAGTACATGCACCTGGACAACACGTCCTGCAACCTCGCCTCGCTGAACCTGATGAAGTTCCTGAAGGACGACAGCAAGGGCAACCAGTCCTTCGACGGCGAGCGCTTCGCGAAGGTCGTCGAGCTCGTCATCACCGCGATGGACATCTCCATCTGCTTCGCGGACTTCCCGACCCAGAAGATCGGCGAGAACACGCGCGCGTTCCGCCAGCTCGGCATCGGTTACGCCAACCTCGGCGCCCTGCTGATGGCGACCGGCCACGCCTACGACTCCGACGGCGGCCGCGCCCTCGCCGGGGCCATCACCTCCCTGATGACCGGCACGTCGTACAGGCGCTCCGCCGAACTCGCCGCGGTCGTCGGCCCGTACGACGGCTACGCGCGCAACGCGAGCGCCCACAACCGCGTCATGAAGCAGCACGCCGACGCCAACACCGTGGCCGTACGCATGGACGACCTGGACTCGCCGATCTGGGCCGCCGCCACGGAAGCCTGGCAGGACGTGCTGCGTCTCGGCGAGAAGAACGGTTTCCGTAACGCTCAGGCGTCCGTCATCGCCCCGACCGGCACCATCGGTCTCGCGATGTCCTGCGACACCACCGGCCTCGAGCCCGACCTCGCCCTGGTCAAGTTCAAGAAGCTGGTCGGCGGCGGCTCGATGCAGATCGTCAACGGCACCGTTCCGCAGGCCCTGCGCCGCCTGGGCTACCAGGAGGAGCAGATCGAGGCGATCGTCGCCCACATCGCCGACCACGGCAATGTCGTCGACGCCCCGGGCCTCAAGCACGAGCACTACGAGGTGTTCGACTGCGCCATGGGCGAGCGCTCCATCTCCGCGATGGGCCACGTCCGTATGATGGCCGCGATCCAGCCGTGGATCTCCGGCGCGCTCTCCAAGACGGTCAACCTGCCGGAGTCGGCGACCGTGGAGGACGTCGAAGAGGTCTACTTCGAGGCTTGGAAGCTGGGAGTCAAGGCGCTCGCCATCTACCGCGACAACTGCAAGGTCGGCCAGCCGCTCTCCGCCAAGACCAAGGAGAAGGAGAAGGCCGAGGTCACGGAGAAGGCCGAGGCGACCATCCGCGAGACGGTCGAGAAGGTCATCGAGTACCGACCGGTCCGCAAGCGCCTCCCGAAGGGCCGTCCCGGCATCACCACGTCCTTCACCGTCGGCGGTGCCGAGGGCTACATGACGGCCAATTCCTACCCGGACGACGGCCTGGGAGAGGTCTTCCTGAAGATGTCCAAGCAGGGCTCGACCCTCGCGGGCATGATGGACGCCTTCTCGATCGCGGTCTCCGTCGGCCTCCAGTACGGCGTGCCGCTGGAGACGTACGTCTCGAAGTTCACCAACATGCGCTTCGAGCCGGCCGGCATGACGGACGACCCGGATGTGCGGATGGCCCAGTCGATCGTCGACTACATCTTCCGCCGCCTGGCGCTGGACTTCCTGCCCTTCGAGACCCGCTCCGCGCTCGGCATCCACTCCGCCGATGAGCGTCAGCGTCACCTGGAGACCGGTTCGTACGAGCCCTCCGACGACGAGATGGACGTCGAGGGCCTGGCCCAGTCGGCGCCGCGCACCCAGGAGCTGAAGGCCGTCGCCATGCCGCGTGCCGAGGTCGAGGCGGCGAAGCCCGCCCCGATGCAGGCCCACACCAGCGCCGAGCTGGTGGAGATGCAGCTGGGCATCCAGGCCGACGCCCCGCTGTGCTTCTCCTGCGGTACGAAGATGCAGCGGGCCGGCTCCTGCTACATCTGCGAGGGCTGCGGGTCGACCAGCGGCTGCAGCTGACACCGGTCGGCGGGCCACGCCCGCATGACAGGTAGTCCCTGAAGAGGAGGGGGGCACCGACCACAGGTCGGTGCCCCCCTCCTCGCCGTATGGCGCCGTACGACGCCGTCAGGGCCGGCGGGCTCGGCCCATGGTTCTCGTGAACGTCGCCGGGTCGTCGTCGTAACCGTGGATGCCGGGGTGGAAGGTCCAGTCGCCGGACCCGTCACGCAGGAACTCCCCGATGGTCGCCGCCGTCGCTCCGAGGACGTCGCCGAAGTCGTCCTCGGCCAGGACGGTGTAACCCTCGCGGATCCGCAGGCCAGGGTTGATCACGCCGACGAAGGTGCGGTGCACCGAACGCTGCTGGATGACGACACCGATCACCACGCGCGCGTACCGGCCGTCCAGCCGGTCCAGCTCCAGCGTCATGACCTCGTCCCAGCCGAAGCCCTTGCCGTCCTTGCTGTCTCGGTTGAGGTAGATGGTGCCGTCGGGGGAGCGGCTGTCGAAGTGCACCACGTAGGTGGGCTCGCCGTACGGATCGCCCGCCAGGTAGGTGGCGGCGACGATGTCCAGATCCGTGGGCGGCTGTCCCGTCGGACTCGGATCCCACTTCAGCGCGACTTCGGCCTTACGGATCCCCTTGTTGAGGCCGTTCACCAGTCTTCCCCTTCCCCGTTGCCCGTGTGTTGTCTCCGTCCCTAACTGCCGGACGGACAAGGCCGGTTGTCCATCCTGCCACGCGCGCGTGCACGTGTGCCGCCGAGCTGTCCGGCCGAGCGTGACCGACGCCACGCTCCGTGGCCTTACCATGGCGCGGTGCTGGTCAAGTGGATTCGCTGCACCGTGGTGGACCGCCGCGGCTTCGAGCGGGGGCAGCGAAAATGGGCGGGGCTTCTGGGGGAGCCGGGGTTTCGGGGACAAGGTGGTGGCTGGAGCAGGGGACGGACCGGGGTTGCGCACATCTTCGCCTTCTGGGAGAGCCGTGCGTTCTACGACTCCTTCATGGCGCGTTCCCACGACCGCCTGGCGGCGGCCCAGTCGGGCACCTTCAAGGATGCCCAGGTCAAGCTCTTCGACTACCGCTTCGACGTGAAGACCGGCTTCGAACCGCGTTTCACGGACGCCGACCTGGTGCGGGTCGCCCTCTGCCGAGTCCACGAGGACCGTGCCGAGCACTTCATGCTGATGCAGGAAAAGGTCTGGAACCCGGCCATGGCAGGCTCTCCGGGCATGATCAGAGGCCTGTTCGGCGAGGCGCCGGGACACGAGTTCCTGGTGCTGTCGATGTGGCGATCGGCCGCCGAACACGGCAAGTACCGCGCGGAGCGCGTGGAGCGGCTCGCCCTGCGGGCCCAGACCGAGGCGGACGTCGCGTCGCTCACGGGTGACATCGTCGAGCTGGAGCCGACCTGGACGGTTTGACGCGCTGGGTTTGAAATCCGGACCCGCTTATCGTGCGCCCTGGTGTGACCTGTGGTGCAGGAAATATGTGACCTGCGCCGTATAGAGCCCGTACGAGTGCTCCATCGGCCGTCATCCGATCTAGGGTTTTGGCATGGCACGACCACGGCGCATCGTCCTTGTCCGGCACGGAGAGTCAACGGGCAATGTTGATGACACCGTTTACGAGCGTGAGCCCGACCATGCCCTGGCGCTGACCGAGCGCGGCTGGCAGCAGGCAGAGGAGACCGGTAAACGGCTGCGCGATGTCTTCGGCCGCGAGCGCGTCAGCGTGTACGTGTCCCCGTACCGCCGCACGCACGAGACCCTGCGCGCCTTCCATCTCGATCCCGAGCTCATACGGGTGCGCGAGGAACCCCGGCTGCGCGAGCAGGACTGGGGAAACTGGCAGGACGGCGACGACGTACGCCTCCAGAAGGCCTACCGGGACGCCTACGGTCACTTCTTCTACCGCTTCGCCCAGGGGGAGTCCGGCGCCGACGTGTACGACCGGGTCGGCGGTTTCCTGGAGAGTCTGTACCGCAGCTTCGAGGCACCCGATCACCCGTCCAACGTGCTGCTGGTGACCCATGGACTGGCCATGCGGCTGTTCTGCATGCGCTGGTTCCACTGGACGGTCGCGGAATTCGAGTCACTGTCGAATCCCGGGAACGCGGAGATGAGGATGCTCGTTCTGGGGGACGACGGCAAGTACGTGCTTGACCGGCCTTTCGAACGCTGGCGAGATCCGGAACCGTACGGGATCACCGGATAGAGTGGCAGAGCCATGACCCCCGATTCCTCTCCCGACGGGCGCCTGGACCGCGCCCTGGCCAGCCTGCGTGGACTCGCGGTCGGTGATGCGCTGGGCTCCCAGTTCTTCGTCCCGGCGAACTACCCCCTGCTCAAGAGTCGAGAGCTGCCGCCCGGACCCTGGCAGTGGACCGACGACACGGAGATGGCCTGCTCCGTGGTCGCCGTCCTCGCCGCCCACCACCGCATCGACCAGGACGAGCTGGCGCACTCCTTCGCCGAGCACCACGACTTCGACCGGGGTTACGGCCCTGCCGTCAATCGCCTGCTGCGGCTGGTCCGGGAGGGCGGCGACTGGCGTGAACTCGCCGCCGAGCTGTTCAAGGGACAGGGGTCGTGGGGCAACGGGGCGGCGATGCGGATCGCCCCGCTGGGCGCCTGGTACGCGGACGATCCGGAGCAGGCGACCCACCAGGCGGAGATCTCCGCCTACCCGACGCACCAGCACCGCGAGGCCGTCGTGGGCTCCATGGCGGTTGCGGCGGCCGCCTCGCTGGTCGCCGCTCCCGGTGGCCCGCCGAGCCCCGAGGCACTCCTCGACGGCGTCGTCGCACTCATCCCGAAGAGCGCGGTCGGCGCGGGCCTGCGACGCGCGCGGGACATGCTCGACTACGGCGACGCCGGCACCGTCGCGGCTGTCCTGGGCTGCGGACGGCGTACGTCTGCCCATGACACCGTGCCTTTCGCCCTCTGGTCGGCCGCCCGGGCCCTCGGCGACTACGAGCACGCGTTCTGGACAACCGCGCAGGTCGGCGGTGACGTGGACACGACCTGCGCCATTGTGGGCGGCGTGATCGCCGCGGGGAAGGCGGGGATGCCGCCGACCGAGTGGGCGGACCTGACCGAGGAGCTGCCGGAGTGGGTCCGAACGGCGGGGTGACGCCTGCTTGAGCTTTCCGCGCGGGAAGCGTGCGTGGCAGAGGCTCGGTGGGCACTCTCTGTGGGTATCGGGAACTCTGCGTAATCGCCCGTCCGTTGTTCAGGCATCAGGCGTGTGGCACACGGGTCGGCATGTGTGGAGGACACGCGAGGGTTCCTGGGGGTGGTCATGCGGTTCGTGGTGGTGCTGGTGGCGTTCTTGGCCCTCATGTCGCTGCGCTCTGCAGGGAGGGCGCGGATGGCCGGACCGGCGTCCTCGCCGTCGGTCCCCTGGACCCGGTCCGGCCATCCGCCGCCTGATGCGGGCATGGCTGGGTCAGCCGGCCGGCACCCCCGCCGTGCCGGCGAGTGCCTCCAGGTCGCTCTTGCGGACCCGGATCACGAACCAGGCCGTGCCGAGAGCCAGTACGGCCATGGCCGCGGCCGCCACGAAGCCCATCGAGATGCCCTGGGCGAGCACCTCGTGCCCCCACGCGCCGGGCAGCTGATGTGTCTTGGCGAACTCCGCCTTCTGCTCCGCCGATCCGTTCGCGAGGAACTTCGGCAGTTGCTTCTCGGCCTCGTCCCTGCTGGCAGAGCCGAAAACCGTCGTCAGGATGGACAGGCCGAGCGAACCGCCCACCTGCTGCATCGCGTTGAGCAGTCCGGAAGCCGCACCGGCCTCGTGCTGGGCGACACCGGAGACCGCCGTGACGGTCAGCGTCACGAAGTTCAGGCCCATGCCGAAGCCGAATACCAGCATCGGGCCGAGCACCCCGCCGACGTAGGAGCTGTCGGAGCTGATGAGGGTCTGCCAGGCCAGTCCGATCACCGCGAGAGCCGAGCCGGTGAGCATGAACGGCTTGGGCCCGAGCACGGGCAGGAATCGCTGCGACAGACCCGCGCCGAGCGCGATCACGACCGTCACCGGCAGGAAGGCGAGACCGGCCTGGATCGGGCTGTACCCCAGCACGTTCTGCACGAACAGCACGATGTAGAAGAACATGCCGAACATCGCCGCGGCCAGGCTGAGCATGATCACGTACGTGCCCGAGCGGTTGCGGTCGGCGAACATCCGCAGTGGGGTGATGGGCTCCTTGGCCCGGGACTCGATGAGCGCGAAGGAACCCAGCAGGACCACTGCGGCGGCGAAGGAGCCGATGGTCAGACTGTCCCGCCAGCCATCGTCCGCAGCGCGGATGAAGCCGTAGACGAGGGTTGCCATGCCGGCCGTCGAAGTCGCGGCGCCAGCGATGTCGAAGCGGCCGGTGTGCCGCTCCGACTCGTTGATGTACATCGGTGCCAGCACGGCGATCAGTACGCCGATCGGCACGTTGACGAAGAGCACCCAGCGCCAGTCGAGCCACTCGGTGAGCATGCCGCCCGCGAGCAGGCCGATCGCGCCACCGCCCGCGGAGACCGCGGCGAAGACGCCGAAGGCCCGGTTGCGCTCCGGACCCTCGGGGAACGTCGTGGTGATGAGCGCCAGCGAGGTGGGCGACGCGATTGCGCCACCCATGCCCTGCAGGACGCGTGCGGCCAGCAACTGCCAGGGTTCCTGGGCGAGTCCGCCGAGCAGCGAGGCAAACGTGAACAGCAGGATGCCCGTCATGAAGACCCGGCGGCGGCCGAGGATGTCGCCGGCCCGGCCGCCCAGAAGCAGCAGGCCGCCGAAGGTGAGTGTGTAGGCGCTGACCACCCAGGTGAGGTCGGTGGTGCTGAACTTCAGTGCGTCTTGAATGTGCGGGAGCGCGATGTTCACAATCGTCGCGTCGAGTACCACCATGAGTTGGCAGGCCGCGATGACTGCGAGCGCGATGCCGGGATGCCCGTTCCTGCGAGCCGCACCTGGCTTCTGGTCCTTGATCAACTGAGAGGTTGTCACTATGGGTCCCCCACGAATGCGTTAGTGAACGCTCGCGTTCACTGCCGCGTCAACGGTAGTGAGTCCCCGATAGTGAACGCAAGCGTTCACTTAAATTGGTGTTGCGTGGCGAATCCCCCATGCTGCGTGGCGCACCCTCGCTCCCGAACTCCCCGCTCCCCCCTGCTCGCTGGAGACACTCAGATGGTTACCTCGCGCTGGACGGCCGCCCCCGCTCAGGCGGCCTCCCTCCGTCGGCGCGGCGCCGTGCTCGAACGCGCGATCCTCGATGCCGCCCTGGAACAACTCAGCACGGTCGGCTGGAGCGGCCTCACCATGGAGGGCGTCGCCGCCGGTGCCCAAACCGGCAAGGCCGCGGTCTACCGCCGCTGGCCGTCCAAGGAGGATCTCGTGGCGGACGCGCTGCAGGCCGGACTGCCACGCCTTGATCAGGCACCCGATCTCGGCAGCGTCCGTGAGGATCTGCTCGCGCTGTGCCGGGACGCCCGGGACGCGATGTTCTCCCGCCCCGGTTTCGCGTTTCGCTCGGTGATTCACGAATGCGATCCGATCCAGGCGGAGCGCTTCCATGCCGTGATCTTCGACGGGATCGTGGAGCCCACCGTCAAACTGCTCCGCGAAGTCATCACCCGTGGCATAGAGCGGAACGAGGTCCGCCCCGATGCCGCGAACAGCTACGTCCTCGATGCCATCCCGGCCACCATGATGTACCGCTCCAAGATGCGCGGGAGCGAATGGGGTGATCGTGATCTCGAGGAAATGGTCGACCAGTTGATGCTTCCGTTGCTGCGGCCGAGCGGTAGCTGAGCGGTAGCTGAGCGGTAGCTGAGTGGTGGTCGAGCGCGGGTCGTGGTGCCGCTGAGGGAAGCCGGGGTGTCGCCGGATGATCTGCGGGGCGTAGGCTAAGGGCGCCATGCCGTACGAAGCACCTACTCACACCGTCGAGCGCTCCCTTCGCGCCACGACCGGAGCGAAGATCATCGTCGGCGTCGACGAGGTGGGGCGCGGCGCGTGGGCCGGTCCCGTCACGGTCTGCGCGGCGGTCACCGGACTGCGCCGGCCCCCCGAAGGTCTCACCGACTCCAAGCTGCTCACCGTCAAGCGGCGCACCGTGCTTGCCGTGGAACTGCGGAAGTGGGTGACCTCGTACGCCCTGGGGCACGCTTCCCCGGAGGAGATCGACGATCTCGGCATGACCGCCGCTCTGCGTCTGGCGGCGATGCGCGCCCTCGAGGCTCTGCCGGTCCGTCCTGACGCGGTGATCCTCGACGGGAAGCACAACTATCTCGGCAGTCCCTGGCAGGTCCGTACGGTGATCAAGGGTGATCAGTCGTGCGTGGCGGTCGCGGCGGCCTCGGTGATCGCCAAGGTTCAGCGCGACAAAATGATGGCCGAACTGGGTGTCGACCATGCAGACTTCGGTTTTGCGGCCAACGCCGGGTATCCGTCGCCCGTGCACAAGGCCGCACTGGCGGAGCAGGGCCCCACCCCGTACCACCGGTTGTCGTGGGCGTATCTTGATGCGCTGCCCCAGTGGCGGCATCTCAAGAAGGTCCGCAGTTGGGCGGACGGAGGCGTTCCGGAAATCGAGGGTCAGCTGGGCTTCGATTTCTGACGATTCCGCTCGCACTCATGTGCCACCCGCCGACGCGAGCCGTACCAGTGTTTGATAAAAATCAGCTCATGCCTCTCATTCCCGAGGAGCCTCAGATTCACGAGAGTGCCCAGGGTCCCCGCGCCACTCCGGCCAGTGGCCGCACCGCGCCGACCCCCCGTCCTGTACCCGGCCCCCGCCCCGCGGCTCCGCCGCGTCCCGGTCGTCCTGGTCCGCTCCGGCCCACGCCGCCGGTGCAACGCACGTCGCGTGACGTGGCCACGGTGAAGCCCGGACCCTCGGTCCCGGCTGCTCCTGCCGCCTCCGTCACGGCTTCGGCCACCCCGCAGATCCAGCTGATCCCGGCTTCGGCGGACGGTGCGCTCGACGCCGCCGAAGAAGCCGTGGACCTCCTTCTGGACTCGGGGCGCGCCCCTGGCGACGTGCTGGTGATCACCACCGGCGAACAGCACCCGTGGGCCGCCCACGAGCTGTCCTTCGGTGAAACCTCCTACTGGGCGCAGCACGACGCAGGCGACGACGTCTTCTATGCGGACGCGTCTGCAGCCGGTCGCGCAGCCTCGCGCCCCGTGGTCGTGGTCGCCGTCAACGGCGGTTCCGACGCGGCCGCTGTCACTGTCCTGCCGTTGGCCCTCACGCGGGCCGGAGCCTTGCTGATCGTCTGCGGAGACCCGCAGCAGATCAACTCGGTGCTGGGCGCAGGCGTCTGAGTCTTTTCCGGTACGTCCGCGCGGACGTACCGGAGCGACGTGGGCGCCGCTCCGGCGGCATCGGCACAGCGGGTCTCTTGGCGTGCGCAGAGCACACCGGGTGCCGGGTGTATGCGTTTGTCCGCCCGGGCCGGGGCCGTGCGACGAGCCGAGGGAGAGTCGGCGCGTGAGTCCGTCGTCCCTCGCCCGTGACCATGAAGGCGCGATGCCCTGACCCGACCGGGGGCTGCTCGGAATGCCGTCGGCCCTGACTCTCGGGCACGACTCCCCTTTCAACGCCCCCTGACCCTCTGCAACTCCCCCCGACTGCCGTGCCGTTAAGGGTTGCGGACGGGGGGAAGCCTTGCGGGCGGGGAGGCAGGGCCCGGCCGTGTCCTCAGCGGGCTGCCGCGCGCCGGAGTACCTCCGAAGCGGCACCGCCCGTCCGTGGCAGCAGAGGCGGTGCCTCCGACATGCCGAAGGGCTCCGGTGACGAGTCCGCGCTGGGGCGGCGGCCGCCGCGGCCCTCGCCGAGGACCTGCCAGCCGTCCCGGGTCAGAGTGATGTACGCCCCGCAGCGCAGCCCGTGCAGTGTGCACGCGTCGCGCAGGCCCCACATCCAGGCGCCGTCCTCTTCGGTCCAACGCGCGTCGCCCTCACGGCAGTAGAGCAGCACGGCGGTGCGCACCGGTGTGCGGCGCCGCAGGTCGTGCGGGATCACCCGGCGCAGCTGAGCGAGCAGCGTGTTGCGGAACATCCAGCCGTCGGCCGGAGCCGGGCGGCGGGTGAACGAGGCGCTCGCGCAAAGGCGTTCGTCCGGGCCGAGGACGGCCACGATCGCAGTCGCGGGCCTGGGGTGGTGCCGGGAATGGAGGCCGCTGACGACTTCCCGGGGGTTGCGCAGCAGAGGGATTCCGGCGGCGGCCCACTCCGCGGGTTCGAGCATGCGGGCGAGAGGGTTGGCGGATGCGGCGGACAGGTCGGCAGACGTCGACGTGGATGCCGCCGAGGACGGAGCGAATCCGAAGGTCACGGTCCTCCCTTCGGCTACGCGCCCACACTGCGGGCGGGGTTTTGTTCAGGGGAGCGCACGCCGCAGCAGAGCCCTACCGGACCACGGGCGAGCCGTGCGGGGAGCGGACTCCAATTCTCGCTGTCGAACTGGGATGCGGCAACGAGCAATTGGGGCCACTGACCGGAATCTGATGGTGTGTGGTTTATATCCCTACCCAGGGTGTCGCGTCGCGACGCGTGAGGCGACCGTTCACCTCACGTTCGTACACCGTTGGGATGGAAGTGGTCCAGAGCGGTGGCCGACAGATGTGCGGTGCTGCGCGGCGGTCAGCCCTGAACGGCCAGAACCAGGGGCAACACCCCCTGCGCACCGGCACGTCGGAGCATGCGGGCCGCCACTGCGAGTGTCCATCCGGTTTCGGTGAAGTCGTCCACGAGGAGGACGGGGCCCGCGGCCTCGGCGAGCGCGGAAGCCAGGGCGGCCGGCACGGTGAGCGTGCCATCCAGTGCCTTCAGACGCTGCGCGCTGTTACTGCGGGACACGTGGGGCTCGCCCGTGTATTCCACGGAGCCCAGTAGCGGCAGCCTGCCGACCTCCGCGATGCGCGCACCCAGGGAGTTGATCAGCTGCGGTCGGGTGCGGGAGGCGATGGTGACCACTCCCACTGGACGCGGTTGCACGTCCGCCGCTCCCGAGGCCCAGCCGTCGGGGCCCTTGGCCCAGTCGGTGAGCACGCCCACGACGGCCTTCGCCACGTCGTCCGGCACGGGTCCGTCCGGGGCCTGCGGCGCGAGCATGGGGCGCAGCCGGTTGCCCCAGCCGATGTCCGACAGACGGCCCAACGCCCGCCCCGAGGCGGCCTGTTCGCCGGCCGGGATACGCCCTTTGAGGTCGACGCCGATCGCCGGAAGACCGGTCGGCCACATGCGGCGCGGCTCCACCTCGACGCCCGCCCGGTCGAGATCGACGCGTGCCGCGTCCACAGCGGTCACGGAGGTGTCCGTGGTGAACCGCGCGCCTGCGCAGTTGTCGCAGCGGCCGCAGGGCTTGGCGCCCTCGTCGTCGAGCTGGCGCTGCAGGAATTCCATACGGCAGACCGTCGTCGAGGCGTACTCGCTCATCGCCTGCTGCTCGGCCTTGCGCTGCCGCGCGACCCACTCGTATCGCTCGGTCTCGTAGGTCCACGGTTGCCCGGTCGCGATCCAACCGCCCTTGACCCGCCTGACTGCCCCGTCCACGTCGAGGACCTTGAGCATCGTCTCCAGACGTGAGCGGCGAAGCTCCACCAAGGGCTCCAGGGCGGGCAGCGACAAGGGCCTGTCCGCGCGTGCCATGACATCGAGAGTGCGGCGCACCAGATCCTCCGGTGGGAAGGCGAGCGACGCGAAGTACTCCCAGATCGCCTGGTCCTCCTTGCCCGGAAGGAGAAGTACCTCGGCGTGCTCGACGCCGCGTCCGGCGCGGCCCACCTGCTGGTAATACGCGATCGGGGAGGACGGTGAGCCGAGGTGCACCACGAACCCGAGGTCCGGTTTGTCGAAGCCCATGCCCAGCGCTGAGGTCGCGACCAGGGCCTTAACCTTGTTGGCCAGGAGGTCCTCCTCGGCCTGCTGCCGGTCGGCGTTCTCCGTCTTGCCCGTGTAGGAGGCGACATCGTGCCCGCGGTGTCGCAGGAAAGTGGTGACTTCCTCCGCGGCGGCCACGGTGAGCGTGTAGATGATGCCGGATCCCGGTAGCTCGCCCAGGTGCTCGGCGAGCCAGGCCATCCGGTGCGCGGCGTCCGGCAGCCGAAGCACATTCAGGCTCAGGCTCTCCCGGTCCAGTGGGCCGCGCAGCACCAGGGCGTCCGACGCGCCCCCGGTACCGAGTTGTTCCGCGACGTCGGCGGTCACGCGCGCGTTGGCCGTGGCGGTGGTCGCGAGCACGGGCACTCCCGGCGGCAGATCGCCGAGCATGGTGCGCAACCGTCGGTAGTCCGGGCGGAAATCGTGTCCCCAGTCGGAGATGCAATGCGCCTCGTCCACCACCAGGAGTCCGGTGGCGGCGGCGAGCTTGGGCAGGACCTGGTCCCGGAAGTCCGGATTGTTGAGCCGCTCCGGACTGACCAGCAGGACGTCGACCTCACCCGCGGCGATCTCGTCCTGGACCGTGTCCCACTGCTCGGTGTTGGAGGAATTGATGGTCCGCGCGCGGATGCCGGCCCGAGCGGCGGCCTCGACCTGGTTGCGCATCAGCGCGAGCAGCGGGGAGACGATCACAGTGGGGCCGCTGCCACGGGCGCGCAGCAGCGAGGTCGCCACGAAGTAGACCGCGGACTTGCCCCACCCCGTGCGCTGCACGACGAGCGCCCGGCGTCTGTCGGCAACGAGTGCTTCGATCGCCCGCCACTGGTCCTCACGCAGCCGGGCCATGCCAGTGGCGTCTCCGACGAGGCGGGCGAGGACCGCGTCGGCGGCCGCCCGGAGTTCCGCGTTGCTCGTGTGCTCCATGCGTCCCATCAAACAGGACGGCGCTGACAATCCGGACCGGGCCTGTGGAGAAGAGGGAGTGAGACGCCGAGTCGCCATGGTGCGCGGGCAGACAACCCTCACTGAGGTGATCGGCTTGACGTGTCCCTGGTCCGAGTTATCCACAGGGCAAAGCGGAATATCGCGATCCGCGAGATCGTCTGCGCATGACGAATCACGGCGAAACCACTGGATCCCCCGATAACGGCAAGGCCGGCGGACGTGAGGATCGCGAGTCCAACGACGGACACCACGAGTCGCACGGGCGACGAGAGATGCCCGCCGGCCCGACCTCACCTGACGATCATGGCGGCCGCTACGACCCAGGGAAGCGCGGCGGGCAGGACGGGTACGCCGAGCGCCCGGGCCGCCGCCCGGACCATGCCGACTGCACTGCCTACGACAGCCACGGCGCAGAGCATCAGGTCACGCTGCGCACGCCGGCCGAACTGGCCGACGCACTGCCGTATCTGCTCGGCTACCGCCCCGAGGACAGCATCGTCCTGGTCGCCCTGCATGACAGGGACAGCCGGGGCCGGTTCGGCGGCCGTGCCCGGCTCGGCATCCCCACGAGCGCCGACGACTGGGCGTCCGTGGCCGAGCAGTTGGCGCACGGGCTCGTGACGGGCAGTGAGCGCAGAGGAGCGCGGCCCGAGCAGATGGTCGCCTACCTCTGCCAGGAACCGGCGAAGGGGGAGACGGGACGCCAGGTCATGGAGCGGTTGCGGCCACTGGCCCAGAAACTGCGCGTCGAGTGCGGTCAGCTCGACGTGCCGGTGATCGAGGCGCTGTGCATCTCGGAGGGCCGCTTCTGGTCGTACTGCTGCGTGAACGAGGCATGCTGCCCACCCGCCGGCCTGCCCATGGGGCTGCCCGGCACGTCCGTCCTGGCCGCCGCTGCCACCTATGCCGGCCTCCAGGTGCGCGGCACGCTGCGCGAACTGCGGGTCAGGCTGCTGCCCTGGGAGACCGCCGCGGCCCTGGAGCAGGAGGGCGCCCTGGACGCAGCGAGCATGGCGCTGGTCCCCAGGATTCTGGACGACGCCAGTCGCGCGGGCGTGGCCGAGGAGACACTGGAGCTGGCCGCGCTGGTCATGCGTCGGCTGGCAGACGCCCCGCCCGTGTCCGGCGCGCTCACAGCGGATCTCCGCGATGACGAACTGCTCGCACACGACGAGGCCGCGACCCTGATTCTCGGCCTGCAGGACCGCGCGACCCGAGACCGCGCGGCCGAATGGATGGAGGGCGAGACGGCCACCGCCGCGCTCCGGCTCTGGCGTGCCCTGGCACGCCGATGCGTCGGGTCGTACGGCGAACACGCGGCGGCACCCTTGACCCTGGCGGGTTGGGTCGCTTGGTCCACGGGCGACGAACTGGAGGCCAGGGAAGCCCTCGCCATGGCCCTCGGCGCGGACCCTTCCTACCTCTTCGCCCGCCTGCTGCACCAGGCCTGCAACGAAGGCCTGGACCCGGAGTCGATCCGTCGCTGCCTGCGTGCGGAGCGGAAAGACCGCGCGCGGACGACAGCCCAGCAGGTGCACGGCGAAGAGGAGATCGCAGGGCCGGTGGCAGGCGGGGCCGTTGAGCCGGTGCCGGTGCCGAAGGGGGCTTCCCGGGCACGGCGCCGTGCCCGCCCCGGCAGCACGGTCGGCAACCAGCCACGCTCGGCGAAGGCAGGGGGCCGGGGGAGTGGTGCGGGCCTTCCTCGCCCACGCACTCGGGTAGTAGGCGGCACACGTCCGGGCTCCGCCCGCACGGACCGCTCGCGCCCCAGTGTCTCGGGGAAGGACGCCGCACGCTGTCGCAACGACGGCCTCGGAAGCTTCCAGCCCGGAGGCGACAGCGTCGAGGGGGAGGCGTGAGCGATGCCCGGAGAACGCCGGCGGGGTCGGTCCGATCGACGACGGTTGCCGAACGATCCGCTTGCCGCACCAAGAAGTCGACGGAGGCGATCCGGGTCGCCGCCATTCGGTCAGGTCGGCCCGAAGGGGCGTGACCCGGAGGACTCCCCCTCCGTTCACCTGAGTGGCGGAACGCCCGGATGGCCGTGCCGCCCCACAGACCACGTCCGTCCGGATCCTTCCACCCGGCGCCGCACACAGCCGAGGCCCACCGAGCGTAGAAGAAGCCACCCCATGAATCAGCCGAATCCGTCCTCCGCCGCTGACGACGACCGCTCCGGCGTCGGCCGATCCGGGCTGCCTCCGTGCGCGGGTGTCGAACTGCCTACACACTCGGCCGGCATCGGTCGGCACGAGCCCCGTATCGCGACCGACAGCCCGCGTGTCCATCCACCCGACGGCCACACCTGGCACCCGCCACCCGACGGCCGGGACCGGCGTCCGCCTGCACCGACGGACCGTCCCGGGTCCGGGCCCCGGGCAGACGATCAGAACGGGACCCCTGCCAGGCCGACGGTCCAGGGACGCACCGCCGCTCGACCGACCACCGAGAGCCTCACCACCCCCCGGTCGATCGGCCAGAGCCCCATCACGGCCCGACCGGCGGACCAGCGCCCGATCACCGACCGCCCGTGGGACCAGAGCGGCATCGCCGCTCGACCGCTCGCTCCGGGGCAGCCTGCACTGGATCCGCCCGACCCGAGTCACCTTGCGCTCCCGCCCACGCGCTCGGACCGGCCCCCGGTTCGGGCGGCCGATCCTGACCAGCTCTCGGCTCAGCCTGCGGGCCGTGACCAATCCCGGGTGCGATCGCCGAGAGTTGCTGCCCCATCCCCGTCCTCGACTCCGTCCCCGTCCCCGATCCCGTCCCCGGGCCCGCTTCCGGCACTTCGCCGGTCGGCCGAGCTGCCGTCCACCCACAACGCCATGATCTGCGTCTCGCTCCCGGGTCTCGCCATCTCGACGGAGCAGGGTCAGATGACCGGTCAAGGGCTGGAGGGGTTCTACCGTGCGGGTCGGCGCCTGCTCTCCCGGTGCCAGGTCCGCGTGGCCGGGCGGGAACCGCTGGCGGTCCAGGCTCGGATGACCGCGGCCGACCGAGCCCGCTTCGTGGGCACGCTACGTGCCTCCCCGCACTCCGGCCCGGACCCGGACGTCGTTGTCGAGCGCTTGCGCCATGCGGACGGGACGGAGCGCATCACGTTGCACAGTGCAGCCCTGCGCCCCCTGCGGGTGCCGGTCGAGGTCGCCCTTGGCACGGACCTGGCCGAGCTGGGCGCCATCGCGTCGGGCGCGGCGCAGCCCGAACTGCCCGCCAGCGTCCACGACTCGGGGCTGCGCTGGTCTTGCCCCACCGGGAACTCGTCGGTCACGGCGGATCCGCCCCCCGCGGACGCGCTGGCCTCCGCGGGCCTCCTGCGCTGGGAGCTCGAGCTGCCGCCCGGCGGCAGCAGAAGCGTCGAGCTGCGGGTGCGGCCGGACGGAGCGGGGTCCGCGCGGGCCGTGGGCCGCGCGGCAACGAGCCCTCTCGCCGCCGCCGGGGCGTCCAGTGACGACCCGAGGATCCAGCCGTTGCTGCGCACAAGCGTCGAGGACCTCCAGGCCTTGATGCTGCGCGACCGCAGTCACCCCGGCGACCTGCATCTCGCGGCAGGTGCCCCCTGGCGCACCGGTCTCGCACCGGCCGACGCGCTCGCCGCGGCGCGGATGGCGCTGCCCCTCGGTACCCGCCTCGCCGCAGGCACGCTGCGTACCCTCGCGCGCAGCCAACTCCAGGGCGCAGGACCCCAGTCCGGCATGCTCCCCGGTCCGCGACGGGACGCGGGCACCCATCTGCCGCCGGGTTGCACCGGTACGGAAGCCACCCTGCTCTTCCCGGTACTTCTGGCGGAGGCCCGCCGCTGGGGGCTTCCCGAACCCGAGACGGAAGCGTTGCTGCCGGCGGCCGAGCGCTGTCTGGCCTGGCTGCGGACAACCGTCGGCGACGGCACTTACTTGCGCGACCCGCATCCGAGTGGCCCCGTCCGTTGCGAGATGCAGGCCCACGCCCACCGCGCGGCCCTGCTGGGCGCCGATCTGCTCGATGCGTACGGGAGACCGGGCGGCGCCGAGCTGCGGTACTGGGCGCAGACGCTGCGGACGGCGTTCCGGGAGGACTTCTGGATCGACGACCCGGCGGGCGGCCGACCGGCGGCCGCCCGTGCTCCTGACGGCACCCTGGTGCCGCACCTGGGTGCGGCCGCCGCTCATCTCCTGGACACCGGCCTGCTCGGCGGGGGCGAACTGGCCCCTGGACTGCTCGACAAGGTGCAGACAGAACAACTCGCACGACTGCTCGGCAGCCCGGCCATGGACTCGGGCTGGGGCCTGCGTGGACTGGGCGCGAAGGAAGCCGGATACAACCCGTTCGGCCACCGCAGCGGTGCCGTGCGGGTCCACGAGACGGCGATCGCCGTCGCAGGTCTGGCCGCCGCCGGATACGAGAAGGAGGCGAGTGCGCTCCTGAGAGGCGCGCTGGCGTCGGCAGAGACCTTCGGGCACCGGCTGCCCGAGATGTACGGAGGCGAGCAACGCACCGAAGGGAGCATTCCCCTCCCGCACCCGGCCGCCTGCCGCCCCGCCGCCACCGCGGCGGCCGCAGGCGTGTTGCTGCCGACCACGCTCGCGGGCATCCGCCCCGACGCCCCCGCCCGGACCGTCACGCTGAGCCCCATGCGCAGCGCCCCCCTCGGCGAGATCGTCCTGACGGGGCTCCGGGTAGCCGGGGCCTCCTTCTCCGTACGGGTCAGCCGGCTCGGCCTCGTCATGGTCGAGGAGGCGGCCGACGGGCTGCAACTGGGTGTGTGACCTCGGACGACGCAGCATCGCGCAACGGCACCGACGAGATGGGAGGGTCAGATCGGACCGAAGTGGATCAGCCATCGAAGCGGCCGACGAAGGGAGTGTTTATCGTCAAGCAGACGACTATGATCGCCGCATGCCCTACGACCCGTCAGCATTTCCGCCCTTCGCCGTCACCGTGGACCTGGTAGTGCTGACCGTGCGCCGTCATGCGCTGTGCGCGCTGGCGGTACGCAGGGGGGAATCACCGTTCCAGGGGCGGTGGGCGCTGCCCGGGGGCTTTGTACGGGCCGACGAGGATCTGGCGCAGGCCGCCGCACGCGAGCTGGCCGAGGAGACCGGGCTGCGTGCCCACGACCCGTCGGTTCCCGCTCAGGACAACGGCGCTCACCTGGAGCAGCTCGCCACCTACGGTGACCCCAAGCGGGACCCTCGCATGCGCGTCGTCAGCGTCGCCCACCTGGCGCTGGCCCCCGACCTGCCCGCACCCCGCGCGGGCGGCGACGCCAGCAACGCACGCTGGGCACCGGTCGAGGAGCTGCTTCAGCAGGGCGGCTACGGCCGCGACGGCGAACCGGTGGCACCGCTCGCCTTCGACCACGCACAGATCCTGTCCGACGGTGTGGAGCGAGCCCGTTCCAAGATCGAGTACTCGTCCCTCGCCACGGCGTTCTGCCCCACTGAGTTCACCGTCGGAGAGCTGCGCCGGGTCTACGAGGCGGTGTGGGGTGTGGCACTCGACCCGCGCAACTTCCATCGCAAGGTGACGGGCACACCGGGCTTCCTCGTCCCCACCGGAGGGACCACCACACGCCAGGGCGGTCGCCCCGCCCAGTTGTTCCGGGCCGGGGGTGCCACGCTGCTCAACCCCCCGATGCTGCGCCCCGAAGTGTGACGCAGGAGCCCGGACTCGGCGCGGCCGGCTCAGCGGAGAGCAGCCAACACGGCTGGAGCGGACCGGTCTCGGCCCACGAAGTGGGCGCGCGATCCAGGAAAAAACGGACATAGCGCGCTATCTTGCTGCGGGTGATCCAGGTCTTCGGATTGACCAGCAATCCCCGCAAGGAGCTTGCGCCCGCCGTCGATGACGTCTCCTTCGATGCACGCGCAGGCCACGTCACCGCGCTGCTCGGCCCGAGGGGGGCGGGCAAGACGACCGCACTCAGACTCATGCTCGAGCTCCAACAGGGCCGTGGCATCACCTATTTCAGGGGCCGCCCCCTGCACCGCATCGCCCATCCCTCGCGCGAGGTCGGCGTGCTCCTGGGTGACGTACCGGGACACCCGGCCCGCACGGTCCGAGGCCATCTCCGCATGCTGTGTGCCGCCGCGGGAGTCCCCGTCCGCCGCGCCGACGAGGTCCTCGAAGTGGTCGGCCTCGTCAGCCTTCGCGACGAGCGCCTCGGCACCCTCTCCCGCGGCATGGACCGTCGCCTCGGCCTGGCCTGCGCCCTGCTCCCCGATCCGCACACCCTCGTACTCGACGAGCCCGCCGATGGACTCTCCACCCGCGAGACCCGCTGGCTGTACGGCATGCTGCGCGCGCACGCGGCCCAGGGCGGCACGGTCCTGCTGACCACGGCCGACTCCAAAGAGGCCGCCGGTAGCGCCGACCGGGTCGTCACACTGGAGCAGGGAAGACTCGTCGCCGACCAGAGCTCCGGCGACTTCGCCCGCACCCGGCTGCGCCCCCGCGTCGCCGTCCGCAGCCCGCACGCCGCGCGCCTGGCCGCCCAGCTCACCAAGGAAGCCCGCGGCGCGCGGCGATCCGTCGAGGTCGTGCGTGAGCGCGGCAACCGCCTGTCCGTGTACGGCAGTACCTGCGCCGACGTCGGCGAGACCGCGTTCCGCCACGGCATCCTCGTACATCAACTCGCGGACGAAATCGGGGACATGGGGCCCGGAGCGATGGAAACCCCCATCAGAGAACCGGAAGCCGCCGACGAGCCGTCGAGACCGGAAAGGTCGCGCACCGCGGACCCGGCTCGGAGCCCCGGTATGGCACTTCAGCGGGCAGCCACCGAAGCGCATTCCGCGACGCCGGCGAGTGCGGCTCATGAAACGCGCCCCCATTCCGCTTCCCGGACTCAGGGCGACGGGCTGCACGACGCCGACCCCCTGAGGTCACCCGGCACCGAACCCTCATCGCGCGTACCGTCCAGTTGTGTCGCGATGCCGGCCTCGCGCCCCGCTGGAGCCGACGTCGAAGACGCGTCTCGCCTGCCACCCCCCATCTCCGTCCGCACCGCGCCCAGCCCCCTCCGCCCCCTTCGCTACGAGATCCGTCGTGCCGCCGGCATCGGCACCGGGTTTCTCACCGCGGCCGCTGTGCTCGTCGTGTCGGCTCTCGCCGCCGTCGTCCTGGCACGGATCGGGCACACCCCGCAGTCGCGCCTGCTGGTCGCGTGGCCGCGGGAACTGCCGCTTCCTCCTGCCGCCCTCGGTGCGGGACTGCTGGGTGCGCTGGCCTTCGGCGACGAGTTCCGCCACCCCGCGCTGGCGGCGGACCGCGGCACCGTGCCCCGTCGGCTGGGGCTGCTCGCCGCGAAACTCTTCGTCGCCACTGCCACCGCGCTGATGCTGGCCTTCCTCACGGTCGGCTGCGACGCCGAAATGCTCTATCTCGTATACGGACGGGAGCTCACGCAGGTTCCCGGGGACTGGCTTTCGCTGAGTGCGAGTTGGCTCGGACTGGTTGTCGGCTGCGCCTGGGCCGGAGTGCTGGCCGCCGGCGTCTTCCGGTCCACCACTGCGGGACTTGCTGCCGTACTCGGAGTACCGGTCCTCGTTGTTCCCCTCGTACAAAAGGCCTTGGCGGGATCGTCCGTGCGTACAGCGGCCGGGTTTCCGCTGCGGCTGCGAGAGACGTTCCTCATGCAGTGGCCTTTCGGGGGAGAGCGCTATCTGTCCGCCGTCGCGCGCGTGGTCGCCCAACCCGTGGGTGGCGCCCTGACGTTGTCGCTCAGCGCTCTGCTCTGCGCGTATCTGCTCACCACCCTGCGCAGCAGGGTCCGATGACCACCGTCCGCGCGCTTTCGGCGCACCCTGTGCGCAACTCCCTGGGGTAAGCCCATTTCTTTCCGATAAGGCGTCAATTGCGACGGGGTGAGCGATCACCCTTTCGTGTGCTTTTCACCAAAGACCTCAAGGCAGTTGAGAACGACGCCGACAAAGGATCCGTGAGTACCCTTGCGCACACCATGATGACCGCCGCCCGCTCCGCAGACTCAGGTCTCGTCGGCCCGGGCGAACTCGACCGCTACCCCTACGCCGAGACCCCCGTGGTCGACCGCGTCGGAGCCCCCGCCTGGGAGAGCGCGGACCCGGAGCTGAGCCGCGTCGGGCGGCGTGCCGCAGGCAGCCGGGGACGTGGGCTGCATGGCCAACTCGTCCAGCAGCTTGGCCAGATGATCGTCTCCGGTGACCTGGGCGCCGACCGTCCGCTGGTGCCGGAGGAGATCGGCCAGCGCTTCGAGGTCTCCCGCACCGTCGTCCGTGAGTCGCTCCGCGTGCTGGAGGCCAAGGGCCTGGTAAGTGCCCGCCCGAACGTCGGCACGCGCGTGCGCCCCGTCAGCGACTGGAACCTTCTCGACCCTGACATCATCGAATGGCGCGCCTTCGGGCCGCAGCGTGACGACCAGCGCCGCGAGCTGAGCGAGCTGCGCTGGACGATGGAGCCGCTCGCCGCCCGTCTCGCCGCGGGGCACGGGCGCGAGGACGTCCAGCAGCGGCTCGCTGACATGGTCGAGATCATGGGGCACGCGATGGGGCAGGGTGACGCCATCACCTTCGCCCGCGCCGATGCCGAGTTCCACTCCCTGCTCATCCAGGTCGCGGGCAACCGGATGCTGGAGCACCTGTCCGGGATCGTTTCGGCGGCCCTCCATGTCTCCGGTGGTCCGGTCACCGGCTGTGACCGGCCGAACGAGACCTCGCTGGGGCACCACGGCAGGATCGTCGACGCCCTTGCCACGGGGGACGGCGCGGCGGCCGAATCGGCCATGCGTCAGCTGCTCACGGTCCACCCCGAGGTGGAGCGCGTGGTGCCCGCGCCGCGCGAACACTGACCGCACACCGCGGGCGGCGCGGACGGGGGATGCCTCCCCCCTCCTGAGGCATCGCTCGGTCGTCGAACCGCCTCCGTCGGACCCCGCAGGATCCGCGAGATCCTGCGGGGTCCGACGGCGCAACGGGCCGCGAGGCCCTTGGGGAGCCCCGGCCTAACCCATGGATGACCTTGTCTGTCTATGTCTGACCACTTTTGAGCGCTTACGGGGTGTGACTCGGGCCACGCAGAATGGGCGTAACACTCGCGGAGACAGCGCGATGACCTAAGAGGTGACAGCCGAGGAGGGAATACGGACGCCGTTTGCGGCGCTGTGCATCTTCCCGGCCCTCGCCCGCGCCGTCGGCCCAATCCCCAAGCCGGTGGTCGGCTCCTGTCCGCCTGGATGGGGCCGGAAGCCGTTTTCCAACGTTCCGAGAGGTTGTTCGTGTCGGCCAGCACATCCCGTACGCTCCCGCCGGAGATCGCCGAGTCCGTCTCTGTCATGGCTCTCATTGAGCGGGGAAAGGCTGAGGGGCAGATCGCCGGCGACGATGTGCGTCGGGCCTTCGAAGCTGACCAGATTCCGGCCACTCAGTGGAAGAACGTACTGCGCAGCCTCAACCAGATCCTCGAGGAAGAGGGTGTGACGCTGATGGTCAGTGCCGCGGAGCCCAAGCGCACCCGAAAGAGCGTCGCAGCGAAGAGTCCGGCCAAGCGCACCGCCACCAAGACGGTCGCGGCCAAGACGGTGACTGCCAAGAAGGCCACCGCCACCGCCGCCCCGGAGGCGCCCGCCGTCGGCACGTCCGTCGAGGACGACGCCCAGGCGGTCGCCGCGAAGAAGACGGTCGCCAAGAAGGCGGCGGCCACGAAGAAGACGGTCGCCAAGAAGACGGCGGCCAAGAAGACCAGCTCCTCCAAGAAGGATGACGGCGAAGTCGTCGAGGAGGAGGCGGTCGAGGACACTCCCAAGGGCGCCGACGAGCCCGAGGGCGCCGAGAGCGCGGGCTTCGTGCTCTCCGACGAGGACGAGGACGACGCGCCGGCCCAGCAGGTCGCCGCGGCCGGTGCCACCGCCGACCCGGTCAAGGACTACCTCAAGCAGATCGGCAAGGTCCCGCTGCTCAACGCCGAGCAGGAGGTCGAGCTCGCCAAGCGCATCGAGGCCGGTCTGTTCGCCGAGGACAAGCTGTCCAACGCCGACAAGCTCGCGCCGAAGCTCAAGCGCGAGCTGGAGATCATCGCCGAGGACGGCCGCCGCGCCAAGAACCACCTCCTGGAGGCCAACCTCCGTCTGGTGGTCTCCCTGGCCAAGCGCTACACCGGCCGCGGCATGCTCTTCCTGGACCTCATCCAGGAGGGCAACCTCGGTCTGATCCGCGCGGTCGAGAAGTTCGACTACACCAAGGGCTACAAGTTCTCCACGTACGCCACCTGGTGGATCCGTCAGGCGATCACCCGCGCCATGGCCGACCAGGCCCGCACCATCCGCATCCCGGTGCACATGGTCGAGGTCATCAACAAGCTCGCGCGCGTGCAGCGCCAGATGCTCCAGGACCTGGGCCGCGAGCCCACCCCGGAGGAGCTGGCCAAGGAACTCGACATGACCCCGGAGAAGGTCATCGAGGTCCAGAAGTACGGCCGCGAGCCCATCTCCCTGCATACTCCGCTCGGCGAGGACGGCGACAGCGAGTTCGGTGACCTCATCGAGGACTCCGAGGCCGTCGTCCCGGCCGACGCGGTCAGCTTCACGCTGCTGCAGGAGCAGCTGCACTCCGTGCTGGACACCCTGTCCGAGCGCGAGGCGGGCGTCGTCTCGATGCGCTTCGGTCTCACCGACGGTCAGCCGAAGACCCTCGACGAGATCGGCAAGGTGTACGGCGTGACGCGCGAGCGCATCCGCCAGATCGAGTCGAAGACCATGTCGAAGCTGCGTCACCCGTCGCGTTCGCAGGTGCTGCGCGACTACCTCGACTAGGTCGCCCTCGGACGACATCGAAGGCCCGGTTCCCCAGGTGGGGGACCGGGCCTTCTCGTGCTGTCGCGGGTGCGGGGTGCGACGGACTGGATGACCCTGGGTCTCCCATGATCCACCCAGAGTGAGGAGCCTGTATGCGTCGTCCCTTTGTCCGTGCGCTGGCCCGGCCGCTGGTCCTTGCGGCCGCAGCGACCGCAATACCGTTGCTCTCCACCGCCTCTGTGGCCGCCGACAGCGTGGTCATAGGGAGTTTCCCGATCGACGTGTCAGCGAGCCCGTGGACGGTGGCGCTGTCCAGCCGTGACCGGTTCGGGGGTACGCGTGCGGGGCAGTTCTGCGGCGGTGTGGCCATCGACGCCACGACCGTGCTCACCGCGGCCCACTGCATGAGCGAGGACGTCCTGGGCGCGCCGTCGAAGCGCGTCACCGACCTGAAGGTCATCGTCAATCGTACGGACCTGCTGTCGAAGCACGGCCAGGAGATCCCGGTACGCGACATCCGGGTGAATCCCGACTACGACAGTGCCAACAACGCCGAGGACTTCGCCATGCTCACCCTCGCCGAACCGCTGCCGCGCAGTTCAGTCATCGGGATGGCGTCCTCCGACGATCCTGCCTACAAGCCCGGCACGAGCGCCATGGTCACCGGGTGGGGAGACCTCACGGGCGGCGGCGACTATGCGCGCAGTCTGCGGGCCACCCGCTTGCACGTGCTGCCCGACGCCAGGTGCGCGGAGGCGTATCCGGGCGGTATCGACGGCACGTATCTCCCGAAAAGCATGCTGTGCGCCGGGGAGGCGGGAGGCGGCCATGACGCCTGCCAGGGGGACAGCGGCGGCCCCCTCGTCGCCCAGGGGAAACTGATCGGGCTCGTGTCCTGGGGCAGCGGCTGCGGTCGTGCGGGTAGCCCCGGCGTCTATACGCGCGTCTCCGAGGCCGTACGGGCCCTGGGACGGAGCGGTGGTGGAAGTACGCCTGGCAGGGGTGCTGACGGGGGCTGAGCGGCCTCTCGGGTACGAGTGCGGGCGGTGCGGTCCCTGAAAACAGGGGCCGCACCGCCCGTATACCGGCCTGTGCCGGAGCTGGCTCGTCGGGTATGCGAGGTATCAGCGCTCTTCTTCGGACGCGGATTCGGGAACGGTCGTCAGCCGCTCCGTCTCGTCCTGTATCTCAGCGGCGATCTTCTTGAGTTCCGGCTCGAACTTGCGGCCGTGGTGGGCGCAGAAGAGCAGTTCTCCGCCGCTGAGCAGCACAACGCGCACGTAGGCCTGTGCACCGCAGCGGTCGCAGCGATCGGCGGCCGTCAGTGGGCTCGCGGGGGTCAGAACAGTAGTCACGTCGCCTCTTCTCTAGCTCGACGAGCTGTCGTACCAGGGTCAACATCCAACCAGCCCCAAAACGTTCCCGCCCGGGGCTTTTCCTCGAAAAAATCTCTCGAGGCCGGCTGTCTGCTGCCGGTTGGCGGCGAATGTGCCGTATTGCGTGTCTTTGTGTCTTACGGGTTCGCGCAGTTTGTCAACGTCAGGTCCTCCCGGCTGGCTTGCCGGTTGTTCATGAGGACGTGCCCGGAGCCTAAATGGTTCATGCCTGGAAGGGAACGTGATATGTACTTCACTCCATCGAGGGATCGAACAAGTATACGACCCTGGTCTACTCTTAACTTCACACGAGGGTGGCGTTACAACCGCTCTACCAGGCCTCGGTACCCTCTTGACGGCAACCGAAGCCGAGCCCTTACCCACAAGGGCCCCACCTGAAATTCAGCGAGGAGCGAACCGCGTGACCGCCGAGACGTCCGTGCCGTCCACAGCGCTGCTGGCAGGAGCAGACCGGGACGGTTCCAACTACACCGCGCGGCACCTGCTCGTCCTCGAGGGGCTTGAGGCCGTGCGCAAGCGCCCGGGCATGTACATCGGGTCGACCGACAGCCGTGGTCTGATGCACTGCCTGTGGGAGATCATCGACAACTCCGTGGACGAAGCCCTCGGGAGTTACTGCGACCACATCGAGGTGATCCTTCACGACGACGGCTCGGTGGAGGTCCGGGACAACGGCCGGGGCATCCCGGTCGACGTAGAGCCCAAGACGGGTCTGTCCGGCGTCGAGGTCGTCATGACCAAGCTGCACGCAGGCGGCAAGTTCGGCGGCGGCTCGTACGCCGCCTCGGGCGGTCTGCACGGTGTCGGCGCCTCCGTGGTGAACGCCCTGTCGGCCCGCCTGGACGTCGAGGTGGACCGCGGTGGCCACACCCACGCCATCAGCTTCCGGCGCGGTGTGCCGGGTGCCTTCGCGGCCAGCGGCCCCGATGCCAAGTTCGAAACCGGCGGGCTGCGCAAGACCAAGAGGATCCCCAAGACTCGCAGCGGCACGCGCGTGCGTTACTGGGCCGACCGCCAGATCTTCCTCAAGGACGCCAAGCTCTCCCTGGAGAACCTCCACCAGCGCGCCCGTCAGACGGCGTTCCTGGTGCCCGGCCTGACCATCGTCGTCCGCGACGAGTTGGGTCTCGGCGAGGGCGGCAGCAAGGGCGAGGAGTCCTTCCGCTTCGACGGCGGTATCAGCGAGTTCTGCGAGTACCTGGCCACCGACAAACCGGTGAACGACGTCCTCCGCTTCTCCGGCCAGGGCAGCTTCAAGGAGACCGTCCCGGTCCTGGACGACCACGGCCAGATGACGCCCACCGAGGTCACCCGCGAACTCGCCGTCGACGTCGCGATGCGCTGGGGCACCGGCTACGACACGAACCTGAAGTCGTTCGTCAACATCATCGCCACCCCCAAGGGGGGCACTCACGTCGCCGGCTTCGAGCAGGCGGTCGCCAAGACGATGAACGAGGTGCTGCGCGCGAAGAAGCTGCTGCGCGTCGCCGAGGACGACATCGTCAAGGACGACGCACTGGAGGGGCTCACGGCGGTTGTCACCGTCCGTCTCGCCGAGCCGCAGTTCGAGGGCCAGACCAAGGAGGTCCTCGGCACCTCGGCGGCCCGCCGCATCGTGAACACCGTGATCTCGAAGGAGCTCAAGGCGTTCCTGACGTCCACGAAGCGGGACGCGGCCGCCCAGGCGCGCGTGGTCATGGAGAAGGCGGTCGCCGCGGCCCGCACGCGTATCGCGGCGCGTCAGCACAAGGACGCACAGCGCCGGAAGACGGCTCTGGAGTCCTCGTCACTGCCGGCCAAGCTCGCGGACTGCCGCAGTGACGACGTGGACCGCAGCGAGCTGTTCATCGTCGAGGGAGACTCCGCGCTCGGCACGGCCAAACTGGCCCGGAACTCCGAGTTCCAGGCGTTGCTGCCGATCCGCGGCAAGATCCTCAACGTCCAGAAGTCGTCCGTGACCGACATGCTCAAGAACGTCGAGTGCGGCGCGATCATCCAGGTCATAGGAGCGGGTTCCGGGCGAACGTTCGACATTGACGCGGCCCGCTACGGCAAGATCATCATGATGACCGACGCCGACGTGGACGGCTCGCACATCCGGACCCTGCTGCTGACCCTGTTCCACCGCTACATGCGGCCCATGGTCGAGGCGGGCCGGGTGTTCGCCGCGGTGCCGCCGCTGCACCGCATCGAGATCGTCCAGCCGAAGAAGGGGCAGGACAAGTACGTCTACACGTACTCGGACCGTGAGCTGCGCGACAAGCTGCTCGAGTTCCAGAGCAAGGGCGTCCGGTACAAGGACTCCATCCAGCGCTACAAGGGTCTCGGTGAGATGGACGCCGACCAGCTGGCCGAGACGACGATGGACCCGCGCCACCGCACTCTGCGCCGGATCAACCTGTCCGACCTGGACTCCGCCGAGCAGGTCTTCGATCTGTTGATGGGCAACGACGTGGCACCGCGCAAGGAGTTCATCTCCAGCTCGGCGGCGACGCTGGACCGGTCGCGCATCGACGCGTAGCCGCTGCGCTCGGCCTGGCGGGGGCTGGGCGGGGCGGGGATAGCGGGCTGGGCCTGGGGGCGGAGATCGGCTGGCTCGGCCCCGAGATGCAGCGCTCGCTCGATGGGCCCTGGCTCGGGCGGCCGGCGTTGATTGGGTCAGGTGTCCGGCCAGGGCTTTGGGGTCTTATGCCGCGCCCCGGCTTGGGGCGAGGGGCCGGCGGCCTGGGCTGGCCTTGTCCCGGGCTGGGCGCTGAGCGCTGACCTCGGCAGAAGGATTGCCGGGTGCCGGGTGAGGGGCAGGTTGGCAGCCAGGGCCAGGGCAGGGCCAGTGCCGGGGCCGGGGCCGGGGCAGGGACCGGGCCAGCGGGTGGGCTCCACCCGTGGGTGGATGCCTCGGCGGGGTGCGGATCCACCCACGATCCACCCCAGCTCCGATCTGCTGACCTGCGAATCTCCGTAGCGTCGAAGGCGTCGACAGCACTCGCTGTCGATCCCTTTCCTCGCTCACGGAGGCTCTGATGTCCGGGCTTGTCAACGGGCTCGCGATCGCGGCCGTCGTCGTCCTGGTGGTCGTACGGCAGTTCCGGGCCCAGCAGATCGGCACCGGCCGACGCTGGTGGCTCCTGCCCGCGATCCTTGCGGTCGTGGCGCTGCGCGAGCCCGGCATCGTCGACGCCCACCACCGCGTCGAGTCGATCGCCCTGCTCGGCATCGAACTGCTCATCGGTCTTGCCACAGGGGCCGCTTGGGCCTGGACGACCCGAATATGGGCCGAGCCGGACGGCACCGTGTGGAGCAAGAGCACCAAGGCGAGCGTGACCGTCTGGATCGTCGGCATCGCCCTGCGCGCCGGCCTCTTCGCTCTGGGCGCCGCCGTCGGCGTGCACCAGGACAGCTCCGCCCTGCTCATCGCCCTCGCGGCCACCCTCCTGGTCCGCTCCGGCATCCTGGTCTGGCGGGCCCAGTCGACCGCTCCCGCGGTGGGTGCGACCACGGCGTACGGTGACCACATGGCCCGCCCTGCGCGGAAGGAGCCTGTGTGACGCGGAGCGCGTGGATGCGCTGGCCCTCGCGGGAGGCACTCGGCCGGGAGGGACTCACCCGGCCCCGGCGCCTGCTCGCCCGGGCCGTACGGCTACTGGTCCTCGGCATGCTGCTCTGGGGAGTCTTCAGCAGCGATCATGTGCACGGCTGGAAGGCGGTCGTGGGCGGCGGAGTGGTGCTCGTGGCGGCATTCCTTGCCTGGGCCTTCTTCCGCTGCACGTTTCGGCACCGGCTGTGGCCCTCCCTGGGGTCGCTCGCACTGTTGCAGGGCATCGCGATGCTGGCCCAGTCCTCGGACTTCCGGGTTCCTGCACTCGTCATGTGGTGCGGGTGCGCGGTCGCCTCGCTGGAGCGGCTGCCCTTGGCGGCCGGTCTGCCCGCCGCCGGGGTGGCACTCGGCCTGTACGGGGTTGTCAACAACGACAACCTGCTGACGACAGCCGTCACCGGTGTCGGTCTCGCCCTCGCGGGCTACACCGTGCGCCTCGACGCCGAGGCGCGGGGAAACGCTCAGCGGTTGCTCACCCAGGAGAGGGCCGCCCGGGCCGCCGAAGCGGAGTCGGCGGCGCTCGCGGAGCGGGCCCGGATCGCGCGGGAGATCCACGACGTACTGGCACACAGCCTCTCGGCGCAGCTCGTGCACCTGGAGGCGGCCCGGCTGCTGATCGAGCGGGGCGTCGACCGGGAGCAGATCCTGGAGCGTGTGGTGGCGGCGCGGGGCATGGCTCGCGCCGGTCTCGACGAGACGCGGCACGCCCTGTCCGCGCTGCGCGGCGAGCTCACTCCGCTGGAGGACTTCCTCGCGCAGCTCGTCGGTGCGACGGCCGGAGCCGAGATCACCATTACGGGTGAGCGCACGCAGCTGCCGGCCGAGGCGTCGCAGGCCGTACGCAGGGTCGCTCAGGAAGCCCTGACGAACGTCCGCAAGCATGCGCCCGGGGCCAAGGTGCAACTGAGGCTGGACTACAGCGACCAGCAAGTGACGCTGGACGTACGGGACTCCGGAGGCCCACCGGGCGAACTCGCCGGGGCAGGCGGCGGGTACGGTCTGCTGGGCATGCGCGAGCGCGCCGAGCTGCTGGGCGGCTCGCTGGAAGCCGGGCCGGACGAGGAGGGGTTCGTGGTGACGCTGAAGGTGCCCGTATGACGGAAGGGGCGGAGACGCGGCCCGCGCGCGTGGTCGTCGCGGACGACCAGACCGTCGTGCGTGAGGGCATCGTGATGCTGCTGGGCCTGCTGCCCGGGATCGAGGTGGTCGGCGCCGCGGGCGACGGGGACGAGGCGGTGCAGCTTGTCGCCGAGCTCGCCCCGGACGTGGTGCTGATGGACCTGCGTATGCCCCGCTGTGACGGTGTGGAGGCGACCCGGCGCATTCGTGCCGAGCACCCCGGGACGCAAGTCGTGGTGCTCACGACGTACGCGGACGACGAGTCCTTGTTCCCGGCGTTGCGGGCGGGGGCACGGGGTTATCTCACCAAGGACGCGGGAGGGGACGAGATCGTACGGGCCGTGCAGAGTGTGCTGTCCGGGGACGCGGGGCTGTCGCCCAGCATCCAACGGCGGTTGCTGGAGCGGCTGTCCGATCCGGAGCCGCCGCCGGCGACCATCATGGAGGCGCCGGACGGGCTCACAGCACGGGAGACGGAGGTGCTGCTGCTGATCGCCGAAGGCCTCAGTAACCAGGAAATCGCCCGGAAGCTGCATGTCTCCACCGCGACCGTGAAGACCCACATCAACAACCTCTTCGCCAAGACCGGGCTCAAGGATCGCGCCCAGGCGGTGCGTTACGCGTATGCGAAGGGGCTTGCGCGGCCGCCGGTGGGGTGAGTCACCTGATGGGGTGAAGAGCGAGGAGAAGAAGAGTCAGGGATCTTCCCGTTCTGTCCATCCTTGGGCATGCAGTCAAGCAATGGCCGTCCTCGCGGAGGCGGGGGTGGCGGCGATGGTTCGGCCGAGCACCGCGAGGACCACGAGACGTCCTTCGCCGAGGCGCCCGGGGGCGTGAGATACGACGACCCGTGGTACGACGCACTTGCCTCCGGATGGGGCGAGTTGGACGGCCTCGGCGGACAGGTGCCGGTGCCCGAGGCCGGTTCTGAGCGGCGGGCGGGCGAAGACGGGGCAGCCGTTGCGGCCGAGGTCTATCTCGAGGTGCAGCGCAGCGCGGCGTTCCAGGAAGTGCGCAGCCGGTACCGCAGGTTCGTGGTGCCGGGAGTCATCGTCTTCTTCGTCTGGTATCTGGGGTACGTGGTGACCGCCACCAGCGCACCCGGGTTGATGGCGCATCCCGTGGCGGGCGCCGTGAACGTGGCGATGCTCGCGGGGCTCGGGCAGTTCCTCACGACGTTCCTGTTCGCATGGGCATACGCCCGGCATGCGCGGCTGCGCAGGGACCGGGCCGCGCTCGAACTGCGCTGGGACACCCAGGAACTGACACGGGGCGTACGAGGTGGTGCGCTGTGACGGGCAACCACCAGACGCTGGCGCTGTTTCTGTTCAGCGCGTTCGTCGCCGTCACTCTGGCGATCACGACATGGGTGAGCCGCAACCGGCGTGGCTCGGCGGAGGAGTTCTATGCGGGCGGGCGCCTCTTCTCGCCCATGGAGAATGGTTTTGCCATCGCGGGCGACTACATGTCGGCCGCGTCCTTCCTCGGTGTCACCGGGCTCATCGCGCTCTTCGGATACGACGGGCTGCTGTATGTGGTCGGCTTCCTCGTCGCCTGGCTGCTGGTGCTCTTCCTCGTCGCCGAACTGGTGCGCAACTGCGGGCGGTTCACGCTGGCCGACGTGGTCGCGGCGCGGATGAGCGAGAGACCCGTTCGGATCGCGGCGGGAACTTCCTCGGTCACCGTGTCCGTTCTCTATCTGGTAGCGCAGATGGTGGGCGCGGGGAGCCTGGTCGCACTGCTGCTCGGGGGGACGAGCGGAGCCGCGCGAGCCTGGACCGTCATCGGCGTCGGCGCGCTCATGGTGATCTATGTGTCGTTGGGAGGGATGCGGGCCACCACCTGGATCCAGATCGTCAAGGCGGTTCTCCTGCTCGCCGGTACGGTGGCGCTGACCGTGCTCGTCCTGCTCCGGTTCCACGGCGACTTCGACCAACTGCTGCTGACGGCGGCCGAGCGCAGTGGTCACGGCGACGCGTTCCTGGCACCGGGACTCAAGTACGGCGGAGGCTGGACCGCCCGCTTCGACTTCATCAGCCTCGGGCTCGCCCTGGTGCTGGGCACGGCGGGGCTGCCGCACATCCTGTCCCGTTTCTACACGGTGCCCACGGCCCGGGCCGCCCGCCGCTCGGTGCTCTGGTCGATCGGGCTCATCGGCGGCTTCTACCTGATGACGATCGTCCTCGGCTTCGGCGCGGCCGCGATCGTGGGGCCGGAGGCGGTACGCGGGTCGAGCGCGGCCGGGAACACGGCGGTTCCGCTCCTGGCGCTCAACCTGGGCGGCGGAGCCGGTTCCACAGGAGGAACGGTTCTCTTTGCGATCGTCGCCGCCGTGGCCTTCGCCACCATCCTCGCGGTGGTCGCCGGAATCACACTCGCCTCCTCGGCGTCCGTGGCCCACGACCTGTATGCGTCGCTGCGGCGCCGCCACGCCAAGCCGCGCAGCGAGGTGGCCGTGGCGCGGATCGCCTCGGTCGGGATCGGCGTGGTCGCGATCGCCCTCGGCCTGCTGGCCCGTGACCTGAACGTCGCCTTCCTGGTGGGCCTCGCCTTTGCAGTCGCCGCGTCCGCGAATCTCCCGGTCCTGCTGTACTCGCTGTTCTGGCGCAACTTCACCACCCGCGGCGCCGTGTGGGCGGTTTACGGCGGGCTGATCCCCGCCTTGGGTCTTGTCATGTTGTCGCCGGTGGTCTCGGGCGGTCCGGAATCGCTGTTCCCGGGCGTCGACTTCCAGTACTTCCCGCTTCAGAACCCCGGCCTCGTGTCGATCCCGATGGGCTTCCTCGCCGGCTGGCTCGGTACGGTCACCTCCGCCGAGATCCCGGACGAGGCCAAGCACGCGGAGACCGAGGTGCGGGCGCTGACTGGAGCGGGAGCGGTGTAGGGACTGCCGCCCCCGTCGTCGTACGGCACAACGGGCTGCTGGTCGAGCGGCGGGGTGGCCCAAGTGGCTTCGGGTTACGGGGCCACCCATGCGTAGAGGTGTTCCGGGCGGCCTGTGTCGCCGTATTTCAGCGTGAGGCGGAGGCGGCCGGTCTGTTCGAGGTTGCGGAGGTAGCGCTGGGCGGTGGAGCGGCTCAGGCCGGTCTCGATGGCGACCTCGTGGGCGGAGAGCGGGTGGTCTGCGTGGTGCAGTACGCGGCATATGAGGTCGCTCGTCGGCTCCGACTGGCCGCTGGGCAGGCCCGGTGACGACGTGGCCGGGGCGGTGCGCAGCGCGCCGAAGATCCGGTCCACTTGGTCCTGGCCGGCGATGCCGCGGCCGCCGACCCGATCGACGGTGCGGCGCAGGGCGGCGTACGAGTCGAGGCGGGTGCGCAGGGCGGCGAAGGTGAACGGCTTGACCAGATAGTGCAGCGCTCCGAGGCGCATCGCGGCCTGCACGGTTGTCACGTCGCTGGCCGCGGTGATCATGATGACGTCCGTGCCGTGCCCCTGCTCCCGCATGCGGTGGACGAGATCGAGGCCCGTCTGGTCGGGCAGGTAGTGGTCGAGCAGGACCAGGTCGATGGACCCGCGCTGCACACTGGCCAGAGCCTGGGCAGCGCTGTGTGCGCGGGCGGCGACCCGGAAACCGGGAACCTTTCCCACGTACTTGGCGTTTATCTCGGCGACGCGGAAGTCGTCGTCCACGACCAGGACGTCAATCATCGGGCCTCTTTCTGTCAAGGCCAGGCGGGCCTCAGGCCCGTGTTCGGCTCCGCAGTTGTAGCGCGAGCAAAACGAGCACAACAGGCTGTTGCAAGCAAAAGAACGGCATGCGCTCACAAGGCTGCTGCCGTGCCCCTTGCCACACCTACCGTCCCCGGCCATGAGCGCAGACACCAGCCCCGCCATTCAGCTCCGGGGCGCGAGCAAGATCTTCAGGACCCCGTCGGGGGGTCTGCACACGGCCGTGAGGGAGCTGGACCTCACGGTCGGGCGCGGCGAGTTCGTCGCGGTCGTCGGCCCTACGGGCTGCGGTAAGTCGACCACGTTGACCCTGGTCAGCGGGTTGGAGGAACCCACCGAGGGTGAGGTCCTGGTCGCCGGTGAGCCGGTGAACGGCGTCGGCGACAAGGTCGGTTTCGTCTTCCAGCAGGACGCCACCTTCCCCTGGCGAACCGTCCTGTCCAACGTCATGGCGGGCCCGCGCTTCCGTGGCGTGCCCAAGGCGGAGGCGAAGCAGAAGGCGCGCGAATGGCTGGCCCGGGTCGGCCTCTCGGCCTTCGAGGACCGCTACCCGCACCAGCTCTCCGGCGGTCAGCGCAAGCGCGTCGCGCTCGCCGCGACCTTCGTCAACGACCCCGAGATCCTGCTCATGGACGAGCCCTTCTCGGCGCTCGACGTGCAGACCAGGGCGTTGATGTCGGACGAACTGCTGGAGCTGTGGGCCGGCACGGGCGCCTCCGTCGTGTTCGTCACGCACGACCTGGAGGAGTCGATCGCGCTGGCCGACAAGGTCGTCGTGATGACGGCCGGCCCCGCCACCGTCAAGCAGGTCTTCGACATCGACCTGCCCCGGCCGCGCAAGGTCGAGTCCGTGCGCCTGGAGGCGCGGTTCATCGAGATCTACCGCGAGATCTGGGAGTCCCTCGGCGAAGAGGTCCGGATCACCCGTGAGAGGGGTGCCGCCCATGTCGCCTGACGTCATGCCCGAGGCCCAGGTCGCGCCGGACGTGACCGAGCCAGGCAACAAGACGAACCGCGCACACTCACGCGCGCGTGCGGCCCGTAGACGCAAGATCGTCGTCAATGCCGCCCGGGTACTGCTTCTGGTCGCCGTCCTCGGTCTGTGGGAGGTGCTCGCCCGGACCAAGGTCATCGATCCGTTCAACTTCTCGATGCCCTCGAAGATCTGGGACCAGATCCACACCTGGGTGATGCACGGGACCGCCATCGGGTCCCTCGGCGAGCAGATCTGGTACACGCTGTACGAGGCGCTGCTCGGCTGGGTCCTCGGTGTGATCGCCGGTGTCGTGTTCGGCATCACGCTGGGGCGGATCACCTTCCTCGCCGATGTCCTTGGTCCATACATCAAGGTGCTCAACTCGATACCCAGGATCGTCCTCGCTCCGATCTTCATGATCTGGTTCGGCCTGGGCCCCGCCTCCAAGGTCGCGTCGGCCGTCGTCCTGGTCTTCTTCCCGGTCTTCTTCAA
This sequence comes from Streptomyces sp. NBC_00461, assembly GCF_036013935.1. Lineage (NCBI taxonomy): Bacteria > Bacillati > Actinomycetota > Actinomycetes > Kitasatosporales > Streptomycetaceae > Streptomyces > Streptomyces sp. NBC_00461. Next base: position 7,243,408 of record NZ_CP107902.1, read on the forward strand.
CGCCTTCCAGGGCGCCCGCGAGGTCGACCGCAACCTCGTCGCGAACGCCCGGATCCTCGGCGCGAGCGACCGCAGGGTGACGCTTCAGGTAGTCGTGCCCTCCGCGACCTCGTGGATCTTCACCAGCCTCCACGTCAGCTTCGGCTTCGCCCTCATCGGCGCCATCGTCGGCGAGTACATCGGCGCGACCAAGGGCGTCGGCCTGCTCATCTCGCAGTCGCAGGGAACCTTCAACACGGCCGGTGTGTACGCGGCGATGGTCATCCTCGCCGTCGTGGCACTCGCCGCCGAGGGACTGCTGACCTTCGCCGAGCGCCGCATCTTCCGGTGGAAGCCGGCGGGTTCCGACAGCTGAACCCGGCCGAGCCGCCTCTCCTCCCGAGCCGCCTCTCCTGTCCTCTCCGCTCCCCGCACCGCCCTCTCACAAGGACGTGAACCCGTCATGCGCAAGCCCGTCAGATACACCACCCTGGCCGCCGCAGGTCTGCTCGCCCTCTCCTCCCTCACCGCCTGTGCCAACGACGCGGCCAGTACCGCGTCCAGCGGCTCCGGCAGCAAGGGGGACGGCAAGGGCACGAAGGTCAAGATCATGGTCGGCGGCCTGGACAAGGTGATCTACATGCCCGCGATGCTCACCCAGCGGCTCGGCTACTTCGACGCCGAGGGTCTCGACGTGGAGCTGCTGAGCGAGCCCGCCGGTGTCCAGGCCGAGACAGCGCTCGTCTCCGGGCAGGTCCAGGGGGCCGTCGGCTTCTACGACCACACCCTCGACCTGCAGACGAAGGGCAAGGCCATCGAGTCCGTCGTGCAGTTCTCGCATGCGCCCGGCGAGGTGGAGATCGTCTCCACGAAGGCGGCCGGCGACATCACGTCGCCCAAGGACTTCAAGGGCAAGAAGCTCGGCATCACCGGTCTCGGTTCGTCGACCGACTTCCTCACCAAGTACCTCGCCGTCAAGAACGGGGTGAAGGTCAGCGACTTCACGCCCGTCGCCGTCGGAGCGGGACCGACCTTCATCTCGGCGCTCCAGAGGGGTGCCATCGACGGGGGAATGACGACCGACCCGACCGTCGCCACGATCCTGGACAAGAAGGCGGGCAAGGTCCTCCTCGACATGCGGACTCCGGAGGGCTCCCAGGAGGCTCTCGGCGGTCCGTACCCGTCGTCAAGCCTGTACATGCAGACGGACTGGGTCAACAGTCACCGAGACACCGTCCAGAAGTTGGCCAATGCATTCGTCAAGACGCTCAAGTGGATGTCCACACACAGCTCCAGCCAGATCGCGGCGAAGATGCCCGCCGACTACTCGCAGGGCAACAAGCTCCTCTACGCCGCGGCCATCGAGAGCACGCTGCCGATGTTCACCGACGACGGCGTCATGCCCAAGGACGGCCCCGAGACCGTCGAGAAGGTGCTCAAGGCGTTCAACCCCAACATCAAGAACGCCAAGGTGGACCTGAGTAAGACGTTCACCACCGAGTTCGTGGAGAAGGCCGCGGGCTGAATCCGTATCCACCAGGAGGGTGCGGCCCCTTCCCCCGCCCCCACCGGCCGTGCCCTCAGGCGCGGGTCGCCCACACGTAACGGTGTTCAGGGCGGCCCGCGTCGCCGTACTTCAGGGTGAGCCGGGCCCGTCCGGTGCGTTCCAGGAGCTTGAGATAGCGCTGGGCGGTCTGGCGGCTCACACCCGTCCGGTCGGCGATCTCCTGGGCGGACAGCGGGCCTTCGGCGCCCATCAGGGACTGACGCACCAGCTCCGCGGTGGTGGGGGAGTGCCCCTTGGGCAGCCCCGGCTCCGAAGACGCCGACAGGGCGCCGAAGATGCGGTCCACCTCCGCCTGTTCCGCCTCGCCGCCGCCGTCGAGCGTGCGGCGCAACTGCGCGTACGCCTCCAGCTTGGCGCGCAGGCCCGCGAAGGCGAACGGCTTGACCAGGTACTGCAGCGCTCCGTGCCGCATCGCGGCCTGCACCGTCGCCACGTCGCGGGCCGCCGTCACCATGATCACGTCGGTCTGGTGGCCGCGGCGGCGCATCTCCTGGACCACCGCGAGGCCCGTGTCGTCGGGCAGATAGTGGTCCATGAGGACCAGATCCAGACGGGGCAGCGACTCCACCTGACGCAGTGCCTCGGCCGCGTTGTGCGCCTCGCCGGCGACGTGGAAGCCCGGCACTTTCTCGACGTAGGCGGCGTTGACCCGCGCGACTCTGGTGTCGTCGTCCACGACCAGGACCTCGATCATCGCGACTCCTCCTCGGCGGGCATGTCCGCGGTTGCGCTGAGGGCCGGCTCCAGCGCCGGCTCCAGCGTCGACTCCGTCTCGGTCAGCGCCTCCGGCAGGACGACGGTGAACTCCGCGCCGCCGCCGTGCGCCTCGTCGACCGAAACGCTGCCGCCCTGCCTCTCGGCGAGCCTGCGGACCATGGAGAGCCCGATGCCGCGCTTGCGGTGCGCGGGCGGCTCCTTCGTGGACCATCCGTCGGTGAAGACCAACTCGCGCTGCTCCGCAGGGATTCCGGGGCCCGTGTCGCGCACCCTGAGGACGGCGGTACGTCCCTCGGCGTGCAACTCGATCTCCACGCGCGCGTGGAGGGTGCCCGCGACCGCGTCGAGCGCGTTGTCCACCAGGTTCCCGACGATCGTGACGAGCCCCCTGGGATCGATCAGCCGGTCCGGGAGCTGTGTCCGGTCGGAGACCCAGAGGGCCACGCCGCGCTCTGCCGCGACGGTGGCCTTGCCGACCAGCAGCGCGGCGAGCAGCGGATCCTGGATCTTCTCCGTGACCTGCTCGGCGGTGGCCCGATGGTCGCCGACCACCTCACCGACGAAGTCCACGGCGTCGTCGTACATTTCCAGTTCGAGCAACCCCAGCAGCGTGTGCATGCGGTTGGCGTGCTCGTGGTCCTGGGCCCGCAGGGCGTCGATCAGGCCGCGCGTCGAGTCGAGTTCCCGGCCGAGTTGCTCCAGCTCGGTGCGGTCGCGCAGGGTGGCCACGGCGCCGCCGTCGTCGGTGGGCATGCGGTTGGCGACCAGGACGCGCTGCCCGCGGACGGTGAGCAGGTCGGTGCCCGTCACGCGCCCGCCCAGGATGTCGGCCGTACGTCCCTCGCCGAGCGCCTCGTCGGGGGAGCGGCCGAGGGCCTCGTCGTCGATGCTCAGCAGGCGATGCGCCTCGTCGTTGAGGAGGCGGATGCGGCCGGCGCGGTCCAGGGCGACGACGCCCTCCCGGATGCCGTGCAGCATCGCCTCGCGCTCCGCGAGCAGCGCCGAGATGTCCGAGAAAGCCAGGTCACGGGTCTGCCGCTGGACCCTCCGGGAGATCACCCAGGCGGCCAGCGCACCGACGGCCAGGGCGCCGCCGGCGTACGCGAGCAGTTCGGGGATCGCGCCGATGAGCTCGGCCCGCACGCTGTCGTACTTGATCCCGACCGAGACTGCCCCGATGATCTTGCCTTCGGAGTCCCGCAGAGGCACCTTGCCGCGGGCCGACCGGCCCAGGGTGCCCTTGTCGATTTCCATGACGTGCTTGCCGGCCAGGGCGTCGGTGGGGTCGGTGGAGACGATGTGGCCGATCTCCGACTCCGTGGGGTGCGACCAGCGAACCTTGTGCCGGTCCAGGACCACGACGTACTCGGCGTGGGTGGCGCGCCGGATCCGCTCGGCCTCCTTCTGCACCGGGCCGGTCCTGGTCGGCGGGGTGGTCAGTACCCCCTCGGCGATGTGTGGATCCTGGGCCGTCGTCTCGGCGATGGCCAGGGCGCGGCGCATCGCCTCGTTGTCCAGCTGCTTGCTCAGCGGGGCCAGGAACAGTCCGGTCGCGAGCACCGCGACCCCCGCGGCGATCACCACCTGCATCAGCAGTACCTGCGAGAACACCCGCTTCGGCAGGCCAAGGCGCAGGCGGCGTGCGGGGGGAGTGCGGCTCATACCCACGACGGTACGTGGACCTGCCGGAACCGCCGAAGGGGGTGTGGCATGGATCTCTTGATCAATGGATGGACAAGCAGGTCGAAGCGTTGACCGACCGGGTCAACTCACGAGTGCGGCCGTCCTCGTCATGCACCGCCAGGACCTCCATGCGCGCGGGCGAGCCCAGAACCGACGTCCCGCAGCTTTCCGGGCGGGGCGGCAGGGACGCTCCCTGCGCCACCTCGACGCGCCACCGGCGTCCGTCCGTGTGGGCGACGGTCACCTGCCAGAGCGGCGCGGTCCCGTCCGTCCGTACGACGCTCAGGGCGCCCGCCGCGAACTCGCACGCTGCCGCGCGCACCGCCAGCTCGGCCGCCTGGCCCGGCCGCTCCCAGGCGGATCCCCCGCGGCACCCTTCCACGACGATGCGGCCCTCCTGGGCGCCGCTCAGGATCTCCTTGACGGCGTGGGCCTCGGCGCGGCCGTACGCGTATCCGTACGGCAGGACGAGCAGCGTGGGCGAGAAGCGATGGCCACCCAGATGAGTGACCTCCCAGACGCCCTCCACCCCGGAGGAGGCGAGCTCGGCCGCGAGCGGTCGGCCGAGCAGCGCGCAGCAGCGGTCGCGCTTGCCGTTGGTGCAGACGAGGGCGAGCGGGTCACCGGTGTGGGGCCGGGCTTCGAGCACCGAGTCGAAGGTGGTGTGATCGCCCCGGCCGAGCGCGGCGAAGTCGAGGTCGAGCAGGGTCCGTGGATCGCAGGCCGTGGCGGAGTGCAGCCAAGCCTTGCCGGGCACCGTGTGGGCCGCGTACACCTGCCGTGCGGCGGGCGTGCCGTAGTCGGCGTGCCGCCCCGGACGTCGGATGAGCGCGATGCGTACGCCCGTGTCCTTCGCGGCGTTTTCCAGCGCGCGGCCGACCGCCGGATCGAGATGGCTCGACGTGAGCGCGTTGGCGCCCCAGGGGCCCGGCTGCTCCAGCAGCAGCCAGGTCCTCGCGGTGGCCGCGGTTCCCGAGATCGGCTCGTCGAGCTCCCGGGACACGGTCGAGCACGTACTCACAGAGGTGAGCCTAACCTGACTTGGCTCGCGGTGGCTTCCAGTCACGGTCGTGTCCCGTGCGACCGACCGGTGTCCTGTGCGGCCGTGTCCTATTCCGGTGACGGCAGCGGCTGGGGCGGCCTCGGACCGACGTAGTGGCCGGTCGGGCGCATGCGCAGCGGGCGTTCCCCGTACTCCTCCAGCGTGTGGGCGATCCAGCCCGCCGTACGGGCCACCGCGAAGATCGTCTCGCCCGCCGTGGAGGGCATGCCCGAGGAGGCGGTGAGGACCGCCAGGGCCAGGTCGACGTTGGCGTGCAGTGACGTGTGGCGGGCGGTGGTGGCCACGACGTCGCGCGCCGCGGCGAGGGCGGGTGCGGCGCCGGGGATCTCCTCCAGGAGGCCGAACAGGACACGCGCGCGTGGGTCCTCGCGAGGGTAGAGCCGGTGGCCGAGTCCCGGAATGCGGCGGCCCGCCCGCAGCTCCTCCGCGATCACGGGGGCCGCGTCGCCCTCTTCGAGCACGTCGAGCAGCAGCCGGTGGGCGAGCCCGCTGGCCGCCCCGTGCAGGGGGCCTTCGAGCACGCCGAGGCCGGCGGAGACGGCCGCGTAGGCGTGGGCGCGGGCCGAGGCGGCGACACGCACCGCGAGGGTCGAGGCGGCGAGGTCGTGGTCGACGAGTAGGGCGAGCGCGGTGTTCAGCACGCGCAGCGAGGCCTCGTCCGCCTCCCGTCCGCTCAGCCGTGCCCACAGCCGCCGGGCCAGTGGGCCCTCGTCGCGATGGCCGCGCCGGACCGGAGGCAGGGCGGCGACGAGGGTGGGGATGAGGGTGCGTGCTGTGCCGAGAACAGTGTCCTCGGAGAGGTCGAAGCGCAGCGGGTCCGCGACCGCGGCCGCGATCGCCGCGACCCGCAACCGGTCGGTCGGCCCGGTGTGTTCGGGCAGCGCGCCCACGGCACGGCGGGCGACGGCGACGGAGGCTTCGGGTGCCGTGAACTCGATGCCCGGGCGCATCCGGCTGGTCCACAGCCACTCCGCGACCTCCTCGTAGGAGTGGCGTGTGGCCAGTTCAGCGGCGTCGACGCCCCGGAAGTAGTACCGGTCGGGCTCGATGAGCGTGATGCGGGTCCGGACCGAGAGCTCACCGTCCGATGCCGAAGTCCCGCTGCTCTCCCGCCTGTTGCGCCGGGCGAGCGTCTCCACCTCCTTGACGTCGAAGGTGCTGCCCCGGCCGCCGGGCACGCGTCGGCTGCCGAGCTGGCCGCGGCTCACGTACGCGTACACGGTCTCGGGCTTCACGCCCAGCAGTTCGGCGGCTTCCTTTGTGGTCAGCCGCTGCTCGGAGCGGCTGGCGGAGGGCTCTTGATCGCGCATGGCATCACCGTATCGGCATAACGATATATGGATTCCTGAGATTGATGCATATTGATCCAATCAACATTGACAGCAATACAGTCAAGCATGGACAGTCGAATCAATCCCAGGGAGGGATCAAGTCCAGAGAGGGATCAAGTCCAGGGAGGAATCATGTCCGTCAACAGGTCAGCAACCGCCACCATCGACGTGCCGCGCGGGCTCGCCGGTGTCGTCGTCACCGATACCGAGATCGGGGACGTCCGCGGGATCGAGGGCTTCTATCACTACCGCCAGTACTCGGCCGTCGAGCTCGCGCAAAGCCGCGGCTTCGAGGACGTCTGGTATCTCCTGGTCCACGGCGAGCTGCCGGACGGCACGCGGCGCGCGGCCTTCACCGCCGAGACGGCGGCCCTGCGGAAGCTGCCCGACGAGGTACGCGCGGCCCTGCCCGCCATCGCCGCCGCGAGCGGACGGTCCGGCCCGCTGGCCGGCATGCGCACGGCACTGTCGCTGCTCGGCGCGGCCAAGGGCTTCCGGCCGGTGTACGACCTCGACGCGGCCGACCGCCGCCGGGACACTCTCGCGGCGGCCGCGGCCGTACCGACGCTGCTCACGGCGCTGCACCGGCTGGGCCGGGGTCTGGAGCCGGTGGAGCCCCGGAGCGACCTGTCCTACGCGGCCAACTACCTCTACATGCTGACCGGTTCGGTGCCGGACCCGAGGCGGGCCAGGGCGGTCGAGCAGTACTTGATTTCAACCATTGACCACGGCTTCAATGCATCAACCTTCACGGCGCGGGTCATCACGTCGACGGGAGCGGACGTGGCCGCGTGCCTCGTCGGGGCCGTGGGGGCGCTGTCCGGTCCGCTGCACGGTGGTGCGCCGAGCCGTGCGCTGGACACCCTCGACGCGATCGGTAACCCTGACCGCATCGAGCCCTGGATCCGTGAACGGGTCCTCGCAGGCGACCGCATCATGGGCTTCGGTCACGCGATCTACCGGACTGAGGACCCGCGTTCCCGCATGCTGCGCGAGGTGGCCCGGAGTTTCGGAGGTCCGCGCGTGGAGTTCGCCGTGGAGGTCGAGCGTCATGTCGAGGCGATCCTGGCCGAGTTGAAACCGGGGCGGGAGCTGCACACGAACGTCGAGTTCTACGCGGGCGTCGTCATGGAGCAGTGCGGTCTGCCGCGGGAGATGTTCACCCCGACGTTCGCGGCGGGGCGCGTCGTCGGCTGGAGCGCGAACATCCTGGAGCAGGCGGAGGACTCGAAGATCATCAGGCCGGTGGCGCGGTATGTGGGGCCGGGGGCGCCGGTGGCGGTGCCGGCGGCTTGATGGACATTCTTGTCTGGCTATGGGGCTGTGATGCGGACTTCGCCGACTTCCATCACTCTTGGGGGCGTTCATTCGACCTGTGAGCGGCACTCACACCAATCGGTGATAACGAAGCCATAAATGGGCGCACCCCGCAGAGGTTGAGGAGAGTTGACTACGGTGCGCACCGTCGGTGGTCTGCCCGGGTGGTCTGCTCGTGCCATGCGGTGGGGTCGGAGATCGAGTTTGCGCTCAGGACTGCAAGGATGCCACCGCGCACGTGCCTCAGCGTGCGCAGGCGCTTGCGTGCCTTGTGTGTGCCTGAGATCAAAGGGAATTTGACAGTGAGTCAGATCGTCCGCCGCCTTGGCGTCGCTCCACGCCATCGAGGTAGCACCAACGGGGCGACATGCCCCGATATCTTCGAATTGGCAGATGGGAATTTCGCCATAATCGGCACGGATATGACCGATTCACTGGAATCCATGCTTCCGCCTGATGCGGCACGTGCTGACTATGAGCGCATTGTCGTGATTTCCCGCGAGACCCTGGTGAAGGCGAAGGCGGATATTCCGGACGCCTAGCCCTGGGGCAGGGAGGGTCGGCCCGAGCGGTACCGCTCCGGGCCGGTCCTGGACGTCATGGCCCACCCGGTTCGCCCGGCGACTCGCCCACCACCCACCACTCCTCGGTGTCGGCCTCCTCGAGTTGCTGCAGCAGAGCGTCGACGAGCAGACCGAGTTCCGCTTCGTCGGTGTCCGCGAGACTCGCCCGCTGTTGCTGAGTGGTGTACCAGTACTCCCTCACGATCGGGTTCTGGAACATCCCCCGTACGTGCTTGAAGAACTCGTCCTTGCTCAGGTTCCCGATGCGGTAGTAGAAGAGCAGGTTCGTGTAGAGCGCGTTGGCGAAGAGATACTGCCGGCGCTGTTTGGGGGAGACGGAGGCCTCGTAGAGGTCCAGCACCTCAGCGAGTTCGGGATCGTCAATTGCCTTGCTCAGCAACTCCCAGTGCTGGCGTTGCTGGGTGGCGAGGTTGGCGTCCTGCTGCGTGTGTGCGCTCCGCTCCAGATGGTCCAGGCGTATGCGCAGCGACTCAAGCGCGTGGCGCCGCGCCGCCAGTGTGGCGAGGACGCCCGCCGCTACGCCGATGCCGACTGCGGCGGCGGACCTCAGTCCCCGCGTCCGAAAGTTCTGTGTGGTCATGTCAACCCCCGAATCAGGCGGCCGTCCGCCGGTCGTCGGGGTGCGGGTCGACTGTGGGGGACCGGCGAGCGGTGGGCGGCGCTTGCCGTCTCCCAGGATGCCGAGCGGCTCTGATCGGCAGGGAGGCGGAGAGGCGGCGCACGGAGGGAAGCGAGGGTCGCACACTCCGGCGCCTTCCCCAACGTCTGCCCCGCAAGTGCTGCTAACAATCGTTCACTTCGCAGTGATTGTTCCGGCTCGTATCCTGGTCCGGCATTCAATCCTCGTGCGTGCGCCGGGAGCGCGATCCGGTGCACGCGTCGGTGTCAGAGAGGTCGCACAATTGAGTCAGCCGAGCCACGGCGTCCGGCAGATCCCGGTCGTCGTACTCGCCGGATTCCTGGGCTCCGGCAAGACCACCCTTCTCAATCACCTCCTGCACCGCAGCGGCGGCAGCCGCATCGGGGCGATCGTGAACGACTTCGGGGCCATCGAGATCGACGCCATGGCCGTCGCCGGTGCGCTCGGGGACTCCACCGTGTCCCTCGGCAACGGCTGTCTGTGCTGTGCCGTCGACACCGGTGAGCTGGATGTGTACCTGGAGCGGCTCGCCCGGCCCGCCGCCGGCATCGACGTCGTCGTCATCGAGGCGAGCGGCCTCGCCGAGCCGCAGGAACTCGTGCGCATGGTGCTGGCCAGTGAGCATCCGGGGATCGTGTACGGCGGCCTCGTCGAGGTCGTTGACGCCGCCGAGTTCGACGACACCCGCGCGAAGCATCCCGAGGTGGACCGGCATCTCGCTCTCGCCGACCTCGTCGTCGTCAACAAGCTCGACCGGGCCGCCGACGGGGAAAGGGTCCTCGCACTCGTTCGGTCCCTTGCCGACCGTGCCGCCGTCGTGCCCGCGACATACGCGCGCGTCGACCCTGAGTTCCTCTTCGACTGCCGGCCGAGCCAGGAACGCGTCGGGCAGCTGTCCTTCGACGATCTCGAGAACCGTGACGCTCACGCCGAGCACGACCATTCCGACCATCTGCACGCCGCCTACGACAGTGTGTCCGTCAGCTCCGACGTGCCCATGGACCCGCGCCGGTTGATGCAGTTCCTCGACAGCAGGCCCGAAGGCCTGTACCGGATCAAGGGGTACGTCGACTTCGGGGCGTACGACCTCCAGAACCGGTACGCCGTCCACGCGGTGGGGCCGTTCCTGCGGTTCTACCCGGAGCCCTGGGCGCCCGACGAGAAGCGTCGGACCCAGCTCGTCGTCATCGGCTCCGGCATCGACGCGCCCGCCCTCCGCAAGGAGTTGGAGGAGTGCGCGCGCCACGCCCCGCACGCCGCCGACGAGCACGGCATGTGGGGCGTCCTGCGCTACGTACAGGATCCGGAGAGGGGTCCGGCGGAGCTGGATCCCGAGGCCTAGACGGGTCCCGCCACCACCGCCACCGTCTTCGCCAGGGACACCCCCGAGCCGTCGCGGCGCGGGTCGATCTCCGGGAGGTCGGCCGGGGTGCCGTTCTTCTGCGCCGCCTTGGCAGGGACGGGGCCCGCCCAGGCCAGGGACAGGCAGTCCTCACCCTTCAGGAACCGCTGGCAGCGGACGCCGCCGGTGGCGCGGCCCTTGCGCGGGTACTGGTCGAACGGGGTGAGCTTGGCCGTCGTCTGGACCGAGTCGTCGAGCGTGCCGCGCGAGCCCGCGACCGTGAACACGACCGCGTCCGCCGCCGGGTCGACGGCCGTGAAGGAGATGACCTTCGCGCCCTCGGTGAGCTTGATGCCCGCCATGCCGCCCGCCGGACGGCCCTGGGGACGGACCTGGGAGGCCTGGTAGCGCAGCAGCTGTGCGTCGTCCGTGATGAAGACGAGGTCCTCCTCGCCGGTGCGCAGCTCGATCGCGCCGACGATCCGGTCACCGTCCTTGAGCGTGATGACCTCCAACTCCTCCTTGTTGGACGGGTAGTCGGGGACCACACGCTTGACGATGCCCTGTTCCGTGCCGAGGGCGAGGCCGGGGGAGGACTCGTCGAGCGTGATCAGGCAGACCACCGTCTCGCCGTCCTCCAGGGAGATGAACTCCGACAGGGGTGCTCCGCCCGCGAGGTTCGGCGCCGACGCCGTGTCCGGGAGCTGCGGGAGGTCGACGACGTTGATCCGCAGCAGGCGGCCGGAGGAGGTCACCGCGCCGATCTCGCCGCGAGCCGTGGCCGGGACCGCCGAGACGATCACGTCGTGCTTCACGCGCCGGGCGTCGGCGTCCTCCCCGAAGGGCTCGCCGTTCGACGTGCGGGCCAGCAGGCCCGTCGAGGAGAGCAGGATCCGGCACGGGTCGTCCGCGACCTGCAGCGGTACGGCGGCCGCGGGGGCGCCCGACGCCTCCAGCAGGACCGTGCGCCGATCGGTGCCGAACTTCTTGGCCACCGCGGCCAGTTCGGTGGAGACCAGCTTGCGCAGCTCCGCGTCCGACTCGAGGATCCGGGTCAGCTCCGCGATCTCCGCGTTCAGCCGCTCCTTCTCCGACTCCAGCTCGATCCGGTCGAACTTGGTGAGGCGGCGCAGCGGGGTGTCCAGAATGTACTGGGTCTGGACCTCCGACAGGGAGAAGCGCTCCATCAGGCGCTCCTTGGCCTGCGCGGAGTTCTCGCTGGAGCGGATCAGCCGGATGACCTCGTCGATGTCGACGAGGGCGGTCAGCAGGCCCTCCACCAGGTGCAGACGGTCGCGCCGCTTGGTGCGGCGGAACTCGCTGCGCCGCCGTACGACCTCGAAGCGGTGGTCGAGGTAGACCTCCAGGAGCTCCTTGAGACCCAGCGTCAGCGGCTGGCCGTCCACCAGGGCGACGTTGTTGATGCCGAAGGACTCCTCCATCGGCGTCAGCTTGTACAGCTGCTCCAGGACGGCCTCCGGCACGAAGCCGTTCTTGATCTCGATGACCAGGCGCAGGCCGTGCGCGCGGTCGGTGAGGTCCTTGACGTCGGCGATGCCCTGGATCTTCTTGGAGCCGACCAGGTCCTTGATCTTGGCGATGACCTTCTCGGGGCCGACCGCGAAGGGCAGTTCGGTGATGACCAGGCCCTTGCGGCGCGCCGTGACGGTTTCGATCTCCACCGTGGCGCGGATCTTGAAGGTGCCGCGGCCCGACTCGTAGGCGTCCCGGATGCCGGCGAGGCCGACGATGCGGCCGCCGGTGGGCAGGTCGGGGCCCGGTACGAACTTCATCAACGTGTCCAGATCCGCGTTCGGGAAGCGGATCAGGTGCCGGGCGGCCGCGATGACCTCGGCGAGGTTGTGCGGGGGCATGTTCGTCGCCATGCCGACCGCGATGCCCGAGGAGCCGTTCACCAGGAGGTTCGGGAAGGCGGCGGGCAGGGCGACCGGCTCCTGCTCCTGGCCGTCGTAGTTGGGCGTGAAGTCGACCGTGTCCTCGTCGATCGACTCCGTCATCAGGCTCGTCGCCTGGGCCTGGCGGCACTCGGTGTAGCGCATGGCGGCCGGCGGGTCGTCGTTGCCCAGCGAGCCGAAGTTGCCGTGGCCGTCGACCAGCGGCACGCGCATGGAGAAGGGCTGGGCCATGCGCACCAGGGCGTCGTAGATCGACGCGTCGCCGTGGGGGTGCAGCTTGCCCATGACCTCGCCGACCACGCGCGCGCACTTCACATAGCCGCGGTCGGGGCGCAGCCCCATCTCGTTCATCTGGTAGACGATGCGGCGGTGCACCGGCTTGAGACCGTCGCGGGCGTCGGGCAGGGCTCGGGAGTAGATGACCGAGTACGCGTACTCGAGGAAGGAGCCCTGCATCTCGTCGACGACGTCGATGTCGAGGATCTTCTCCTCGTACGAATCGTCGGGCGGCGGGGTCTTCGTGCTGCGGCGGGCCATCGCTGCCGGCTCCTCTTTTCTGGGCGCTCGCCTACGGGTCGCTCACGTCCCCTTCGGCTCACTCTTGCTGAAGCGTGAACAGGATCTGACGCGACCATTGTGGACCGCGGCACTGACAACGCCTGCCAGGACCCGGTGTCGGCGGTCCGGCCGGCGCGCGGGGGTCAACCTCGCTGAGGCTGCCCGCAGGTTACGCGATCCGCTGTGGGCGTATGTCGTCCGGGAACTTCGCCGACGATCCGCACGCTTGCATACAGTGGCAGGACCGGCAGGAAAACCGCGGTTCGAAGCACCGCATCCGCGATCGAAGGGACGTACATGCCCATGGGTCACACGGCCACAGACCAGGCAGGCACCGGGGGCCTGACTGCGACCGAGCACCGCCTGGCCAACGGCCTGCGCGTGGTGCTCTCCGAGGACCACCTGACCCCGGTCGCGGCGGTCTGCCTCTGGTACGACGTCGGCTCACGCCACGAAGTCAAGGGACGCACCGGCCTGGCTCACCTTTTCGAGCACCTGATGTTCCAGGGTTCGGGACAGGTCACGGGGAACGGGCACTTCGAGCTGGTGCAGGGAGCGGGCGGCTCGCTCAACGGCACCACCAGCTTCGAGCGCACCAACTACTTCGAGACCATGCCCACCCACCAGCTGGAGCTCGCCCTCTGGCTGGAGGCCGACCGCATGGGTTCCCTGCTCGCCGCCCTCGACGACGAGTCCATGGAGAACCAGCGGGACGTCGTCAAGAACGAGCGCCGTCAGCGCTACGACAACGTGCCCTACGGCACGGCGTTCGAGAAGCTCACCGCCCTCGCCTACCCCGAGGGCCACCCCTACCACCACACCCCGATCGGCTCGATGGCCGACCTGGACGCGGCGACCCTGGAGGACGCGCGCGCGTTCTTCCGCACGTACTACGCGCCGGGCAACGCGGTCCTGTCGGTCGTCGGCGACATCGACCCGGAGCAGACGCTCGCCTGGGTCGAGAGGTACTTCGGGTCCATCGCCTCGCACGACGGCAAGCCCGCACCCCGGGACGGTTCGCTGCCCGAGATCATCGGCAGCCAGCTGCGCGAGGTCGTGAAGGAGGAGGTGCCCGCGCGCGCCCTAATGGCGGCCTACCGGCTGCCGCACGACGGCACGCGCGAGGCGGACGCCGCCGACCTGGCACTCACCGTCCTCGGCGGCGGCGAGTCCTCCCGCCTCTACAACCGTCTCGTACGGCGCGACCGTACGGCCGTCGCGGCCAACTTCGGCCTGCTGCGGCTGGCCGGAGCGCCCTCCCTGGGCTGGCTGGACGTGAAGACCTCCGGTGACTACGAGGTGCCGGTCATCGAGACCGCGATCGACGAGGAGCTCGCCCGGTTCGCCGAGGAGGGCCCCACCGCCGAGGAAATGGAGCGCGCGCAGGCCCAGTTGGAGCGCGAGTGGCTCGACCGGCTCGGCACGGTCGCGGGCCGCGCCGACGAACTGTGCCGTTACGCCGTCCTGTTCGGCGACCCGCAGCTCGCCCTCACCGCCGTCCAGCGCGTCCTGGAAGTGACACCCCAGGAGGTCCAGGAGGTCGCCAAGGCCCGCCTGCGGCCCGACAACCGCGCGGTGCTCGTCTACGAGCCCGTCGCGGGAGAGACCGCCGAGGACGCCGATCCCCCGCAGGACCCCGAGGCCGAAGCCACGATCGAGGCCGGCGACGACACCACGGAGGCGGCCAAGTGACCGAGCTCACCACGATGGAGTTCCACCCGCAGCCCCAGGCCGGCGAGGCAAGGCCCTGGGCCTTCCCCGCCCCGGAGCGCGGCGCGCTCGGCAACGGCCTGACCGTCCTGCGCTGCCACCGCCCCGGCCAGCAGGTCGTCGCCGTAGAGGTGCTCCTGGCCGCGCCCCTGGAGGCCGAGCCGGCCGGTTTCGAAGGCGTCGCCACGATCATGGCGCGGGCCTTCTCCGAGGGCACCGACAAGCACTCCGCCGAGGACTTCGCCGCCGAACTGGAGCGCTGCGGCGCCACCCTCGACGCGCACGCCGACCACCCGGGTCTGCGCCTGAGCCTCGAAGTGCCGGCCTCCCGCCTCGCCAAGGCGCTCGGTCTGCTCGCCGACGCCCTCAGGGCACCCGCCTTCGCCGACAGCGAGATCGAGCGGCTGGTCCGCAACCGCCTGGACGAGATCCCGCACGAGCTGGCCAACCCCTCCCGCCGAGCCGCCAAGGAGCTCTCCAAGGAGCTGTTCCCGGCGACCTCGCGCATGTCGCGCCCGCGCCAGGGCACCGAGGAGACCGTCGAGAAGATCGACTCGGCGGCCGTACGCGCCTTCTACGACCGGCACGTCAGGCCCGCCACGGCCACCGCCGTCGTCGTCGGCGACCTCACCGGCATCGACCTGGACGCGCTGCTCGGCGAGACCCTGGGCGCCTGGACGGGCTCCGGGGGCGAGTCCCGTCCGGTACCGCCGATCACCGCCGACGACACCGGGCGCGTGATCATCGTGGACCGTCCCGGCTCGGTCCAGACGCAGCTGCTCATCGGACGCGTCGGCCGCGACCGGCACGACCGTGTGTGGCCCGCGCAGGTGCTCGGTACGTACTGCCTGGGCGGCACCCTCACCTCCCGTCTGGACCGCGTCCTGCGCGAGGAGAAGGGCTACACCTACGGTGTGCGCGCGTTCGGCCAGGTCCTCAGGTCCGCCCCGGACGGCTCCGGCGCCGCGATGCTCGCGATCAGCGGCTCCGTCGACACCCCGAACACCGGCCCGGCGCTCGACGACCTTTGGAAGGTGCTGCGCACGCTCGCCGAGGGCGGCCTCACCGACGCCGAGCGCGATGTCGCCGTACAGAACCTCGTCGGGGTGGCGCCGCTGAAGTACGAGACCGCGGCGGCCGTGGCGAGCACGCTGGCCGACCAGGTCGAGCAGCACCTGCCGGACGACTACCAGGCGACGCTGTACCAGCAGCTCGCCGCCACCGGCACCGTGGAGGCCACCGCGGCGGCCGTCAGCGCCTTCCCCGTGGACCGTCTGGTGACCGTCCTCGTCGGTGACGCGGCCGAGATCAAGGAGCCCGTCGAGGCCCTGGGGATCGGCGAAGTCACCGTCGTGGCAGCCGAGTAGAGGACCGGTCGGCGCCACGCGCGTGGGGGCCCTGGTGACTGATGAGTCACCAGGGCCCCCTAATGTCCGAATTGGGGGAGAGGTTGCCTGTCTGACCTGTGGCATGCACTACAAAACGCGTGATCCGTTTGGGAATTGAAAGTCGCCCCGCTTAGCGTCATCCGGTCTGTCCGTCAGGCACAGCGCCGCATCCGCGGCACCGGACAGTCATCGCCGAGTCCCCCTATGGCGCGAGCCAGGGGAGCCGGGGACCCACCGCAGTCCCTGGGGTGAATCGGACGCCCGCGCCCAGCGAGGGGGTCCGTAGGAGACCTTCCTGCTCCGAACCCGTCAGCTAACCCGGTAGGCGAGAGGGAAGGAAAGGAACAGCCACCACATGGCGTTCACGCGCGCCACCGGGAAGCACCGTCGTCCCACGCGGATGCACCGCACCACCACCCGCGCCGCAGGGGTCGCGGCTCTCGCCGCCACCGGCGTCGTCGGCGCCCAGGCCGCTCCGGCCCTCGCCGCCGAGAGCTCCGTCGAGCAGACCGGCCTCAACCCTGTCATCACCATCGGCGACACGATCGCCGACAAGATCGACGCCCAGGCCGACGCCCAGAAGCAGGCCGCCGAGGAGGCCGCCCGCAAGAAGGCGGCCCTGGAGGCGGCGCGCAAGAAGGCCGCCGCGAAGGCCGAGGCGGAGCGCGAGGCCAAGGAGCGCGCCGCGCGCGAGGCAGAGCGCAAGCGCCTCAACACCTTCGTCGCGCCGATCTCGAACTCGTACGTCTCGACGGGCTACAAGACCGGCGGCTCCCTGTGGTCCTCCGGCAGCCACACGGGCATCGACTTCCACGCCGCGAGCGGCACGACCGTCCACGCGGTCGGCGCCGGCACCGTCGTCGAGACCGGCTGGGGCGGCGCCTACGGCAACCAGATAGTGATCAGGATGCACGACGGCATGTACACCCAGTACGGCCACCTGTCGTCCATCGGTGTCTCGGTGGGCCAGACGGTCACCCCGGGGCAGCAGATAGGCGTCTCCGGCGCGACCGGCAACACCACCGGACCGCACCTGCACTTCGAGGCCCGTACGACCGCCGAGTACGGCTCGGACATCGACCCCGTCGCCTACCTGCGCTCGCACGGCGTGAACGTCTGACGACGGATCGCAGGACAACGGCGAAACCCCGGCTCCACCAGCCGGGGTTTCGCCGTTTTCCGTAGCCCTGCTGTCCAAAAAATATCCATGGATTCCGGCCTCCCGTCGGAAATTCCGGCTCTGTGCAATAGAGTCACGGAACACACGTCAATCATCGACGTTTCACGGGGATTAAGTCGGAGGTCGGTCATGCGTATTCCGGCGCACTCGGTGTGCACGGCGATCCGGGACGACATCGTCGCCGGTGTCCACGAGCGTGGCGGCCGCCTCACCGAGGAAGTTCTGGCCCGCCGCTACGGCGTCTCGCGCGTTCCCGTCCGCGAGGCCCTGCGCACGCTGGAGGCCGAGGGCTTCGTGGTGACCCGACGGCACGCGGGCGCCTGCGTGGCGGAACCGACCGAGCAGGAGGCCGCCGACCTGCTGGAGATGCGCATGCTCCTGGAGCCGCTCGGTGCCTCACGGGCCGCCCAGCGGCGCACCGAGGCCCATCTCAAGGTCCTGCGCGGCCTGGTGAGACTGGGCCAGGAGCGGGCCAGGAGGGGCAACAGCGAGGATCTGCGCTCCCTGGGGAACTGGTTCCACGAGACGCTCGCCCAGGCCTCCGGCAGCCCCGCGCTGACTTCGATGCTGACCCAGCTGCGCCACAAGATCGCCTGGATGTACGCCGTGGAGGCGCCCGCCGACCCCGTGGAGTCCTGGGCGGAGCACGGCGCGATCGTCGACGCCGTGGCCCGCGGCGACAGCGAGCGCGCGCGGGCGGTCACGACGCTGCACACCGAGCGTTCCAGCGGGGTGCACCGGCTGCGATTCGCCCCCGGTGCCGATCGCGCCGACCGTGTGAGGAACTCGCAACATGCCGTAAACATGTCGAGCCTGCGTCATTAACACGGGCGCCGTATACAAAGACAAGAGAATTCGCGGGGGTTTATCGATGCTGCCCGCGATCGAGAATTCCACGGTCTCGGAACAAGAAATGCGAAGGGCTCGCCCGGTAATTCGGACGAGCCCTTCTGCGGTGCCGTGATCAGACGGTCTCGGGGAGCTCCTCGAGACCTTCGGAGACCAGCTTGGCCAGACGGTCGAGTGCGGCGTCCGCACCCTCGGCGTCGGAGGCGAGGACGATCTCCTCGCCACCCTGGGCGCCCAGGCCCAGGACGGCCAGCATGGAGGCCGCGTTGACGGGGTTGCCGTCGGCCTTGGCGATCGTCACGGGGATACCTGCGGCCGTGGTGGCCCGGACGAAGATGGATGCGGGGCGGGCGTGGAGGCCCTCGGCCCAGCCGACGTTGACGCGGCGCTCAGCCATGTGATGCTGCCCTTCAGAGTCTCAGGGTTGTCTAGACCAGTTTCCCACAACGTGAAGCATGTCCGGAGCGGTCCTTCGTCCCGTCCGGGGCGGGTCGTCGGACCGCGGCCTCGGCCCGACTTGCGTCCTTGTTCAGTTCTCCGCGGACTGCCGTGTTCTCCACAGACTGCCTCGCGCCGTTGTCGGACGCGAGCCGTACTCTGGGGCCCATGCAGACCTCGCCGGACCGGCACGAGTACCCCGCGCACTGGGAGGCCGACGTGGTGCTGCGCGACGGCGGCACCGCGCGCATCCGCCCCATCACCGTTGATGACGCCGAGCGCCTGGTCAGCTTCTACGAGCAGGTGTCGGACGAGTCGAAGTACTACCGCTTCTTCGCGCCCTACCCTCGCCTGTCCGCCAAGGACGTCCACCGCTTCACGCACCACGACTTTGTGGACCGGGTGGGACTCGCGGCCACGGTCGGCGGCGAGTTCATCGCCACCGTACGCTACGACCGCATCGGCGCCGATGGCATGCCCGCGTCGGTGCCGGCCGACGAGGCCGAGGTGGCCTTCCTCGTCCAGGACGCCCACCAGGGGCGCGGTGTCGCGTCCGCCCTCCTGGAGCACATCGCCGCCGTCGCCCGCGAGCGCGCCATCCGCCGCTTCGCCGCCGAGGTGCTGCCCGCCAACGTCAAGATGATCAAGGTGTTCACGGACGCGGGCTACACCCAGAAGCGCAGCTTCGAGGACGGCGTCGTACGCCTGGAGTTCGACCTCGAACCCACCGACCGCTCCCTCGCGGTACAGCGCGCCCGGGAGCAGCGCGCCGAGGCGCGGTCCGTACGGCGGCTGCTCGTGCCGGGCTCGGTCGCCGTCGTCGGCACCGGGCGCACGCCGGGAGGCGTGGGCCGCGGCATCCTCGACAACATCCGCGACGCCGGCTTCACCGGGTCGCTCCACGCCGTGAACAAGGCACTTCCCGAAGACGTCAAAGAACTCGACGGCGTCCCGGCGCACCGTTCGGTGCGGGACATCGACGGGCCCGTCGACCTCGCGGTCGTCGCCGTGCCGGCCGAGCAGGTCCCCGAGGTGGTCACCGAGTGCGGCGAGCACGGTGTGCAGGGGCTCGTCGTCATCTCCGCCGGGTACGCCGAGAGCGGGCCCGAAGGACGCGAGCGCCAGCGCGAACTCGTGCGGCACGCGCGCACGTACGGCATGCGCATCATCGGACCGAACGCCTTCGGGGTCATCAACACCTCCTCCGACGTACGGCTGAACGCCTCGCTCGCCCCCGAGATGCCCCGCCCCGGCCGGATCGGGCTGTTCGCACAGTCCGGCGCCATCGGCATCGCGCTGCTGTCCCGGCTGCAGCGCCGCGGCGGGGGAGTCACGGGCGTCACGGGCGTGTCCACCTTCGTGTCCTCCGGCAACCGCGCGGACGTGTCCGGCAACGACGTGATCCAGTACTGGTACGACGACCCGGACACCGATGTCGTCCTCATGTACCTGGAGTCCATCGGCAACCCCCGCAAGTTCACCCGCCTCGCCCGGCGGACGGCGGCGGCGAAGCCGCTGGTCGTGGTCCAGGGCGCCGGCAGCGCCCCCCAGGGACATGCCGTACGGGCGACACGGCTGCCGCACACGACCGTGTCCGCGCTGCTCAGGCAGGCCGGCGTGATCCGCGTGGACACCATCACCGAGCTGGTCGACGCGGGGCTGCTGCTCGCCCGGCAGCCGCTGCCGGCGGGGCCGCGGGTGGCGATCCTCGGGAACTCCGAGTCGCTGGGGCTGCTGACGTACGACGCGTGTCTCTCCGAGGGACTCAGGCCCGCGCGACCGCTGGACCTGACGACGGCGGCCTCGGCGGGCGACTTCCACGCCGCCCTGTCGCGCGCCCTCGGGGACGACTCGTGCGACGCGGTGGTGGTGACGGCCATCCCGGCGATCGGCGAGGGATCGCCCGGGGACGCCGAACTGGCGGAGGCGCTGCGATCGGCCGCGGAGGCGGTCCCCGGAAAGCCCGTGCTGGTGGTGCACGTGGAGCTCGGCGGGCTCGCGGAGGCGCTGTCGGCCGCGACGAGCACCGCACCGCAGCCCGACACCGCGGCCTCCGGCACCCGCCGGCTCCGCCCCTCGCAACAACTGCCCGCCCCGGTACGGGCACCGCAACCCACCGCCCCCGACACCGGCCCCCGCCTCATCCCCGCCTACCCCGCCGCCGAGCGCGCCGTCCGCGCCCTCGCCGAGGCCGTGCACTACGCCCAGTGGCGGCGGGAAGCGGCCGAGCCCGGCAAGGTGCCCGAGTACGAGGACATCGACGAGAAGGGCGCCGCCCGGCTCATCGGCGGCATGCTCGCGCGCGGGCAGGGCCTCACGCTCGGCACCGCGGAGACCCGCGACCTGCTCGGGCGGTACGGCATCGCCGTACGCGAGGCGGTTCCCGCCTTCACCCCTGACGACGCCGCGCGGGCCGCCGCCGGCATCGGCTACCCCGTCGCCCTCAAGGCCACCGCCCCGCACCTGCGGCACCGTGCCGACCTGGGCGGCGTACGGCTGGATCTCGCGGACGAGGAGCAACTGCGGCGGGCGTACGCGGAGTTGACCGAACTCTTCGGGAAGCCGGAGGAGCTGCGACCGGTGGTGCAGGGGATGGCACCACGCGGCGTGGACACGGTCGTACGGGCCGTCATCGACCCGGCGGCCGGAGCCGTCCTGTCGTTCGGGCTCGCCGGAGCCGCCTCCCAGCTGCTCGGCGACATGGCGCACCGGCTGGTTCCGGTCACCGACCGGGACGCGACCTCGCTGGTCCGGTCGATCCGGACGGCACCGCTCCTGTTCGGCTGGCGCGGCTCGACGCCCGTGGACACACCTGCGCTGGAAGAGCTGCTGCTGCGTGTGTCACGGCTGGTCGACGACCACCCGGAGGTCGTGGCGGTGACCCTGGAGCCGGTCGTCGTCGCACCCCAGGGCCTGAGCGTTCTCGGCGTCTCCGTCCGCCTGGCCCCGCCACCCGTCCGCGACGACCTCGGCCCGCGCACGCTCCCCGTCTACTGAGACGTGTCACGGAGACGGCCATGACCGGTGCCTCGCAGCCAGTGCACCCCCTTAGGATGGACGTCATGGCCAAGACCAGTACGACGACCCAGGGGCTGCGAGCGGCGATCGAGCGCAGCGGCTACTACCCGGCCCTCGTGGCCGAGGCGGTGGAGGCCGCCTTGGGCGGCGACTCCATCCGGTCGTTCCTGGTCCACCAGGAGACGACGTTCGACCAGAACGAGGTGCGGCGGCACGTGACCGTGCTCGTCCTCACCGGCAACCGCTTCATCGTCAGCCACACCGACGAGCAGGCGGCGGACAGCACCTCCCCGACGCCGTACGCGACGACGTCGACGGAGTCGGTGAAGCTCGGCCGGATCTCGTCGGTCGTGGTCAGCCGGGTGGTCGCCAACCCGGAGAAGTACACGGTGGGCACACTGCCCCGCGAGGTCGTCCTCACCATCGGCTGGGGCGCCGTCTCCCGCATCGACCTCGAACCCGCCGCCTGCGGCGACCCCAACTGCGAGGCCGACCACGGGTACACCGGCAGCTCGACCGCGGACGACCTCAGCCTGCGGGTGAGCGAGGCCGGGGACGGACCGGAGACGGTCCGCCAGGCGCTCGCCTTCGCCCAGTCGCTCTCCGAGGCGACCGCGGACACCACCCGCTGATGTCGCAGTCCGCACCCTGGGACACCGACCCGGAACCCCTCGCCGTCGACTCCGCGCCGCTGCCCGAGTACGGCAGCGGCTCCCTCGCCGACCTCCTGCCCACGCTGGCCGCCGGCATGGCCGTACCGGGCATGACGGCCGCGATCACCGAGCTGGCCCCCGCCGACCGGAACTGCGTGTTCCTGATCGACGGGCTCGGCTGGGAGCAGCTGAGGGCGCATCCGGACGAGGCGCCCTTCATGACCTCGCTCCTCGGCAGCTCGCGCGGCGGCACCGGCCGCCCCCTGACCACCGGCTACCCGGCGACCACCGCCACCTCCCTCGCCTCCGTCGGCACCGGCCTGCCGCCGGGCGCGCACGGCCTGCCCGGCTACACCGTGCGCAACCCGGAGACCGGCGCGCTGATGAACCAGCTGCGCTGGCAGCCGTGGACGTCGCCGCAGGTGTGGCAGCCGTACCCCACGGTCTTCCAGCTGGCCGACGCGGCCGGGGTGCACGCGGCACAGGTGTCGTCGCCCACCTTCCAGAACACCCCCCTGACCAAGGTCGCGCTCAGTGGCGGAACGTTCCACGGGCGGCTGTCCGGCGAGGACCGCATGGATCTCGCGGCCCAGCAACTGGCCGCCGGCGACCGCTCCTTGGTCTACACGTACTACGCGGAACTCGACGGCGCCGGCCACCGTTACGGCGTCGAGTCGGACACCTGGCGCGGCCAGCTCATGCATGTCGACCGGCTGGTCCAGCGCCTGGCCGAGCAACTGCCGCCGCGCACCGCGCTGTACGTCACGGCGGACCACGGCATGGTGGACATCCCCTTCGACGAGCAGCACCGCATCGACTTCGACGAGGACTGGGAGCTGCGGGCCGGCGTCGCCCTGCTGGGCGGTGAGGGCCGGGCCCGGCACGTGTACGCGGTGCCGGGCGCCCAGAGTGACGTGCTGACCTGCTGGCGCGAGGTGCTCGGCGAGCAGTTCTGGGTGGCCTCGCGGGACGAGGCGATCGCCGCGGGCTGGTTCGGGCCGCACATCGACGAGCGGGTCCACGCACGCCTCGGCGACGTGATCGCCGCCGCGCGCGACGACGTCCTCATCATCGCCTCCGAGCGGGAGCCGAAGGAGTCGGCGATGGTCGGCAACCACGGTTCGATGACCCCTGCCGAGCAGCTGGTCCCCCTGCTCGAAGTACGCTCCTGAATCCGTCGTCCTCTCCTCTTTGCCGAAAGGTGCTCAACTCGCCATGCCCGAGCTGGTGTTCTTCTCCGGAACGATGGACTGCGGGAAGTCGACGCTGGCTCTGCAGATCGAGCACAACCGCTCCTCACGCGGCCTGGCCGGGATGATCTTCACGCGTGACGACCGCGCGGGCGAGGGGAAGCTCTCCTCCCGCCTCGGCCTGGTCACGGACGCGGTGGAGGTCGAGGACGGGCAGGACCTGTACGCCTATCTCGTCGACCACCTCTCGCAGGGCGGCCGTGCGGACTACGTCATCGCCGACGAGGCGCAGTTCCTGGCACCGGGGCAGGTCGACCAACTCGCGCGCGTGGTCGACGACCTGGGCCTGGACGTCTACGCCTTCGGCATCACGACGGACTTCCGCACCAGGCTGTTCCCCGGCTCCCAGCGCCTGGTGGAGCTGGCCGACCGCGTCGAGGTCCTCCAGGTGGAGGCCCTGTGCTGGTGCGGCGCCCGCGCCACGCACAACGCCCGCACGATAGGCGGCGCCATGGTCGTCGAGGGCGCACAGGTCGTCGTCGGCGACGTCGACCGGTCGGAGGCGATCGGCTACGAGGTCCTGTGCCGCCGCCACCACCGCCGCCGGATGACGGCGACGACGTCCGGCTCGGCGGCGCTGTCCCCGGACGTGCTGCCGGTGTCGCAGCTCTGAACTGCCTTCCCGCCAGGCGTCTGCCCGGGTCTCAGCGCGGGCTCTCGATCAGGGAGAAGCGGGCGCCCTCGGGGTCGGCCACCGTGGCCACGCGGCCATGTGCGCTGTCCCTCGGCGGCTTGAGGACGTGGCCTCCCAGATCCACCAGGCGGGCGACCGCGTCGTCCGTGTCCGCGACGTCGAAGTACGTGATCCAGTGCGGGCCCCGGTCGCGGGGGAGGGCGTGGCCCACACCGTGGATGCCGGCGACCGGGCGGCCCTCGATGTGCAGCGTCACGTAGTCGAAGTCGGCGGAGACGACCGGCTCCTCCTCGTAGCCGAAGACGGTCTCGTAGAACTTGGCCACGCTCACCGACTCGTAGGTCAGCAGCTCGTTCCAGGCGGGGGTGCCGGGCACGCCCGTGATGGCGGTGCCGTGGTGCCCGGCCGCCTGCCAGATGCCGAAGACGGCGCCGGAGGGGTCCGAGCCGATCGCGAGGCGGCCGGCCTCGGCGGCGTCCAGGGGGCCCACTCCGATGGTGCCGCCGCACAGCCGTACCGTCTCGGCGGTCACGTCCACGTCGTCCGAGGCGAGGTAGGGCGTCCAGGCGATGGGCAGATGACGGTCCGGCGGCAGCTGGCCGATGCCGGCCACCTCGTAACCGTCGAGCAGGGCCCGCGAGTACGGGCCGAGTTGCTGGGGGCCCGGCTGGAACTCCCAGCCGAACAGCGACCCGTAGAAGTCCTGGGTCGCGGTCAAGCCGTGCACCATGAGACTCACCCAGCAGGGTGTGCCGGGCGTGTGCCGAGCGTGCGTCTCGCCGTTCGGGCCGGCCGGCTCCCTTGCCTCGGTCATCGTCACTCTCTCCTCGACCCCTCGCGGTGGCCGTGTCGCGTCCGCTCTCCGGATCTCCGTGCCGATGCTCGCACCAGCGGTGCTGCAGCGCGCTCCGGGCGCGCCGCTTGCCTGGAGGATGCCCGGTGTGCGGTTCCTCGTCCGTTTCTGTGCGATTGCTGACGGATGTCGATCAGCTGTACAGCATGTGCCCGAACCCGTACGCCTCGTGATCGGGCCTGTCCGGCGGAGCAGAGTAGCCGGACACAGACGATGCGGCCACCCCGTGCGCAAGGATGGTGGCCATGAACGCCATCATCTCCGCTTCGGAACTCGCGAGCGACCTGGCGGGGCAGAACCCGCCCGCGCTGCTCGATGTCCGCTGGCAGCTCAGTGTCGCCAAGGCGGCCGGCGAGCCGCCCTTCGACGGCAGCGCCGCGTACACGGCCGGGCACATTCCCGGTGCCGTCTACGTCGACCTGGACTCGGAACTCGCCTCCGCGGCAGGCGAAGGGGGGCGCCACCCGCTGCCCGGCCTCGGGGTCTTCGGCGCAGCGATGCGACGGGCGGGCGTCTCGGCCGGAACACCGGTGGTCGTGTACGACGGCGGGCAGGGCTGGGCAGCGGCCCGTGCGTGGTGGCTGCTGCGCTGGACGGGTCACCCGGACGTGCGGGTCCTCGACGGCGGGTTGCCGGCCTGGGAGGGGCCGCTGGAGACATCGGCGCCGACGCCGACGGAGGGAGACTTCGAGCCGGTTCCGGGCGCTGCGGGGCTGCTGGACGCCGACGGCGCGGCCGCGCTGGCACGGGCCGGGGTGCTGTTCGACGCCCGGGCGGGGGAGCGGTACCGGGGAGAGGTGGAGCCGATCGACCGGGTCGGTGGCCACATTCCGGGAGCGGTGTCGGCGCCCACGAACGAGAACGTGGGCTCCGACGGAAGGTTCCTGCCCGCGGAGGAGCTGGCCGGGCGGTTCAAGGCCCTTGGGGCGGCCGACGGTTCGCAGGTCGGCGTGTACTGCGGCTCGGGTGTCTCCGGGGCGCACGAGGTGCTGGCACTGGCGGTCGCGGGGATCGACGCCGCGCTGTACGTGGGCTCGTGGTCGGAGTGGTCGTCGGACCCGTCGCGTCCGGTGGCGGTCGGTCCGGATCCGCAGTAGCCGGAAGACGGGGAACGGGGAAGGGGCCGCGCTTGAGCAGCGCGGCCCCTTCCCCCCGTACGAGCGACTACTTGTGCTGACGACCGATCACTCCTGCTGTCGGCCGACCACTTCTGCTGTCGACCGACTGTGTCTGCCGACGACCGGTCACTCCTGCTTCTTCCGCCGTGTCCCGAAGACGATCTCGTCCCAACTCGGGACCGCGGCGCGGCGGCCCGGGCGGACGCCGTCGGCCTCGGCCTGGCGGTCGGTGGCGCCGACGAGACGGTCGCGGTGGCTGGTGACGGAGCGGGGCATCAGGACGTCCGCGTAGGCGGAACCGGCCGAGGCCGCGGGGGCCGGGGGTTCCTCCGCCGCGGGTTCGGCGGGGGGCTCCTCCGGCGCCGGCGGCGGAGGAGCGGCTTCCGGCGGACGCTCCGGGACCACCAGGTCGCCGCGGAAGCTCGGTACCGCCTCCAACAGGCTGGTCAGCGAGTCCCGTTCACTCGTGCTCTCCTCCGCGGGCTCGGACGCCTGGGCCGGCAGGCTCGGCCGCTCCAGGGCGCGGTCCAGCGGGCGGTCGCGCGGCAGCCGTGCGATGCGCGGTACGAACGGAAAGCTGGGCTCCGGCGACGTGGCGAGGTCCTCGGACTCGCCGATCAGCGAGCGCGCCTCCTCGTCGACGGCCTGGACGAGCCGCCGGGGCGGATCGTACGTCCAGCTCGCCGAGTGGGGTTCGCCCGCGACCAGGTAGACCAGCAGGACCTCCCAGGTGCCGTCGTCGCGGCGCCACGAGTCCCACTGCACGGTGTCCTTCTCGGCACCGCGCAGCAGCAGCCGCTCCTGGACGGCCTCGCCGAGCTGGGGGCCGGCGTTCTCGCCGGGCCGACGGACGGGTGTCTTGCGCGCCCGCTCGGCCATGAACGCACGCTCCGCGAGCACGGGGCCCTCGAAACGGCGTACGCGGTCGACGGGGATGCCTGCCAGCTGGGCCACTTCTTCCGCGGTCGCTCCGGCACGTATACGCGCCTGGATGTCGCGGGGGCGGAGATGGCTCTCCACCTCGATCTCGATCTGGCCGAGGCGGGGGCGGTCACCGCGGACCGCCGCGCGCAGCCGTTCGTCGATCGGAAGGGTGTACTCCGTAGAGTCGGCAGCCTTCAGCACCAGCCGTGTGCCGTCATTCGAGACGGCCACGACACGCAGTTCGGGCATGGGAACCTCCCGGGTGGTGCCTGCCGACGTCACGTGCGTCGCTGCTTCCGCTAGTCGAGTGTGGCCTGCCCGGGTGCAGCCTGCCACAACCTTGCCGAGTTGCCCGGCGTGTCGGGCATGGGCCCGGGAACGCCGTTATGGCACGGTTACCTATTCGCAACGCTAAGTGACCAACTCCGTCACCCTGTGCAACTTGCCCCCTCCTGGCGGTCCTTCGAGCCGCGGACGCCCTGGCGGGAGACCGGACCCAGGGCTCGTCACAGTACTCCATTCGGGCCACGTGCGTGGATTGGCGCGCCGCTCAACTTCTGGCAAGGGACGGTCCCGGGGCGCCCGTTGAGCGGTTTTCGGGATCTTGGACGTGGCGTAGTTCACGGAATCGCCAGAAATGGAACCAATGCTTACGACCCCAACACCCTGCGCAGGTAGTCGTTCTGGAAGCGCCGATCGGGGTCGAGCCGGTCTCGCAGCGCGGTGAACTCTCCGAAGCGCGGGTAGACCCCGGAGAAGTACTCGGCGTCCCGCGTGTGCACCTTGCCCCAGTGCGGCCGGCCCTCGTGCGCGGTGAGGATGCGCTCGGCGGCGGTGAAGTACGCCTGATAGGGCGTTCCCTTGAACATGTGGACGGCGACGTACGCGCTCTCGCGGCCCGATGCCGTCGACAGCGTGATGTCGTCGGCGGGGGCGGTGCGCACTTCGACCGGGAAGCTGATCCGCAGCCGGGAGCGGTCGATCATCGCCTTCAGTTCGCGCAGCGTCTCGGCCAGGGCCTCGCGCGGGACGGCGTACTCCATCTCCACGAAGCGCACCCGCCGCGGCGAAGTGAAGACCTTGTACGGAATGTCGGTGTACGTGCGCGCGGACAGCGCCTTGCTGGAGATCCGGGCGATCGTCGGGACGGTCGCGGGTGCCGTGCGGCCGACCCACTGGGCCACCTGAAAGACGCCGTTGGAGAGGAACTCGTCCTCGAACCAGCCGGTCACCGGGCTCACCGGCTTCTCCGGGCCCGCGCTGCGGTTGTTGCGCTTGGTGTTGGTGCTGCCGGTGTGCGGGAACCAGTAGAACTCGAAGTGCTCGTTCTCGGCCCAGAGTTCGTCGAACTCGGCGAGGACCCTGTCGAAGGGCATCGGTTCCTCGCGCGCCGTGAGCAGGAAGACCGGCTCCACGGCGAAGGTGATCGCGGTGACGATGCCGAGTGCGCCGAGGCCGATCCGGGCGGCCGCGAAGACCTCCGGATTCTCCTTCTCGGAGCAGCTGAGCACCGAGCCGTCGGCGGTGACCAGCTCAAGTCCCGTGATCTGGGCGGCGATCGACGCCGATTCGCGGCCGGTGCCGTGCGTGCCGGTGCTGGTGGCGCCGGAGACCGTCTGCTCCATGATGTCGCCCATGTTGGTCAGCGACAGACCCTCGCGGGCCAGAGCCATGTTGAGCCTCTTGAGCGGGGTGCCCGCCTCGACCGTGACCGTCATGGCGTCGCGATCAATCTTGCGTATACCGGTCAACAGTTGAGGGCGGATCAACACACCGTCGGTGGCGGCGATGGACGTGAAGGAGTGCCCGGTGCCGACGGCCTTCACCGTCAGACCGTCCTCCGCGGCCTTTCGCACGGCCGCGGACAGTTCCTCCACGGAGGCCGGAGCGACCTCCCGCGCAGGACGGGCCGTGACGTTGCCGCCCCAGTTACGCCACGTGCCGTTCTTCCCGCTCGCTGTGCTGCTCAACGATGCCTCCCCGACGCGGAGCCGGCCTGCTGAGCCGGCGGTACCCCAGGAAACCGACCGCGACCGCGACGGCCCCGGACACCGCCGGAACCCCGTACCCGGCACGCGCGCCGGCAGCGTCGATGACCCAGCCGGCCACGGAGGAGCCGAGCGCGACGCCGACCGCGAGCCCGGTGCTCACCCAGGTCATGCCCTCGGTCAACTGCGCGCGTGGTACGTGCTCTTCGATGAGGGACATCGTCGTGATCATCGTGGGAGCGATGGACAGGCCCGCAACGAACAGCGCCACGGCCAGAAACGGCAAGTTTCCGACCAGTAGGAGGGGGATCATACTCACGGCCATCGCGCATATGCCCAGCAGCCAGCGACGTCCGGGCGCCCCCTCGAAGTGCCGCAGCCCGAACACGACTCCGGCAAGGCAGGAACCCGCCGCGTACACCGCGAGCACGATGCTCGCGGCGGCCTTGTGACCCCGCTCGTCGGCGAAGGCCACGGTGACCACGTCCACCGCCCCGAAGATCGCCCCGGTCGCCACGAAGGTGGCCACCAGGACCTGCAGGCCGGGAGAGCGCATCGCCGTACCGCCGCCCTGCTTCTCGCGCGGGTGCGGCACGGGCTCCGTGGCGCGCTGCGCGGTCAGCCAGAAGACCCCGGCCGCCAGGAAGCAGGCGGCGAGCAACGGCCCCGCCTCCGGGAACCAGGCCGTGGACAGCCCGATGGAGATGATCGGCCCGAAGATGAAGCACACCTCGTCGACCACGGACTCGAAGGAGTACGCGGTGTGCAGCCGCGGAGTGCCCCGGTACAGGGCCGCCCAGCGGGCGCGGATCATCGCGCCGAGGCTCGGCACTGAGCCGATGCCGGCGGCGCACACGAAAAGCACCCAGTCCGGCCACCCGAAGTGCGCGGCGAGCAGCAGCCCGGCCGCCGAGGCGAGCGCCACGAACGTCGCCGGGCGCAGCACCCTGCGCTGTCCGTGCTGGTCCACCAGCCGGGAGATCTGCGGCCCGATCGCCGCGGCGGCGAGCGCGATGGTGGCCGACAGGGCGCCTGCGAGCCCGTAGCGCCCGGTGAGCTGGGAGACCATCGTGACCACGCCGATGCCCATCATCGACAGGGGCATCCGGCCGAGGAGGCCCGCGGCGGAGAAGCTCCTGGAGCCGGGGGCGGCGAACAGGGCGCGGTAGGGGCTGGGCACGGGGTCTCCGGTGGCTACGGCTCAGTAAGGTGCCGACTGTGGCTCAGTAAGGTGCGAATGCGGCGGATACAGCTTACGAGTGAGGTCACCCTAATGCACCCGGTAATCAGCGGGTGAACGCGTCCGGACAGCGGTCCGACCCCGCTCGTCACCCGGCCGTTTCCCGGCCGTCAGTGCCGGGTGGCAGGATCGACCCATGTCAGACGCGCTCGATGCCACCCCCTACGACGCCCTGCTCCTGCTCTCGTTCGGCGGCCCCGAAGGCCCGGACGACGTGGTCCCGTTCCTGGAGAACGTGACGCGAGGGCGCGGCATCCCCAAGGAACGCCTGAAAGAAGTCGGGCAGCACTACTTCCTCTTCGGCGGGGTCAGCCCCATCAACGACCAGAACCGCGCCCTGCTGGACGCCCTGCGCAAGGACTTCGCGGGCCACGGTCTGGATCTGCCGGTCTACTGGGGCAACCGCAACTGGGCGCCCTACCTGACGGACACCCTGCGCGAGATGGTCGCCGACGGCCACCGCCGCATCCTGGTCCTCGCCACCAGCGCCTACGCCTCGTACTCGGGCTGCCGCCAGTACCGCGAGAACCTCGCCGACTCGCTCGCCGCCCTGCAGGCCGAGGGCCTGGAGCTGCCGAAGATCGACAAGCTCCGGCACTACTTCAATCACGAGGGCTTCGTCGAGCCCATGACCGAAGGCGTGCTGCAGTCCCTGGCCGACCTCCCCGAGGACGTCCGGGACGGGGCGCACATCGCGTTCTCGACCCACTCGATCCCGACCGCGTCCGCGGACACCTCCGGCCCGGTCGAGGACCACGGTGACGGCGGGGCGTACGTCGAACAGCACCTGGAAGTGGCGCAGCTGATCGCCGAAGCGGTCCGCGAGCGCACGGGCATCGACCACCCCTGGAAGCTCGTCTACCAGTCGCGCTCCGGAGCCCCGCACATCCCGTGGCTCGAGCCGGACATCTGCGACCACCTGGAGGAGCTGCACGGCGCCGAGGTCCCGGCCGTCGTGATCGCCCCCATCGGCTTCGTCTCCGACCACATGGAGGTCCTCTACGACCTCGACACGGAGGCCATGGCCAAGGCCGAGGAGCTGGGACTGCCGATGCGCCGCTCGGCCACCGTCGGCGCCGACCCGCGCTTCGCCGCCGCGGTCCGCGACCTCGTCCTGGAGCGGGCCTCGGCGGAGCGAGGCGAGGAGGTCACGCCCTGCGCCCTCGGTGCGCTCGGCGCGAGCCACAACCTCTGCCCCGTCGGCTGCTGCCCGGCCCGCGCCCCCCGCCCGGCCGCCGCAGGCGTCGACAGCCCCTACGCGTGAGGAACCCCGTGACCGACCCCCTGCACCAGGAACTGCTCGCGCTGGCCCAGGAGGCCGCCCGCCGCGCCGGGGAGCTGCTGCGCGACGGCCGCCCGGCCGACCTCGCGGTCGCCGCGACCAAGTCCAGCCCGATCGACGTCGTCACCGAGATGGACATCGCGGCGGAGAAGCTGATCACCGAGCTGATCGCCGCGCACCGTCCGGACGACGGCTTCCTCGGCGAGGAGGGTGCCTCCACCGAGGGCACGAGCGGGATCCGCTGGGTGATCGACCCGCTCGACGGGACGGTCAACTATCTGTACGGGCTGCCGACCTGGGCGGTCTCCATCGCGGCCGAGCAGGACGGCGAGACCGTCGTCGGGGTCGTCGCGGCCCCGATGCGCGGCGAGACGTACCACGCGGTCCGCGGTGGCGGCGCCCGTGCCACGGGCGCCTGGGAGGGCGAGCGCGAACTGGCCTGCCGCCCGGCGCCGCCCCTCGACCAGGCCCTGGTCTCGACGGGCTTCAACTACGTCACCGAGGTTCGCACCCACCAGGCCGAGGTCGCCCGGAAACTGATCCCCCTGCTGCGTGACATCCGGCGCAGCGGCTCGGCCGCCGTCGACCTGTGCGACGTCGCGTTTGGCCGCCTCGACGGCTACTACGAGCGCGGGCTGCACGCGTGGGACCTCGCGGCAGGCGACCTCATCGCCCGGGAAGCGGGCGCGCTGACCGGTGGACGCCCGGGAGAGCGCCCCGCACACGACCTGACGATCGCCGCCACCCCGGGCGTCTTCGAGCCGCTCCAGCGCCTCCTGGAGGACTTTGGCGCCTGGCACGACTGAGCCCCCGGCCGGCGGGTTGCGGCACGGCGGCCGGCAGGTGAACGCCGTCGTACGACAACACAGCGGGCCCCCGGCGCTGGATTCGCCGGGGGCCCGCTGCCGTGCGTACGCGCTGATCAGACGCTAGACGCCGACCTCCACACCGTGCTCGGCGGCGAGGCGGCGCAGGTCGTCGAGCTCGCCCTGCTCCACCTCGACGAGGAAATCGTCGCCCTCGTCGCGAGCCCGCGTCAGGTCGGACTCGGTCGTCCTTATGCGCTGCAGAAGTCCTGCGGTGAATGCGTCCATGCTGCGCCCCCTCGTCCAGGGTCGTGGGTCGATGGCACGGGGGTGTGCCGTTCGGAAGGGGCGATCACGTCTCCTGCAGGTGCCCAGCGCTGCCGCGGCCGGGCGGCGACGGTGCCGGACACCCACGCCCACTCTGCGGAAAGCGGATTGCGCCGTGCCGCATGGTGCTGCGGCACTAGCAGAGCGTGATCGCGGGGTATGAACCGTCCTCCCCCCGCTCCCTTCCACGGAAACCTCAACCCAGCGAGAAAATCCTTCATTCCCGGGTCTCACACCTGTCCTTCATCCGGCCCTCATCCTCCGTCCCCCGCCTTACAGCCGACTTATGGCCGAAAAGGGCAGGATGGAGGCACACACTCATGAAGACCCCTGCTCGCGTGTGCCCTTCGGGCGCTACGCGGGTGGACACAGGAAGGACGTGCGACGTGCGCGTACTCGTCGTCGAGGACGAGCAGCTGCTCGCCGATGCGGTGGCCACCGGACTGCGCCGGGAGGCCATGGCCGTCGACGTCGTGTACGACGGTGCGGCCGCCCTGGAGCGCATCGGCGTCAACGACTACGACGTGGTCGTCCTCGACCGCGACCTCCCGCTCGTGCACGGCGACGACGTCTGCCGCAAGATCGTCGAGCTGGGCATGCCCACGCGCGTGCTGATGCTCACGGCCTCCGGCGACGTCAGCGACCGCGTCGAGGGCCTGGAGATCGGCGCCGACGACTATCTCCCCAAGCCCTTCGCGTTCAGCGAGCTCATCGCGCGCGTGCGTGCCCTCGGCCGGCGCACCAGCGTGCCGCTGCCACCCGTCCTGGAGCGCGCGGGCATCAAGCTCGACCCCAACCGCCGCGAGGTCTTCCGCGACGGCAAGGAGGTCCAGCTCGCGCCCAAGGAGTTCGCCGTCCTGGAAGTACTGATGCGCTCCGAGGGCGCGGTCGTCTCCGCGGAGCAGCTCCTGGAGAAGGCCTGGGACGAGAACACGGACCCGTTCACGAACGTCGTGCGCGTCACCGTCATGACCCTGCGCCGCAAGCTGGGCGAGCCGCCGGTCATCGTCACCGTACCCGGCTCCGGCTACCGGATCTGATGCCCGATGGCCGCAACACCCACCCTCCCCACGGCACCCCCCAAGCCCACCTGGGACCCCAGGAAGCCCGAGCCGCCGTTCCCCTGGCTGCGCCCGACCATCCGCATACGGCTCACGCTGCTGTACGGCGGCATGTTCCTGATCGCCGGCATCCTGCTGTTGTCGATCATCTACCTGCTGGCCGCCCAGGCCCTGCACGAGGGCAACAGCCAGAACTTCCAGGTGTCCGGCAGCAACATCGCGATCAGTAGCTCCACCTGCCCGCAGCTCAACTCCGCGAGCTACAGCGAAGTCAGCTCGGTGTGGAAGGCCTGCAACGCCGCCCAGCGTCAGCAGGCCCTGGACGACCTCCTCAGCCGCTCCCTGCTCGCCCTCCTCGGCCTCGCCGTCATCGCCTTCGCCTTCGGCTACGCGATGGCAGGCCGCGTCCTGTCGCCGCTCGGCCGCATTCTCCGCACGGCGCGCGCGGTGGCCGGCTCGGACCTGTCCCGCAGGATCGAGCTGGACGGTCCGGACGACGAGATCAAGGAACTGGCCGACACCTTCGACGACATGCTGGAGCGCCTGCAGCGTGCCTTCACCGCCCAGCAGCGCTTCGTCGGCAACGCCTCCCACGAGCTGCGCACCCCGCTCGCGATCAACCGCACGCTCCTCGAAGTCCACCTGTCCGACCCGAACGCACCGGTGGAGCTCCAGCAGCTCGGCAAGACGCTGCTGGCCACCAACGAGCGCAGCGAGCAACTCGTCGAGGGACTGCTGCTGCTCGCCCGCAGCGACAACCAGATCGTCGAGCGCAAGCCCGTGGACCTCGCCGAGGTGGCCGAGCAGGCCGTCGACCAGGTGCTCTCGGAGGCGGACGCCAAGGGCGTGGTGATCCGCGGAGAGCAGAAGCCCGCGGTCGTCCAGGGCAACGGCGTGCTGCTGGAGCGGATCGCCCTGAACCTCGTCCAGAACGCCGTGCGGTACAACGTGCCGGACGGGGGCTGGGTCGAGGTCAACACGGAGGTACAGCACGGCCAGGCGGTCCTGGTCGTGACGAACACCGGACCCGTCGTACCTGCGTACGAAATCGACAACCTCTTCGAGCCCTTCCGGCGGTTGCGCACCGAGCGCACGGGCAGTGACAAGGGCGTCGGCCTCGGTCTGTCCATCGTCCGGTCCGTGGCCCGGGCCCACGGCGGGCACATCTCGGCACAGCCGCGCGAAGGGGGTGGACTCGTGATGCGGGTCTCGCTTCCGATCTGAGATCATGTCGCCGACACACGGGGATGTTCGCTTTGCGCGGAATTTTCTGGCCGCCGAATGGCGCATCGCATGTGTGATCGATCACAGGGGCGATTTTCCAGCCATCTACTCTCCGTGATCATGGGGGATGCCGGAAAGCCGGGATAATCCGGGTTTTCAGGTGTCCTGATCACGGGAAGTACAGGGTGAGACGCCTTTGAAGAGCGGCATAGGGACCGTGTACGGTCCCGTTCGCCATCCAAGCCGATCACTCTCGAGGGGTCCGGTTGGGTGTCGATTGAGTAACAGACCTTGATGTGAGGCAAAATCTCCGCCTCGGGTCGGGCACAAGTCCGGCCTCTCACGCGTTACGTGCGCTGGAGACACCGCAGACACCCAGAGGGGGAGAGCGACATGGCAACGGATTATGACACCCCACGCAAGACCGACGACGACGTTGACTCGGACAGTCTTGAAGAGCTGAAGGCCAGGCGGAACGACAAGTCGACGTCCGCAGTGGACGTCGACGAGTTCGAGGCTGCCGAAGGCCTGGAGCTGCCCGGCGCGGACCTCTCGAACGAGGAGTTGGCCGTCCGGGTGCTGCCCAAGCAGCAGGACGAGTTCACCTGCATGAGCTGCTTCCTGGTGCACCACCGCAGCCAGCTGGCCCGCGAGAAGAACGGTCAGCCGATCTGCCGCGACTGCGACTGAGGCCGGGTCGGCCGTGACTGGCTCGACCCCTCCTTGGAAGCGCCGCTCCCTGCCGGGAGCGGACCAAGGGCCGTCCGACGGCCCTCCTGGCGCGCGTGAAGACGAGCGGGGCCCCTCCGGTACGACACCGGGTATCACGGGGTCCACGGGATCGGCCTCGCTCGATCCGACGGCCGGCCGGGCTGACTCCCCGGCTGCGTCGCAGACCCCCGCGCCCGTCGCCAGGCGACGGGTCGCGGTGATCCGCGACAAGGCCGTGGAAGGCGTCCGCAAGGGCGGCAGCGCCGCCAGGGCCGGTTTGGCGTACCTCGCCGACCGCATCATCGATATCGCCCCGAGGATCCCCGTACGGGACCTCGCGGCCCTCCGCAAGCAATTCCCGGGCCTGGGACCCGAGCAGCTCGCGGACAAGCTCGTGGCGGGTGCGGCAGCCGCCACGTCGACGGTCGGAGCGGGGGTCGGAGCGGCAGCAATGCTGCCCGTACCGCCCGCGATGCCGACGGAACTCGCCGCCGAGATCACCGGGGTCGCGGCGATCGAGCTGAAACTCATCGCCGAACTCCACGAGGTCTACGGCGTACGCCCGGCCGGCAACCTCAAAGAGCGCAGCACGGCGTATCTGAACTCCTGGTCGGGGGAGCGCGGGATCGACGTGACCAAGCCGTCGACCGTGAGCTCCGCGCTGAACGGCCACATGAAGCGCGAACTGCGCCAGCAGATCATGAAGCGCATGGTTCGCGACCTGCCGAACCTCATGCCCTTCATGGTGGGAGCCGCCGTGGGCGCGGTCATGAACCGCCGGGACACCAGGAAACTCGCCGCGCGAATCCGCAAGGACCTGAGAAAGATCCAGGTCTCCTGGGACGCGCTTCCCGAACTCCCGGCCCTGGAGCCCGTGCCGGACCCGGTCACGATGGCCGAGATCCGCAAGGAAATCGGGCCCTGAGGGCCCTCAGGGCACGGAAAGTGCCCCGTTGCGCCACGAAGGTGCGCCCTTACGCCATGGCCTCCCTGGCGGCCTTCAGGGCCTCGGCCAGACGCTCCGGCTCCCGCGTCGACAGATACAGGTACGGCGTCGGGTCCTCGGGGTCGGTGACCATCACGCGCAGGGCGGTGGGGATGTAGGCGCGCAGCAGCAGGAACGCGCGCGTGTCCGCCTTGTAGGTGCGCCAGGCGCGGGCCTCCTCCTGGTCCAACACCTCGGCCTCGCCCAGGGCCGTGACCGGGATCTTCGCCTCGCCCGCGATCAGGGAGCCGCCCACTACGCGAATACGGACCGAGCCGTACGAACTCGCCATGACCGCCGTCGCCGCCGTACCGCCGACCAGACCGCCGAGCAGCGGCAGCGTCCCGAAGGGCAGCAGGACCAGGGCCATCGCGAGGCCGACCAGGAACGAGATGAACCACCACGAGCGAGGGGCGGTGAGGCGTTCTTCGTACGGTGTGGCGGAGAGCTGCATGGAACCAAGCTTGGCACGGTGTCCGGACAGTGCCGACGCGCGGGTAAGGTCTGCGGCTGTGAGTGGTACTTCCCCAGCTCTTAGGCCTCCCGCCGACGCGGTGACACCGGTGCGGCACCCTGATGCTCCCGCGCCCGGTGAGCTGCTCGGTGCCCACTACGAACAGTGTTTCGGGTGCGGCGGCGGCCAGTCCCATGGGCTGCATCTGGCGGCGCGAGCCGGCGAGGGCGTCACCATCACCGCCGAGTTCACCGTGCAGCCCGCCCACCAGGGGGCGCCCGGCCTCGCCCACGGCGGCGTGCTGGCCACCGCACTCGACGAGAGCCTCGGCTCGCTGAACTGGCTGCTGCGGACGATCGCGGTGACAGGGCGGCTGGAGACCGACTTCGTGCGCCCCGTACCGGTCGGTACGGTGCTGTATCTGGAGGCCGAGGTGACGGCGGTGGCGGGCCGCAAGATCTACTCGTCCGCCACCGGACGCATCGGCGGCCCGGACGGGCCCGTGGCCCTTCGCGCCGACGCGCTCTTCATCGAGGTGAAGGTCGACCACTTCATCGACAACGGCCGCCCGGAGGAGATCCGCGCCGCCATGAACGACCCGGACCAGAGCCGGCGCACCCGCGCCTTCGAGGTGAACCCGTGAGCCGTGACCCCGTGGACGTACTGATCCGGCGAGTCGACCCCGACGTACCGCTTCCTGCGTACGCGCACCCCGGTGACGCGGGAGCCGATCTGCGTACCGTCGAGGCGTGCGAACTGAAGCCGGGGGAGCGGGTTGTTCTGCCCACCGGGGTGTCAATCGCCCTCCCGGAGGGGTACGCGGCCTTCGTGCACCCGCGATCCGGTCTCGCCGCCCGCTGCGGTGTCGCTCTGGTGAATGCCCCAGGGACGGTTGATGCCGGGTACCGTGGGGAGATCAAGGTGATCGTGGTGAATCTCGACCCGCGCGAGGCAGTGCGGTTCGAGCGCTTCGACCGGATCGCCCAACTGGTCGTCCAGCAGGTCGAGAGGGTCCGCTTCCAGGAGGTCGCGGAGCTTCCCGACTCGGTGCGGGCCGAAGGGGGCTTCGGGTCCACCGGAGGTCATGCCGCGGTGACCGGTACAAGCAGCACAAGCGGTCAGGCCGCCGTAGGCGGCCGGGCGGGTGGGAATCGATACGCTTCGGTCGTATCCGACCGGGAAGGACAGTGACGTGTTCGGACGTCGCAACAAGAAGGGTGCCGCCGAGGACGCGGCCGGCGAGGCCGAGCAGGTCGTCGACAGTGTCGGCACTGAGGCGGACGACGAAGAGCGCGAGCGCGTGAGGCTCGAGCCCGAGCCGCGGCCCGACGGGCCCTGGGACGACTCGGAGGTGCACGATCCGGCCGAGGGCCGGGTGGACCTGGGCGGGATCTTCGTGCCCGGAGTCGACGGCATGGAGCTGCGGGTCGAGGTCGCGGGCGACGCGATCGTCGCGGCGACCGTCGTGCTGCGCGACAGCGC
Source organism: Streptomyces sp. NBC_00461 (assembly GCF_036013935.1). NCBI lineage: Bacteria > Bacillati > Actinomycetota > Actinomycetes > Kitasatosporales > Streptomycetaceae > Streptomyces > Streptomyces sp. NBC_00461. The sequence continues at coordinate 7,281,680 of NZ_CP107902.1, forward strand.
CATCCAGCTGCAGGCCTTCGCCGCTCCCAAGCGCGAGGGCATCTGGGGCGAGGTGCGCGAGGAGATCGGCTCGGGGATCACCCAGCAGGGTGGGATCATCGACGAGGTCGAGGGCCCGCTGGGCTGGGAGCTGCGCGCTCAAGTGCCGGTGCAACTGCCGGACGGCACAGGCGGTTTCCAGGTCGTGCGGTTCGTCGGTGTGGACGGCCCGCGCTGGTTCCTGCGCGGTGTGATCTCGGGTCAGGGCGCGGTGCAGCCGCAGGCGGCCGGTCTGCTCGAGCAGATCTTCCGGGACACGGTCGTGGTCCGCGGCGAAGGCCCGATGGCGCCCCGCGACCCGATCGTCCTCCAGCTGCCCAACGACGCCCAGATGGTCCCCGAGGGCGTCCAGCAGGAGGAGGGCTCGCGCTTCTCCGGCGGCATGGGACAGCTGCAGCGCGGACCGGAGATCACAGAGGTCCGCTAGGTACTCCACGGGGAGAATCGTTCAAGAGCCGCACCCTTCGGGGTGCGGCTCTTCTGCGTGTGAGACCCCTTGACGGCGTATTGGTCTGTACCTACGGTCTCCGCTCAACGCCTGTTCACAAAGGCGCTCATCGTTCACGTACGAGAACGGATGGCCCCCACTATGCGCCGTACCGCACTCCTCGCGACCGCCTCTGCGCTTGTCGTGGGCATGCTCGCCTGGCCCTCGGTCCGCCATGCCGACGCCGCTCCCGCCGCCTTCGTCCACCCCGGAGTCACCGTCTCCCGGGCGCAGTTGGACTTCACCCGCACCAAGGTCGACACCGGCGCCCAGCCCTGGAAAGGCGCCTTCGACCAGATGAAGGCGAGCAAGTACGCCGACCTGAACCGCACGCCCAAGCCGCGGGCGACCGTCGAGTGCGGCCCCTACTCGAACCCCGACCGCGGGTGCACGGACGAGCGCGAGGACGCCATCGCCGCGTACACCGACGCGCTCGCCTGGTACATCACCCGCGACGACCGGTACGCCAAGAAGTCGATCCAGCTGATGGACGCCTGGTCGGCCGTGATCAAGGACCACACCAACAGCAACGCGCCCCTGCAGACCGGCTGGGCGGGCTCCTCCTGGCCCAAGGCCGCCGAGATCATCAAGCACGCGTACACGGGAAACTGGGCGAACTCCGGCCGCTTCGCGACCATGCTCCGCACCGTCTACCTCCCGAAGATCATCAACGGCTCGAACTCCAACGGCAATTGGGAGCTGTCGATGATGGAGGCCGCCGTGGGCATCTCCGTCTTCCTCGACGACGGGACGTCGTACGACAAGGCCATGGCGAAGTTCCGTACCCGTACGGCCGCCTACGTCTATCTGTCCTCGGACGGCGACCTGCCCAGGATCGTGCCCAGCCAGCATCTCGACACCAAGGCGAAGATCGTCGGCTACTGGCAGGGGCAGTCCACCTTCGTCACCGGGCTCACCCAGGAGACCTGCCGCGACTTCACCCACACGGGCTATGGAATCTCCGCGATCTCCCATGTCGCCGAGACCAGCCGGATCCAGGGCCAGGACCTCTACCGCACCGACGTCGGCGAACGGCTGCGGCAGGCGCTCGGGTTCCAGGCCGCGTACCAGCTGGGCGCGGCCGTCCCCGGTTGGCTGTGCGGAGGGTCGCTGAAGCTCGGGCTCGGTCCGGTCACCGAGGTCGGCTACAACGCCCTGCACAACCGTCTGGGCATCGCGATGAGCAACACCGGGACGCTGACCGAGCGCAGCCGCCCGGCCGGCAGCAACAACCTCTTCGTCGCCTGGGAGACCCTCACCCACGGGGACAATCCGAGCTGACCGAACGTTGAAGGACCGGGCGCCGGGTGACGATACTGGCGCCCGGCCGACGACTTCACGGGGGCGGGGTACATGAGCCAGGTGGTCACCGAGACCATGGTGCGGGTCGAGAACGTCCACAGGTCCTACGGCCACGGAGCGGCCGCCGTGCACGCGCTGCGCGGTGTCTCCTTCGAGGTGCCGCGCGGCGAACTCGTGGCCCTCAAGGGGCGCTCGGGGTCGGGCAAGACCACGCTCCTCAACATCGTCGGCGGACTCGACGTACCCGACGAAGGACGTGTCACCGTCGACGGCCTCGACCTGTCGGAGCTCGACGAGGACGGGCTGCTCGCCCTGCGCCGCGACCGCGTCGGCTTCGTGTTCCAGTCCTTCGGGCTGATACCGATCCTCACGGCCGCCGAGAACGTCGGCGTGCCGATGCGGCTGCGCCGGACCGAGGTTCGCGCGCGCGAGGAGCGCGTCGAGCTGCTGCTCGCCCTGGTCGGGCTCGCCGACCATGCGGCACAGCGGCCCGGCGAGCTCTCCGGCGGCCAGCAGCAGCGCGTCGCCATCGCCCGCGCCCTCGCGAACAGCCCCGCGCTCCTCGTCGCCGACGAGCCGACCGGGCAGCTGGACGCGGAGACCGGGCACGCCGTCATGGAGCTGCTGCGGGCCGTCGTCCACAGCGAGCAGGTCACGGCCCTGGTCGCCACCCATGACGCGACCCTGCTGGACCTGGCCGACCGGGTACTGGAGCTGGGCGACGGGGAGATCGTCGAGCACTGAACACGTCCCGCGTCAGAGTTGCGTCAAAGACGGCCCGCCCGCCGGTCCTGGCACCATTTGGCGGGATTGCCGGCCGTAAGGTCGACGCTGCGTAGGCAGCAGCGACCGGAAGACAATGGGGCCATGGGACGCGGCAAGCTTCGGATCTACCTCGGTGCGGCACCGGGCGTCGGCAAGACCTACGCCATGCTCTCCGAGGCGCACCGGCGTGTGGAGCGGGGTACGGACTGCGTGGTGGCCTTCGTGGAGCACCACGGCCGGCCGCGCACCGAGGTGATGCTGCACGGCCTGGAGCAGACGGCGCGCAGGGAGCTGGAGTACCGGGGGGCCGTCTTCACCGAGATGGACGTCGACGCCGTGCTCGCCCGCAGCCCCCAGGTGGCCCTCGTCGACGAGCTGGCCCACACCAACGTCCCCGGCTCCCGCAACACCAAGCGCTGGCAGGACGTGGAGGAGCTGCTCGCGGCCGGCATCGACGTGATATCGACCGTCAACATCCAGCACCTGGAGTCCCTCGGGGACGTGGTCGAGTCGATCACCGGCGTACGGCAGCGGGAGACCGTGCCGGACGAGGTCGTACGCCGGACGGACCAGATCGAACTGGTCGACATGTCGCCACAGGCACTGCGCCGGCGGATGGCGCACGGCAACATCTACCAGCCGGACAAGGTGGACGCGGCCCTGTCCAACTACTTCCGGCCGGGCAATCTGACCGCGCTGCGGGAGCTGGCGCTGCTGTGGGTGGCGGACCGGGTCGACGAGTATCTGAAGCAGTACCGCAGCGAGCACCGGGTGTCGAAGATCTGGGGCTCGCGCGAGCGGATCGTGGTCGGCCTGACCGGCGGACCCGAGGGCCGGACCCTGATCCGACGGGCCGCGCGGCTCGCCGAGAAGGGCGCCGGCGGTGAGGTGCTGGCCGTCTACATAGCGAGCACCGACGGGCTGACGGCCGCCTCGCCGAAGGAACTGGCCGTGCAGCGCACCCTGGTCGAGGACCTCGGCGGCACCTTCCACCACGTGGTCGGAGACGACATACCGGCGGCCCTGCTCGCGTTCGCGCGCGGGGTCAACGCCACCCAGATCGTGCTCGGCGTCTCACGGCGCAAGAGCTGGCAGTACGTCTTCGGGCCGGGCGTCGGCGCGACCGTGGCCCGCGACTCGGGACCCGACCTCGACGTCCACCTGATCACGCACGACGAGGCGGGCAAGGGCCGCGGGCTGCCGGTGGCCAGGGGCGCCCGGCTCGGCCGGTCGAGGATCATCTGGGGCTGGCTGGTCGGCGTGGCCGGTCCGGCCGTCCTGGCGGTGCTGCTCAACACCGTCCAGCTCGGCCTCGCCAACGACATGCTGCTCTTCCTGGCCCTCACGGTCGCGGCGGCGCTGCTCGGTGGCCTGCTGCCCGCGCTGGCCTCGGCCGCGGTGGGCTCGCTGCTGCTGAACTACTTCTACACACCGCCCCTGCACCGCTGGACCATCGCCGACCCGAAGAACATCGTCGCCATCGTGATCTTCGTCGGCGTCGGCATCTCCGTGGCCTCGGTGGTCGACCTCGCCGCCCGCCGCACCCACCAGGCTGCCCGACTGCGCGCCGAGTCGGAGATCCTCTCCTTCCTCGCGGGCAACGTACTGCGGGGCGAGACCGGCCTGGAGGAGCTGCTGGAACGGGTCCGCGAGACCTTCGGCATGGAGTCGGCGGCCCTGCTGGAGCGGGCCGGCGACCGGGACCCGTGGACCTGCGCGGGCCGCGCCGGGCTCGGGCCGTCCGTGCAGCGCCCTGACGAGGCGGACGTGGACGTCCCGGTCGGCGACCACATGGCACTCGCACTGACCGGCCGGGTGCTGCCCGCCGAGGACCGACGGGTGCTGGCCGCCTTCGCCGCCCAGGCGGCCGTCGTCCTGGACCGACGGAGGCTGCAGGAGGAGGCCGACCGGGCCCGGGCACTCGCCGAGGGCAACCGCATCCGTACGGCGCTGCTGGCCGCCGTGAGCCACGATCTGCGGACGCCGCTGGCCGGCATCAAGGCGGCGGTGTCGTCACTGCGCTCGGACGACGTGGCCTGGTCCGAGGAGGACCAGGCGGAACTGCTGAAGGGCATCGAGGAGGGCGCCGACCGGCTCGACCACCTCGTCGGCAACCTCCTCGACATGTCCCGCCTGCAGACCGGCACGGTCGCCCCGCTGATCCGGGAGGTCGACCTGGACGAGGTCGTACCGATGGCACTGGTCGGGGTGCCCGAGGACGGCGTCGTCCTGGACGTGCCGGAGACCCTGCCGATGGTCGCCGTCGACCCGGGACTGCTGGAGCGGTCGGTGGCCAACCTGGTCGAGAACGCCGTCAAGTACAGCCCGCGGGACGAGGCGGTGCTGGTCGCCGCGAGCGCCATCGCCGACCGGGTCGAGGTGCGGGTGGTCGACCGCGGCACCGGCGTCCCCGACGAGGCCAAGGAACGCATCTTCGAGCCCTTCCAGCGCTACGGCGACGCCCCGCGCGGCGCCGGCGTGGGCCTTGGGCTCGCCGTGGCGCGGGGCTTCGTCGAGGCCATGGGCGGCACCCTCGACGCCGAGGACACACCCGGCGGCGGCCTCACCATGGTCCTCACCCTGCGCGCGGCAGGACCGCACGCGCAGGAACTTCTCCACCCAGCGGAAGCGGAACCCGAAAGGCAGGTCACATGACCCGGGTGCTCGTGATCGACGACGAGCCGCAGATCGTGCGGGCCCTCGTGATCAACCTCAAGGCGCGCAAGTACGAGGTCGACGCGGCCCACGACGGCACCACCGCCCTTCAGCTCGCCGCCGCCCGCCACCCCGACGTGGTCGTCCTCGACCTGGGCCTGCCCGACATGGACGGCGTCGAGGTGATCAGGGGCCTGCGCGGCTGGACCCGCGTGCCGATCCTGGTGCTCTCGGCCCGGCACACCTCCGACGAGAAGGTCGAGGCGCTGGACGCGGGCGCCGACGACTACGTCACCAAGCCCTTCGGCATGGACGAACTGCTCGCCCGGCTGCGGGCGGCCGTCCGCCGTGCCGAGCCGGTCGGCGCCGGCGAGGACGACGTGACCGCCGTGGAGACCGACGAGTTCACCGTCGACCTGGCCGCGAAGAAGGTCAACCGGGGCGGGCGGGACGTGCGCCTGACGCCCACGGAGTGGCATCTGCTGGAGGTGCTGGTGCGCAACACGGGCCGACTGGTGAGCCAGCGGCAGCTGCTCCAGGAAGTGTGGGGTCCGTCATACGGCACCGAGACCAACTACCTGCGGGTGTACATGGCCCAGCTGCGCAGGAAGCTGGAGGCGGACCCGTCACACCCCAAACACTTCGTCACGGAGCCCGGGATGGGGTATCGCTTCGAGAAGTGAGCCGCCGGGCGGGGCACCGGTTCGAGCGCCGGGCCCGCGGGTACGTGGCTGTCGGGGCACCCCGGTACGCTTCAGACATGAGTGCTGTTCCTCGTTCCGAAAAGCCGGTGGGCCGGTTCCGGCGCATGCTTGACCGGCTCTCCTCGTCGCAGGAGGACCTGGAGTCCGAGGAGCTGCGGGAGGACACGGTGACCGCGGGCTGTACCCGTATCGGTGACTGTCACGACCGACAGATCGTTACGGTTACTGGTACCTTGCGCACGGTCACCCTGCGGCCGCGCGCGGGCGTCCCCGCCCTGGAGGCCGAGCTGTTCGACGGCTCCGCCGCCTTGGACGTGGTGTGGCTCGGCCGGCGCTCCATCGTGGGCATAGAGCCGGGACGCAGACTGATCGCATCGGGCCGGATCTCGATGAGCCGGGGCCGCCGGGTGCTGTTCAATCCGAAATACGAACTGAGACCCCTCGGACGGGAGTAGCCGGTGACGTCGCTCGACAAGCCGACCGAAGACACTCAAGCCGACGATGCCCGGGCGGTGACCGAGGCCGCCCTGTTCGAGGCGTTCGGCGGAGTGCGGGGCATGGTCGAGACGGTACTGCCCGGCCTCCTCTTCGTCACCATCTTCACGATCAACAAGGACCTGCACTGGTCGGCCATCGCCGCCCTCGCCGTGTCCCTGCTGCTCGTGGTGGTCCGCCTGGTCATGCGGGACACCGTCAAGCACGCGTTCAGCGGTGTCTTCGGCGTCGCCTTCGGTGTCGTCTTCGCGATGATGACGGGCAACGCCAAGGACTTCTACCTGCCCGGCATGCTCTACACGCTGGGCCTGGCGCTTGCCTACATCGTCACGACCCTGTGCGGAGTACCGCTGCTCGGCCTGATCCTCGGGCCCGTCTTCAAGGAGAACCTCTCCTGGCGCACCCGCAACCCGGGCCGCAAGAAGGCGTACTCCAAGGCCAGTTGGGCCTGGGGCCTGATCCTGCTCGGCAAGTGCGCGATCCTCTTCCCGCTGTACTGGTGGGCGAACACGGCTCAGCTGGGCTGGGTGCTGGTCGCCCTGAAGATCCCGCCGTTCCTGCTCGCCGTATGGCTGACCTGGGTCTTCCTGGCTAAAGCGCCTGCTCCCATCGACGTGTTCGCGGAGATGGAGGCCGAGGAGCAGGCCGAGAAGGAGCGGGCCGCTGCGGGACGTGAGGCGAGTGCCGGGCGGCACCGTCGGGAGGCGTAGTGCTCGGCATCTGCGCGGCCGTCCCTGGGGGCTGCCGCCCCCAGACCCCCGCTTCGGCCTGAACGGCCTCGTCCTCAAACGCCGGACGGGCTGAAGAGAACAAAGAACAGCCGGACGCGCTGAAGGACAACGGACAGCCGGACGGATTGAAGAACAAACAGCGAGGGCGCCCCCGGAATCCGGGGGCGCCCTCGTCGTCGTAGCGGCCGAAACGATCAGCCCGCCGCGTCCTCCCGTCGCACCGACAGCAGGTCCTCCAGCTGTTCCTCCCTGGCCTGCGCGGCGACGAACAGCAGCTCGTCGCCCGCTTCCAGGGAGTCCTCGCGGGACGGGGTGAGGACTCGGGTGCCGCGGATGATGGTGACCAGGGACGTGTCCTCGGGCCATTCGACGTCGCCGACCTGGGTGCCGGCCAGCGCCGACTCCTCGGGCAGCGTCAGCTCCACCAGGTTGGCGTCGCCGTGGCTGAAGCGGAGCAGTCGGACCAGGTCGCCGACGCTCACCGCCTCCTCGACCAGGGCGGACATCAGACGCGGGGTGGAGACGGCGACGTCGACGCCCCAGGACTCGTTGAAGAGCCACTCGTTCTTGGGGTTGTTGACGCGGGCCACGACGCGCGGGACGCCGTACTCCGTCTTCGCCAGCAGCGAGACGACCAGGTTGACCTTGTCGTCGCCCGTCGCGGCGATCACGACGTTGCAGCGCTGGAGCGCCGCCTCGTCCAGCGCCGTGATCTCGCAGGCGTCGGCGAGCAGCCACTCCGCCCGCGGGACGCGCTCGACCGAGATGGCGGTCGGCGCCTTGTCGATGAGCAGGACCTCGTGGCCGTTCTCCAGCAGCTCGCCCGCGATCGAGCGGCCCACCGCACCGGCACCGGCAATGGCGACCCTCATCAGTGACCGCCCTCCTCTTCGGGACCCTTGGCGAAGGACGCCTCGACCTTGTCGACCTCGTCGGTGCGCATCATCACGTGCACCAGGTCGCCCTCCTGCAGCACCGTCTGCGAGGTGGGCAGCATCGTCTCGCCGAGCCGGGTCAGGAACGCCACGCGGACACCGGTCTCCTCCTGCAGCGTGCTGATCTTGTGGCCGACCCAGGCGGCCGAGGCGTGTACCTCGGCGAGCTGGACACCACCGGTCGGATCGCGCCACAGGGGCTCCGCTCCCGAGGGGAGCAGCCGGCGCAGCATCTGGTCGGCCGTCCAGCGGACCGTCGCGACGGTGGGGATGCCCAGACGCTGGTAGACCTCGGCACGACGCGGGTCGTAGATGCGGGCCGCGACGTTCTCCACGCCGAACATCTCGCGGGCCACGCGTGCGGAGATGATGTTCGAGTTGTCGCCGCTGGACACGGCGGCGAAGGCGCCGGCCTCCTCGATGCCGGCCTCACGCAGGGTGTCCTGATCGAAGCCGATCCCGGTGACCCGGCGGCCGCCGAATCCCGGGCCGAGGCGGCGGAAGGCCGTGGGGTCCTGGTCGATCACTGCGACCGTGTGCCCCTGTTGCTCCAGGGTCTGGGCCAGAGCGGAACCCACTCTTCCGCAGCCCATGATGACGATGTGCACGACCGTCCTTCCGGTGTCCTAAAACTACTGCTCAGCAAAGGGTCTCAGACCGACGCCAAAGCTACACACGCGCGGTAGGACGTCGGCACCCCTGTGCACGGTTGCCGTGCGGACCGTGATGTCAGCGGCGGCTGATGCTGCGGACGCTGGCAAGTGTCAGGATTCCGAGGCCGACGAGGGCCGCCGCGGCGCCGATCAACTCTGCGGTGGCATGCATGGGAACCTCCGGGGGACGGCGACAGGGCGTGACAGCCGGGGGAAAGTGCGGTGCTTGTCATATAGACATGACGCCGCGACGACCTGCGGAATCCGCAGCCGGACCCTCCTCTCTTTTCACCCGGAGGGCAGATGTGGGGTGGCAGGTGGTTGAGCACGCGTTCGAACGCCTACGATTACCTGTTGTGTCCAAACTGACCGACGTGCCCAAACGGATTCTGATCGGGCGCGCACTGCGCAGTGACCGGCTGGGCGAAACGCTCCTGCCGAAGCGCATCGCCCTCCCCGTCTTCGCCTCCGACCCGCTGTCCTCCGTGGCGTACGCCCCCGGTGAGGTGCTGCTGGTCCTGTCCATCGCGGGTGTGTCGGCGTACCACTTCAGCCCCTGGATCGCTCTCGCGGTCGTCGTGCTGATGTTCACCGTGGTCGCCTCCTACCGGCAGAACGTGCACGCCTACCCCAGCGGCGGTGGCGACTACGAGGTCGCGACGACCAACCTGGGCCCCAAGGCGGGACTCACGGTCGCCAGCGCCCTGCTCGTCGACTACGTCCTCACCGTCGCCGTCTCGATCGCCTCCGGCATCGAGAACCTCGGCTCGGCGGTCCCGTTCGTCGTCGAGCACAAGGTGCTCTGTGCCGTCGCCGTGATCGTGCTGCTCACGCTGATGAACCTGCGGGGCGTCAAGGAGTCCGGCAAGCTCTTCGCGATCCCGACCTACGTCTTCGTGGGCGGCGTGTTCATCATGATCGCCTGGGGCGCGTTCCGCGGGCTGGTGCTCGACGACACCATGCAGGCGCCCACGGCGCACTACACGATCAAGGCCGAGCACCAGGGCCTGGCCGGATTCGCCCTGGTCTTCCTGATGCTGCGCGCCTTCTCCTCCGGTTGTGCGGCGCTCACCGGTGTCGAGGCGATCTCCAACGGCGTGCCCGCCTTCCGCAAGCCCAAGTCGAAGAACGCGGCGACCACGCTCGCCGCGATGGGCCTGCTCGCCGTCACCATGTTCTGCGGGATCATCGTCCTCGCCCTGACGACCAAGGTCCGCATGGCGGAGAACCCGGCCACCGACCTGCTGAAGAACGGCGTCGGGGTCGGCTCCGGCTACGTCCAGAACCCGGTGATCACACAGGTCGCCGAGGCTGTCTTCGGCAAGGGCAGCTTCCTGTTCGTGGTGCTCGCCACGGCCACGGCGCTGGTGCTGTTCCTCGCCGCCAACACCGCCTACAACGGCTTCCCGGTCCTCGGCTCCATCCTCGCCCAGGACCGCTATCTGCCCCGCCAGCTGCACACCCGCGGCGACCGCCTCGCCTTCTCCAACGGCATCGTGCTGCTGGCCGGCGCGGCAACCCTGCTGGTCGTGATCTACGGCGCCGACTCGACCCGGCTGATCCAGCTGTACATCGTCGGCGTGTTCGTGTCCTTCACGCTCAGCCAGACCGGCATGGTCCGCCACTGGAACCGCCACCTGGCCACCGAGAAGGACCCGGCCAAGCGCAGCCACATGATCCGCTCCCGCGCGATCAACACCTTCGGCGCCTTCTTCACCGGCCTGGTCCTGGTCGTCGTCCTCGTCACCAAGTTCACGCACGGTGCCTGGGTCGCGCTGCTGGGCATGTGCATCTTCTACGCGACGATGACGGCCATCCGTAAGCACTACGACGGCGTGGCCGCGGAGATCGCGGCGCCCGAGGGCCCGAGCGACGACAGCGTACGGCCGTCCCGGGTGCACTCGGTCGTCCTGATCTCGAAGATCCACCGGCCCACGCTGCGGGCCCTCGCCTACGCCAAGCTCATGCGCTCGGACACCCTGGAGGCGCTGACCGTCAACGTCGACGCGGCGGAGACGAAGGCGCTGAAGGAGGAGTGGGAGCGGCGCGGCATCGACGTACCGCTGAAGGTCCTTGATTCGCCGTACCGCGAGATCACGCGGCCGGTCATCGAGTACGTGAAGGGCCTGCGCAGCCAGTCCCCGCGCGACGCGGTCTCCGTGATCATCCCCGAGTACGTGGTGGGCCGCTGGTACGAGCATCTGCTGCACAACCAGAGCGCGCTCAGGCTGAAGGGCCGGCTGCTGTTCACGCCGGGTGTCATGGTCACCTCGGTGCCCTACCAGCTGGAGTCCTCCGAGGCGGCGAAGCTGCGGGCCCGCAGGCGGCAGGACTGGAACGCGCCGGGTTCGGTGCGGCGCGGTCCGGCCCACCACGGCCGGCCGAAGGAGCCCACGGGCGCGTCGGGACCGTCCGGCTCGTCCGGCTCGTCCGACGGCAAGAGCTGACGCTCGCTGGTCAACGGCCGGACGGCGCCCACGTAGACTGGTGGGCTGTTGTCCGGCCGTTTCCCATTCGATGTTGTGGAGTCACCCCGCCATGCAGGCAGAACCGAAGAAGTCGCTGGTGGGGGAGGAGTACGAGGTCGAGATCGGCCCCGTCGCCCACGGCGGGCACTGCATCGCCCGTACGTCCGAGGGCCAGGTGCTGTTCGTCCGGCACGCGCTGCCCGGTGAGCGGGTCGTGGCGCGGGTGACCGAGGGCGAGGAGGGGGCCCGCTTCCTGCGCGCGGACGCGGTGTCCGTGCTCTCGGCCTCGAAGGACCGTATCGAGGCGCCCTGTCCGTATGCCGGCCCCGGCCGCTGCGGCGGCTGCGACTGGCAGCACGCCAAGCCGGGGGCGCAGCGCCGGCTGAAGGGCGAGGTCATCGCCGAGCAACTGCAGCGGCTCGCGGGTCTCACCCCCGAGGACGTCGGCTGGGACGGCACGGTGATGCCGGCCGAGGGGGACAAGCTGCCGGCAGGCGAGGTGCCGCAGTGGCGGACGCGCGTGCAGTACGCGGTGGACGCCGACGGCAACGCCGGTCTGCGCCGCCACCGTTCGCACGAGGTCGAGCCGATCGAGCACTGCATGATCGCGGCGCCGGGCGTGAGCGAGCTGGGCATCGAGGACCGCGACTGGTCGGGCATGGCGTCGGTGGAGGCGATCGCGGCGACCGGCTCCCAGGACCGCATGGTGATCCTGGAGCCGCAGCCGGACGCCCGGCTCCCGCTGGTCGAACTCGACAAGCCGGTCTCCGTGATGCGCGTCGAGGAGAAGGACGGCGGCATCCACCGCGTTCACGGCCGCGCCTTCGTCCGCGAGCGGGCCGACGGCCGTACCCACCGGGTCGGCAGCGGCGGCTTCTGGCAGGTCCACCCGATGGCCGCCGACACCCTCGTCAAGGCCGTCATGCAGGGCCTGCTGCCGCGCAAGGGCGACATGGCGCTCGACCTGTACTGCGGTGTGGGCCTGTTCGCCGGCGCGCTCGCCGACCGGCTCGGCGACAAGGGGGCGGTCCTCGGCATCGAGTCCGGCAAGCGCGCCGTCGAGGACGCCCGGCACAACCTCGCCGACTTCGATCGGGTGCGGATCGAGCAGGGCAAGGTGGAGTCCGTCCTGCCGCGCACCGGCATCAACGAGGTCGACCTGATCGTCCTGGACCCGCCGAGGGCCGGCGCGGGCCGGAAGACGGTCGAGCAGCTGGCACGGCTGGGGGCGCGGAAGATCGCGTACGTGGCGTGCGATCCGGCCGCGCTGGCCCGGGACTTGGGGTACTTCCGGGACGGGGGGTACCGGGTGCGGACGTTGCGGGCGTTCGATCTGTTTCCGATGACGTCGCACGTGGAGTGCGTGGCAATTCTTGAGCCTGCCTCAAAGGCCCTCTGACCTGCGGGTTCTCCTTGGCGGTCGGGCGTGGTCGGTGGCACTCGATCTGTTTCCCCGAAGTCCACCACGTGAGGCATGGCGCACGCTACCGCCGCCTGTCTGACCTGCGGCTTCGCGTAAGGGGGGTGCAGGTTGACTCGACTTACGCGGGCCGGTTGGGGAAACGTCTTGACGCTCGTTCGACGCTGATTCTGACGGAGCGTCATGCGGTCGTCCCGGGTCAGCCGGCGCGGCTCAATCGGAGTGTCGGGCAGCATGCTTCTAGCGATGCACACCGGGCGGGCGGCGGCTGCTCGAGCACGGCGGGATCGTGCACGCCGAGTCGGCCTGGCGGGGGCTTCATCCTGTTCGAGTCAGGCGTCCAGGAGGCGGAGGCGGCCCGCCAACTCCGTGCCGTCACCGCACACGACGGGCCCGCCGCCTTGGTCCCGGGCCTTGATTACGCCCTCTGGACAGAACGCGCCGCCCTCCAACTGCTCGACGAACACCGCGCCCTGGACCGGTGTCCCCTCGATCTCCACCACGCCCTGCGGCGCAGTTTCAAATGTGCTCTCCTCCGGACGCGCTCAGTCGATGTCCAGCTCACGGGCCTCTTCGAGGAGACGGGCCGCGAGGTCGTCGGCCCAATTTGCGGCCCAGGTGCGCAGGGCGGTGATGGTGGCGTCATCGAGTCCATAGGCGGCGAAGGCTTCATCGTCGGTCCAGTCGGCGCCCGTGAGGTTCGCCTGCAGGTCGCGCTCGAAGCGCCCACGGGCGTGGCGGCGGCCGAACTCCTCGAGCTCGGCATTGGTCCTGTGGCGGGAGGCCGCGAACACGTCGATCAGGTCGCGAGGTGCTCCGCGGCCGGCGAGGGCGCGGACTTTGGTCGGGTGAGGACGCCGAAGCCCTGCTCGGCGAGGGCCTCGCGGACGCGGCTGACTGTGGTGGCGAAGTCGGTGTCGAGGTGCACGGTGCGGTCGTAGCGCATGGCAGGGGTCCTTCCGGTCGGCTCGCACGGCGCGGACCGGGTGTCCGGCCGTGTGCGAGGTGCTCGTGAGGTGTTCCCCGGGGCTTTCCCTGCCCTTGGAAATACCCCCCGGGGTACTCGTGTTACGGTCGTAAGCATACCCCCTGGGGTAATTCTTCATTGGAAGGGAGTACCTCGTGTTCTTCGTCGACACGATCGAGGTGGCCGGGCTCGGCAACCGCAGTTACCTGGCGGGCGGCGAGCGGACGGCGGTGGCGGTCGACCCGCCCCGTGACGTGGATCAGGTGATCGCGGTGGCCGCCCGGCGCGGGGTGCGGATCTCGCACGTCGTCGAGACGCACGTCCACAACGACTACGTCACCGGCGGCCTGGAGCTGGCCCGGATCACGGGTGCGGCCTATCTCGTCCCTGCCGGGGCCAGGGTCTCCTTCGAGCGCACGCCGGTGCACGACGGCGACCACGCGGAGATCGACTCGGACGCGGGCCTGACCCTGCGCGCCGTGGCGACCCCCGGTCACACCCCGCACCACACCTCCTATGCGCTGGAGGAGAACGGCACGGCGGTCGCGGTGTTCACCGGCGGTTCGCTGCTGATCGGCACGGTGGGCCGCCCGGACCTGGTCGAGCCGCGGCTGACGGAGCAGCTGGCCCGCGCCCAGCACGCCTCCGCGCACCGCCTGGCCGCCGAGCTGCCCGACGACACGGCCGTGCTGCCCACGCACGGATTCGGCAGCTTCTGCTCGTCCTCCCAGGCGGAGGGCAGCGACACGAGCATCGGCAAGGAGAAGGCGTCCAACGAAGCCCTCACCAGGGACGTCGACACTTTCGTCGCCGACCTGCTGGCCGGCCTCGACGACATCCCCGCCTACTACACGCACATGGGCCCTGCCAACGCGGCCGGACCCGCGCCCGTCGATCTGACGCCGCCCGCCGTCGCCGACGCCGAGGAGATCGCAGCCCGGCTGGCGGCGGGGGAGTGGGTGGTGGACCTGCGCAACCGCGTCGCGTTCGCCGCCGGGCATGTCTCCGGCTCGTTCAACTTCGAGGCTGAAGGGCAGCTCGCGACGTATCTGGCCTGGCTGATCCCGTGGGGCAAACCGGTCGCGCTGCTCGCCGAGTCACCTGAGCAACTCGCCACCGCCCAGCGCGAACTGGTCCGCGTGGGCATCGACCGCCCCGCTGCCGCGGCCACCGGCGAACCCGGCGACTGGGTCCGGGAGGGGGAGGCCCAGGCTTCCTTCCCGCGCGCCACCTTCGCCGATCTCGCCGGCCGGCACCCGGCGGAGGGAGTCGTCGTCCTCGACGTCCGGCGCGGCTCGGAGCGGGCGGCGGGATACATCGAGGGCTCGGTCCACATCCCAGTCCACGCCCTGCACCGCCGCCTCGGCGAGGTTCCTGACGGTGAGGTATGGGTGCACTGTGCGGGCGGCATGCGGGCCGCCATCGCCGCCTCGCTGCTGGACGCCGCCGGCCGTCGTGTCGTCGCCGTCGACGACTCCTTCGACGCGGCCGAGAAGGCGGGACTCACCCTCCGGACCCTCTGACGGCATCGGACGCGCCGCAGACGTCCCACCGATCTTCGCCGCCGACATGGAAACAGGAGCGAGACACCGACATGAGCATCTTCCGACGAGACCGGCGTGGTCCGGGTCGCGTGACCGTGCAGGAGGCGGCCGCGCGCACCGGCCACGGCAACGCCGTCGACAGCGGCGATGACGCCGTGCTGCTGGATGTGCGCGAGCCGTACGAGTGGCAGGCCGGGCATGCGCCGCGCGCCGTGCACCTGCCCTTGTCCGCGCTGGCCGCCGGGGCGGGGCTGCCCGCTCACGCGCAGGCGCGGCCCCTGGTCGTGATCTGCCGCTCCGGCAACCGGTCCCGGCAGGCCGCGGAACTGCTGGCCACCCGCGGCGCGCAGGCCGTGGACGTGATCGGGGGGATGCGGGACTGGGCGGGGGCGGGGCTGCCGGTGGTGGACGCACGCGGTGGGAACGGCACCGTCGCGTGAGCGCGGTCATACTCGCCCTGGCCGCCGGCGCGGTCATCGGCCTGGCGCTCGGCGCGCTCGGGGGCGGCGGCAGTGTGCTGGCCGTTCCCGCCCTGATCTACCTGCTCGGCTTCAGCCCGGTCGCGGCGACGACCGCGAGTCTGGTCATCGTCACGCTCACCTCGGTCACCGCGCTGGTCGCGCACGCCCGCGACGGCCACGTCCGCTGGCGGACCGGGCTGCTGTTCGCGGCGGCCGGGATCGGCCCGGCGATGCTGGGCGGCGCGCTCTCCACCCGTATCCCGGCGGCCGTACTGACGGCGGCCTTCGCCGTGGTCGCGGGAGTGGCCGCCCTGCGTATGCTGCGGTCCCGGCCGGCTGCGGAGGGCGCCGTGACGGTGCGGCCGGGGCGGGTGGCGATCGCCGGCGGCGGGCTCGGCGCGGTCACCGGTGTCCTCGGTGTCGGCGGCGGTTTCCTCGCCGTACCGGCCCTGGTGAGCGTGCTGGGCCTGCGGATGCGGAACGCGGTGGGTACCAGCCTGCTGGTCATCACCGTCAACTCGCTGGCCGCGCTGGCGACGCGCGCCGGCACGGTCGAGGGGCTGGACTGGGCGGTCGTCGGGCCGTTGGTCGGGGCCGCGATCCTCGGCGCCTGGGACGGCAAGCGGGTGGCCGCGAAGATCTCGGGACACACGCTTCAGCGGATATTCGCGCTGGTGCTGCTGGCGGTGGCGGCCTTCATGCTGATCGACGCGGCGCTGTGACGGCCGCCGTGGCGAGAGTCCTCACGCCAGCGACAGGAAGAGCTTCTCCAGGCGGGTGCGCATCTGCTGGGCGTCCTCGCCGTTCTTGCGGCCGGATTCGATGTCGGTCATGCACTGCTGCATGCCGGTCGCGATGATCGCGAAACCGGCCCGGTCGAGCGCGCGGGAGGCCGCGGCGAGCTGCGTGACGACGTCCTCGCAGTCACGTCCCTCCTCGATCATCCGGATCACACCGGAGATCTGACCCTGCGCACGGCGCAGCCGGTTCAGCACGGACTTCAGGTCCGCACCCTCAAGCTCCAGTTCCACGGCCACTCCTCAAAGAAAATACCCCTAGGGGTACTGTACGTCCCGGTTCGGGACGGCGTCGACCATTAAGGATCACATCTGTCATGGCCAACACCTCCGCCCCCGTCACCCTCGCCACCGAGCAGGCCCGCACCAGGCTGCACGAACTCACCGTCATCGACGTGCGCACGCCCGCCGAGTACGCCTCCGGCCACCTGCCCGGCGCCCTGAACATTCCGCTCGACCACGTCCGCCGCGCCCTGCCGGAGATACGGCACGCCGCCGGACGCGGTGACGTCCTGGTGGTGTGCGCCTCCGGAGCCCGTTCCGAGAACGCCTGCAAGCTGCTGGCAGAGCAGGGCATCACCACGGCCACGCTTGCAGGTGGCACCGGCGCCTGGGCCGCCGAGGGGCACGACCTGCACACACCGGCCGCCTGCGACACGCGGGCCGGCTGGAGCATGGAACGCCAGGTCCGCTTCACCGCCGGCAGCCTGGTCCTGCTCGGCCTCCTGTTCGGCCTGCTCGTGCACCCGGCCCTCCTGCTGCTCTCGGCCGGCGTCGCGGGCGGCCTGGTGTTCTCCGCCCTTACGAACACCTGCGGCATGGCGGTCGTGCTCGGCAAGCTGCCGCACAACCGCCCGCGCGCGGCCGATCTCGACGCCACGCTGGCCGCTCTGCGCAGCCGCTGAACCCGTGTTCCGGGGCGCCCGTGGAGACTTCATGGGCACCCCGGACGTCAGTTCGCTCCCGTCGAGCCCGCGGCGGCCTTCCGGCGCACGTCCTCCATGTCGACGGCCCGGATCCTGCCGATGAGCTCTTCCAGGGCCTGCGGCGGCAGCGCGCCCGGTTGTGAGTGCAGGACGGTCCGGTCTCGGACGGCCATGAGTGTGGGGATGGAGGAGATCTGGAAGGCGCCCGCCAGTTCGGGCTGTGCCTCGGTGTCGACCTTGCCGAAGACGATGTCCGGGTGGCGCGCGGCCGCCTTCTCGTAGACGGGGCCGAACATCCGGCACGGTCCGCACCAGGCCGCCCAGAAGTCGATCAGCGCGATCTCCGAACCGGTGACGGTTTCCTCGAAGTTGTCCTTGGTCAGTTCCACGGTGGGCATGGCTACCGCTCTCCTCTCTTATACCCGGCGGGGTATTCGGGTACACGGTTCAACCGGTGCCGGTCCGAGTTTGTTCCAGGCGGACGGGCGGCAGCGGGAACCAACGCATGCGCTCGAAGTCGGCCGGCAGCCCGGTGGGGCCGTTGTCGAGACGGCCGGAACAAGCGGTGAACACCTCGCGGGCGCGGTTGAGTTGACCTGCCGGTGCCTCCGCCCAGCCGACGGTGACGGGGTGCCGGGGCGCTGATCCGACCGTCCGCCGAGTACCGCACGTCGGTCAGGCGCAGCGGGGGATCGGTGGCGCCGGCATGGTGGCGCCACTGCCCGGTGTGCGGGTCGAAGCGGAAGTCGGGCAGGAGTCGGTGGCCGTGCGTGGCGATCAGGTCGACGGCGGCGATGAGGTAGTCGCGGACGGTATCGCTGATGAAGTAGTTGAAGTTGATGCGGGTCCAGCCGGGTTTGATGCCGTCGCAGCCGTGGACGACCTCGTCGAGCAAGGCGTGGGAGGTGGCCGTTTCGATGGCGAGCAGGCGGTGGCTGTCGGGGCCTGCGCAGGAGCAGCCGGAGGGCGTCACCGGACACCGGGACCACCAACTGGCCACCAGCGCGGCGCGGTTCGTCGCCGGCCAGGCCGGTATCGCGCTGCTGGGCCGGACCCTGCCCCAGGAGGTGGCGGACCGGTTGAACGCCGAGTTCGGCACGTCCTTCACCGGGCGTGACCCGGCCGCGTGCCGAGTCGTCGAGCCGATGCCGCGGGAGCGGCAGTATCGTCCCGTTGCCTGTCATGCCGGCCAGTCGTCCGACACCCCGGTGCTCTGGCGTCGTCTGGAACTCCTCGGCGACCATGAACACCTGCGGATCCCGGAGTGACGCGTCGGCCACCGAGGTCAGAAGGAACGGTCGCTCTTCCGTGGCTACCCGAGGGGCGCGGTGTCGCGCTCGGCCAGGCCGGCGTGCGCGAGGAGCAGACGAGCCAGGTCGCGTGCCTCGTCGGCGGTGAGCGCCGCCCACACTCCCGGCTCGCCGCCCTGGTCCTGGCCCACGTCCAGGGTGATCCGGGTGATGGGACGGTCCGCGGGAGCGAGCCGCAGACACCGCACAGCGATCCTGTGCCCGCAGGTCGTCACAAGACATGTGTCCCTCCTGGTCGTGGACGACGACACCAGAGTCGCGCGGGTCAACGCCGCCTACGTCGAGAAAGTGCCGGGCTTCCACGTCGCCGGCGCAACGCACTTCGGCGTCGGTCTCACGCCACGCCGCCTGCAGCGTCCCGGGTGCCGTAGCGGCCGGACAGTTGCCGCGAGGCGCGTTTGAAGGCCAGAACGGGAACGTAGTGGCGCACGCGCGCGTCGGCGAAGTACGCGAACGACGCTGCCGCTGTGGTCTCCAGCGTCTCGGACGGGGCATCCGGGAATCGGCGCTCGAGCCGCGTCCGGACGTCCTGGCGGGCGCGTTGCTCTGCCGCTGGTGTCGACGGGCCGGCCGGCCGGGTGTCGGGGCAGTGGTTGCCCGGCGGGACGGCCCTCGAGGTGAGGACGGGGAGAAAGGTCACCTTCATACCCCCCGAGGTATGGGGTCCGGATGGTCAGGCCAGGGTCAGGAACAGCTTCTCCAGTTCGGCCTCGCTCAGTGGAGGAGTGCGTCCCCGCCGGCGTTCGGTGAGGCACTGGCGAATGCCGCCCGCCACTATTTTGAAGCTGGCCCGGTCCAGAGCGTGGGAGACCGCGGCCAGCTGGGTGACGACGTCCCTGCGGTCCCGCTCCGCCTCGATCATGGTGATGACCGCGGCCAGTTGTCCCTGGGCCCGCCGGAGCCGGTTGAGTACCTCGGCCCAGGAGTCCGTTTTCTCGGTCACGAGGTTGACGACTTCTCTCACGGCTCCTGTCTCGTCCATCACCGGACACCTCCTGGGGTCGGGTTCGTCGGAGGTTCGGGAGGTGCCGCTACGCGTCGTGCGGCGACGGCGCGGTGCCGCTGCGGATGGTGTCCTCACCTGTGGGGTGGGGGACCGTCTGTGCGTCTTCCTCGATGGACGGCGCTGATACGTCGTTGGTCAGGCTCCGTGTTCGCTCGGCGTTGCGCAGCATGTACCAGCTGAACACGACCCCCGCCGCCGCGGCCACGGAGGCCCAGGTCCACGGACTGGTCAACAGGGTGTGGCGCAGGTCGGAGCTGATCTGCTGGCTCAGTACGAAGACGCCCATGACGGCGACGAACCAGCCGAAGGACTTGCGCAGCGTGTCCTGTGGGATGCGCCCGGCGAGGAAGCCGCCGATCACGCTGCCGACGACAGCGGTTGCCGTCACTAGGGCGGCGGGCCCGCGATGCCGGTGACCACCACGATGGATCCGGCGACCAGGCGCACCTGGCGTTCCAGGTCCCAGCGTTCGGGGCCGCGGGTGAGCGGGCCTCCGGCGGTCTCCCACGCCGTGACGCCGCCGTCGAGGACGCGCAGGTTGGGCAGTCCGGCTTCGGCCAGGGCCTGTTCGGCCTGGGCGGCGCGGGCGCCGGAGCGGCAGATGAGGATGACGTCCTCGTCGAGGTGGTGCAGCAGTTCGGTGCGGTGTTCGCGCAGGGTGTCGAGGGGGACGTTGTAGGAGCCGGGGATGTGGGCGGTGCGGAACTCGCCGGGCGTGCGCACGTCCAGCAGGCGCGGGCCTTCGCCGTTCCGTGTCAGGTCGCGCAGGGTGGCGGGATCGAGTCGGGGCTTGTCGGCGTGGATGGTCATCGAGGGTTCCTTGCTGTCCGTGAAGCGTTCTTCTTGTGAGGGGGACCGGGCGGTGGCCGACGGTTTCGGCCGCCGCCCGGGAGCGGTGTGGATCAGACGTCGGCCGGTGCAGGCAGGGCGAGCCAGGCGCCGTAGCCGCCGAGCAGGTCGGAGACGTCGGTGCGGCCCTGGTGGCGCAGCAGGCTGGCGGCGATGGACGAGCAGTGGCCGCCAGCGCAGTGGACGACCAGGGGGCGGTCAGCCGGGATCTCGTCGATACGGCGGGCGAGTTCGGCCAGCGGGATGTGCAGGGAGCCCTCGATGAAGCCCTCTTCGCGTTCGGCGGTGTTGCGCACGTCCAGGACCAGCGGGGGTTCGTCGCCGTCGAGCAGGTGGCACAGTTCGTCGACGGTCAGCCGGCCGGCCTGTTCCATCTCGTCGGCCAGCGCGGGGAAGGCGCCCTCGGGCTCGCGGAGGTACCCGCCGACCTTGTCGAAGCCGATCCGGGCGAGTCGGGTGACGACTTCCTCCTCGCGGTCCTGCGGCGCGATGACGACGGCGTCCTGCTCGGGGGCGACGACCATGCCGGCCTGCTCGGCGAAGCGGCCGTCCGCGGGCACGTTGACCGAGCCGCGCAGGTGCCCGGGTGCGAAGTCCTGCGGCGAACGGGCGTCGAGGACGACCGCTCCGGCCGCGCGCCGATCCATGAACTCCGCGGCCGACAGCGGCCGGGGCGCGGCGGCCTCGTCGAACAGGCCGTGCTCCTTTCGGTTGAGGATGGCGTCGTAGACGAAGTAGGCGGGCACCCCTAGGGGTATTTGCCCGGGAGGCAAGTCGCGACTCGACGCCGGGGCAGGGAACGAGCCGTGATCCATGGGTGCGGCCCTTGGCAGCCGGAGGGTCAAGCGCGTCCCGCCGCTCGGTCCGGAGTCCGCCGTGACCGTGCCGCCGTGGGCGGTGACCAGCTCCTTGACCACGGCCAAGCCGATGCCGCTACCGCCTCCGGCACGAGCGCGGGCACCGCGCCACAGACGGTCGAAGACGTGCGGCAGCTCTTCGGCGGGGATGCCCGGACCGGTGTCCGCCACCTCCACGAGCGCCTCGAAGGGCGTGGTGGAGGTGGTGACCGTGACGGTGTCGCCAGGACGGTAGTGGCGGGCGGCGTTGCTCAGCAGGTTGCCGAGGGCCTGATGCAGCCGGTCGGCGTCCGCGCGGACCAGCAGGGCGGCTGGGCCGGGGACGGTGCATACGGTCAGCCCGGCGGTACGCAGCTCGGCCTCGCGCTCGGCCACGGCGGCTCGTGCCGGGTGTCTGCAGACCGGCGCCGACGGCGATCGGCAGGGCCGGGGAGGTGGAGCTGATGTCGGCCCGTGCCCCGGGAGTGCCCGAACAGGAAAGACGGACTTGAGGCCGTGACGCTCGTTTGACGCTCCGGGCGCCCGCACGCGGCGCGGCAAGCCTAAAAATGGGCCCTGACCTGGCCTTTTCCGATACTCGATCAGGCCGACATCCTTCCGATGACGCATCACGTGGAGTGCGCGGCGATCCTTGAGCCGGTGGCCAAGGGCTCCTGAACTGCAGTTTTGTGTGTGCGTCCCCGTGTTCATCCGTTCGTCCCCGGCGGCCTGATAGGCCTGGCCCGGCACAGCAACAAGCCCTCTACCTGCGGGAAACCGCAGGTAGAGGGCTTGTTGCTGTGCCGGGCCACGGGGAGTGGGATCTGAATTGATCAACCTGATGGAACGGGTTTCTGATCAACTTCACCGTCCCACAAGATCAGTTCTGTGTGAACCGACGAGGCGGAAACGAGCGGGGGCATGTCCCGTTCTCGGTCGACCGGACCGCCAATCCGCCCGGAGGATCTCGCCTCTGTCCCCTTGGGGGACGAGAACGAAAAGTCACTGAACAGACATGGAAAAGGTGCACCAACGATGAAGCTCACGCTGCGCCGGAACGGGCGCAAGCTCGGGCCAGGCGGGGCTGCGTCGTGAACTGCACAGCGACGACAACCAGAACGCCGCCCCGACCACACGGTTCTCCTCCCAGGTCCGGCTGCCCGTCACGCAGGCGGCTGTCACGGGGTGAAGGGGACCCCCGCGCGGAGGAGCACGTTGGCGTAGAAGGTGTCCTCGCCCGTCCGTACGGCGAACTTGACGTCCCGGACCCTGGCCTTGAACTCGTCGTGGTCGATGGGTTCGGGGTCGAGCCCGAAGGAGCGCAGGCCGGTGTGGACGGTGGGGTTGACCTCGCGGATCTTGTCGGTCACCCAGCTGTGCTCGACGACGATCTCGTTGAGCACGGTCTGGACGACGTCCAGGAACGGGGATTGGCCGTACCGGTAGCCGAGATCCACGACGGGGGTGTCGGGTGCCAGGGGGAGCCCGGCGTCGCTGATCACGAAGGTGTCGGTGTGGCGGAGACCGGCGATCAGCCCGGCCAGCTCGCGGTGGATGATGCCCTTGCGCTGCACGGGTTCAGTCCTTTTCGGTAGGGGGAGTGGTGGGGGCGAGGGCGCGCAGCGTGGCCAGGCCGGCGTACTGCTGGGGCGCACCCGAGACCCGTACGGCCAGGGAGCCCGCGGCGATGCCGAGGCGTGCGGCGTCCAGGAGCGAGTCACCGGCGGCGAGCCGGGCGGCGAGCACTCCGGCGAAGGCGTCACCGGCGCCCGTGGTGTCCACGACGGTCGCGGGGACGGCCGGGAGCGCCGTGGAGACGCCGTCGGCGTCGGTGACGATGGCGCCCGCCTCGCCCAGGGTGGTGACCACGGCCTTGGCACCCCGGGCGTGCAGCGCGTCGTGCGCCTTCCGTACGGACGCTTCGTCCGGCGTGACCTCAGCATCTTTGTCCGTCGCCAACTGGCCTGACACCACCGCCTGTTCGTGCTCGTTCACGATGAGCACGTCACAGCGGGCGATCAGGTCGTCGGGGAGTTCGGCGGCGGGGGCGGCGTTGAGGAGGAACCGTCCCCGGCAGGCGTCCGCCGCGCGGCGGACGACGTCCAGCGGGATCTCCAACTGGGCCAGTACGACGGCTGCTTGAGCCCCGAGGCCCTCGGTGGGGTCGCCCTCGGAGGGCCACTGGTGGTTGGCGCCGGCGACCACCACGATGGTGTTGTCGCCGGCCGCCGTGGTGATCCACGCGGTACCGGTCTCGGCGCCGGGCACCGTGGTCACCGCCTCGACGTCCACTCCGCCGGCGACCAGCCGGGCACGGGCCCGGTCCGCCTCGGCGTCCTCGCCCACCCGGGCGATCATCGCCGTACGAACGCCTCCGGAGGCCGCCGCGGCCGCCTGGTTGGCGCCCTTGCCACCGAGGGTGACGTACGCGGTACGGCCGAGGAGGGTCTCGCCGGGGGAGGGGAAGGCGTCGGCGACGACGACGTGGTCGATGTTCACCGAGCCGATCACCACGACCTGGGGTGACGTACCCGGCACGGCCTCAGGCATGCGCGTCCCCTTGCACGGCCCCGGTGATCAGCCCGACCAGCTCGTCACCCGTGGTGGCGGAGACGGTCCGCCGCGCGGCGGACCGGCCTCGGCGCAGTACGTACGCGGTGTCGGCGACCCGGAGCACCTGCGCCATGTCGTGGCTGATCAGCAGCACGGTCACCGACGCCTCGCGGAGCCGGGCGATGAGCTCCTCCACGGCCGCCGTCTCCCGGACGCCCAGCGCTGCGGTCGGCTCGTCCATGATGACCAGGGTGCGGCCCCAGTTGGCCGCGCGGGCGATGGCGATGCACTGCCGCTGACCGCCCGACATCCGCCGCACGGTGGCCCGTACGTTCGGCACGTTCACGTCCAGCCGGGACAGGATGTCGCTGCTCTGGGCGATCATGGACTTCTTGTCCAGCACCCGGAACGGGCCGAAGCCGCTGGTCAGCTCGTGGTTGAGGTAGAGGTTCTGCCAGACCGGGAGGTCCTCGATGAGGCCGAGGGTCTGGTACACCGTCTCGATGCCCAACTGCCGGGCGTCGTCGGGGGAGTGGAACCGGACCTGCTCGCCCCGGAAGCGGATCTCGCCCGCGTCCTGCGGGTGCACACCGGTCAGACAGCGCACCAGCGTGGACTTGCCCGCGCCGTTGTCGCCGAGGAGCGCGGTGACCTCGCCGGGGGCCAGCTTCAGGTCCACGCCCTGGAGCGCCTGGACCGCGCCGAAGGACTTGCGCAGCCCGGTGATCTCCACGAGCGGCGAGACGACCTGACTGGCCGAGGCGGCGCTCTGGGTGGCGGCCGGGGCGGCGGAGGATGTGCCCGTCACACGGGCCGGAGTGTCCGTCATGGCTGGCTTCTCCTACTTCTGGAACCGGGAGATGAAGGCCGCGCCGAGTACGACGGTGCCGACCGCGATGGGCTGGTAGTACTGCGAGATGCCGAGCAGGGTGAACCCGTTGATGAGGCTCTGGAGCAGCAACGCGCCGGTCACCGTGCCGAACACGGAGGCCTTCCCGCCGAACAGGCTGGACCCGCCGAGGACCACCGCCGCGATGGAGCTGAGCAGCAGGTCGGTCTGGAGGCTGGGGTCGGCGCCGCCCGTGCGGGCCACGAACAGCACGGCCGCGACCCCGCAGGCCAGCCCGGAACTCGCGTACGCGATCAGCCGGATACGGTTGACGTGGATGCCCACACCCCGCGCGGCCTCGATGTTGCCGCCGGTCGACAGCAGATAGGTGCCGGTACGGGTGCGGTAGAGAAGGAAGCCCACCAGCACGGCCACCACGAAGGCCAGTACCCAGAACCAGCGCACCGGGCCGATGCCGTTGATCGCCAGAGCGCGCAGGAAGTCCGAGTTCACGGGGACGGTGTTGCCGCTGGTCAGCAGCAGGGTGAGACCGCTGACCACGGAGAGCGAGCCGAGGGTGACGATGAAGTCGGTCATGTTCAGCCGGGCCACCAGCAGACCGTTGACCACGCCCACCGCCAGCCCGGCCAGCAGGGCCAGGCCGACGGAGACGGTCAGTCCCCAGCCACTGGTGTAGGCGTACCCGAGGACCGCCGCCGACCAGGGCAGGTTGGAGCCCACCGAGAGGTCGATACCGGCGACGGTGACCACCAGCTGCTGGCCCATGGCGAGGACCAGCAGGATCGAGGCCGACACCAGCAGGTCGCTGATGTTGGACGTCGTGAGGAAGTCGGGCGTGGCGATGAAGAAGATGAGGAACACCACGCCCAGCCCGATCGGGGCGGCGTAGCGTGCCGCCGCCTCGACCGAGAAGTCCAGGCCGAGCCGGCCCGGCGCCTGAGTGTCAGCCATGATCAGATCACTTCCCGGCCGAGAGCGGGTTTTCGAACGGGACGAACGGCTGCGGGACGGAGCTGATCGCCTTGTCCACGTTGGTGGAGTCGATCAGGGCGATCGGGGCGACGATCCGGCTGGGCACCTTCTTCTTGGCGACCAGGTCGATGCAGGCCTGCACGGCCAACTGGCCCTCGGCGTACGGGTACTGGGAGATCGTGCCGCTGAGGGTGCCCGCCTTGACCGCCTCCAGCGCGGCGCTGATGCCGTCCACCGAGATGATGGAGACCTTGCCGGTCAGGCCGGCGTTGCGGACCGCCTGCGCGGCGCCCAGACCCATGGTGTCGTTGGCGGCGAAGATACCGGTGATCTTCGGGTGGGCCTTGAGGATGGCCTCGGTGACCGTCTGCCCCTTGGCCTGGTCGTAGTCGGCGGGCTGGGTGGCGACGATGTCCAGCTTGCCCGCGACCTTCTCCGTGAAGCCCTTCTGGCGGTTGATGCCGTTCTGCTCACCGGCGATGCCCTGGAGGATGGCCACCTCGCCCTTGCCGCCCATGAGCTTCAGCAGGCCCTCGCCCGCCTGCTGACCCGCCGACAGGTTGTCCGAGCCGATGAACGAGGCGTACGACACCCCGGCCTGCTTCGAGGCGTTCGCGTCGATCTGGGTGTCCAGGTTGAGGATCGGGATCTTCTTCTGGGCGACCGGGACGAGCGGGGTGATCACGTTGGTGGCGTTGACCGGTACGACGCCGAAGCAGTTGTAGCCCTGGCCCGCGAGGGTGGAGATCTTGGCGTTCTCACCCGTGCTGTCGGTCTCCGACGCGCCCGCCTGGACCTCCACCTTGACGCCCTGCTTCTTGCCCTCGGCTATCGCGCCGTCGCGCAGCGCCGCCCAGTAGGGGTTGGTGAAGTTCCGGGTGACGATGGCGATCTTCGCCTCGCCCGACTTGCTGCCGCTGTCGGAGCTGTCCCCGCCCCGGCCGCAACCGGCCACCACCAGCAGCATCGTCGCGGCGGCGGCGACAGCGGTGGCGGAACGGACTCTGCGTGCGGTGCGGTTGGCGGTGGCGCCGGAGTCGGCGGTGACGTTGGTGTTCATGGGAGTGCCTTTCGTCGCGTCATTGCGTCAAAACGGGGTGGCGTGGGGTCCGCGCGGGGCGCGGGGCGCGCGGGGTGGCCCGGACTCCGAGGCCGGGGGAGGCTGAGTCGGAGACCGGGAGTCTGGGAGTCCGTAAGTCCGGGACCGGGGGCCGAGTTTGAGGTCGGGGCCAGGTGAGCCGGGGCGCACGGTGAGGCCGTAGTCCGTCGTACGGATCAGGTGAGTCGTACGAGTCGTACGGGATGTACGCGGCGTACGGTCGGGCATTTCGGTGCGAGCCGGGAGCCGTGACCGGTCACCCGCTCTGCCCGCTCGCCCGCCGTCGCTATAAGCGCGCGCCGATCATCGAGTCGCCCCGGCGAGGTCCGGGCAGCCGCAGGAGCCGCGGGCGATCAGGGTGGTGGGGTGGGTGATGCGCCGTACCGGGAGGGTGGGGTCGGCGATCTTGGCCAGGAGCCACTCGACGGCCGAGCGGCCCAGCTCGTCGAAGGGCTGCTGCATGGTGGTGAGCGCGGGCACCGTGTACTCGCTGCCGTCGATACCGTCGAAGGCGCAGACCGCCACGTCGTCGGGGACGCGCAGTCCCAGTTCGGCGGCGGCGCGCAGGACGCCGATGGCCTGCTCGTCACTCGCCACGAAGAGCGCGTCCGGATGCCCCGCCTCCGCGAGCATCCGCCGGCCGGCCCGGTACCCGTCGGCCCGTCCGAACGGCACATGCGTCAGCGACGCGCTCTCCGGATCCCGCCCGGCCTCGACGAGGGCCCGGCGCCAGCCCGCGACCCGGTCGACCGTCGGATGCACGCCCTCCAGCCCGGCAATGCACCCGATCCGCTGCCGGCCGTGAGCGAGTAGATGGGAGGTGGCCTGGTACGCGCCGCCCTCGTTGTCGGTGAGCACCTGCGTCGCCCCCGGCAGCTCCAGCTCGCGGTCGAGCACCAGCCGGGGCACGGTCGTCTGCTCGGACAGCTCCGCGACCCAACTGTGCGGGCCGTGGATCGGGACCACGATGAGCCCGTCCACCTGCCGGTCGAGCAGGGTCCGGATGTACGTCGCCTCGCGGGCGTCGTCACCCATCGCGTTGCCCAGCAGCATCGTGTAGCCGGAGGCGAAGCCGACATCCTCGATGACGCGGGCCAGCTCGGCGAAGAAGGGGTTGGAGTTGTCGGGCACGACCAGCCCGAAGGTCATGGTCCGCGAGGTCTTCAGGGACCGGGCCACCACGTTGGGGCGGTAGCCGAGCTCGTCTATCGCCGCGAGGATCCGTTCGCGGGTGGCGGGGGCGACCTTGCGGGGGCCGTTGTTGAGGACGTAGCTGACCAGGGCCTCGGAGGTGCCCGCCAGGCGCGCCACGTCGCGGCGAGTTGCCATCAGACCCTCCTTCGGCTCGGGGGCTGCGTTCTGGAAGTATCAACTCGTGTTGTCAACACGAGTTGATTCGGTTGCGTTGGATGAATATCGACTGCTGATCCGCCGATGCGCAAGAGGTTGCCCGAAATCCTTTGGTAAAGAGTTCGAAACCTTGCTTTGCAGGTGAAACTCGGGCGGGACCTTGATCACCACCTCGGTGATCACCTGATCACCACCCTGATCATCGCGGCGGGATGAATCCGCCGCCCTCCTGCGTTGGTGTTCGCCGAGGGCACCCCGGCCTGGACGCACGCTCTATCACCGCGACGAAACAGCCGAGGCCAGTGTTGCGTCGCCTGGCAGACGTCCGCGCGGACCGAGCCGAAGCCAGTGCCTTCGTCGAGGCGACCGGTGTGCACGTGGCCCCGCTGCTTGCCGCTGGATACTGGGCCCTCGATGATGAGTTCAAGGGCGACCCGTTCGATCTGGAGGGCGCGGTGACCGCTGTGGCGCTCAAGATCGAGGACGAGGGCGAGGCGCGGTGGATCGTCAACTGCCTAGACGTTCTTCAGGTATTCGACCGTGAAGACGTCCAACTGCGCCTGGAACCGCTGTTGCGCCAGTGCGTGACGCTCCGCGTGTGAGCGTGTGACACCCGGTCCGGCCGCCGGCATGTCCGGGCGGCCGGACACCTTGCCGGTAGCCGACCAGACACGGTTGGTCCATCTCCGGGAGGCTCCTTGAGGACGTCGACTTCGCATACCCGCCCGGTGGCCGGGTCGGTCACGGTGAAGCGGGCCGACAGCGGGGCGGTCTCCAGCGCGTGCACCTTGGTGGTTTCACGACCCCTTGGGTCGGGCCGTGCAGCTGGTCCAGCGATTCCGGCAGACGGCGCCGGAACTTCTCCGGTACAGCGCGAGGTCCTCGGCGACCACGCCCGACAGGTCGCTCGGCGTGGGGGCGGGGTGCTGTGGGCTGGAGGGAATGGCCCCATTCTGGCGGCCGGAGCAGTGGCGCGGGTCATGATGTCCGAGCCTGCGTCCGGAGTGAGCGATAGCGAGCTCGTGCGGGCGAGCTGGTCGGGCCGGCCTGTTCCGCCCGAAGACGAGGGATGGACTGTTGGTCATGACGCTCGTTTGGCGCTCTGGTCGCCCGGGCGCGGCACCGTGAGCCGATAAATCGGCTCTGACCTGGTCTTTTCCGTGACTCGCCCAGGCCGACATCCTTCCGATGACGCATCGCGTGGAGTGCGTGGCGATCCTTGAGCCGGTGGCCAAGGGCTCCTGACCTGTGCTCGTGACGCTCATCCGGTACTCGTTGTGACGGGGTGTCAGGCAGCCTTCGGGCAGCTCAAGCCCTTTCAAGCAGGCCGGAATGGGTGACGCCTGACAGGCGTTTCCGCAGTCCACGAATCCGGAGCGTTTCGCGCGTCTCGTCGTGGGGACGGCTCGCAAGCAGCCGCCCCGGAGAGTTCGCCGAGACGCTGGAGCGGGTCACGAACGCCTGGGTCCGGAGGGCCGGCGGTCGACAGGGCATGACGAGACCATCCGCTCCGACGCACCGGGCGAGCAGTTTTTTGCGCCGCGGGCGATGCTGCGGTCGCCGTACTGGTCATGGCTACGCTTGGTGATGACACAGGATGCGAACCGCCCGCGTCGGTGGAACTCTCGACGTCATGGACAACACGCGACTGGTTCCCCTCCGTGGCAGTGAGCGCAGCGCCCACGCGCATGCGCGCTCGACCGGAGCGGTGAGCGATTCAGAACGCATCGAGGTCACACTGGTCCTGCGCCGTCGCTCCGAGATCCCGGATGACCTGGTCGAAGGACCCGAGACGATCACGCGTGAGGAACTGGCGGCCCGTTACGGCGCCGGTCCGGCCGACATCGACATGGTGAAACGGACAGCGGAGCAGCACGGGCTGACGGTGACTCAAACGGATCCGGCCGCACGTCGGGTCAAGATCTCCGGAACGCTCGGTCAGCTACGGTCCGTGGTGCAGGCCGACTCACTCACCATGGTCACGACCCCCGACCCGGCGGACGAAGAACGGATGGTGGAGCACCGGCAGCGGACCGGCGACCTGCGCATCCTGCCCGAGTGGGACGGCGTGGTGATCGGCGTGACGGGCTTGGACAACCGACCGCAGGCCCGCCCGCACATCCAGCGCATGAAGGCCCATGCCGTCCACTCGTCGTACTCGCCCGTCGACCTCGGCAAGATCTACCGCTTCCCCCCGGGCACGGACGGCAGCGGTCACACGATAGGCGTCGTCGAACTCGGCGGCGGGATCCCGGAAGGCGACCTGGACGCGTACTTCGCCATGCTGGGCATCCCCACGCCGCGCGTGGACGTCGTCGAGGTGGGCAGCGGCAGTAACGCCCCGGGCGACCCGGCCGACGGGGAGGTGATGCTCGACATCGAGGTGATCGGCGCGCTGGCGCCCGGTGCGCGCCAAGTCGTGTACTTCGCGGAGAACAGCGCGCAGGGCTTCGCCGACGCCGTCAGCACCGCGGTGTTCGCCGATCCCACGCCCACGGCAGTGAGCATCAGTTGGGGCCAGCGTGAGGACCTGTGGACCGCCCAAGGCCGCGCGATCCTCGACGCCGCACTGGCCGACGCCGCTGCCATGGGCGTCACCGTCTGCGTGGCTTCCGGTGACAACGGCAGCAGCGACGGCGACCCGACGGGCAAGCCGCACACCGACTTCCCTGCCTCAAGTCCTCGCGCCCTCGCCTGCGGCGGTACCCACCTGGAAGCCGACCCGGCCACCAGCACCGTCAACTCCGAGAGCGTGTGGAACAACGGAAACGGTTCCGCCTCCGGCGGCGGCGTCAGCCGCACGTTCATGCAGCCCAGTTGGCAGGCGAACGTCGGCGTACCCAACGGCAACGGCCAGGACCGCCGACGCGGCGTGCCCGATGTGGCCGCTGACGCCGACCCGAAGACCGGATACAGAGTGCTCATCCACGGCCGGGACGAGATCATCGGCGGCACCAGCGCCGTGGCCCCGCTCTGGGCCGCGTTGACCGTCCGTCTCGCCGAGGCACTCGGTCACCCGTTCGGCATGCTCCAGCCCGTGCTGTACGACGGTGCGGCACCGGGGGTGAGCCCGGCCGGCTTCCGTGACATCACCCTGGGCGACATCGGTGGCTTCGCGGCCACGCCCGGCTGGGACGCCTGCACAGGACTCGGTGTCCCGGACGGTCAGGCGCTGCTGGCCCGTCTCGCCTCGGTCTGACAGCCGCACAACCGGCGTGCCGTCCACCGGGAAGCCTCTGGTGGACGGCACGGTGAATCCGGGCCTGACACGACTCGGCGAGTCGGGCGTGCGGAACGCACCAGGACGCTATGGCCGATCCGACGATCCGACCGGGAGGGCGTCTGTTCCCGGCCGTGACCGAACGCGGGGTGCGTGAGGTCAGTCGTCGATTGTTGGGATCGAGTCGTCGCGCAGGCTGGTGGCCAGCCACTGCTCAACGGCCGTGATGTGGACGGCCGCCGCGGCGGCGGCGTGCAGGGCGTCGCGTGACTGGAGTGCGGTGAGGATCTGTTCGTGGTCCTCGTGGGCTCTGTTCAGGGCGTCACCGGCCTGGCTGCCGCGGACGATGCGGACGCGCTGTGTGCGCGTGGAGAGCACTTGCAGCAGCATCGACAGCACGGGGTTGCCGACCGCTTCGATGATTCTGAGGTGGAAGGCGATGTCGTGGGCGACGAACTCCTCCACGGTGGCTACGGTCCGGGACCGGTCGAGGATGTTGCGCAGTTCCTGGAGGTCCTTGGGTTTCAGGAGCGCGGCGGCGAGCCCTGTCGCCTGCGGTTCCAGCAGTCGGCGCACCTGGAGCAGTTGCAGAGCAGTGTGGCCCTGGGAGACATCGGCGGCGAAGGAGAGGCTTTCCAGCAGGAGATGGGGTTCCAGGCTGGAGACGTAGGTGCCGTCGCCCTGACGGGTGATCAGGATCCGCATGGCGGTCAGCGCCCGAACGGCCTCGCGAAGGGAGTTGCGGGACAGGCCGAGTTGCTCGGCGAGGATCTCCTCTCTGGGCAGCCGGGAACCGGGCTCGAGCTCGCCGTCGACGATCATCGTCTTGATCTTGTCGATCGCATCGTCCGTCAGTGCCACGAGCATTCCTCTCCGTGCCGGGATGAGTGGGGCGGGCTCTGCCGGGCCCGGTTCTGGGCCGGTAGACCCCGCCTGCGGTGCGTGGCTATTCCTGCTTCTCGCCGGAGGCGAACCGGGAGATGATCAGGGCGACGATGATGATGGCTCCGTTGAGGAACTGGTTCCACAGCGGAGGCACGCCGGCCAGGGTCATGACGTTCACGACCAGCTGGAGGGTGAGGACGCCGGTGAGGGCACCGAACACGGAGCCCTTGCCGCCGTTGAGGCTGACCCCGCCGATGACGGTCGCGGCGAAGACCTGGAAGATCCAGCCGCTGCCCTGGGTGGCGGAGATGGAGCCGTAGTGGCCGCTGTAGAGGATGCCGGCGAACGCGGCGAGAACGCTGCCGAGGATGAGGACGATCCACACGATGCGGTCGACGCGGATGCCCGCGGTACGTGCCGCCTCCGCGTTGCCGCCGATCGCGTACAGCGCCCGGCCGTGCCGGAGCCAGGCCAGTGCACTGCCCCCGATGGCGAAGAGCAGCGCGCACACCCAGATGGCGGCGGGTACGCCCACCCAGGACGTCCTGCCCAAGTAGGTGAAGGAGGAAGGCAGTTCGACGATCGACTGCCCCTGGGAGAGGGCGACCTGGAGGCCGCGCAGCATGGTCAGGCCGCCCAGGGTGACGATGAAGCCGTTGAGGCGCAGCTTGAGGATGAGGAAGCCGTTGACGGCACCGATCAGCGCGCCGACCAGCAGACACAGCGGGATCGCCGTCCACTCGGGAAAGAGACCCAGCCCGTTGAACCGGCCGCCGCTGGACGGCAGAACGAGCCATACGGCGATGACGGGAGCCACACCGATGGTGGACTCCAGCGACAGGTCCATCCGCCCGGCGACCAGGATGAACGTCGTGGCCAGCACCAGCAGGCTCAGTTCGGTGGACTGCTGGGCCACACCGATGAGGTTGTCGGCGGTCAGGAAGGCCGGCGAGACGATGAACCCGATCAGGCCGAGGACGAGGATCGCCGGAACCAGGGACAGTTCACGGAAGCGCCCGAGGTCGACCCGGCGGCGCGCGGTCTGCGCGTCGGCAGGCTCAGCCTTGCTCACTGCGGGGTCGGTGAGATCTGTGGTGGCGGACATGACTACCTTCCGTGCTCGTCTGCGCCGGTTGAGGCGGGTACGGCGGATGCGGGGGACGCGGTGGCGGGGGCCGTGTCGCCGCTGACGCCCTCGATGGCGGCGACGACGACCTCGTCCTTCCAGCCGCGGTCGAACTCGGCGACCACGCGGCCGTGGAACATGACGACGACCCGGTCGCAGACCTTCAGGTCGTCCAGTTCGTCGGAGACGATCAGCGCGGCCCTGCCGCCGTCCGCGACCTGCCGGATACGGCCGAGGAGAAATTCCTTGGACTTGACGTCCACCCCGTTGGTGGGCCGGATGGCGACCAGGACGTGCGGATCGGTGGCCAGCGCACGGGCGACGACGACCTTCTGCTGGTTGCCGCCCGAGAGGGCGGAGACCGGGGTGGCGGCTCCGGGGGTCTTGATGTCGAGGTCCCGGATCATGCGGGCGGCGAACGCCTTGGTGCGGGCCGGCAGGACCGTGCCGAAGGGACCGAGCTGGTCGGTGACGGTGAGCGTCGCGTTCTCCGCCACGCTGCGGTTGTTCACCAGTCCCTGAAGGTGGCGGTCCTCGGGGACCAGACCGACTCCGGCAGTGAGCGCGGACGGCACGCTGCCGGTGCGCACGCTCCGGTCGGCGACCGTGATCCGGCCGTCCTTGGCGCGGTGCAGACCGGCGATCGCCTCACCCACCTGCACGTTGCCGCTGGCGGTGGCTCCGGCGAGCCCGACGACCTCGCCGGAGCGGACCGAGAGGGAGATGTCCTCGCAGACGTCGGGCAGTGTCAGGCCGTCGATCGTCAGCAGTTCCTTGGCGTCGGACCGCGCGGCCCGGGGCCCGCCCGCGGTGGCGGTGACCATGGAGGCGGACTCGCCGGTCATGGCCTCCACCAGTGCCTGGTGGCCGAGTTCGGCGACGGGCGCGGTGAGGATGTGGCCCGCGTCGCGGTAGACCGTGACCGTGGTGCAGAGGTCGTACACCTCTTGCAGGTGGTGCGAGATGAAGAGGAAGGCGACGCCCTGCTGCTGGAGGTCGCGGAGTTTCTCGAAGAGCCGGTCGATGCCGCGGGCATCGAGTTTGGCGGTCGGCTCGTCGAGGATGATGAAGCGTGCGCCGAAGGACAGGGCTCGTGCGATCTCCACGAACTGCCGCTGCTCGACGGTGAGGTCCCTGGCCCGAGCGGCGGGGTCGACGGCCACGCCGTACTCGCCGAGCAGTTCCTCGGCACGCCGGCGCAGCAGCTTCCAGCGGATGGGCTGCATCGCCCTGCCGCTCTGCCGGTTCAGGAAGAGGTTCTCGGCGACGGTCAGCTCACCGATGATGGTGGAGCGCTGGTAGACACAGGCGACGCGGGAGCGCCAGGCGTCGATGTCGCCGAAGGCGGGCGCGGGCTCACCGGAGAAGCGCAGGGTTCCGGTGTCCGGTTGCTGGAGGCCGGTGAGGACGGACACCAGCGTGGACTTGCCGGCGCCGTTGCGTCCGACCAGGGCGTGCGACTCGCCCGGGGCGACGGTGATGCGGGCTTCGCGCAGTGCGACGGTCGCGCCGAAGCGTTTGCTGATGCCGGTCGCCTCGGCCACCGGGGCCGGGGTGCCGGGGCCGGTCGCGGTGTCCGCCATGGTGGATACCGTCCTTTGCGTACGGGGGCTGGGGCCAAGGGGCGCGGGCGTGGACCCGGGCCTGCGGGGCAGGGGGCGCCGGGAGACGGAGGCGGTGCTCCACGTCTCCCGGCGCGGCGGGCGGGACCCTGCCGTCATCAGCCGACGTTGTTGCCCCACAGGGCCTTGTCGTCGACGTTCTTCTTGGTGACCAGCGGCGCGGGGAGCTGGTCCTCAAGGCCGTTGGGCAGCTTGATGATGGTGGAGTCGTGGTCGGTCGCACCCGGCTTGAAGGTCTTGCCCTCGGCCGCGGCCTTGGCGTAGTACAGCGCGTACTTGGCGTAGAGGTCGGCGGGCTGGGAGATCGTGGCGTCGATCTGGCCCTTGCGGATGGCGTCGAACTCCTGCGGGATGCCGTCGTTGGAGACGATGCTGATGTGGCCCTTCTGCCCGGCGGGCTTGAGCAGGCCCTTCTGCTCCAGCAGGGCGAGGGTCGGCTGGAGGAAGACGCCGCCGGCCTGCATGTAGATGCCGTTCAGGTCCTTGTTCTGGGCGAGGAGCGACTGCAGCTTCGCGGAGGCCACGTCGCCCTTCCAGTCGGTGGGCAGCTCGAAGACCTTGATCTTCGGGAACTCCGTCTTCATGCACTCCGCGAAGGCCTCGGAGCGGTCACGTCCGTTGATCGAGTCCAGCGCACCCTGCAGCTCGGCCACCTTGCCCTTGCCGCCCAGCTGCTTGCCGAGGAACTCGCAGGCCTTGGTGCCGTAGGCCCGGTTGTCGGCGCGGACCACCATGTAGACATCGCCCTTGTCGGGCCTGGTGTCGACGCTGATCACGGGGATCTTCTTCGACGCGAGGGTGTCGAGGGTGGAGGCGATCGCGCCGGTGTCCTGCGGGGCCATGACGACGGCCTTGGCGCCGGTGTTCTGGAACACCTGGACGTTGGCGACCAGCTTGGTCACGTCGTTCTGCGAGTTGCTCAGCGGCAGGGCGTTGATGCCGTCGGTCTTGATGTCCTTCTTCACGTACTGGGCGTACGAGTTCCAGAAGTCGGAGTCGGAGCGCGGCAGGTCGATACCGATGGCGGGCTTGTCACCGCCCGAGGCGACCGAGGCGGTGCTCGCGCGGTTGCAAGCGGTGGCGAGGGTCAGCACCGCGACGACGGTGACGGCTGCGGCGGCGGAACGGGTGTGAGCGAGCTTCATGGCCGTGATCTCTCCTTAGCCAGGGGCACAGGGCCGCAGGGCGACGGTGGGAGGGGGCGTACCTGCCTGTGGGGAGGGGCGAGGTCGTCAGACGGGCAGGTGCCGATCCGGCGCGGAAAACGCGTAGATCGTCCCTGAGAGGGGCGGGTGTGAGGGTCGAGCGGAGACCGAGAACCGGAGGTGAAGCGACCGGCCGGATGGGGCCGAACAGGCGAGCTGGATGGCGGGGTATTCCTCCGATGTCTCTCGGACGACGAGGACGTTACGACGACGTTGCCGCCGTTGACAAGAGTTCACAGCCAGAGATTTACCGGGCATCCTGCGCAGGGCGTCGCGGCGCCGTTCCGGCCTTGTGGCGCCGCGCTGGCTCCCATCTGGCCTGTGTGTTCACGGAACCCGCGGGTGGGGGCGACGCGCCGCGGCAGCTTACGATTCGGCAACGGGAGGCGCGCCCCTGGTGCCCATCGCCGCACATCGGCCCATCCGTAGGCCGACTCCACCCGCTCTCACCAGGGCAGGGAGGCTTGTGGTTCGCCTATGGATTCATCGGATGGCGGATTGGGTGCCCACCTCTCCGGTCGCGTGTGATGGCGGGAGATGTGCCCCTTGTGCGGCTTGACCGGCAACGCCCGAGAAATACATCCGAGGAATCCATTGCCAGGGGTGATCTCTGCGATCTAAGGTCTCCGTGCCGTCATTCATCCGATGACTGGTGAGGCGCAGGAGCGAGGCTCTTCGAGACCTCCCGTCCGGCGCATCGCAGGCGGCCCGGCCCGCGGCCGGCCACCTCTGAGACGAAACCCGCATGGCAAGGGAGCTCCCCCAGTGAAACTGCTACGAGTCGGCGCCCCCGGTGAGGAGCGGCCGGCCGTCCGCACCGACGACGGCCGACTGCTGGACCTGTCCTCCGTGACCCCGGACATCGACGGCGCCTTCCTCGCCTCCGGGGGAGTCGACCGGGCCCGCGCGGCTGTCACGGCGGGAGAGCTGCCCCGACTCGACCCGGAGGGTCTGCGCGTCGGCGCACCCGTCGCCCGCCCCGGCAAGATCGTCTGCGTCGGTCTGAACTACCGCGACCACGCCGCCGAGACCGGCGCGGCGATCCCCGCCCGCCCGGTGGTCTTCATGAAGGACCCGGGGACGGTCGTCGGCCCGTACGACGAGGTGCTGATCCCCCGGGGGTCGGTGAAGACCGACTGGGAGGTCGAACTCGCCGTCGTCATCGGACAGCGGGCCCGCTACCTCGACGGACCCGAGGCCGCGCGGAACGTGATCGCGGGATACGCGATCAGCCATGACGTCTCGGAGCGCGAGTTCCAGCTGGAGTACTCCTCGCAGTGGGACCTGGGCAAGTCCTGCGAGACCTTCAACCCGCTCGGTCCGTGGCTGGTCACCGCCGACGAGGCCGGCGACCCGCAGAACCTCGGCCTGCACCTGAGCGTCAACGGCGTGAAGCGGCAGGACGGCCACACCAGCGACATGATCTTCCCGGTCGAGCACATCGTGTCGTACCTGAGCCAGTACATGGTCCTGGAGCCGGGTGACGTGATCAACACCGGTACGCCCGCGGGCGTGGCCCTCGGCCTTCCCGGCACCCCCTTCCTGCGATCCGGCGACACCGTCGAGCTCTCCGTCGACGGCCTCGGCAGCCAGCGCCAGACCTTCGCCCAAGCGTGAAAGGCACCACCACCGTGACTGCAAACTCCGCCCGGATCACGGCCGTCGACACCTATGACGTCCGCTTCCCCACCTCGCGGGAACTGGACGGGTCCGACGCCATGAACCCGGACCCCGACTACTCCGCCGCCTATGCGGTGCTGCGCACCGACGCCGGCGACGGACACGAAGGCCACGGCTTCACCTTCACCATCGGACGCGGCAACGACGTCCAGGTCGCCGCGATCGACGCCCTGCGGCCCCATCTCGTGGGCCGCAGCGTCCAGGAGCTGTGCGCCGACCCCGGCTCCGTCAGCCGCGACCTGATCGGTGACAGTCAGCTGCGCTGGCTGGGACCCGAGAAGGGCGTGATGCACATGGCGATCGGCGCCGTCGTCAACGCCGTGTGGGACCTCGCCGCCAAGCGCGCCGGACAGCCCCTGTGGCGGCTGCTCGCCCACGCCGACCCCGAGTGGCTGGTCTCCCAGGTCGACTTCCGCTACATCGCCGACGTCCTCACCCCCGAGGACGCCCTCCAACTGCTGCGCGACGGCAGAGACGGGGTCGCGGAGCGCGAGGCCGTCCTGCTGGAGCGCGGCTACCCCGGCTACACCACCTCCCCGGGCTGGCTGGGCTACTCCGACGACAAGCTCACCCGGCTGGCCAAGCAGGCCGTCGCCGACGGCTTCACCCAGATCAAGCTCAAGGTCGGCGCGGACCTGGCCGACGACATCCGGCGCCTGCGTACCGCCCGTACCGCCGTCGGCGACGGCATCCGCATCGCCATCGACGCCAACCAGCGGTGGAACGTGGGCGACGCGATCGAGTGGACCAAGGCGCTCGCCGAGTACGACCCGTACTGGATCGAGGAGCCCACCAGCCCCGACGACGTCCTCGGCCACGCCGCCGTACGGCAGGCGGTGGCCCCCGTGAAGGTCGCCACCGGCGAGCACGTCCAGAACCGCATCGTCTTCAAGCAGCTGCTCCAGGCCGGCGCCATCGACGTCCTCCAGATCGACGCGGCCCGGGTCGGCGGGGTCAACGAGAACCTCGCGATCCTGCTGCTCGCCGCGAAGTTCGGGGTGCCCGTCTGCCCGCACGCCGGCGGAGTGGGCCTGTGCGAGCTGGTGCAGCACCTGTCGATGTTCGACTACCTGGCGCTGTCCGGCACCACCGAGAACCGGGTCATCGAGTACGTCGACCACCTCCACCAGCACTTCACCGCGCCCGTGGTGATCCGCGACGGCCACTACACCGCGCCGCTCGCCGCCGGCTTCTCCGCCACCATGCGGGAGGAGTCCATCGCCGAGTTCCGCTACCCGGACGGTACGTTCTGGCTGGCCGACGGCGCCGCACAGGGAGAGCAGGGAGAGACCGCATGACCGATCTGTCGGGCCTCAGGGCCGTCGTCACCGGGGGCGCGTCCGGCATCGGGCTCGCCACGGCCCGCGCACTGGCGGAGCGGGGCGCGGCGGTGGCCGTGCTCGACCTCGATCCGGGCGCGGTCCCCGAACCGCTGCTCGGCTTCCGGGCCGACGTCACGGACGACGCCTCGGTGCGCGCCGCCGTGGAACAGGCCGCCGAACGGTTCGGCGGTCTGGACATCGTCGTGAACAACGCCGGTATCGGCGCCATCGGAACCATCGAGGACAACCCGGACGAGGACTGGCACCGGGTCCTGGACGTCAACGTCCTCGGTGTCGTACGCACCACCCGTGCCGCGCTGCCGTATCTGCGGCGTTCGTCCCATGCGGCGGTCGTCAACACCTGCTCGATCGGCGCCACCGCGGGCCTGCCCCAGCGCGCCCTGTACTGCGCCAGCAAGGGCGCGGTCCTCTCGTTGACCCTCGCCATGGCCGCCGACCACGTCCGCGAGGGCATCCGGGTCAACTGCGTCAACCCCGGCACCGCCGACACCCCGTGGGTCGGCCGGCTCCTCGACGCCGCGGACGACCCCGAGGCCGAGCGCGCGGCACTCAACGCCCGGCAGCCCTCGGGGCGCCTGGTCACCGCTGACGAGGTCGCCGCGGCCATCGTCTACCTGGCGAGTCCGGCCGCCGCGTCCGTCACCGGCACCTCGCTCGCGGTGGACGGCGGTATGCAGGGGCTGAGGCTGCGCCCGGTGGACCGGTCATGAGGACCACCACGCTGGGCGGCGGCGCGGTACCGGTCACGGAGCTGTCGCTGGGCTGCGCCGCCCTCGGCAACCTCTTCCACCCGGTCACCGACGAGGCCGCCCGTGCGACGGTGGACGCGGCCTGGGACGCCGGCATCCGCACGTTCGACACCGCGCCCCACTACGGTCTCGGCCTGTCGGAGCGGCGGCTCGGGGCCGCGCTGCGCGAACGCCCCCGTGACGCCTACACCCTCTCCACCAAGGTGGGCCGGCTTCTCGTGCCGGACCCGGAGGGCGGCGCCGGCGACGACCTCGCCGATGGCTTCGCCGTCCCGGCCACCCACCGCCGCGTCTGGGACTTCAGCGCCGACGGGGTGCTGCGCTCCCTGGAGGCGAGTCTGGAACGCCTCGGCGTCGACCGCGTCGACGTGGCCCTGCTGCACGACCCGGACGACCACGCCGACCAGGCGTTGCGCGAGGCGTACCCGGCGCTGGAGCGGCTGCGCGCCGAAGGCGTGATCGGGGCGATCGGCGTCGGGATGAACCAGTGCGCGCTGCCCACCCGGTTCCTGCGCGAGACCGACATCGACGTGGTGCTGCTCGCCGGCCGCTACACCCTTCTCGAACAGGACGGGCTGAGCGAACTGCTCCCGGAGGCGGCCGCCCGCGGCCGCAGTGTCGTCATCGGCGGGGTGTTCAACTCCGGGCTGCTCACCGCGCCCCGGCCCGGCGCCACGTACGACTACGCACCCGCTCCGCAGCCGGTGCTCGACCGGGCGCTGCGGCTGCTGGAGGTCTCCGAACGCCACGGTGTGCCGCTGCGGGCCGCCGCGCTGCGCTTCCCCTTCGGCCATCCCGCGGTGGCGAGCGTCCTGACCGGCGCGCGGTCGCCGCAGGAGGTGCGCGACACGGTGGAGCAGCTGCGACGCCCCATCCCGCAGGCCCTGTGGGACGAGCTGCGCGCCGAGGGCCTGCTGGACCCGGACACCCCCGTCCCGCAGGCCGCATGGACCGGTCAGGCCGTGCCGGCCGGGGAGGCCGCGCAGACGAGGGAGCCGTCATGAGGGTCGCCCTGCACACCAGGGTCCGCGCCGACCGCGTCGAGGAGTACGACGCCGCGCACCGCGAAGTGCCCGAGGAGCTGACCGCCGCCATCCGCGCCGCGGGGGTGAGCGAGTGGACGATCTGGCGAAGCGGCACCGACCTCTTCCACCTGCTGGAGGTCGCGGACTACCCGGCGATGATCGCGGAACTGGACAAGCTGCCCGTCAACATCGCCTGGCAGGCGCGGATGGCCGAACTCCTCGACGTCGTCCACGACTACTCCGCGCGGGGCGCGGACGCCTCGCTGCCGGTGGTGTGGAAGCTGTAACCGGAGCAGCCGGTCCTGACGCCGGCTCAGGCGCCTTGAGCCGCCGTACGGTCCGGCGGCGCCTCGCACGGGCGGTACGCGCCCGTGCGAAGCCATGTCCGCCACCTACCGACGGCTGCGATAGATCCCATCTATTTTTCGTCGCCATCTTCGTCTGAGGGGTGCGGGCAGGGTATTTCTCTGTAATTTCCTTGATTCTGCCCCCGGCTCTAGACAAGACATAGAAGCGTGTCACTTAATACATCCGATGTCCGAGTGAGTAGCTCTGGCCTCAAGCGGACGCGAGCCGCGTACCCGCCGCCTGGTCTGCGCCACGGACGAACAGTTGCAGACATGTCTGTGTCCTTCACCCCTCCTGGAGCCGCACGATGTCCTCCGCTCACCTCAGCAGACGCTCCCTCATCAAGGCCGCCGCCCTCGCCGGCGGTACCGTGGCGTTCGGGCTGCCGCAGGCACTGTGGGCCACCCCCGCCGAGGCGTACTCGGTCTCCTCGAAGATGGACTGGTGGTACCAGGCCCGGTTCGGGATGTTCATCCACTTCGGGTCCTACTCCTACCTCGGCCACGGGGAGTGGGCCTTCAGCGCCGAGAACTGGACCAAGGCCAACTACCAGTCCCAGGTGACCTC
Source organism: Streptomyces sp. NBC_00461 (assembly GCF_036013935.1). NCBI lineage: Bacteria > Bacillati > Actinomycetota > Actinomycetes > Kitasatosporales > Streptomycetaceae > Streptomyces > Streptomyces sp. NBC_00461. The sequence continues at coordinate 7,323,624 of NZ_CP107902.1, forward strand.
CCAGTTCAACCCCTCCAGCTTCAACGCCGCCACCATCGCCGAACTGGCCAAGAACGCCGGCATGAAGTACCTGGTGATCACCGCCAAGCACCACGAGGGCTTCGCGATGTGGGACTCCAACGTCGCAAGCTTCACCGACACCACGGGTACCAAGCAGTACAACCTGCACGACTACAACGGCTTCCAGCCCGACCTGCTCGCCCAGCTGAAGACCGAGTGCGAGAGCCGCGGCGTCAAGTTCGGGATCTACTACTCGATCCTGGACTGGAACCACCCCTCGCAGACCTGCGACAACAACACCCTGTACTCCGACATGGCCTCGCAGGCCGCTCGCACCGGCTACATCAACGACATGAAGGCCCAGCTGCAGGAGATCCTGGACCGCTACGACCCGGCCATCCTGTGGTTCGACGGCGACTGGTGCGGCAACCCCGTGCCCCCCACGCTCACCGACTGGTGGACCCAGGCCGACGGCCAGGACCTGTACAACTGGCTGATCGCCCGCAAGCCCAACCTCGTCGTCAACGAGCGGGTCAAGCGCGACCTCGGCATGGGTGACTTCGCCTGCCCGGAGCAGACCGTGCCCGCCGCGCCGCTGGACCGGCCCTGGGAGACCTGCGCCACCATGAACGGCGCCTGGGGATACACCAGTTGGGCGGAGAACTCCTACCGCCCCGTGTCGACCATCATCCAGGAGATGGTCACGGTCGTCTCCCGCGACGGCAACTACCTGCTCAACATCGGCCCCAAGGGCGACGGCACCGTGACCCCGGGAGCCGTGAACGTCCTGGGCGGCCTGGCGTCCTGGATGGCCACCTACTCCGACAGCATCTACGGCACCAGCGGCAGCCCCTTCGCCACCGAACCCTCCTGGGGGAAGATCACCAAGAAGAGCGGCAAGCTCTTCGCGCACGTCCTGACCTGGCCCACGAACGGCACGCTGCAGATCCCGGCCGTCTACAACACCATCAACCGCGTCTACCTGATGAACAACCCCTCCACGTCGCTCTCCTACACCGTCAGCGGCGGCACCATCAACGTCGCCGTGCCGGCCACCGCGCCGAACGCGAGCGACTCGGTGGTCTGCGTGGAGGTCAACGGCATGCCGGCCGTCCTCGCCGACGGCGTCTACCGCCTGGTCAGCGCCCGCAGCGGCAAGGCCCTCGACAACGGCAACGTCACCAACGACGGCGCCCAGGTCATCCAGTGGACCCAGAACGGCGGCTCCCCGCAGCAGTGGACGGTCACCAGCCTGGAGCACGGCTACTACAAGCTGGTCAGCGTGCGCAGCGGAAAGGCCCTGGACGACGACGGCGTCACCAGCGACGGCGCGGCGATCGTGCAGCGGAGCGACAACGGCGGCAAGCAGCAGCAGTGGGCCGTCACCGCGCTGGGCAACGGCGCGTACCGGCTCGTCAACCGGCACAGCGGAAAGGTGCTGGACAACGGCAACGTCGACGGGGACGGGGCCACGGTCATCCAGTGGACCGCCAACGGCGGCTCCCCGCAGCAGTGGAACGCGACGAAGATCGGATGAGCGCAGCCGGGGGGCGCGCCCTGCGGGCCGCCCCCCGGCTCTACGTACCCTGACCGCCGTCCGCGCGGAATCTGAGGACGTCGAGTGCGGTGAGGGCCACATGCAGTTCCGTGCGGTTCTCGCCGGATTCGAGGTCGCAGTCCACAAGGCGCTCGATGGTGCGCAGGCGTTGGTAGACGGTCTCCCGCGACAGCCCGCCCCGGCGCGCGGCCGTGGTCTTGTTGCCTGCCGCGTCCAGATAGAGGCGCAGGGTCGTCAGCAGCTCGCTGCCGTGCCGGGAGTCGTGGTCGATGAGGCGGCCGAGCCGTCGCTCGGCATAGTCCTGGATACGGGTGTCCTCACGGAGTGCGTACAGCAGGCGCCGCAGGCCGATGTCGGACAGCTCGTGGAAGGAGCGGTCCGGAGGGAGGGGCTGGCCGGGTGGGGTGGCCTCGGCGACGCGGGCCGCCTCGTGGAAGGAGCGGGCGCTGTCCCGGAGGTCCGTGACCTCCGAGCCGACGGTCACGATCGCCTGTGATGCCAGGGCACGCGTGGAGCCGCCCACCTGTTCGACGGCGGGCCGCCACGGCTGGGTGGGACGCAGGGCCAGCAGGACACCGAGACGGCCCGGAGCCAGCTCGCCGACGAGCGCCTGAGCCCCCGCCGCCTGGAGCTCCTGGGAAAGACGGCCCTCCAGCACCGCGCTCTCGTCCGCCGTGGGGAGGCCGACGAGGATGGCGCGGTACCGCCTGTCTTCGGTGGGCAGGCCCAGTGCGGCAATGCGGGCCTGGGCGTCCCCGGGTGAGCGGTGGCGCTGGCCCGCCAGGTCCTGCAAGGCGTTTCGGTGCGCTGTGCGTTCCCAGGGCGTGGAGTGAATGAGGCGGGCCACGGTCAGGGCCATCGCCGTCCTCTCCAGCACCGTGACGGGCTCCGGCGCGAAGGCCTGCCCGTCGGCTCCTGGGGCCGGGAGCATGACCACCCGGCCCCAGCGCTCGCCCTGGTACTCCACGGGAGCGACGAGCCGGCCGGCCGTGCCGCTTCCGCCGGCTCCGAACGGGATCTCCCGGGAGCGCTCCTCCCAGTCGCAGAGTGCCTCTTCCACCGTGATGCCGGAGGGCTCGCACATCAGGGCCTGGTGCATCAGGTTTTCCAGGACGACGGTGTGGCCGCTCATCTCGGCCGCCGCGCGCACCACCTCCTCCGGGCCCGCCCCGCGCAAGGTCAGGGCGGTGAATGCCTCGTGGATCCGCTGGGTCCGGCGCATCGCCTCGGCCTGGTTGCCGAGGATGAGGCTGTGGACGACCTGAGTGACCTCAAGGAAGTTGACGTCCTTGGCGAGGGTGATCAGCGGGAGGCCGCGCGCGTGGCAGGCGTGCACGAGCGCGTCCGGCGGGCGGTGGTAGCGCCGTACGAGTTCGATCACCAGGGCCGCCGCCGGTACGTCGGCGAGTTCGTCGACGTACCGGCGCACGCCCGCGGTGTCGTCGGGCAGGGGCATGCCGGTGGTCAGGACGAGTTCGCCGCCCTTGAGGAAGGAGGCGGGGTCCGTCAGCTCGGTGATGTGGACCCAGCGCACCGGCCGGTCGAGGTGGGCGACGCCGGTGACCACGTGCGGCTGTCCGGCGGCCAGGACGGGAAGGGCGAGCACATCGGCGACGGTCGGCGGGTGGCCCGCGGTGGCCGCGGCGAGGCCGTCCGTCAGCGCTGGATGAGCCGTAGTGCGGTGGTCGTTCACGGTGTCTCCAGGGGCCCTGCTCGCGCGGAGCCGCGAGTTCGGGGGACTGCCCGGTCACTCTGACAAGCGCCGCTGACCTGCGCAAGAGGCAGACCGCGGTGGCTGCCGCGGCGAAGAGCGACGGCTGCCGTGCCGCGAGGTTGACACAACGTCCGGACGCGGTGCCCTGGCTGGACACATCACGCGTTGTGGTGCTCGGGCCCGCTCGGGATGCTCGGTGTGTCGGAGCGCACCACGCAGGTCGCGCGACCCATGACACACGGCCGGGAGACGAACATGACCGCACTGTCGCCGCACCTTCGCCAGGCCACGCCCGTCGTGGCGGTCAGGGGCGAGGGCGTCCATCTCCACGGCGAGGACGGCCGCCGCTATCTCGACTTCACCGCCGGTATCGGTGTCACCAGTACCGGCCACTGCCACCCCAGGGTCGTCGCGGCGGCGCAGGAGCAGGTCGGCACGCTCGTCCACGGCCAGTACACGACGGTCATGCACCAGCCGCTGCGGCAGCTCGTCGACAAGCTGGGCGAGGTGCTGCCGGCGGGCCTGGACAGCCTGTTCTTCACCAACTCCGGCAGCGAGGCCGTCGAGGCCGCACTGCGGCTGGCCCGCCAGGCCACCGGCCGGCCGAACGTCCTGGTGTGCCACGGCGGCTTCCACGGCCGTACCGTCGCCGCCGCCTCCATGACCACCTCCGGCACCCGTTTCCGCTCCGGCTTCTCCCCGCTGATGAGCGGCGTGGTCGTCACCCCCTTCCCGACGGCCTACCGCTACGGCTGGGACGAGGAGACCGCGACCCGATTCGCCCTGAGGGAACTCGACTACACGCTCCAGACGATCTCCTCGCCCGCCGACACGGCCGCGGTCATCGTCGAACCGGTCCTCGGCGAGGGCGGCTACGTCCCCGCGACCCGTGCCTTCATGGAGGGGCTGCGGGAGCGCGCCGACCGGCACGGCTTCCTGTTGATCCTGGACGAGGTACAGACGGGCGTCGGCCGCACCGGCCGCTTCTGGGGCCACGACCACTTCGGCGTCACCCCCGACATCCTCGTCACCGCAAAGGGCCTGGCCAGCGGCTTCCCGCTGTCCGGCATCGCGGCCTCCGAGGAACTGATGACCAAGGCGTGGCCCGGCTCGCAGGGCGGCACCTACGGCGCCAACGCCGTCGCCTGCGCGGCGGCCTGCGCCACCCTCGACGTCGTACGCGACGAGAAGCTCGTGGAGAACGCCGAGGCGATGGGCAAGCGGCTGCGGCAGGGATTGGAGGCGGTGGCCGACCGGACGCCGGGCATCGGCGACGTGCGCGGTCTCGGGCTCATGCTGGCCAGCGAGTTCGTCACCGAGGACGGCAGCCCCGACCCCGAGACCGCCGCCCGCGTCCAGCGCGCCGCCATCGACGAGGGCCTGCTCCTGCTGCTGTGCGGGGCCTGGAACCAGGTCGTACGGATGATTCCCGCGCTCGTGATCGACGAGACGGCCGTGGACGAGGGCCTCCAGGCCTGGGCGACCGCGGTCGAGGTCGGCACATCGGGAGCGGCAGGGCGATGACGGACACCACCACGGCCCTGGAGCCGCTGGTCGCGCGGCTCGCCGAGACCGCTCCCGGCCTGCGGGTGGAGACCGGCGCGGGCCCCACCGGCCCCTACGCCTACGACGCCTCCAACTACCGGGTCCCGCCGCGGGCCGTGGTCTTCCCCCGCAGCGCCGATGACGTGGTCGCGGTGCTGCGGGCCTGCCGCGAGGCACACGTTCCGGTCACTGCGCGAGGCGGCGGCACCAGCATGGCCGGCAACGCGGTCGGGCCCGGAGCCGTCCTGGACTTCTCCCGGTACATGAACCGGATCCTGGACATCGACCCGACGGCGCGCACCGCGCGCGTCGAGGCCGGAGTGATCCTGGACGCGCTGCGCGGTGCGACCGCCCTGCACGGACTCACCTTCGGCCCCGACCCGTCCTCGCACAGCCGCTGCACCCTCGGCGGCATGATCGGCAACGACGCCTGCGGCAACCGCTCCGTGCGGCACGGGCGGACCAGCGGCCACATCGAGGCGCTGGAGATCGTGACAGCCGACGGCGTGCGGGCCGTCGCCGACCGAACCGGCCTGCGCGCGGCCGACCCGGGCGACCCGGACGCGGTCCGTCGAGTCGCCCACCTCGAAGCGGACCTACGACGCCTCATCGACGGGAACCTCGCGGCGATCCGCACCGAGCTGGGCCGGGTACCGCGCCAGGTCTCCGGCTACCAGCTGCACCACCTGCTGCCCGAGCACGGCTTCGACGTGGCTCGCGCGCTGGTGGGCACCGAGGGCACCTGTGCGGTCGTCACCGCGGCGACGGTCCGCCTGATGGCGACCGCACAGGCATCGGCGTTGCTCGCGCTCGGCTACGACGACGTGGTCGACGCCGCCGAGGACGTGCCGGAGATCCTGCGTTGGAACCCCACCGCCGTGGAGGGCATGGACGAGGCGATCGTCGCCACCATGCGTGCCCGCCGCGGCCCCGGCGCCGTCACCGGGCTGCCCGAGGGACGCGCCTGGCTCTACGTCGAGCTCGACGGCGACGACCAGGCGGCCGTCGACGCCCGCGCCGCCGAACTGCTGGACGTGCTCAAGGCCCGGGGCCGGATGACCGGCGGGCGGGTCGTGCACAGCCCGGCCGAGCGGCGCTCGCTGTGGCGGGTGAGGGAGGACGGGGCGGGGCTGGCCGCGCGACTCGTCGACGGCGGGGAGTCCTGGCCCGGCTGGGAGGACGCGGCGGTCGCACCCGAGAACCTGGCCACCTACCTGCGCGACTTCCGCGGACTACTGGCCGCGCACGGCCTGACCGGCGTGCTGTACGGGCACTTCGGCGCGGGCTGCGTCCACGTACGCATCGACTTCGACCTCGCCACGGACACGGGGCGTGCCGCCACCCGCCGGTTCCTGACGGAGGCGGCCGCCCTCGTCGTCGAGCACGGCGGAAGCCTGTCGGGCGAGCACGGCGACGGGCGGGCGCGCGGTGAGCTGCTGGAGGTGATGTACAGCCACCGGCTGATCCGGGCGTTCGCCGCCTTCAAGGAGATCTTCGACCCCGAGGGGCTGCTCAACCCCGGTGTCATCGTGGCCCCGGCACCGCTGGACGCCGACCTGGCGCTGCACACGCCCGACGTGCTGCCCGTCGACACGCTGTTCTCCTTCCCGCACGACGAGGACGGTTTCGCCGGAGCGGTCCGCCGCTGTGTCGGAGTCGGCCGCTGCCGCAGCGACGCCGGCGGAGTGATGTGTCCCAGCTACCGGGCCACGGGGGAGGAGAACGACTCGACACGAGGCCGGGCCCGCCTGCTCCAGGAGATGGTGCGCGGCGGAACCGTCCAGGACGGCTGGCGCTCCGCGGACGTACGTGACGCCCTCGACCTGTGCCTGTCCTGCAAGGCCTGCTCCAGCGACTGCCCGGTCGGCGTCGACATGGCCACGTACAAGGCGGAGTTCCTGCACCAGCACTACAAAGGCAGAGCCAGACCCCGCTCCCACTACTCCCTGGGCTGGCTGCCCCTGACGTCCAGGCTCGTCGGATACGCGGCCCGCCCGGTGAACGCGCTGCTGCGCGGGCCCCTCGGGAAGCTGCTCGCCCGCCTCGGCGGCGTGACCACGAAACGCCGGATCCCCGCCTTCGCCTCCCGGCGCGCGCTGCGCCAGGGCCTGCGGACGGCGAGAACCGGTGAACCGGCGAAGACCCTTCTCTTCGTGGACAGCTTCACCCGGGCCTTCCGCCCCGAGGTGGCCGGGGCGGCGAGCCGGGTTCTCGCCGACGCGGGCATTCCCTGCACGACGGAGGACGGCCAGTGCTGCGGCCTGACCTGGGTGAGCACCGGCCAGCTGTCGATCGCGCGCCGCATCATGGCCCGTACGGTCGCCCGCCTGGACAACGGCGACGACCGGCCCATCGTCGTGGCCGAACCCAGCTGCGCCGCGGCCCTCAAGCGTGACGTGCCCGAACTCCTCGGCACCGACGCCGCCCGCCGTGTCGCGGCCCGGGTCCACACCCTCACCGGAGCCCTGACCGACCTCGCCGCACCCGGCTGGGCGCCGCCGGAGCTGCCGGACACCGTCGTCCTGCAGACCCACTGCCACGAGTACGCCACCTTCAAGGGCCGCCACCCCCGCGACCTGCTCGGCAGCCTCGGCGTACGGCGGGTCGACGAGGCCGAGGGCTGCTGCGGACTCGCAGGCAACTTCGGCTTCGAGGAACAGCACTACGACACCTCGATGGCCGTCGCCGACCTCGCTCTCAAACCCCGCCTCGACCAACTCCCGGACGCCACGCGGGCCGTCGTCGTGGCCGACGGCTTCAGCTGCGCCACCCAGATCGACCACCTCGCCTCAGAGCGCGGCATCCGTGCCCTGCACCTCGCGGAACTCCTCGACCCCGCCGCCGACCGACCCGGACCACCAGGAGAGACCTCATGACCGACACACCCACGCAGTTGTTCATCGGCGGCGCCTGGGTGGACGCCGCGGACGGCGCCACCATGTCCGTCGACGACCCGGCGACCGGCGAGATCCTCTGCCATGTCGCCGACGCGGGGCCCAAGGAGGCCCGGCTCGCCGAGGAGGCGGCCGTGCGGGCGCAGACGGAGTGGGCCCGTACGGCACCCCGGGTGCGCAGCGAGATCCTGCGCCGCGCCTACGAGATCATCATCGAGCGCACCGACGAGCTCGCCCACCTGATGACGTCCGAGATGGGCAAGCCGTTGGCCGAGGCCAGGGGGGAGGTGGTGTACGCGGCCGAGTTCTTCCGCTGGTTCTCGGAGGAGGCCGTCCGCATCGACGGCGGCTACGGCACCCTCCCGGACGGCCGCAACCGCATGCTGCTCTCCCGCCGCCCGGTCGGCCCCTGCCTGCTGATCACCCCGTGGAACTTCCCCCTGGCCATGGGCACCCGCAAGATCGGCCCGGCCATCGCGGCCGGTTGCACGATGGTGCTCAAGCCGGCCCCGCAGACCCCGCTGTCCAGCCTGGCGCTCGCCGCGATCCTCAAGGAGGCCGGGCTGCCGGACGGTGTACTGAACGTCGTCACGACCTCTCGTGCGGGGGAGGTGTGCGAGCCGCTCCTGCGCGGCGGGCGGATCCGCAAGCTCTCCTTCACGGGTTCCACTGCCGTCGGGCAGCTACTCCTCGCCCAGAGCGCGGAGGCGGTCGTACGGACCTCGATGGAGCTGGGCGGCAACGCGCCGTTCATCGTCTTCGAGGACGCCGACCTGGACAAGGCCGTGGACGGCGCGATGGTCGCCAAGATGCGCAACATGGGCGAGGCGTGCACGGCGGCGAACCGCTTCTTCGTGCACCGGTCGGTGGCGGAGGAGTTCGGGCGGCGCCTGGCCGAGCGCATGGGCGCGCTCGTCGTGGGCCCCGGCACCCGGGAAGGTGTCGACGTCGGCCCTCTGATCGACAGGACGGGACGCGGCAAGGTGGAGGAACTGGTCGCCGACGCTGTGGAGCGCGGGGCCCGGGTGCTCGTCGGCGGCAGGACCCCCGAGGGCCCCGGCTGCTTCTACCCGCCGACCGTGCTGGCCGGCGTCGATCCCGCAAGCCGCCTGATGGGCACGGAGATCTTCGGCCCCGTCGCCGCGATCCTCACCTTCGACGACGAGGACGAGGTGGTGAGCCGCGCGAACGACACCCCCTGGGGCCTCGTCGGCTACGTCTTCACCGAGGGCCTCGACCGTGCCCTGCGCGTCAGCGAGCGGCTGGAGGTGGGCATGGTGGGGCTGAACACGGGCCTCGTGTCCAACCCGGCCGCTCCCTTCGGCGGGATCAAGCAGTCCGGCCTCGGTCGCGAGGGCGGCCGGATGGGCCTCGACGAGTTCCTGGAGTACCAGTACCTCGCGGTGCCCGTGGGATGAGCGGAGAGGCCCCGACTCCACCGCATCACGCACCGTGACCTGTCTCCTGCCCAGGCCCATGGACCGACCGGGGCCGCGGCGGCAAACTTCTCGACCCCAGGAAGAAAGAACATGTCGTTCCTCAAAACCATCGACACCCGTCCCTCCTCCGCGCCGCACCGCTCCGGCCCGCTCCCGGAACGTCTGGTCTCCGGCGACCCCGCGTTCATGACCTGGCCCCAGGACATCGCCCGCGGGGAGATGATCCACACGGGGGTCTGGGAGGCGACGCCCGGCGAGACGCTCTCGGTCAAGGGCGAGACCTTCGAGTTCTGCCACATCCTCGCCGGCATCGTCGAACTCACGCCGGAGGGTGGCGAGCCGGTGGTCTACAAGGCGGGCGACAGCTTCGTCATGAAGCCTGGCTTCGTCGGTGTCTGGAGGACCGTCGAAACCGTGCGCAAGATCTACGTGATCGTGAAGTGACGCGTCGCTCAGCCGCGCACTGAGCCGCCGGGACCGTCGTCAGGCCAGGTGCCGGGCGGTGATCTCCGCCGCCGTCTCGGCTACCAGCCGGCCCAGGCCGGGCAGCCGGCGGGGCTCGAAGCGGGAGTCGGGCAGGGAGGCGGCCACGGCGGCCAGCGGTGTGCCCTCACCGTCGAGTACGGGTGCCGCGATGGCGCAGACGCCCTGAAGGTACTGGTTGTGGTTGACGGCGTAGCCACGCTCCCGCACGCGCCGGAGTTCCGCCCGCAGCTCTTCCGGGTCGGTGATGGTCTCCTCGCCGTACCCCTCCAGCGTGCCCGCGGTGACCTCGTCCATCTCGGACTTGTCCAGGTGGGCGAGGACGGAGTTCCCGGCGGCGGTGGCGTGCAAGGGTGAGGTGTCGCCGATGGCGTGGAAGGTGCGTACCGGGTGGTCGCAGTCGACGCGGTCGACGACGACCATGCCGTGCAGGGCGTCCGGCACGGACAGGTGGATGGTCTCGTTCAGCTCGTCACGGAGCCGGATCATGGGCTCACGCGCTGCGGCGAACAGGCTGGAGCCCTGTAGGGCGGCGGGTCGTACGGCCAGTACGCGGGCGCCGATCTCCCAGCGGGTGGTGTCCTTGCGGTTCGCGCGCAGCCAGCCGGCCTCGGCCAGGGTGACCAGAGTGCGCTGCACGGTGGACTTCGGCAGTCCGAAGAGCTTCGTCAGCTCCCCGACGGTCACGGGCTGATGCCGGGCGACCGCCTCCAGGACGCGCAGCGACCTCGTGACGCTCTTCATTTCCATGCGATGCCCCCTCAGACCTGTGGATTCTCGTTCTCACCTCGTGACTCCGTGTGGAGTCACGACAAGATCATGCCGGATTCTAGCATGCTGTTCCACAATGCGGCATGGAGTCCGGGGGTGGCCGGTCGGGGCGGTGGCTGTGGTGACAAAAGGCCGGAGGCCGGCTCCGCGCGCGTCAGCGTGCGAAGCCGGCCTCCCGTGGCGGGTGGCCGGCAGCCGGCCTCCGTTCAGGCGCCCAGGCGGCGCTGTGTGATGTCCGTGGCCGTTTCGGCGACGAGGCGGCCCCACTTGGGGGCGCGTTCGCCGTCGTACCGGGCTTCGGGCATGGAGATGGCCACGGCGGCCAGCGGGGTGCCGTCCTCGTCGAGAACGGCGGCGGCGACGGCGCAGACTCCCGGCCGGTACTGGTTGCGGTTGACGGCGTAGCCGTCAGCGCGGACCCGGTCCAGCTCGGCGCGCAGCTCGTCGGGGTCGATGGGGGTCGTGTCGCTGAACCGCTCCAGCCCCGCCGTGATGAGTTCTTCGACGTCCCGCCTCGGCAGGTGGGCGAGAACGGCCCGCCCGACGGCGGTGGCGTGCAGGGGCGAGGTGTCGCCGATCGTGTGGAAGGTGCGTACCGGGTGGTCGCAGTCGACGCGGTCGACGACGACCATGCAGTCCAGCGCGTCCGGGACCGACAGGTGGATGGTCTCGTTCACCGCGTCCCGAAGGCGAACCATGGGCTCCCGTGCCGCGGCGAACAGGCTGGAGCCCTGTAGGGCGGCGGGTCGTACGGCCAGTACGCGGGCGCCGATCTCCCAGCGGGTGGTGTCCTTGCGATTGGCGCGCAGCCAGCCGGCCTCGGCCAGGGTGACCAGAGTGCGCTGCACGGTGGACTTCGGCAGTCCGAAGAGCTTCGTCAGCTCCCCGACGGTCACGGGCTGATGCTGGGCGACCGCCTCCAGGACGCGCAGCGACCTCGTGACGCTCTTCATTTCCATCCGGTTTCCCCCCGTTAATCCTCGAAATTTCTGCTGGACACCCTCTTGACTCCCTTCCGGGCCACTGCCATTGTCTGTGCCAGATTCTAGCACAGCATTCCACAATGTGGCACGGCCTCGCGGAGGATCCCGACGAGGTGAGTGAGCCGGACTGCGAGACGCGGCGGTCAAGAGCTGCGGGCCCCACCGAAGGGCACGGCTCCCGTCAAACCATCTCGAATCGAACAGCCTCACGTCGAGGGCCCAGGATGCGCCCCGGCGATACGAAAGGAAAGCCCTGTGTCAGCTGCCAGGAAGCGCGTCGCGGTGGTCGGCGTCGGAACGATGGGCAGCCAGGCCGCCTGGCGGCTGGCGGCCCGCGGCGCCGAGGTCGTCGGATACGACCGGTACGCACCCGGCCACGACCGCAGCGCCGCCGGCGGCGAGTCCCGGATCTTCCGCAGCGCGCACTTCGAGGACTCCCGGTACGTCCCGCTGCTCAAGCACGCCGACGTCCTGTGGGACCGGCTTCAGCTGGAAACGGGCCGGGAACTGCGGCGGCTGACCGGGTGCCTGCTCATGGGGCCGACCGAGCACCAGCAGATGGCGACCGTCCTGGAGTCCATCGCCGAGCACGGCCTCGACCACGAGGTGCTGGACGCCGAGTCGCTCGCCAAGCGCTTCCCGCAGTACCGCATCGAGGACGGCGACGCGGCCGTGCTCGACCGTCACGCGGGCCTCATCCGGCCGGAGCTGACCGTCCAGGCCGCCGCCCGCCGCGCCGAGGAGCTGGGTGCCGTCATCCAGCGCTACACCGCCGTCCGCGAGATCGTCCCCGTGGCGAACGGCGTGGAGATCCGCACCGACGCCGGCAGCGAGCACTTCGACACGGCCGTCGTCACCCCCGGCCCCTGGGTCAACGACCTGCTGCCCGACCTGCCGTGGCAGGTGGACGTCCGCCGCCTGGTCAGCGCCTGGTACGTGCCCACCACCGGGGCCTGGTTCGGCGAGGAGCGCCCGGCGTTCATCCGCACGGCACCCACCCACTGCTACGGCCTGCCCTCCCCGGACGGTGTCTCCGTCAAGCTCGGCCTGTCCCGCGCACTGCACCGGCCGGCCGGCGACCCGAACCAGCTGGACCGGACCGTGCAGCCGGAGGAGCTGGAGATCTTCGCCGAGCTGATGGGGCGCCACATGCCGGACCTCAACCCCGACCCGATCCGCCTCTCCGTGTTCATGGAGGGCTACACCGAGAGCAGCCGTCCCCTGGTCGGTCCGCTGCCCGGCGCCGAGAACGTCATCCTGCTCGCCGGATTCTCCGGCCACGGCTTCAAGCTCTCGCCCGCCTTCGGCGACATCGCCGCGGACCTCGCGCTGGACGACGTCTCGTCCCAGCCCATCGACTTCATCTCCACCCTCGACCGCGCGGAGGCATGACCATGAACGACACCACGCTCTCCGTGGGCACCCTGCGCGCCGAGCCCGGCACCAAGACTCGCGGCACCGTGCGCGCCGACCTCGGCACGCTCACCGCCGACATCCCGGTCACCCTGGTCAACGGCACCCGCCCCGGCCCCCGCGTCGTGATCACCGCCGGCGTCCACGGCGGTGAGTTCACGCCCGTCGACGCGGCCGTACGGCTCACCGCGCTGCTGGAACCCGGCGAGGTGTGCGGGCAGGTGGTCATCTGCCCGGTCGCCAACCCCCCGGCGGTGTACCAGGGCCGGCTCAACGTCTCCCCGGCCGACGGCGTGAACATCAACCGTGTCTTCCCCGGCGACCCCGACGGCAGCCCCACCGAGCGGCTCGCCGCCTGGCTCTTCACCCACCTGATCGACGGCGCCGACGTCTACGTCGACCTGCACTGCGGCGGCATCGACCAGGTCCTGCGCGACTTCGTCGGCTACCGCCTCACCGGCGACCCGGACCTCGACAAGGCGACATCCCAACTGGCGGGCTCCTTCGGCATCGAGGACGTCATCCTCGGGCTGAAGCCCGACGGCGGCAACAGCCACGCGGCCGCCGCCCGCCGGGGCATCTCGGCGGTGCTCGTCGAGGTGGGCGCACTCGGGCAGCGTGACGCGGCCACGGCCCGCCGCCGCGTCGACGGCCTGTACCGGGCGCTGCGCCGGCTCGGCGTGCTGGACCCGGACGGCTCCGCCCCGGTGCCGATCCGCGAGTGGGTCTGGTCCGCGGGCGTCACGGCCGAGGCCACGGGCCTGTGGTACCCGGAGTTCTCCTTCGACGCCGACGTCATCGGCGAAGTGGCGGAAGGTGACGTCCTCGGCCGCATCGTCGACCCGGCCGACGGCCGGGAGCACACGGTCCACGCCCCGGCCGGCGGGCGGATCTTCTACGGCATGCACGGTCTGACCGTCGCCCCCGGCGCCGAACTGGCCGCCCTGGCCGTCCCCTGGGACCCCGACCCGGCCACGCGAACCGGCACCCTCCGCACCCCCGGCACGGGCGTCGGATCCGACGAGGTGGCCCCCCGCCCCTAGACCCCACCCCACCCCACCCCAGCCGCTCTTCACTCACGTCCCCCCGGCCACTCCCTTCCAGGGCCGGCAGTACCAGGAGGCACACGATGAACGATGCCCGGATCGACCGCAGACTGTTCCTGCGCGGAATAGGCGGGGTCACGGCGGGTGTCGCCGCCACCACCGTCCTCAGCGGCTGCGGCACCGGCACCAGCCGGTCCGTCACCGGCGGAGGCAAGGGCTCCAAGACGCTGGTCGTCCGCGACAGCGGCGGCACGTACGGCGACGCCAACCAGAAGGCGATCTACGAGCCGTTCACCAAGGAGACCGGCATCCGGATCGAGGTGGTGAACATCCAGTACGCGCAGATGCTCGCCCAGGTCCAGCAGGGCCGCCCCCAGTTCGACGTCATCGACGACTCCATGTCCGACTTCCTGCGCTTCAAGAAGGCGGGCGCGACCCAGGACCTGGACTACGACAGGCTGAAGAACTTCAAGAACGCCGGCATCGCCAAGACCCTGGTCACCTCCAACGCGCTCGGCAAGAACTACTGGGCCAGCGTGATGGCGTACCGCACCGACGTCTGGGGCGGCAAGAAGCCCTCCTCCTGGGCCGACTTCTGGGACACCAAGGCCTTCCCCGGTGACCGTGCCCTCCAGGGCCTGGACGCGGACCGGCCCGTGCTGGAGTTCGCCCTGCTCGCCGACGGGGTGCCCCTGGACAAGCTGTACCCCCTGGACCTGGACCGCGCCTTCAAGTCCCTGGACCAGATCAAGGGATCCATCAAGAAGTACTGGGACACCGGCGCCCTGCCCGGCGTGCTGCTGGGCCGCAAGGAGGTCGTCGCCACCGACGTCTGGCACGGCCGCCTCGACGCCCTGATCAAGCAGGGCTCACCGCTCGCCTACCAGTGGAACGGCGCGCGCCGGCAGAGCAACGCCCTGGGCATCCCCAAGGGCACGGCCAACCTGGACGCCGCCTACCAGCTCATCGACTTCGCGCTGCGGCCGGACGTTCAGGCGCACTACGCGGAGCTGTACCCGATGGCGCCGACCGTGCCCGCCGCCTTCAAGAAGCTCTCCCCGACCACCGCCGCGAACCTGGGCAGTTCCCCGGAGCACCTGAAGGCCGGCTTCGACATGGACGTCGAGTGGTGGGCCGAGCACCAGGACGCGGTCGCCAAGCGCTGGCAGGAGTGGACGCATGCCTGAGACACACGTGGTGCCCGAGCCGTCGCTCGCCGCTCCCGCGGCACTGGCCGGCAGCGGCAAAGCCCTGTCCGTGCAGCGACTGCGCAAGACGTACGCGGGAGTGACGGCCGTCGACGAGGTCTCCATGGAGATCGCGGCGGGCGAGTTCGTCACCTTCCTGGGCTCCTCCGGCTCCGGCAAGACCACCACCCTGATGATGATCGCCGGGTTCTGCGAGCCGGACTCCGGCAGCATCGTCGTCGGCGGCAACGACGTGACCCACCTGGCCCCGCAGAAGCGCGGACTGGGCTTCGTCTTCCAGCAGTACCTGCTCTTCCCGCACATGACGGTGTGGGAGAACGTCGCCTTCCCGCTGCAACTGCGCGGCGTGTCCAAGGCGGAGCAGCGTCGACGGGTCGGCGAGACGCTGGAGATGGCCGGCCTGTCCAAGATGGCCCGCCGCCGGCCGCGAGAGCTGTCCGGCGGCCAGCAGCAGCGCGTCGCGCTGTGCCGGGCCCTGGTCTACCGGCCACCGGTGATCCTCATGGACGAGCCGCTGGGCGCCCTCGACAAGAAGCTGCGCGACCAGCTCCAGACCGAGATCAAACGCATCCAGCAGGAACTCGGCCTGACCGTCATCTATGTGACGCACGATCAGGAGGAGGCCCTCGTCCTGTCCGACCGCATCGCCGTCATGCGGGACGGGCGGATCGACCAGTTCGACACCCCGCAGGAACTCTTCGAGCGCCCCCGCACCCCGTTCGTCGCCGACTTCCTCGGCGCGGCCAACTTCCTCTCGGGCCGCGTCGAGGAGCGGCCCGACGGTGGCGCGTACACGCTCGTACGGCTCGACACCGGAGGGCTCATCAAGGCCCGCCCGTACACGGGGCCGTCCTCGGCGAAGGTACGCGCGGCGGTCCAGCCAGGGCGGCTGTACCTGTGTCCCGCCGGCGACGGCTTCTGTACCGGGACCGTCGAGACGGTCACCTACGTCGGCACCCTCGTCCGGGTCACCGTCCGCCCCGACGGCGGCACGGCGACCGACCTCGTACGGCTGGAGCTGCCCGCGGGCCGCGCCCCGGCCCTCGGTGAGCGCGTCGACCTCGCGGCGGATCCCGAGAACGTCAGCGTGTTCGCCGACGCGGAAGACGGGGGCTGAGGACGATGGCCGTGCTCGCTCCGGCACCGGGCTCCGCAGCCCCGGTGGCCCGCAGGAAACCACCGGGCCGTCTGCTGTCCGACCGCCGCACCCGCTTCGGACTGCTCAACGCCGCACCCATCGTCGTATACCTGCTCGTCCTCTTCGTCTATCCGATCTTCAGCATCCTGATGCTGAGCCTCAAGGGCGAGAGCGGAGGCTTCACCCTCCACTGGTACACCGACGCCTTCCAGGGCGCCAACCTGGAGATCCTTTTCACCACGCTGCGGATCTCCGCCGAGACGTCGCTGCTCAGCCTGGTCATCGGCTTCGTCCTGGCCGCCGCGGTCTCCCGGCTCAAGCCCCTGTGGGCGGGCCTGGTGATGGTCATCGTGGTCGTCCCGCACTTCATCAGCGCGCTCGTGCGCACCTACGGCTGGATCATCCTGCTCGGTGAACACGGCGTCGTGAACAACGCCCTGACCGGCCTTCACGTCCCGGGCGCACCCTTCCAACTGCTCTACAACGAGCTGGGAGTCGTCATCGGCACCACCTCGGTGATGCTGCCGTACACCGTGCTGCTGCTGTACGCGGTCATGAAGGGCATCGACCGCCGGCTGATGGCCGCCGCGGCCAGCATGGGCGCCGGCCGGATCACCATCTTCCGCCGGGTCTACGTGCCGCTGGTCGCTCCCGGCCTCGTCAACGCCGGCGTGCTGTGCTTCATCCTCTGCCTCGGCTACTACATCACCCCAGCCCTCATGGGCGGCCCGAAGCAGACCATGGTCGCCTCGCTCATCGACACGCAGGTCATGAAGCAGGACCAGTGGAACGGCGCCTCCGCCCTGGGCATCATCCTGCTCCTGCTCACCTTCGCCGGACTGCTGCTGCTCAGGCTGCTGAAGTCGGCGGTCGAGGCGTACCGGAACCGAGGTACGACGTCATGACCGAACTCCGCTCCACCCTGGCCGGACGCATCACCCTGGCCGTCCTGTCCACGCTGATCCTGCTGTTCCTGGTGCTGCCGATCGTCGTCATCGTCATCACCTCCTTCGGCAAGGACGCCTTCGGCTCCTTCCCGCCCAGCTCCTGGACGCTCAACTGGTACAAGGTGCTGTTCGCCGACGGCAGCAAGTGGCCGGCCGCGCTGTCGCTCAGCGTCCTCGTGGCCTGCCTGACCACCGTCTTCTCCCTCGTCCTGGGGATGACGGCGGCCACGGCCCTGGCCCGCAGCCACCTGCCGCTGCGGACGGCGGTCTACGGCCTGGTCCTGGCCCCCCTGGTGATCCCCCAGGTCGTCATCGCCCTCGGCCTGTTCCTCTTCTTCGAACCGGCCGCGATGCTGGGCAGCCCGATCGCCATCGCGCTCGGCCACACCGTGCTGGCCTCGCCGATCGCGGTGATGATCCTCGTGGCCACGCTGCAGGGCATCGACGAACGGCTGGAGGACGCGGCCGCCAGCATGGGCGCGGGCCGGCTGACCGTCGCCCGGCGCATCACCTTCCCGCTGGCCATGCCCGGCCTGATCGCCGCGGCGATCTTCTCCTTCATCACCAGCTTCGACGAGTTCTTCATCTCCCAGTTCCTGTCCTCCGTCGACACCGTGACCCTGCCGGTCCAGGTGTTCAACGTCCTCCAGTACGACGTCGACCCGTCGGTGACGGCCGTCAGCGCCATCCTCATCGGGATCGCCGTCGTCGCCCTCACCCTGGTCGGCGTGGTCCGCCGGCTCAGCGGCGTCGGCCGGCAGGACGGCCTGCTGCCCACCGAGCCCGGTGCGGGACTCGGCGCGGGAAGCGAGGCCGCGTCATGACCACCGGCACCCGGGCGGCGGCCGGTGACCTGTCCGCCACGGCGGCCAGACACCTCCTGCTCCACATGACCCCCAACGGTTCGCTCGCCCCCCAAGGCGAGGACCTCCTCGTCGTCCAACGGGGGGAGGGCCCGTACGTCGAGGACGCGGACGGCAGGCGCTACATCGACGGCCTGTCGGGGCTGTACTGCTGCCAACTCGGCTACTCCTACGGCCCCGAGTTCGCCGAGGCCGCCGAACGGCAACTGCGCGAGCTGTGCTACAGCCCGCTGTGGACCGGCTCCGCGCACCCCACGGCCATCGAACTCGCCGAGCGGCTGTCGCGGATCGCCCCCGTCGACATCGAGCACACCTTCTTCTCCAGCGGCGGCGCCGAAGCCGTCGAGACCGCCTGGAAGATAGCCCGCCGCTACCACGCCCTGCGCGGCGAGCCGGGCCGCACCAAGGCGATCGCCCGGCGCGGCGCCTACCACGGCCTGACCATCGGCGCCCTGTCGTTCACCGACGACCCGGGGCTGACGGAGCCGTACGGCCCACCGGCGATCGACACCCGCTTCGTGTCGAACACCAACCGGCACGGCCTCGCACCGGAGTTCGCGGACGACGAGGTGTTCACGGCGTGGCTGCTCGCCGAGTTGGAGGCCGCGATCCTGGCCGAGGGCCCGGAGACCGTCGCGATGCTCATCGCCGAGCCGGTGCAGAACCGGGGCGGCTGCATCACCCCGCCCCAGGGGTACTGGCAGGGACTGCGGGCACTGGCCGACCGGTACGGCTTCCTGCTGGTCGCCGACGAGGTGATCACGGGCTTCGGCCGGGTCGGGGAGTGGTTCGGCGGGGACCGATACGGCGCCCGCCCGGACCTGGTCACCGTCGCCAAGGGCATCACCGCCGGATACGCCCCCCTGGGCGCGACCCTGGTCGGCACCAAGGTCACCGAGGTCATCAACCGGCCCGGCGCGGTCCTCAACCACGGCTACACCTTCGCCGGTCACCCGCTGAGCGCAGCCATCGCCCTGCGCAACCTGGAGATCATGGAGCGGGACGGGATCCTGGAGAACGTCCGCGCCCTCCAGGACGACCTGGCCAGGCGCATGGCGGCCCTCACGGACCTGCCGATCGTCGGCGACGTACGCGGCGCGGGGTTCTTCTGGTCCTGCGAACTCGTCGGCGACCTCGACGGCGGCGGCTTCAGCGACACCGCCCGCAAGGAACTCATCGCCGGCCTGATCCCGCGTCGACTGCGGGAGGCCGGCCTGCTGGTCCGCGTCTACGACCGCTCGGCGCCGCTGGTCCAGATCGCGCCCCCGCTGATCAGCGACCGCGCCGTCCTCGACCGTATCGCCGCGATCATCGCGGGCACCCTCGCCGAGGCGTCCGCCCGCCTCTGATCCACGCATTCCCGTATTGGAAAGGAACGACATGTACTCCATCGGTTCGCTGACCGTCGCCCCCGGCGAGCGCGCCCAGGGCCTCATCCCGGTCGGCACCAGCACCTACGGCGTGGAGCTCGGCATTCCGCTGATCGTCGTCAACGGTGTGCAGGACGGCCCGGTCCTGTGCGTGGACGCGGGTGTGCACGGCGACGAGTACGACGGCCAGGAGGCCATCCGGCGCGCCCTGGCCGAGCTCGACCCGGCCACGCTGCGCGGCACCGTCGTCGGCATCCCCTGCATGAACACCCCGGCCTTCGAGGCGGCCGCCCGCGCGAGCGGCATCGACCACCTCAACCTCAACCGCATCTTCCCGGGTGACGCCGAGGGCTCGTACTCGCAGCGGCTGGCCGCCACCTTCGTCGAGCAGGTCGTCCCCGCCGTCGACGCCCTGGTCGACCTGCACACCGGTGGTGCCTACGGCGAGATCGCCCCGCTGGTCATCCTCCAGGGCGGCTACGAGGACCTGGCGACGGACCTCGCCCTCGCCGCCGGGCACGAACTGGTCTGGAAGGGCGGCAAGTGGGGCGGCACGGTCCGCCACCCCGTCCTCGCGGCCGGCAAGCCCGCCATCACCATCGAGTGCGGCGGCGCCACCTACCGCGAGACCAACGTCGAGCACCACCTGCACTCGATCCGCAACATCCTGCGCCGGCTCGGGATGACCGACGGCGAGCCGGAGCTGCGGGACACCTACACGACCGTCTCGGGCACCTTCGCCCGCTCCGCCGCCGGCGGCTTCTTCGTCGCCCGCGCCGAGCCGGGGGAGACCTGCAAGGAAGGCGACCTGATCGCCACCATCACCGACCACTACGGCAACACGCTGGAAGAGGTCAGCGCGCCGCAGGACGGAATCGTGCTCTGGGTGCGCCGGATCCGCACGGTTCGCCCCGGCGACGAGGTCGTCATCTTCGGCGAGGTGCTCGGGGAGATCCGGCCGTGAGCGGCGAAATGCAGCTGACCGAGCTGCTCATCGACGGCAAGCAGGTCCCCGCCGCCGACGGCCGCTCCTTCACCGTCCTCGACCCGTCGAACGGGACGGCCATCGCTCAGGTGGCCCTGGCCGGCACGGCGGACGTGGACCGGGCGGTGGCTGCCGCGCGCGCGGCCTTCACCACTCCCGAGTGGGCCGGGATGCGCGCCGCCGACCGGGGCCGCATCCTCCACCGGATCGCCGAGACCATCCGCTACCAGGGCGAACGACTGGCGCGCCTGGAGAGCCAGGACGTCGGCAAGCCCCTGAGGCAGGCCAAGGCCGATGTCGAGGCGGCGGCCCGCTACTTCGAGTTCTACGCGGGCGTCGCCGACAAGCTCGGCGGTTCGACGATTCCCCTCGGCCCCGGCCTGATCGACTACACCGTCCGTGAGCCGATCGGCGTTTCCGGCCACATCATCCCGTTCAACTACCCGCTGCAGAACACCGCGAGAGGCTCCGCCCCGGCGCTGGCCGCGGGCTGCACGGTGGTGCTCAAGCCGTCACCGGAGGCGCCGCTCACCCCGCTGGAGATCGGCAGGATCGCCCTTGAGTGCGGTCTTCCGCCGGGTGTGCTCAACGTGGTGCCCGGTGACGGCGAGACCGGCGCGGCCCTGGCCGGCCACCCGGACATCGACCAGGTGACCTTCACCGGCTCGGTGCCCACCGGCATCAAGGTCGCCCAGGCCGCCGCCGCCAACGTGGTGCCCACTGTCACGGAACTCGGCGGCAAGTCGCCGGTCGTCGTCTTCGCCGACGCCGATTTCGACCTGGCGCTCGGCGCTGTCGCCGCCTCCGTGTTCGGGAACGCCGGACAGACCTGCTCGGCAGGAACCCGGCTGCTGCTCCAGCGCGGCGCCGAGGAGTTCCTGGACAAGCTCGTCGCGCACGCCGCGTCCCTGCGTCTGGGCCCGGGTCTCACCGATCCGGACGTCGGCCCTCTCGTCGCGGCACGGCAGCGGGACCGGGTCCTCGGCTACCTGGAGCTGGCGCGGCAGGAGGGCGCCGTGGCACGGGCCGGGGGAGGAGCCCCTTCGGACCCTGATCTGGCCGACGGCTACTACGTCCAGCCGACCGTCCTGACCGGGCTGGACAACGAGGCCCGTTGCGCCCGCGAGGAGATCTTCGGTCCGGTCGTCACGGTCATCGAGTTCGACGACGCGGCCGAGGCACTCCGGATCGCCAACGACAGCCCGTACGGCCTCGCCTCGTATGTGTGGACCCGTGACATCGACAAGGCGATGCGCATGGCCGAGGGCATCCGGGCCGGCCAGGTCTATGTCAACGCCACCGGCGTCGGCACCGGCGTCGAGCTGCCCTTCGGCGGCTACAAGCACAGCGGCTGGGGCCGGGAGAAGGGCCTCGAAGGCCTGGCCAGCTACCTGCAGACCAAGAACGTCTGCATCGGATTCGGAAACCGGTCATGAGATACCGCACGCTCGGTGAGCGCGGCCCGACCGTCTCGGTGGTCGGCGTGGGCGGCAACAACTTCGGCGCCCGCCTCGACGAGGACGGCACGAAGGCCGTCGTCCACGTCGCCCTCGACGCGGGGATCACCCTGTTCGACACAGCCGACATGTACGGCGGTTCCGGCGAACTGGGCGGCTCCCGCGGCGACGGCGAACGGCTCCTGGGCGCCGCCCTCAAGGGCCACCGTGACCACGTGGTGCTGGCCACCAAGTTCGGCATGGAGGTGGGCCGGGACGCCGACCTGTACGGTCCGCGCGGAGGCCGCGCCTACATCCGGTACGCGGTCGAGGCATCGCTGACCCGGCTCGGCACCGACCGGATCGACCTGTACCAGTACCACGAGCCGGACGGCGTCACGGCACTGGAGGAGACGGTCGCCGCCCTGCGCGAACTCGTCGACGAGGGCAAGATCCGGTACATCGGCTGCTCCAACCTCCCGGCGGAGCACCTCACCGACGCCTTCGTGTCCGTCCAGGCCCGCTACCACCTGCTCGACCGCGGCGTG
The DNA here is from genome assembly GCF_036013935.1 of Streptomyces sp. NBC_00461. Lineage (NCBI taxonomy): Bacteria > Bacillati > Actinomycetota > Actinomycetes > Kitasatosporales > Streptomycetaceae > Streptomyces > Streptomyces sp. NBC_00461. Next base: position 7,345,965 of record NZ_CP107902.1, read on the forward strand.
GAGCAGGACCTGATCCCCGCCTGCCTGCGCGACGGCGTCGGTCTGCTGCCGTACTACCCGCTGGCCAACGGCCTGCTCAGCGGCAAGTACCGGCGCGGTGAGGAGCCCCCGCCCGGCAGTCGTCTGTCGTGGCGGCAGGGCTGGCTCACCGACGCGGCCCTCGACCGGGCCGAGGCGCTCACCGAGTACGGCGCCGAACGCGGCCTGACCCTCCTCCAGGTCGCGGTCGGCGCACTGGCGGCCCTGCCCGCCGTCGGCTCCGTCATCTGCGGAGCCATGACCCCCCATCAGGTCGCCGCCAACGCGGCGGCGGCCGCCTGGATCCCGAGCCCGGCCGACCTGGCCGCGCTGGACGCGATCGTCGCCCCCGGCGAACGCGTCGTCTGAAGCCCCCGACCCCCTCCCTATGAAGCCCCCAACTCCCTCCCGAAACGCGCGAGATCGAGGTTGAACACCATGCGAGAGATCGTCACTTTCGACGCCTACGGAACCCTGGTCGACTTCCAGCTCGGCCCCACCACCCTCAAGGTCATCTCCGACCGGCTGAACCTGGACAACCTGGACGTCGACGAATTCCTCGACGACTTCCGCGTCATGCGCTTCCAGGCCGTCCTGGAGGCCTACCGCCCCTACCACGAGATCCTGCACTCCAGCCTGCGCAACGCCATGCGCCTGCACGGCCTGGAGTACCGCGAGTCCGACGGCGACGCCCTGGTCGAGGCCGTCCCCACCTTCGGCCCCTTCCCGGAGGTCCCGGACGCGCTGCGCGCCCTGAAGACCAAGTACGAGATCGCCATCATCTCCAACAGCGACGACAACCTGATCGCGCGGAACGTCGAGAACATCGGCGTCGAGTTCGACCACGTCATCACCGCCCAGCAGGCCGGCGCCTACAAGCCGGACCGGCAGACCTTCGAGCACGCCTTCAAGACGATGGGCGTCGAGCCGTCCCAGGTCATCCACACCGCGCAGGGCTGGGAGTACGACCACATCCCGACCCGCGACCTCGGCCTGAAGCGCCGGGTGTGGATCAACCGCTACGGCCGCCCGGGCAGCGCCGACTACCAGCCGTACGACGAGCTGCGTGACCTGTCGGGCCTGCCGAAGCTCCTCGGCTGCTGACGGCTACGGCGCACCGGCGAAACAGGACTGAGAGACACAGAGGACGCACGCCATGAAGCAGATCCCCTACTGGCTGGACACAGCCCCCACCCTGCCGGACCGTACCGGACAGGACCTGCCCGACGAGGCGGACGTGGTGGTGATCGGCGGCGGTCTCACCGGCCTGTCCACCGCCTACCACACCGCCCGCAAGGGAGCCCGGACCGTCCTCGTCGAGAAGGACAAGGTCGGCTCGGGCGCCTCCGGGCGCAACGGCAGCATGTGCACGCAGGGCATCACGATCAGCCCCGCCGAGGCTCGCAAGCGCTTCGGGCAGGAGCGCGCACTTGAGCTGTACAACGCCTTCCGCGAGGCAGTCGACGTCGTCGAGGACCTCACACAGAAGGAACGGATCGACTGCGACTTCCACCGTTCCGGGCGCCTCGGCCTGGTCTGCAAGCCCCAGCACTTCGAGGGCCTGCGGGCCAAGCAGCGCGACCTGGCCGAGAACTTCGGCCACGAGACGGTCGTCCTGAGCAGGAGCGAACTGCGGGCCGAGATCGGCTCCGACTACTACCACGGCGCCCTGCTCGACCCGCTCAGCGCGGGCCTGCACGTGGGCAAGTTCGTCAGCGGCTTGGCGGACGCCGCCGAGCGTGCGGGCGCCGAGATCCACGAGCGCAACGCCGCCACCGGCCTTACCCGCCTGTCCGGCGGCGGCTTCCTGGTGGAGACCCTGCACGGCACCATCCGTGCCAAGCAGGTCATGGCGGCGACGGACGCCTACACCGACAAGTCGATGCCGTGGTTCCGCAAGCGGCTGATCAACGTCGGCAGCTTCATCATCGTCACCGAGCCGCTGGGTGAGGCACGCGCCAAGGAACTCATCCCGAACGGCCGCCTGCTGGTCGCCCACAAGAATGTCGGCCACTACGTCCGCCTCACCCCGGACAACCGCCTCGCCTTCGGCGGCCGGGCCCGCTTCGCACCCTCCAACCCGGCCTCCGACGTCAAGAGCGGTGACATCCTCAAGCGGGAGATGACCGAGATCTTCCCGCAGCTGGCGGGGGTGAAGATCGACTACGTGTGGGGCGGCATGGTGGGCTTCTCCTGGGACCGCATCCCGCACGCGGGAGAGGTCAACGGCCTGTACTACTCCATGGGTTACTGCGGCCACGGCGTCCAGATGGCCACTTACATGGGCCGCGCGATCGCCGAGATGATGGACGGCAAGCCGGAGGCCAACCCGCTGCGCGGCTTCGGTTTCCCGAAGGTCCCCGTCCCCTTCTACAACGGCACACCTTGGTTCCTGCCGTTCGGCGGCGCCTACTACAAGGCGAAGGATCGCCTGTTCTGAGCGGTACCGACACCGGTGACACCACGGGGGCCTTTTGCGCAGCGGCGCGGAAGGCCCCACCAGGCCTCCCGGGACAAGGCCCGCGGTCGTTGCCGTCCCCATGGCCGCCGTCGCAAACGCGTCGGCGGATGATGGGCGGCACGGACGCCGAGGACCGGCGGCGTCACCGAGGCGGGAATCAAGGAGGGAATCCACGTCCATGACAGCCCCGAAAGCCCATGCGGTCCCGGCATCACCGACCCGGATGCGCCCCTGGCGGTTCGTGGTGTGGTTCGGCACGGTCAGCCTGCTCGCGGACTTCGTGTACGAGGGTGCCCGCTCGATCACCGGACCACTGCTCGCCTCGCTGGGCGCGTCGGCCCTGGTGGTGGGCGTGGTCACCGGCGCCGGAGAGGCGGCGGCGCTCGGACTGCGGCTGGTCTCGGGGCCGTTGGCGGACCGCACCCGGCGCTTCTGGGGGCTGGCGATCGCCGGATACGCGCTGACAGTGATCTCCGTACCCCTCCTGGGCGTCGTAGGAGCCCTGTGGGCGGCCTGCGCGCTGGTGATCGCCGAAAGGGTCGGCAAGGCGGTCCGCTCACCCGCGAAGGACACCCTGCTGTCGCATGCCACGGCAGTGACCGGGCGGGGGCGCGGCTTCGCCGTGCACGAGGCGATGGACCAGGTCGGCGCACTCATCGGCCCGCTCGTCGTGGCCGGCATGCTCGCGCTGACCGGCGGCGACTACGGACCGGCCCTCGGGGTGCTCGCCGCCCCGGGCGTAGCGGTACTTGGGCTGCTGGTCTGGCTGCGGGCGCGCGTGCCCGATCCGGAGGCGTACGAGCGGGAGGCAACCCCTCCCGCGAACGCACCCGCGCCCGACGGCCGCCTGCCGCGCGCGTTCTGGACGTACGCGACGTTCACCGCCGCCACCACCGCAGGCTTCACCACCTTCGGCCTGCTCTCCTACCACCTCGTCCAGCGCCACCTCATGACGACGGCATGGGTGCCGGTGCTGTACGCCGCCGCCATGGCCGTCGACGCCCTCGCCGCACTGGCGACCGGCTGGCTGTACGACCGTGTCGGGCCGCGGGTGCTGGTCGCCCTGCCGGTGCTGACCGCCGCCGTCCCGATGCTGGCGTTCACGAACACGGTGGCGGTGGCCGTGGTCGGCTCCCTGGTATGGGGCGCGGCCATGGGCATCCAGGAGTCCACGTTGCGCGCCACGGTCGCCGACCTCGTGCCGTCAGGGCGGCGCGCGACGGCCTATGGCATCTTCGCGGGGGTGGTCGGCGCGGCGAGTCTGGTGGGCGGCGCCGTGACCGGCGCCCTGTACGGCGTGTCGATCCCGGCCCTGATCGGCGTGGTCGTGACCGCGCAGGTGCTGGCCCTCGTCCTGCTGGCGGTCAGCGGGACCGGACGGCGGCGTCAGCGCGGGGACTCGATCGCGTAAAGGACACCGATGTTTACATTGTGATGCACGTCACGATTAGGTGTCGGAACTCTGGGCCTCGTGCGGCCGACTCCTGGAGCGATATGGCTTCAACCGCTGTATTTCGTACGACGGTTCGATGCGACCAGGAAGGTCGAGCATGGCCGAGTTCCGACAGTCGTCCCCCCTTGCCGGAGAGGTTCCCCGCAGGCTGCTGCCCCCGCCGGCGCTCTGCGGCTTCCTGCTGCTGCTCGTCCTGATCTTCTCGGTGGCGTACGCCGTCGGATCGGCCGTGGGACCTGTGGCGCCCGGCATCCACGGCACCGGGAACTCGGGGAGCGGGAGCGGGAGCGGCGGTGGCGGTGGCAGTGGCGGTGGCGTGGAGGACATGCCGGGGATGCACGGGAGTGGTCAGTGATGGCGGGCGAACCGGTGGCGAGCCTGGTGGTCACGGACATCACCGTCGCCGGGATGACCTGTGCGGCGTGCGTGCGGCGGGTGGAGAAGAAACTCGCCAAGCTGGAGGGCGTCACGGCGACCGTGAACCTGGCCACCGGGCTCGCCCGGGTCAGTCATCCGGAGAGCCTTCCGCAGGACGAACTCGTCGCCGCGGTCGAGCAGGCCGGCTACCAGGCGGCACTGCCCGCGCCGCCCTCCCGTGAGGGCGAGGGGGAAGCGGACGCCGGCACAGACGGGTCCGAGGCCACGGCCCGGCAGGAACGCGAACGGCTCCTGGTCACCGCCATCCTCGCCGTACCGGTCCTGGTGCTGTCCATGGTGCCGGCCCTGCAGTTCCGCAACTGGCAGTGGCTGTGCTTCGCACTGGCCGCCCCGGTGGCGGTGTGGAGTGCCTGGCCCTTCCACGAGCGAGCGGTACGGGGGCTGCGCCACTCCACCGCCACCATGGACACCCTCGTCTCGCTGGGCGTCGTGGCGTCCTTCTCCTGGTCGGCGTACGCGCTGTTCCTCGGGGGAGCGGGCGAACCCGGAATGCGGATGCCGTTCAGTCTCCTGCCGTCCGGGTCGGACGGAACGGCGCACGTCTATCTGGAAGCCGCGGTGAGTGTGCCGCTGTTCGTGCTGACCGGGCGGTTCTTCGAGGCGCGGGCCCGCCGGGGGACCGGAGCGGCTCTGTGGTCGCTGGCGGAGCTGGGGGCGAAGGAGGTGTCCGTCCGCGACGAGCGCGGTGAACGCTCTGTCCCCATCGAGCAGTTGCGGGTGGGACAGGTCTTCGTCGTGCGTCCGGGGGAGCGGGTCGCCACCGACGGGCGGGTGACGGAGGGCAGTTCCGCCGTGGACCTGTCCCTGGTCACCGGGGAGAGCGAGCCCGTCGAGGTGAGCCCCGGCTCGGCGCTGGTCGGCGGGGCAGTCAACGCCGGCGGGCTGCTTCTCGTACGGGCCACGGCGGTTGGTGCGGACACCCAGCTGGCGCGGATCACCCGGCTGGTGACGGAGGCTCAGGCAGGCAAGGCGCGGGCGCAGCGGCTGGCCGACGCGGTGGCCGGGGTGTTCGTGCCCGCCGTGCTGTCCATCGCGGTGACCGTCCTCGGGTTCTGGCTCGGTGCCGGGGCCGACCCGCAGGCGGCGCTCACCGCCTGTGTCGCCGTGCTCGTCGTGGCCTGCCCCTGCGCCCTGGGACTCGCCACCCCGACCGCCCTCATGGCCGCCACCGGGCGCGGGGCACAGCTGGGCGTGCTGGTGAGCGGGCCGCAGACGCTGGAGGCACTCCAGCACGTGGACACCGTCGTACTGGACAAGACCGGCACCCTGACCTCCGGCCATATGACCGTCGCTCAGGTGACCGTGGTGCCCGGTGAGTTGGGCCAGGACGAGCTGTTGCGGCTGGCCGGGGCGGTGGAGCAGGGGTCCGAGCACCCGCTCGGGCGGGCGATCACGGCGCACGCACGCCGCTCACCGTCCGCCGAACCGCTGCCCGCCGTGCGGGACTTCGTGGCCACGCCCGGGCTGGGCGTCAAGGGCCGTGTGGAGGGGCAGGCAGTCGAAGTGGCCGCGCCGGACGGCGAGTTGCCGCCCGTGTTGGCCAAGGCGCTGACCGCGGCGGAAAACGCCGCGCACACGCCTGTCCTCGTACGCGTGGACGGCCGGGCCGAGGCCCTGATCGCGATCGGTGACCTCGTGCGGCCCGGCAGCTACCGGGCCGTGCACCGACTGCGCCGGCTCGGTGTCCGCCCGGTGCTCGCCACCGGCGACCGCGAGGCTCCCGCGCGGGCCGTGGCCGATGCCCTCGGCATCGAGGAGGTGCACGCCCGGTGCTCCCCGGAGGAGAAAGCCGCCCTGGTACGCCGGTTGAGGGAGGAGGGCTGCCGGGTCGCGGTCGTCGGCGACGGTGTGAACGACGCCGCCGCGCTCGCCGGGGCCGATCTGGGCATCGCCATGGGCAGCGGTACGGACGTGGCCATCGGGGCGGCCGACCTGACTCTCGTGCGCGGGGACATCGAGGCGCTCGCCGACGCCGTCCGGCTGGCCCGGCGCACCCTCGGCACGATCCGCGCCAACCTGGTGTGGGCCTTCGGCTACAACGTCGTCACCGTGCCGCTCGCCATGGTCGGGCTGCTCAACCCCATGGTCGCCGCCGCCGCGATGTCCGCCAGTTCCGTGCTGGTGGTGTGCAACAGCCTGCGGCTGCGCGCCTGGCAGCCCTCGCCCGTACGTGGGACCCGTTCCGGACCGGCAGGTGTCCGATGAGGAAGATCCTCGCCCCGATGTCGTCCCGGATCGGCGACCGACGGCGGCTGAGGGACACCGCGCTCGCCGCCCTCGTGCCGGTCGCCGCGTGCAGCGTGGCCCTGGCGGGTCTGACCGCTTGGACAGGAACCGGCAGGGCCGGCACCCCGCCGCGCATACGCGTGACCGAGGGGCGCGTCCTGCTGCCCTCCGCCGGAATCCCGGAGACGGCGGCCTTCTTCCGCGTCGCCAACGAGGGCGGCTCGCCCGACCGCCTCATACGGGTCACCTCGCCCGACACCCTCGGCGGCATCACGCTCTCCCGGCACCGTATGAACGAGGGGAACGGGGCCTACCGCGACTCGGTCGGCTCCGTCGCCGTTCCGGCGGGAGGCAACCTCGCCATGTCACCGACCGGAGTGGACCTGACGGTCTCCGCGCCCTCGGGGCAGTGGCGTCCGGGCGACCTCGTCTCCTTCACCCTGGAGTTCCGGCGCAGTGGCAGGGTCAAAGTGCTCGCCGTCGTGGTGCGTCCCAAAGACGCGTTCAGGAGCCGTCTCGTGGCAGTAGTCGTCCCGGCTGCCCGTCGAGTTCCCGGCCGCATCATGTGACATGAGTCACCGTCATTTCGCTGAGTCCGGCGCCCGGTGCGCGCCCGTACCCTCTGATGACGATCAGACGCCGGGTGCAAAGATGGGCGCGCTATGACTGTCGGAGGGTGGTGCCGCACTCTGCGGGCCGGTGTGTTCGCCGCCGCCTGCGTACTGCTGGCCGCCCTCGGCCACGTGACGATGTCCGGGACTCCCGTCCCCTGGTGGACCATGGCCGTCGGCACCGGGGCAAGCGGCATGGCCGGCTGGTTCCTGGCCGGCCGTGAGCGCGGGCGGACGCTGATCGTCACCGTTGTGGTCGCCGCCCAGGCGGTGCTCCACGAGACGTTCTCGCTGGGCCGGACCCTGATGCCCGGGACAACACCGAACCTTGGTGTCGCATCGGCCGCCATGCCGGGCATGCCCGGCATGGGCACGGGTTCCTCGGATGCCGCATCCATGAGCGGCATGGACATGGGCGTCGTGACGCACATGGCGCCCGGCTCGGGCGGCATGGGCGACGGCGCCTCGTTCGGCATGGTGGCCGCCCACCTCCTCGCGGCGGTCCTGTGCGGGCTGTGGCTCGCCCTTGGCGAGCGCGCCGTGTTCCGCATCCTGCGGGCCGCGGCAGCCCGGCTGGCCGCGCCCTTGAGGATGCTGCTGGCGCTACCCGTACCCGCCGGCCGCCCGCCTGCGCGCAGGCGCCGTATCGCCGAGCACCGGTCGTCGCCGGCCCGCTTCCTTCTCTGCTGCTCCGTCACCTCCCGGGGACCGCCCCTGGGTGCCGCTGTCGTCTGAGACAGCCGGATCGACCGGGGCTCACCCCACTTTTCGCCATGCCGCGCTCGCGCGCGGATCCTCCCAGGGCCACACACCTCTTCGTGCGGGCCGATGGGCGGGCGACGAGCCCCGGGCATTCACCGTACCCACCGCGTACGGCCGCACCCATGTGCCGGAGAGCCGCGCCCCATTGCGTGGGCGTCGGCTCCGGATGATCCGAGAAGGACATCACGTGATCACTACTGTCCTGCCTGCTCCCCGCCGGGCGGAGCGCGCGGCGGCGGACGCCTCCGCCACCGCCTGGGCACTGGCCGCCGGCAGGGGCGACCCCCACGCGGCCGAGCACTTCGTCCGCGCGCTCCACGCCGACGTACTGCGCTATGTCGCCTATCTGAGTGGCGACCCCCAGATCGCCGACGACCTGGCCCAGGACACGTTCCTGCGGGCCCTCGACAGCCTGCCGCGCTTCCAGGGGCAGGCCTCGGCCCGCACCTGGCTGCTGTCCATCGCCCGCCGCGCGGTGGCCGACAGCTTCCGCAGGGCCGCGGTCCGGCCCCGGTTGGCCGACCGGCACGACTGGCAGTCGGCGATGGAACGTTCCCAGCCCTGCGGACTGCCGGGCTTCGACGACGGCATCGCGCTCCTCGACCTGCTGGAGACGCTGCCGGACGAACGCCGCGAGGCGTTCGTGCTGACCCAGGTGGTGGGACTGTCCTACGACGAGGCGGCCGGTTTCATCGGCTGCCCCATCGGCACCGTCCGCTCCAGGGTGGCCCGCGCCCGGGCCACCCTGGAGAGCCTGCTGCTGGAAGCCGAGAGTCAGGCCGCCAGAGCGGCTTGATGTGAGGGTCGGCGCCTGCCGGGGGCGCCGACCGACCATCACCCGAATGGAACTCATGGGCCGCCTGCCCGCCTGCCTGCCTGTCTTGCCGCCTGCACCCCGCCTCAACTGGCAATGCCCGTAAAAGAATTGGGAACTGCCGGGAACTCAGGGCCACCACGTCTCGACTACTGCGACAGAGCTTCCAGCCCAATGCGCAGCACATCCCGTACGCACGGAGCCCGCATGTCGATGAACCGGCCGGTCGCCATCGTCCTGGCCGCGGCCCGCTGTCTGCTCACGGCGGCATGCGGTGCCTCCTCGGCCGACGACAAGGCGAGCGCGACGACGACCGAGGCCGCCGCGTCGAAGACCGGTCACCCGGTGGCTCTGGAGAACTGCGGCCAGAAGACGACGTTCAAGCGGGCTCCCAGCCGGGTCGTCCCATGAACGGCGCTTCCGTCGCCGAGGTCTCCACACTCCTCGCCCTCGGTCGGGCCGCCCTGGTCGGCGCCGCCATCGCCGTGTCGGGCGCGGTCCTGCAGACGGTGGTGTCCAACCCACTGGCCGACCCCACCGTGCTGGGCTTCTCCTACGGCGCCACGCTCGGCGCGGTGCTCGTCATCACTCTGGGCGGCGGTGCCGCGGCTGCCGGGCTCGGCAGTGGCAAGTCAACCCTGTTGCGGGCCGTCTACCGCTCGCTGCGCCCGGCGGAGGGGGTCGTCAGGGTCGGCGACGACGACGTCCGGACGCTGTCCGCCCGCGCCGCGGCCCGCCGCACCGCGGCGGTCCTCCAGGACGCCGGCGGCAACACCACCGGCCTGACCGTCACCGAGATCGTCGCGCTGGGGCCGCGCCCCGCATCACGGCCTGCTGGGGCGCGACGGCGCCGAGGACCACCGGGCGGTGGAGGAGGCCATCGACCACTGCGGCGTACGGCCGTACGCGGACCGCGAATACGCCTCCATCTCCGGCGGCGAACGCCAACGCGTCCTGTTGGCAAGGGCGTTGGCGCAGAGCACCCAGCTCCTCGTCCTGGACGAGCTCACCAACCACCTCGACATCCGCGCCCGGTTCGAACTCCTGGACCTGATCCGTGCCACCGGGATCACCACGCTGGCGGTGCTGCACCACCTCGACCTGGCCGCCCGGCTCTGCGACCCCTTTGTCGTCCTGCACGAGGGAGCGGTGGTGGCCGCGGGGCCGGTCCTGGAGGTGCTGACCCCGGAGATCCTCAGGGACGTCTTCGGCGTACGGGCGACCGCCGAGCGGCACGCCGACGGCGTCGTCCGCATCACCTACAGGGCCCAGCCGCTCGCCCACGACCGCACCATCGCCGACGAGGACCTCAGGCGGCCGTGACAGTCACTCCGTCACTCCACCACCCCTTGCGTGGTGCGGTGAACAAATGACGCCTCCTCAGGATGTCGTCGAAGCAATGGCTCTGGTTCCCGTGAGCCGCGGTGGAACGGAAGCACCGGGGGTGAACGGGCGCATGGCACCGCAGGCCCGGGCCCCTGCCGCCCTGCGCGCGGGCGGGTCGCTCCGCGCGCCCGAGGGTATGCCCAGGCCAGTACCCCGGCCCCGGGCGCTCGACATGCCTCCGGCCGCCCGACCTCCCCGCCTCCCGTTTCCTGCTTCCCGAAGGGCAGTACATGATGAGCGACATCACCGGTCTGGAACCGCTGGCGACCTTCTGCGGTGACTGCGACTGCGGCTGTCCGCAGCTCTTCGTCGACCCGAGCGCGCCCGCCGAGCGCCGCGTCCTGCTCACCGACGACTTCGGCCAGCGCGTCCAGATGAGCGCCGACCAGTTCGCCTCGCTGGTGGAGGAGGCGAAGGCGGGCAAGCTGGACGGCGTGGCCGGCACCTGACCGATGGCACGCAGGGGCCACTTGCCGGGAGAGAGGGAGATCACTCCAGGTGGTGCGGTATTGGCCAGGTTCGCGGCACACGGTACCGTCGGTCTGATATCGACGACGGCAAGACGGAAGCCGGTGAGAGTCCGGCACGGTCGCGCCACTGTGTGCCGCCGCCCCGCAGGGGGTGGTGGCGAGTCAGACCCGTAGCCGTCGTCATGTGCACCACCGAGATGGGACGCGAGCTCCCGAGGAGGCCCTGCCATGGCGCAGCATGTCGCCCAGCCGACAGTCACCACCCCCGTCGTACCCGCCAAGCTGCCGCTGAAGGACATAGCCCCCTGGGCCGTCTTCGTCGGCGTCCTGATGCTGGTCCTGCTCTACTTCGTCGGCGCCGAACAGGGCGCCACCTCCGTGTTCAGCGGCACGGACGTCCATGAGTGGGTACACGATGCCCGTCACCTGCTCGGCTTCCCCTGCCACTGATACGAGGGACGCCGCACACCCATGAACTCCACAACGGTAAGAAACCTCCTCGTGCGGGGCATGCTCGCCGGCCTGGCCGCCGGCGTGCTCGCCCTCGTCGCCGCCTATCTGCTCGGTGAACCGTATGTAGACAAGGCGATCGGCTTCGAGGAGGCGCACTCCCACGAGCACGAGATGGAAGTCGTCTCCCGCTCCCTGCAGTCAACCGCCGGTCTCGCCACCGGCGTTCTGCTCTACGGGGTCGCGTTCGGTGGCATCGCCGCGCTCGCCTACTGCTTCGCGCTCGGCCGCGTCGGCCGCTTCTCGCCGCGGGCGACCGCACTGCTGCTGTCCGGCTGCGCGCTGCTGGCGGTGTACGTGGTGCCGTTCCTGAAGTACCCGGCCAATCCGCCGTCGGTCGGCGAGCCCGACACCATCGGCAGGCGGACCACCCTGTACTTCCTGATGATGCTGCTCAGCGTGCTCCTTGCGATCGCAGCCACCATCCTCGGCAAGCGACTCCAGCCGAACCTGGGCACCTGGTGGGCGACGGTGGTCGCGGTTGCCGCGTTCGCCGTCGTGATCGGCCTGGCGTACGAGTTCCTGCCCGTCATCAACGAGGTGCCGAAGGACTTCCCGGCCACCGTGCTGTGGCGGTTCCGACTCGCCGCCCTGGCCATCCAGGCCACCCTCTGGGGCAGCTTCGGACTCGTCTTCGGCGAGCTGGCCGAGCGGTTGCTGAACCCGAAGCCCGTGTCGGCGGCCGCGAAGGCGACGGTCGCCGCTCCCAGCTGACCACGAATCGAACAGGTGAGAGGGCCCCCGCGGAACCATCCGGGGGCCCTCTCGCGTTCCCCCGGCCCCGCCGTATCACCCTGGGCGGCCGTGAGGCGATCGCCCTGACCGTGGCGGAGTACGAGCAACTCATCGTCGGCCGACGGCAGATCGGCGGCCAGAGCGCCGAGCTGCCCGCCTACGAGGCGTTTCTGAGCCAGCGGGTCATGACCATCCCCCGGATCAGGAACGTCACCTCGCACTTCACGATGAAGACCGTCAAGCCGGGCCCGGGCTCATGAGCGAGCGACCGGCCCGCAGGCAAACGACGTCCGGGCCGGCCCCTGTGGGCCGGCCCGGACGTCTTGGTCAGGCAGGTCTGACGGTCGGACGGATCGGACCGTCAGACGGGTCGGACCGTCAGACGAGGTCGAAGCGGTCCGCGTTCGAGACCTTGACCCACGCGTCGACGAAGTCCTTCACGAACTTCTCCTTCGCGTCGTCGGCCGCGTAGACCTCGGCGACCGCGCGCAGCTCGGAGTTCGAGCCGAAGACGAGGTCGGCGCGGGTGCCGGTCCACTTGACCTCGCCGGTCGCGTCGTCGCGGCCCTCGAAGGTGTTCTGGTCCTCGGAGGTGGACTTCCACGTCGTGCCCAGGTCGAGCAGGTTGACGAAGAAGTCGTTCGTCAGCTTGCCCGGGGTGTCGGTGAAGACGCCGTACGAGGTCTGCTGGTGGTTGGCGCCCAGGACGCGCAGGCCGCCGACGAGGACGGTCAGCTCGGGAGCGCTCAGGCCCAGCAGGTTCGCCCGGTCGAGCAGCAGGTACTCGGCCGGCAGGCGGTTGCCCTTGCCCAGGTAGTTGCGGAAGCCGTCGGCGGTGGGCTCAAGGGCGGCGAAGGACTCCGCGTCGGTGTGCTCCTCCGTGGCGTCCACACGACCCGGGGTGAAGGGCACCTCGATGTCGTGACCGGCGTCCTTGGCGGCCTTCTCCACGGCGGCGGCGCCACCCAGGACGATCAGGTCGGCCAGGGAGACCTTCTTGGCGCCGGAGTTGAACTCCGACTGGATGCCCTCAAGGACACGCAGCACCTGCGCCAGCTCGTCGGGCTCGTTGACGTCCCAGCCGGCCTGCGGCTGCAGACGGATACGGGCGCCGTTGGCACCGCCGCGCTTGTCGCTGTTGCGGAACGTCGAGGCCGACGCCCACGCGGTGGAGACCAGCTGGGAGACGGTCAGAGGCGAGTCGAGCAGCTTGGCCTTGAGGGACGCCACGTCGGCGGCGTCGATCGGCTCGCCCTGGGCCTCGGGCAGCGGGTCCTGCCACAGCAGGGTCTCCGCCGGGACCTCCGGGCCGAGGTACAGCGACTTCGGACCCATGTCACGGTGGGTCAGCTTGTACCAGGCACGGGCGAAGGCGTCCGCGAACTCCGCGGGGTTCTCGTAGAAGCGACGCGAGATCGGCTCGTAGACCGGGTCGAAGCGCAGCGACAGGTCGGTCGTGAGCATCGTCGGGAGCTTCTTCTTCGACGCGTCGTGCGCGTCGGGGATGATCGCCTCGGCGTCCTTCGCCACCCACTGGTTGGCCCCGGCCGGGCTCTGCGTGAGCTCGTACTCGTACTCGAAGAGGTTCTTGAAGAAGCCGTTGCCCCACTGGGTCGGCGTCGCCGTCCAGGTGACCTCAAGGCCACTGGTGATCGCGTCGCCGCCCTTGCCGCTGCCGTACGTGCTCGCCCAGCCCAGGCCCTGCGCCTCGATCGGGGCGGCCTCGGGGTCCGCGCCGACGCTCTCGGCCGGGCCGGCGCCGTGGGTCTTGCCGAAGGTGTGGCCACCGGCGATGAGGGCGACGGTCTCCTCGTCGTTCATCGCCATCCGGTGGAAGGTCTCACGGATGTCGCGGGCCGCGGCGTTCGGGTCCGGGTTGCCGTTCGGGCCCTCCGGGTTGACGTAGATGAGGCCCATCTGGACCGCGCCGAGCGGGTTCTCCAGCTCACGGTCGCCGGTGTAGCGCTGGTCGTCCAGCCAGACCTTCTCGGGGCCCCAGTACACGTCCTCCTCGGACTCCCACACGTCCGCGCGGCCGCCGGCGAAGCCGAAGGTGTCGAAGCCCATCGACTCCAGGGCGACGTTGCCGGTGAGGATCATGAGGTCGGCCCAGGACAGGCTCTTGCCGTACTTCTTCTTGACGGGCCACAGCAGACGGCGGGCCTTGTCGAGGTTGCCGTTGTCCGGCCAGCTGTTCAGGGGGGCGAAGCGCTGCTGGCCGGCGCCGGCGCCGCCGCGGCCGTCGCTGATGCGGTAGGTGCCCGCGCTGTGCCAGGCCATACGGATCATGAAGGGGCCGTAGTGACCGAAGTCGGCCGGCCACCAGTCCTTGGAATCCGTCAGCACCTCGGCGATGTCCTGCTTGACCGCTGCCAGGTCGAGGCTCTGGAACGCCGCGGCGTAGTCGAAGTCCTCACCGAGCGGGTTGGCCACGGCCGGGTTCTTGGCAAGGATCTTCAGGTTGAGCCTCTCCGGCCACCACTGGCGGTTGCCGCCGCCCTGGGTGGGGTGAAGGGCACGGTCGTGCGCCACCGGGCACTTCGCTTCGGCGGCGTCGTTCTTCTCGGACATGGGGATCCTTCCGGGGGGTTGGTGCTCAGGCCGTGCGAGCGGTGGAACAGTCGGGGCACAGGCCCCAGTAGATGACCTCGGCCTCGTCGATCGAGAAGCCGCGGTCGTCCGACGCGGTGAGACAGGGGGCGTGACCGACCGCGCAGTCGACGTCGAAGACGGCACCGCACGACCGGCACACGAGGTGGTGGTGGTTGTCGCCGACCCTTCCCTCGAAACGTGCCGGGCTGCCGGGCGGCTCGATTCGGCGTACGAGGCCTGCCGTGGTCAGCGCGTGGAGCGCCTCGTACACGGCTTGAAGGGATATGTGGCCCACCCGGTCGCGTACGCCCGAGGCGATCGCCTCGACACCGAGGTGGTCACCCTCGCGGACGGTCTCCAGCAGTGCGACGCGTGCGGCCGTCACCCGCAGACCGACACCGCGCAGCTCGTCGGCGGTGGTCGGGGCCTGGGGTGAAGTCATGGCACCCAACCTACCCGCACAAACACGAATGGTTCAAGAAAACGAACGGTACAGGTTTGGTGACCGCGTGATGGCTCCCCGGGGAATCCCCGCAGATCAAGGGGTTCGCACCACAGTTCAAGGGGTTCGCACCACTGTTCACGCCTACGGGTGAATCAGGGAATGGATGTCCGGTCCGCGGCGGTGCGGTGCGGTGTGCTGGTCAGGACGTGCCGTGACAGGACGGGACGAAGGGGGAGCGGATCCGTGGATGTCCTCGTGCTGTGTGCCTGGCTGCTGACCGCGGGCCTGGGCGGCTATCTCGCCCTGGTGTGGATCCGGCACGGCGGCCTGCGGCAGCGCACGCCGGGCGTGACGCGGCTGCCGCTGTGGCTCGTCGTCGGGCATGTCGTGCTGGCCGTCACCGGCCTGGCCTGCTGGACGGCCTATCTCGCGGGCGCCGTGCGGGGCACGGCCTGGGCTGCCTGCGCGGTGGTGCTGGTGGTCGCTGCGTTCGGGTTCATGATGCTGCTGCGCTGGCTGCCCAGCTCGGGCCGGCACTCCCGCGGCGGCAGAACCGCCGAGCGTCACTTTCCGCTCACCGCGGTCGTCGCCCACGGGATGAGCGCGGGCGCCACCGTGCTTCTGGTCGTTCTGGTGGTCATGGGACAGGTGTGAGTCGGCTGGGTCTGCGGTCTTCGCTCCGTGGCCGTGAGTCAGCTGGTCCCGGGATCTTCGCTCCGTGGCCGTGAGTCAGTTGGTCCCGGGATCTTCGCTCCGGGGCGCGGCCGAGCGGGAGCCGACGAGCAGCAGGCACAGTACGGCGACGCCGGCGACCACGCCCGTCAGGAGCAGCAGCGGATCGAGAGGGCGGGCGGCGGAGACGTTTGCGCTCCGGGTGTCCGGTGCGGGCTGGGCTGCCGCGGACGGGGCGGGGGAGGACGTTCCCTCCGACGCCGCGGGGGCGGCGGCTTCCCTGGTCGCGGGCTTGGACGGGTCCATGGTCATCGGCGGCATCGCCGATGCGGACCGCCTCGTCGGTGGCGCCGCGGGGTCCGGGGCCGGGTGGTGGTGGACCGGCGCGTGCGTGGTGGGGGCGGCGGCCGGCTCGACGACGAGCTGGGCGGTCATGCCCGGGTGCACCGTACAGAGGTAGCCGTACGTGCCCGCGGCCGTGAACGTGTGGCTCCAGCTGCCGCCCTTGTTCAGCATCGGGGAGTGGATCGGGGCGGGGCCGGACGTGGTCTTCACGTCATGGGGCGCCTGGTCCTGGTTGCTCCAGGTGACGGTGTCCCCGGCGGTGATGGTCAGCGAGCGGGGCGCGAACGCGTAGCCCGACATGACGACCTGGTGCGTGGTGGCCGCCTGCGCCGCCGGGGCGGGCAGCACGGTGACGGGGCCGGCCACGAAGACGGCGGCCAGCAGGATGCGCGGAACGGTCAGGCGGGGCATGTGAACTCCGCGGCGACGAGCAGCCGGATGCCGGCTGCGGGGCGGGTGCGGGGCAGGGTGAGGCCGGTCGTACGGCGCAGGGCGCGGTACGGAAGCCGGAGGGTGCCGAGGAGCAGAAGCCGGCCGGCGGTGCGCTCGACGACGCGGAAGCCGAGGACGGCCGTCGCCGGGTCGCCGGCCAGGGCGAGTTCGCCGGGGACGTGCAGCCGGGTGGCCTCGTCCGTGGGCGTGAGGCTCGAGCTGACGAACGTGAGCGTTCTGCCGTTCAGCGGCCGCCCGGCCAGCTCCAGGCTCAGCACGCAGTCGTCGGGGTCGGGCGCCACGGTGAGGCTCGCGTCCAGGGCGGTGAGCCGGCGCCGCAGGGTGGTCAACGGGCCCAGGCGCGCGCTCAGTTCGACGATGCAGCGGTCCGGGGCGGCGGAGTAGGTGCCGGGGTCGGGCAGCCAGTCGGGGCCCGGGAGGGGCGGTGGGACAGTGGCTGTGGGAAGTGTCTCGGTGGTCATCTCGGCACCTCTGTGGGCGAACGGAGTGACGGATGGGGAGAATGAAGGGGCGGCGGGCCGGCCGACTGCGACTCGGCCGGCCCGCCGCGTCCTGCTGAAGGGGGTCAGCAGGAGTTGGTGACGTAGTTCTCCGTGGGGGCGAGCAGGTGCTCGGCCCAGACGGTGTGCATCTTCACGTAGGCGTCCGGGTTGAGGATGTCCGTGATCTGCTGGCCCAGCGGCTCCTCCAGGTGGGCGGAGTTGATGTGCTGGAGCAGCACACTGAGCGTGTCGTCCGAGACGCTCCCGGCGCCGTTCACCGCGGGCGTGAGGATCGACTCCAGCCATACGGTGTGCATCTTGATGTAGCTGTCGAGCTGGAGCGCGTCCTGGACCTGCTGGCCCGGGGACTGCTCCAGATGCGCCTTGTTGATGTGCTGCAGGATCGGCAGCAGCACCTGCTGGAAGCTGACGCACTGCTCGCCGCCGCCGTCACCTCCTCCGCTGCTGCCGCCGGAGCCGCTGCCCCCGGACGTCGAACCGCCCGTGCTGCCCCCGGTCGAACCGCCCGTCGAACCACCGGTCGAGCCGCCCGTGGAGCCGCCCGTCGAGCCGCCGGTGGAGCCCCCGGTCGAACCGCCGCCGGAACCACCGGAGCTGCCCCCGCTGCTGTCGGGGACCACGGTGATCGAGGCCGTCATGTCCGGGTGAACCGCGCAGTAGTACTCGTACGTACCGGCCTTGGTGAACGTGTACGACCAGCTGTCGCCCTTCTGCAGCGAGCCGGAGTCGAACTTGGCGGGGCCGCTGGTGGTGGTGACCGTGTGCGGAGCGGTGTCCTCGTTGACCCACTTCACGGTCTGGCCGACCTTCACGGTCAGCTTCGGCTGGGCGAACTTGTAGTCCTTGATCTCGATGGTGTAGTCCGCCGCGGCGGCCTTGGTGGACGTCTGGCCCATGTCCGCCATCGAGTGCGCCTCGGCCGCGGGCTGGGCGGTCTGCGTGGTCGCGGCCCCGGCGGACGCCTGGAGCAGGCCGAGGCCGACGGCGGCCGCGAGACCCGCGCCCATACCGGTGGCCAGCAGCACCCGGTTGCCCACCTGGGAGCGCCGGTGGCGCGGAGGTGCGGTGGTTTCTTCAGTGTGCATGTAGGTGCGTCTCCCTTGTGAGGTTCCCTGTCGGGCGACAGGGGTGGGACAGGCGCCGGTCAGCGGCCTGGGGCCGAGGTGACCAGCAGACTCGTCGCGGCCAGCACGACGAGGACGAGCCCCGTCTCCGCCGCGACCGAGTGGACGAAGGGCCGTACGGTGGCGCGGTCGCCGCGCAGCAGTACGGCGATGTCGAGCCGCGTCCTCACCCAGCCGCGGCTGCGCTGAGCGATCGCCAGCACCAGGGCCAGTACGGCGAGTTTGAGCAGCAGCAGCCGCCCGTACCCGGTGTCGACCAGGGCGTCGAAGGACCCGACGACCTGCCAGGTCAGCACCGCTCCGGCCGCCACGATCGCGGCCACCGAGACCCCGGCCAGCGTGGAGTAGCCGGACACCACGGCCGACAGCTCCTCGGGCCGGCGCCGGGGCAGCACCCCGAACAGCAGCAGCATCAGCCCGCCCAGCCACAGCGAGACGCCGAGCAGATGGACCAGGTCGGCCACCTCGCCCCAACCGGGGTGCGTACCCTCGGAG
The DNA here is from genome assembly GCF_036013935.1 of Streptomyces sp. NBC_00461. Classification (NCBI taxonomy): domain Bacteria; kingdom Bacillati; phylum Actinomycetota; class Actinomycetes; order Kitasatosporales; family Streptomycetaceae; genus Streptomyces; species Streptomyces sp. NBC_00461. The sequence continues at coordinate 7,364,478 of NZ_CP107902.1, forward strand.
TTGTGGCCGGTCATGCTCGTCGTACGCAGCAGACCGACCGTCACCGCCAGCGCGCCGACCCGCCAGCCGGGCGACCGTGCCGTGCGGTTCCCGCCTTGCAGGACGGCGGCCAGCACGATGGCGGCGAGCACCCACATCAGCACCCGGCAGGCGGCCACGACGCCGACCTCGGTGCCCGACAGGCCGGTGTAGGTGGCCCGTCGGAACACATCGCCGAGGGTGCCCGTCGCGCCGTACGCGCTCTGCAGCCCCGGCGTCACCAGGCTCGCCGCGAGACCGGCGGCCCAGGAGAGCGTGAGGATGCGGCGGGTACGGCGGTCCCCGGCGCCCTGCGGCCACAGCAGTGCCACGAAGGCCAGACCGCCGACGTACAGGGCGAGGGTGAGGTAGCCGACCCAGCGGGCGGTGATCCAGGCCGTGTGCACCGTCTCGGACGGCTGTGGCACCGGCGGCGCGGCGGCGTCGGTGGCCGAGGCCTGCGCGGTGAGGCGGAAGGAGAGCACCCCTGACGTGGTGTGCCCGTCCTCCATGTCAAGGACCTGCCAATTCAAGGTGAGGTGGTCCTGGCCGGAGGTCTTGGGGACGATGACGTGGACGGCCTTGGCGTCGGCGCCGCGGGTCAAGGTCAGCGGCTTGCCCGCAGCCTTGATGTGGACGTCGTCCGGATCCACCGGCTCACTGAAGACCAGGTTCACGGTCGCCGGGGTGTGCGTGAGCAGGGTGTCGTTCTTCGGGGCCGAGGACTCCAGCTCCGTGTGCGCCGACGCGGGCGGCGCGGCGAGCAGCAGGGTCGCGAGGGCGGCCAGGACCGCGACGAGCAGGGACGGTGCGCGGCGTCTCACGGCAGCACCTCCGGTATCACCGAGGGCGAGGCGGCCACGCCGACGCAGATCGACGAGAGGGGCCGCTGGGGGGTGTCCGCGGACGGTGCGGGAGAGGGTGACGGGCTCGCGGAGGACCCGCCGAGCAGGCCGCCCAGCAGCCCGGTCACTGGAGCGGCCACGCCGTTCAACAGCGGCTTCACGAGGCTGACTTCACCCTCGTCGCAGCTGTCCGAGGCGGAGGGAGAGGGGGAGGGGGCCGGCATGGACGAGGGCAGGGGAGAGGCTCCCGCCGGTCCGCCCCCCGTTCCACCCATTCCGCCCGGACCGTGATCGTGGCCGCCGTTTTCCCCGCCCGTCGACGAGCCGCCGTCGGAAATGGGAATTCCGGCGCCGCTTTCTCCCGCCCAGTAACCGCCCGCCGAGCCGGATCCGTAATTCCCGGCCGATGTGTCGGGCGGACCGGTCTCCGAACGGGACGTGGGCTGACGGGGCGTCGGTGAGGCACCGGAGGCCGGTGGCGATGCGGTGTCGACGGTCGTTGTGCCCGGGGCTCCGATGCCCGAGGCGTATCCGAGGACGACGACGACGGCCGCGACGAGCGCGCCCGCGACGATCTCGTCGCGATGGTCTCCTGGCCAGGATGCCCTGGCGAAGAAGGACATGGTCCCTCCTGACGCTGTGCGTGAACGGCGGTGACCAGGAGTGGACCGGCGGGACGATTCCCGTCCGCTACGCGTCAGTTAATCGGTCGTTTCGTTGCCTCATATTCGACAGGGGGTGGGTTGTGAGAACGGACGTCGCCGCATCAATGCGCGTATTGCGTTCCGTGAAGAAAACGAAGGGAACGTGAATTCGAACGCGCAGGGCATTTCTTCTTCACCGAACCACCCTGAATGCATATGCCTCAGCTGTCGGTGTGCAGCTCGACGCAGCACGTGTCCGGCCGCCCCCGGCCCCGGCGGGGCGTCCCGCTGCCCGCGGGCGCCCCAGCACCCATCCCGATCCCCCCTCTCACACCGGCCGCCCCACCCCTGTGCGCCCGGTGTAACTCCTGATGACCGGCTCAGGAGACACCCGTGTAATGGGCATTTCGTACGGTCACGGAAGCTCGACCCGCACGGGACGATCATGAGAGGCAGGGGGTGCCCGTGGCCGCGCCGGACTCGCGGAACGCCAGCACGATGAAGGCGACGAAGGTGCGGACGGTCTGCTCGTACTGCGGTGTGGGCTGCGGCATCGTGCTGGATGTCGGGCTCGGACCTGACGGACGCCGTACGGTCCTGAAGGCGTCCGGCGACAAGGACCACCCGGCCAACTTCGGCCGGCTGTGCACCAAGGGTTCGACCACCGCCGACATGCTCGCCGCTCCCGGACGGCTGACCACCGCCCTGGTACGGCACGAGCGGGGCGAGGAGCACGTACCGGACGCCGTCGGGGCGGCCGTCAGGGAGACGGCCCGGCGGCTGCGGGCCGTCGTCGACGAGCACGGGCCGGACGCCATCGCCTTCTACGTCTCCGGGCAGATGAGCCTGGAGGCCCAGTATCTGGCGAACAAACTGGCCAAGGGGTTCGTCAGGACGAACCAGATCGAGTCGAACTCGCGGCTGTGCATGGCCAGCGCGGGCACCGGATACAAGCTGTCGCTCGGCGCCGACGGGCCTCCGGGGTCGTATCAGGACCTCGACCGCGCCGATCTCTTCCTCGTCATCGGCTCCAACATGGCCGACTGCCACCCCATCCTCTTCCTGCGCATGATGGACCGGGTGAAGTCGGCCGGCGCCAAGCTGATCGTCGTCGACCCGCGCCGCACCGCCACCGCGGCCAAGGCCGACCTGTTCCTGCAGATCAAGCCGGGCACCGATCTGGCCCTGCTGAACGGGCTGTTGCACCTGCTGCACGAGAACGGGCACACGGACGCCGACTTCATCGCGCGCCACACCGACGGCTGGGAGGAGATGCCCGCCTTCCTCGCCGGCTACCCGCCCGCCGCCGTCGCCGAGATCACCGGCATCCCCGAGGACGACATCCGGGAGGCCGCCCGGCTGATCGGCGAGGCGGGGGAGTGGACCAGCTGCTGGACCATGGGCCTCAACCAGTCCACGCACGGCACGTGGAACACCAACGCCCTGGTCAATCTGCATCTGGCGACCGGCGCGATCTGCCGTCCGGGCAGCGGCCCTTTCTCCCTCACCGGGCAGCCGAACGCCATGGGGGGAAGGGAGATGGGCTACATGGGGCCCGGGCTGCCCGGGCAGCGGTCGGTGCTCGTCGCCGAAGAGCGCGCGTTCGTCGAGGAGTTGTGGCAGCTGGAGCCCGGCAGCATCCGTGCCGACGGCGTCGGCAAGGGCACCGTCGAGATGTTCCGGAGGATGGCCGACGGCGACATCAAGGCCTGCTGGATCATCTGCACCAACCCGGTCGCCTCCGTCGGCAACCGCAAGACGGTCATCGAGGGCCTGGAGGCCGCCGAGTTCGTCGTCACCCAGGACGTCTTCCACGACACCGAGACCAACGCGTACGCCGACATCGTCCTGCCCGCCGCCCTGTGGACCGAGACCGAGGGCGTGCTCATCAACAGCGAGCGCAACCTCACGCTCGCCCGCCCCGCCGTCGACCCGCCCGGCGAGGCCATGGCCGATTGGCGGATCATCGCCGCTGTCGCCCGGGAGATGGGGTACGAGCAGGGGTTCTCGTACGACAGCGCCGAGGACGTCTTCGAGGAGATCAAGCGGGCCTGGAACCCGAAGACGGGGTGGGACCTGCGCGGGGTGACGTACGAGCGGCTGCGTGAGACGCCCGTGCAGTGGCCCGCGGCGAGCGGGGACGGGCCCGACCGCAACCCCGTCCGGTACGTCGGCGAGGACGGCACCCTCACCTTCCCCACCGCGAGCGGCCGCGCCGCCTTCTTCGCGCGGCCGCACGTCCCGGCCGCCGAAATGCCCGACGACGACTACCCGTTCGTACTGAACACCGGGCGGTTGCAGCACCAGTGGCACACGCTGACCAAGACGGCGAAGGTGCCCAAGCTGAACAAGCTCAACCCCGGGCCGTTCGTGGAACTCCACCCGCAGGACGCCGACCGGCTGGACATCGCCGAAGGCGACTCGGTGGAGGTGGCCTCGCGGCGCGGGCGGGCCGTGCTGCCCGCGGTGGTCACCGACCGTGTCCGGCCCGGGAGTTGCTTCGCACCGTTCCACTGGAACGACCTGTTCGGGGAGTATCTGAGTGTCAACGCCGTGACCAGCGACGCCGTCGATCCGCTGTCGTTCCAGCCCGAGTTGAAGGTGTGCGCGGTGTCGCTGACCAAGGTGTCGACTCCGGTGACGGTGCGAACACCGGGCGCGGAAGCAGCAGTTGAAGTGCTGCCGACGCCGATGCCGCCTCCCATTCCCGTTCCCCTGCCCGCCGTCGATCCCTTCGGACTCGCCCCCGCCCCGCCGCCCGTGCTCACCGCGCAGGAACGGCAGTACCTCGTCGGGTTCCTCGCCGGCATTTCCTCCGGTGCCCCGGGCGTGCCCGTGCTGCCGCCTTCGGCACCCTTCAGCCCCGAGCACGCCCTGTGGGTGAACGGGGTCCTTGCGGGGATGTACTCCCGGAGCACCGAACCCGCCCCGGTGCTGTCGGCTCCCGGCCGTGAGGTGGTGATCCTCTGGGCCTCCCAGACCGGCAACGCCGAGGACTTCGCGGCCGCCACCGCCGAGCGGCTCAAGACGGACGGCCACGCCGCGTCCCTGCTCGGCATGGACGAGGCCGACCCGGCGGCACTGCCCGCCGGCGCCGACCTCCTCCTCATCACCAGCACCTTCGGCGACGGAGACGCCCCCGACAACGGCACCGGCTTCTGGGAGACGCTGGCCGCGACCGACACCCCGCGCATGGACGGCCGGCGCTTCGCCGTGCTCGCCCTCGGCGACTCCTCCTACGACGACTTCTGCGGCCATGGCAGGCGGCTCGACCACCGGCTGGACGAACTCGGCGGGCTGCGCCTCGCCCCGCGCACGGACTGCGAGCCCGACTACGAGGACGCGGCGCACGCCTGGCTCGCCCAGGTGCTCACCGCCCTGTCCGGGACACCCGCACCCGCACCGGCACTCGCGCCGGCGCCCTCGCCGGCCGCCCCACGCCCTACCCGCACGAGGAAACCCGCCCCCGTCACCGCCCGTCTCACCGGCAACCGTCTGCTGAGCCTCCAAGGCGCCGGAAAGGAGGTACGCCGCTTCACCTTCGACACCCGCGACAGCGAGACGCCGCTCCTCTACGAGGCGGGCGACGCGCTCGGCGTCCGGCCGCTCAACTCCCGCACACTGGTGGGGGAATGGCTGGACGTGACCGGCCTGGACGCGGACAGCGTCGTCGACCTGAACGGCGCAGGCGAAGTCCCCCTCGGTGAGGCCCTGTTGAGCAACCTCGACATCACCCGCATCACTCCCGACCTGCTTCGATTCATCGCCGAAAGGGCCCACGACCCACGGGAGTTGAAGAAGCTGCTGCGCCCTGACAACAAGGGGGAGCTGGCGAAGTGGTCCTGGGGCCGGCAGGCCGTCGACGTGGTCGCCGAGCACGGGGTCCGAGCCGACGCCCAGGACTGGGCCGACGTGCTCGGACGCCTGCAGCCCCGCCTGTACTCCATATCGTCCAGCCCGCTGACCGACCCCCACCTCGTCTCACTGACCGTCTCCGTGGTCCGGTACGAGAACCTGGCCGGCCGCCCCCGCCACGGCGTCTGCTCCCCCTTCCTGGCCGACGCCGAACCGGACACTCCCGTTCCGGTCCATGTGCAGCCCTCCACGCACTTCCGTCCGCCCGCCGACCCCGCCACCCCGATGATCATGATCGGACCGGGCACCGGCGTCGCCCCGTTCATCGGCTTCCTGGAACAGCGCCGCGCCCTCGGCCACCGCGGCCCCAACTGGCTGTTCTTCGGCGAACAGCACCGGGCCACCGACTTCTACTACGAGGACGAGCTGACCGGCTTCGTCGCCGACGGCACGCTCGACCGGCTGGACACCGCCTTCTCCCGTGACCAGCGCGCCAAGGTGTACGTCCAGGACCGTATGCGCGAGCACGGGCCGCTGCTGTGGTCCTGGCTGCAGGACGGTGCGCACTTCTATGTCTGCGGGGATGCGTCCCGCATGGCCAAGGACGTCGACCAGGCGCTCAGGGACATCGCCGTCGTGCACGGGGGGCTGGGCGAAGCGGGGGCGACGGCGTATGTGAAGCAGCTCGCAACGGACAAGCGGTACGTGCGGGACGTGTACTGAGCGGTAGGGGGTAGGGGGTAGGCGGTCGGCGGCCGGCCGCGGACGCATCGTGGCTGGTCGCTCCTACGCGGCGGAGCCGCGCATCCGCACTGTCCCGCGCCCCTTCGGGGCACTTAGGCTCGATGTATGAGAGAGCTCTCAAAGACGGCGCAGCGGTGGGCGGCCCAGCGACGTACGGCGGGGGCGGTTCTCGCGCGGCCCGTCACCGAGCGGGGCTTCGGGCCCCGGCACCCGGGCGACGCGATCCTGATCGACGCGGATGGGACCTGCCACGGCTCCCTCTACCTGGGCGCCTTCGACCGACAGCTGGCCGAGGAGGCCGTCTCGCTCGCCCCCGGGCACACCGCTCGCGTCTGCGCGGTGGCCGTACATGACGACGCGGTGAGGGAGGCGGGCCTGACCTGCGGCGGGCAGGCCGAGATCCTGCTGCAGCCCCTGCCCGCCGTCCCGCCCCGCTGGTGGGAGCTGCTCGCCGCGGGTGCCGACGCCGCGCTGATCACCTGGCTCGACGAACCACGTCTCCATGCCGTCAGCACCGTGGTCACCCCGGGCCCGGGACCGGACGAGGCGGATCTGCCGCCGCAGGCCACCGCACGCGCACGTGAGCTGCTCGCCCGCCACCGCGCCGGGCGTGAGGTGCAGGCCACCGACGCCGGACTCGTCCTCATCGAGACCTGCCCCGCCGTACCCCGTCTGGTGATCGTCGGCGGCGGTGAACTCGCCGAACTCCTCGTCGCCCAGGCCGGATTGCTCGGCTGGCAGGCCGAGGTCACCGCGACCGCACGGGACGCCGCCGAGCTGCTCGCCGAGCGCCCCGCGGCCGCCTGTCTGATCATGCTCAGCCATGAACCCGACGTGGACGTCCCCACCCTGCGCACCGCCCTGACCTCGGGCATCCCGTACGTGGGCGCACTGGGCTCACGGCATACGCAGGAGCGGCGTGCCGCCGGGCTGGTCGAGGCGGGCCTCGACGACGAGCACCTGGACCGCATCCACGGCCCGATCGGCCTGGACATCGGCGCCCGCACCCCGGCGGAGACCGCGATGGCCATCTGCGCGGAGGTCCTCACGGCGCTCGGACACTAGCCGTAGACGCGGATGCCAGTCAAAGATCCCCTGTTGCATCGCACAAGCCCGGCTGTGCACTTGCTTTGGTGCGCAGGTGCGTTTGCCCGAGGCTGCCGTCCGGGTACGGTCTTCCGGGAGGTGGTGGCCCGTGAGCCAGTCCCTGACCCTGTCGGTCGCCCGGACCGGTCCCGTCGCCGAGTTCGCCCGGACCGGTCCCGTCGCCGAGTTCGCCCTGACCGGTGACCTCGCCCGCCCGGCCCGGCTGACCGTGCCCGACCTGCTCGGCTGGCCGCAGCGCGAGGCGCGCGTCGCCTTCGAGTGCCGGACCAGCGGCGTGCAGCACCACCGGTTCACCGGACCCCTGCTGTACGACGTGCTGTCGGACGCGGGCCCCGGCTTCGATCCCGCCCGCCGCAAGGACCGGCTGCGCTTCCTGATCGCCGTCAGCGGCACGGACGGCCATCACGCGCTGCTGTCCTGGGCCGAGATCGACCCCGACTTCGCGCATGCGCCCGTGCTGCTCGCAGTCAGCATCGACGACACCCCGCTGGACCGCGCCGGATCCCAGCTGGTCCTGCCGCAGGACCGCTGCGGAGCCCGCTACATCAGCGGAATCAGGGCGATTCGGGTGGACGGGGGATACCCGCGCGCTGAAGCGTGAGCCATACACGGTCCCGGGTCAGCGGCAGGGCGCCTCCGTGAAGCGCACACCGGTCGGTTCGTGTGTCCGGGGGTGGTGGTGGGGAGGGGCCGGTGCGGGCAGCGGCCCCTCCCCGAAGGGCGTCAGCTCTTGCCGAGGAGCTTGTTCATCTCCGTGATCTCGGCGGTCTGCCCGGTGACGATGTCATCGGCCATCCCGATGGCAGGGCCGTACGCGCCCTTGTCCTTCTCGGTACCGGCCATCTCGACGGCACCCTCGTGGTGCTCGGTCATCATGGTCAGGAACATGGTGTCGAATGCCTTGCCGGACGCCTTCTCCAGCTTGTCCATGTCCTTGCCGTCCATCATGCCGCTCATGCCGCTCATGCCGGTCGTCCCACTCGTCCCGTTCTTGCCCGAGTGCGCCGAGTGGTCCATGCCGGGCATGGCCGAGGGCACCTTCTCGCCCCAGCCCTTCAGCCATCCGCTCATGGTCCGGATCTCCGGGTCCTGCGCCTTCTCGATGCGCGAGGCGAGGTCCTGGACCTTGGCGGACGAGGCCCGGCCGGCGGCGAGCCGCGCCATCTCCAGGGCCTGCTGGTGGTGCGGGATCATGCCCTGCGCGAAGGCCACGTCCTGCGCGTTGTGGGCGGTGCTCGACGAGGACGAGGACGAGGACGCGGACGAAGAGGCGGATGCGGACGGGGTGGTGTCCTGGCCGCCGTTGTCGCTGTCGCCGTCGTTGCCGCAGGCGGCGAGGACGAGCGCTGCGGTGACGGTCGCCGCGGCCAGGGTGGCGCGACGGGCCATGAACGTACGGGTGTTGCGCATGCTGGAACTCCTGCTGTTGTGCGTGCGGCACGGCGCGTTGTCGTAGCGTCGCGTCGCTGCGTGAAAGGGATCCGGACGTGCCGAGGCGCACCGCGCGCATGCCTGTGGGCGCGGTGCGGCGTGGTGTCTAGATCCGCAGGAGCTGGAGTTCCGCCAGGGAGGGCGGCGCGCGTGCACCGTCCGGGGCCGAACCCGCGTACGGGCACGGGGCGTCGGGGGGCACGGGCACGGTCACCGGGTCGGCGACCAGGGCGGGCAGAGTCGGCCCGCCGCTCAACGCCCCTGACGCACAGGTCTGGTCGGCGTGGCGGACATGGCCGCCGCCGCAGTCGTCGCCCGCGCAGTCGTCGTGCACGCCGACCGCCACCGTCATGTGCCGGGGAGCGGAATGCGCGTGGACGGCGCCGCCGGGAGCCAGGCCGTGCATGCCGAGCAGTCCGGCCAGCAGCGCGAGCACGAGCAGCGCCCGCCACCGCACGGAGGGCGGCGGCGCGGCGCGGAGCGGTGCACGGGCTGTCACGGCGCTCATGGTACGCAGACTGCTGAGCGGGCGCCGACGCTCACCCCTGGCCGGCCGGGCGGGCGGTCCAGGTGATAAGCGGCGGCACGATCCGCGCGCACAGGGGGTGACCGCGCCCGTCGGTCAGCCCGAGCCGTCCCACCAGCAGTCCCTCGCGTACGGCGGCGTCGAGCACGTCGGCGGGCACGGCGTCGAGCATCAGCTTGGCGCGCCGGAACATGCCGAAGGCGCCGGAGTCGTCGACCGACCCCCACGAGAGATAGACGAAGCGGTTTCCGGGAGGCCCTTGAACATAAGGGCCCTTCACGTCCGTACCGGTGACCGTGCACTCCAGTGTCCAGCTCGCGGACGCGGCGTCGCCGGGCTGCGGGTCGAGCAACTCGGCGGGCCGCTCCCTGCGCTGCACGGCCACATGGATGTTCGTGTACGACGGGATGCCGTCGTCGGGTCCGCACGCACGGCCGGGCAGGTCCACTCCGTCGATACGGATGCGCAGTCCGGCCGCCATCCCGTCACCGCCTCGTCTCGTCGCTGTGGTGGTCTCCAGTCTGCACCGGTGTGGTTGGGCATCCGCCGGGCGGGGCCGCAGCCGGGCGTGGCAGTATCGGGCGCCATGACGGCGTCGGCTTCGGTACGCGGGGTGCGCGCGGCGGTGTTCGCCGCGCTGTGCGTGCTGCTCGCCGCCGGAGGACACGCGCTGGCGACCGGGATGGCACCGCCCGTGTGGGTACAGGCCGTCGGGTTCCTGCCGGTGTTCGCGGCCGCGTGTCTGCTGGGCGGCCGGGAGCGATCGCTGCCCGCGATCGGCGCGGGAACGCTTGCCGCCCAGGGCGGACTGCATCTCGTCTTCGACGCCATGCGGCCGCACTCCATGACGCTCATGCAGGGAATGCACGGGATATATGGGATGCATGGGATGCACGCCATGCAGGGCATGCGCATGGCCCACTCCCAGGCCCTGACGCCGCACGCCACCGCCGCCCATGTCGGAGCGGCCGTGGTGCTGACCTGGTGGCTGCGGCGCGGCGAGGCCGCGGTGTGGTCGCTGCTCCGCCGGGCCGTCACGCTCGTACCGGGCCTCGCGGCCTGGTGGCAGGCGCGCGGCGGGGCGTGGCGGGTGCCGGGCGCGCGGGACGCCGTACGGCTGTGTGCCGACGGTGCGCGGCCGCTGCGGCGTCTGCTGCTGCGGCACGCGGTGCAGCGGCGCGGTCCGCCGCCGGGGATGTCGTACGCGCTCTGACCTCGACGTCCCTTCCCCAGTACGGAGATCCACCCACCCATGTCGACCGCACGTACCGCCCTGCGCCGCGCCGGTGTCGTCACCGCCCTGGCCGCCGCCGGCGTCCTGACCGCGGCCGGTGTCGCCTCAGCGCACGTCACCGTCCACCCCGACAGCTACGCGAAGGGCGCCACGGACGGCGTCCTGACCTTCCGTGTCCCCAACGAGGAGGACACGGCGAGCACCACCAAGGTGCAGGTCTTCCTGCCCACCGACCACCCCGTCCTCGGAGTGCTCGTCTCACCGCCGCAGAACGGCTGGACGGCGAAGGTCACGAACACGAAGCTGAAGACGCCGGTCAAGACCGATGACGGCACCATCACCGACGCCGTCTCCGAGATCACCTGGACCGGCGGGAAGATCGGCGCGGGCCAGTACCAGGACTTCAACGTAGCCTTCGGTCAACTGCCCGAGAACACCGACCAGTTGACCTTCAAGACCCTGCAGACCTACTCCGACGGCAAGACCGTCCGCTGGATCGAGGAGGCACAGTCGGGCGAGGACGAGCCGGAGAACCCCGCGCCGGTCCTCAAGCTCACCGCCAAGGGCGCCGAGGAGGGCAGCACCCCGGCTGCCTCGGCGAAGGCGTCGAACATCTCCGGCAGCTCAGGCGGTTCAGCCGGCTCCGCGTCGGCCTCCGCCGACAGCAGCGACTCGACCGCCCGCGGGCTCGGGGTCGCCGGGCTGGGCGTGGGTGTGCTCGGCCTCGCGGCGGCGGCATTCGCCCTGGTGCGCAACCGCGCCAACAGGGCCGAGTAGCACAGCGATACACCGCCTGCCCGGACCGCTGCGACCGGACCGGGCAGGCGGTGCACATACCCGGGCGGTGCGGGGACACCCGCCCTACGGAGCCTTCGACGGCCCGGACTCCTCGGCGAGGTCCGGCAGCAGCCCGCACATCGCCTCGTGCTGCTTCGGGCCCATGACGTGGGTCAGGGCCCGGGTCACGGTCGTCGCGAGGGTGCCGGAGGCCTCCTCCAGGAGGCGGCGGGCCTTGTCGGTGAGGGCGACCTCGATGCCCCGCTTGTCGCCGCAGACCGACTTGCGGGTGACGAGCCCGGCGTGCTGGAGGCACGCGATCTGATAGGTGAGCCGGGTCTTGGGGCGGCCGAGGAGCTCCGCGATCCGCGTCATGCGCAGGCCCTCCCTGGGTGACTCGGCGAGCAGGCACAGGATCAGGAACTCGTCGTGCGAGACGTCCAGCCGCTCCTTCACCACGGAGCGCAGCTCCTGCTCCACCGCCCCCATGGCCGCCAGCATCACCATCCAGGCCCGCAGTTCTCCGGGCAGCAGTCCGCCACCCTGCGCCGGCGGGCATTCGGGCAGGTCGGTGGGGTGCTCCTCGGGGTCGGCCATGCTGTCGAGTCTACCTGTTGTCCAATTTTGGATGAGGGGGTTGTCCAGATTTGGATGATGGGTTAGCGTGAGTCATCCAAATTTGAATCACCTGCTCGTGGCATCCCCCCGCTCACTGGAGAAGATCATGACCGCCGCCGTCGAAACCGGTGTCTGGCAGCTCGACGCCGCCGCCTCCACCGTCGCCCTGCGCCACAAGACGATGTGGGGCCTCGTCACCGTCAAGGGCGCCTTCGCCGCCGTCGGGGGACAGGGCGAGGTCCGGCCCGACGGCTCCGCCGCCGGCACCCTGACCCTGGACGCCGCCACCCTCGACACCAAGAACAAGAAGCGCGACGAGCACCTGCGCTCCGCCGACTTCTTCGACGTCGAGAACCACCCCGAGATCACCTTCGCCGTCCGCAGCGCGGAGGCCCGCGCCGGCGACACCGTGGAGGTGTCCGGTCAGCTGACCGTGCGCGGCATCAGCCGCCCGCAGTCCCTCACCGCGCGGCTGGCCGGCGCGGACGCCGACGCACTCACCCTGGACGCGGAGTTCACCCTGGACCGCGCCGAGTTCGGCCTGGGCTGGAACCAGATGGGCATGATCCGCGGCCTCACCACCGTCGCCGCCACGCTCCGCTTCGTGCGTACGGCGGCCTGACGCACCGTCAACCAGCCTGGTGGGCCCGGGAGTCACCGTGGTCCACCAGCTGGACGTCGGTGCTCGACAGGGTCTGCGGCGTCGCCGTGAAGGCGCGCAGGCGGATGCGGGTGCCCGGTTTGACGGGCAGCGGGTACTTCCCGTCGGCCGGCCTGATCTCCATCCGTACGGTGCTGTGCGCGGGCACCGTCGCCGGGCCCCGCACCAGCGACCAGTACTTGCCCGAGCCCTGGTTCGTGGTCAGCATGAAGTGGGGCGTCAGGGCGGTGTCGTCCACATTGGTGACCCGCAGCGTCAGCCGCGAGACGAAGTCGGCCGAGACCCGCCGCACCGCGGCGACCCGCATCTGCAGCGGCGGGGAACCGGTGACCGCCACGGCAGCGCTCACCAGCGCCGGGGAGACCAGGAGCGCGGACGTCGCGACCAGTGCCGTACGGCGGTGCGGGCCGCTCAGTGGACGCGGCCGCGGCTGCCAGGCGCGGACGAACTCCGACGGGGGAGCGGTGACCGCCGCCGCCAGCCACAGCGGCGTCATCATCAGGTAGTAGCCGTCCTGGGACCGGGTCGCCAGGTAGAAGGCGCACCAGGGCAGCACGGTCGCCGCGGGGCCAAGACGGCGCATGAACAGCACCAGCAGCGCGAGCAGGGCAGCGGCCAGCAGCAGACTCGCGTGCCCGTACCAGTCGAGCCGGTCGCTGCCGTCGGTGAAGTACAGGGAGACATCCCCGAGGCCCTGCCCGTGCAGCGTCGCCCCCTGCGTCAGCGGCAGCGCGATGCCCGTGATCCAGGTGCCCGGTTCACTCACGACGAAGTACGTGTTGATCAGCAGCCACACGGTGGCGGCGATACCGACGAACCGCAGCACCACCGGCGTCGCCGCCCGCCCGCCCAGCTCGCCCCGGCGCATCGCGTAGATCCCGGCCAGCAGGAACGGCGCCAGGAACCACGGCAGTTGCTGCGCCGCACACGCGGCGCCCAGACAGGCGGCCCGCGCCACACCGGCCGGCCCCAGACGCCCGCCCCGCCCGATCCGCGGCCAGCGCACCACCACCGGGATCAGCAGGGCCAGCGCCGTGATCGCGGGATAGCCGAGCCGGGCGTACGTCGGCAGGAGACCGAAGCCGAGACAGGCCATGGTCGCCGCCGACCGCCACGGCGCGGGGAGCATCCGCCACAGCACGACCGTGCCGACGACGAGCGCGCCGGTGCTCACCGCCGTCGCCGGGGCGCCGCCGTGGTGCAGCCAGAGCAGGGGCGCGGTGAGGAGGGGGGTCAGCGGCGGATAGCCGTACGTGAAGTCGTAGCCGCCGGTGATCGTCGGGGTGAGGGCGATGCCGTGGCCGAACAGCCAGGGCCACGGCTGCCCGTAGACGGCATGACCCTTGACGAGTTCGTGGGCGGCCTGGGTGGTCAGGAGCGCTTCGTCGGAGCCGGCGTGGTCCATGGCCCAGGCGCACAGGGCGAGGGCCACGGCGGTCACCAGGACGCACAGGTCCAGGCGCGCCAGCGAGCGGGCCCGGCGCACGACCAGCGTCAGCACGCCGCACACCAGGATCGAGGCATAGCAGAGCGAGATCACCGCGGCCACGGGCAGGCGGTGACTGGCCGCCTGCGTCCACACCGTGCGAGTGCCGATGAAGAGACTGACGTCTGCGAGCAGCGTCAGGACGCGATGCCACTGCGCCGGAGGTTCCGGGGCGGCGGACACCGCCGACTGCGTCCGCCGACCGGGTGCCGCCAGCTGTGTTTCTGCCAAGTGCACGTCACGGGACGCTAGTCGCGCCCGGTGAGCGAGGCGCCGCCGGAGGTGAAGAGTCCGGTGTGAGCCCGGTAAGAAGCCTCGATCGGGCAGGAAACCGGTCATATCTGGCGCTGGTCCGGTGCTGTTCCGTCGCGGTCCGACGTCATCTTTCGCAGCTGGAGCGGTTGTGGCGGTCGCGGACCGTGTCGCTGTTGGGCCGAACGGGTGACTTGGCGTAAGAATTGGCCGGTGCAGGCAATGAGTGCGAGTCAGTTCGGGGGGAGCCGGTGAACGGCCACGACATCACCGATGAACAGTGGGAGGGGCTCGCCCAGGTGGTGCCGCTGCGGGGGCGCGACGCCTGGCCGTCATCGGTGGACCACCGCTCGATGCCGGACGCGGAGACGGAGCTGCGGCGCCGTTTCGTGGTCCTCAGGGTCAATGTCTTCGCCGACGCACGCGAGGTGGCCGAGACCCTGATGGCCGGCATCCCCGTCCTGCTCGACCTCAGCAGCGCCGAGACCGAAGTCGCCAAGCGCGTCCTGGACTTCAGCACCGGAGTCGTCTTCGGCCTGGCCAGCGGCATGCACCGCGTCGACCGCAACGTCTTCCTGCTGACCCCGGCGGACACCGAGGTCACCGACCTCATGGAGAGCGCGGGAGCGTCGGGCACCTGAAGTCTCGTCCCCCGATCGTAGGAAGCTCCCTACGCCGTAACGGTTCACCGCACGAACGGAGCCCTACGGTCCGGACATGACCATGCCCTCCGCGCCCTCTCTGTCCTCTGCGCCCCCTCCGCCCGTCTTGGACCGCATGCGGCCGAGTCGGCCCTGTGCCACCGAGTTGCGGTTGTCGGCGTTTGCCGGGCATCGGCGGGCCGGGTTCGCGCTCGGGCCCGTCACCCTCTTCGCCGGGGGCAGTGGGTGCGGGAAGACGAGTGCCCTGCGGGCGTACGAGGCGCTGGCCCGGCTCGGCGGCGGCGCCGAGGTCGGGGAGGTGTTTCCCGACGCGAGCGCGTGCGTGCCCGATCGGTCCCGGCCCGACGCCCAGCGGCGGCGTGGATTCCGTATCGGCTGCACGGTCGACGGGCCCGAGGGCGCGGTCCGGCTCGACGTCGCCGTGCAGGCCGAGCCCGAACTGCGCATCGTGGGCGAGAGGTTGACCGCCGGTGGGCTGGTACTGCTGGAGACCGCCCTGCGCGATCCCTCCCGCCGTACCGTCCAGGCCGCCTGGCACACCGCCGGTTCGGCACCCGTGACCCGGGCCCCGCTGCCCGACGACCGGCTCGGCACCGCGCTGCTGCCGCTGCGCGTGGCCGGCAAGACCGACGGACAGCGCCGGGTGCTCGCCGCCGCCGAACAGATGGTCGTCGCCCTGCGGTCCGCCTTCGCCTGCGATCCCCGCCCCGGCCGGATGCGGGCGCCCGTACCCATGGGCTCCGGCCGGCTCCTCGGTGGCTGCGACAACCTCGCCGACGTCCTTTGGCGTACCCGCGCCGAGTGCGGACGACGGCACGCCCAGCTCGTCGACGCGGTGCGCGCCGGATGCGCGGGACCGGTCGCCGACATGCTCGCCGAGCCGCTCGGCGACGGAACCGTCCGGGCTCTGCTCGACCGCGGCGACGGCTTCATGACTGCTCTGCGGCGGCTGGGCGACGGCGAGTTGAGATACGCGGCCCTCGCCCTGGTCCTGCTGACCGGGCCGGGCGTGCTGGACGTGGACGCCGCGGCCGAGGTGCCCGCCGCGATGCAGACCCTCACCGTCCTCGCCGACGGCTTCGACCGCTCGCTGGACCCACGGCAGCGGCTGGAACTGCTGCGGCTGGCCGTGCGGATGGGCGCGCGCGGCCACATCCGTGTCGTGGCCGCGGTCAGCGACGCGTCCTGGGCCGCCGGGACGGACGGAGTCACGGTGGTACACCTGGAACCGTGACCGATCACCAGGGCGGACCTCCGCACGAATCCCCGCACGAATCCGCGCACGAGCCCCTCGACGTGGCGAAACTCCAACGAAGGCTGGCCGACTTCGCGGCCGCCCGCAACTGGCAGCCGTACCACACCCCCAAGAACCTCGTCGCCGCGCTCAGCGTGGAGGCCTCCGAACTGGTCGAGATCTTCCAGTGGTTGACGCCGGAGCAGTCGGCCGGCGTCATGGACGACCCGGACACGGCGCACCGGGTGAGGGACGAAGTCGCGGACGTACTCGCCTACTTGCTGCAGCTGTGCGAGGTGCTGGGTATCGACCCGCTGGTGGCGCTGAACGCGAAGATCGACCGCAACGAGCGTAGGTTCCCTGCGCCTTAGGCGCTTGTCGCGTGCGGGAGTTGTCCACTCCACTTTCACTCTCCGGAGTCAAAATCCCGCCCGAAACCGATTTGTTGTCCGAAGATTTCCGTCTTCCTCTGGCTTTTCGACCCGCACGCACTCACTCTGGGTAGTGGACAGCGGAGTTCGGGCGGACGCGCGGGCAGCGCGTCGTGACAGACGGGGGCAGCGGCCATGGACGCTGTGTGGCTCATCGTGACGAGCAGACGTGCCCTGGCGGGGAGCGGCGGTGCGCCGGAGACCATGACGGAGGTGTGGCAGGCGCAGGCACTGGCACAGGCGATAGGCAGCCGCCTCGCGGTCTCCGGCCCGCCCGAACTGCGGGGCGAGGCGCTGGGGTTGACGGAGCTGGCGGGCCGTGGCTGCGGCGTCCTCGACACGCCGCACCTCGCCACCGAGGACCTGCGCGCGGCCCAGCTCACCGACCTGGGCGACGCCCGGCAGGCCCTTCTCTGCCTCGGCGGCCTCCTCGGCGAGGTGGGCATCGCCCTGGTGGGCCTCGCCTGCTCCGCGGACGACGAGGGCACCTACTGGCAGTGCATGGAGGCCATCGACGCGGCGGACGAGTCCAGGGACCGGGTGCAGCAGATGCTGCGCAGACTCGCCGACCGGGACGAGGCATTACCCGAGACGGGCCGGAAGCGGGTACTTCCGGAGCGGGAGGCGGGCTAGCGCCCACCCGATCCAGGACCTGCAACCCACCCGGTCCGAACGACACGCCCCGTTGGGTCGGGTCTCAGCCGGCTTCGGTCTCCTGCGTGCCCCGTCCCGCCGACTGCAGGTCTGCGTCCAGGGCCGACAGGTCCGCGTTCAGTGCCGCCATCAGCTCCTCCATCTGCTGCAGCAACCCCTTCGGCTGGCCGCCTCCGCCCTGCTGTGGCACGGACTCTTCGGACATTGACGGCCTCCTCGGTCCCAGGCCCCCTCGGGGAGGCCGATCGGGATCGGGTGACACCCCGGCGACGACCGCCGACGCGGGCGCCGGGCGGTCCGGCTCCGCACGAGCCAACGATCACCGTCAGAGCGGGTCACTGGCGTGGGCGTGCCCCGGGCGCGGTGTTGACGGATTTTCACCCGACCGTGGAGGGGAGTGCACGGAGGGACCGGTGGGATCTACCGGCACCCGTGCGTGCAGGATGGACGCATGGATCTTCGCATCTTCACCGAGCCCCAGCAGGGCGCCTCCTACGACACGTTGCTCGCCGTGGCGAAAGCCACCGAGGACCTCGGTTTCGACGCATTCTTCCGTTCCGACCACTATGTCCGCATGGGCTCGGGGGACGGTCTGCCCGGCCCCACCGACGCCTGGATCACGCTCGCCGGTCTGGCCAGGGAGACCAAGCGCATCCGCCTCGGCACACTGATGACCGCCGGCACCTTCCGGCTGCCCGGCGTGCTCGCCATCCAGGTCGCGCAGGTCGACCAGATGTCGGGCGGCCGGATCGAACTGGGCCTGGGCGCCGGCTGGTTCGAGGAGGAGCACAAGGCGTACGGCATCCCGTTCCCGAAGGAGAAGGTCGGCCGTCTCGAGGAGCAGCTGGAGATCGTCACGGGCCTGTGGCGCACGAAGGTCGGCGACACCTTCGACTTCCACGGCAAGTACTACGACCTCACCGACTCGCCCGCGCTGCCCAAGCCCGCCCAGGACCGGATCCCGGTTCTGATCGGTGGCCACGGCGCGACCCGCACCCCGCGCCTCGCGGCCCGCCACGCCGACGAGTTCAACATGCCGTTCGCCTCGATCGAGGACAGCGAGCGCCAGTTCGCCCGGGTCCGCGCCGCCGCCGAGGAGACCGGCCGGCGGCCCGACGCCCTCACCTACTCCAACGCCCTCGTCGTCTGCGTCGGCAAGGACGACCAGGAGGTGGCCCGCCGCGCAGCGGCGATCGGCCGTGAGGTCGACGAGCTGAAGGCCAACGGCCTCGCGGGTACCCCCTCCGAGGTCGTCGACAAGATCGGCCGCTACGCGGAGATCGGCTCCCGCCGCCTCTACCTCCAGGTCCTCGACCTCGCCGACCTGGACCACCTGGAGCTGATCTCGTCCCAGGTCCAGTCGCAGCTGTCGTAGCGGCAGCAGCAGTAGTGGCAGTAGTAGCAGTGTCTGGGCGCATCGCTGGGCGGGGACCGGTCAGCGGCCTTGGTAGTCCGTCGTGTGTTCCGGGCCGTCCGTGAGGAACGCGGTGACGGCGCGGCGGTGGTCGGTGGTCGCGGCCACCGCCGCGGCAAGGGCCGGAAGGGCGGAGTCAGCCGTGCGGACGCCGCCGTCGAGGTAGCGGCGTACGACGTCCTTGGTGGCCGCGTGGGCGCGGGTGGGTCCGAGGGCGAGACGCATCGCGTAGGCATGCGCGTCGGTGTCGAACGAGGCCGGGGGGAACAGGGCGTTGACCACGCCCCAGTCGGCCAGCACGGCCCCGCGGTACAGATCGCCCGTCATGACGAGCTCGCGAGCCCGGGCCGGACCGGCGCGTTCGGCCAGACGCTGGGTGCCGCCCATCGCCGGTGTGAACGCGATCTTCCGCTCGACCAGGCCGAACCGGGCCTGCGGTGTGGCGACCACGAGGTCGCAGGCCAGCGCCAGTTCGAAGGCGGCGGTGAGGGTCAGCGAGTGCGCGGCGAACACGGTGGGGCAGGGCAGCGCCTCAAGCATCTGCGTGATGCCCAGCTGGGCCTGCCAGAAGGCCGCGGCGTCCTCAGAGGCGAGCCCGGCGAAGACACTCACATCGACACCGGCACTGACGACGCGGCCCTGCGCCCGCACGAGCAGGGCACGCGGGGGGTGAGCGGTCAGCCAGGCGACCGCATCCGCCCACGCGGCCCACATCGCCTTGTCGAACAGGTTCATCGGCGGGCTGTCCAGGGTGAGGACGGCGAGCGGACCGTCGAAGGTCAGCCGCAGTACCGCACTCTCTCCCGTGAGTGTCTCGGGGAGCGTCATGACCGGAGGGAGCGTCATGACACCTTCCGGAAGATGCTGATCGCGTTGTTGCCGCCGAACCCGAAGGCGTTGTTCTGGACGTGCCGCAGGTGCGGCATGGCCAGCGGTGAGCCGGTGACCAGGTTGAGGTCCAGCTCCACGTCGTCGGGATCGACCGCGGTCGGCGGCACCAGGCCGTGCCGCAGTGCCAGGCAGGCCGCCACCGCTCCGGCCGCTCCGGCAGCGCCCATCAGGTGCCCGATGGTGCTCTTGATCGCGGTGACCGCCGCTCGCGGATAGTCCTCGGCGAAGATGCTGCCCTCGATGGTGTCGTTGGCGCGGCTGCCGGTGCCGTGGGCGAAGATCACGTCGATGTCGTCGGCCTTCAGGCCGGCTTCGTCCAGCGACCGGCGATGGCAGGCGGCGACCCCGTCCCGGTCGGGGGCGGTGGGATGGCTCGCGTCATTGCTGACGGCGGTGGCCAGCACCTCGGCGTAGGGGGTGGCGTCCGGGCTGAGGGCGCGCTCGGTCTGCAGGACCAGCATGCCCGCGCCCTCCGACGGCGTGACATAGCGCCGGCTCCTGGTGAAGGGCTTGCAGGGCGTGGGGCCGATGGCCTGCAGGGTGTTGAATCCGATGATGTTCTTTTCCGAGTAGGGGTCGCAGCCCCCGACGACCGCCGTGTCGGCGACGCCCGACCGCAGCATCTCCAGTGCGCAGGACAGTGCCACGTTCGCGGAGGCGCACGTGCTCTGCAGCATGTACGCCGGGCCCGAGGCGCCGACGGTGGCGGCCACGCCCTGGGCGATCGAGTAGCTGGAGAATCCACCGGTCTCGGCGCCGCTGCGGCGTCCGGCGACCACGTCCTCCAGAGCCTCGGCCTGGCCGTCACTGCTGCCGACACAGACGACGGCATTGCGCAGAGCCCGGTCCCCGGGAGTCAGTCCGGCGTCCCGCAGTGCCTCCAGCGCGGCGAACTCCGCGAAGAGGGAGGCGTGGCGCGGGCGTTCCCGGGTGACTTCCCGGACCTGGGCGAGGGCGGTGTCGCGCGCCTCCCGCGGCACCCGGCCGCCGAGGATGCCGGGCTTCATGCCGGCGTAGAGCGGAGGCAGTTCCTCGAAGCGGCTGCGGCCCGCGCACAGGTCGTCCCAGAAGGGCCCGGCACCCGCGCCGGCCGGTGAGATGATGCCGAGTCCGGTGATGAAGACCCTTGCTGTTCCCTGGTTCACAAGGACTCCCTGTCCGTGCCGTTCGCTTGTTGCCGGGTCACCGTCACGCAGGCGTGCCGGCCGTCCGGGGCGTGGCATTCCAGGACGGCCCGCTCGGCGGGTTCCAGGGTGTGGACCAGGTCCAGGAAGGCGCGCGTGGCGAAGGCGCTGTTGCGCTCCGCGAAGGCGACGGGCGTCGCGTCGACGGCGTCCGAGCCCCGGGCGACGGCCTTGCACACGATGCGCGTGAGACCCGGGTGAGGCGCCCGGGCGGCGCCGAAGTCGAACTCGGCGGTGAGCTCGGTGCCCTTGTGCAGGAACGCGTGGGCGATGCCGTCCCGGCAGAGCACTTCGGGCGTGTCGAGCTGTACGTCCGCGACGGCCTCCGGCGCGTAGACGTCGCCGACGAGGAGCCGACTGACGTCGGAGCGTTCACGGCTGAGGGTCGACAGCGCCTGCCACAGAGCGACGACCGGCGTGAGCACGCCCGCGTTGATCGTCATGTTGCGCCCGGTCGCCCCGACGCGGAGGTTGACGTACGCCGACGCCGAACTGGAGGTGGCGTTGGGGAAGTACTGGGCGGACAGCAGCTTTCCCTTTTCCGCGGCGTGCCGCTGGAGGCGGGCCAGTGCGGCGGTGTTGCCGTACTCCGTACCGATCACCACGGTGTCGTCGGTGCGTGTCCCGGCGCTCGCGCCCACCCCGGAGGCGTCGGCCTCGCGCAGGGTGAGATACAGGCAGGTCCGGGTGAACGCGTCGCGGAACTGGTCGCCCGCGGTGCCGATGACGTCGAGCCAGTCGGGCGGCAGGCCCTCGTGGTCGTCCGTGCCCTTCGTCGGCCCGGGCGCGCACAGCGTCACCGGACCCAGGGAGAAATCAAACAACGCAACTCTCCATGGCGCTGATTCGGGTGGGCGAGGGCGTGGCGGTGTCAGGCGCCGACGTGCTCGCTCACATGCCGCTGGAGGTCGCCCACCGTGACGAGGTCGCGGGAGAATTCGTCGCCGAGTTCCACGTCCAGGACCGCTTCCACCTGGACGACGACGTCGATCAGTTTGAGGGAATCGATGTTCAGATCGGTCTTGAGATCCTGATCGGCCGAGATTTCAAAGGAATCCGGAAGTTCCGCGATCTGCTTCAGGACTTCGGAAATGCGACCGTCGATGACATTGCCCGACACGTTTCCCCCATTTTTAACGAGACGCTTGACGGGGACGGACACTAATCACGAGTTGAGCGGCTTGTCAACGAACGCCGGACGAACCTTACGTCCCTCATGCAGGTACGTACCGGATGTGAACGTATGAGTGGAAACTCGCCCCATTCCGAATGGCCGAAAAGTGCACCCGATGGGCTGGATTCAGCCAGGAGTGCTCGATAGCTGGCGGAAGAATCGCTGCTCCTGGAGCTCAGACGGACATATTTCCGGCCAGGAGCCCCGCTGGGTGAAAACTTTGGTGACCCAGATCACGTTGCGACGTGTGGCCACTTCAACTAAGTTCCATTTCTCGTTGGGGAAATTCGCAAAACCGGGGGACATTTAGCATGCCTGTAAACCCTTCGACTCTCTCGCGCCAGGGATATGACCGCTGGGATCTCGGCGCCGAATTCGGAATCGATGAGGGAAACGCCGACTATCAGGCGCTCAAGGCCGCATACGGCGATCTCCCGGAGGATCCGTACGCGACCGGCTCGGGCCGATACCGCCGCTACGCCCGCGGCGTCTACCTGCCCTGGTCCAACGAATTCCACTGGATGCCGGCCACGGAAAGCCAGGCCCGCGAGGGAATGAACGGCTACTACCAGGGCGACAACAATCCCGAATACGTGAACGTCACCCGCAACCTCCCCGCCATCAGCGATGAGGTCTGCAACAACAAGCTCCTGCTGGACATGATCCGGTTCGACTTCTCCCAGACCCGCTGGAACGAGGACGACTCGGTCTGGCCGCTCTACGTCGGGGTCCACCTGATCAAGCTGCACATCGAGGAGGACGGCCATGAGGCCGTCTCCTCCCCGAACGAACTGCACCAGGACGGCGAGCCGTACGTCTTCGCCCACCTGATCTACCGCGACAACGCCGAGGGCGGCGCCAACCTCATCGCCACCCCCGACTACCGGGGCAAGCAGCCGGAGGACGTCCCGCCCGCGGACCGGCTCTCCGAGTTCCAGATGGAACGGCCCCTGGAGGCGTACGCCATCACGGACCACCTCGTCAGCCACTACGTCGGCCCCATCCGCAAGGGCAGCGAAGAGCGGCCCGGGGAGCGGGCCATCCTCCTGGCCGACTGGGTCCCCATGCGCCACCGCATCTGAGAGGGGCGCCACATGAACGGGGTGCGTTACCGCTACGAGCGCCCGGTGGACGCCGGCGCCGCCGACGAACTGCGCAAGGCCCTGGCGTTCCACTACGGGGACGTCACGGTGCGTCAGCTGGACAAGGGCATCGACGTCGTCGTGGCGGCCGGGCCGTCCGAGCCGGAACTGGCCGAGATGGTCCGCCACTTCCTGCGCGGTCACCGCGATGTGCCGGCCACGATCGTCGCCGAGCATCCGGGACGTCCCGGACTGTCCTGCGGCCTGCCCGACGACCACCGGATCGCGGTGGCCCGGGGAGCCTATCTGCACGGCCCGGAGTGGACCGCGGCCATGGACCACGTGCGCGAGCTGTGCCGGGAGCGGCTCGCCGAGCCGTTCGGCGCACCGCTGCTGGCCGGATCGGCGCAGATCTCCCGGGACGTGCTGGTGCGGGCCGGGTACTACAAGAAGTTCCCGAACCTGGTGAACGCGGTCGCCCGGATCCGCGACCACTACTGGGACGGTGTCACCGTCTCGCAGCTGCGGCCCCAGCAGACCGAGGCCCTGGACTCCTTCTACCGGCCGGCCGAGACCGTCCTCACGCCGGTCACCTGCTACCACGTGTACGCGAACGCAGCCGAGCTCAAGAACCGCTACGGCACAGGTCTGTTCGCCATCGACGGCCCGGTCTTCCGGCACGAGTCCCACAACCACAGCGCGACCCGGCTGGGCGAGTTCAGGATGTTCGAACTCGTCCGGATGGGCAGCGCCGAAGAGGTCGCGGACGACTTCGAGCGCATGATGAAGGCCTTCACCGCGTTCTTCGCGGAACTCGGTGTGCCGCACCGCATCATCAGTGCCTCCGATGCGTTCTTCGGGGACGCGCCGACGATGACGCGCGAGGCCCAGCTGCTCAACAAGAGCAAGTTCGAGGTGCGGGTCCCGCTCGGCGACGGCGAACTGTCCGTGGCCAGCGTCAACTCGCACGGCGAGGTGTTCGCCGACTCCTTCGGGCTGCGCGACCTCGGGGCCGAGGCCACCTGCTGTGCGGGGATCGGCCTGGACCGGCTCACGTACGCCCTGCTGTCGTACGGCCTGCTCGGCACGCCGGCCTGACCGGCCCGCTGCAGGACCCTGACCCATCGAGGAATGAGTTCCATGGAAGACCTGAAGAAGGTCGTCGACGATCTGCTGGAGCAGCTCGCGCAGGCACAGGACGTTCCGGCCGACGCCGAACCGTCACGGATCATCGTCAGCTCACTCGACCAGATGCGTTTCCTGGTCGGCCTGGAGGAGCGGCTCGACGCCATGCTGGACGTGGGCGACGTGCTGCCCTTCGACCTGACGGACCGTGAGGCGCTCCTCAAGAGCGTGCACGAGCTGCTCGTCGAATCCGGAGTGACCCCGTGAGCCACGTGCCCGGCGGTGGTGACCGGCCATGAGCACCGCCCGGGCACGGCTGCTCGACCTGGGGGCGATGCGCGAGGTCGTGCGCGTCTCGGTGCCGCTGATGTTCGGGATGGTCGGCAACCTGCTCCTGATGCTGGTCGACCGGATCTGCCTGGCCCGCTACTCGGAGGACGCCCTCAAGGCGTCCGGGCCCGCCGTCTTCACCGCGACCACGGTGATCATGGTGACCACCGGGGCGGTCGGCATCACCCGCTCCTACGTGGCGCAGGCACACGGCCGCGGCGAAGAGCGCGACGCGCTCGACGAGGGCGCCAACGGATTCGTCCTCGGCCTCGTGCTCTCCGCGCTGCTGCTGCTGACCACCCCGCTGCTGATGCGGGTGCCGGCGCTGAGCGGACAGCCCGCGCACATCCAGGAACTGGAGGCACAGTTCCTGGGCCTGTCCACCCTCTACGGCTCCGTCATGACGCTCAACATGGCGCTGTCGTCGTACTTCAACGGGATGGGACGGACCCGGGTGCCGATGACGGTCGGCATCATGGGCCAGGCCGTCGGCATCGTCATGACGGTCGGCCTCGTCTTCGGCCGCTTCGGGCTGCCGGAGCTGGGCATGCGGGGCTCCGCGCTCGGCACGCTCAGCGCCGTGTCCGTCATGTTCCTCGGGTACGCCGTGTGCCTGCCCCGCGGCTACGCGGCGGGCTTCGGCCGGCTGCTGCGCCGGGGAGGCAAGCACGCCGCCGGGGTGCTGTGGCTGCGGTTGCGGCGCGGCGCGCCCGCGGGCGGCTCGCTCAGCCTGGAGGAGCTGGGGCAGACCGCGTTCGTCTGGCTGGCCGGCGTCCTCGGATCGGTGGCGCTCGCCGCGAACAACGTCGCCCTGGCACTGAACTACGCGGCCGTCATCCCGCTGATCGGTCTCGGGCTGGGCTGCAACATCCTGTGCGGCAAGGCCGTCGGCGCCGGGCTGCATCGCGACATCCCGCACATCATGCGGGTCACCCTGACGATCTCCGGCGCGTACGTGGCCGTGGTCGCGGCTTTCCAGATCGGTGCCCCGACCCTGTTGCTGAGCCCGTTCGGACTTGACGGGGCGGGCCCCGCCGTGACCGGAAACGCCGTGGAGACCTCGCGGGTGCTGTGGACGTACTCCGCCGCGTTCATGTTCTCCATGGTCGGCTCGGGCGTCCTGGAGTGCCTCGGCCTCGCCCGCTTCGGATTCGTGGCGCGGATCGTCCTCATGTGGTGTCTGTGCGTACCCACGATCACCGTGTTCGTGCTGCTCAACCGCGGCGACGCGGACGTGCTCCCGGGGATGTGGGTGATCTTCTCCGCCTTCGAGGCGGTGATGGCGGCGGTCTGCCTGTGGCGCATCCGACGCGCCGTCGCCAACGAGGAGAACAGGCTCCACACCACCGAACCGGTCCAGCAGACCGCCTGATCGACCACCTGACAGAGAGTGTGGCCTTTCCCGTGAACGTACTCATCCTCGGTCGTGAGGAAGACTGCCGCGACTACCTCGACTACGCGCAACGGCGCGGCTTCACCGTGCGCTTCTTCGACCCGCCGCGGCTCACCGCCGACCGTGCCGACTGGCGGCGGACCGTCGCCGAAGGCGTCGACCTCACCGGCATCGACGACGTGATCTCCTTCCATGACAGCTACCAGATCCAACTGGAGCTGCTGCGCGGTGAACTGGGCCTGCCCACCCGCGACATCGACACACTGCTGTGCCTCGCCGACAAGACCCGGTTCAAGGCACACCCCGCGGTCCGCGACCACATCACCCGCCACATCGAACTCGATCCGTCGGCGAAGGCACCCGCTGCGCTCGCGGCCGTCAGCGCCGCCCTGTCCTTCCCCGTCGTGGTCAAGCCCTCCAACGGCTTCTACAGCGCGGGCGTGGTGAAGGCCGCGACACCGGAGGAGTTCCCGAAGGCCTTCCTGCAGACCAAGCGGGTCTGCACGGTGCTGCGCGAGGGAGCCGGCCAGTCCGGGATGCTCGCGGAGGAGTACCTCGACGGCAACGAGTACGCCGTCGACGGCATGGTCAGCGACGGCCGGATCATCCCGCTGCAGATCCACCGGAAACTGCCGCCCCTGGTGGGCCCCCTCTTCCACGAAGTGGCCTACCTGACCGAGCCGTTCGACGCGGAGCTGGGCCGTGACTTCACCGCCCTGCTGGAGCACGTGATCCCGGGCGTCGGCCTGGACAACTCGCCCTTCCACGCGGAGTTCCGGTTCGACGGCCAAGGGCGGCTGCGCATCCTCGAACTCGCCCCACGGCTGTGCGGCGGCGGTACCACCACGTACCAGCAACTGCGCATCTGCACCGGAATCGACGCCTACGACCTGCTGCACAGGCTGGGCCGCGAGCCCCTCGCCCCCGAGCCGCTGCACCACCGCGTGGCACTGGAATACGACGCCCCCATCGAGCGCAGCGGCTTCCTCAAGAACACCGCCCGCGCGGTCGAGGTGTGCCACAAGAACGACGTCACCACCGTGCATCTGCACCGCGAGGACGGCCAGTTCGTGCTCGCCCCACCGCTCAACTTCGAGACGGTCCTCACGGCCTACTTCGCCCGCGACACCCGCGAAGAGGCCGAGGCACTGCTGGATGTCCTGATGACCGACTGCACGATCGAGACCGAAACGGAAAAGTCCTCATGAGGCCGGAAATCAAGCGCGCTCAGCACACCATCCCCACCGGCGCCAGCTCGCCGCTGCGCGCCTGCCGCAACGTCGAAAGCGCCCCGCTGGTCGTCGCCGAGGCCCACGGGCAGTATCTCCACGACATCGACGGCACCCGGTACGTCGACTTCATGTACGGCTTCGGGCCGCTCATCCTCGGACACGCCCCGCAGCCCGTCAGCGACGCCATCGCCCGCCAGGCCGCGAACGGCACGCTGTTCGGCACGTACTGCGTGCAGGAGGTCGAGTTGGCCGAGCGCATCGCCGAGACCGCCGGCCACCTGGAGCAACTGCGCTTCGTGTGCAGCGGCACCGAGGCCGTGATGTCCACGCTCAGGCTGGCCCGCGCCCACACCGGGCGCACCGGCGTGCTGCGCTTCAACGGCGGCTACCACGGCCACTTCGACCTGGTGCAGAACAAGGACGAGGCACGCATGCGCGACGCCGGTCTCGACCCGGCCGCGATGCGTTCCAACGTCTACGCCGAGTACAACGACACCGAGAGCGTCGAGCGCGCCTTCGCCGAGCACCCCGGCCGGATCGCCGCCGTGGTCGTCGAACCCATCGCCTGCAACATGTCCCTCGTGCTGCCGCAGGACGGCTTCCTCGCCGACCTGCGCCGCATCTGCGACCGCGAGGGCACGCTGCTGATCTTCGACGAGGTCATCACCGGCTTCCGGCTCACCTACGGACCGGCCTCCGAACTGCTCGGTGTCGCCCCGGACCTCACCGCCTTCGGCAAGATCATCGGAGGGGGCACGCCCGTCGGCGCGTTCGGCGGCCGCCGCGACATCATGCGGCTGCTCGACGAGGAGCAGGTCCTGCAGGGGGGCACCCTGGCCGGAAATCCGCTGACCATGGCGGCCGGCCTCGCCACCCTGGACGTGCTGGCCGAGCCCGGCTTCTACGAGGACCTGGAGCGCAAGGGCGCCCTCCTGGAGGCCGCGGTGGAGCGTCACAGGGCCGAGAAGGGGCTCGACTTCCACTTCGTGCGCACCGGCAGCATCTTCGCGTTCATCTTCGTTCCGCGCAGTGCCACGGTGCGCCGCAAGGCGGACGTCGCCGCCCAGCCTGTGTCGCCGTACACCACGCTGTACGCGGGCATCCGCGAGGCCGGCTACCACCTGGCGCCGGACATCGAGGAGCCGATGTACATCTCCGCCGCGACGACGGACGAGACGCTGGAGGACTTCGCGGCCCGCGCCGTCGAACTCCTCGCCGCGGACCCGAACACGCCGGTCGTCACCCCGGCCTAGGGGCGTTTCCAAAGTCCTGCACAGCACCCACGGCGCCCGGCACGCACTCTCGCCGCACCGGCCGAAACCCCGAGTACGTCCAGTACGAGGGCTTTCGTCCGGCACGCCGAGAGCACGCACCGGACACCGCGGGCACCGCACCGGACTTTCGAAACACCCCTAGGAACGCTCCTCGGCCGGGCGGGCGCCGCTGTCCGGCGCCCGCCCGGCGCACAGGACACCCCCCTGGTACGACCGCGGGCGGTGCCCGCCCGCCCAGAGTCGACGGGACTTTTCATGAACAACGAGGCCGGGACCCTTCCCCTCCTCCCCACCCAAGAGAGCGTGCTGTTCGCCGAGACGGCACACGGACGGCCGGGCACCCACAACCTGGCCCTGGCGCTGCGGCTCTCCGGTCCGCTCGACCGTGCCGCTCTCGACGGCGCGCTGCGCACCCTGACCGAGCGGCACGAGGCGTTGCGGACGGGCATCACCGAGCACGCGGGCGGGCCGCGTCAGTCGATCGCCGACGCGGTGACCGTGCCCGTCGAGGAGACCGACCTCACGGCCACCGCCCCGGACCTCATCGACGGCGTCCTCGACCGGCACTGCACCGAGGCACAGGACCGGCCGTTCCGGCTCGACCGGGCACCGCTGCTGCGAGCCACGCTGTTCCGGCTCGACACGCAGCGCCACGTCCTGCTGCTCGTCGCGCACCACACCATCGCCGACGGCGACTCCCTCGACGTCCTCGCGCGCGAGTTCGCCGTCCTGTACGCGGCGCACGCCGAGGGACGGCCCAGCCCGCTGCCGCCCGCCCCCGGCTATGCGGACCATGTCGCAGCCCGTCTCTCCGGAGCCCACGACCGGCGCCGGGCCCGGGCCCTGGAGTACTGGTGCGCCGAACTCGACGGTGCCCCCGCCACCCTGGACCTGCCCATGGCCCGGCTGGGCGGCTCCACCGGCCGGCACGCGGCCACCCACCGCCGGGATCTGCCGCGGCCGGTGGCCGCACAGCTGCGCGCGCTGGCCGGCGAACACCGCGCGAGTCTCTTCTCCGTGCTCGCCGCCGGGGCCTTCGCCCTGTTCGGGCGCTACACCGGCGAGAGCGACATCGTGCTCGGCGTGCCCCTGTCCACCCGTCTGGAACCGGGCTCCGAAAGCCTCGTCGCCCTGACGGTCAACACCATGCCGCTGCGCGTCAGGTTCGACGCCGACGAAGAGTTCCTGCCGCTGCTGCGCCAGGTCCAGGGCCGCACCTTCCAGGCGCTGCGCCATCAGGGCGTGCCCTTCCACGAGCTGGTCCACACGGTCAACCCGCCCCGGAACGCGGGCCGTCAGCCGGTGTTCCAGCTGGCCCTCAACCACGTCCGCACCGGCCCCGAGGCCGTGCCGGGAGCCGGGCTGCTGGTGGAGTCGCTGCCGATCGCCAACGCGACGGCCGCATTCGAGCTGATGCTCACCTTCGTGGAGTCCGGTGACGACATCCGGTTCTACGTCGAGTACGACACCGAGCGCTTCGACGACAGCGGTGTCCGCACCCTCGCGGACCATCTGGCCAACCTCCTCACCGCTGTCTGCGCCGACCCCCGTACCCCCCTCACCGGCATCGACCTGATGGACGAGGAGGAACGGCGGCGCGTCCTGCACCACTGGAACAGCACCGGCGCACCCCTCACGGACGACACGGTGCCGGTCCTGTTCGCGCGGCAGGCCGCACGGCACGGCGACACGACCGCCGTCGTCTGCGGCTCGGACACCCTCAGCTATCGCGAACTCGACCGGCGCTCCGCCCGAATGGCCCGGTTGCTCTCCGAACGCGGCGTCGGCCGGGGCGACTTCGTGGGCCTGGCGACACACCGCTCCACGGCCACCGTCGTCGCCCTGCTCGCCGTACTCAGGGCGGGCGCCGCCTACGTGCCGCTCGACCCCGTCTATCCGCCCGAGCGACTGGCGTTCATGGTCGAGGACGCCGCCCCCGCCCTGGTGATCAGCGAGTCCTCCGCCGTCGGCAGCCTCCCGGCCCACCCCGACGCACCCCCGGTCCTGCTGTGGGACGACCCCTCTGTGCAGGCCTTCCTCGATGCGCCCGGCGACGGCACGTTCGAGCGTGCGGTGACCGCCGACCAGACCGCCTACGTCATCTACACCTCCGGCTCGACCGGCCGGCCCAAGGGCGTCGAGGTCACCCACCGCAACATCGCCAACCTCGCCGCCTGGGCCGCGGACGCCTTCGGCGACGGACTGCGACGGGTGCTCGCCGCCACCTCCCTGAGCTTCGACGTCTCCGTGTTCGAGATCCTCGGGCCGCTGCTCAACGGCGGCAGCATCGAAATCGTCCGCGACCTGCTGGAGATCGGCGAACGCGGCGGCTGGCAGGGCACACTCGTCAGCGGCGTCCCCTCGGTCCTTGACCGGCTCATCGCCGACGGAGCCCCCGACCTGCGCGCCGACCACCTCGTCCTCGCGGGCGAGGCACTGACCCCGCAGGTCGCCGCCCGGCTGCGGGCCGCCGTACCGGGTGCGCGGCTGGTCAACGCCTACGGCCCCACCGAGACCACCGTGTACGCCAGCGCCTCCGCCACCCGCGACGACGAGGCCGGGACCGCCGAGGACGCGCCGCCCATCGGACGCCCCCTGCGCAACACCCGCCTGTACGTGCTCGACGACCGGATGCGGCCCCAACCCGTCGGCGTGCCCGGTGAGCTGTACATCGCCGGCGCCGGCGTCACCCGCGGCTATCTGCACCGGCCCGACCTCACCGAGGCCCGCTTCCTCCTCGACCCCCACGGGGAACCCGGCGCCCGTATGTACCGCTCCGGCGACATCGTGCTGCGCCGGCCCGACGGGCAGCTGCAGTACGTCGGACGCGCCGACGACCAGGTCAAGCTCCGCGGCTTCCGCATCGAACCCAGCGAGGTGGAGGCGGTCCTCGGCGAGCAGCCCGAGGTGGCCCAGGCCGTCGTCGTCCTGCACCAGGACCGCCAGGGCGAACGCCGGCTGGTCGGCTATGTCACGCCTGCACCCGGCACCACACCGGACCCGGCCCGGCTGCGCGCCGCGGTCGCCCGGCTGCTGCCCGAGTACATGGTCCCGGCCGCCGTTGTCCCGCTGGACGCGCTGCCGCTGTCGCCGGCCGGCAAACTGGACCGGGGCCGGCTGCCGGCCCCCGACTTCGGCGCCCTCGTCGGGCGCCCACCCCGGACCCCGGACGAGACCGCCCTCGCCGCGCTGTTCGCCGAGGCGCTCGGCCTGCCCCAGGTGTCGGCCACCGACAGCTTCTTCGACCTCGGCGGGCACTCGCTGATGGCGATCCAGCTCGTCCGCAGGATCTGCGCGCGACTGGGCACCGAGCTGACCGTGCGCGACCTGTTCGAGACGCCGACCGTGCAGGGCCTGGCCCAACGACTGCGACCCCACGGTGCCACGGCCGCGAGCGCGCCGAGGGCACCCTCCAACGACTTCGGGGTGCTGCTGCCCCTGCGCACCAGAGGCAGCAGGCCCCCGCTGTTCTGCATCCACCCGGGTTTCGGACTCAGTTGGAGCTACGCCGCACTGATGCGCAGGCTGGACGGGGAGCAGCCCGTGTACGCCCTGCAGGCGCGCGGCATCATCCCCGGCGAGGAGATGCCCGACAGCTACCAGGAGTTGCTCGACGACTATCTGCGCCAGATCCGCGACGTGCGCCCGCACGGGCCGTACCGGCTGCTCGGCTGGTCCTTCGGCGGACTGGTCGCCCACTCCCTGGCCACGCGGCTGCAGGCCGAGGGGGAGCGGGTCGAACTGGTCGCGATGCTGGACACCGTGATGGTCACCGGCGACGAGACCGAGCCGGCGGATCTGCGGGAGCTGATCGAGACCGAGACGGCCGCTGTACGTCAGGTGGTGCCCGACGAGCAGCGGCTGCTGGCGGTCGTGGAGAACCTGATCCGGCTGCGCGAGCAGTTCCGCCCCGAGCGGTTGCGAGGCGACGTGCTGTTCCTGGTCGCCGCCGAGGAACCGGGGCGCCCGCCCTCCTTCAGCGAACCGTGGCTGCCGTACGTCGAGGGCCGGCTCCTTGAGCACCGCATCGCCTGCACCCACCTGGAGATGCTGAACGCCCGGCCCGCCCGGGAGATCGGCGACCTGGTGGCCAAAGCGCTCGACGCACTCGGCGACACGGCCCCGCAGCGGGACCGCTGACGGCGCCGGCACGCGCCGCACACCGCCCGGACGACCTGAGACGGGCTCATGAACCGACTCCCTCGCGGGAGGCACCGGATACGGAGAAGGGCTCGCACCATGCCTCGTACTGCCCTGGTACTCGGCGGGAACCGCGGTATCGGCCTGGCCGTCGCACGGCACCTGGCCGCCCGCGGCGACCGGGTCGCCGTCAGCCACCGCACAGGTGAGCCGCCCCCGGGGCTGTTCGCCGTGCGCTGCGACGTCACGGACTCCGAGGCGGTGACCGAGGCCTGCACCCGGGTCAAGGCGGAACTGGGCCCCGTGGAGGTGCTGGTCCACAACGCGGGCATCACCCATGACGGGCCGCTGGCCGCCATGACCGCGGAGGACTTCGAGGCGCCGCTGCGCACCAACCTGCTCGGCGCGTTCCACGGGATCAGGCCGGTACTGCGGGGCATGATGCGCGCCCGCTGGGGGCGCATCGTCCTGATGTCCTCCACCGTCGCGCTGTCCGGCGCGATCGGCCAGACCAACTACGCCGCCTCCAAGGCCGGGCTCATCGGCCTGGCCCGGTCACTGGCGCTGGAGGTGGCCGGCCACGGCATCACCGTCAACGTCGTCGCCCCCGGCTACACGGACACGGACATGGTCGCGGCCATGCCCGCCGAGAAGCGGCAGAGCCTCCTGGCGACCGTGCCCATGCGGCGTATGGCCACCGCCGACGAGGTCGCGGCGGCGGTCGGCTACCTCACCGACGAGGCGGCCGGCTACGTCACCGGCACGGTGCTGCCCGTCGACGGAGGGATCGGCATGGGCCACTGACACGACCTCACCACCACTTGAACCACCCACCACCACTTGAACCACCCACCACCACTTGAACCACCCACCACCACTTGAACCACCCACCACCACTTGAACCACCCACCACCACTTGAACCACCCACCATCACTTGAACCACCCACTGCCACTTGAACCACCCACTGTCACCCGCACTACCCCCTGCCACCCGCACCACAGCCACGGCCGCTCGGACAGCCGGACCGACCCACGCGAGGAGGAACAGGCAATGCGCCCGCCCGCTGGACCGGCCATGCCCGTGAAGGCCCTGCCGGGACCGGACGCACACCACCGGTCCAGGACCCCGCTCGCCATGGTGCGCCGCACCGCGGACGTCCTGCCCCTGCTGGACTCGGTCACGCTCGCCCCCTACGAACGGGACCGCGCCGCCCGACTGCCGGCGGGGGAGCGCCGCGCCGACTATCTGGCAGCGCATGTGCTGGTGCGCGTGTGTGCGGCGCGCCTGCTCGATGTGCCCCCTGCCGCCCTGATGCTCGGTCAGCTCTGCGAGGAGTGCGGCGGCGAGGACCACGGCAGACCGTTCCTCCGCGACCGCCCCGGCGTAGGCGTCAGCCTGTCCCACGCCCGGGGGGCCGTCGCCGCCGCCGCGGGCCCGGGTCCCGTCGGCGTGGATGTGGAGGACGCCTCGGCCGCGGTGTTCGACCCCCGGGTGGCCGCCCGGGTACTGGCGCCCGCAGAACTCGCCGCGGTCCGCGCCGGACCCGACCCCGCACGTTCCTTCCTCCGCCTGTGGGTGCGCAAGGAGGCCTTGGTGAAGGTGGGCCTGGCGACGCTCGGCGGACTGCGCGGAGTCGACCTCACGGCCCCCGGCACCCCGGCCGGCTGGCGGATCGCCGACTGGAGCAGCCCGGACGGCGGCCTCATCGCCGCCGCCGTCGCGCACACCACCCCCGCCGTCGACGGCGGGACAGACCTCAGTTCCTCTCGTTTCGCCTATTCAGGAGAGCAGCACGCATGACTGCGAACCAGTCCGTGGCAGGCAACCGGACCCGCACGGCGATCCCGCGCCGGTTCCTGATGTGCCCCCCGCGCCACTTCGACGTCACCTACTCCATCAACCCGTGGATGAATCCCGGCAAGGCCGTGGACGGCGCCCTCGCACTGCGCCAGTGGGAGGGACTGCGCGACCTGTACCGGGAACTCGGGCACACCGTGCTGGAGATCGAACCGGACCTCGGACTGCCCGACATGGTCTTCGCGGCCAACGGCGCGACCGTGGTCGACGGCAAGGTCCTCGGCGCCCGCTTCCGCCATGTCGAGCGCACCGCGGAGGGCCCCCTCTATCTGGAGTGGTTCCAGCGGCAGGGCTTCGAGGAGCTGTACTGGCCGGAGCACATCAACGAGGGCGAGGGCGACTACCTGACCGTCGGCCGTCGGCTGCTCGCCGGCACGGGCTTCCGTACCGACCAGCGCTCGCACTTCGAGGCCCAGGAGTTCTTCGGACTGCCCGTCACCAGCCTCCGGCTGGTGAATCCGTCGTACTACCACCTGGACACCGCGCTCGCCGTCCTCTCGGACGACGAGGTGGCGTACTACCCGAAGGCGTTCTCCGAGGGCAGCCAGGCAGTGCTGCGCGAGATGTTCCCGGACGCCGTTCTGGCATCCGACGAGGACGCGGCGGTGTTCGGGCTGAACATGCTCTCCGACGGCCGGCACGTACTCCTGCCGAAGGCGGCCACCGCACTCCAGCGGCAGCTCGCCGAGCGCGGTTTCGAGCCGATCGGAGTCGAGCTGACCGAGCTTCTCAAGGCCGGCGGCAGCGTCAAGTGCTGCACCCTCGAACTGCGGAGCTGACGCCCATGGACAGCCACATCGTCGAACAGTACGACGACACCGCCGTCAACTGCCTCACCGGGAGCTACTCGGTCCTCGCCGGCATCGCGGGCCGGCCCGTGGAGGAACAGACCGTCTTCGAGCGCGGGGACGGCTACCTGTTCCAGGCGGGCCTCGACGAGTCGGGATACCCGGAGTACATCTTCCCGGTCGAGGAGGCCGGCGCTCTCGGCATGACGCGGTCGGGCTTCACGGTGCACAAGGAGCCCATCGACTTCCGTGCGCCGGGACCGCAGCTCGAAGCGCTCCTGAAGCGGCACCGGGCGGTCATCGTGTGGGTCAACACGGCTCACCTCAACTACGCCGACGTCTACCGCGAGAACAACCCGTACCTGCACGCGGTCGTCGTCCGGAAGATCTCCGCGGACCACGGGCACGTCGATGTGCACGACAGTCTCGTCGTCGGCCCGCAGCCGTTCAGCTGCCGCGCCGCGGTGACCTTCGACGACCTGGTCCGGTCGGCCGCCGACCGCATCAAGAGCGACGCGCACGACGCGATGGGCTTCTTCTACGCGGTTTCCGACGACCTCCGGGCCGACGGCGACGGTGGCGACGGCGACGGCTCCGCGGACCGGATCGCGGCTGCCGGTGAGAGGTGTGTGGGCGGCGCGGAGCTGAGTGCCGCCCTGACCCGTCAGGCGGAGCGCTTCTTCGCCGAGGACCGTTTCCGGGGGGCGATCCGCCGCTACCAGGAGCTGTGCGAGGAGTGCTTCGCGGGCCCGCCCGAACGCGCAGCCGTCGGTGCCCGGCGGCTCTTCCATCACGCCTCGGTCCTCTACGCGGTGCCCAGCCTGCAGTTGATGGCCCGCTCCCTGCGGGCCGCCGGCGCCTCGGAGCGCAGCCTCGCCCTGCACGAGGAGGCCACACGGCACTGGGAGGCCATGGGTGTGCTCGCCCTGCGCCACGAAGCGACGTCCGCTCCGTCGGTGCTGAAGCGGATCACGCAGCGGTTCGACCAGCTGGACGAGGTGACCGTGAACCTGTGGGAGTCCGTGGCGGCCGGCCCAGAGGTGCGCTGAAAAATCTTGAGTGTGTTACCGGCATTCGCTGTACGTTGAGCGGAAGCGCCGCACCGGTGGCGCTTCCGTGGCCGGCCGAGCTTCGTGCGGTGCCGCTACTGCGACGAGAAGGGGCCGGGAGCCGGCGCGAACCCACCGCGCCCTGCTTCGCCCGCGTTCCCGCAGTGCGCTCGCTGTGCACCGGACACGGTAGACACCCGTAGTCCAGAAGCCATTTCGAGGTGTGCCCACGATGTTCCTGACCATCACCACCACCGGCACCCCGGACCGCCCCGCCACGGATCTCGGCTTCCTGCTGCACAAGCACCCCGACAAATCGCAGGCGTTCTCGACGTCCTACGGCACGGCGCACGTCCTCTACCCCGAGGCGGACGCCCGGCGCTGCACGGCCGCGCTCCTGCTGGAGGTCGACGCGGTGGCGCTGGTGCGGCGGGGCAAGGGCAAGGGACGCGGAGGGGCGCCCGACGCGGCGCTCGCGCAGTACGTCAACGACCGCCCGTATGCGGCGTCCTCGCTGCTCGCCGTGGCCCTGAGCAGCGTGTTCTCCAGCGCGATCAAGGGCACCTGCCACGCCCGCCCCGAGCTGCCGGCGCAGCCGCGCCCGCTGCGCGTCGAGGTGCCCGCGCTGCCGGCGCGCGGCGGCCCGGAGCTCGTACGACGACTCTTCGAACCACTGGGCTGGGCGGTCCGCGTCGACGCGGTGCCACTGGACACCGCGTTCCCGGGCTGGGGCGACTCGCGGTACGTGCGCCTCGTGCTGGACTCCGAGACGCTGACCCTCGCCGAGGCGCTGCGCCATCTGTACGTGCTGCTTCCGGTCCTCGACGACGCCAAGCACTACTGGGTGGCCGGCGACGAGGTCGACAAGCTGCTGCGCGCCGGTGAGGGCTGGCTGCCGGAGCACCCGGAGCAGAAGCTGATCACCAGCCGTTATCTCTCGCGCCGCTGGTCGCTGACCCGGCAGGCGATGGAACGGCTGGAGCTGGTGCGGCTCGCGGAGGCGGACGACACCGAGGTCGAGGAGATCGACAACGCCGTGAGGGCGGAGACCGAGACGGAGGAGAAGCCGACCCCGCTCGCCGTGCAGCGGCGGGACGCGATCATCGCCGCGCTCGGCGCGTCCGGTGCCGCGCGCGTGCTCGATCTCGGCTGCGGGCAGGGCCAGTTGGTGCAGGCCCTGCTCAAGGACCCTCGGTTCACGGAGATCGTCGGCGTCGACGTGTCGGTGCGCGCGCTGACCATCGCCTCCCGGCGCCTCAAGCTGGACCGCATGGGCGAGCGGCATGCCTCGCGCGTCAGCCTCTTCCAGGGCTCACTCGCGTACACCGACAAGCGGCTCAAGGGGTACGACGCCGCCGTGCTCAGCGAGGTGATCGAGCACCTCGACCTGCCGCGGCTGCCCGCCCTGGAGTACGCGGTGTTCGGCTCGGCCCGCCCGCGCACGGTCCTCGTGACCACCCCGAACGTCGAGTACAACGTCCGCTGGGAGTCCCTCCCGGCCGGCCACGTCCGGCACGGCGACCACCGCTTCGAGTGGACGCGGGAGGAGTTCCGGACCTGGGCGCGCACGGTCGCCGAACGGCACGGCTACACGGTGGAGTTCGTGCCCGTCGGGCCCGACGACCCGGAGGTGGGGCCGCCCACCCAGATGGCCGTTTTCGAAACGAGCACAGCCAACGTGAAGACCGAGACCAAGAAGGAGGCGAAGGCAGCATGACCGAGGCAACTGAGAAGAAGGGACGGGTCCTCCCCGTCACCGACCTCTCCCTCGTCGTCCTCGTCGGCGCCTCCGGCTCCGGCAAGTCGACCTTCGCCCGCCGGCACTTCAAGCCGACCGAGGTGATCTCCTCCGACTTCTGTCGCGGCCTGGTCTCCGACGACGAGAACGACCAGAGCGCCACCCGGGACGCCTTCGACGTCCTGCACTACATCGCGGGCAAGCGCCTGGCCGCCGGCCGCCGCACGGTCGTCGACGCGACCAGCGTGCAGCAGGACAGCCGTCGCCAGCTGATCGACCTGGCCAGGCAGCACGACGTGCTGCCCATCGCCATCGTGCTGGACGTCCCGGAGGAGGTGTGCGCCGAACGCAACGCGGGCCGCTCCGACCGGGCCGACATGCCGCGCCGCGTCATCCAGCGCCACATCCGTGAACTGCGCCGCTCCGTCCGTCACTTGGAGCGCGAGGGCTTCCGCAAGGTGCACATCCTGCGCGGCGTGGAGGACGCCGAGAACGCCACCGTCGTCACCGAGAAGCGCTTCAACGACCTGACCCACCTCACCGGCCCGTTCGACATCATCGGCGACATCCACGGCTGCGCCTTCGAACTGGAGTCGCTGCTGGGCAAGTTGGGCTACGCGGACGGCGTCCACCCGGACGGCCGTACGGCCGTCTTCGTCGGTGACCTCGTCGACCGCGGCCCGGACAGCCCGGGCGTGCTGCGCCGGGTCATGTCGATGGTCGGCTCGGGCAACGCCCTGTGCGTGCCGGGCAACCACGAGAACAAGTACGGCCGTCACCTCAAGGGCCGCAACGTCCAGCACACCCACGGCCTCGCCGAGACCATCGAGCAGATGGAGGGCGAGAGCGACGAGTTCCGCGCCCAGGTGCGGGCGTTCATCGACGGGCTGGTCAGCCACTACGTCCTCGACGGCGGCAAGCTGGTGGTCTGTCACGCCGGTCTGCCGGAGAAGTACCACGGCCGCACCTCCGGCCGGGTCCGCTCGCACGCGCTGTACGGCGACACGACCGGTGAGACCGACGAGTTCGGGCTGCCGGTGCGCTACCCGTGGGCGGAGGACTACCGAGGCCGGGCGGCCGTGGTCTACGGCCACACCCCCGTCCCGGACGCGACCTGGCTCAACAACACCATCTGCCTGGACACCGGCGCCGTCTTCGGCGGCAAGCTCACCGCACTGCGCTGGCCGGAGCGCGAACTGGTCGACGTTCCGGCCGAGCAGGTCTGGTACGAGCCGTCGAGGCCGCTGCGGACCGAGGCGCCCGGCGGACAGGACGGCCGGCCGCTCGACCTGAACGACGTGCACGGCCGCCGGGTCGTCGAGACCCGGCACCAGGGCCGTGTCTCGGTCCGTGAGGAGAACGCGGCCGCGGCCCTGGAGGTCATGAGCCGCTTCGCCGTCGACCCGCGCCTGCTGCCGTACCTCCCGCCGACCATGGCACCGACGGCGACTTCGCACGTCGACGGCTACCTTGAGCATCCCGTCGAGGCCTTCGCGCAGTACGCGGCGGACGGGGTGGCGCGGGTCGTGTGCGAGGAGAAGCACATGGGCTCGCGGGCGGTGGCGCTGGTGTGCCGGGACGCCGAGGCCGCGCGCAGGCGGTTCGGCGTCGACGGCCCCACGGGCTCGCTGTACACCCGTACCGGACGCCCGTTCCTCGACGACGAGTCGGTGACGGAGGAGATCCTCGGCCGCGTCCGCAGGGCGGTCACCGAGGCCGGCCTGTGGGACGAACTGGAGACGGACTGGCTCCTGCTGGACGCCGAGCTGATGCCGTGGTCGCTGAAGGCGTCCGGTCTGCTGCGGTCGCAGTACGCGGCCGTCGGTGCCGCCTCCGGCGCGGTGTTCCCGGGTGCGCTCGCCGCACTGGAGGGCGCCGCCGCGCGGGGCGTCGAGGTCACCGACCTGCTGGCCCGCCAGCGCGAGCGCGCCTCGAACGCGGCAGCGTTCACGGACGCCTACCGCCACTACTGCTGGACGACCGAGGGACTGGAGGGCGTACGTCTCGCGCCGTTCCAGATCCTCGCCGTCCAGGGCCGCAGCCTCGCCGCCGTTCCGCACGACGAGCAACTCGCCCTGCTGGACCGGCTGGTGGAGCACGACGGCAGCGGTCTGCTGCAGACCACCCGACGGCTGTACGTCGACACCGCGGACCCGGAGTCGGTGCGGGCGGGCGTCCACTGGTGGCTGGAGATGACCGGTCGTGGCGGCGAGGGCATGGTCGTGAAGCCGCTGGGCGCGCTGGTGCGGAGCGGCGAGGGCCGGCTGGTCCAGCCCGGCATCAAGTGCCGCGGCCGCGAGTACCTGCGGATCATCTACGGCCCGGAGTACACGCGACCCGACAACCTCGCCCGTCTGCGTGGCCGCTTCCTCAACCACAAGCGGTCGCTGGCGACCCGCGAGTACGCCCTGGGTCTGGAGGCCCTGGACCGGCTGGCGGAGGGCGAGCCGCTGTGGCGGGTGCACGAGGCGGTGTTCGGGGTGCTGGCGCTGGAGTCCGAGCCGGTGGACCCACGGCTTTGAGCCATTCGTGAGCGGTGTTCACACGAGCACCATGGAAACCTTGTGTCGCGCACATATCCCCGCCTAACTTGAACAACCTTACGCATCAGGGGAGTTCGAGGAGGGCGGGGTCGGCGTGGAGATCAAGAAGGTAGTGGTCCG
Source organism: Streptomyces sp. NBC_00461 (assembly GCF_036013935.1). NCBI lineage: Bacteria > Bacillati > Actinomycetota > Actinomycetes > Kitasatosporales > Streptomycetaceae > Streptomyces > Streptomyces sp. NBC_00461. The sequence continues at coordinate 7,404,993 of NZ_CP107902.1, forward strand.
GGAGGAAGAGAAGACCAACCGGCAGCCGCGGATCGTGGAGAAACGGCCGACCCGCTGACCGGTCGACGGGGCGGCATGCGCATCACGCTCGTGACCATGCCCTGGCACCCCATCGATCTGCCGTCGCTGCAGATCGGCCTGTTGCACGCCCTCGTCTCGCGCACCCGTCCACAGGACGCGGTGCGCGAGTTCCACGGATCGCTGCGCTGGGCGGAGTTCCTGCTGGAGCGCTCCGGCGGCCGGCTGCGGCCGGGTGACTACGTCCGGGTCGGCAGCGACTCGATCTTCCACGGCCTCGGCGACTGGGTCTTCTCCGGCGTGCTCTACGACGACCCCGACTGGGGCGGCGAACGGCTGCGGGACTACGCCGAGCGGCATGCGATCACCGTCGGCACGGCCCGCGACATGCGCGCCTACGCGGCCGAGTTCATCGCCGAGTGCGCGGACGCCGTACTCGCCGACGATCCGGACGTGGCCGGCTTCACGACCACCTTCATGCAGAACGTGTCCTCGCTCGCGCTGGCCCGCGAACTCAAGCGCCGCAGCCCCCGGTTGACGATCGTCTTCGGCGGCAGCAACTGCGACGGCCCGATGGGACACGCCCTGCACCGCAATCACCGGTTCGTCGACCAGGTGGTGCGCGGCGAGGGGGAGTACGCCTTCCCGGCTCTCCTGCGTCACCTCGACGAGGGCACGCCGCCCGCGGACGTGCCGGGCCTGTGCTGGTGGGACGGCGAGACGTCCCGGGCCAACGACGAGTCACGGCGCACCGTGGCGCCCGCCGACATCCCCTCGCCCGACTACGACCAGTGGCAGTCGGCGCTCGACGCCTCCCCGGTCGCCGAGTACGTGCACCCCAAACTGGTCGTCGAGGGAGCGCGCGGCTGCTGGTGGGGCGAGAAGCACCACTGCACCTTCTGCGGGCTCAACGGCTCGGCCATGGCCTTCCGCGCCAAGCCCGGCGAGCGGCTGTGGGACGAGGTCGACCACCTCGTCCGCCGGCATCGCATCCTCGACGTCGTCACCGTCGACAACATCATCGACATGGCCTACTTCAGGGACTTCCTGCCGCGGGCCGCCGCGAGCGGCTGGGACCTGCGCATGCACTACGAGGTCAAGTCCAACCTCACCCGCGAGCAGCTGGCCCTCCTCGCCGACTCGGGCACCGTCCACATCCAGCCCGGCATCGAGAGCCTCGGCAGCCGTGTCCTCGACCTGATGGACAAGGGCGTCACGGGCGCGCGCAACGTCCGCACCCTCCGCGAGTGCGAGAACCACTCGCTCACCTGCTCCTGGAACCTCCTCTACGGCTTCCCGGGGGAGAGCGCCGACGACTACGCGGCCGTCGTCGACCAACTCCCCGCGCTCGTCCACCTCCAGCCCCCGGGCGGCGCGCACCGTATCCAACTGGAGCGGTTCAGCCCCCACTTCGACGATCCCGGCCTCGGCTTCGGCAAGCGCGCTCCGGCCGAGATGTACCAGCACGTCTACGACCTGCCCGAGAGCGAACTCACCGATCTGGTCTACCTGTTCGACACCGAGGACGCCGGTCTCGGGGGCGAGGCCGAGGCGCGGCTCAAGCAGGCGGTCGAGCGCTGGCTGCTCGGCCACCCCAGCTCGACGCTGACGTTCGAGGAGGACGGCGACGCCCTGTTCGTACACGACCGGCGGCGTGGCTGGCCGTCGCGTACCCACCGGTTCACGGGCTGGCAGGCGGACGCCCTGCGGCTCCTGGAGTCCGGCCGGAACGCGGCGGCACTGCACCGCCTGCTCACCGGGAACGGACACCCGCTCACGCCCGGGCAGGTGGCCGAGTGGCTCCGACGCGCCCTGGAACTGGGCCTGTTGTTCCGTGACGGGCGGACGTACGTCTCCCTGCCCACCTGGCGTGTGCCGGTGCGGATGGACGAGCCGGGTCAGGTCTACGGAAGCTTCTACCACCGGCGCGGGCCCGGTTTCGTCATCGTGATGGACCGGAGGGACAAGGAGGCGTCGGCCCGCTACACGTTCGACGACCCCGACCTGCTCGCCACCTTCGACGCGCTTCAGGAGCCCACTCCGCTCGACGAACTGACCGGCGTCCAGCAGGAGGCGGCGTCGCTGCTGGCCTGCGAAGGGCTGGCTCTGCTCGCCGACGGCCGGGCGGTGGCTCTGCCGCCCCGAATCCAGCACTGGCCCGTGCCCTGCACCGGAATCTGACGCGTGACCGTCCCACCGGACGACCGGCGCGGCAGCGGGCGGGGCAGGAAGTCCCGCTAGCCCACGAGGCGCAGTGACGTCCCCGCCACGCCCACCCGCACCGACTGCCCCCACGTCAGCTGCAGCGCGTCCGCCTCGATGCCGTCCCCGAAGGCGATCAGCCGCTCGGACTCGACGGTGAGGTGAAGGCCTGCGGAGGCGGAGAGCTCGCCGGCCACCAGCGACGTCCCGGTGGCCGGCGACGGCCAGGCCTCCCGTACGAACCACAGCAGCCGGTCGTCGGTGGGGCGGGGCAGGGACAGGGAGGCCAGGGCGGCACCCCGCTCCTGCCACACGGACCGGATCCACCCCGTCGCCCCGGTCCCCGTCCCCACCAGCACTCCGGACGAAGCCTGGGCCTCGACGACACCCCCGTCGTCCTCAAGGCCCAGGCGGTATCTGGCCGTCTGGTGTCCGGCGGCGCCCAGGTAGATCTCGTTGAGCGCGACGATCCGCTGGGTGTCGTCGGCGACCGCCTCGACCATGGTGAGTTCGTCCACCGCGCTCGTGAGGGCCGCCGGGAGCAGTGCCGCCGCGTCGCCGGGACGGTGGCGCACCAGGACGCCGGGGTTGCGGCCGGGGTCGGTGTCGATGCCCACCACCGGCTGCCCGGCCAGGTACTTGGCGGCGTTCGCCACCAGCCCGTCCTGCCCCACCACGACCACCACGTCCTCGGGAGCGAACAGGAACCGGTCCAAGTCCGCGCGCTCTACCCGGCTCTGACGCCAGGTCAGCGGAATCGCGGAGGCGACGTCGGCCAGCGCACGCCGGGTGCGCCGGTCCCGTTCCGCGACCTCCTCGATGTCCCGTCCCCTGGACGAGAGGAAGAAGGCGACCTGCCCGTGCGTACCGTGGTGGGCCACCAACTCCTGGTACTCGGTGGTGCGATGGACGAGAACGGCGCGCGGCGCGAGGCTCATCCCTGTCCCTGTCCGGGCCCTTGACCGCCCAGCCTGGCCAGCAATCCCGTCAGTACGTCCGGCGAGATGGTCACGCTGTCGATGTTCGGCAGGTTCTCCGCCAGCCGGGTGCCGGTGAGGGCGTGCAGGGTCGCCACGTCGACGTCACCGTGCACCCGCAGCCATGCCGCCTGGGCCTGCGCCCGCGCCTCGCCGACCTCGCGTGCACCCTCGGCCTCCGCCCGGGCCAGCCGCACGGACCGTGCAGCCTCGGCGTCGGCGAGCCGTACCGTCCGTGCCGCCTCCGCCCCCGCCCGTACCGCGTCCGCCGCCGCGTGCTCCTCTGCCTCGCGGCGGCTGTTCGTGCCGCGCTGCTCGACCAACTGCTCCTCGCGGCGGGCCAGTTCGATCTGGCTGGCCAGCTCGTTCTCCGCGATCGCCCGCTCCCGCTCGACGGCCACCGCCCGCCGCTCGTACGTCGCCCGGTCCGCCTCCTGCTGGATCTGCTCGCGGGCCGGCGTGCGCAGGGCCCGCTCCACCTCTGGTTCGGGGCGCAGCGCCACCACGCGCACGGCGACCACCTCGATCCCCGTCGACGGCAGTCGCGGCTCCGCGCCGAGCCCGGCCGCGATCCGCTCCCGCACCGCCGCCACGCCGTCGACCAGCGCCGACGCCAGGGACGTACGGGCCAGGACGTCCAGCGCGTGCTGCTGGGCCGTCTCCGTCAGCAGCGTCCCCAGCTGCTCCAGCGGCGCGCCCCGCCACACCCCCGTTTCCGGGTCGACGGAGAAGTCCAGCCGGGCGGCGGCCAGGGCCGGGTCGCTGATCCGGTACGTCACGGTGGCCTGCACCGTCACGTCCTGGAAGTCGGACGTACGGCCATGGAAGGTCATCGCCAACTCCCGGTCGTCGACCGGCACTTCGGACAGCGCCGCGGTCAGCGCGCGGAACCAGAAGCTGAGCCCCGGGCCGTCGTGCAGCAGCTTCCCGGAGCGATGGTGGCGGATGTGCGCCGTGGGCGCCCCGCGCAGGTGGCGCCAGCCCAGGCGCCGGGTGATGTCGGCCATCGGACCCCCTCTTTCTCGTCGCAACGACGATAAGCGAGGTGCCCGTTTATCGTCAAGGGGACGAGAATGGGGGGCGGAGAAGAACCAGAACAAGAAAGCGGAGAAAGCGTCGACCTGCGGGTCAAGACGGCCCCGGATGGTCAGGATGGAGACATGGGATTCCACGTCGACTCCGAGACCGGGCGGCTGCGCCGCGTCATCCTGCACCGGCCGGATCTGGAGCTCAAAAGGCTCACCCCCAGCAACAAGGACGCCCTCCTCTTCGACGACGTGCTGTGGGTGCGCCGGGCGCGCGCCGAGCACGACGGATTCGCCGACGTCCTGCGTGACCGCGGGGTCGCCGTCCACCTCTTCGGCGACCTGCTCACCGAGGCCCTGGAGGTCCCGGCGGCCAGAACGCTCGTCCTGGACCGGGTCTTCGACGAGAAGGAGTACGGCGTCCTCGCCACCGACCACCTCAGAGCCGCCTTCGAGACCCTCGCCGCGCCGGAGCTTGCCGAGGCCCTGGTCGGCGGCATGACCAAGCGCGAGTTCCTTCAGGCACACGCGGAGCCGACCTCCGTGCGCTTCCACGTCATGGACCTCGACGACTTCCTCCTCGGCCCCCTCCCCAACCACCTCTTCACCCGGGACACCTCCGCCTGGATCTACGACGGTGTCTCCATCAACGCCATGCGCTGGCCCGCCCGGCAGCGCGAGACGGTCCACTTCGAGGCGATCTACCGCCACCATCCGCTCTTCCGTGACGAGACGTTCCGCGTCTGGTCCGAGGGGCAGGCCGACTACCCCTCCACCATCGAGGGCGGCGACGTCCTCGTCATCGGCAACGGCGCCGTCCTGATCGGCATGAGCGAGCGCACCACGCCCCAGGCCGTCGAGCTGCTCGCGCACAAGCTGTTCGACGCCGGTTCGGCCCGGACGATCGTGGCCCTCGACATGCCCAAGCGGCGCGCCTTCATGCACCTCGACACCGTGATGACGATGGTCGACGGCGACACCTTCACGCAGTACGCGGGCCTGGGCATGCTCCGCTCGTACACCATCGAACCGGGCGTCGGCGACAAGGAGCTCAAGGTCACCGACCATCCGCCGGAGCACATGCACCGCGCGATCGCCGCCGCCCTCGGGCTGAGCGAGATCCGGGTCCTGACCGCGACCCAGGACGTGCACGCAGCCGAGCGCGAGCAGTGGGACGACGGCTGCAACGTCCTGGCCGTCGAGCCGGGCGTCGTCGTCGCCTACGAGCGCAACGCCACCACCAACACCCACCTGCGCAAGCAGGGCATCGAGGTCATCGAGATCCCGGGCAGCGAGCTGGGCAGGGGCCGGGGCGGGCCGCGCTGTATGAGCTGCCCGGTCGAACGGGAGGCCGTATAGCGAACGGGAGGCCGTACGGAAGGGCTGTATAGAAATGCAAAACTTCGTATAGAGTTCCAGGTGATACGTTCCCGCATTCTGGAGTGCCCCCATGGCGACAGTCCCGACCGCCCTCGCCGGCCGTCACTTCCTCAAGGAGCTCGACTTCTCCGACCAGGAGTTTCTCGGGCTGATCGAGCTGGCCGCCGAGCTGAAGGCGGCAAAGAAGGCCGGGGCGGAGACGCGGTACCTGAGCGGGAAGAACATCGCGCTGGTCTTCGAGAAGACCTCGACGCGCACGCGCTGCGCGTTCGAGGTCGCCGCCGCCGACCAGGGCGCCTCGACGACGTACCTGGACCCGTCGGGCTCGCAGATCGGACACAAGGAGTCCGTGAAGGACACGGCGCGCGTGCTGGGCCGGATGTACGACGGGATCGAGTACCGCGGACACGGCCAGGGCGTCGTGGAGGAGCTGGCCGCGTACGCCGGGGTCCCCGTCTACAACGGGCTCACCGACGAATGGCACCCCACCCAGATGCTGGCCGACGTGCTCACCATGACCGAGCACACCGACAAGCCACTGACCGCGACGGCCTTCGCCTACCTCGGCGACGCCCGCTACAACACGGGCAACTCCTACCTGGTCACCGGCGCCCTGCTCGGCATGGACGTCCGTATCGTCGCCCCCCGGGTGCTGTGGCCGGACGAGACGATCGTCGAGTTGGCCCGGCAGCTCGCCGTGACGTCGGGCGCCCGGATCACCCTCACCGAGGACGTGAAGGAGGGTGTGCGCGGCGCCGACTTCATCGCCACCGACGTATGGGTGTCGATGGGTGAGCCCAAGGAGGTCTGGGACGAGCGCATAGCGCTCCTCGGCCCCTACGCCGTGACCATGGACGTGCTGCGCGCCACCGGCAATCCCGATGTGAAGTTCCTGCACTGCCTGCCGGCCTTCCACGACCTCGGTACCCTCGTCGGCCGCGAGATCCACCAGCGCCACGGGCTCACCTCGCTGGAGGTCACCGACGAGGTGTTCGAGTCCGAGCACTCCGTGGTCTTCGACGAGGCGGAGAACCGGATGCACACCATCAAGGCCATCCTGGTCGCAACGCTGGCCTGACCCTCCGGGCGGCGGTCAGGCGGACCGCCGCTGCTGGGGCACCACCGGCAGCCGGAACCAGACGGCCTTGCCCGACGTGGTCGGCCGATGCCCGCAGGACGAGCTGAGCGCGCGGATCAGCAGCAGTCCGCGCCCGTGCTCCTGCCAGGGATCGGGCACCTGCTCGCCCGGCCAGGTGAGGTTGTGGGGCGGCGCCGGGTCCGGGTCGTGCACCTCGACCTGGCAGCCGCTGGGCAGCAGCTCCAGCACGAGCTCTATGGGGGAGTCCCCGACGGTGTGCTCCACCGCGTTCGCGACCAGCTCCGCCGTGAGCAGTTCCGCGGTGTCGCAGTCGGCCCCGTGGTCCAGCTCGGCCAGCGCGGTGCGCACCAGTGCGCGGGCCACGGGCACGGCCGCGGCGGAATGCGGCAGCGCGATGCGCCAGGAGGCGGAGGCGGCGGGGCGTTCGTACAAGGCGGGTCCGTTCATGAGCAGGCTGTCCTGCTTTCAACCTTATGAAATGGTACGGCGCCGTGGACAAAGGCGTTCAACGGGCACCGTGCGGGACCTTCGGCCCCGTTGACGAGCGACTTACCCGTAACAACGGCCCGCCTCGCGCGGCCGCTCCCACCGTTGCCGCTCTGTCGACGAGCCGTGACGGATGTGACCGGGCCGGGTCGGATCCGGTCAGCCGTATCGTGGACTCGTGACGACAGTCAAAGATGAGTGATAGCTTCGAAGGGCAGAGCTCTCAGTACGGCAGTGCCCGCCTCGCGAGGAGGGTGCCCGCCCCCGAGGAGGCCGCACGTCATGAGTCCCTTCACCGGCTCCGCAGCCCGCACCGCCCATTGGGAGCACCTGCGCGTCGAGCTCACCGACGGTGTCGCCCGGGTGACCCTGGCCCGCCCTGACAAGCTCAACGCGCTCACCTTCGGCGCCTACGCCGACCTGCGCGACCTGCTCGCCGAGCTGTCCCGTGAGCGAGCGGTACGGGCCCTGGTGCTGGCCGGCGAGGGCCGCGGCTTCTGCTCCGGCGGCGACGTCGACGAGATCATCGGCGCGACCCTGTCCATGGACACCGCCCAGCTCCTCGACTTCAACCGCATGACCGGCCAGACCGTGCGGGCGATCCGCGAGTGCCCGTTCCCGGTGATCGCCGCGGTGCACGGGGTGGCGGCGGGCGCAGGCGCGGTCCTGGCCCTGGCCGCGGACTTCCGCGTGGCCGACCCCACGGCCCGCTTCGCGTTCCTCTTCACCCGCGTGGGCCTCTCCGGCGGCGACATGGGCGCCGCATACCTGCTGCCGAGGGTCGTCGGCCTGGGCCACGCGACCCGCCTGCTGATGCTGGGCGACCCGGTCCGCGCACCCGAGGCCGAGCGCATCGGCCTGATCAGCGAGCTGACGGACGAGGGCCGGGCGGACGCGGCCGCGATCGCCCTGGCCCGCCGCCTGGCCGACGGCCCGGCACTGGCGTACGCCCAGACGAAGGCGCTCCTGACGGCCGAGCTGGACATGCCCCTCGCCGCCTCCGTCGAACTCGACGCCTCCACGCAGGCCCTCCTCATGAACGGCGAGGACTACGCGGAGTTCCACGCGGCTTTCAAGGAAAAGCGCCCCCCCAAATGGAGGGGGCGGTGATGATGCCCACCCCAGGGGCGCGAGACTGTGTCGAATCTGCGGCCACCGCCGCGCGGGCGCGATCAGCCACAACGAACCCGCAGCCGCCAAAGACGACCCATCACCCCCTACGAGTGGCGATCATCGGCGGCGGCCCCGGAGGCCTGTACGCCGCCGCCCTCCTCAAACGCCTCGCCCCCGACCGGCAGGTCACCCTCTGGGAACGCAACGCCCCGGACGACACCTTCGGCTTCGGAGTCGTCCTCTCCGACGAGACCCTCGGCGGTATCGAACACGCCGACCCCGTGGTGTACGAGGCCGTGCAGAAGGACTTCGTACGGTGGGACGACATCGACGTCGTGCACCGAGGAGTACGGCACACCTCCGGCGGCCACGGATTCGCGGCGCTCGGCAGACGACGGCTCCTGGAGATCCTGCACGACCGCTGCCGCACCCTCGGCGTCGACCTGCGTTTCGGCTCCGAAGCGCCGTACCCCGACTGGCTGGCCGAGACATACGACCTGGTCATCGCTGCCGACGGAGTCAACAGCCCCACCCGCGAGGCCCACGCCCACGTCTTCCGCCCCAAGGTGACCACCCACCACTGTCGCTACATCTGGCTCGCCGCCGACTTCGCCTTCGACGCCTTCCGCTTCGAGATCGCCGAGACCGAACACGGCGTGATGCAACTCCACGGCTACCCCTATTCCGCAACGGGGTCCTCCGGGCCGCGGAATCCGTCCGACGCCTCCACCGTGATCGTCGAGATGCGTGAAGAGGTGTGGCAGGCGGCCGGATTCGCTGCCCTCGACGAGACCGAGTCCGTCGAGCGATGCGCCAAGATCTTCGCGGACGCGCTCGGCGGCCGGCCCCTGCGCTCCAACAAGTCGGCCTGGACGACCTTCCGCACGGTGACCAACGAGCACTGGTCGCACGGCAACATCGTGCTGCTCGGCGACGCCGCCCACACCGCCCACTTCTCCATCGGCTCCGGCACCAAGCTCGCCGTGGAGGACGCCCTTGCGCTGACCGCCTGCCTGGAGGAACAGCCGTCCCTGGACAAGGCGTTGGCCGCCTACGAGGAGGAGCGCAGGCCCGTCGTCGCCTCCACCCAGCGGGCCGCCCGCGCCAGCCTGGAGTGGTTCGAGAACCTGCGTCTCCATCTCGACCAGCCGCCCCGCCAGTTCGCCTTCAACCTGCTCACCCGCAGCCGTCGCGTCACCCACGACAACCTCCGCCTGCGCGACTCCCGCTTCACCGGCGCCGTGGAGCACGAGTTCGGCTGCCCGCCCGGTACGCCCCCGATGTTCACCCCCTTCCGGCTGCGCGGTCTGACCCTGCGCAACCGGGTCGTGGTCTCACCCATGGACATGTACTCGGCCACCGACGGCGTCCCCGGCGACTTCCACCTCGTCCACCTGGGCGCGCGGGCGCTCGGCGGCGCCGGGCTGGTGATGACCGAGATGGTGTGCGTCAGCGAGGAGGGCCGGATCACCCCCGGCTGCACCGGCCTCTACACCGGCCGGCAGGGCGAGTCCTGGAAACGGATCGTCGACTTCGTGCACACCCGGTCCCCGGGCACCGCGATCGGCGTGCAGCTCGGTCACTCCGGCCGCAAGGGCTCGACCAGGCTGATGTGGGAGGGCATGGACGAGCCGCTGCCGGAGGGCAACTGGCCGCTGACGGCCGCCTCCCCGCTCCCGTACAAGCCGGACAGCCAGACCCCGCGCGAGCTGACCCGGGCTCAACTCACCGACATCCGAGAGCAGTTCACGTCGGCCGCCTGGCGTGCCGCCCGGGCCGGCTTCGACCTCCTCGAACTCCACTGCGCCCACGGCTATCTGCTCTCCGGCTTCCTCTCCCCGCTGACCAACCGCCGCACCGACGCCTACGGCGGCTCGCTCGGCAAACGCCTCCGCTTCCCGCTGGAGGTCTTCGACGCCGTCCGCGGGGTCTGGCCCGCGGAGAAGCCGATGACCGTCCGTATCTCCGCGACCGACTGGACCGAGGGCGGCACGACGGCCGAGGACGCCGTCGAGATCGCCCGCGCCTTCGCCGCCCATGGCGTCGACGCGATCGACGTGTCGACGGGACAGGTCGTGGCCGACGAGCGGCCGGAGTTCGGGCGGTCGTACCAGACGCCGTACGCGGACTGCATCCGCCACAGCGTCGGTGTCCCGGTGATCGCGGTCGGCGCGATCTCCTCCTGGGACGACGTCAACTCCCTGATCCTGGCCGGGCGGGCGGACCTGTGCGCCCTCGCCCGCCCCCACCTCTACGACCCCAACTGGACCCTGCACGCGGCGGCCGAGCAGGGTTACGACGGTCCGGGCGTCTCCTGGCCGGACCCCTACCGTGCGGGCAGCCGCCGCCCGCAGACCGGTCGGACGGACGCGCCCAAGCCCCGGCTCACGCTCGGGATCCGCTCTCGGGTCGAGTGAGTGACGCGTGCGGTTCGCGGACGTCAGACGCCCGCGAACTCGGCCCCCGCGTCCCTGAGCCGCGCGTGCAGACCCTGGAAGACGGCGGCCGAGCGGACGCCGGGCCAGTCCTCGGGGAGGAGACAGGCGGGCAGTCCGGGGTCGGCGTAGGGCAGGTGGCGCCAGGAGTCGAGGGCGAGGAGGTAGTCGCGGTAGGCCCCCTCGGGCGAGGTGCCGGTCCGGTGCTCCCACTCGTGCAGCACCGGCGCGTGCCGGTCCAGGAACGCCTCGTGCTCCTTGGCGATCGAGGCCAGGTCCCACCAGCGGGCAACCGCCTGAGCGGTCGGCGCGAACCCCAGGTGCTCGCCGCGGAACAGATCGACGTACGGGTCCAGGCGCAGCCGCTGCAGGGTGTGCCGGGTCTCCTCGTACAGGCCGGCGGGGGCGATCCACACCCCGGGTGCCGCCGTGCCGAAGCCGAGCCCGGCCAGGCGGGAGCGCAGCACGTGCCGCTTCTGCCGCTCCGACTCCGGCACGGAGAACACGGCGAGCACCCATCCCTCGTCCTCGGGCGGTCTCGTGGCGTAGATGCGCCGGTCGCCGTCGTCGAGCAACTGGCGGGCGTCCGGCGAGAGTTGGTATCCGGCCGCGCCCTGCGCCGTACGGGCCGGCGCCAGCAGCCCGCGCCGTTTGAGACGGGACACCGACGAGCGCACGGAGGGCGCGTCCACGCCGACCGCGGCCAGCAGCCGGATCAGTTCGGCGACGGGCACGGGGCCCGGCGCGAAGCGGCCGTACGCGCCGTAGAGCGTGACGATGAGAGACCGTGGTGCATGCTGGTCGGACACGTTGATCATCTTAGGTCGTCTGCATCAGTGCTGGTCACCTTCGGTGTCGCGTTCGACGGCACCTCGGGCCTCCGGTCCGGCGTCACGTTCGGTGCGCAGTCTGAAGCGCTGCAGCTTGCCCGTCGCCGTGCGCGGCAGTGCGTCCAGGAAGACGATCTCGCGGGGGCATTTGTAGGGCGCCAGCTCGGACTTGACGAAGGTGCGGAGCGAGTCGGCGTCCCGCTCGGCGCCCTCCCTCAGGACGGCGTACGCCACGACCACCTGCCCGCGCGCCTCGTCGGGGCGCCCCACGACGGCTGCCTCCACTACGTCCGGGTGACGCAGCAGAGCGTCCTCGACCTCCGGCCCGGCGATGTTGTACCCGGCCGAGATGATCATGTCGTCGGCGCGTGCGACATAGCGGAAGTAGCCGTCGCCGTCGTGGACATACGTGTCACCGGTGACGTTCCAGCCGCCCTGCACATAGACGCGCTGGCGGGGGTCGGTGAGGTAACGGCAGCCGACGGGCCCGCGTACGGCCAGCAGCCCCGGCTGTCCGTCGGGCACGGGCTCCCCGTTCTCGTCCTGCACGCGCGCGTGCCAGCCCGGTACGGGCACGCCCGTCGTCCCGGGCCTGATCCGCTCGTCGGCCGCGGCGATGAAGATGTGCAGCAGCTCGGTGGCGCCGATGCCGTTGATGATGCGCAGTCCGGTCCGCTCGTACCAGGCCTGCCAGGTGGCGGCGGGCAGGTTCTCGCCGGCCGAGACGCAGCGGCGCAGGGACGAGGTGTCGTGCGCGTCGAGCTCGTCGAGCATCGCGCGGTAGGCCGTCGGCGCGGTGAACAGCACGGAGACCCGGTGCTCGGCGATCGCCGGCAACAGCTGTGCGGGATGGGCCTGTTCGAGCAGGAGCGCACTGGCGCCGGCCCGCATGGGGAAGATCACCAGCCCGCCGAGCCCGAAGGTGAAGCCGAGCGGAGGGCTGCCCGTGAAGACATCGTCCTCATGTGGTTGCAGCACATGTCTGGAGAAGGTGTCGGCTATCGCGAGCACATCCCGGTGGAAGTGCATGCACCCTTTGGGGCGGCCGGTCGTCCCCGAGGTGAACGCGATCAGCGCGACGTCGTCGGCCGCGGTGGCGACGGTGGGATAAAGGGTGTCGGGCGCCGCGCGGCGCAGCAGGTCGTCGGGGGCGTCGCCGCCGTACGTCGTGATCCGCAGTCCCGGTATCTCGGCCTTCGCCAGGTCGTCGACGGCCCGTATGTCGCACAGGGCGTGCCGTACCCCGGCGATCTCGCACATCGTGGCCAGCTCGTGGGGGCGCTGCTGGGCCAGCACGGTGACCGCGACCGCGCCCGCCTTCAGCACGGCCAGCCAGCAGGCCGCGAGCCAGGGCGTGGTCGGGCCGCGCAGCAGGACGCGGTTGCCGGGAACCACCCCGAGGTCGCGGGTGAGGATGTGCGCGACGCGGTCGACGCGGGCGCGAAGGTCGGCGTACGTCCAGGAGGGGCCGGCGGGGGTGTGGAACACCGGCCGGCCGGGGTCGGCGTGGTCCAGGAGTTCGGCGGCGCAGTTCAGCCGATCGGGGTAACGCAGCTCCGGCAGATCGAAGCGCAGTTCGGGCCACTCCTCGGGCGGCGGGAGGTGGTCGCGCGCGAAGGTGTCGACATGGGCCGAGACGTTCATGGCGGTGCGCCCCCTTGCCGTTCTGGCCGTCGTGGTGGGCTCGCGCCTTGAGCGTATCGTGTTGGTGACGACAGTCAACGGTACGCGATACCGTCGGGGGAGGCGCGGAGGAGAGGGGACCGGCAATGCCCGCATTCTCGCTCGAACCTGAACAGATCGCCCGGTGTGGAGCACTGCGCACCACGGCCGCGGAGCGGCTGCGCCCGCTCGCCGAGAAGGGCGAACCGGGGCACGTCAATCGCGCGCTCGTCGCGGAACTGGGCGCACTCGGGCTTCTGGAGCGACTGTTCGGCTCGGGCGCCCTGGACCTGTGCCTGATGCGGGAATCCCTGGCGTACGCCTGCACGGAGGCGGAGACGGCGCTGGCCCTGCAGGGACTCGGCGCCCATCCCGTGCACGCCTGCGGCACCCCGGCCCAGCGCGACCGCTGGCTGCCGAAGGTCATCGAGGGCTCGGCGGTGGCCGCCTTCGCCCTGACGGAGCCGGGGGCGGGGTCGGATGCCGGCGCGCTGGGACTGCGCGCGCAGCCGGAGTCGTCGCCGTCGGGCGGCAGGGCGGGGCGGGCCGCCGCTGTCCCGCGGGCGGCGACCCGGGAGACGGGGGCGCCCGCTCCCGAGGGGAACGCGGGGCCGGATGGCCGACGGTCGGGTGACGTCCGCACGGCCGTGTCCGGCAGTGCGCCATCCCCCGGTGCCGAAAACCGCGATCCGGTTCCGGCCGATTCCCTCGCCGCCGAACCCGACGGCCGCGCCGCCTGGCGCCTCACCGGCGAGAAGTGCTGGATCTCCAACGCGCCCGAAGCCGACTTCTACACCGTCTTCGCCCGCACCACCCCCGGCGCCGGCGCCCGCGGCGTGACCGCGTTCCTCGTGCCGGCCGATCGCCCCGGGCTCACCGGCGCGCCCCTCGACATGCTCTCGCCGCACCCCATCGGCGCCCTCGACTTCGATGCCGTGCCCGTCACCGCGGACGATGTGCTCGGGGACGTCGACGGCGGGTTCCGGGTCGCCATGGGGACCCTCAACCTGTTCCGCCCCAGCGTCGGCGCCTTCGCGGTCGGCATGGCACAGGCGGCACTCGACGCGACCCTCGCGCACACCTCCCAACGGGACGCGTTCGGCGGCAAGTTGAAGGACCTGCAGACCGTCGCCCACCAGGTCGCCGAGATGGCGCTGCGCACCGAGGCGGCCCGCCTCATGGTGTACGCGGCGGCGACGGCGTACGACGAAGGCGCCCGCGGTGTCCCCCGGCGCGCGGCGATGGCGAAGCTGATCGCCACCGAGACCGCGCAGTATGTCGTCGACAAGGCCGTCCAGTTGCACGGCGCCCGCGCCCTGCGCCGCGGCCATCTGCTCGAACACCTCTACCGCGAGGTGCGCGCCCCGCGCATCTACGAGGGCGCGAGCGAGGTCCAACGAGGCATCATCGCCAAGGAGTTGTACGCCGACCTGGAGGAAGCCGAGTGAGCACCGAGCGCGTCAACCCGCCCGACCTCTCACCGCCGACGGGCTTCTCCCACGCGGTCGTCGCCACCGGCACCCGCCTCGTGTTCCTGGCCGGCCAGACCGCCCTCGACGCCGACGGCAAGGTCACGGGCGACACCCTCCCCGACCAGTTCGAGTGCGCCCTCACCAACCTGCTCACCGCCCTGCGCGCGGCGGGCGGCACCCCCGCCGACCTCGCCCGCGTCACCGTCTACGCCACCGACGTCGCCGCGTACCGCGTCCATGCCCCCGAACTGGGCCGCCTCTGGCGGGAGTTGGCGGGCCGTGACTACCCGGCGATGGCGGTCGTGGAGGTCGTACGCCTGTGGGACGAAAAGGCGATGGTGGAACTCGACGGGTTCGCCGTGCTGCCCTAGGGGCCCCGGCACGGGCTCAGGCGGCGATGGCCAGCCGCTCGGCGGGCACCCGGTGCGGCCCGACGGCCCGGCCGTCGGCCGTCAGTTCGCCCGTGTCGTCGAACACGATCGCGCCGTCGCACAGGAGGCTCCAGCCCTGCTCGGGGTGGGTGGCCACGATGTGCACGGCGTCGGCGTCGAGGGAAGGGCACGAGGACTGGTGGGAACACATGGTGCACCTCCACGTCGGTCGGGACCCTCCGTCGGGCCCCTATGGACAGACCATGCTCCCGTCGCGAACTCATCGGAACGGCCGGACGTGAAGCGTGACAACACGCGGACAACACCCGGACGGTTCCACGACCGTCGATGCGGACTCGCCACCGAGTGGGTGACGGTCACGGCCAGAGGTCCGCCCGGCGGGTACCAGTGGAAGCCCCACCTACAGGAGGTCTCCGATGTCCAAACGTCCCGCCCTGGCCCTCGCCGCCGGTGCCGCGCTGTTCCTGCTCGCCGCTCCCGCCGTCCCGGCGGTCGCGGCCGCGCACACCACGGCCGCCGATCTGCAGGAGTCGGTGACCGTCGACCCGAAGGGCCGCATCGCGGAGGACGGCACCATCACCCTCACCGGCACCTACCGCTGCGTCGGCAGCACGGGCCCGGCCTTCGTCAGCTCCTCCGTGCTCCAGACCACCTCGGAGTCCTCCAACAGCACGAGCGCCACGACGGTGATCCAGGGGATCGGCGGCACCATGGCCGTGTGCGACGGCGCGGAACACCGGTGGGAGAACACCAGCAAGCCCTCGCCGGCCATCGGCCCGGGCACGGTCGGCGTCGAGGCCACGGTCACCGAACTCCGCTTCCACGGCATCCTGCCGCTGCCCCACTTCCACGCCGACGAGCGGCACGACGTCACCCTGACCAAGGACTGACCGCCGCCCCGTCGCGCCGCCGTACCGGACCGGTCGGCGGCGCGCGGCATGTGGCGGCCACGCCGCCCGCGCCACGGATGTCTTCAACTCCGGAAGCCAGGAAAGGATCCCGCGCCAGGCATCTTGTCAAACATTGAACGGACTTCTACAGTCCGGCGATACAGGGAGCGTGGGACCGCTCCCGCACCCCCCATGTCATCCGAGCAATGGAACCGCGATGTCATCTGCACTCCTCAGGCCGGGACGCCTGATAGTCGCCGCGCTGGCGGCGCTGTCACTGCTTCTGCTGGGACAGCCGCAAGCCCACGCGGCGTCCTGGGGGAGCCCCCAGACCGTCAACTCGTGGAACACGATCAACGGACGGTGGACCGCCAACAACGAGCTGGAGACCTACACCCCCGGCTGCGTCTCGTACGAGGGCAGCACCCTCGTCATCAAGACCTACAAGTCGGGCGGCACGTACTACTCCGGCCGCGTGGAGTCCAAGGCCCTCTACGGCTACGGCACTTACAGCTTCACCGCGAACATGCCCAACGGCCAGGGCCTCCTGCCCGCGGTATGGGCGGCCTACCTGAATCCGTGGCTGCCCGAGTTCGACGCCGCCGAAATCGTCGGCCAGAACCCGAACACCGTCTTCCAGACCTCGCACGACGCCAACAACACCCAGAACCAGTTCTCGAAGAACAATTCCGCGGGCTGGACCAACGCATACCACAAGTACTCGTTCACCTGGTGGCCCGATCACATCGACTTCGCGGTGGACGGCACCATCACCGGCACCAAGTGGTACACCACCGCCCCGGGCGTCGGGATGCACTTCATCGTCAACACCGCCGTCGGCGGCGACTGGCCGGGCAACCCCAACGACTCGACATGGGCCACATCGGACGGCGCGAGGTACCTGAAGGTCTCCTCGATCACGTACACCCCGTACTTTCCGTAGGGGGTCCGCTCCAGGAGCTGCCTTGGAGGCACGCGCCCACAAGGCAGCCCAGGCCGTGCAGTTGGAGATCGTCGGAGCGCGTCGTGCGGACGCCAACCTGGCCATGCGCGACAGCGCCGGGCAGGCCCTGGCCCGCATGACCGCCCACCACTGACAGCCGGCGCCGGCGCTCAGCCGAACGCAGCCAGGGAGACCGGCTGCCACTGGCGCCAGGTGCTCAGACGCTCCTCGTAGAGAGTGGCGACATCGGTGAAGGACTTGCCGAGGAAGATCCTCAGTGGGGGGCGTTCCGCATCGACGATCCGAAGAATCGCGTCGCGGGTCGCGCGCGGGTCGCCCACCTCGAAATCCGGTGCAGTGGCCGCGCGGGTTTCGGTGTAGTCCGGGTGCCGCGCACTGTGCCGTGCCCCGCCGGCCAGCCAGTCGGTGGCATAGGGGCCGGGCTCGACGTTGGTGATGTGGATGCCGAAGGCTGCCACTTCCTGCGCCAGGGACTCCGACAACCCCTCAAGAGCCCATTTGGAGGCGTGGTACGCACCGATGCCGGGGAATGCACGTACGCCTCCCTCACTGGTCACCTGCAGGATCCTCCCCGAGCGTTGCGACCGCATGAGAGGCAGCACGGCCTGCGTGACCCACACCGCACCGAAGAAATTGGTCTCCATCTGAGCCCGGAGGTCGTCCTCGTTCACCTCCTCGACCATGCCGAAATGCCCGTAGCCGGCGTTGTTGACCGCGATGTCCAGCGAACCGAAATGCGAGGCGGCGAGCTGCACCGCCTCATGCACCGCGGCGCGGTCGGTGACGTCGAGCCGGACCGGCAGTACCGCGTCCCCGTGCCGCTCGACCAAAGGGGTCAGCAGGTGGACGTCCCGGGCCGTCGCCGCGACGTGATCGCCGCGTTCGAGCGCCGCCTCTGCCCACTCGCGGCCGAACCCCCTCGAACTGCCCGTGATGAACCACGTCTTCGCCATGACTGGTGCTCCCCTTGCGTGAATTGCTGTGCGTGAATTGCTTGCTATTGCTCCTCCAGCGTGCTGCTGTTCCAGGTATTCCACCAGCGAAGGTCTTACATATGAGACATGCGGTTTTGGAATGTGCCAGGATGACGGCATGGCGGACTTCACCCTCACCGGTCTGCGCGTCGTCCAGGCAGTGGTCGACACCGGATCGTTCACCGCCGCGGCCGACGCACTCGGGTACACGCAGTCAGCGGTGTCGCGTCAGGTGGCGGCGATGGAAGCCGCCGCGGGCGCACCGTTGTTCGTCCGGGGCGCCCGCGGGGTGGCTCCCTCTCCCGCGGGCATGATGCTCGCCCGCCGAGCCGCGACGGCCCTCAACGAGATCGACGCCGTCAGCACGGACCTCGCCGGACTGCAGGACCACGTCACCGGACGAGTCGCCATCGCGGCGTTCCCCTCGGCCGCAGCCGTGCTCGTCCCCAGGGCACTGGCTCGCCTGGGAAACGACCACCCGGGTCTGATCGTCGACTTCGGCGAGGCGTCCTCGCCCACGCAGCTTCGCCAACTCCGCGCTCACCGTATCGACGTCGCGGTGATCGGCGTGGGACCGGACCTGCCCGCCTACGATTTCGAGGGACTGCGCCGCGACCTGCTCCTCGACGGCGGCCTTCTGCTCGCCGTCCCTGCCGACCACCGGTTCGCCGGCCGCGGAACCATCCCGGTGACCGAGCTGAGGGACGAACCCTGGATCGTCGGCAAAGGACTCCGTGACGATCCCCAGTTCGGTGCCTGGCCGACCCTCGACCATCCGCGGATCGCCTACGCCGCCCGCGAATGGCCCACTCGCCTCGGCCTTGTCGCCACCGGTCTCGGCATCGCCGTACTCCCCGAAGTAGCCGCGGCCGCGGTCCCCACCGGAGTCCGCGTCGTTCAAGTCGACGACCCCGCCTGGCTCGGACGAGCCGTCGTCGCCGTCACGGTCCGCGACCGCTCTCCCGAGGTGACGGCCACCGTGGGGGCACTGCGCCACGAGGCCGCACAGCTTCGTGCGGCGCCATGACGCTCGCTCCGCTCCACAGGCTCTGCCGACCGGCTACGGCTACGCGAAGATCGCGTCGATGAAGTCCCACGGATGCCGCGCGCCCCTCTCTGACCCGCTAAGTAGCAGGTCAGACGGGGCGCGGCGGCACCCGCGCATCAAATGTCCCGGAAGATCTCGATCTGCGCCCCGACCGAGTTGAGCCGCTCGGCGAGGTCCTCGTAGCCGCGGTTGATGACGTAGACGTTGCGCAGCACGGACGTGCCGTCGGCCGCCATCATCGCCAGCAGGACGACCACGGCGGGCCGCAGCGCGGGCGGGCACATCATCTCGGCGGCGCGCCAGCGGGTCGGGCCCTCGACCAGCACCCGGTGCGGGTCGAGGAGCTGCAGGCGCCCGCCGAGGCGGTTCAGGTCCGTCAGATAGATGGCACGGTTGTCGTAGACCCAGTCGTGGATCAGCGTCTTGCCCTGCGCGACGGCGGCGATGGCCGCGAAGAACGGGACGTTGTCGATGTTCAGGCCGGGGAACGGCATCGGGTGGATCTTGTCGATCGGCGCCTCCAGCTTGGAGGGCCGCACGGTGAGGTCCACCAGCCGTGTACGGCCGTTGTCCGCGAAGTACTCCGGCGTACGGTCGTGGTCGAGCCCCATCTCCTCCAGGACCGCCAGCTCGATCTCCAGGAACTCGATCGGCACGCGACGCACCGTCAGCTCCGACTCCGTCACCACGGCGGCGGCCAGCAGGCTCATCGCCTCGACCGGGTCCTCGGAGGGGGAGTAGTCCACGTCCACGTCGATGTCCGGCACGCCGTGCACGGTGAGCGTCGTGGTGCCGATGCCCTCGACCCGCACGCCGAGCGTCTCCAGGAAGAAACACAGGTCCTGGACCATGTAGTTGGAGGACGCGTTGCGGATGACGCTGACCCCGTCGGACCGGGCGGCGGCCAGCAGCGCGTTCTCGGTGACGGTGTCCCCGCGCTCGGTCAGCACGATCGGCCGGTCGGGCCGCACCGTCCGGTCCACCAGGGCGTGGTACTGCCCCTCGGTGGCGGTGATGTCCAGCCCGAACCGGCGCAGCGCGATCATGTGCGGCTCGATGGTCCGCGTGCCGAGGTCGCAACCGCCGGCGTACGGCAACTTGAAGCGGTCCATGAGGTGCAGCAGCGGGCCGAAGAACATGATGATGGACCGCGTGCGTACGGCGGCGTCGGCGTCGATCGCCGCCATGTTCAGCTCGGCCGGCGGCACGATCTCCAGGTCGACGCCGTTGTTGATCCACCGCGCGCGCACACCGATGGAACTCAGCACCTCCAGAAGCCGGTAGACCTCCTCGATCCGCGCCACCCGGCGCAGCACCGTGCGCCCCTTGTTGAGAAGGGACGCGCACAGCAGCGCCACACACGCGTTCTTGCTCGTCTTGACGTCGATGGCCCCGGACAGCCGACGGCCGCCGACCACCCGCAGATGCATCGGGCCCGCATAGCCCAGTGAGACGATTTCGCTCTCCAGGGCTTCGCCGATTCGAGCGATCATCTCAAGGCTGATGTTTTGGTTGCCCCGCTCGATGCGGTTGACGGCGCTCTGGCTGGTGCCGAGCGCTTCCGCGAGCTGCGCCTGTGTCCAGCCTCGGTGTTGCCGGGCGTCACGGATGAGCTTGCCGATGCGTACGAGGTAGTCGTCTGCCATGAGGTTGAGGCTATCTCAGATATGAGATGGGGCCCGTCAGGTGGGCCGTTCGGGTGACGGCCCGTCAATGCCGCCTTGTGCTACGGGTGCGCCGCCACCCGAAAGGTCCGGGCAAATCCATCGATGTCGTACGACGTCCCGTACTGCTGTGCGTGTGCCGCGGACCGTTCCTGCCGCCGGTGGTGAGGGACCAGGACCGCCGGTTGATGTTCAGGCGCACGCCCGGCAGGATCCGGAAACTCTTGCGAAACGTGAGGGGCATCGTGCCTCCTTCGGGAAAGCGGACTCGCTCCTCGGTTACCCCGACTTGGCGAAGTGATGGGTGAAGTGCGGCCCGCGCGCTGCCGGCCGCCCGCCTCGTTCTCGCGGTGGAGCCCGTGGAGGCCGGCTACCTCTCCGCGCCGAAGCTCCCGTCCGGCCGGATAATCACCGGGTGAGCCAAGTCGTGCCGGACGTCACAACGCGGAGGCAGGGCATGACCATCCCGGCCCCATGTACTAGAGTTATCTCGACATCGAGATATCTGCCGAGGAGCACCGCAGCCGCACGCCACCATCGAGCCTGGCAGTAAGGCTTACCTAAGTTAGCCTTACCTTAGCGGAACGGGCAAGATGCCGTGGCGGCAGGATCGTGGTGAGTACGCGCACATCAATGAAGGAGACTGTCGTGTCGGCGAACAGCTTCGACGCCCGCAGCACGCTGCAGGTGGGCGACGAGTCGTACGAGATCTTCCGGCTGGACAAGGTGGAGGGCTCGGCCCGACTGCCGTACAGCCTCAAGGTCCTGCTGGAGAACCTGCTCCGCACGGAGGACGGCGCGAACATCACCGCCGACCACATCCGCGCCCTCGGCGGCTGGGACTCCCAGGCGCAGCCCAGCCAGGAGATCCAGTTCACGCCCGCCCGTGTGATCATGCAGGACTTCACCGGCGTGCCCTGCGTCGTCGACCTCGCCACCATGCGTGAGGCCGTCAAGGAACTCGGCGGCGACCCGGCGAAGATCAACCCGCTGGCCCCGGCCGAGCTGGTCATCGACCACTCCGTCATCGCCGACAAGTTCGGCACCAACGACGCCTTCGCCCAGAACGTCGAGCTGGAGTACGGCCGCAACAAGGAGCGCTACCAGTTCCTGCGCTGGGGCCAGACCGCCTTCGACGAGTTCAAGGTCGTCCCGCCCGGCACCGGCATCGTCCACCAGGTCAACATCGAGCACCTGGCGCGCACGGTCATGGTCCGTAACGGCCAGGCGTACCCCGACACCCTCGTCGGCACCGACTCGCACACCACCATGGTCAACGGCCTCGGTGTGCTGGGCTGGGGCGTCGGCGGCATCGAGGCCGAGGCCGCGATGCTCGGCCAGCCCGTCTCGATGCTCATCCCGCGCGTCGTCGGCTTCAAGCTCACCGGCGAGCTCAAGCCGGGCACCACCGCCACCGACCTCGTGCTCACCATCACCGAGATGCTGCGCAAGCACGGCGTCGTCGGCAAGTTCGTCGAGTTCTACGGTGAGGGCGTCGCCGCCACCTCCCTCGCGAACCGCGCCACCATCGGCAACATGTCGCCGGAGTTCGGCTCCACCGCCGCGATCTTCCCGATCGACGACGAGACCCTGAAGTACCTGCGCCTGACCGGCCGCAGCGACCAGCAGGTCGCGCTCGTCGAGTCGTACGCCAAGGAGCAGGGCCTCTGGCTGGACCCGAAGGCCGAGCCGGACTTCTCCGAGAAGCTGGAGCTGGACCTCTCCACGGTCGTCCCCTCCATCGCCGGCCCGAAGCGCCCGCAGGACCGCATCGTCCTCGCGAACGCGGCCGAGCAGTTCAAGACGGACGTACGCAACTACGTCGACTCCGTGGACGAGGCCGGCCAGGAGTCCTTCCCGGCCTCCGACGCCCCGGCCGTCGCCCCGAACGGCGCCCCGTCCAACCCGGTCACCGTGACCGCCCCCGACGGCTCCACGTACGAGATCGACCACGGTGCGGTGACGGTCGCGGCCATCACCTCCTGCACCAACACCTCGAACCCGTACGTCATGGTCGCCGCCGCCCTCGTCGCGAAGAAGGCCGTGGAGAAGGGCCTGACCCGCAAGCCGTGGGTCAAGACCACCCTCGCCCCGGGCTCCAAGGTCGTCACCGACTACTTCGACAAGGCGGGGCTCACCCCCTACCTCGACAAGGTCGGCTTCAACCTCGTCGGCTACGGCTGCACCACCTGCATCGGCAACTCCGGCCCGCTGCCGGAGGAGGTCTCCAAGGCCGTCAACGACCACGACCTCGCGGTCACCTCGGTCCTCTCCGGCAACCGGAACTTCGAGGGCCGGATCAACCCCGACGTCAAGATGAACTACCTGGCCTCCCCGCCGCTGGTCGTCGCCTACGCCCTCGCCGGCTCCATGAAGGTGGACATCACGCGGGACGCCCTGGGCATCGACCAGGACGGCAACCCGGTCTTCCTGAAGGACATCTGGCCCTCCGAGGCCGAGGTCAACGACGTCGTGGCGAACGCCATCGGCGAGGACATGTTCAACAAGTCCTACCAGGACGTCTTCGCGGGCGACGCCCAGTGGCAGGCGCTGCCGATCCCGACCGGCAACACCTTCGAGTGGGACCCGCAGTCCACCTACGTCCGCAAGCCCCCGTACTTCGAGGGCATGCAGCACGAGCCGTCCCCGGTCTCCGACATCTCCGGCGCCCGCGTCCTGGCCAAGCTGGGCGACTCGGTGACGACGGACCACATCTCGCCCGCCGGTGCGATCAAGGCGGACACCCCGGCCGGCAAGTACCTCACGGAGCACGGCGTCGAGCGCCGCGACTTCAACAGCTACGGCTCGCGCCGCGGCAACCACGAGGTCATGATCCGTGGCACGTTCGCCAACATCCGCCTGCGCAACCAGATCGCGCCGGGGACGGAAGGCGGCTACACCCGCGACTTCACGCAGCCCGACGCGCCCGTGTCGTTCATCTACGACGCCTCGCGCAACTACATCGAGCAGGGCATCCCGCTGGCCATCCTGGCCGGCAAGGAGTACGGCTCCGGTTCGTCCCGCGACTGGGCGGCCAAGGGCACGGCCCTCCTCGGCGTCAAGGCCGTCATCGCCGAGTCGTACGAGCGCATCCACCGCTCGAACCTCATCGGCATGGGCGTCCTGCCGCTGCAGTTCCCGGAGGGTGCCTCGGCCTCCTCCCTCGGCCTGACCGGCGAGGAGACCTTCTCCTTCACCGGCGTCGAGGAGCTCAACAACGGCACCACGCCGCGCACGGTCAAGGTCACCACCGACACGGGCGTCGAGTTCGACGCGGTCGTCCGCATCGACACCCCCGGTGAGGCCGACTACTACCGCAACGGCGGCATCATGCAGTACGTGCTGCGCTCGCTGATCCGCAAGTAAGCGGCAGCGCACGGCAGTCCAAGGCCGCGTCCCCGGTTCGCCGGGGGCGCGGCCTTCGCCGTGTCCAGGCACGGAACCACAGGTGTGCCCGGCCGGCCGGTTCAGCCGACCCGGCAGGGCAGGCTCGTCGCCGTGTCACCGCCGTCGCCCGAGACGACGTACCCGAAGGTCGTGCTCTGGCCCGGACTGAGCGAACCGTTCCAGTCGGCGTTGTGGACCATCACGTCCTGACCGTCGTACGTCGCGCTGCCGTTCCACAGGCTCGCGGCCTTCTGGCCGCCCGGCAGTGTCCAGTCGACCATCCAGCCGAGCATCGGGACGTCGCCGGTGTTGGTGACGGTCACCTCGGACTGGTAGCCCCCGCTCCAGCTGTTGGTGGTCCTGCGGGTGGCCTCGCACTTGCCGGGTACGGGGTCCGTCGGGTTGCCCGGGTCGTGAATGCCCGTCACCTCGCCGTTGCCGCCGTCGAAGACGACGTCGGAGCAGGAGTAGAAGGTCTCCGCGCTGTCGGAGCGCTGCCAGACCATGTAGATGATGTGTCGCCCGGACTTGTTGGCCGGGAGCCTGCCCGTCCAGGAGTAGTTGGCCTCGACCGTGCCCGGGCTGCCGTGCAGCGGCGGGTGGTCGGCCTCCAGGAACGGGGTGTCCTCCATGTCGTCCCAGGTCAGCGGCTTTGCCGGGTCGAAGCCGTCCTTGGTGATGTAGACGTGGAACCAACCCGGGTGCGCGGCCCACGCGTTGTACGAGAAGTCGACTGTCGCGCCCGAGGTGAGATGGGTGAGCGGCCAGTCGTTGCGCGGGATGTCGAAGCCCGTGAAGTTGGGGTTGGCGCCGCTGCACAGCTTGCCGTCCGGCACGAAGCCGCGGGTGCGGCCGGCGCCGTCGGAGCGCAGCACGGAGAACCAGTTGTAGAACGGCGTGGTACCGCCGGCCTGTTGGGCCGCCTTGCACGCCGGGTTGACCGGCTTGATCTCACCGGTGTCCGTGAGGGCGTCCTCCCAGCACAGGAAGGTGCGGCTGCCGGGCTTCATGGGCGTGCCGTGCGCCTCGGCCCTGCCGCCGGCCGTGACGACGAGTGCGACGGCGGGCAGCGTGGTGAGGAGGGAGACGAGGACGAGGAAGAGGGCCCAGGTGGTCAATCGACGGCTCGGTCGCCGTTCGGGTCGGCTCTGACGCAAAGTTGTCAGGATCATGACAGCTCGCTTCCTTCGGGTACGGGCCGTGCGGATGCGGGTGTGCCCTGTGCGAGATGTGCCGTGTGCGAGGTGCGGATGCGGGCGGGGTGGGGGCTTTGCCTCTGAGGCGGCGGGTTCCGGTCCGTCGCTCATATGGGAGCGCTCCCACCCCGCCCTGTGCGGAAGTTAGCGCGAACCGGGGCATCTGTAAACGGCTGACACGGAAACCTGCCGCCGTGAACGGCCGGCGCGGAAGCCTGTCGCCAGTGAACGGCCGACACGGAGGGGATGGGCGCTCGGGGCGGACCCGGTGGCGGTGTAGGCGGTCCACCGGGTCCGCGAGCCGGGCAGGCCGGGGGAGTACCTGCCCGGGTGGTGCTGGCTTGTGGCGACGCTGCGATGCGACAACGTTGTCTGATGGTCTGCACATGACTCTACCGCCTCAACGGACAACGATGTCAAGCCAGTTGACCTGGGTCACCCGTCCGGGTGGCCGTGTCGCGCGCGCCTCGCGCCCGTACGCACCCTTCCGTGGTACGGCTGGCGCACGCTACTGTCCCTGCGGCTTGTGCGACCTGTGATGCGCGACCCGTCCGAAGGAGGAGGGGCCGCGTCATGCGTTTCCGTCCTACGTCCCTGCTGCTCGCCGCCGTTCTCGCGGCCGGCGGCGCCACCCCCGCCCTGGCGACCACCCCTGCGTCGGCCGCCACCGCCGCCCCACCGGACCTCGTCCGGGACCCGACCTCGTACGTCGACCCGCTCATCGGCACCAGGAACGGCGGCAACGTCTTCCCGGGCGCCGTCACCCCGTTCGGCATGCTCTCCTGGAGCCCCGAGAACACCAGAGGCGACGCCACGCGCACGGCCGCGCCCGGCGGTTACCAGTACGACGCCACCCGCATCCGCGGCTTCAGCCTCACCCACATGTCGGGCACCGGCTGCGCGGGCGGCAGCGGCGACATCCCGTTCTTCCCGTACGCCGGGGAGGTCACCTCCTCGCCCGCGAGTGACACCAAGGACGCCGTCTACGCGTCCGACTTCCGTCACGCCGACGAGACGGCCGAGCCCGGCCACTACGAGGTGGGTCTGGCCTCCGGGGTCACAGCCGACCTCACCGCGACGGCCCGCACGGGCTCCGCCCGCTTCACCTACCCGGCCGACAAGCCCGCCTCGCTTCTCGTTCGCACCGCCAACTCCGAGGTGGGCTCCACCGATTCGTCGGTCCGCATCGACCCGGCGACCCGCACGGTCTCCGGCTCCGTCACCTCCGGCGACTTCTGCGGCTACCTCGACCCCGAGGGCCAACGCCCCTACTACACCCTCTACTTCACCGCCCGCTTCGACCGCGCCTTCAAGTCGGCCGGCACCTGGCAGGACGACAGACTGAACCCGGGGTCGACCTCGGCGAACGGCGGCACGGGGGGCTTCTCCAAGGGCGGGCAGCCCGTCGCAGGCAAGGGCGCAGGCGGCTACGTCGAGTTCGAGCCCGGCGCCGGGCCGGTCAACGTCAAGGTCGGCATCTCGTACGTCAGCCGGGCGGGGGCCGCCGCCAATCTCGCGGCCGAGAACCCGTCGTACCGCTCCTTCGACGCGGTGCGGGAGGCCGCCCGCCGGGCCTGGCGCGAGCGTCTGGGCGCCATCCGGGTCGGCGGCGGCACCGATGCCGAGCGCACCACCTTCTACACCGCGTTGTACCACGCGCTGCTCCACCCGAACGTCATCAGCGACGCCGACCGCAGATACACCGGCGGCGACGGTCAGGTGCACACGGTCGCCCGTGGACACCGGGCCCAGTACGGCACCTTCTCCGGCTGGGACGTCTACCGGGACCAGGTACAGCTGCTGACCCTCCTCAACCCGCGCACGGGCTCGGACATCGCGCAGTCGCTGTACGAGCTGGCCGGACAGAACGGCGGCGTCTGGGACCGCTGGCTGCACGGCGCGAGCGGCACGCACGTCATGAACGGCGACCCCTCACCTACCGCCCTCGCCGGTATCCGCGCCTTCGGCGGCACGGACTTCGACCTGCGCGGCGCTTTGAAGTCGCTCGTCACGGCGGCCACGGTCCCCACCGCCCAGGACCTGTCCTCCGCGGGCAAACCGGTGCTGTCCGTCGGCCAACGGCCGTCCCTGGACAAGTACTTGAAGCTGCACTACATGCCGTCCGTCTCCAACGCCTGGGGTGGGGCCGCCGAGACCCTGGAGATGTCCGGCGCCGACTTCTCCCTCGCCCAACTCGCCGCGGCGGCAGGGGAGAAGGACACGGCGGCCGCCTTCGCCACGCGCTCCCAGTGGTGGCAGAACAACTTCGACATCGCGGCCGATCCGACCGGTGGCTACATCGCGAACCGCAAGGCGGACGGCAGTTGGGTCACCGGCTTCACCCCGGCCACCGGCAACGGCTTCGTCGAGGGCACGGCCGCCCAGTACACCTGGATGGTCCAGCACAACCCGGCCGGCCTGTTCGCGGCGATGGGCGGCAAGGACACGGCGCTCGCCCGCCTCGACACCTTCTTCCACGAGGCCGACGGCGGCTGGGCCTTCACCGGCAGCGGCGGCGACAAGTCCGAGCTGGACAACGAGCCGTCCATCAACGTGCCCTACCTCTACGACTACGCGGGCGCGCCCTACAAGGCGCAGGAGACGGTGCGCGCGGCGATGCGGACGCTGTGGTCCACCGAGCCCGCCGGCATCCCCGGCAACGACGACCTCGGCGCGATGTCCTCCTGGTACGTCTTCTCCGCCCTGGGCATGTACCCCCAGGTGCCGTCCCGTGCCGAACTCGCCCTCGCCTCACCGCTGTTTCCGCGCATCGAGATCGACCGGCCCCACGGCAACGACATCTCCATCCGCGCGAACGGCGCCGCCGCCGACGCCCCGTACATCCACTCCCTGAAGGTCAACGGCCGTACCAGCGAACGGCCTTGGCTGGCGGACTCCCTCGTGCGCGACGGCGGCACGCTCGACTACACGCTCTCCGGTACGCCGGACAGGGAGTGGGGAAGCGACCCGTCCGACGCCCCGCCCTCCTTCCGCGCGGGCGAGCAGCCGTACCAGATCGGCGTCGGCCCGACCACGGCGACCGTCGCGCCGGACGGCAGCACGAAGGTCGGCATCCGAGCCCTGTCGCTGAGCGGAGGCACGGGACCCGAGGTGCGGTTCGAGGTCGAGACGCCCGACGGGGTCAGCGCGACTCCCGCCGAGGGGACGGTCGTCGACGGATCACAGGAGATCACTCTCGGCGCGGCCAAGGACCTGAAGCAGGGGTTCTACGACGTCAGGGTCACGGTGACCTCGGGCGGCACCTCGTACGAGCAGCCCGTGGCCCTGACGGTGGCCGCTCCCGGCACACTCCTCGCCACCTACGACAACACCGGCATCTCCGACGACGAAAGCGACCACGGCGAGGCCGACTTCGACGGCGGCGGCTGGAGCTACTCCCGCCAGGCCCTCGCGGCGGCCGGCCTCGCACCGGGCGGACACGGCACGGTCGACGGGCTGGCCTTCAGCTGGCCGAACTCGCCGAGCGCCCGTCCCGACAACGTGGCGGCAGACGGCCAGACCGTCCAACTCGCCGACCCCGCGGCCAGGTTGTCCTTCATCGGCAGCGCGGTCAACGGCGACCAGCGGACCAAGGCCTCCGTCACCTACTCCGACGGCACCACCGACACGATCGACCTCGCCTTCACCGACTGGACCGTCGGCGGCGGCGCCGGGACCGTCCAGTACGGCAACGAGGTCGTCGCGAGGACCGCGTACCGGAATGTCTCGGGCGCCGACAGGGATCCGGTGGCCACCTACGTCTTCGCCACCAAGCCGTTCGCGGCGCCGGAGGGGAAGACGATCGCGAGCGTGACACTGCCACGGAACACGGACCTGCACGTGTTCACCCTCGCGACCGGCTGACTCCTCCTCCGCCACGCCCGGCACCGGAGGCCGGGCGTGGCGGCCTTGCGCCTTCAGCCGGCCGACGCGGCGGCGAACATGCCGACCTCGTAGGAACCGCCCTTCTGGTGCACGATCACGGCGAGCCGGTTGGCCGCGTTGATCTGTGCGACCAGGCAGACCAGTGCGGCGAGCTGGTCGTCGTCGAAGTGCTTCCGCACCTGCTCCCACGTCCCGTCGGACACACCCTGGCCGGCGTCGGCGAGCCGGGTCCCCTCCTCGGCGAATGCCAGCGCGGCCCGCTCGGCCTCGGTGAACACGGTGGACTCGCGCCAGGCGGCGACCAGGTTCAGCCGCACCGAGGTCTCACCGGCGGCCGCCATCTCCTTGGTGTGGAAGTCGATGCACCAGCCGCAGCCGTTGATCTGGCTGACCCGCAGCGACACCAGCTCCTGGGTGGAGACGGGCAGCGGCGACTGCTGGATCACCAGGCTGCTGTTGGCGAACCGCTTGGAGAACCTGCTGGAGATCTCGTTGTCGAACAGGTTGAATCGAGCGTCCATGATCTTGTCCTCACGTGTGGCGTTGCATGGTCGGACAAGAGATGCCGGTGCCCGGCCCCCTGTGACAGGACGATCGTGTGACGTACGCCACCGCTGACGGATGTCACACGGGTGCGGTGGCCGGCGTCTTGTGCGCGTGATGTCATCAAGGGCGAGCAGGCAGGAGCAGCCGGTGAACAGCGAGCACAGGGAGCACACGCAGGACACGGCCACCGAGTCGTTCGTCGCCCACCGCAATCTGCTGTTCACGGTCGCCTACGAGATGCTCGGCTCGGCCGCCGACGCGGAGGACGTCCTGCAGGAGACCTGGTTGCGCTGGGCGGGCGTCGA
Source organism: Streptomyces sp. NBC_00461 (assembly GCF_036013935.1). Lineage (NCBI taxonomy): Bacteria > Bacillati > Actinomycetota > Actinomycetes > Kitasatosporales > Streptomycetaceae > Streptomyces > Streptomyces sp. NBC_00461. The sequence goes on from NZ_CP107902.1 coordinate 7,434,943, forward strand.
ACTCGACACCGTGCGTGATCACCGTGCCTACCTGGTCCGGATCACCACCCGCCAGGCGCTGACCCGGCTGCGCACACTCGGCCGCCGCAAGGAGTCCTACGTCGGCACCTGGCTGCCCGCGCCGCTGCTGACCGCCCCGGACGTCGCCGAGGACGTGGAGCTGGCGGACAGCGTCTCGATGGCGATGCTGCTGGTGCTGGAGACGCTCACGCCGACCGAGCGGGCGGTGTTCGTGCTGCGCGAGGTGTTCGACCTCGGGCACGACGAGATCGCCGAGGCCGTCGACAAGAGCCCGGCCGCGGTCCGTCAGATCGCGCACCGGGCACGCGCCCATGTCGCGGCGCGCCGCCCCCGCGGGGGCGTGTCCCCGGCCGAGACCCGGCACGCGCTCGACGCCTTCCAGCGGGCGGTCCGGACGGGGGACCTGCAGGGGCTGCTCGACATCCTCGCGCCGGACGTCGTCTTCCTGGGCGACGGCGGCGGCGTCAAGCAGGCCGTCCTGCAGCCCGTGGTGGGGGCCGACAAGGTGGCGCGTCTGCTGGCCACGGGGGTGGGCAGGATCCCGCCCCAGTCGCTGCGGCCGGCCCAGGTCAACGGCTATCCGGCACTGGTCGTCCGGTTCGACGACGAGATCGACACCGTGGTGGCGCTGCGCGTCGACAACGGCCTCATCACCGGGTTCTACGCCGTGCGCAACCCCGAGAAGCTGTCGCACATGGGGCAGGAGACCGCGCTGAGCCTCCGGTAGACGGGGGACGCGCCGCGCTCGACGCGTCCCCCGGGTACCCCCAACTCGACTGCTCAGGCGAGCAGTTCGACCTCAGACACGACCGCCTCGCCGTCGAGGACCAGACGGTACTTCCCGTACGTGCCCGGAGACTTCACGGTGAACGCGCGCGTCTGCCGGTCCCATCGGAAGGACTCGCCGGACCGGATGTCCAGGGTCTTCCAGGTGGCCCCGTCGTCCGAGCCTTGAAGCGTCCAGCCGGTCGGCGCCAAGGCGCGGTCGGCGGACGAGGTCACCGTGTACTGGAGGCCCTTGACCGCCCCGGAGACCGGCAGGTCCACGGAGGTCACGGTCGCGTCCGTCGCCGACGTGTTGTCGAACAGCGCCCCGTCGCCCTTCAGCACGTCCGCACGAGGCGTCGGCACCTTGTCGTCCTGCGTGATCGACATGGGCGCCGCATCCTTGCCCGTGCCCCAGGACGAGGGCTTCGACCCCATGTCGAAGTCCAGGACGCCGCCCTTCTCCAGCAGCGAGTGGGGGAGCGAAGTCCTCGTCCACGTACGGCCGTTGACCTTCAGCCCCTGCACGTACACGTTCTCCGCGCTGTTCTTCGGCGCCTTGACGACGAGGTCGTGCCCGTTCTCCAGGTGCACCGTCGCCTTCTTGAACAGCGGGGAGCCGATGGCGTACTCGCCGCTGCCCATCACCAGCGGATAGAAGCCGAGCGAGGAGAACAGGTACCAGGCCGACTGCTCGCCGTTGTCCTCGTCGCCGTGGTAGCCCTGCCCGATCTCGCTGCCGGTGTACAGGCGGGAGAGCACCTCACGGACGTTCTGCTGCGCCTTGTACGGCTCGCCCGCCGCGTCGTACATGAAGTTGACGTGGTGGGCGACCTGGTTGGAGTGCCCGTACTGGCCCATCCGGACGTCCCGCGCCTCGGTCATCTCGTGGATGACACCGCCGTAGGAGCCGACGAAGTCCGGGGACGCCGTCTCCGGGGTGGCGAAGTAGTCGTCGAGCTTGTCCGCGAGCCTCTTGCGGCCGCCGTACAGGTTGGCCAGGCCCCGGCTGTCCTGCGGGGCGGTGAAGGCGTAGCCCCAGCCGTCGGTCTCCGTGTAGTCGTAGCCCCATACGCGCGGGTCGTACTTGGACGAGTCCACACGCCAGTTGCCCTTGTCGTCCTTCCCCTGGAAGAAGCCCGCCTTGGAGTCGAAGAGATTCACATAGTCCTGGGCGCGGTTGAGGAAGTACTCGGACTCCTCCTCGTAGTGCTTCTCGCCCGTCTTCTTGTAGAGAGCCCGGCCCATCTCTGCGATGCCGTAGTCGTTGACGTAGCCCTCCATCGCCCACGAAAGGCCCTCGCCCGTGTCCGTGCTCGTGTAGCCGAGGAAGGGCGAGGTCGCCATGCCCTTGCGGCCCACGCCCGACGCAGGAGGCACGACCGTCGCGTTCTTCAGGGCCGCGTCGTAGGCCGCCTTGGCGTCGAAGTGGACGCCCTTGACGTACGCGTCCGCGAAGGCCACGTCCGAGGAGGTGCCGGTCATCAGGTCCGCGTAACCCGGCGACGACCAGCGCGAGGTCCAGCCGCCGTCCTTGTACTGCTGCACGAACCCGTCGACCATCTCGCCCGCCTGAGAGGGCGTCAGGAACGAGTACGCCGGCCAGGTGGTCCGATAGGTGTCCCAGAAGCCGTTGTTGACGTACACCTTGCCGTCCACGATCTTCGCACCGGTGTGGGTCGGGGTGTCAGGACCCGGCATCGGCGAGAACGGCGAGGCGTACTGGTCCTTCGAACCGACCTTCTCGAAGCCGGAGTTGGGGTACAGGTACAGCCGGTACATGCTGGAGTAGAGGGTGGTGAGCTGGTCCGGCGTGGCGCCCTCGACCTCGACCTTTCCGAGCAGCCTGTCCCACGTGCGCTGGGCGCGGTTCTTCACCGTGTCGAAGGACATGCCGTCCGGGATCTCCTGGCGGAGGTTGTCCTTGGCCTGGTCGACGCTGATGAGTGAGGTGGCCAGGCGGAGGGTGACGGTACGGTCCTTGCCCGCGTCGAACCGCAGGAAGCCCTTGACCCCGCTCGACGACCCGTCCTTCACGGGCTTGTCGAACACGCCGTAGACGAAGAGCCGGGTCGCGCCCGTCGACAGCCCGGACTTCACGTCCGAGTAGCCGGTGACGACCCCGTTCTCCCTGTCGAGGGTGAGCCCCGCCTGCTCCGTCACGTTGTCGAACACGACGCTCGCGTCGTCGCCCGGATAGGTGAAGCGCAGGGCTGCCGCGTGGTCGGTCGGCGTCATCTCGGCCTTGAGGCCGTTCTCGAACCGCACCCCGTAGTAGTACGGCCGCGCGGTCTCGTTCTCGTGCCGGAAGGCCAGCTCCCGCGCCTGACGGCCGGTGTCCGGGGTGCCGGACGCGGCGGACGGCATCACCTGGAAGGTCTGCCGGTCGCCCATCCACGGGCTCGGCTCGTGGCTCGCGCTGAAGGCCTGGATCGTCGGCAGGTTGTCGTCGTTGTTCGCGCGTGCGTAGTCGTACAGCCAGCTCAGCGAGGACGCGTTGGTCACCGGCGTCCAGAAGTTGAAGCCGTGCGGCACGGCGGTCGCGGGGAAGTTGTTGCCGCGCGAGAAGCCGCCGCTGGAGTTGGTGCCGCGGGTGGTGAGGGCGTAGTCGGACAGATGGGCTCTCGGCTTCTCGGGCGCCACGCTCTTGATCGAGACGTCGTCCAGCCAGCCGCGGAACTCCGCCGGGCCCTTGGGGGAGTCGTACGCCACCAGGATCCGGTCGACGGTCTTGCCGGCCGCGACGGACCCGATCCGTGAGGCGACATTGTTCCACTGGTTGACGTAGAGGATCTTGGCCGCGCCCTGCGCCTGCGGCGAGAGCCCGAAGCCGTGCTGGTCACTCACGCCCAGGCCGCTCAGGTAGGTGCCGTCCGTGAAGGCCAGGTCGACAGAGACGTTCGTGGCGTCGTAGTCCCGGTCGCCGTCCGCCATGGACGGGAAGATCCGGTACGACAGCCGGGTGTCCCGGCCGACGGCCACGTTCACGTCGAAGATCTTGTTGTACGAGTACGCCCGCCCGTCGGCGGTGTGCCGGCCGGCGTAGCGCAGGGCCCTCTTTCCGGTGAATCCGGCGCCCGCCTTCGCGGTGGGCGACCCGCTCGGGCCGCGGTCGACCAGCGAGAGCATGTCCTGCGGCACCGGTCCGCCGCTGCCGCCCGTGGAGAACTGCACGTCGGCGAGTTGCAGGATGTCGTCGGCGCCGTTGTTCTTCGTGATGTCGAGCCGGAAGTGCTGGTACTCGGCGGGCTCGGCCAGGTCGTAGGACTTCGTCCGGAAGCGCTCGGGGAAGGACTCGCCGGAGCGGCTGTCGACGGTCTTCCAGTCCTTGCCGTCGGTGGAGCCCTGCAGGGTCCAGTCCTTCGGGTCGCGCTCGGCGAAGTCGTTGGCCGAGGTGAGCGCGTACGTCACGAGCCTGACCGGCTTGTCCAGGTCGAACTCGGCCCAGCCGGTGGGCGCGAACGTCAGCCACTTGGTGCCGGACTCGCCGTCGACGAGGTTCTCCTTCACCTCGCCGCCGCCCGTGTTCTCGGCACTGGCCCGCACGTCCGTCACATGGTCGGTGACGTTGCCCGGGATGCCGCTGCTGTAGCCGCCGTCGACGCCGGAGGCCCGCTTGCCGCCGCCCGGTGCCGTGTCGACCGTGTTCACCCAGTCCGGTGCCGGGTCACCCGCCTCGAACGAGGAGGCGAACCCCTTCTCGGCGGCCTTCGCCTTCGCCGGCAGCGCGGTCGCCGCCCCCTGCGATCCGATCGCCAAGGCAAAGGCGGCCGCCAACACGACCGCCGGACCCCAGCTGTGCCCCCACCCGTGCCGAGCTCTGTGCCGCATACGCCAGCACCCTCCCTGCGCTCATTGGGACAACGTTGTCAACTTCGACGCGCAGAGACCAGTAGTGGGCCAAGTGGCCAGTGGTGTCAAGGGTGTTGGCTGTGGCATTCGGGGTCTATGTCGCGGATTTTTCCGGCAAGGTGGTCACAGGCGCCTCATATTTCCTGGAGGTCTCAACTCGGATAAGACCATTGGCCAACCTTGCATTCGATCTTGCTCCGTTGGCGGGAAGTGGACTATACCTGTCGGCGATTCACCCGATCCGTTCTTCACGATCCGCACTTCCTGCACGACCCTGCTTGACCTGACCGCGGTGCCGGGGAGGATCCGGTTCACCGCCTGAGTCCTGGAGAAGGCGAGGACTTGAGCATGGGATCCACTTCCGCCGAGAACACCGGCGCGGAAAACAACGGCGCACGGGGTGTCGGCCGCCGCGATCTGATCAAGCGGTCGGCCGCGCTCGGACTGATCTCCGTACCAACGATGAGCTTCCTTTCGGCGTGCGCCAGCAGCGGCGGCGGCGACAGCGGCGACAAGGCCAAGGCGGGCAAGAAGACCGCCAAGAACCCGCTGGGCGTCAACGACACCGCGGGTATGGAGTTCGTCCTCTTCGACGGCGGCTTCGGCAAGGAGTACGCCCAGGACGCCGTGAAGATCTACGAGAAGAACTTCCCGAAGGTGAAGGTGAAGTTCTCCGCGACCCAGAAGATCCAGTCCACCCTGCAGCCCCGCTTCAACCAGGGCACACCGCCGGACCTGATCGACAACTCCGGCGCCGAGCAGATGGACATGGGCGTCCTGGTCGGCAAGAAGCAGCTCGCCGACCTCACCCCGCTCCTTGACGCCCCGTCCTACGACGACCCGAACAAGAAGGTCCGCGACACGCTGCGCCCCGGCATCGTGGAGATGGGCCAGTTCGACGGCGACCCGGTCTGGATCATGTACTACGCCTACACGGTGTACGGCGTCTGGTACTCGCAGAAGGCCCTGGACTCGCTCGACGCGGAGTACCCCAAGACCTGGGACGAGATGCTCGCCGTGTGCGAGAAGGCCAAGAAGAAGGGCATGGCGGGCTGGACGTACGCGGGCAAGTACCCGTACTACATCCCCTTCTCGCTCTACCCCATGATCGGCAAGGTCGGCGGCCGCGAGGTCCTCGACGCCATCGACAACCTTGAGCCGAACGCCTGGAAGCACCCGGCCGTCAAGGCGTGTTTCGACGCCTACTACGAGCTCTACAAGAAGGGCTACATCCTCAAGGGCACCCCCGGCCTGGACCACATCCAGTCGCAGACCGCGTGGGCCAAGGGCAAGGCGTTGTTCATCCCGAACGGCTCCTGGGTGGAGAACGAGTCGGCGAACGTCATCCCCAAGGACTTCAACCTCGCCGTCTCCGCGCCCACCGGCATCGACAGCTCCGACAAGCTGCCCTTCGGCACGATCTGGGCGTCCGGCGGTGAGCCCTTCATCGTGCCGGCCAAGGCGAAGAACCCCGAGGGCGGCATGGAGCAGCTGCGCATCATGCTCAGCGAGGCCTCCTCGAAGAACTTCACCAGCAAGGTGAAGTCGCTGACGGCGTACAACGGCGGCACCTCCGGGATCTCCCTGACCCCGGGGCTCACCTCCGGTGTCGCGGCGCTCAAGCTCGCCGGCCAGAACGTGCTGAATCCACGGCTGCAGGACTGGTACGTGCAGTTGCAGAAGGAGCAGATCGGCGTCGCAGGCCTCGGCGAGATGATGGCCGGGCGGGCGACTCCGGCCGAGACCATCAAGAAGATCCAGGGCTTCGCCGACGCGGCCGCCAAGGACACGTCGATCAAGCACTACAAGCACCAGTGAGGGTCCGTCACCAGCGTCAGCACCCGCCCAGAGATCGGGGTAGGTAGTAATGCAGCACGGCAAGTACCGGTTCATCGTGGGGTTTCTGGCACTGCCCCTGGGGCTGTACGCGCTTTTCGTCGTCTGGCCGTTCATCCAGTCCATCTACTACTCGTTCACGGACTGGACCGGCCTGAGTCCCGAATTCAAGATGGTCGGCTTCGACAACTACAAGAGGATGCTCGACGACGAGATCTTCTGGAAGTCGTTGCAGCACAGCCTGCTGTTCGCGTTGGTGCTGCCGGTGGTGACGATCAGCCTGGCGTTGTTCTTCGCCTTCATGATCAATGTGGGCGGACGGAGAAGGAAGGGCGGCCCGGTGATCTCCGGAGTCCGGGGCTCTTCCTTCTACAAGATCGTCTATTTCTTCCCGCAGGTGCTCTCGATCGCGATCGTCGCCCTGTTGTTCGCCTTCGCGTACAACCCGGACAGCGGCGCGATCAACTCCCTGCTGCGCGGGATCGGGCTCGGCAGCATCCAGCCGCTCTGGCTGGGCGATCCGAGCCTCGCCCTGTGGTGCGTGATGGCCGTGCTCGTCTGGTCCACCGTCGGCTTCTTCGTGGTCCTCTTCTCCGCCGGCATGGCCTCCATCCCGGCGGACCTGTACGAGGCCGCGCTGCTGGACGGCGCGAACCGCGTCAGCACGTTCTTCCGGATCACCCTGCCGCTGCTGTGGGACACCGTGCAGTCCGGCTGGGTCTACATGGGCATCCTCGCGCTGGGCGCCGAGTCGTTCGCGGTCGTACAGATCATGACGACCGGGCCGGGCGGTCCCGACTACTCGACCACCGTCATGGTCCTGTACGTGTACCAGAAGGCGTTCCGTGACGGGCAGGCCGCCTACGCCACCACCATCGGCGTCGCCCTGCTCGTCGTCACGCTGGCCTTCGCGGCGCTCGTGATGCGGCTGGGTCGGCGCGAGCGGCTGGAGTACTGACCAGATGAAGACGACACAGACCCCCGCCCCCGTACCGGCCGAGTCCGGCGCCTCCGTCAGCAAGGTCGACATCCCGGCCGCCGGGCCCGTGAAGAAGGCGAAGAAGGAAGGAAACGTCCTCAACGTCTTCTCCCACGGGATGCTCATCCTCTGGGCGTTCATGGTCGTCATGCCGCTGCTGTGGGCCGTGATGACGTCCTTCAAGGACGACAACTCCATCTTCAGCTCGCCCTGGGCGCTGCCCGACAAGCTGCACTTCGACAACTGGGCGCGGGCCTGGACCGACGCCAACATGAGCGACTACTTCCTCAACACCATCCTGGTGGTGGCGGGTTCGCTCATCGGCACCCTGGTGCTGGGCTCGATGGCGGCGTACGTGCTCGCCAGGTTCGACTTCCCGGGCAACCGCTTCATCTACTACCTGTTCATCGGCGGCATGAGCTTCCCGATCATGCTGGCGCTGGTCCCGCTGTTCTACGTCGTGAACAACATGGGCCTCCTGAACACCATCCACGGTCTGATCCTCGTCTACATCGCCTACTCGCTGCCCTTCACGGTCTTCTTCCTGACCGCGTTCTTCCGCACCCTGCCGACCTCGGTGGCGGAGGCGGCCTTCGTCGACGGGGCCTCGCACAGCCGGACGTTCTTCCAGATCATGCTGCCGATGGCCAAGCCCGGCCTGATCAGCGTGGGGATCTTCAACTTCCTCGGCCAGTGGAACCAGTACATGCTGCCGACGGTGCTCAACACCGACCCGGACAAGCGGGTGCTGACCCAGGGGCTGGTGCAGCTTGCGGCCAGCCAGGGGTACAAGGGCGACTGGTCCGGCCTCTTCGCCGGCCTGGTGATGGCGATGCTGCCGGTGCTGGTGGCGTACATCGTCTTCCAGCGTCAGGTGGTGCAGGGGCTGACCGCGGGGGCGCTGAAGTAGCGTCCGCGGACCGCTTGTGGACGCGCCGCCCCCGGTACCCGGGGGCGGCGCTCACGTATGTGTACAGGAACCCCGATCCGGTTCAACCTCTTGACGGGAGGTGACCCGAACGGCTCAGCTTAGAGTTCACTAGTTGGACATAGAGGGGGCCCCATCGAAGCGGTCCCGCGCGCAGGAGGTCGTCGTGGAGACTCCGGGGTCGCAGTCGTCACTGCACCGAGCCAACCTCGAACGGGTCGTACGGGCCGTACGGCTGGCCGGGTCGCTCACGCAGGCGGAGATCGCCAGGACCACAGGGCTGTCCGCCGCGACGGTCTCCAACATCGTCCGCGAGCTCAAGGACGGCGGAACAGTCGAGGTCACGCCCACTTCGGCGGGTGGCCGCAGGGCCCGCAGCGTTTCCCTGAGCGGGGACGCCGGCATCGTCATCGGCGTGGACTTCGGCCACACGCATCTGCGTGTGGCGGTCGGCAACCTCGCGCACCAGGTGCTGGCCGAGGAGTCCGAGCCGCTGGACGTGGACGCCTCCGCGAAGCAGGGCTTCGACCGGGCGGAAGAGCTGGTCAATCGCCTGATTGCAGCAACGGGCGTCGACCGGTCCAAGGTCGCCGGTGTGGGCGTCGGCGTGCCCGGCCCGATCGACGTGGAGTCCGGCAGCCTCGGCTCGACCGCCATCCTGCCGGGCTGGACCGGCACCAAGCCCGCCGAGGAGCTGCGCGAGCGGCTCGGCGTGCCCGTGCACGTGGACAACGACGCCAACCTGGGCGCCCTCGGTGAGCTGGTCTGGGGCAGCGGCAGGGGTGTCCGCGACCTCGCCTACATCAAGGTCGCGAGCGGCGTCGGCGCCGGCCTGGTGATCGACGGAAAGATCTACCGCGGCCCGGGTGGCACAGCGGGAGAAATCGGTCATATTACTCTTGACGAATCCGGCCCTGTCTGCCGCTGTGGAAACCGGGGCTGTCTGGAGACCTTCGCGGCCGCGCGCTATGTGCTGCCGCTCCTCCAGTCCAGCCATGGGACCGACCTGACGATGGAAGGCGTCGTGCGGCTGGCCAGGGACGGAGACCCGGGTTGTCGTCGGGTGATCGCCGACGTCGGCCGACATATCGGCAGTGGAGTCGCCAATCTCTGCAATCTGCTGAACCCGAGCAGGGTGGTCCTCGGTGGTGATCTCGCCGAGGCCGGTGAGCTGGTGCTCGGGCCGATAAGGGAGTCCGTCGGCCGCTACGCGATCCCCAGCGCGGCGCGTCAACTCTCCGTTCTCCCGGGGGCACTTGGGGGCCGTGCGGAGGTGCTTGGAGCGCTTGCTCTCGCACTCAGCGAGATGGGCGATTCGACCCTTTTGGACGGCACACTCGCTTCGGCGACCCCTGCCTTCACTTAGAGAACGGATGGCACCGTTGCCATCTCGTTAAGGATTTACTTCTTGACGTCGCACGTGTGGCCGAGTTGACTTCCAGCCACCTCGGCCGCACCGTCGCGGCCTCGTCAGGGAGGTTTCTCAAGTGAACACGCTCATGCGCCGCGCAGCCGTGACCGTCGTGGTCTCGGCGCTCGCTGTCTCGGCCGCAGCCTGTGGTAAAGCCGGAGACAAGAAGGACAGCGGATCCAGCGCCAGTTCCGGCAGCGGCGGCGGCAGCAAGTCGATCGGCCTGCTCCTGCCCGACAACGTCACCACGCGGTACGAGAAGTTCGACAAGCCGTACTTCCAGGCCAAGGTCAAGGAGCTGTGCGGCGACTGCACCGTCTCCTACGCCAACGCCGCGGCGGACCCGACCAAGCAGGCCCAGCAGATGAGCAGCATGGTCACCAAGGGCGTCAAGGTCATCGTGATCTCCGCCCAGGACTCCGCAGCCATCAAGTCCTCCATCCAGTCCGCGACCAGCAAGGGCGTCAAGGTCGTCGCGTACGACCGTCTGGCCCAGGGCCCGATCTCCGCGTACGTCTCCTTCGACAACGTCAAGGTCGGCCAGCTCCAGGGCCAGGCGCTGCTCGACGCGCTCGGCTCCAAGGCGACCCCCAAGTCGAAGGTCGTCATGATCAACGGTGACGACGCCGACCCGAACGCCGCCCAGTTCAAGCAGGGCGCGCACAAGGTCCTCGACGGCAAGGTCGACATCGCCTACGAGCAGTCCGGCCTGTGGAAGGACACCGTCGCCGCGCAGAAGATGTCCGCGGCCATCACCCAGCTGGGTGCCAAGAACATCGCCGGCGTCTACGCCGCCAACGACGGCATGGCCGGTGGTATCGCCAACACCCTCAAGGGCGCCGGCATCAGCGGCATCCCGCTGACCGGTCAGGACGCCGAGCTCGCGGCCATCCAGCGGATCGTCGCCGACACCCAGTCGGCGACCGTCTACAAGCCCTACAAGGGCGAGGCCGACAACGCCGCCGAACTCGCGGTCAACCTGCTCCAGGGCAAGGACATCAAGTCCCTCGCCGACACCACGGTGACCAGCGGTTCCGGTGACAAGGTGCAGGCCAAGCTGCTGACCCCGATCTCGGTGACCGTGAAGAACATCAAGGACACGGTCGTCAAGGACGGTCTCTACACCGTCGCCCAGATCTGCACCCCGACCTACGCCGCCGCGTGCAAGAAGGCCGGCCTGCAGTAAGAGGCGCCCGAGCCCCGGGGCGGGTCCCTCGCGGACACGCCCCGACGGCGCGGGCACAGAGCCTGTCCGGCGCCCGCCGCGCCTACCAACCCCGCTGCGGGGCGGGCGCCGGACAGAAACACCGCGCAACCGTTGCCAAGAGGCACCGCGGACGCGCAATTTCGACCTATACGACAGTGCTCACAGCACATCCCTCCGCGCCCTACCCCAAGCGCGGTACCCCGCCGGTCAGGCGGCGAAGGAGATGGTTCACGTGTCCGCTACGCCTGTGTTGGCGTTGCGCGGAGTCTCCAAGCGATTCGGTGCGGTGCAGGCACTCACCGAGGTCGAACTGGAGGTCCACGCCGGAGAAGTGGTCGCCCTGGTCGGCGACAACGGCGCCGGAAAGTCCACGCTGGTCAAGACGATCGCCGGTGTGCATCCCATCGATGAGGGCGTCATCGAGTGGGACGGCAAGCCGGTCAGCATCACCCGGCCGCACGACGCACAGGGACTCGGCGTCGCGACGGTCTACCAGGACCTCGCGCTCTGCGACAACCTCGACGTGGTCGGCAACCTCTACCTCGGACGCGAGCTGCTGCACCGCGGCGTCATCGACGAGGTCACGATGGAGAAGAAGGCGCGCGAGCTGCTGAGCACGCTCTCCATCCGCATCCCGAGCGTGCGCATCCCGATCGCCAGCCTCTCCGGCGGTCAGCGCCAGGTCGTCGCCATCGCGCGCGCCCTGATCGGCGAGCCGAAGGTCGTCATCCTCGACGAGCCCACCGCCGCACTCGGCGTCGAGCAGACCGCGCAGGTCCTCGACCTCGTCGAGCGGCTGCGCGAGCAGAACCTCGCCGTCATCCTCATCAGCCACAACATGGCCGATGTGAAGGCCGTCGCCGATACCGTCGCCGTGCTGAGGCTGGGCAGGAACAACGGTTCCTTCTCGGTGAAGAACACCAGTCAGGAAGAGATCATCTCCGCGATCACGGGTGCCACGGACAACGCCGTCACCCGTCGTGCGGGGCGTCGCAGCACGGAGGCGGCACAGTGAGCGACACATCCAAGGTTTCCAAGACGCAGACCGTGGTCACCGATGACCCCACGGCCGCGTCGATCGCCACGGTCGACCCCCGTCTGCTGGTCCGCGAAGAGGGCTTCAAGGGCTACTGGACGGAGTTCACACGCAAGGTCAAGGGTGGTGAGCTGGGCTCGCTGCCGGTGGTGGTCGGCCTGATCGTCATCTGGACGATCTTCCAGCTGCAGAACGACCGCTTCCTCAGCGCCGACAACCTCTCGAACATCAGCTACTACATGTCGGCCACCGGCATGCTCGCCATCGGCCTGGTGTTCGTCCTGCTGCTCGGCGAGATCGACCTGTCGGTCGGTTCGGTCAGCGGTCTGGGCTCCACCCTGTTCGCGGTGTTCGTGGTTTCACACGGCATGAACCCCTGGCTGTCGCTGGTCCTCGCGGTCCTCACGGGTATCGGTATCGGCGCGCTGCAGGGCTGGTTCTTCGCGAAGATCGGCGTACCCGCCTTCGTGGTCACCCTGGCCGGCTTCCTCGGCTGGAACGGCCTGATGCTGTGGCTGCTGGGTTCCAGCGGCACCATCAACATCCCGTCCGACTCCGGTCCGGTCCACCTGCTCGGCCAGAGCTCGTTCTTCATGGACCAGGCCATCATCGGCGCCTACCTGCTGGCCGCCCTCGGTGTGGTGCTGATGCTCGTCGGCAACTTCAGCGAGCAGCGCCGCCGCAAGGCCGCGGGCGTGCCGTTCCGGCCGACCGCCGAGATCCTGGTGCGCGTCGGCGCGCTGGCGATCGCGTCCTTCGTCGCCGCGGCCGTGCTGAACAACGCCTCCGGTGTCTCCAACGCGCTGGTGATCTTCCTGGCGGCACTGGTGATCGTGGACTTCGTGCTGCGTCGTACGACGTACGGCCGCAAGGTGTTCGCGGTCGGCGGCGGCATCGAGGCCGCCCGCCGTGCCGGTATCAACGTGCCGCTGATCCGCATCACCGTGTTCGCCATCTCCGGTGGCTTCGCGGCGATCGGCGGTATGTTCTTCGCCGGCCAGACCGCGAGCGCGACGCTGAGCGCCGGTGGCGGCAACACCCTGATGCTCGCCATCGCCGCGGCGGTCATCGGCGGCACGTCGCTGTTCGGCGGCCGGGGCTCGGTCTGGTCCGCCCTGCTGGGCATGCTGGTCATCCAGTCGATCCAGACCGGCCTGGACCTGCTCAACATGAACACGTCCATCCAGTACATGATCACCGGCGCGGTCCTGCTGGGCGCCGTGGTCATCGACTCCGTGTCCCGCAGGAGCCAGAAGGCGGCCGGCCGCGCCTAGCACGGCCTCGCGCATCTGTGCCCGGCACCCATGGCGGTGCCGGGCACAGTCATGTGGTGGGACTCGTTCGACTCGTGGGACGGCCCGGTCATGGGTACAGCCGATCGTGGGTACAGCCGATCGCGTGACGTATCACGCACCGCCCGGGCGTCGACCGCAAAGGCGGAACATTAGACTCGACAAGCCCGGCAACAGCTCGATCAGCTCTACTGCAAGGAGGCACGGGTGCCGCTGCTGACCCGCATCAGGGGACCGCGCGATCTGGACCGGCTCAGCCTGGAGCAGCTGGACCAGCTGGCGGAGGAGATCCGGACCTTCCTCGTCGACGCGGTCTCCAAGACCGGCGGCCACCTCGGCCCCAACCTCGGTGTGGTCGAGCTGACCATCGCCCTGCACCGTGTCTTCGAGTCCCCGAAGGACAGGGTGCTGTGGGACACCGGCCATCAGTCCTATGTGCACAAGCTGCTCACCGGCCGTCAGGACTTCTCGAAGCTGAAGATGAAGGGCGGCCTGTCCGGCTACCCCTCGCAGGCCGAGTCCGAGCACGACGTCATCGAGAACAGCCACGCCTCCACGGTGCTCGGCTGGGCCGACGGCCTCGCGAAGGCCAACGAGATCCTCGAACGCGACGACCACGTGGTCGCCGTGATCGGTGACGGTGCGCTGACCGGCGGCATGGCCTGGGAGGCCCTCAACAACATCGCCGCCGCCAAGGACCGGCCCCTCGTCATCGTCGTCAACGACAACGAGCGGTCGTACGCACCGACCATCGGCGGGCTCGCCAACCACCTCGCGACGCTTCGTACGACCGATGGCTACGAGCGCTTCCTGGCCCGCGGCAAGGACCTCCTGGAGCGCACTCCGGTCGTCGGCAGGCCCCTCTACGAGACCCTGCACGGGGCGAAGAAGGGCCTCAAGGACTTCATCGCGCCCCAGGGCATGTTCGAGGACCTGGGCCTGAAGTACGTCGGCCCGATCGACGGCCACGACATCGAGGCCCTGGAGTCGGCGCTGGCGCGCGCCAAGCGGTTCGGCGGCCCGGTCATCGTGCACTGCCTCACCGAGAAGGGCCGCGGCTACCAGCCCGCCCTCCAGGACGAGGCCGACCGCTTCCACGGCATCGGGCCCATCCACCCCGACACGGGCCTGCCGATCAAGGCCTCGGGCGCCGACTGGACCTCGGTCTTCGGCGACGAGATGGTCAAGCTCGGCAAGGAGCGGGGGGACATCGTGGCCATCACGGCGGCGATGCTGCAGCCGGTCGGACTGAAGAAGTTCGCCGACGCCTTCCCGGAGCGGATCTACGACGTCGGCATCGCGGAGCAGCACGCCGCCGTGTCGGCGGCGGGCCTCGCCACCGGCGGACTGCACCCCGTCTTCGCCGTCTACGCCACCTTCCTCAACCGCGCCTTCGACCAGGTCCTGATGGACGTCGCCCTGCACAGGTGCGGGGTCACCTTCGTCCTGGACCGGGCCGGCGTCACCGGCACCGACGGCGCCTCCCACAACGGCATGTGGGACATGTCGATCCTGCAGGTCGTGCCCGGCCTCAGGCTCGCCGCCCCGCGCGACGCCGACCAGGTCCGCGCCCAGCTGCGCGAGGCCGTCGAGGTCAAGGACGCGCCGACCGTGGTCCGCTTCTCCAAGGGCGCCGTCGGCCCCGCCGTACCCGCCGTGGGACGCGTGGGCGGCATGGACGTCCTGCGCGAGCCGGGGACGGACACGCCCGACGTGCTCCTCGTCTCCGTGGGCGCCCTGGCTCCCATGTGCCTGGAGATCGCCTCCCTGCTCGACAAGCAGGGCATCTCCACCACCGTCGTCGACCCGCGCTGGGTCAAGCCCGTCGACGAGGCCATGTCGCCCCTCGCGGAGCGGCACCGCGTGGTCGTCACCGTCGAGGACAACAGCCGTGTCGGCGGCGTCGGTTCGGCGATCGCGCAGGCCTTGCGGGACGCGGGCGTCGACGTCCCGCTGCGCGACTTCGGCATCCCGCCGCGCTTCCTCGACCACGCCGCCCGCGCCGAGGTCATGGCGGAGATCGGCCTCACGGCCCCCGACATCGCCCGCCAGGTCACCGGGCTGGTCTCCAAGCTGGACGGCAGGTTCGACCGTACGGCGGCCGGGGTCGACTCGGTGGAGCCCGCGCGCGACTGATACCGCCGGATGGGCCGCTTCCACCACCGACAAGGGTGGTGGAAGCGGCCCATCCGCGTGAATCCGCCCGCGCCGGGGCATACGCAGTACGCCCCCTCTCGATCATGTCGAGGACGACACAGCGTGGGAGGTACGCCCCATGAGCAGCACCCTCTTCCGGACGAAGAAGGTCGAGCAGTCCATCCTCGATACCGAGGAGCCAGAGCATGCGCTGAAGAAATCCCTCTCCGCGCTGGATCTGACCGTCTTCGGCGTCGGCGTCATCATCGGCACCGGCATCTTCGTCCTCACCGGCACGGTGGCCAAGAACAACGCCGGTCCCGCCGTCGCCCTGGCCTTCGTCGTGGCCGGCGTCGTCTGCGCGCTGGCCGCCATCTGCTACGCCGAGTTCGCCTCCACGGTCCCGGTGGCCGGCTCCGCGTACACCTTCTCGTACGCGTCCCTGGGCGAACTGCCCGCCTGGATCATCGGCTGGGACCTGGTGCTGGAGTTCGCGCTCGGCACGGCGGTGGTCGCCGTCGGCTGGTCCGGGTACATCGCCTCCCTGCTGGACAACGCGGGCTGGCACCTGCCGGACGCGCTGAGCGGCAGAGAGGGGGCGAACGGGTTCGGCTTCGACGTCCTCGCCGCCGCCCTCGTCCTGGTGCTGACCGTCATCCTCGTTCTCGGCACGAAGCTCTCGGCGCGGGTCACCGCCGTCGTGGTCGCCATCAAGGTGACCGTCGTCCTGACCGTGATCGTCGCGGGCGCCTTCTTCATCAACGGCGACAACTACGACCCGTTCATCCCGAAGTCGCAGACGGTCGAGGCGGGCGGGAGCCTGCAAGCCCCCCTCATCGAGCTGATGTTCGGCTGGGCGCCGTCCAACTTCGGCGTGTTGGGCATCTTCACCGCGGCCTCCGTCGTCTTCTTCGCGTTCATCGGCTTCGACGTCGTGGCCACCGCCGCCGAGGAGACGAGGAACCCGCAGCGGGACATGCCGCGCGGCATCATCGGCTCGCTCGTCATCTGCACCACGCTCTACGTCGCCGTGTCGATCGTCGTCACCGGCATGCAGCACTACACCAAGCTGTCCGTGGACGCCCCGCTCGCCGACGCCTTCAAGGCCACGGGACACCCGTGGTTCTCGGGCTTCATCAGCTTCGGCGCCGCAGTCGGCCTGACCACCGTCTGCATGATCCTTCTGCTCGGCCAGACCAGGGTCTTCTTCGCGATGAGCCGCGACGGACTGCTGCCGCGCTTCTTCTCCCACGTCCACCCGCGGTTCAAGACCCCGTACCGGCCGACCATCCTGCTCGGCGTGATCATCGCGATCCTCGCCGGCTTCACCAGCCTGAGCGAACTCGCGGAACTGGTGAACATCGGCACGCTCTTCGCGTTCATCGTCGTCGCGATCGGCGTGATCATCCTCCGCAACACCCGACCGGACCTGCCCCGCTCCTTCCGCACCCCGCTGGTCCCGTTCCTGCCGATCGTGTCGGTGCTGGCCTCGCTGTGGCTGATGCTGAACCTGCCCGCCGAGACCTGGCTGCGGTTCGGCATCTGGATGGTCGTCGGCTTCGTCGTGTACTTCTTCTACGGCCGCACCCACAGCCGCCTCGCACGACCCGAGGCAACGCCCCGACCGCAGGAGCGATAGCGCCGACGGAAACGGCCACGGCCCCGCCCGCCCCGCTTCGGCGGAGGCTGCGGGGCCGTACGGCGTTCTTCCCCCGGCGTGCGAGCGCTCAGGTCGGCCTGACGGTCCGTGGGCCCGTCACGTCCGCGCCCAGTTCCTGCACGCGCCGTCGCAGTTCCCGGTCCGCCGTCACCACCAGTACGGGGCGCTCGCCCGCGTCCGCCACCAGGTCGACCATGTGGTCGTCCCCGCTGCCCGGCGCCGACTCGACCCGCACGCCGGGGACCGTCTCCACGCCGCGCGCCGCCCCCTCCACCACCAGCACGATCTCCACGGGGCCCGCGTGACCCGGGAGGCCGTCGGCGGCCAGCCGGTCGCGGAGGCGTTCCGCGGCGCCCCGTCGGTCGCGCCACCAGCCGTCGGGGACCGACCCGATGACGTTCGCGGCGTCGACGATCACGAGCAGGGGGGAGCGGTCGTCCATGCGGCAAGGTTCGCACGGCCGGGGCAGGGTGCCGGGTCAGTCGGCCCGCTTCTCGTCGAAACTGGCGAAGTACGCCGCGACCATGTCCTCGTCGGCATGGCCCTGTGCGGCGGCCCGCTCCATGCGCTCCGCGCTCGCCGCGGCGACGTCCAGGCGGACCCCGTTGCTCTGGCCCGCCTCGACGATGAGACGGGCGTCCTTCGCCGCCGTGGCCACCGCGAACTGGGCCGGAGTGAGCCGGTCGCCCAGGACCAGTTCCGCCTTGGCCCTGAGATAGCCCATGTCGAGCGGGCCGTCGGCGATGAGGTCGAAGAAGTCGTGCGGGTCGACGCCGAGTGCCTGCGCCAGGGCGAGGACCTCGCCGGTGGCCGCGGTCGCGGCGATCACCCAGCTGTTGGCCACCAGCTTCAGCCGGGTCGCGCTGCCCTGCGCCCCGTCCTCGCCGGTCCACAGCGTCCGGACGCCGACCGCGTCGAACACCGGCTCCACCGCCCCGCGGCCCTCGACGGGCCCGGCGGCCAGCACGGTCAGCCGGCCGGCCTCCGCGGGCTGGCGGGTACCGAGCACGGGGGCGTCGTAGAAGACCAGCCCGTGCTCGCGGGCGAAGGCGGCCAGCTCGCCGATCCCCTCGATGCCGACGGTGGTCGACTGCACCCAGGCGGCGCCGGGCCGCAGGGCGGGCGCCGCCTCGCGCATGACGTCCAGGGCGGCCGGACCGTCGTGCAGGATGGTCAGGACGACGTCGGCGCCCTCGACGGCCTCGGCGGGGGAGTCGGCGACATGGGCGCCGTCGGCGACCAGCGGCTCGGCCTTGGCCCGGGTGCGGTTCCAGGCGCGGACGGAGTGTCCGGCGCGGGCGAGGTTACGGGCCATCGCGGCGCCCATGATGCCCGTTCCGAGGACACTCACGGTGAGCTGATCGGTCATGAGGTCGGCTCCTTACTTGTGCGGTGGAGGCACTCGTGCGGCGGTTGCTGGGAACAGCCTGCCCGCTGGAGTACTCGCCGCGCGCACTGGACCCACAGGGAGACGCGCGTCACCCAGGGGCCGGGACGCGGTCCGCGCAAGGCCCCGCTTAGAGTGAACCGGTGAACGGCGACTGGCTCATACGCGGCCGAGACGGCCGGCTCAGTGTCTACCTGCCGACGGACGACGCCGTCCTGTGCCGCGCGGAACGCGGACCCGGCGGCCCCTGGACGCCCCCGCACAGGATCGGCGGCGACCAGAAGCTGCACTCCTCACCCGCCGTCGGCCGAGGCAGCGACTCCTACGCCCATCTGGTGTCCTGGCGGCCCACCGTCCCCGGCGAGTCCGGCCTCGTCCACTCGACGCACTTCCGCCCCCGGCTCGCCGCCCTCGACTGGAGTCCCGTCGGACACCCCGACCGGAAGGGCCCCGGCACCGGCACTCCCGCCGTCGCCGTCGACGCCGAGGGCCGCGCCCATGTCTTCGTCCGCAACAAGGGCGGCGGGGTGAGCATGCTCGCGCAGAAGGAGAAGGGCGGCTGGGACCCCTGGCGCGACCTCAAGGGGCGTGACGTACAGGACGAGTTGGCGGCCGTGACGGGCGAGTCGGGACGCGTCGAGCTGTACGCGGCCGTCCCCGGCGGCATCCTGCACTGGCGGCAGGAGGAGCCGGGAGCGCAGCCCGCCCTGGAGGAGGCGATGGAGGCCCCGGTCCGCGCGGGCACCCTGCGCGCCCTCGCCACCTCTGCCGACGCCACCACCCTCTTCTACACCGACGAATCGGGCGACCTGTGCGCCTGGCGCCCCGGTGGCAAGCCGGTCGTGCTCCTGCCGTCCGCCGGACCGGGACCCGTCTGCGCCGTGCGCTGCGAACTCGACGGCCACGACTGCACCTTGCTCGCCCAGCGTTCGTCGAGCGGCCGTGTGGCCTTCGCCGCCTACCCCACCGAACAGGAGTCGGCCGGCGCCTGGTGGACCGAGTCGGGTCCCCAACTGCCCCTGGACGCGGGGGTGTCGCTCGCGGTGGACGAGGAAGGCCGCGTGGTGGCGGCAACGTTGTCCCCGTCGACCGGCCAGCTGCTCCTGACCCGCCGCAAGGACGAGCCGGGCCTGGCGCTGGAGGCGTGGCGGGAGGTCTGACCCGCACGCCGCCCTTCCGCCAAGCTGCTGGAGAACACCTACCGGCACGTCAACATCGCCCTCGCCAACGAGATGTCGATGTTCTGCCGGGAGATGGTCATCACGCCGATCCGATCCTGCACCCGGACCGTTTCGTCGCCCACATCGGCGACTACCCGGAGCAGCCGAAGGCGGCCTGGACGCAGTTGAAGGCGTACGAGCCGTCGTCCGCCGTGAAGTAGTACCGCAGCGTCACCGCGCTCAGCGGCAGCGGCTTCTTCGACTCGTTGAAGACTTCCAGCGAGGGCTCGGCCGCCGCGGCCGTCGCGGGGGTCGCCGTCCGGTACCGGAGGGTCAGCTCGGGCGGGTCCGGGTGCGCCTTCTTCCAGATCGGATACAGCGCCGTGGCGCCCGCCGCCCCAACGGCAACGAGAAGGAACAGCTTGACCTTGGGCCACACCCGACGTCGGGGTTGTTGGCGGCGGCGGGTGGACGCCACGGAGTTCCTCCGCAGGACATCGATACGTTCCCGGTCCGGCTCCGATCGGGAACGTCAAACGAACGTGAAGAATGTGATCTGCGTGTGTGGAAATCCTAACTGCAAACGCACGGCAAAAGGGGCGGGTCGCACGGATCGATACCGTGCGGGCCCGCCCCTCTCGGGCAAGCGCTGTTACGCCGGGACGCTCGCGAGACCCGGGGCCAGGAACTTCTTGCCGTTCACGCGCTCGGAGACACCCTCGCGGTCCAGGTACGGCGTGATGCCGCCCAGGTGGAAGGGCCAGCCGGCGCCCGTGATCAGGCAAAGGTCGATGTCCTGGGCCTCGGCGACGACGCCCTCGTCGAGCATGAGCCCGATCTCCTGCGCCACCGCGTCCAGGACGCGGTCACGGACCTGCTCCTCGGTCAGGACGGAGTCACCCTGCTTCAGCAGCGCGGCGACCTCCGGGTCCAGCTCCGGCTTCCCGCTGTCGTACACGTAGAAGCCGCGCTTGCCCGCCTTGACGACGGCCGCGAGGTTCGGGGAGACCGTGAAGCGGTCCGGGAAGGCCCGGTTGAGGGTCTCCGAGACGTGCAGGCCGATCGCGGGACCGACCAGCTCCAGGAGCACGAGCGGGGACATCGGCAGACCGAGCGGCTCTACGGCCTTCTCGGCGACCTCGACCGGGGTGCCCTCGTCGATGACGTTCTGGATCTCGCCCATGAAGCGGGTGAGGATGCGGTTCACGACGAACGCCGGGGCGTCCTTGACCAGCACCGCGGTCTTCTTCAGCTTCTTGGCGACGGCGAAGGCCGTGGCCAGCGAGGCGTCGTCCGTCTGCTCGCCGCGGACGATCTCCAGCAGCGGGAGGATCGCGACCGGGTTGAAGAAGTGGAAGCCCACGACCCGCTCGGGGTTCTTCAGCTTCGACGCCATCTCGGAGATCGACAGCGAGGAGGTGTTGGTGGCGAGGATCGCGTGCGCCGGAGCGACCGCCTCGACCTCCGCGAACACCTGCTGCTTGACGCCGATCTCCTCGAAGACGGCCTCGATGATGAAGTCGGCGTCGGAGAAGCCCTCGGCCTTGTCCAGCACACCGGTGACCAGTGCCTTGAGGCGGTTGGCCTTGTCCTGGTTGATACGGCCCTTACCGAGCAGCTTCTCGATCTCGGTGTGGACGTAGCCCACACCCTTGTCGACGCGCTCCTGGTCGATGTCGGTCAGGACGACCGGCACCTCCAGGCGACGCAGGAAGAGGAGGGCGAGCTGCGAGGCCATGAGGCCCGCGCCGACGACGCCGACCTTGGTGACCGGACGCGCCAGGTTCTTGTCCGGCGCACCGGCCGGACGCTTGCCGCGCTTCTGCACCAGGTTGAACGCGTAGATACCGGCGCGCAGTTCGCCACCCATGATCAGGTCCGCGAGGGCCTGGTCCTCGGCGTCGTAGCCCTGCTGCAGGTCGCCGTTCTTGGCGGCGGCGATGATGTCGAGCGCGCGGTAGGCGGCCGGAGCGGCCCCGTGCACCTTGGAGTCCGCGATGAAACGGCCCTTGGCGACGGCCTGGTCCCAGGCCTCACCGCGGTCGATGACCGGGCGCTCGACCTTGACGTCGCCCTTGAGGACGTTCGCGGTCCAGATCAGCGACTGCTCCAGGAAGTCGGCGCCCTCGAAGATGGCGTCGGCGATCCCCAGGTCGAAGACCTGCTGACCCTTGAGCTGCTTGTTCTGGTTGAGGCTGTTCTCGATGATCACCGAGACGGCCTTGTCGGCGCCGATCAGGTTCGGCAGCAGCGTGCAGCCGCCCCAGCCGGGGACCAGGCCGAGGAAGACCTCGGGGAGCGAGAACGCCGGGAGGGCCTTGGAGACGGTCCGGTACGCGCAGTGCAGACCGACCTCGACGCCACCGCCCATCGCCGCGCCGTTGTAGTACGCGAAGGTCGGCACCGCGATGCCCGCGAGGCGCTTGAACACCTCGTGGCCGCCCTTGCCGATGGCGAGCGCGTCCTTGTGCTCCTTGAGGAGCTCGACGCCCTTGAGGTCGGCGCCGACCGCGAAGATGAACGGCTTGCCGGTGATGCCTACACCGACGATCTCGCCGGCCGCGGCCTCCTTCTCGACCTGGTCGATCGCGGTGTTGAGGTTCGCGAGCGAGGCCGGGCCGAAGGTGGTCGGCTTGGTGTGGTCGAAGCCGTTGTCCAGCGTGACGAGCGCGAAGCGCCCCGCGCCGAACGGCAGGTCGAGGTGGCGTACGTGCGCGGACGTCACGACCTCGTCGGGGAACAGCTCGGCCGCGCCCTTCAGGAGTTCGGTGGTGCTCACTTGTTGCCTCCGGCGTCCTTGTGGTGCGGGTTCTCCCAGATGACCGTGGCGCCCATGCCGAAGCCGACGCACATGGTGGTGAGGCCGTAGCGGACCTCCGGCTGCTCCTCGAACTGGCGGGCCAGCTGCGTCATCAGACGGACGCCGGAGGAGGCGAGCGGGTGGCCGTACGCGATGGCGCCGCCGTACTGGTTGACGCGCGCGTCGTCGTCGGCGATGCCGTAGTGGTCGAGGAAGGCCAGGACCTGGATGGCGAAGGCTTCGTTGATCTCGAAGAGGTCGATGTCCCCGATCGACAGACCGGCCTTGGCGAGGGCCTTCTCGGTGGCCGGGATCGGGCCGTAGCCCATGACCTCCGGCTCGACGCCCACGAAGGCGTACGAGACCAGGCGCATCTTGACCGGCAGGTTGTTCTCGCGGGCGAAGTCCTCGCTCGCGATGATCGAGGCGGTGGCGCCGTCGTTCAGACCGGCCGCGTTACCGGCGGTGACCCGGCCGTGCACGCGGAACGGGGTCTTGAGACCGGAGAGGTTCTCCAGGGTCGTACCCGGGCGCATGGGCTCGTCGGCGGTGACCAGGCCCCAGCCCGTCTCACCGGCCTCCGGGTTCGTCCGGCGTACGGAGATCGGGACCAGGTCGGCCTGGATCTTGCCGTTGGCGTACGCCTTGGCGGCCTTTTCCTGCGAGCGCACGGCGTACTCGTCGGCGCGCAGCTTGGTGATGTGCGGGTAGCGGTCGTGCAGGTTCTCCGCGGTCATGCCCATGAACAGGGCGGACTCGTCGACCAGCTTCTCGCTCACGAACCGCGGGTTCGGGTCCACGCCCTCGCCCATCGGGTGGCGGCCCATGTGCTCGACACCGCCGGCGATGACGGCGTCGTACGCGCCGAAGGCGATGGAGCCCGCGACGCTGGTGACGGCGGTCAGCGCACCGGCACACATGCGGTCGATGGAGTAGCCCGGGACCGACTGCGGCAGCCCGGCCAGGATGCCGGCCGTGCGGCCCAGCGTCAGACCCTGGTCACCGATCTGCGTGGTCGCGGCGATGGCGACCTCGTCGATCTTCTTCGGGTCGAGACCGGGGTTGCGGCGCAGCAGCTCCCGGATCGCCTTCACGACGAGGTCGTCGGCACGGGTCTCGTGGTAGATGCCCTTCGGGCCCGCCTTGCCGAACGGGGTGCGGACGCCGTCGACGAAGACGACGTCCCTGACGGTACGAGGCACGATGGCTCTCCTCCAGATGCGGGATGGCACTGCTGCGGCACGCATGCGCTGAGCGCGCGCTCAGGTCCCATGCTACTTACGGGTAACGTGACTGCACAGTCCTGGAGGGTGGAGCGGCGAAGGTCACATCGACAGCGCCGGTGCCGGAGCGTCCTGCAGGGACGCGGGGCTGTGCTGATTTGCGGCTACCGCCGCGTGGGCGCGACCGGCCACAACGGACCCGCAGTCCCGTACGGCGACTACCGAGGCGGCGCTGTGGGCCCTCTGGGTGTCAGTACCGGCGTAGGCGCGGGGTGCGAACCCGGCCCCTCCCCGGTGATCACCCCGACACGTGGTGATCGTGAAGGGCATCACCGTCTACAACGACTTCTACATCCCCTTCCTCTGCATGCCGTCCCAGGATCTTGGCGTGATCTCGACGTCCCTGTTCCGGTTCAGGCTTCACCCGAGGGGCGACCAGGTGAGGTGCCGCCGGGGGAGGCGGCGGCGAGCGCCCCCGCCCTACGCGGACAGCGCGGCCACCAGTACGGGCGTCACCTGCTCGACCTGCCACGGCCGGGCCCCGTAACCCGCCAGTGCCGCCCCGACCGTCTCCGCGTCGACGACCTTCGGCGGTTCCCAGCACACGCGCCGCACGGTGTCCGGCGTGATCAGGTTCTCCTGGGGCATGTTCAGCTGCTCGGCCAACGCGGACACGGCCGCCCGCGCCGCCGAGAGACGGGCCGCTGCCGCAGGGTCCTTGTCGGCCCAGGCACGCGGCGGCGGAGGCCCCGTCACCGGCTGCCCCGGTGCCGGCAACTGCACCTCCGGCAGGGCCTTCGCGCGATCGACGGCGGCCTGCCACTGCTCCAGCTGCCGCCGCCCCATGCGATGCCCGAACCCGTTCGAGGCGGCCAGCGCCTGCACGTCGGCCGGGAGCGCGAGCGCCGCCTCCACGATGGCGGCGTCACTGAGCACCTTGCCCGGTGACACGTCCCGCCGCTGGGCGATCCGGTCCCGCGTCTGCCACAGCTCCCGCACCACGGCGAGCTGCCGACGCCGCCGCACCTTGTGCATGCCGGACGTGCGCCGCCACGGATCCTTGCGGGGCTCCGGCGGCGGCGCCGAGGCGATCGCGTCGAACTCCTGCCGGGCCCAGTCGAGCTTGCCCTGCCGGTCCAGCTCCTTCTCCAGCGCGTCGCGCAGATCGACGAGCAGCTCGACGTCCAGCGCCGCGTACCGCAGCCACGGATCGGGCAGCGGACGGGTCGACCAGTCGACGGCGGAGTGCCCCTTCTCGAGTACGAAGCCGAGGACGCCCTCGACCATGGCGCCGAGGCCGACCCTGGGGAACCCGGCGAGACGGCCGGCGAGTTCGGTGTCGAACAGCCGCGTCGGCACCATGCCTATCTCGCGCAGACAGGGCAGGTCCTGGGTGGCCGCGTGCAGCACCCATTCGACGCCCGAGAGCGCCTCACCGAGCGCCGACAGGTCGGGGCAGGCCACGGGGTCGATCAGCGCGGTCCCCGCGCCCTCGCGGCGCAGCTGGACGAGGTAGGCGCGCTGGCCGTAGCGGTAGCCGGAGGCGCGCTCGGCGTCGACGGCGACAGGGCCGGAACCGGCCGCGAAGGCGGCGACCGCCTCGGCGAGCGCGTCCGCGTCGGCGATCACGGGCGGAACGCCCTCGCGCGGTTCGAGCAAGGGAATCGGCTCCTGGCCCGGTTCCTGGCCCGGCTCTGGATTCGGCGCCCCCGTAACAGATGTTCCGCCGTCTTCCGGAGGGGCGCCTCCGGTGGTTCGCAGTGAGCTGTCTGCTGCGGTCTCTTGGGCGTCGGTCACGTGTCAAGGGTATCTGTGTATGGACAGCGCCCGCCGACGTAACGTTCCGTCGGCGGGCGCCTGGGGGTCGTAAACCAGTCAGGTCGGTGAAAGATCCGGTTCGCGACAGGTGGGACACGGGCGGGGAATCAGCGGTCGATTCTGTTCATGTCCGTGAACGAAAGAGACGTACGGGTCGGTGGATTGCGTACGGGTCAGTGGATGATGCCGGTCCGGAGGGCCACCGCGACCATCCCGGCGCGGTCGCCCGTGCCGAGCTTGCGGGCGATGCGGGCGAGGTGGCTCTTGACGGTCAGCGCGGACAGGCCCATGGAGACACCGATCGCTTTGTTCGACTGGCCCTCCGCGACCAGTCGCAGCACCTCGACCTCGCGGCCGGAGAGCTCGCGGTAGCCACCCGGGTGACTCGGGGCACCCGGGGGGCGGCGGTGCATACGGGCGGCGGCGGATCCGATGGGCGCGGCGCCCGGCCGGGTGGGGAGCCCGACGTTCGTACGGGTGCCGGTGACGACGTAGCCCTTGACGCCGCCCGCGAGGGCGTTGCGTACGGCGCCGATGTCGTCGGCGGCGGACAGGGCCAGGCCGTTGGGCCAGCCCGCCGCGCGGGTCTCGGAGAGGATGGTGAGGCCGGATCCGTCGGGGAGATGGACGTCGGCGACGCAGATGTCGCGGGGGTTGCCGATGCGGGGACGAGCCTCCGCGATGGACGAGGCCTCGATGACGTCGCGCACACCGAGCGCCCACAGATGGCGGGTGACGGTGGAGCGGACGCGCGGGTCGGCCACGACCACCATTGCGGTCGGCTTGTTCGGGCGGTAGGCGACCAGGCTTGCGGGCTGCTCAAGGAGAACGGACACCAGGCCTCCTGGGGGTGCGGGACGGCTTTCAAGGTCACAAACGTCTTCGGCACCAAACCTGGAGCACTTTAGGGAAAGATCACGATTTAGTGAGTAACAATCCGTGCAATTCGGACAAGCGATCGATCGCTCGATGAATGAATCGGTCCGTTCGAGGACCGTTCGTGACTGAAAGTGGCCGAGTCGACAAAGTGACGGTCAAGAAGGCGGCCAAGAAGAGTGGTCAAGGAGGCGGTCAACGCGACTGCGGGTCCCGTCGCTGCGGCAGCGTCACGACCGACGCGTCGCCCGGCCCGGCCGGCGGCAGTCCGGCGACCTGGGCCAGCAGATCGCACCAGGAGGCAAGGTGGGCGGCCGTGTCGGGGACGCCGCCCAGGCCCTCACGGGGCGTCCAGGAGGCGCGGATCTCGATCTGTGACGCGGCCGGCCGCTCCGACAGCCCGCCGAAGTAGTGCGAGCTCGCGCGGGTGACGGTGCCGCTCGCTTCGCCGTACGACAGCCCGCGCGCGGAGAGCGCGCCGGTCAGCCACGACCAGCACACGTCGGGCAGCAGCGGGTCGGCGGCCATCTCCGGCTCCAGCTCCGCGCGCACCAGCGTGACCAGCCGGAAGGTGCCCCGCCAGGCGTCGTGCCCCTCCGGATCGTGCAACAGCACCAGCCGGCCGTCCGCCAGGTCCTGGTCGCCGTCGACGACGGTGGCCTCCAGCGCGTACGCGAAGGGGGCGAGCCGCTGCGGTGCGCGGGTCGCCTCGACCTCGATCTGCGGCCGCAGCCGCGCGGTCCTCAGCGCGTCGACGGCAGCCCGGAAGGGCACCGGGGGTGTACTGCTCCCATCCCGGTCCCCCTCCTTGGTGTCGTCCATTCCGTCAGCGCCGTCCGACAGTCGTCCCTGAGCCGCAGCCATGCGGGGAAGATTAAAGGGAACGGGGGCTTCGCGCAGGGAGGGACACCCGTGCGGGGGCCGCCTGTCCGGATAGTGCCCCGCGAACCCGGGCCGTCACCGCTGTGACGCCGTGCGAGACTTGCCGTCGTGAGTGCGAACGAGAGCCCTGCGGGCCAGGCCCAGACGCCGACGACAGCAACGCCCGACGCGGTCAGGGAATCCGCCTTCCTGAAGGCGTGCAGGCGCGAGCCCGTGCCGCACACGCCGGTGTGGTTCATGCGGCAGGCCGGGCGTTCGCTGCCCGAGTACCGCAAGGTGCGCGAGGGCATCCCGATGCTCGAGTCCTGCACGCGCCCGGAACTCGTCACCGAGATCACCCTCCAGCCAGTGCGCCGGCACGGCGTGGACGCGGCGATCTACTACAGCGACATCGTCGTCCCGCTCAAGGCCATCGGCATCGACCTCGACATCAAGCCCGGCGTCGGCCCGGTCGTCGAGCATCCCATCCGCACCCGCGCCGACCTGGCCCAGCTGCGCGACCTCACCCCCGAGGACGTCTCGTACGTCAGCGAGGCGATCGGCCTGCTGACGCGCGAGCTCGGCTCGACCCCGCTGATCGGTTTCGCGGGCGCGCCTTTCACCCTCGCGAGCTACCTCGTCGAGGGCGGCCCCTCGCGCACGTACGAGAACGCCAAGGCGATGATGTACGGCGACCCCGAGCTCTGGGCCGACCTGCTCGACCGCCTCGCGGAGATCACGGCCGCGTTCCTGAAGGTGCAGATCGAGGCGGGTGCCTCCGCGGTCCAGCTGTTCGACTCGTGGGCCGGCGCCCTCGCCCCGGTCGACTACCGCCGCTCCGTGCTGCCCGCCTCCACCAAGGTCTTCGAGGCCGTGGCCGGCTACGGCGTCCCGCGCATCCACTTCGGCGTCGGCACGGGCGAACTGCTCGGCCTCATGGGCGAGGCCGGTGCGGACGTCGTGGGCGTCGACTGGCGTGTCCCGCTCGACGAGGCCGCCCGCCGGGTCGGCCCCGGCAAGGCGTTCCAGGGCAACCTCGACCCGACGGTCCTGTTCGCCTCCAAGGAGGCCGTCGAGGCCAAGACCCGCGAGGTCCTCGACTCCGCCGCCGGCCTGGAGGGCCACGTGTTCAACCTCGGCCACGGCGTCATGCCGACCACCGACCCGGACGCGCTGACCCGGCTCGTGGAGTACGTCCACGCGCAGACCGCCCGCTGACTCTCCGCACGACTCACCAGGTGTGCCGGGGCCGTGCCCTCCTGCCGAACAGCAGGCCGCGCGGTTCCGGCGGCGGGGGTGTGCCCGGCTTGAGCGGCCAGGCGAGGAGCATGCCGACCAGGAAGCCGACGACGTGCGCCGCGTACGCCACCGTCCCGGCGGTGGAGACGCCCTCGCCCGACGAGTAGACCGCCTGGAGCACGAACCAGAAGCCCAGCACCAGCCAGGCCGGCAGTCTCAGTGGCAGGAAGATCAGGAACGGCACGAGGACCCAGACCCTGGCCTTCGGATACAGCACCAGATAGGCGCCCAGGACACCGGCGATAGCCCCGGATGCGCCGATCAGCGGGTCACTGGAGTCGGCGTTGACGAGCGCGAAGCCGTACGACGCCGCGTAGCCGCAGACGACGTAGAACAGCGCGTACCTGATGTGCCCCATGCGGTCCTCGACGTTGTTGCCGAAGATCAGCAGGAAGAGCATGTTGCCGAGCAGGTGCAGCCAGCCGCCGTGCAGGAACATGGCGGTGACGACGGACAGCGCCGGGGACTTGTCGTAGCCCGGTGGGGCCACCACGCAGCCCAGTGCGCCGTTCGTCGCCCTGCCGATCTCGCCCGTGGGGACCACACGCGGCATCTGATGGTGGATCAACTCCTGTGGTACCGCCGCGTAGTGGTCCAGGAACGCCTGCAGATGGCACATCTGCGACAGGCTGCTGTCGCCCGCCACGGAACCGGCGAGGCCGGGCGTGTACAGGAAGACGAGGACGTTCGCGGCGATCAGCGCGTACGTCACCCAGGGGGTGCGGCGCACCGGGTTCACGTCATGGACGGGGATGACCACAAGGAATGTGTGCCCCCAGGGGGCCAGGTGAACCGGTGAACACGGGCACGCGCGCGTGCGTATGACTCCTCAACCGCCCGCGGCACGGGGAAGGCGGGTCGCGGGGACGACGTGAGGAACAGGCGATGAACGACCGAGTTACTCCTGCGATGCAGGCCACGCCCGACGGTGAGGCCGAGCTCTCCCTGGTGGTGAGGCTGCCGTGGGAGGACGTCGCCCGGCTCGGCCAGGAGGCGGGGCGGCTGGCTTCGCAGATGCAGCGGCCGGTGACCCTCGACGAGGCGGTGAGCCACCGGCTGCGATCCGTGCGCAGTGCCGCGCATGCGAAACCGGCGGGGGAGCAGCCGGCGGCGGTGACGTCCACGGCCTCCGTGTCGTCGCTGCCGCCGCGGCCTCCGGCGGAGCAGGCGCGGCAGGCGATCGAGCGGATCAACGGGTCGGCGTAGGTTTTCTGCCGGGGGCCGTAGGGGTGCGGGTGCCGGTGCGTTGCGGGTGCGCCGTCGGGGTGCGGGTGCGTGGCGGGGTGCGGGTTCGTCGTGGCTTGTCGCGCAGTTCCCCGCGCCCCTAAAAGCGTTGCGCAGTTCCCCGCGCCCCTGAAGGCGTTGCGCAGTTCCCCGCGCCCCTGACGCCCCTGACGCCCCTGACGCCCCTGACGCCCCTAACGCCCCTGCGCCACCGCCTTTGTCGCTTTGCGGGCGGCGAGCAGTATTGGGTCCCAGACGGGGCTGAAGGGTGGGGCGTAGCCCAGGTCCAGGGCTGTCATCTGTTCCACCGTCATACGGGCGGTGAGGGCCACCGCCGCGATGTCGACGCGCTTGCCCGCGCCCTCCCTGCCGACGATCTGCACGCCGAGCAGGCGGCCCGTCCGCCGCTCGGCGAGCATCTTCACCGTCATGAGGGAGGCGTTCGGGTAGTAGCCCGCTCGGCTCGTCGACTCGACGGTGACCGTCTCGAACTGCAATCCGGCCCTGCGCGCGTCCTTCTCGCGCAGGCCCGTGCGGGCGATCTCCAGGTCGCAGACCTTGGACACCGCGGTCCCGACGACGCCGGGGAAGGTGGCGTAACCGCCTCCCGCATTGGTGCCGATGACCTGGCCGTGCTTGTTGGCGTGGGTGCCGAGCGCTATGTGGCGCTCCTGCCCGGAGACCAGGTCGAGGACCTCGACGCAGTCGCCGCCTGCCCAGATGTTCTCGTGCCCGCGCACCCGCATGGCGAGGTCGGTGAGGAGACCGCGGTGGTGGCCGAGGGGCAGCCCGGCGGCCTCGGCGAGGGCGGTCCCGGGGCGTACACCGATGCCCAGGACCACCACGTCCGCGGGGTACTCGGCGTCCTCGGTGGACACCGCACGCACCCGGCCGTCCTCGCCGGTGTGCACCTTGGTCACCTCGGCGTCGTTGACCATGGTGATGCCCATGCCCTCCATGGCCACGTGCACCAGACGGCCCATGTCCGGATCGAGCGTGGACATCGGTTCGCTGCCGCGGTTGACGACCGTCACCTCGTAACCGCGGTTGATCAGCGCCTCGGCCATCTCCACGCCGATGTAGCCCGCCCCCACGACCACCACGCGACGGCCACGCGTGCGCGTGAGCGAGTCGATGAGCGCCTGCCCGTCGTCCAGCGTCTGCACTCCGTGCACACCGGGTGCGTCGGCGCCGGGCATGTCCGGGCGGATCGGGTGGGCCCCGGTGGCGATCACGAGTTTGTCGTACGACGTCCACGCCTCGGCACCCGAATCGAGGTCACGCGCGCGTACCCGGCTGCCCGCCACGTCGATCTCCGTGACCTCCGTCCGCATGCGCAGATCGATGTCCCGCGCGCGGTGCTCCTCGGGCGTACGGGCGATCAACCGGTCCCGCTCGTCGACGTCCCCGCCCACCCAGTACGGGATGCCGCACGCGGAGAAGGAGGCGAATCGGCCGCGCTCGAACGCCACGATCTCCAGCTCGTCCGGACCCTTCATACGGCGAGCCTGCGATGCCGCGGACATCCCCGCGGCATCGCCGCCGATCACGACCAGTCGTTCCCGCCCAGCGCTCATGTTCATGTGAACACGCTACGTGGGCAGTGCATTTCGGTGCCGCTCCCTCCGTCCCGCTCCCGGTCCCGCGCTCAGTCCTCGTCGTGCTCCCGCGTGCCCGGGGTCCCGGGAACCGGGCGGGCCGTCGGCAGCGGGCCCAGGGTGCTCGCCGCGGACGCGGGGGCCGGGCGGCGCGGCAGCCGGGGCCGGACGAGCCGCAGCCACGCCAGCACGATCAGGGCCGCCACCGCGGCGAACGGCAGCACCGCCCCGAGTGCCACCGCGAGCCAGCGCAGCATCGTCACGAACGCGTCCCAGCCGCCTGCCAGCGCGTCCACGAACCCGGGGTCGTCGTCCGTGGCCGCCGTCTTCACGGGCGTCTGCGAAAGGGCCAGGGTGATCGTGGCGAGGCTCGTGCGGTCCTTCAGGGACGCCTGCTGGGCGAGCAGCGCCTCCAGGTCGGCCTCCCGGTTGCTCAACTCGCCCTCCAGCTCCACCACATCGCTCAACTTGGTGGCCTGGTCCATCAGTTCGCGCACCCGGGCCACGCTGGCCCGCTGCGAGGTGATGCGGCTGTCGACGTCGACGACCTGGTCCGTGACGTCCTCGGCCTTCGCGGTGCGGTCGATGAGCTTGCCCGCGCCCTGGAGGTCGGCGAGGACCTCGTCGTACTTGTCGACCGGCACGCGCAGCACGACCCGGGTGTGCTCGCGGCCCTTCTCGTCCCGGCTGGTGGTCTCGTTGCCGACGTAGCCACCCGCGTTCTCGGTGGTCGTACGGGCGTCTTCGAGGGCCTTCGGCACGTCCTTGACCCGCACGGTCAGCGAGGCGGTGCGGATGATGTGGCTCGCGGTCAGCTTGGGCGCCCGGCTCGCCGCCGCGCCGCCCGCGTCCTTCTCGCCGCCCGGCGCTGCGCCCGGCGCGGCGCCCTTCGCATCGCTCCGTGCGGCGGCACCGTCGGAGGAGCCGCCCGCGGAGGAGTCGTTCGCGCCGCTGCATCCGGTCAGCGCGAGCGCCGTGGCCAGCAGCAGCCCGGCCAGGGCATGAACAGGTCGTACGGAGCTTCGTGCGCGCATGTGGGCCTACCCCCGGGGGTCGTGACGACTGACGCTCCTTCGACGCCGGCACGGGCCGGAACGTTGGACTTGTACGGTCCCGATGCGATCACGGTCGGGACTCGTGAAGGACACCGGGGCGTGGGCGGGCTGTCAGTGGGGTCTGAGAGGCTGGGGACATGCGCGAATCGGAGACTCGTACGGGTGCGGGGCAGGTCGTCGTCATCGGAGCCGGGATCGCCGGACTGGCCGCGGCCCACCGGCTGTTGCAGGGCGGCGCCCGGGTGACCGTGCTGGAGGCGTCGGACCGGGTCGGCGGCAAGCTGCTGCCCGGCGAGATCGCGGGCGCGCGGGTGGACTTCGGTGCCGAGTCGATGCTGGCCCGCAGACCGGAAGCGGTGGCCCTCGCGCGCGAGGTGGGTCTCGACGAGCGCCTCCAGCCGCCGGCCACCGCGACGGCCTCGATCTGGACCCGCGGCGCCCTGCGCCCCATGCCCAAGGGCCACGTCATGGGTGTCCCGGGCACCGCGGCCGCCCTGACCGGCGTGCTGTCCGACGAGGGCCTGGCCCGCATCGAGCGCGACGCCGAACTGCCCCGCACCGAGGTCGGCGACGACGTGGCGGTCGGGGAGTACGTGGCGGCCCGGCTGGGGCGCGAGGTCGTCGACCGCCTGGTGGAACCCCTGCTCGGCGGGGTCTACGCCGGTGACGCGTACCGCATCTCGATGCGCTCGGCGGTCCCGCAGCTGTACCAGGCCGCGAAGACGCACGACTCGCTCACCCAGGCCGTCCGCGAGATCCAGGCCAAGGCGGCCGCGGCCCAGCAGACCGGCCCGGTCTTCATGGGCATCCAGGGCGGCGTGGGCGGCCTGCCGCTCGCGGTGGCGGAGTCGGTGCGGGCGCGCGGCGGCGAGATCGTCACACGGATGCCCGTGACGGAGCTGCGCCGGGCGGACGGCGAGGGCTGGCGCGTGGTCGCCGGTGACCGTGTGCTGTACGCCGACGCGGTCGTCGTCGCCGTCCCCGCCCCGGCCGCCGCGGCGCTCCTGCACGCCGAGGCCCCGGCCGCCGCGACCGAACTCGCCACCGTCGAGTACGCGTCCATGGCCCTGGTCACCCTCGCCTACCGCCGCGCCGACGCCACGCTCCCCCAGGGCAGCGGCTTCCTCGTGCCGCCGGTCGACGGACGCACCATCAAGGCCTCCACGTTCGCCTCCCAGAAGTGGGGCTGGATCGCCGAGGAGAACCCGGACGTGGTCGTCCTGCGCACGTCCGTGGGCCGGTACGCCGAGACCGAGATCCTCCAGCGCGACGACGCCGGCCTCGTGGACGTCTCGCGCCAGGACCTCAAGGCGGCGACCGGCCTCGATGCCACCCCCCTCGAAACCCGTGTCACCCGCTGGACCGACGGCCTGCCCCAGTACCCCGTCGGCCACCACGCGCGCGTGGCCCGCATCCGCGAGCACGTCGCCAAGCTGCCGGGCCTCGCCGTGTGCGGCGCGCCGTACGACGGCGTCGGCATCCCGGCCTGTATCGCGAGCGCGTACGCGGCGGTGGACCAGATCAACGGCGACCTGAGCCGTGCGCAGGAGCTCACCGCCAACCCGGTGCAGAGCCTGCACGGCGGAGCGGGAGAATAGCCGCATGAGTGACGACGCCCCCACCACCGCCCCGGACCGCATCGCGAACAAGGGCAAGCTGGCCAAGGACCTCAACGAGGTCATCCGCTACACCCTGTGGTCCGTCTTCAAGCTGAAGGACGTGCTGCCCGAGGACCGCGCGGGCTACGCCGACGAGGTCCAGGAGCTGTTCGACCAGCTCGCCGCCAAGGACGTGACGATCCGCGGCACGTACGACGTGTCGGGCCTGCGCGCCGATGCCGACCTCATGATCTGGTGGCACGCGGAGACCAGCGACCAGCTGCAGGAGGCGTACAACCTCTTCCGGCGCACCAGGCTCGGGCGTGCCCTGGAGCCCGTCTGGTCGAACATGGCGCTGCACCGTCCCGCCGAGTTCAACCGCTCGCACGTCCCCGCGTTCCTCGCCGACGAGACGCCGCGCAACTACATCAGCGTGTACCCCTTCGTGCGCAGCTACGACTGGTACCTGCTGCCCGACGAGGACCGCCGCCGCATGCTCGCCGACCACGGCAAGATGGCCCGCGGCTTCCCGGACGTGCGCGCCAACACGGTCGCGTCGTTCTCGCTGGGCGACTACGAGTGGCTCCTGGCCTTCGAGGCCGACGAGCTGTACCGCATCGTCGACCTCATGCGCCACCTGCGCGCCTCCGAGGCCCGGATGCACGTCCGCGAGGAGGTCCCCTTCTACACCGGGCGCCGCAAGTCGGTGGCCGAGCTGGTCGAAGGCCTGGCCTGACCGGACACGGTGTTCCGTGCCCGGCCGGTGGCCGTAGGCGGACCCGTGGTCAGCGGCGGGCGGCCTTCCCCTTCAGCGACTCCTTGGCGGGCGTCGGGTGGGAGCGGTCGCCCGGCGCGGCCGGCTTCGGCTCCGGGTGCGGGGCGCAGGACGCGCTCTGCTCGGGCAGACGGCCCTCCAGCAGGTACGCGTCCAGGTAGCCGTTGATGCAGCGGTTCGGGCCGCCCGCGACACCGTGCGTGCCCGAGTCCCGCTCGGTCACCAGGGTCGAGCCGGACAGCCGCCGGTGCATCTCCTCGGCCCCGGCGTACGGCGTCGCCGCGTCCCGCTCGGCGGCCAGGATCAGCGTCGGCGGCAGCTCACCCGGCCCGGTCCGCACGTCCAGGGGCTGCTGCTGGGGCGCGGGCCAGAAGGCGCACGGCAGGTTCATCCACGCGTTGTCCCAGGTCTCGAACGGCGCGACGCGCGACAGACGCGTGTTGTCCCGGTCCCAGATTTTCCAGTCCGTCGGCCAGGGCGCGTCGTTGCACTCGACGGCCGTGTAGACCGCGTTGGAGTTCTCCGACTCGGCCGCCGCCTCCGTGGCGGGCCCCGCCTGGTCGATCAGCGGCTTCGGGTCGCCCTTCAGATAGGCGGACAGCGCCTTCGCGCGCGTCGGCCAGTAGTCGTCGTAGTACCCGGCCTGCAGGAACGAGGCCTGCAGCTCCGCCGGCCCCACCTTGCCGCCCGCCGGCTCGGCGGCCAGCTGCGCGCTCGCCTTGGTGTAGCTGTGCTGGACCGCGGCGGCCGTCTTCCCCAGCCCGTACACGTCGTGGTGCCGTGCGATCCAGTTCCTGAAGTCCGCCCAGCGGCTCTCGAACGCGGCCGACTGGATGAGGTTGTTGCGGTACCAGATCTGGTCGGGAGCCGGGTCCACCGCCGAGTCGAACACCATCCGCCGTACGTGCGAGGGGAACATCGTCGCGTACACCGCGCCGAAGTAGGTGCCGTACGACGCGCCCATGAACGTGATCCGTTCCTCGCCGAGCGCCGCCCGCAGGACGTCCAGGTCACGGGCGTTGTTGAGCGAGTTGAAGTACTGGAGCCCGCTGCCCGACCGCTTGGCGCAGCCCTGCGCGTAGGCCTTCGCCTGCGCGATGCGCTCCTGCTTGTACGACTCCGAGGGATACGTCGGAGCCTGCGAGGGCGCCTTGAAGAAGCGCTTGGGGTCCTCGCAGGACAGGGGCGCGGACCGGCCGACGCCGCGCGGGGAGTAGCCGATCAGGTCGTAGGCCGCCGCGATGCGCTTCCACTGAGGGATCAGGCCGACGAGCGGGAAGTACTGGCCGTCGCCGCCCGGCCCGCCGGGGTTGTAGACCAGCGCGCCCTGCCGGGGCACATGGCGCTTGCTGTTGTGCGGGTCCTTGTGCGTGGCCTTCACCCGGGTGACGGTCAGCTTGATCTGCCGGCCACCGGGCTGTGCGTAGTCCAGCGGAACGGACACCGTGCCGCACTGCAGGCTGCCGGGCATGTCCTTCGCGTCGGCACACGTGCCGAAGTCGATGCCGGAGGCCTTGGCCCGTGCGGCGGCCACCACGGTGCCCTGCTGCTCGGCCCCGTCGGGTGCGACGGGCGTACTGCCGGCCGGCGCGGCGGTGAGGGCGGTCAGGAGCAAGGATCCGGCGGCCGAGTAGAGGGCGGCAGCTCTCATGACGTATCCCTTCGGTGCATGGCAGCGACAAAAGGGATGTTTCGTTCGGTGTATGAAGAAGGCAAGCACCGACCCGGCGGTGTCGGCCTCAATGCCCCCTATGCGCCCCCGGTGTGCGGTTCACGCCACGGCTGGTCGCGGTGCGCGAAGGCCGCGCGCAGGTCCGGTTCGCCGATCGCGCGGACTCCTCGTACGGCGACGCTGGTGAGGTACGTACGGTCGTCACCGCTGCCGGGGCGCCGGGTGAGGGCCCCCAGCAGGCGTTGTCCGGCCGGGGACGCCCAGCGTGAATAGGGGTGGACCTCGACCCGGGCGATGGCCAGGCAGCTCAGCGTCAGCGCCAGCGGCAGGGCGAACCACAGGGCAACCAGGCCGCGCGGCATGTCCGGCTGGGCGGGCACCAGCAGTGCGATGGTGCCCAGCGCGAGCACGGCCGTCGCCGCGAGCTTCACCTGGCGCACTCCGGCCGAGACGGTGGTCCGGGCGGCGGCGGGCACGGCCAGGCCGGCGTCGACGAGCCGGTCGGCGAGGCCGGCGACGGCGTCCGCGGAGGCCGCGGCGGCCCGCACCGGGGCGATCCTGCTCTGCCCTTCGGGTCCGATGGCCCCTATGACCGACCGCTCCATGTCGTCCCGCCCGCGCGGGTCGACCACGGTCGCCCAGCCGGTGTGGGCGAGCAGCAGC
Source organism: Streptomyces sp. NBC_00461 (assembly GCF_036013935.1). NCBI lineage: Bacteria > Bacillati > Actinomycetota > Actinomycetes > Kitasatosporales > Streptomycetaceae > Streptomyces > Streptomyces sp. NBC_00461. The sequence continues at coordinate 7,472,075 of NZ_CP107902.1, forward strand.
CGCCGTTGCCGGGCCATGGAGACCATGGTCAGATCGGCGACCCGGCCGGGTCCGCCGGACAGGAACGCGGCCTCGTAGATCGTCAGATCATGACGCCGGACATCCGCTTCGGCGTCTGCGTCGTCGGCCGCCGTGTGTACGGCGGCCAGGCACAGCCGCGTGCAGGCGGTGCCCGCGGCGGCCCAGGTCAGCAGCAGGAGAAGGACCCAGAACATGCCGCGTTTCTATGCCAGATGCTCTGTGAAACGCCATGCCCTGTTCACGATCCGGACGGAGCGTTGCCTGCATGTGACGTTCCGTTTGGTGGGTGCACCGGGCTCACGGCTGTTGCGGCGGCGGGCTGGAGGCGGCCGACGGCAGCGCATAGGTCGGGGACGACGACACCGTGAGGGGTGTCGCGGAGCCCGGGTCCGTCACCGGACCGGGCGACGACGACACCGTGAGGGGTGTCGCGGAGCCCGGGTCCGTCACCGGACCGGGCGGGGCCGGGGAACCGGTCAGCGGGGGAGTGCTCGCGGAGGCCATGTCCCGGGCGAGGGCGTCCCAGTCGACGTAGCCCGTGGCCTCCAGGACCTTGATGTGGTCCAGCACGGTCGTGTTCGCGTCGTCGGCGAGCGCGCGCACCAGCGAGTTGCGGGTGGTCGCGCGGACCTGGGCGACGACCGAGAACACCTTGCCGTGCGCCAGCCGCGTGATGTTGACGAACTCGCGGTCGTAGTCGGTGCCCTGGGCCGCGTTCAGCGTCGCGAGCCACTGCTTCTGCTGGTCGCTCGGTTCGTTGGGCAGCTGGAGCCCGAGCCTGGCGGCGACGTCGCGCACCCGCTGGTCGAGGAAGGTGTGCCCCTCGACGAGATGCTGCCCCGCCGTGCGCACGGCCGCGGTGGTGCCCTTCTGCTGCGCCTCCTGCCCGGCCGGCAGTTCCCACAGACCGGCCAGCCGGACCTTCGTGACGAAGTCACGGTCGAGGGCGGACAGCGGCCCGTACCGCGTCGACACGGTCTGCGCGTTCAGCGTGCTGACGCCGGTTCCGGACCGGTCGGCGTACGACCAGATCGGGAAGACGAGTGCCATCAGGGTGGCCATCAGGCCGATGACGATGATCCCGGTGCCGCTGAATATCCCTCGGCCCTTGACGGGTGGTCGCGGTCGCATGGTGCCTCCTGTACGGCACCGCATATTACTCAGGAGTTCGGGGTGAACAGGGCCTCGCGGTCTGTTGGCCGCGGCACACTCAGCGCTGCGGCACACTCAGCGCCGCGGCACACTCAGCGGTGCAGCAGCACCCGCCGGGCCGCCCTGGCCATCATCCGCACCCCCGGCCGCCGCGACCGTGGCACGGGCCCCGACCGCTCCAGCCACCACTCCCCGAGCTCCCGCCGTGCCCGCTCCCGCCCGATGGGCCCGGTGAGCAGCAGATGCCCGGCGAAGTCCAGGGCGTCCCTGCGATATCCGCCGGTCATCGGATGGCCGTGGGCGTAGGCGAGGAAGGCGGGCCGGTAGGCGTCGCCGAGGATCTCCGGCAGCTCGGGCGCGACCTTGGCCACGACGTCCGCCCGCTTCCCGGCGAGCGCCCGCGCCTGCACGCCCAGCCGCGCCCGGTCGAACCCCTCCGGAACGGGCGTCCCGGCGACGAGCGCGGACAACAGGGCGGCCTGAGCGAGCCCGAGCCGCTGACGGGCGGCGTCGACGTCGGCATCGATGGGAGGGGCGGGAGAGGCAGGGGCAGGCGACGTCGAAGGAGGGGCGGACAGGGCGGACGAGGCACCCGTCACCACGACCGCCGCCGCCTCGGCCGCTGCGGCTGCCGCCTCCTCCCGCATCACCCGTCCCTTCCGGACGGCCCCCCGAACCGCCTCCAGCTCCCCCTCCAGGACACCCGGTCCGGGAAAGTTCTCGTCCCGTTCCAGCAGCACGCCCGGCGGTGAGACCCGGGAGGCGAGGTCGGTCAGGATGTCGAGGACCGGCTCCGGCACCGGGTGGGCGTGGCTGTCGTGCCAGACGCCGTCGCGTTCGAAGCCGCCCGCGACATGGACGTACGCGATGGCCTCCAGGGGCAGCTCGGCGAGCGCCTTGGCCGGGTCCTCGGCGCGGTTGACGTGGTTGGTGTGCAGGTTGGCCACGTCGATCAGGAGCCGTACGCCGGTGCGGTCGGCGAGGTCGTAGAGGAACTGCCCCTCGGTCATCTCCTCGCCCGGCCAGGCGATCAGCGCGGCGATGTTCTCGACGGCGAGCGGCACCGGCAGCGCGTCCTGGGCGATCCGCACGTTCTCGCACAGCACGTCGAGGGCGTCCCGGGTACGCGGCACCGGCAGCAGGTGTCCGGCCTCCAGCAGCGGGGACGCCGTCAGCGGCCCACCCGCCCGTACGAACGCGATGTGCTCGGTGACCAGCGGCGCGCCCAGCGCCTCGGCCCGCTCGGCGAGTGCCGTGAGCCGGCTCTCCTCGGGCCGGTCGGCGCCGCCGAGACCCAGCGAGACGCCGTGCGGGATCACGGTCACCCCGCGGGCGCGCAGCCGCCGCAGCGACTCGGGGAGGTGCCCGGGGCACACGTTCTCGGCCACGGCCTCGACCCAGTCGATGCCCGGCATGCGCTCCACGGCGTCGGCGATCTCCGGCCGCCACCCGATGCCCGTCCCCAGTCGCTGCATGGTCCGTCCCCCTCCTCGGCTCCGTCCGGCTCCGTCCGGCTCCCGTGTCACGTCTCCTCGGACGTGACGGGGGTATGGCCCCGCCGCCGGGAACCGAACCCCGCCCGGCTCACGTTCAGAGCAACATTTGAGGTTGGCCCGCTCACTCCGTCACGCCCGCCGGGTCCGCGGGATCCGGCCGGTTCGTGTTGACCGTGCCCGGTGCCCCCGGCGACGGCCGCGAGGTCGTACCGATGTCGCCGGAGGCCTCGGCGGCCGGTGCCGAGGGTGCCACCTGGCCGGGGACCGGCGCCGGCGGCCCGGTCGGGCCGGCGGTGGTGCCGGACACCGAGTCGTTGGCGATGGCGTCGAAGTCGACCCGGCCGGTCTTCTCCAGCACCGTGATGTGGTCGAGGACGGTCTGGTTGGTGTCCGAGGCCAGCTGCCGCACCAGTGTGTTCCGGGTGGAGTTCCGTACGGTGCCGATGGCCGGGAAGATCTTGCCGTGCGCGGCGCGCAGCAGGTTCACGAACTTGTACTCGTACTCCGCGCCGGTCGCCGCGCTCATCTCCCCCAGCCAGCCCTGCTGTTGCTCGTTCGGCTGGTTCGGCAGCGCGACCCCGAGCTGGGCCGCGACGATGCGGACCCGCTTGTCGAGGTCGGTGTGACCGACGATGAGATGGTCGCCCGCCTCCTTGATCGCCCGGCTGGGGGCGCGCTCGACGGCCTGTTGCCCGGCGGGCAGCTCCCACAGACCGGCCAGCCGTACGCGCACGATGAGATCGCGGTCGGCGGCGGTCAGCGGGCCCCACTGGGTGTTCACGGTCCCCGCCGCCACGTTCGCCTGGCCGGTGCCCGAACGGTCGGCGTACGACCACATGGGGAAGGCGATGACGCCGAGGGTGGCGACGAGGGCCGCGATGAGCAGGGCCGTACCGTTGATCCGCACGCTCAAGGGTGCCTCCCGGGATGAAACCGACTGGTCAACGGCGCATGCTGCTCGGCCGGCGCCGGTGCCAGGAGGTACGCGCGGAGGACACGCGTTGTTCAAACAACAGGTAAAGAACCAAATTGGCTGGCAAAGCCGCACGTCGCTCAGAGGGCCGTCCCGGACCACTGTTCCGGCGCCCGCCCCAGCAACCGCAGCGCCTCCTCCAGCACCCCGGCCCCCGTCGGGACCTCCAGTGCGGGCGCGAACGCGAACCCCGGCCCCCGCCGCGCCGGATCGGTCGGAACGAGCCGGGCGACGGCGAGCGCCGCGCCGAGCACGTCGTCCGCCAGCTTCACCTCCACCCCGAGCGCGGCGGCGACATCCCAGGCGTGCACCACGTAGTCGACGAAGTGGAAGCTGATCGCCGTCCGCCCGGGAAACCCACCGCCCAGCTCCGGCAGCACGAACTCCCGCTCCTGCGCGCCGGGTTCACCGAAGGCGTCGAGGACGGCCGCCGCGGCCACCCGATGAACTTGCCCCGGCTCGCGCATGTCCTCCGGCTCCCGCCAGTGCGCCGCCTCCTGCCCCGCGCCCCGTGCGGCGGCCGCGAACCCGTGATGCTGGGCCGCCATGTGCGCCACGAGCCGCCGCAGGTCCCACCCCGCACACGGGGTGTCCCGCTCCCAGTCCTCGTCCCGCGCCAGATCCACCACGCGCACCGCCTCGCGCACGGCGATCCGGTCCCACTCGACGATGTCCGCTCCGGTGACAGTCATGCGCCGAGCCTAAAACTATGCGAACGGTCGTGCTACTTCTTAACGGTGTCCGGCGCGCAGGGGCTCAACGGGTAGGCGTGTCATGGGAGTTGGGGGAGTTGGGGAGGTCAGGGAAGTCGGGGAACTTGAGGAACCCGCTCGGGATCGACCGCGGCCGACCGCAGTCGCGCCGTCACTCCCACCCGGGCCCGGAGGTAGGCGCTCTCCTCGTCGTGCAGGACGGAGACCACGTTGGCCGTCTCCATCAACGCCACGAGTTCGAAGGCAAGTTGAGGAACATCCGTGTCGGCGCGCAGCTCTCCGGCATCGCACGCCCCGGCGATCGTGCGTTCCACCAGGGCCGTCCAGTCGCGCTGGGCGCGCACCACGGCGTCGTGCACCGACCCCGAGCGGGCGTCGAACTCGGCGATCACCTCGTAGAAGAAGCAGCCGCCCGGGAAGACCCGCCCCCGCGAGTACTCCAGCCACAGCTCACACAGCCGCCACACGCGGCCGACCCCGGCGGCTTCCTTCTCGGCGGGACGGATCACCCGCTCGGTGAAGATGCGGCCCGCCTCGCGCACGGTGGCGAGCTGCAGCTCCTCCTTCGAGCCGAAGAGCGCGAACACCCCGCTCTTGCTGAGCCGCAACTCCGTCGCCAGCCGCCCGACGGACAGCGCCTCCAGCCCCTCGACGGAGGCGATGTCGACGGTCCGGTTCAGTACCAACCGGCGGGTGCGGTTGCCCCGTTCGACCCTGCCGTCGAGGCGGGTCACCGCAGCGCCGCGTGGTCGGCGGGGACGGTGCTGGAACCGGGGGTGATCTCGGCCGAGGGATTGTTCGGGTCGGTGGGCTCCGGCAAGCGCGTTGCCAGGAATCCGGAGGAAACGGTACCTATCCTGTCTGAGCCTTCCATTCCCCTGCTTTCAGGAGATTTGCCATGCGTGTCAAGCCTGTCGCTCGGGTGGCGATCGCTGCCGTCGTCGCCGGCACCGCCATCGTCACCGCTGTCGGCCCGGCCGTCGCAGCCGCTTCCCGACCGTCGGCGCCGTCGGTGCCGTCGGTCATCCGAGAGAGCACCCCGGGCCCGGGCGGCGCCGGTGCTGCGGGCGGTGGGACGGGCGGCGGCCTGCTGGAATTCGGCGGCGCCACCATCGACTTCGTCGGCCGCCTGATCGGTACGGGCGGCAGCGGCGGCGGCAGCGTCTGAGCGGGATCCGTCCGAGCGAGCAGCGTCCGAGCGGGCTCCGTCGCAGAGGCCGCCGCTCGTGCCGTCGCCCGGCGCAGGTCTGTCGGATGCCCCACAGGTCTTCACGGTGGCCGCCCTAACCCTGTTCATCCGCAGCGGTATGGGCGAGGACGGCGTGGACGATCGTCTCCCAGTCGGCTCGGTCGACGCCGTGGCCTGCTCCTTCCAGGGGCAACAGCCTCGCGGTGGGGATTTCTTCGGTGAGCGCCTCGCCGTGCCCGAACGGGAACATGGGATCCGCGGTTCCATGGATCACCAGGGTGGGCACGGCGATCGACGACAGCGGCTGTCGCGATCGCTCGCCGTCCGGGAGGGAGTCGTGGTTCTGTACGGCGGCGAAGTCGTGCGCACGCTCGACGTCACGACGGACAAGATCGCGGACGGCCGTCTCGTCGAAGGGGCGCCGCTCTCCCGCGAGCACCCGCGAGTAGGCGACCAGGTAATCGATCACCGAGGCGGTCTGCGACCAGTCGACCTGTGCGGATGTCACGAACCGCATGAACTCCCCGGTCGGTCCCGGCAGTTCACGGTCGCCGGGCACGGCGGGGGAGGTGCTGACCAGCACCAGGGAGAGGACCCGCTCGGCATGGTCGAGGGCGACCAGCTGCGCGAGCCCCCCTCCGGCCGACACACCCACCAGATGTGCGGCCGCAATCCCGTAGGCGTCGAGCACGGCGACCGCGTCGCCGACCAGATCCGCGCCGGTGTATCCGGGGCGGCCCGGCTCGTAGGTGGTGGATCGACCGGTGTCGCGGTGGTCGTAACGGACCACGAACCGTCCGCCCTCGGCGAGCTTTTGGCAGAAGCCCTCCTCCCACCAGAGCATCGAAGCTCCCGTGCCCATGACGAGCAGGATCGGCGGGTCCGACCCGTCGCCGAACGACTCGGTGCACAGGGTGACGCCAGCAGTGCGGATCATGCGCTCGGTCATCGTGATCACGTCCGTGACGGTCGGGGCAGCGAACCGACACGGTGGTGTCCCTCGACGGCGACGGTCAGCCCGGGCGCGATCTCCGTGAAGCCCGCGTCGCGCACCAACGGCAGCTCGCTCGACGTCAGTTCGTTCCAGCGTCCCGGGTCCGCGCTCCGTACGGCGAGGGCGAAGTCCGCGTCGCGCCAGGCGTGACGCTCCTCCTCCGACAGTTCCCACCAGGCCAGTTGGGCACCGTGCCCCACCTGGGCCATCGCCTTGCCGGCGGACATGCCGAGGCCGGGGTTGAGCCACAGGACGGGCGCCGCGGGGTCCGCCTGCGGCGGCGGCTCAGGGTCGTCCAGGTCGGTGCCGGAGACCTGCAGTCTGGCCAGGTCCTTGGGCCAGCCGTCGAGCGGTACGGGCGGGAACACCCGTACCTCGGCCGACCTCCCGGTCACCGTGATCCCGGGCAGGGCCTCGGCCCGCCGCCACTCGGCGCCGCGGGCGCGCCGCACCACCTTCCGGATCCGGGCGTCCTGCCAGTCCCGCATCGCTTGCGCCCACTCCCCGTCCCCGAGCGACCGCTCGTCGCTAAGGATCACCAGCACGGCCCGGGCGGCGGTCTCCAGCGCATCGGTGCGGGCGGGCGGCGCCGCCTTCTCGATGCGCACGACGAGAGGCAGCACGAACTGCGGCGCCTGGTCGCGTTCGCCGGGTTCGGAACGGAAGGGGCTGTCGCCGGAGGGCGTCACATCATGGCTCACACCAGCCAACTTTAAGGGGGCGCGGTCCGGCTTTAAGGGGGCGCGGTCCGGTGCCCCCTTTGCGAAGATGCCACCATGCAACGTGATCTTCGGCTGGACAACGTAGGCCGCCGCTACGGCATCCGCGGCCCCTGGGTCTTACGCGGGGTCCACCTCGCCGTGACGCCGGGCACGCTGACTCGTGTCGAAGGCCCGAACGGCACGGGCAAATCCACCCTGCTCCGTCTCCTCGCCGGAATCGACGCACCCACCGAGGGCCGCATCACCGGCCGCCCCCGCACGGCCTTCGTGCCCGAACGCTTCCCGTCGGCCCTCCCCTTCACTCCCCACGGCTACCTCACCCACCTCGGCACGATCCACGGTCTGTCCCGCCGCACGGCGACCCGCGCCGCGGCCGACTGGCTGGACCGCTTCGGCGCCGCCGCCTACGCCCGCACGCCCATGGCCCAGTTGTCCAAGGGCAGCAGCCAGAAGGTCGCCGTGGCGCAGGCCCTGCTCGCCGAGCCGGAGTTGCTCGTCCTCGACGAGGCCTGGACCGGCCTCGACTCGGGCGCCCGCGCCGAGCTGGAGCGGGCCGTCGCCGAGCGCACCGCCGCCGGCGGAGCCGTGGTGTTCGTGGACCACGACCCGCGCCGTCTGGCGGGGGCGCCCGACACGACGTACACCGTGCGCGACGGCGCCCTCAAGACCCGTACCCGGGAGACCACCGCGCCGGCTGACGGCCCGCGGGTCGTGGTCGTCGTGCAGGGTCCACAGGGCGGGCAGCCGCCCACCGACGCGCTGGGCACGCTCGTCTCCGCCGAGGAGACCGCGCCGGGTGTGTACCGCCTCACCGTCCCCGCCTCCCATTCGGACGTCGTGCTGCGCACCCTGCTGACGGCCCGTCCGCCGTGGCACGTGGTCAGCGTGCAGGCCCTCGACCAGCTCGACAAGGACAGCCACCGATGAACGCCCTCCTGCGCTACCAGGCCGACCTTCTCCTGCGCTCACAGCGCTGGCTGCCGCCGATCATCCTGTACGCGGTCTTCCTCGGCGTCGGTGTGCAGAGCGGGCAGCCCGTGCTCGACTCCCTCGGCTACACGGCCGCGGCCCTGCTGCCCGTCGCGGCCTGGCTGGTGCGGATCTGCGTCACGGTCGAACCGCCCGCGGCACGCGCGTGTACGGCCGCGGCCGTCGGGCCGGGGCGGGCGCATCTGGCCCGGCTGCTGGTGGCGCTGCTCGCCGCGGCCGCACTCGGTACGGCGGCGACCGTCGTGGTGACACTGATCAGCGACCCGGTGACCAGCGACCACCAGACCCGCGTCCCCCTGCTTCCGTCCGCCGTGGCCGGGCTGCTCGCCACGCTGGCCTGCGCGCTGCTCGGTACGGCCGTCGGCGCGCTCACCAACTGGCCGGTGCTGCGCTCACCCGGGCGTGCGGTCCCGGCGATGCTGCTCGCGGCGTTGCTGTCGGTGGTGGCGACGGGCTCCCCGGCGCAGGCGGCGGTCAGCGGTCTGGTCACCGGCTCGCAGTCGGGCACCGTCCCCGCGCCCCTGCTCCCGCTGGTCGCGGCCGCCGTCCTCGCCGCGGCGGCGACCGCCGTGGCCTGCGCACTCACCTCCCGCCGCTCACCCTGAACAGGCGGTGCGCTGTGCCTCCTGCCATTCGCAGACCGGGCAGAGCGTGATCCCCTTGTACGCCTCCGGATACTCGGTCGGCTTCCGGCACAGCACGCACTCGGCGTAAGGCGGCCCATCGGCCTTGGGTGGCCTGGTGGCGTCGATCAGGCAGTACGCGTCGTCGCTGTCGTCGCTCATGCCTCCAGCCTAGGCCGGTCACCGACGGCCGCTCGCGGCCCCGATCAGCTGGGACACCTTCACGAACCGGAAGCCCTTCCTGCGCAGCTCGGGCACGATCGTGCGGACGGCCCGTTCGGTGGCCGGGGCGGCGCTGCGGGTGCAGTGCATGACGACGACCGAACCCGGCCGCACCCCGTCCAGCACCTGCCGTGCCACCGCGTCGGAGTCCGTCGCGAACGCGTCCCCGCTCACCACGTCCCACTGCACGGCGGTGACGCCGGTCGAGGCCAGCGCCTTCAGGGCCTGCCGGTCGTAACACCCGCCCGGGAAGCGGAAGTACGGCATCGCGTCCGGCACCCCCGCCTTGCGGAACGCCGTGTACGCCCGCTCCACGTCCGAGCGCATCCGCTCCTCGGAGACGGTCGGCAGGCCGTAGCAGTCACCGGTGAACGCGTAGTGGCTGTAGGAGTGGTTGGCCACCTCGAAGAGCGGGTCCCGCCCGATGGAGCGAGCCTGGACCGGGTACTGGTCGGCCCACCGGCCCGTCATGAACAAGGTGGCCGGTACCTTCAACGCCCGCAGCGTCGCGATGAGCTGCGGATTGTCGAACCGTTCGCCCGCCGCCGCCCGCGCCCCCTCGTCGGCGGTCATGTCGGCGTCGAAGGTGAGCGCGACCGTCTTGCCCTCCGTGCGGAGACCGCTCTTGAACACGGGGGTGAGACCGGCCGGACCCGGCGCGAGGGTCGGCGGCCGGGAGGGAGCGGCGGAGGTGGCGGAGGTGGCTGAAGGGGCCGGGTGCTGGACGCCGTGCGGGGCCCGGGCGGTGCCGCAGGCGGCGAGGGCCGCGCTCAGGGCACAGCCGACGGTGACGCGTCGCAGTCGTACAAGAGTGATCACCGCACGAATTTAAGGCGGTGTCTCTCATTAATAGGATTATGTGGCAAAGGCTCGCCGCGGAGTCACCCGCTCAGTGGGCGAGCAGCCTTTTCCTGCACTCCTCCAGGTCGTAGTCCGGCTCCGGGTACCGCGGGTCCAGGGCCTCCAGGTGCTCCAGGAGCAGGCGCGCGACCGCCCAGTTGCGGAACCACCTGCGATCGGCCGGGATCAGGTACCAGGGGGCGTGCGGGGTCGAGCAGCGGTGCAGGGCGATCTCGTACGCCTCCTGGTACGCGGGCCACAGCGCGCGGTCGTCGATGTCGCTGGGACTGAACTTCCAGCGCTTGTCGGGCCGGTCGAGGCGCCTGAGGAGGCGGCGGCGCTGCTGTTCGGCGGAGATGTGCAGAAAGCACTTGATCACGGTCACCCGGTCGTCGGCCAGGCGCTGCTCGAAGCGGTTGATCTCGTCGTAGCGGCGCTCGATCTCCTCGCGCGGGACCAGGGCGCGGACGCGCGGGACGAGGACGTCCTCGTAGTGCGAGCGGTCGAAGGCGCCGATCTCGCCCGGCCGAGGGAGTTCTTTCTCGATACGCCAGAGGAAGTCGTGTTCCCGTTCCTCGGGCGTGGGCACCTTGAACCCCCTGACCCGGCAGCCGGCCGGGTTGAACAGCCCGACGACGTGCTTGACGGTGCCGCCCTTGCCGCTGGTGTCCATGCCCTGGAGCACCAGCAGGACACGGCGGACGTCGCCCTCGGTTCCGGCCGCCCAGAGGCGCTCCTGGAGTCCGGCGAGGCGTTTGCCCATGTGGGCGAGGTCCTTCAGGCCCGCGGACTTGTCCTTGGGCCCGGCGGGACCGGTCCGGGCGTCGTACGCGGTCCGGGTGTCGTACGCGCCCAGGTCGATCTGCTCGCCCCGGGGAACGCGCAGCAGCTCCCGGAGCCGGAGATCCGCCGCGGCTTGCTGCTTCCTGCCGTCCTTCGCCACCGGTCACCCCTTACGGTCGTGTGCTCTCGACGGTACGTCCACGCGGCTCAGCGGCCGTAGCGGCCGGTCAGGGTGCCCGAGGCCGGCGCGTGACCGGTGAGTGCGCGCTTCAGGTCTTCGGGTGAGGCGTCAGGGGAGAGGGACAGGGTGCGGTCGGCTGCGTAGACCGTGAAGACGTAGTGGTGGGGGGCGCCGCCCTTGGGCGGGCAGGGGCCGCCGTAGCCGGTTCTGCTGGAAGCCGTTGCGGCCCTGCACCGCCCCCTGCGGCACCTGCCCGGCCGCCCACCGGGTCCGCGACGCGTCCGCGTTCCACACCAGCCAGTGGGTGAAGGTGCCGTGCGGAGCGTCGGGGTCCTCTGCCAGCACGACCAGGGCGGTGGCTGCGGAGGGGACGCCGGAGAAGTCCAGCGGGGGTGACACGTTCTCGCCGTCGCAGGTGTAGCGGCGCGGGATCGTGGCGCCGTCGGCGAAGGCCGTACTGGACACGGTGATCCGCTGCGAGGTGCTGGGGGCGGGGACGGACGTACCGCCGTCGTCGTCCCCGCACCCCGAGGCGAGCCCCACCGCCGCCGCGGCGGCCACGAACACGAGCCTGCGGTGCATGGGCGAAACGCTAGCCGTGGGGCCGAAGTCCCGCTACCGGCGCCACGGTCCCGTCACCGCGAACGTCGTGCCGGGCGTGTAGCAGTTGACGAACATCGTTTGCCCGTCCGGCGAGAAGGTGACCCCGGCGAACTCGCCCCACTCGGGCGCCTGTGGTGTGCCGCCGATCACCTGCCTCCCCCGCGCCATCGCGTACACCTCGCCGTGCCGCGTCACGCCGAAGACGTGCTGGGCGCCGTTGCCGTCCTCGCAGACCATGAGGCCGCCGCTCGGGGCGAGGCAGATGTTGTCGGGGGACTCGCCGGGGAGCTGGACGTCGGTGTCCGGGCCGAAGACGATCACCAGGGTCAGACGGCGCGAGGAGGGGTCGTAGCGCCAGATCTGGCCGAAGTGGTCGGCCGCCGAACCCTCGGCGCTGTGCGCGAACGACGACACGAAGTACACGCACCTCCCGCCCCAGTAACAGCCCTCCAGCTTCTGCGCGTGCGTGATGCCCTTCGGGCCGAAGTCCTGGAGACGGACCGGGGTCCGGGCTGCCAGCGGGTCCGGTACGTCGACCCACTCGATGCCCTCGAAGGTGGTGCCGGGCTCCTGGATCGGGGAGAGGTCGGGTACGCCGGGCACGCGCATCGCCTGCAGCCGACCGCCCGCGCGCAGTGAACCGACGCCGCCCAGCGGCTTGTCGGGCAGGAAGCGGTAGAAGAGACCGAAGGGCTTCAGGAACGCGTCCTCGGTCTCGTAGACGATGCCGCGCTTCGGGTCGATCGCGATCGCCTCGTGCTGGAAGCGGCCCATCGCGGTCAGCGGTACGGCGCCGGTGCGGTGCGGGTCGGTGGGGTCGACCTCGAAGATGAAGCCGTGGTCCTTGGTGTAGCCGCTGGTGCCGGCCTTGTCCTCGGTCTCCTCGCAGGTCAGCCAGGTGCCCCAAGGGCTGGGCCCGCCCGCGCAGTTGACGGCCGTACCGGCGATGGCGACCCGCTCCGAGAGGACGTTGTTGTGTCGGTCCAGGGTCAGGGCCGTGCAGCCGCCCTTGCCCTCCGGGTCGTAGGTGAGGCCGGCCACGGTGGGGACGGCGAACTTCGCGGTGGGGCGGTTCTCGTGGTTGCGGACGAGGTGTACGAGACGAGCGCTGCCGTGTCTGCCGGGCAGGGCGGTCATGCCGTCGTGGTTGGAGGGGACGATGCCCTCGCCGGAGCGGAGCCGGTCGCCCTCGCGGGAGAGGACCTTGTAGCGAAAGCCCTCCGGGAGGTCGAGCAGGCCGTCCGGGTCGGGGACCAGCGGGCTGTAGCCGGTGTGGCCGACGTGGCCGAGATTCTGCGCGGCGGCCGTTCCGGCGAAGAGTTGGGAGAGGGCCCCGGTGAAGGCGATGCCCGCTCCCAGAGCACCGGAGCGGGCGAGGATCTGACGTCGTGTCGCGGACATGCGGGTACAACCTTCCTGCTGGCGGACAGGAGCTGTGACCCCGCTGTGTCTATCACCCGGTGTGCGCCTCGGGAACCACGCGCAGAGCACGTGTCACTTCTCGATCTGGCGGTCCTGGGATTGGTCGGGCTGCTGTTCTTGCCGTTGGCCGGGCTGCTGTCGGTGCTGCTGTTCGTGTGGGTGTTCGGGCTGGTGTTCCTGTGCCCTCTCCAGGAACCGCAGCAGCTCCACCGGGAACGGGAGCACGAGGGTCGAGTTCTTCTCGGCGGCCACCGCCACCACCGTTTGCAGCAGCCGCAGCTGGAGTGCGGCCGGCTGCTCGGACATCTGCTTGGCGGCCTCGGCCAGCTTCTTGGAGGCCTGCAGTTCGGCGTCCGCGTTGATGATGCGGGCGCGGCGCTCGCGGTCGGCCTCGGCCTGGCGGGCCATGGAGCGCTTCATCGTGTCCGGCAGTGAGACGTCCTTGATCTCCACGCGGTCGATCTGCACGCCCCAGCCGATGGCCGGACTGTCGATCATCAGCTCCAGGCCCTGGTTGAGTTTCTCGCGGTTGGACAGCAGGTCGTCGAGGTCGCTCTTGCCGATGATGGAGCGCAGGGACGTCTGTGCCATCTGCGAGACCGCGAACTTGTAGTCCTCGACATTGATCAGCGCGGCCGCCGCGTCGACGACCTTGAAGTAGACGACGGCGTCCACGCGCACCGTCACGTTGTCACGGGTGATGCCCTCCTGGGCCGGGATCGGCAGCGTGACGATCTGCATGTTGACCTTGCTCAGCCGGTCCACGAACGGAAGGATCATCGTGAACCCGGGGCCGCGTGCCTCACCGGTGAGCCGGCCGAGCCGGAAGACCACCCCGCGCTCGTACTGCTTGACGACACGTGCCGCCACCGCGCCGTACACCAGACACGCCGAACCGGCCGCGATGGCCGCTGCCAACAGCTCCTGGAGCATGATGACCTCCTTTTGCCAGAGGCCTTGAATGTCCGCTCCTGCAACGATATGCCCGACCCCCGGTTCGGGGCCACGAGTGGTCCCGAACCAGGGGTCGGAGTGAGATCAGAAGCGGGATCAGTCCGAGGTGACCCGGACCGGCTCGGCGGTCACCCGCACCGGTTCGGTGCCGACCGCGCTGTGCCGCTCGGCCCAGTTCTCCAGCGCCGTACGGCAGGCGTGGTCCAGGTGGTGCAGGCCGGACAGGTCCAGCTCCACCGGGCGGTCCTGGGGCAGCGCCTCCAGACTGTCGAGGATCTTCGGCAGCCGCAGGAAGGTCGCGTTGCCCGACAGGTACGCCTGGACGGGACCCGCGCCCTTGTCGATGACCTCCAGCTTGATGTGCGAGGCCTCCCAGGCGGTCTTGGCGACCGCGAGGGCCAGACCGATGAGGACGCCCTCGAACATGCTGACCGCGACGATCGACACGGCCGTGACGACCAGGATCAGCGCCTCGCCGCGGTGGCCGTGCCACAGCGACACGATCTCCCGTACGGGGATCAGCTTGGCGCCGGAGTAGACGAGGATGCCCGCGAGGGCCGGAATCGGGATGTAGGCGAGGACGTCCGGCAGCAGGGCCGCGAACAGCAGCAGCCACACGCCGTGCATCACGCGGGACGCCTTTGTCCGCGCGCCCGCCTGGACGTTCGCCGCGCTGCGCACGATCACCGCGGTCATCGGCAGTGCGCCGAGGAGACCGCACAGGGCATTGCCCGCGCCCTGCGCGACCAGCTCCCTGTCGTACTCGGTGCGCGGACCGTCGTGCAGCCGGTCCACGGCCGCCGCGCTGAACAGTGACTCGGCGGACGCGATCAGGGTGAAGGCGACGATCGTGCCGAGCAGACCGATGTCGGCGAGGTCACCGAAGGCGCCGAGCGGGGGCGGCTGGATGGAGCCCAGCAGGCCCTTCACCTCGACGGTGGCCACCGGCAGCGAGAACACCAGCGCGGCGACGGTCGCGAGACCGACGGCGGCGAGCGGACCGGGGACCGTGCGTACCTGCTTCGGCATCCGCTTCCACAGCACCAGGACGGCGATCGTGCCGGCGCCGACGAGGATCGAGGTGAGCGCCGCCCTGGTCCCGATGGCGTCGAAGAGCGCGCCCGGGAGCTGGGCTATCTTCGCCAGGCCGGAGGCGGGCGCCTTGGTGCCCGCCATCGAGTAGAGCTGTCCGGCGATCAGTACGAGACCGATTCCGGCCAGCATGCCCTCGACGACCGAGACCGAGATGGCCCGGAAGTAGCGCCCCAGTTTCAGGGTGCCCATGAGGATCTGGAGGGCGCCGGTTGCGAGGACGATCACGCCCAGGGCCGGCAGCCCGAACTCCCGCACGGCCTCGAAGACCAGCACGGTCAGCCCCGCCGCGGGTCCGGAGACCTGCAGGCTGCTGCCGCGCAGGAATCCGGTGACGAGGCCGCCCACGATGCCGGTGACCAGGCCCAGTTCGGCCGGGACGCCGGAGGCGACGGCCACACCCACGCACAGCGGGAGCGCGACCAGGAAGACGACCAGCGAGGCGGCGAAGTCCTGCCGCAGGTGAGGGTATTTGGTCATCATGGCGATCACAGGGCCGCGAACGTGTCGGTCTGCGGGTCGTGCGCCTGCACGGCGCCGGTGTGGACCTCGTAGAACCAGGCGTGCAAAGACAGTTGACGGCTCTTCAGCTTCTGCTCGATGTACGGGTACGAGCGCAGCCGCAGCAGCTGCGTCAGGACGTGGCTCTGCACGCCCTCGGAGACGGTCGGGTCCTCTGCCGCGCCTGCCGGGCGCGGGGTGGCGTGCGAGAGCCAGTCCCGCACGGCCGGCACGGCGTCCAGGTCGTCGCCGCGCACTAGGGCGCCGACGGCGCCGCAGTGCGAGTGTCCGCAGACGACGATGTCGGAGACACCGAGCACCTCCACGGCGTACTCGATGGTGCACGCCTCGCTGGTCGCGTGCTCGGAGGTGTACGGCGGGACGATGTTGCCCGCGGTGCGCAGCTCGAAGAGCTCGCCCGGGCGGGCGCCGGTGATCAGGGCCGGTACGACCCTGGAGTCGGAGCAGGTGATGAACAGCACCTGCGGGGACTGGCCTTCGGCGAGTTTGGCGAACTCCTCAGGGCGTTGTCCGAACGTACGGGCGTTGTCGATGAGGGGCTGCATGATGTGGTGACTCCTCCTGGCGCGCCGGGGGCGCGTCGGTGTGGGCAGGACAGGGTGGGGGAACTGCGCTGTTCTGCTTCGCTCTCAGCAGCGGAAGACCTGAAGTGCCGCCGGAGAGTGGGATGTCGAGGGTCTCGACAGATGACGGCCGCGCAGCGCGACCGGTTCGTGGACGGACGCCGGGTCCTGCGCCAGCACTTGGCGCTCGGGCTCCTCGGACGTGCAACCGGTGTTCACGTGACGGTCGCGGGTACGGAGGGGACCGGTCGGGTCCCCGGTGTGGCCACAGCCACGAAACGTGCCGGTCTCGTCACGCAGAGCCTTGCCGGACAGCTTGGTTCCGGGCAGGGCTTTGACCACGACATGACGGGACGTGTGCGCGGCCGCGAAGGATGCGGTCGGCGTGAAGAACTGGAGGGCGAGCAGGACGCCGGCGACGAGTGCCAGGGCGGTCCGAGCCGTCGTACCTCGAAACATGCGCCCCCTCCCTGCCGTTCGCGCTTCTTGGATCGACCAAAGGAAGGTCAATGTCCGGTCAAGAAACACATTAACCCTGCAAAGTCCTTTGCAGGGTTAACTCAACGTTTCGTGATGAAGAGAGCCTGAAATGCGCTGGTGGGGTGGCCTGATCTAGTCCCCGGCGACGAGTGTCCCGCCGTCCCGGGCCAACGCGGTGAGCCGTGATATCGCCCTGAAGTACTTCTTGCGGTAGCCGCCGTTGAGCATCTCCTCGCTGAACAGCCGGTCGAAGGGCAGCCCGGAGGCCAGGACCGGCACCTCGCGGTCGTAGAGGCGGTCCGCGAGCACGACGAGCCTGAGGGCCGTCGACTGGTCGGGGACGGGCCGGACACCGGTGAGGCAGACCGCTTTCAAGCCGTCCGTCAGGGCGCCGTACCTGCTGGGGTGGACCTTGGCGAGGTGGTCGAGAAGGTGCGGGAAGTCGTCGAGCGAGGCACCCGCGGTGGCGTACGCGGCCTTCGTCACCTGTTCCTCGGAGAAGGGCGCCGGTGCCTCGGGCAGACCGCGGTGGCGGTAGTCCTCGCCGTCGATGCGCAGCGCGCGGAAGTGGGCGGACAAGCCCTGGATCTCGCGCAGGAAGTCGACCGCCGCGAAACGGCCCTCGCCGAGCTTGCCCGGGAGGGTGTTGGAGGTGGCGGCCAGGGCCACACCGGCGTCGACGAGCTTGCCGAGCAGGGTCGACACGAGAACGGTGTCGCCGGGGTCGTCGAGCTCGAACTCGTCGATGCACAGCAGCCGGTGGCCGGAGAGGGTCTGGACGGTCTGCTGGAAGCCCAGGGCGCCGACGAGGTTCGTCAGCTCGACGAAGGTGCCGAACGCCTTGAGCGCGGGCTCCGCCGGGGTGGCGTGCCACAGGGAGGCGAGCAGGTGGGTCTTGCCGACGCCGTAGCCGCCGTCGAGGTAGACACCGCGGGGGCCCGCCGGGGTCTTCGGCGCCCTGGCCTTCCCGAACCCGAAGAACCCGCGCTTCCCGCCGCCGACGGCGTGCGCCCCGCCGAGCCCAGCCGCGAAGCTGTCCAGCACCTGGACGGCCTCGGTCTGGCTGGGCTGGTTCGGGTCCGGAATGTACGTGCTGAAGCGGACCGAGTCGAAGCGCGGCGGCGGCACCATCTCGGCGACCAGCCGGTCCGCGGGGACGTGCGGCGCACGGGTGCACAGGGATGACGGAGCCGCGTCGGCTATCGGGCTGAGGCCGGGTGCGGAAGGGGAGGACGACACGGTTCACCATGTTAAGGCGCGTGCCAGACTGCACGACATGCGACGCCTGTTCCCTGTGACCGACGAGACAGTGCCGACAACTCCCGGTGAGGAGGGCGGGGCCGGTGATGCCGGTGTTCTCGACGCCCTGACCGAGCGCGAGTGGAGCCTCGCCGAGCTCGCCGCCGCCTACGCATATCCCGAGCCGACCGCCGCCGGGCAGCCCGTCCCCTGGCTGCGGGCGAACATGGTGTCCACGCTCGACGGGGCCGCCCAGCACGACGGGCGGTCGCAGCCGATCTCCAGCGCGACCGACATGCGGATCTTCGGCACCCTGCGGGCCCTGGCGGACGTGGTGGTCGTCGGCGCGGAAACGGTACGGCAGGAGGGGTACCGGCCCGCACGCGCGCGAGCGGATTTCGCGGAGATGCGGGAGGCGGCCGGACAGGGGGCGGCGCCGGCGATCGCGGTGGTCACCGCAAGCCTCGACCTCGACTTCTCCCTCCCTCTGTTCACCTCACCGCTGGTGCCCACCCTGGTGCTCACCGGCGCCGCGGCGCCCCCCGACCGCATCGCGGTGGCCGAGAAGGCCGGTGCCCGGGTGGTGATCGCCGGTGACGGCATGGGGGTGGAGCCCGCCCGCGCCGTACAGGCCCTGGGCGCCATCGGGTACACCCGGCTGCTGACCGAGGGCGGCCCCCGGCTGCTCGGCCAGCTGGTCGCCGCCGGGGTGCTCGACGAGCTCTGTCTCGCCGTGTCCCCGATGCTCACCGCCGGTCATGCGCAGCGCATCGCGGGCGGGCCCTCGGTCGCGGTTCCGCAACGCTTCGTGCTCGCGTCGGTACTGGAGGAGGAGGGGTTTCTCTTCACCCGCTACCAGCGGTCCTGAGAATCGATCAGCGTTACCGCCGGTCCCGAAACCGGCGGAATCAACCGTTCCGCCTACTTGCGGGCGGGCACACTGAACTCGCAGTCCCCGTGACACCACGGGGCAGGATGGTTTCCGCAGAAGGGGCGCCCGGTGTTCACAAGCGTATTGATGATCGAGAAGGCACTGACGTCCGCAGACGTGGAGTTCGTCACCGGCCTGCACGGGGACGAGGAGGTCTCCTTCCACGTGCTGCTCCAGCCCCGCGGCGACCAGGCGGACCGCCTGCTGCGGGCCATCGACGACGTCGCGCTCGGCGAACTGGACGAGGCGGCGCGCGAGCGCGAGGTCCCCGAGGGGGAGGCCGCCAAGGACTTCGGGGAGCGGGCGCTCGAGGTGTCCCTGCAGGCGCTGCACGCCTGCGGCAGCGAGGCCGGGGGGAGACTGATCGAGGATCATCCGCTGGACGCGTTGAAGGTGCTCGTGGACGAGGTCGGCGCGGACGAGGTGATCGTGCTGACCGATCCCCACTACGTGGAGGAGTTCTTCCACCGGGACTGGGCGTCACGGGCGCGGCACAAGGTGGGGGTACCGGTGCTGAAGCTGTTCTCGCACAGCAAGGCGTGACGCCGGCGCTCGGGCTTGGCCGGGGGCGCCGTCGGGTTTGCGGTGCGTGGTTCGGCTGCGAGTGCGTTGTGGCCGGTCGCGCAGTTCCCCGCGCCCCTTGGGGGCGTTGGCCGGACGTTCCTTGAGAGGCGTGACCCTGGGGGGTTGCAAGCCGCCGGAGCGCATAGGCTGGGCGGTCGAACGTCCGCCGTACGCATCACGCACTGGAGAAACGCATGGCACCCGGCCTTCCCACCGCCATGGACCGACCGCACTTCATCGGGATCGGCGGCGCCGGAATGTCGGGGATCGCGAAGATCCTCGCGCAGCGCGGGGCCAAGGTCGCGGGCAGTGACGCGAAGGAGTCCGCGACCGCCGAGGCCCTGCGGGCGCTGGGTGCGACGGTGCACATCGGGCACGCGGCCGAGCACCTCGCCGACGACGCCAGCTGTGTCGTCGTGTCGTCGGCCATCCGGAAGGACAACCCGGAGCTGGCGCGCGCGGCCGAACTGGGCATTCCGGTGGTGCACCGCTCCGACGCCCTCGCCGCGCTCATGGACGGTCTGCGGCCCATCGCGGTCGCCGGCACCCACGGCAAGACCACCACGACGTCCATGCTGGCCGTCTCGCTGAGCGAGCTGGCGCTGAGCCCGTCGTACGCGATCGGCGGCGATCTCGACGCGCCCGGCTCCAACGCCCTGCACGGCGAGGGCGACATCTTCGTGGCCGAGGCGGATGAATCGGACCGCAGTTTCCACAAGTACGCGCCCGAGGTCGCGATCGTCCTCAACGTGGAGCTCGACCACCACGCCAACTACGCGTCCATCGAGGAGATCTACGAGTCCTTCGAGACGTTCGCCGGACGGATCGTGCCCGGCGGCACGCTGGTGATCAACGCGGACCACGAGGGTGCGCGGGAGCTGACCCGGCGGCTGGCCGGCGCGGTGCGGACGGTCACCTACGGCGACGCCGCGGACGCCGACGTCCGTGTACTGTCCGTCGTCCCGCAGGGGCTGAAGAGCGAGGTCACCGTCCTGCTGGGCGGCGAGGAACTCACCTTCACGGTCTCCGTCCCCGGCCGTCACTACGCGCACAACGCCGTGGCCGCGCTCGCGGCGGGCGTCGCGCTGGGTGTGCCGGCCGCCGAGCTGGCGCCGGCCCTGGCCGCCTACACCGGCGTGAAGCGCCGCCTGCAGCTCAAGGGTGAGGCGGCCGGCGTCCAGGTCATCGACTCCTACGCCCACCACCCGACCGAGATGACGGCCGACCTGGAGGCGATGCGCGCTGCCGCGGGCGACGCCCGGATCCTGGTCGTCTTCCAGCCGCACCTGTTCTCCCGCACGCAGGAACTCGGCAAGGAGATGGGCCAGTCCCTGGCCCTGGCGGACGCCTCCGTCGTCCTCGACATCTACCCGGCCCGCGAGGACCCGATCCCCGGCGTGACCAGCGAGCTGATCATCGAGGCGGCGCGGGCCGCGGGCGCGGACGTGACGCCCGTCCACGACAAGGCGGACGTGCCGTCGGTCGTCGCGGGAATGGCGAAGGCCGGTGATCTCGTTCTCACTATGGGCGCGGGTGATGTGACGGACCTCGGCCCGCGGATTCTGGACCGTCTCGCACAGTAGTAAGGGGCTGAGCTTCATGTCGTACGACGTCGAAAAGCCGGACGAGCAGTGGCGCGCGGAGCTGACCCCCTCCGAGTACGCGGTGCTGCGGCAGGCCGCCACCGAGCCCGCCTTCACCGGTGAGTACACCAACACCAAGACGACGGGCGTCTACTCCTGCCGGGCCTGCGGCGCCGAACTGTTCACCTCGGACACGAAGTTCGACTCCCACTGCGGCTGGCCGTCCTTCTTCGACCCGAAGGACACCGACGCCGTGGAGATCGTCGAGGACCGCTCCCACGGGATGGTGCGGACCGAGGTGCGCTGCGCGCGATGCGGGTCACACCTCGGTCACGTGTTCGAGGGTGAGGGATATGCGACGCCGACGGACCAGCGGTACTGCATCAACAGTATTTCGCTGAGTCTGACGCCGGCAGAGGGCTGAGCGCCCGTCGGCCGTGACGCTCGTTGCGTGGAGTGCGTCGCGGCCACAGGAGGACGTAGGCGGCGGATCCGGCCGCGAAGGCCAGGCGGATGAAGCCCTGGGCCGATGCGGAGGGGACCAGGATGGCGCTGCCGTAGAGGGAGATCAGGGCGAGCCAGCTGACCCAGGGGACCAGGCGGCGCTGGCCGATCGAGTCCCAGAGCAGGGTGCCGAGGAGGACCGAGGCGTTGTAGTACGTGTACACGCTCGGGTCCAGGACGATACGGGCGTCGGCGGCCAGCAGCACGACCGCCGGCCACCGGCGCCGGTGGACGGCCAGCGCGCCCAGGGCGATGCCGAGGGCCATCTGGGCGGGGCGGTCCCACCAGGGGGTGGCCGCGTCCTGCACCCCGAACCAGCGCAGGGACGACGCGGGCTGGTTGGGGATCGTGAAGTGGGCCGCGGCCAGGGTGTCCAGGTGCGTGAGGTAGAAGGGGAGCCACGCGACGGCCACCAGGCCGACGGCCCAGGCGGCGGAGCGCAGGCGGGCCGGGCGCGGCAGTGCCAGCAGGAGCGGCAGGAAGCCGACCGCCCAGGGTTTCGAGTCCACCGCCAGGGCCAGGAAGACACCCACAGCGGTGGCGTTGCCGCGGACCAGCGCGCGGACGGCGAGGGTGGTGAAGAACAACGCCAGGACGTCGTCGAGGTGGGCGAAACGCACCGAGACCTCCACCCACATGGGGATGAAGGCCGCCCCGGCGATCAGCACGCGCTGCTGGAGGCGTCTGTGGTTCAGGCCCGTTCCCCGGTAGTGGTCGGCGGCGGCGCGGCCGACCAGCACCAGCATGTAAAGGCCCAGGCCGGACATGAAGGCGTCGGCGAGCTTCTCGCCCAGCGCGGCGTGGAACGGGGCGAACAGCCCGGCGACCAGGAAGCTGACCGGGCCGATCTGCAGCTCGGGGTGGTTGGCGTAGAGGGCGAGGCCACCGCCCGGTATCTGATGGAAGAGCAGCTGCTGACCGGTCCTCAGATAGTGCCAGGACACCGCCGCGTGGCGTTCTGCCACCATGAACCAGACGACCGTCCACAGGGCCAGCAGCGCATGGTGCCACCGCAGCGGGTAGCGGCCGATCCGGCCGACCCACACCCCGTCCCCCGGCCCGGCCGCCGTCTTCTCCCGGTTTTGCACGCTCCGTCCTTCCCCTCTGCCCTATAGAGGGGGGCTCGGCGCTGTGGGTTGCTCACTTCGGCCGCCGAATCGCGCACTCCTTCAGGGTGAGGGGTCGGGTGTCGCCCGCGATGCGGCTGCAGACGACGTGGGTCTCGGAGGTGCCGTCCGCGGTGCGGTGCACCTCCTTGAGGACGATGCTCTGGCCGGTGCGGTCGCCGTACAGCGGAGCGCCGGTGAAGTCGATGGTGCCGGTGGCCATGCCCTCGATCCTGACCGTGCGCAGGTTCACCCAGGTCGCGGCCCGGCTCTGAGGCGTGTCGTGCGGGGTGGCCGCGTAGTACAGGGCGCGGGTCGCGTCGTGCGCGAGGGCGGTCTGGCCGCTGGCCAGCACGGGGCTGTCATAGCTCAGGGTGCGGCCTGCCAGGCCCGGCAGGTGGTCGGCGGCGTCCACGTAGAAGCTCGTCCGGGTGGCGGCCTTCTTCAGCTCGGCGAGGGCCGCGTGGTACAGCGTGACGTCGGGCGCGGGCGCCACGGCATCCTTCCCGCCGGTGAAGGCGACCTTGGAGAGGTCGTCACCGGTGAGGATGGCCAGGGGCTTCTCGGAGCAGCCCGTCTCGGCGGACAGCTGGGTCATCAGGGGTTCCACGTCCTCCGCCCGCCCGGCGAAGTAGACCACGGACGGGATCCGGTCGCCGCTGCAGATCTCCTCGGCGTGCTCGCGCAGTTCGGGCTTGCCGCCCTTCAGCGTGTAGCGACGCTGCCCGAGCAGTGTGAAGCCGCGGTCGGCGAGCATCCGCTGTCCGTAGCGCGCCTGTTCCTCGGTGTACCGGTCGTCGGTCCGGGCCGTGTCCCGGGCGAGCACCAGCGCGTACTGCCGCTTGCCCGGCGTGCGCAACTGGGCGGCGATCAGGCCCATCTGCCGGGTCTGCCATTCGTCCGTGGCGGCCAGGCTGAACCAGTTCGCGTACTGGCGGGGCAGATAGGTGGCCGAGTTCGTGCCGGAGACGATCGGCAGACCCGCCTTCATGAGGATGTCGGTGGTCTTTCCGCTCGACTCCAGGTCGCGGCCGGTGCCGACCACCCCCACCACACTCGGGTCGTGGGCGGCGTACGCGGCGATCGACTCGGCCATGTCGGTCTGGTGGCCCAGGTCCACGCCGCCGTTCGCGAGCAGGACGCGCAGTTTCACGGTGTAGTTCTTGTTGATGACGGCCTGGGCCAAATAGACGCCCGCCAGTTCCTCGGCGCCCTTCACGAGCGAGGTTCCCTGGGAGTGATCGGCGCTGAGCGGGCCGGCGTAGACGACCGTGACGTAGTCGTCGGCGTAGCTGGTGAGGACGTCCTCGTTCTGCGCGGCGATGCCCTGCTCCAACTCGGCCACGGTCCAAGGCGGTTCGTCACCGGCGGAGAGCGGCTTGGCGTCGGCGCCCGCGGCGGGCTTGGGCAGCCAGTCGGAGAAGCGCACGCCCTTCGTCGCGAGGCCGATGCACTCCGTGCCGCCGCCGGGAGCGGGCTCGCGCCGGGTGTCGCGGTTGGCGGTCAGCAGCGACGCCGAACAGTACCGGTCGTCGAGGGCCTCGGCCCGCATGATCGTGGCCGCGGCCACCAGCGCGACCACCAGCACCAGCGAATGCAGGGCCCACACCATACGGGCGAACGTCGGCCGGGTGGACGCCCGCAGATGCACCCGCCGTTCCTCTATCGCGTCCAGCTGGTCGTGCGGCAGCGGGATCTTCATCACCCAGGGCAGTACGGACCGGTCGCGGCTGGGCGACTGTTCGGCGCGCAGCCGCTGCCCCCATTCCCGGTGCCAGGTGCGCAGCCGGTCGCTGAGTCTGCGCAGCTGGGGGCCAGGGGCCGGTACCGGAGGAGTGCCCCCGTGATCCAGTCGCGGCACGTCCTGCTCGCGCACCGCGGCGAAGACCAGCAGCGGATCGAGCTCGCTGCGTCGGCTGCGTACGTCGCTGACGGCGCGGATGAGTTCGATGCCGCCGTTCGCCGCGTCGGCATGGGGCAGGAACAGCACCGGCGGGCGCGGGCGCTTGAAGCCGCGCAGATCCCAGCTCAGACGGCGGTGGTTGTCCCGCAGGTCCTCCCGCAGGGCCAGCACGCACAGCTGGAGGTGGAAGTCACCGCCCGTCGTGAGCGCCTCGGCCACGTCGTACGCCCGGGCCGCGATCGCCCGCCAGGAACGCACCGGACGCAGCAGCGAGACCTCGGTCGGGTTCTCCTGGTCCGCGGCCCTGAGGAAGGTCGTGGTCATGAACCAGCGGCTCTCCCGGCGCAGCCACAGGAAGATCGGCGCCCGGCCCGGCAGCGCGTAGTTGAGGACCGTCAGCAGGGCGAGGAAGCCGAGGCCCGCGGCCGCCGCCACGTACCAGGCGCTGCGGGCGAGCAGCGCGGCGAGCACGGTCACCAGACTCGCCGGCAGGATGTGCGCCATGTCGAACAGGGGCAGGCCCGAGCGCCAGCGCGCGGTGCCCTCCGGCCGCCAGCGCTGAGCGGCCAGCTGGTCGAGCAGCAGCTGCCGCCGGCCCTGGTCGGACGCCGGGCGGCCGGGAGCGGGCCAGCTGTCTCCCAGCGTCCTGACCGCGTCGTCGATGGCGTGGACCAGGCGCAGCCGGGGAAACGCGTACCGCCGGTAGACGGACGTCCGGCCGCCCCACTTCTTGGGGTCGCTCAGCGCCCGCACCATCGCCGCGGCCCTGCGGACCTCCGAGTCGCCCTCGTACACGTCCTGGGCCGCCGCGCAGCGCGTGCCGTGCGCCTCCTGCCCCTCGTACAGCTGCTGGACCAGCCCGGCCACCGCCTCGTCGTCCGAGCCGTCCTGGGCGTGCACGACGAACACCGGCATCGGCGGCTCGCTCGTACGGAACTCCTGGATGAGGATTTCGAGCTGGTCCTGCAGATCGACGCCGGCGCCGGTCTCCGGCATGCCGTCATGGCCTCCGGGACAGTTCGACGGGCCCCTGCGGTCACCCCTCACCATGGCCAACCCCCGTTCACCTTGGGTGACTTACGAGGCTAGCTGGTGCGAGTGGGGCGCAAGGGCCGTGTACGCGACTTTCATGAACGTTTCTGCGCCGGTCTTGGCCGTGCCGTGATCAGAGCACCTTCCGCTGCACCAGTGCCGAGAGCACCAGGGCGCCCGGCAGCAGGGGGAGCCAGACCGTCAGGACGCGGTAGCCGATGACGGCCGTCGCCGAGATGTCCACGGGGGCGCCGAGGGCGACCATGGCGAACACGACGGCGGCGTCCACGGGGCCGATGCCGCCAGGCGCGGGCACGGCTCCGACGGCCGTGCTCGCGGCCAGGAACGCGAGGGCGACCTGGGCCCACGTCAGGGACAGACCGAGCGCCGACCCGACCGCGAAGATCACGCTCGCCTGCAGCAGCGGGGCGGCGGCCGCCCCTCCCCACAGGGCGAGCATCCGCGCGGGCCGGGTGTGCAGGACCCGTACGTCGGTGAGGGCGCAGCGCAGGCCGTCGAGGAGGGGGCGGCGCAGCGGTCGTACGGTCGCCACGAGCAGGACGCCGATGGTGAGGCCGAGCGTGGCGCCGGCGGTGATCAGGAGCAACGTGTGCTTGTCCGGCACCAGTTCACCGGTCAGCAGCAGGTCGGGGTAGGCCACCAGGAAGACGAGGAGCACCAGCGTCTTCGCGATCGGCCGGGCCACCGAGTACAGGGCGAGCGAGGCGGTGGCGCGGGCCAGGGGGATGCCCTGGCCGCGCAGAAAGCGCAGGGTGACGGCGTGGGCACCGATGCTGGCCGGCAGCACGTGGTTGGCGGCGCCGGCGGCGAACTGCGAGGCGATCAGCAGGCCCGTCGGAAGCCGCTCCGGCAGGGCGCCCTGCCGCACGCACGCGGAGGACAGCCAGCCCAGGCAGGTGAAGAAGAACGCGACCAGCAGCCACCAGGGGTCGGCGGAGGCGAGCCGCGCGGTGCCGTCGTAGACGGTGCGCCAGTCGACCACGGCCCAGATGCCGATCAGCAGCACGGGCAGGATGACCAGTGACCGGCGCAGCAGGCGGGCGGGGGAGGCTAGGCGAAGCGGGGAGGGAGCGGGAGCGGGGAGCGGGGAGGCAGCGCAGGGGACCGTGGCGGGGAGGGGTCCTGGAACGTTTTCGAGCGGAAGCAGGGACACGGCGCACGTCGTCCTTTCGCGTCGGCCGGGCGACGGGGTGCGGGTGCGGGACAGGAGGGGACGGCGGAACCGTTCCCTTTCGGTGTGACGGTGCGGTGTCCGGAAACCCAATGGGCGCGGGCGGCTGGACGACGCGGCGGACTTACGCCGCCCACGGCGTTCGGCAGGGTGTCCGCAGGGGGCCCAGGAGGCTGTGGCGCGCCGCTGCGGAGCCCTCCTGGTACCCCTCAAAGTACCCCGTGGATGAATCGTTCAACCAATGAAGTGTTGACTTTTGGCTTGATAAGCCACCACCATCCTGGAGTGACCTCCGAGCAGGTGTGTGTGGGCCCGGCCCCGTCCTCCGTCTCCTCCGACCTGGACGAGGCGGTGCACCGCTGTCTCGTCGCAGGCTTCGAGGGCACGACGGCCTTCCCCGACACCCTCAAGCGGCTCGTCGACCGGGGCCTGGGCGGCGTCATCCTCTTCACGCGCAACGTACGCGACGCGGAGCAGGTCCGACAGCTCACCGACGCCCTGCGTGCGATCCGGCCCGATCTGATGGTGGGCATCGACAACGAGGGCGGCGGCATCGGCCATCTGGTCGGCGCGGGCGCCCCCGAGGTCCCCGGCTCCTACGCCCTCGGCGTCGCCGACGACCCGGCGCTGACCGCCCTCTGCGCCGACGCGCTCGCCGGCCACCTGGCCACGCTCGGCATCACCGCCTCGTACGCCCCCGTAGCCGATCTCCAGCAACAGCCGCGCAACCCGATCGTGCGCACCCGCTCCTTCGGCGCCGAACCCGCGCTCGCCGCCCGTCACCTGCGCGCCTGGATCACCGCCACCGAAGCCCGCGGCATAGCCTCCTGCGCCAAGCACTTCCCCGGCCACGGCGGCACCGAGACCGACAGCCACTACGGCCTCGCGGTCGACCCGCGGCCGCAGGACGAACTCCTCGCCGACCTCGAACCCTTCCGTGCGGCCGTCGCCGCCGGGGTGCCGATGCTGATGAGCGCGCACGTCGTCTACCCGGCCCTGGACGCCAACCGGCCCGCCACCCTCAGCCGCCGCATCCTGGGCGATCTGCTCCGTCACGAGATCGGCTTCGACGGCGTGCTGGTCAGCGACGCCCTGGAGATGAAGGCGATCTCCGACGGCTACGGTGAGGCGGCCGGCGCGCGTATCGCCCTCGCGGCGGGCGCTGACCAGGTGATCGTCGCCGTACCGGACCTGGAGGTCACGCTGGGCTGCCGGGACGCGCTGCTCGACGCCGTGGAATCAGGTCGGCTGTCCGATGAGCGGGTGTGGGAGGCGGCGGGGCGGGTGCGACGGCTCGCCGAGCGGTACGCCGACCCGGCCGGGCCGGTGGCCGGCTGGGACGCCGGGGCCGGGCTGGAGGCGGCGCGGCGTGCCGTGCGCAGCCGGGCCGTGCCGCGGCCCGTGCGCGGCGCCCATGTCGTCGACCTCTTCCCGCCTCCGCACCCCGCCCTCAACTGGGGCGGCGAGGACCTCCTGACCGAGCTGCGCCCCGTCGACCCCACCGCGGGCGGCGCGGCGGTGAGCGGGGAGCCGGCCGACCCGGGCGCCCTGATCGACTGCATCCTGCGCATGTCCGCCGCCACGCCCCTGGTCGTGGCCACGTGCGACGCCGCACTGCATCCCTGGCAGGCGCGCTTCCGGGACGCCCTGCTGGCCCGGCGTCCGGACGCGACACGCGTGGACACCGGGCTCCCGGAGGGCGGCGACCTGTTCTCCTACGGGCGTGGGCGCGTCAATCTGCGGGCCGTGGCCGAGGTACTCGCCGGCGTCTGACGGCCGTCACGGCAGTCGTACGGCAGTCGTACGGTCGTCACGGCAGTCGTACGGTCTTCTCGATTCCGCGTGCTGCCAAGTACTCGGCGTCGTCCGCCCGTTCGGCGAGCACCACTGCCGGGCGTCCGCCCTGCCTGCGCAGTCGCATCCACTCCTCGAAGTACGCACCGCCCGGACCGGACACGGAGCGGGTGGCGGGCGTGCAGTCCAACACCAGGGCCGTGTCGCGGAGTTGAGGGGAGGCGGGCTTCGCGCGCAGCTCGGCGACCGTCTCCGACAGGGCCTCGGCGATCGGCTTGGCGCGGCCCGCGGAGTCGAACAGGCCCAGCGTGTACTCCAGCTCCGGGTAGTCGGCCAGCGCACGGTCCACGTCGTGGGAGCACCACCAGGTCACGCCCCAAAGCCCCTGGCAGTCGGCCGCGTTGAGGACCGTGGCGCGGGCGAAGCGCGGGGCGTCGGCCGCCGGGATGTGCGGCTCGGGCGCGCCGGTCTCCTGGACCCAGACGGGGCGGGCGGGATCGTCGGCGTACGCCTTCGCGAGTTCGGTGCCGTACTCGGCGAGGTGCAGCACCTCGAAGGAGCCGGGACCGTACCGGCCGGCGCAGTTGGCGGAGAACACCCAGGGGTGGACGGTCGTCACGTCGCCCTTGCGGGCCGAGGCCTCGGGGGTGAACGGGTGGTCGTCGCCGTACCAGGCGGCGTCGTAGGCGGAGTGCGTGGCCAGCTGTCCCGGGCGCAGTCCCTCCCGGGCGGCCGCCAGCAGGGTGTCGAGGTAGTGGTCGACCTCGTCCGCCGTCACCGGGTTGTGCTCGACCAGGTTGTTGAGTTCGTTGCCCAGCTGCAGGCCGATGAGGTTGGGGCGGCCGGCGAGGGCGCGGCCGAGCGTGCGCAGCAGTTCCGCCTGCGCGTCGACGGCCTCCGGGTCGGTGAAGACGTTGCGGTGGTGCCAGCTGCGGGTCCACTCCGGATAGAAGTCGAAGCTGGAGAGGTGGCCCTGCACGCCGTCCACCATGACGTCGAGGCCGGCCTCGGCCGCCAGGTCGACCAGCCGCACCAGCTGGTCGACGGCGGCGGAGCGGATGAGGGTGCGGTTGGGCTGGAGCAGCGGCCAGAGGTGGAAGACCCGCACGTGGTCGAGGCCGAGGCCGGCGATCTGGGCCAGGTCCTCGCGGGCGCGGAGCGGGTCGAAGTCGTGCCAGGAGTGGAACCAGTCGCGGCGGGGCGTGTAGTTGACGCCGAAGCGGAGTGGATGGATGGGATCCTCCTCGGGTCGGGGCCGGGCCCCGAAGGCGGGACCTGTCCGTGGGACGGGGCTTGTCTCTGCTGAATGTATCAACCACCATGGTCGGTAATGAATAGCGATTTGAACCAAGCTTCCGGTGGATCGGAACCGGCCGCGGGGCCGGCTGCGGAGCCGGCGCTGGTGGTCGGCCTCGACGCCGGCGGTACGCGCACCCGGGCGGTCCTCGCCGCGGCGGCGGACGGCCGTGTCCTCGGCGAGGGCGCCGCCGGTCCGGGCAACGCCCTCACGATCCCGCTGCCCCGGCTCACCGAGCACCTCGCCGAGGCCGTGGCCCGCGCGGTGCCGGCGTCCGCGCGGGGCCGTGTCGTGGCGGTGGCCGGCGGCTTCGCGGGCGCCACGGGGGCATCGGAGGACGAGCCCGGTCGTCTCAACGCACTGGCCGCCCTGACCGCCGCCCTGGGGCCGCTCGGCATCACGGCGGGCCGGATCGGCATCAGCAGCGACATCGAGGCCGCCTTCGCCTCCGCTCCCGGCGCCCCGGCCGACGGCCTCGCGCTGGTCGCCGGTACGGGGGCCGTCGCGATGCGCATCACCGACCGCCGCTGCACGGCCACCGTCGACGGTGACGGCTGGCTCCTCGGCGACGACGGCAGCGGCTTCTGGATCGGCCGCGAGGCGGTCCGGGCCGCGCTGCGGATGGCGGACGGGAGGGGCGGGGCGACCGTCCTGGCGGCAGCGGTGGGCAGGGCGCTGGGGCTGCCGGCGGAGGTCCTGCCGGACGCCGACTCCGCCGGCCCCGAGACCGAGGGGTCGCTCGCCGGTTCCGGGGCGGGCGACCCCTCCTACGACACCCCCGTGCCTCACGGCTGGCCCCGCCCCCGCCGCGAGGCCTACCGCATGCGTCTGCTCCCCGTCGTCATGGCCGGGCCCCCGACCCGGCTGGCCCGCCTCGCCCCGCTCGTGGCCGAGGCGGCCCGGGAGAAGGACCGTACGGCGGCGGCGATCCTCGACGAGGCGGTGGACCGACTGACCGACAGCATCCGGGCGTTGGAGCCACGGGGCGGCGAACGCGTCGTCGCGACCGGCGGCCTGCTCGGCCCCGAAGGCCCCCTGAGCGCCCCCCTCACCGCCCGCCTCGAAACCCTCGGCCTCACCCTCGACTGGGTGGCCGACGGCTGCCCCGGAGCCGTCGCCTTCGCCCGCCTCCTCGTCTGACCGGCACACACGAATGACCGGCGGACACGAATGACCGGCGGACACGAATGACCGGCGGACACGAATGACCGGCACACAAGAAAGGACCGGCCGCATGCCGACTCCACACCCCGCGGCCGACCGCGCCGGATCCACTCCCCAAGGGGGCGTCGGTCACGGAGAGCCGACGGTCTTGGACGACCGCGTCCGCGACGGCGGTCCCGCGTATCGAGACCCCACCGCCCCCGTCGAAACCCGCGTCCGCGACCTCCTGTCCCGTATGACCCTGCGGGAGAAGGCCGGGCAGGTCAATCAGCGGATGTATGGCTGGGACGCCTACCGGCGGGCTCCCGGCGGGGGTTATGAACTCACCGACGCCCTGTACGCCGAGACGGAGCGTTTCGAGGGGCTCGGTGCGCTCTACGGGCTGATGCGTGCCGATGCCTGGTCGGGTGTCGGGCACGGCGACGGGCCGGGGGCGCACGACAGTGCGGGCCTTGCCGAGCTGGTGCAGCGGCATGTCGTCAGGCGCAGCCGGCTCGGTGTTCCCGCGCTGTTCGTCGAGGAGGTGCCGCACGGCCACATGGCCCTGGACGGCACGGTGCTGCCCGTCAACCTGGCCGTCGGCGCCACCTGGGACCCCGAGCTGTACGAGCGCGCCGCCGCCCACGCCGCCGCCGAACTCCGCGCCCGTGGCGGCCACTTGGCCCTCACCTCGGCCCTCGACATCGCCCGCGACCCCCGCTGGGGCCGTACCGAGGAGTGCTTCGGCGAGGACCCGTACCTCGCCGCCCGCCTGACAGAAGCACTCGTGCGCGGCATGCAGGGAGGGCCCGCCGAGTACTTCGCCGCCGACAAGGCTCCCGTCGTCCTCAAGCACTTCGCCGGGCAGGGCTCCACCGTCGGCGGCCGCAACTCCGCCGAGTCCGAGCTGGGCCAGAGGGAACTGCACGAGATCCATCTCCCGGCCGCCCGCGCGGGCATCCGCGCCAAGGCGGCCGGCGTCATGGCCGCGTACAACGAGGTCGACGGGACGCCGTGTTCCGGCAACCGTGCCCTGCTCACCGGACTCCTGCGCGAGAGCTGGGGATTCGAGGGCCTGGTGATGGCGGACGGGCTGGCCGTGGACCGACTGGCCCGCATCACCGGGGACAAGGTCTCCGCGGGCGCCCTCGCCCTCGACGCGGGCGTGGACCTGAGCCTGTGGGACGAGGGCTTCACGCACCTTGCGGAGGCGGTCGAGCGCGGGCTCGTCGAGGAGTCCGTCCTGGACGCCGCCGTCGCCCGCGTCCTGCGCCTGAAGTTCCGCCTCGGACTCTTCGAACGGCCCTACGGGGGCAGTGAGTTGCCCCCTCCCGAGCAGGGCCGGGCGTTGAGCACCGCCCTGGCCCGCGCCTCGGTCACCCTCCTCCACAACAACGGCGGCGCCCTCCCGATCCCGGCGACCGTCTCCCGTATCGCCGTCCTGGGTCCGCAATCCGCCACGCCCGCCCACCAGTCGGGCGACTACACGGCTCCTCAGCGCGCCGGCAGCAGCGTCCTCGACGGGCTGCGCACGCTCGCCCCGCCCGGCACCGACATCCGGTACGCCCGTGGCTGCGCCCTCACCGGCGGCGACCTCTCCGGCATCCCGGAGGCGGTCGCCGCTGCCGCCGCCTCCGACGTCGCCGTGCTGGTACTGGGCGGCAGCAGCGCCCGCAGCCCCGAGACGGACTTCGCCGCCAACGGGGCCGCGCTCACGGCCGTTTCCGAGATGACCTGCGGCGAAGGCGTCGACCTCGCCGGGCTGCGGTTGGGCAGGGCCCAGTACGTCCTCCTGGACACCGTCGTCGCGACGGGCACGCCGACGGTGGTCGTGCTGGTCCAGGGCCGCCCGCATGTCGTGCCCGAGACCGCGGCCGCCCTGCTCACCGCCTGGTACCCGGGCCCGTGGGGCGGCGACGCGATCGCCGAGGTGCTGCTCGGGCACGCCGATCCGCGCGGCCGGCTGCCGCTGTCCGTGCCCCGCTCGGCGGCCCAACTCCCCGTCCACTACAACCACAAGGACACCGAGTACGGCGGCTATGCGGACGAGGACGCCGAGCCACAGCACTCCTTCGGGCACGGGCTGTCGTACACGACCTTCGCCTACGGCCCGCCCGGCACGGACGGGCACACCGTGACGGTCGACGTCACCAACACCGGTCGGCGGCACGGGCGTTCGGTCGTGCAGGTCTATCTGCGGCGTCTGATCACGTCCACCTGGCCGCGCACCCTCGAACTGTGCGCGTTCGAGGGTGTCGACCTGGCACCCGGCGAGTGCCGTACGGTCACCCTGCCGCTCGACAGGGACCGGCTCGCCGGGACCACGACCGCGGAGATCCGGGTGGCCCAGTCCTCGCGGGCGGCGCTCACCGCCGTACCCGCAGTGCTGGACGTCAGAGCTTGACGGCTCCCGAGGAGACACCCTTGTAGAACCACCGCTGGGTGATCACGAACAGCACCAGGACCGGGATGACGGAGATCACCGAGCCGGCCATGACCACCCGCTGGTCGTAGCCGAACGACGAGCTCTGCAGCCGGGAGAGCCCCAGCGTCAGCGTCATGTGGTCCTCGGAGCGCAGCACGATCAGCGGCCAGAGGAAATCGTCCCAGGCGCTGATGAACGTGTTGATCGTGACGACCAGGATCGCGCCCCATGCCGACGGCAGGTAGAGGTGGCGGAAGCGTTGCCACTCGCCCGCCCCGTCGAGCATCGCCGAGTCCTCGATCTCGCGCGGCACCGCGAGGAACGCGCCGCGCATCAGCAGGACGTTGATGGCGCCCACGAACCCGGGCAGCCACACGCCCACCAGGTTGTCGACCAGGCCCAGGTCGCGGATGCTCAGAAACAGCGACACCATGATCGACTCGAAGGGGAACATCATCGAGGCGACCAGCACGACCCAGACCGCCTTGCGGCCCTTCCAGCCGGGCTTGGAGAGCATGTAGCCGGCCGTGGTGGAGAACACCAGCTGGCTGGCGATCGACAGCACGACCACGAGCGCGCTGTTCCCGATGTACGTGGCCACCGGCACCTGGTCGAAGACCTGGCGGTACGCGCGCAGTGTCGGGTGGTGCGGCAGGAGCGAGGCGTTCGCGCCGAAGACGTCCTCGCTCGTGCTCTTCAGCGAGGCCAGGAGCTGCCAGACCAGCGGGCCGACCGTGATGCCGAGCACGAAGAGCAACAGCAGGTAGCGGACGACGAGTTCGCGGGGACGGCCGTAGTCCCGCCAGCGCGGCACCAGGCGCCGGGGCTTGTCCACTGCGGTCGTCATGCCTCGTCCTCCTTGGTCAGGCGCTGCGCCAGCAGGGTCAGCCCGAGGGTCAGCACGAACAGCGCCACGCTGACCGCCGAGCCGTAACCGGCGTTGCCGGTCAGCGGGTCCAGGCCGACGTCCCGGATGTAGAAGGGCAGGGTGCGGTCGGCGCCGCCGGGGCCTCCGGTGGAGCTGCCCAGCATGTAGATCTCCGTGAACACCCTGAGGGAGCCGATGCCGGTGAGTGTGCCCACGAGCATCATGGCCTGCCGTACGCCCGGCATGGTGATGTGCCAGAAGCGGCGGACGCTGCCGGCGCCGTCCATGGAGGCCGCCTCGTGCAGTTCCCTGGGCACGTTCCCCAGCGCGGCCAGATAGAAGATCATGTACCAGCCGAGCCCCTTCCACAGCGTCAGGCCCATCGCGGAGAAGAGGATGAGCCAGGAGTCGGAGAGGAACGGGACGGCGGATCTGATCAAGTGGGCTTGCTGCAGCCAGGTGTTGACGAGTCCGTCGTCGGCGAGCAGCCACTGCCAGCTCAGGCCCACGACCACGCTGGAGGCGAGGACGGGCGTGTAGAAGGCCGAGCGGAAGAAGCCGATGCCGGGCAGGTTCTTCTCCACCAGGACGGCCAGCATCAGCGGCAGCAGCACCATCAGCGGTACGACGACCACCGCGTACAGGATGCTGTTGCGGGTCGCCAGCCAGAAGTCGGAGTCGCCCAGCATCCGGCTGTAGTTGTCCAGCCCGACGAAGCTCGCGGCGCCGCCGAGCGGCTTGGCGTTCGTGAACGACAGCAGGACGGTGTTGAGGAACGGGAAGACGCCGAAGACCACCGCGCAGACGATCGCGGGGGCGGTCCACAGCCAGGGCAGCCACCAACGGCGGTACAGCGCCGCGCCGTTGGCGCCGGGCGCGGGGCCCGGCAGCAGCGCCCGGATGATCCGGCGGGTGCGGGACGGGGCCGTGCCCGGCGCGGAGGCTGTGCGCTCCGTACCGGGCACGGACACCGGCTTCGCGGTCTCGGTCGCCACCGTCAGCCCGCCTGCTTCAGCAGCTCATTGGCCTTGGACTGGGCGTCCTTGACGGCCTGTTCGGGGCTCTTCTTGCCCTGCATGGCCAGCTGCACCTCGGCCACGATGGCGTTCTGCACGGCCGGGGAAAGGTTGGTCTGGTAGGCGGTGGTGGTCTTCAGCTGTTCGGCGACGAGCTTGCGGGCCTGGGAGAAGGGGTCGCTGCCGCTCACCTTCTGGAAGAACGGGTCGTTGAGCGAGGTGGTGGTCGTCGGGAAGATCACCACGTTCGGGTCCTTGCACCAGGCCGTCTGGTTCTCGGCGTTGGTGAGGAACTCGGCGAACGACAGGGCCACCGGGGCGTGCTTGCTGGTCGCGGCGACCGATATGTACTGCGGGGCGGCCGTAGTGTGACCGAGCGCGTCGAAGGGCTGCTGGCCGACGCCCGTCCTGGCGTAGACCGACGGGCTGTTCTGCTTCACGAAGCGCACGAAGCTCGGGTTCGTCGAGCCGTAGGCGACCTTGCCCTGGCTGTACAGCGTGGAGGGGTCGTTGCTGGAGGACAGCGAGTCCTTCGGCATGGCGCCTTCCTTGTACAGCTTCGCCATCCACGCGACCCACTGCGTGGTCCGCGGATCGTCGGCGAAGACCGCGGACCTGCCGTCGGCGGACAGCGTCCTGATGTTCATCTGGTCGAAGTCGGCCGGGATCCGCCAGACCGGGTTGGCCATCGTCGCGTAGTACTTGCCCTTGCCCGCCTTGGCGATCTTCTCGTAGTCCGCGAAGAGCCCGAACAGGGTCGTCGGCGGCTTCGCGGGGTCGACCCCGGCCTTCTTCAGCAGGTCGGTGTTGTACGTCAGCAGGACGCCGCCGGTGTACCAGGGGAGCGTGGTGTGGATCGCCGAGCCCGAGGCGTCCTTGAATGTGCTGGACTTCCAGAACGCCGGGACGAACGGCTTGGCCACGTCGGGGTCCTTGGCGCCCAGGTTGAGCAGGTAGCCCGCCTTGGTGAGGGCGGTGGCCGTCTCGGCGTTGAGGTTGAGGACGTCCGGCAACGTACAGGCCTGGGCGTCGGCGACGGTGCGCTGGGTGAACGTGTTGTCGCCGGGATCGTCGATCCACTTGACCTTGGCGCCGGGGTGGGCCTTCTCGAAGTCGTCGATCACTCCGTTGAAGAAGTCACCGAAGTCTTTCTTCAGGTTGGTGGTCTGGAAGGTGATCTGGCCCTTGATGTCACCCGTCAGTTCGCCGGAGCCGACGTTGCCCTTGTCGACCTTGCAGCCCCCGGCGGTGGAGTCCCCGCCACCGGATGTGCCGGACAGGCCGCAGCCGGCCGCCGTCAGTGTCAGTGTGATGATTCCCGCCACGGATGCGGTCAGTCTTCCAGCGCGCATGTCCACCCTCCTGGGACCAGCCGAGTGGCTGGTTCAATCAACCAACTTCGACTCCGATTGATGAAAATGTGGACCAGAATTCATCGGAGGTCAATGGTTGCGGTGTTGCGTTTAGGTTCCGTCGGTGATCAGTGGCGGTGTTCGTGGTCCGGGTGCGAGGGATCGCCGGGGTGCTCGTGTCCGGCGGCGTACACCACATCGGCCCGTGCCTGGTCGAACCAGTCGAAGAAGGCGCGGTGGCCCGCCGCCCGGCCGAGTTCGTGTGCGATGCCCTCGCGGGCCTGCTGGTACGGCAGGAAGTCCGCGGGTGCCGTCCTTCCGAACGGGTCCACCCCGCGCCGTAGCGCGTCCGGGGTCAGGTACCGGTCCCGGTTGCGCTCGTAGTAGTCCTGTACGGCGGCCTCGGGGACGTCCTGTTGCCGCTCCAGCTCGGCCAGCAGCAGGCGGGCGGCCGCCGAGTGGGCGAGGGTCGCGGCGACGATGCTGCCGAGGTCGGCGACGTCGGTGCCGGCGATGGCGAGCACGTGGGTCGGTGACACCTCCGGCGGTTGCTCCAGGCCGCGTTCCTCGCAGGCTCGTCTTGCGAGTTCGTCGGCGACTACCACCTGCGTGGCCCAGCGGCGTCGTTGGCGTTCGGCTTGGGGCGAGTGCGCGGCGGGGGGTGCCGTGTGCGGTTGTCTGGCGTCTGCCGCGCCGGCGTGGCTGGTCGCGCCCACGCGGCGAAGCCGCATATCGGCACTGCCCGCGCCCCTTTGGGGCGTTGTTGTGACGGTTTGCAGGAAAGCGTCCACGCGCTCTCTCGGGACCGCTTCGCCCTGTACGACGGCCGCGTGTCTTGTCATGGGGTCACCTCCAGTGCGATCGCCTGCGTGTAGGCGACCCGGCCATGGCAGGCGACCTTTGCCATCAGCCAGTACGAGCCCGGCGGCATCGCGCCTCCGTCCACGTCGATCCAGCGGTCCAGTTGCTCCCCGGCGGCCACCGTGAACCCCTGGCAGCCGGGGCCGACACCTGCCCACGTGCCCCAGGAGGACACGGCCCACAGGGTGCCGTTCACCGGGCCGCGGGTGCGGTTGTGCAGGGTCACCGGGATCTGGGCCCGCTCGCCTCTGCGCACGGTGACCTTCTCAACTCCCAGATCCACGACCAGAGTTGGACCAGGAACGGAGCCCGGCACCTCCAGGGCCACCACGTCCTCGTACGTCTGCCCCTCGTACGACAGCCGCGCCGCCAGCCAGTGCCGGCCGGGCGGGGCGTCGGGCGGAGGCGTCACCGTGACCTCGGTGAGCGTGAACCCGTTCGGGCCGAGTGCGTACGGCAGTTCGGCGGGCTCGGCGGACCAGCCGGGCGGGACGTCGATCCTCGCGGTGCCGGAGACGGGGGCGTCGGTCAGCTCCGAGGCGATCCGGACCGTCGCGGTGACAGGACCGCCGGAAGCGGTGAGCGTGGTCGGCGAGACATACACCGCGACCGGCATGTTGCCGCGCGGCGCCGGGCCGGAGTTGTGCAGCCAGTAGCGGGTGTGGACCGGCTGGGCGGGCTCGTGGGCGGCGACTTCGGGGCCGTACGGGAGCCTGGCGCCCTCGGGTGGCATGGCCAGCACGGTCGCCACCTCGAAGCCGGTCAGTCCCACGCCGAGCGCGCCCTGTGCGTCGGGTGCCAGCGCTTCCCCGGGTGTCTCCAGGACGTCCGCCCGGGCGCCCCGCACCCACTCCTTCGGGCCGCGCACCCGCGCCCGCACGGGACGTCCGTTGACTTCGTGCATCCGTACGACGACCCCGCGCCCGGGATCGGCGGGCGCCACGCTTCCCCGCGCGAGCGGCGAACCGGCCGGCTTGAGGGCGTCGAGCAGGACGGCACCCGCGGGTTCGACGTTCAGCAGGGCCAGTTCCCTCGGTAGATCGCCCGTGGACGCGGCACCCCGTATCCGCGCGGTCAGTGGATGGTTGAACTCATGGCCGACACGCGGCAGTTGCTGCTGACGCCAGTCGCCCTCGCCGCCGACCACCGCGTACTCGAAGGTGTGGGACCAGCGTTGGAGCTGGAACGCCGAGCCGTCGGGGGCCGTGCGGCGGGGCGGGTCGACCCAGATGCCGGACGGCCAGCCCGTGCAGGAACGCATCAGCGACATGCAGAGGTCGCCCGAGGAGGTGACGACACAGCCGGGCGTGCCACGGTTGAGGACGGCGAAGCCGCGCCCGTCCCAGGCGTCGCCCGGCGGCAGCGCCTCTCCGCCGCCCGCCGCCGTGGCCGTGACGGTCGCGTCGTCCAGGTCGGCGATCAGCGCGTCGACCGCCTTCGCGTCGCCCTCGGCGTCGGTGCCCGCCACCACGAGCAGCGGCAGCCGTTCGAGGTCGCGCAGGTCGGCCCCGGGCACCCACTCCTCGCGCAGCCCGGCACGCGGCGCGACCCAGACGGCCGCCACGCCGGCCTCGGCGAGCCGGCGCCGCAGTTCGCGTCCGGCTGCCGGGTCCCAGCCGAGTGCCTCGGCGACCACGGAGTTGCGCTCCGGGCCGCCGACCGCGATCCGGATGTCGGGCAGGTTGGAGTCGACCTCCAGATCGCCGTAGCGCGGACCGCCGGCGATCGTCGAGGTCGCCGTGACGCCGGCGCGTACGAGGGCCGCCGCGAGCGGGGTGCCCAGTTCACCGGCCTCGTCCCAGGAGGCGTACACCAGCTCGGCGACACCGATCGACCGATGGCCGAGCAACGCGCCTGTGTCGTCCCGCAGTTCGACCCGTGCCGTCGACCCGAGCCCGAACCAGGTGTTGGCCGGGTTGTCCAGCGTCCAGGGGAACCGCTCACTGTCCACGTCGACGAACCCGAAACCGCGGCCGATCACCGCGTCCGCCACCTCGTGCACCGGCAGTCCGCCCCGCACGTCGGAGGGCCAGCGGACCCGGATCAGCCGGTCCGCGCCGTCGTAGCCGTCGATGGTGGTGGTCACGTCGAGGCGCGGCACACCGGTCCAGAGGGTCAGACGCTGGGTGTACCGGAACAGCCCGAGGTCGGCCCTGACGGTGATGCGCGAGCCGGCGGGGGAGTGCTCGACCTCGACGTCCGCCCGCACATCCCGGCTCCGGGCGGCGGTGGTGCCGGTCGGGGTGAGGTGCCAGGGGCCCTCGCCGAACCGGGGGTGGCGCGCGTACTCCTCCTGCACGACCAGTTCGTTGCCGATGTCCCCGGCGCGCAGCAGTTCCCGGCCGCCCTCGGTGAGCGCGCGCAGGCTGCTGACGCCGCCGCCGCGCGCGGGGTCGACCGTCACCTCGTAGAACTCGTTGCGGACGGTCGCGCCCTCGCCGGGTGCCCACTCGGGTGCGGAGCCCTCGGAGAGGGGGAGCGTCGTGTATCCCATGCCGGGCAACTCGGGTACCACGACATGGAGTTGACCGTCCTCACGAACGGAGGGGAGACCGAGGGGCACGAGCCCCGGGTCGTCGACCGTCAGCACGTCCCGCCGCTGCCAGGTCGCGGAGTTGAAGACCACCAGGTCGGTGCCGGTACCGGGCGTGACACGGTCGGCGAGGGCCTGCGTCGCGTCGGCGTGCACGGTCCGGGCGAGGTCGTGCAGCTCGCGCCAGCCGGTCAGCAGGTCGATGTAGACCTGGTCGGACTCGGAGCCCGTGATGGCGTCGTGGTGGGCGCCGTAGATCAGCTGCCGCCAGGCCTTGTCGAGTGCCGCGTCCGGATAGGGGTGCCCCGCGACGAGGGAGGCGAGCGTCGCCCAGGCCTCCGCGTCGGCGAGCAGCGTCTCGCCGTACCGCTGGGCCTGCTTGGTGTCGATGTAGGAGACGTCCTTGCCCGTGTAGACCGGGTTCATGTCCCGTGTCTGCGGGGAGGCCTTGCGTCCCTCGGCGTCGAGCTGGGCGCGGACGGCCGCGAAGAAGTCGCGCGGGATGCCGCTGACGAATCGCGGCCAGACATACCGCTCGTTCCAGTCGCGGTGGATGGCCATCACCCAGCGGCACGGCGGCGCGTAGTCCCCGCCGACCGGCAGCAGCACGTTGCGTGTGAGCGCGACCTTCTTCAGCCCCCGGAACAGCTTGAGCGCGGCCGCCTCCGCCTCGGGGAGGGTGGGCGCGTTGTCGATCGCCCATCCGGCGCCGTAGTGGTTGACCATGTAGGCCGTCAGCAGCCCGCGCCCCGACGGGGCGATCCAGCTGAACTCGGCCGGGAACTGCATCCGCTCGGGGTCGCGCGGCTCCTCGCCGAAGACCGACAGCGTGGGCCCCCACTGGTGGAACGGGCCGCGCGCCCACGAGCTGGAAGTGACCCCGGCGTCCGCCATCAGCCCCGGGAACTGCGGATCGTGCCCGAACGCGTCCAGCTGCCAGGCCGTCTCCGGCGACGAGCCCATGATCCCGCGCTGGAAACCGTCGCCGTACAGCGCGTTGCGTACGGTCGCCTCGGCGCCGGTGAGGTTGGTGTTGGGCTCGTTGTAGGTGCCGCCCATGATCTCGACGCGGCCGGTGCGGATCAGCTCGCGCAGGAAGGCGCGCTCCTCCGGGAAGGAGTCCCAGTACGGCTTCAGGTAGTCGACCTCGGCCAGTACGAAGGTGTACGCGGGGTCGCGCCGGGCCAGGTCGCAGTGGGCGCGCACCAGGCTCATCCCGGACTGGCCGCGCGAGTCGAAGGTGCGGGCCGGCAGGCCGGTGGTGGCCGGGTCGTCGGCGACGTCCCAGGTCTCGGTGTAGGCGGCCTGCGTGTTCCACCAGACGGGGTCGTAGTGGAAGTGGCTGACCATGAACATGGTCCAGCCGGGCTCGGCGGCGGTGAAGGGGACCGTGAGCCGCGCGGTGTGCGCGGGGTCCTCGGCGTCCTCGGCGGTGATCGTGACGTGGGTGCCCTCGCCGGGGGCGAGGTCGCCGGCCACGGGTATCTCGGCGCGGAGCGTGCCGTCGTCGCCCGTGGTCGCGACCGCCGTGCCCAGGACGCCCGGGCCGTCGACGGTGAGGCGGACCGGGCGGCCCGGGGTGTGGCTCAGTTCGACGGCCATCACCTGGTGCGGATGCTCGGTCGTCCCCACGAAGAGCTCGGTCGACTCGGCAGAGGTGACGCGCATGGGTCTCCTACGAGGATGCTCGGCGGAGCCCCATCCTGGCATCGCCGGGATGGTTCAAACAACCATCTTCACGTTTTCTCGGTGGTTCATCCATGCAGAGGCGTCTTGTTCGGAACTGCTTCACCTGGCCCGGCGCGACTTCACCGCATGCTGCGGGGTGATGTGGTCGGTCAGTGCCAGTGAGGCGCTCGCGCGCTGGTAGGAGAGCTGGGCGACCCGGACGTAGAGGCAGTCGACGAGCATCAGGACCGAGTGCCGGCCGCCGATGCTGCCGGTGCGGAAGCTGGTCTCCGAAGTGGCCGAGATCAGCCGGATGTCGGCGGCCCTGGCGAGCGGCGAACGCGGGTCCGTGGTGAGGGCGATCGTCGTGGCGCCCCGCTCCTTGGCCATTTCGAACGGTTCGAGCGTCTCGCGGGTCGCGCCGGAGTGCGAGATGCCGATGACCACGTCCGCAGGGGTGAGCAGGGCCGCGGAGGTGGCCGCGCCGTGCACCTCGGTCCAGCCGCGCACCGAGCAGCCGATGCGGAACAGCCGGGTCTCGGTCTCCTGGGCCACCGCGCCGCTGCCCCCGACGCCGTACACGTCGATGCGCCGCGCTCGGGCAAGGGCCTGGGCCGCGCGCTCGACCGCGTCCAGGTCGATGCGGTCGATGGTCTGCTGGATCGCCCGCAGGTCGGCGACGCCGACGACCTGCACGACCCGCTCCAGGCTGTCGTCGGGCGAGATGTCGGTGTCGATCTCGGTGGAGCCCCACTCGGAGACCTCGCCCCGGCCGCGCTCCTGCGCCAGCTCGATCAGCAGATGCTGGTAGGAGTCGAGCCCGATGGCGCGGCAGAAGCGGGTCACCGTCGCCTGCGAGGTGCCGGTACGGCGGCCGAGCTCGGCGGCCGAGCAGTGGGTGACGGCGGCCGGATCCTCCAGGATCAGCTCGCCGACCTTCCGGAGGGATCCGGCCAGCCGGGGGAGCTCGGTGCGGATCAGTGTGGTGACGTCCGTCGAGGGCATGAAGAGAAGGTATCAGCCACCCTTAGGGGTGCGGATTGAATACCAGGACCATAAAGCGGGTCACGTTCGTGCATTGCTCGCTGCATGAACCATGTGATTTATTGATTCAGCTGTGGAGTCGGATGGGGTGGTTCAATCCACCAGTGGGGAGTATCGCGTGTCCGTCGAGTCTGTGAGCGCCGAGGGCTTCGCGCGGGAGAGCCTGACCGTCCTCCAGCGCATCACCGAGTCCGCGCGCGAGGAGGTGGCGGCCGCCGCCGGGCTGATCGCCGACTGCATCCGCGCGGACGGCGTGATCCAGGCCTTCGGCACCGGCCACTCCCAGGCCATCGTCCTCGAACTCGCCGGCCGGGCGGGGGGCCTGGTCCCCACCAACCGCCTCAGCATGGCCGACCTCGTCCTCTACGGCGGCGGCGACCCGAGCGTCCTCGACGACCCGCTCCTGGAGCGCAGCGAAGGCGTGGCCGAGCGGCTCTACCACCTCGCGGGCCCGAGCCCGCAGGACCTGTTCGTGATCATCTCCAACTCCGGCGTGAACAACGTGATCGTCGAGATGGCCCTGCATGCCAAGGAGCACGGCCACCGCGTCCTCGCCATCACCTCCCTCACCCACACCCGGGCAGTCCCCGCCGGGCACCCGAGCGGCAAGAAGCTTGCCGACCTCGCCGACGTCGTCCTCGACAACCGGGCGCCACGCGGGGACGCGCTGCTGGAGCTTCCCGGCGGCGGCGCCGTGTGCGCCCTGTCGACGCTCACCGGGGTGATGCTGGTCCAGATGGCGGTCGCCCAGGCGTCGAGGCTGCTCCTCGACTCCGGTGACCGCCCGCCCGTCTACGTCTCGGCGAACGTCCCCGGTGGGTTCGAGGGCAACCTGGAGCTGGAGAAGCGGTACGCCGGAAGGATTCGCCGCACCGCCAGCTGAGGGCCGTGGCGGGCGCGGCTCGGTGCCCTGGCGGACGCGACGCCGCCCGATATGTGTTCGATGTTGTGGTGTGGGTCACAGCGGGTCTAGGGTGAAAAAGCCTGGAGAACAACGCCCGGGCGGGCCGAACGGCGGCCCGCGACCGGGCCTGCTCCAGGTGAGGGAAGTGATCTCGTTGTCCGTCGCCTGGGACGACATCGGCGGATTGGTCGATGCCCACGAACGGTTTCTGGCCGGTGCGCGAGTCGAGGCGGACGTCCGTGGCCCGGTGCTCGAGTCCTGGAAGCGCTGCCGTTCGGTCGGGCTCCAGCCGCACCATCTGCTGCTCCCCTACGAAGCGGGCCTGACCCTGGACGAGCGGTTCCGACGGGCCGCCGACCCGGTGCTCGACAAACTCGCCGCCTCCCTGGCCGACATGGGCACGACGATCGCGCTGTGC
The DNA here is from genome assembly GCF_036013935.1 of Streptomyces sp. NBC_00461. NCBI lineage: Bacteria > Bacillati > Actinomycetota > Actinomycetes > Kitasatosporales > Streptomycetaceae > Streptomyces > Streptomyces sp. NBC_00461. The sequence continues at coordinate 7,515,987 of NZ_CP107902.1, forward strand.
GACGCGCGGGGCCGCATGATCCAGCGATTCGGCGGAGGCCCGGCGCTGCAGGACCGACTCGACCAGGTCAACTTCGCCCCGGGATTCGACGCCTCCGAGCCGGTGGCCGGCACCAACGGCGTCGGCACAGCGCTCGCCGCACGCGTCCCCGTCTACGTCGTCGGCCGTGAACACTTCGCCGACTGCCTGCAACCCTTCGCCTGCGCGGGCTCGCCCGTGCGGGACCCGCTGAGCGGATGCATCGAGGCCGTCCTCGACCTCACCTGCCTGCGCGATCACGGCGACCCCGCCATGCTGCGACTGGTCCGCACGGCCGCCCGGGACATCGAGGGCAGACTCCTCGACCAGGCCACGGAACGGGAACGGGCCCTCCTCGCCGCCTACCGTCGGGCCGGCCCCGACGCGGGCGGGGCGCCACGGTCGCAGGGCCGGCCGGCGCACGGCCACGGCAGCGGGCAAGACGGCGACGGCCTCGGCCGGATCGACCTGGCCGTGCTGCGGGAACGGGCCGAGGAACTCATCGCCTCGCCGGACCGCACCCTCGACGAGGTGCCGCTGTCCGGCGGCCGGGTCGCCACACTGCTGCGGCGCCAGGTCATGGGCGCGGCGGGGGAGGCCGGGGTCGCGGTGGAGGCGCGCATCCTGGGCGGACCGCGGCTGAGCGGCCTCGGACTGCCGACATCGATGCCGACGTCACCGCCGGCATCGCCGCCGGGAACAGGGCCGGCGCCGGTGACGGTCGCCGCAGCGGGTGCGCCCACAGCGGTGGGCTCCGGGACCGGGACCGGGCCGAGGGCGCCCGCCCCGCCGACTCCGCCCCCCGTCGTCGTACGAACCGTGGTCCCCACGCCTCCCCCTCCCTCTCCACTGGCATCGCATGCCGAAACCGTCGGGGACGTCCTCGACGGGGCCGAGAGGCGGCTGCTGCTCGTCGGTGAGCCCGGTGTCGGGCGGCTGGTCGTACTCGCGCGCAGGCGGCTGGAGTTGCTGCACGAGGCGGGCATCCGGATCGGCACCACGCTCGATGTGGCACGCACCGCGGAGGAACTGGCCGAGGTGACCGTTCCGCGGTTCGCGGACTTCGCCGCCGTCGACCTGCCCGACGCGGTGCTGCGCGGCGAGGAGCCGGAGGCGCTCGGCGGGCGGAGCGCGCTGCGCCGGGTGGCCATCCACGCCGTACGCAAGCAGCCCCACCATCTGTACGACGTCGGCGACACCGTCGAGTACGTCCCGTCCACGCCGCAGGCCCGCTGCCTGGAGACCAGGCAGTCCATCATGGAACCCGCCCTGAGCGAGGCGGCCGGCTGGCTCGCACAGGACCCGGAGCGACTGGCACGGGTGCTCGCGGCGGGCGTCCACTCCCTGATCACCGTGCCGCTGCGGGCCCGCGGCACCACGCTCGGCGTCGTCAGCTTCTACCGCTCCGAGAATCCCGCCCCCTTCGAGGACGACGACCTCTCCCTCGCCCAGGAACTCGTCCTTCGCGCGGCGACCTGCATCGACAACGCCCGCCGCTACACCCGCGAGCGCAACACCGCACTCGCCCTGCAGCGCAGCCTGCTGCCGAAGGGCCGTCCCGAGCAGAGCGCCGTCGAGGTCGCCTACCGCTATCTGCCCGCGCAGGCCGGCGTCGGCGGCGACTGGTTCGACGTCATCCCGCTGTCCGGCGCCCGGGTGGCGCTGGTCGTCGGCGACGTCGTCGGGCACGGCCTGCACGCCGCCGCCACCATGGGCCGGCTGCGCACCGCCGTACACAACTTCTGTGCCCTCGACCTGCCCCCGGACGACCTCCTCGCCCACCTCGACGACCTGGTCGGACGCCTCGACCGGGGCGAGGGCTGGGAGGTGGAGAGCACCCAGGCCGACTCCGGCATAGTCGGAGCGACCTGCCTCTACGCCGTCTACGATCCGGTGTCCCGGCGCTGCTCCCTCACCCGCGCCGGGCACCCCCTGCCCGCGGTCGTCGCGCCGGACGGCACGGTCGAGTTCGTCGACCTGCCCGCCGGCCAGCCCCTGGGCCTGGGCGGCATGCCTTTCGAGACCGTCGAGCTGGAACTGGCCGAAGGCAGCCAACTGGTGCTCTACACCGACGGGTTGGTCGAGGACCGGCTGCGCGACATCGACTCCGGCCTGGACCGGCTCCGTGCCGTCCTGGGCGTCGCCGGCCGGGCCCCGGAGGACACCTGCGAGGCGGTGCTCGACGCGCTGCTGCCGTCCCGGCCGAGCGACGACGTGGCCCTGCTCGTCGCCCGCACCCATGTCCTCGGCCCGGACCGGGTCGCCCAGTGGGACCTGCCCAGCAATCCGGCTGTCGTCTCCCGCGCCCGCACCGCGGTCACCGGGCAGCTGCACGCCTGGAACCTCGACGACCTCGCGTTCACCACCGAACTGGTCGCCAGCGAACTCGTCACCAACGCCATCCGCCACGCCACCGGCCCCGTGCAACTGCGCCTGATGCGGGACCGTGCCCTCATCTGCGAGGTCTCCGACGGCAGCAGCACCTCGCCCCGCCTGCGCCGCGCCCGCACGGAGGACGAGGGCGGGCGTGGCCTGTTCCTGGTCGCCCAGCTCACGGAGCGCTGGGGCACGCGGTACACGCCCTACGGCAAGGTCATCTGGGCGGAACAGCCGCTGCCGTGACGCTCCGCCGGACGCACGGTGATGACTGGACGCACGGTGATGAGTCCGCGGGTCACCAGCCCGTCAACAGCAGGTGGTTGACGAGAAGGGCAAGGGCCGCCTGCGCTGCCAGCCAGCCTCGCGCCCTCGTCAGAAAGGCGCAGCTCGGCAGCAGCCACATCGCGAACGGCAGCCAGATGCGCTCCGTCTCCGCCTTGCTCATGCCGGACACGTCGGCGACGAGAAGGGCGAGCAGAGCGACGGCCACGAGGACGGCGAGGCGGAAGGCGGGCGCCGGGGCGCGACGCGTGAGAGCCACCCCCGTGCGGCGCAGTCCCGCGGCCGTCGCCGGGCCGACGACGAACACCGTGCAGGCCAGGTTCGCCCACACCCAGTAGCCGTACGGTCGGACGCCGCCCGCTCCCTGGCGGTAGCGGGTGACGAGCAGCCGGTACGCCTCCCACCAGTCGAAGCCCAGCGTGGTGAACACGACCGGCACGACGGCGAGTCCGGCGAGCAGGAAGGGGAGCGGGCGGGCGCGCCGGGAGCCCAGGAGGAGGACCGCGGCGGCGATCAGGGCGAAGAGCGTGAGGCCGTAGGAGAGGTATGCGGTCAGGCCGAGGAGGAGGCCCGAGGCGAGCGCCGTGCGGCGGGGGCTGCGACCCGTCACCGCCAGGGCCAGGAACGCGACCGACCAGGCGGCGACCGCCGTGAAGTAGCCGTCGGCGGAGGTCCCCACCCACACCGCCGCCGGGGCCAGGACGAGATATGGGGCGGCGCGCCGGGCGAGCGTCTCGTCGGCGAGTGCCCGTACGGCGATCAGGACCGCGACCGTCGCGGTCGTGCCGACCGTGATGACGAAGGCGCCCGCCCAGCCCCCGCCGCCCAGCCCGGCCCTGTCGAGGAGGACGAAGGTGAGGGTGGCACCCGGGGGATGGCCGGCGACGTGCGCGGGCCAGTTGCCGGGGGAGTCGATCAGGATGTGGTGGTTGAAGTCCCGCAGGGCGGCGGCGATGTCGTGGAAGCGGCCGACGACCGGGAGGTACTCGTTCCGGGTCGTCAGCTGCTCGGCGATGCCCCGGTACCAGCCGTCGACCAGGGCGAGGGACCACGTCCAGGCCGCCGCCGCCCCCCAGCCGGCGAGGAGCAGGGGGCGCCAGGGCAGACGGGCCGCCACGGCGGGGCCGTACGCGACCACGGCGGCCGCGACGGCGAGCGCGGCCGGGGTGCCGGGACCGACGTGCGGCTCCCAGGTCGCCAGCAGCGGGGGCCAGGCGACCCGCAGTGTGCCGTCGCGGTGCTCGATGCCGGAGCCGACGACTACCGCCGTCGCGACGAGCAGCGCGGCGGCGACGGCCGCGTACAGGTCACGAAGGGTCTCGCGCAGAGGCTTGCACTGCGGCTCGCAAAGGGGCTCACTGGTCACGCGGAAACGCTAGGCGGGGCGGGCTGCCCCGAACGGCTGACATGCGCGGACGTCAGAGTTTCGTCATGGTTCGCAGACCCGTTGCCGGGGCGGTCCGGACCTACCGTCGGAGCATGAGACGGCCCCGCTTCTCGTCCCCCTTCTCGCCCTCCTTCTGGCGCAGCCCGCTGCGCGGCCCCTGGTTCACATCGGTGCTCGGCATCGTCCTGCTCGGCGGGATCACCGTGCTGTTCGTGACGGGACTGCTGTCATACGCCGCCTACAACCCGGACCTGTCGCCGGTGAACGACAAGACCCCGGACAAGGGCGTCCTCGGCTTCTACCTGTTCTCCTGGCCGACCGACCCGCACTGGCTGTACCGGCTCACCCAGGGCACCCATGTCACCCTCGGGATCACGCTCATCCCCGTCCTGCTGGCCAAGCTGTGGTCGGTCGTGCCCAGGCTGTTCACGCTGCCGCCCGCCCGCTCCCTCGCCCACGCCCTGGAACGGATCTCGCTGCTGTTGCTGGTCGGCGGCGGCCTGTTCGAGTTCGTCACCGGCGTGCTGAACGTCCAGCTCGACTACGTCTTCCCCGGCTCCTTCTACCCGCTGCACTTCTACGGCGCCTGGGTCTTCTTCGCCGCGTTCCTCGCGCACGCCGTGCTGAAGTTGCCGACGGCCTGGCGCAACCTGCGTCAACTGCACGAGGAGCCGAGCGAGTTGGTGGCCCCGGACCCGGATCCGCCCACCGTCTCCCGGCGCGGCGCCCTCGGGCTGGTCGGGGGCGGCTCGCTGCTGCTGTTGGCCACGACGGCCGGGCAGGACTTCGACGGGCTGCGCTGGAGCGCCGTGCTGGCCCCGCACGGCGGCGTCGATCCCGGCAGCGGCCCCGGCGGCTTCCAGATCAACAAGACCGCCGCGTACGCCGGGATCACCGCCGCCGACAGGAGCGAGGACGCCTGGCGCCTGGTGGTGACGGGACGCTCCGGGACCGTCCGGCTCAGCCGCGCCGAACTTCTCCGACTCCCCTTGCACAGCTCGGCGTTGCCCATCGCCTGCGTCGAGGGCTGGTCGACCTCCGACCAGTGGTGGCGCGGCGTACGGCTGCGGGACCTCGCGGCCCTCGTCGGCCACGACGGGGACCCGCCCGACGTGTTCGTGGAGTCGCTGCAACGGCACGGCGCCTTCCGCCGGGCCGCCCTGCGCGCCAACCAGGTCGCCGACCCGCGATCCCTGCTCGCCCTGTTCGTCAACGGCGAGGACCTGACCCCCGACCACGGCCACCCCGCACGGATCATCGTGCCCGCGGCACCCGGCGTGCTCAACACCAAGTGGGTGGCCGCACTGAGCTTCGGAGACCTGCGATGAGGCGCCCCGGATTCCTGCCACCTGTCGGCAGTCCGCTCCAACTCCTGCTGCTCGCCTGCTCGTTCGCGCTCGCCGGATACGCGGGAGTGCGACTGCTCGCGGGGGACTGGTTCGAGGTGGCCCTGTGGTTCGTTGGGGCGGCGCTGATCCACGACCTGGTGCTGCTGCCGCTGTACGCGGCGGCGGACCGCGCACTGGTGAAGGCGGCCGGCCCGCGGCGCGGGTGGGTGGGGTACGTCCGCGTGCCGGCCGCGCTGTCGCTGCTGCTCCTGCTGGTCTGGTTCCCACTGATCAGCGGACAGGTGGCGACGCGCTACGCGTCCGCCACCAGTCTGTCCGCCGACGGTTTCCTTGCTCGTTGGCTGTTGGTGTCGGCTGTGCTTTTCGGTGGTTCGGCGCTGTTGTTCGTGGTGCGGGTGCGTAGGGCGACGAAGCAGCGGTCGCCGGCGGTCCACTGATCGACGGCACGCCAGCCCGCGCGGTGTGCGTGCCGCAGTGGGGCGGGCGTGTCGAGTTCTGGCTCAGGTGGCGGCGCGTTACGCGTCCGCCACCAGTCTGTCCGCCGACGGTTTCCTCGCCCGTTGGCTGTTGGTGTCGGCCGTGCTCTTCGGCGGCTCGGCGCTGTTGTTCGTGGTGCGGGTGCGTAGGGCGACGAAGCAGCGGTCGCCGGCGGTCCACTGATCGACGGCACGCCAGCCCGCGCGGTGTGCGTGCCGCAGTAGGGCGGGCGTGCCGAGCCTGGCCCAGGGGAAGGGGCTGCCGGCGGCCCCTTGCGCGTCGGTGACATGTACCCGGACCCGCTCGTCGATGTCCGGCCCGGGAACCGTCTCCGCGATCAACAGGCCGCCGGGGGACAGGAGTTGGGCCATCCTGGCGAGCAGGGCGCGCGGGTCGCCGCCGATGCCGAGGTTGCCGTCGAGCAGGAGCACGGTGCCCCAGCGGCCCTCGGCGGGCAGCGCCTCGAAGACGGAGCGGCGCAGTGCCTGTCCGCCCAGCCCGATCGTGCGTGCGACCGCCTCCTCACTCACGTCGATGCCGAGCACCGGCCATCCGCGCGCGCCGAGTGCCGCGACCAGGCGGCCCGGCCCGCAGCCGACGTCCAGCACCGCGCCCTCGCAGCGCCGTACCACCTCCAGGTCCACCGCGTCGGCCTCGGAGCACCAACGCTCCACCTCCAGAAGCAGCAACCATCCGTCGGCGCGCCGCAGGAACAGCGGGCCCCGACCGGTGCGCAGGGCATGGGCGTAGGGGTCCGCGGACCAGGTGCCGTCGTCGGTGAGGGTGTCGGCGCCGACGGGTGTGAAGGTGCCGGTGCCAGTGCCCGGCTGCCGGCCGATCAACGTCGCCACCTCCGGCGCACCACGCGTCGTGCCGCTCACCGGGCCGCCGCCGTGAGCTGTGCCAGGGTCGCCGCGAAGCGTCCGGACGGTGCGGCCCCGGCGACGACTTCGGCGTCCTGCGAGGTGTCCACATCGCGCAGGCGGGGCAGGTCCCGTACCCGCAGGCCCGCGAGGCGGGCCCGTTGGACGGCGCCCGTGTGGGGCGTCGACATCGGGACGCCGAGCAGGAGTGAAGGGTCGGGCTCGGCCAGCCCGAGAGCCCAGAAACCGCCGTCCTGCGCGGGGCCGAACCAGGCGTCGCAGTCGGCGAAGTCGACGCTGAGGAGGCCGGGAGTCACCTGCGGGGTGTCCATGCCGATGAGGAGGGCAGGGCCGGTGCAGCTCGCGAACGCGGCGGCCAGCCGTTCGTCGAGCCCGCCCGGGCACTGCCGTACGACCTCGAAGCCGGACGGCAGCCAGGGGCCCGGAGCGCCCTCCAGGACCAGCACACGGCGGTGTGCGGGGGTCCGCGCCACGACGTCCAGGGTGTCCGCGAGAGCCGCCTCGGCGAGCGCGGCCGCCTCCCGCGGGCTGAACGGCGGTGTCAGCCGGGTCTTCACCTTCCCGGGCACGGGCTCCTTCGCGATGACCAGGAGCGTGGTCATGGGCGGGCCCCTTCCCGCGCCGGCAGGTCCACGGGCGGCTCGGCCAGCACCCGGCTCATGTCCCGCACCGCCTGCCAGGTCCCGCGCCAGGTGCCGGTCACCTTGGAGGTGCCCGCGCGCGGCCGGTACGGGACGTCGTACTCGGCGATGCGCCAGCCCGCGTCGGCCGCGCGGACGACCATCTGCAGGGGGTAGCCGCTGCGACGGTCCGAGAGGCCGAGGGCGAGCAGGGGCTCGCGGCGGGCGGCGCGCAAGGGGCCGAGGTCGCGCAGCCGCAGGCCGGAGCGGCGGCGCAGGAGGCGGGTCACGGCCAGGTTGCCGGCGCGGGCGTGCGGCGGCCAGGCGCCGCGGGACCGCGGGCGGCGGCGGCCGAGCACCAGGTCCGCCTCACCGGCCACGATCCGGCGCACGAAGGGCACCAGGTCGGCCGGGTCGAGCGAGGCGTCGCAGTCGCAGAAGCAGACGATGTCCGCCGTGGCGGCGGTCAGGCCGGCATGGCAGGCGGCGCCGAAGCCGCGCCGCTCCTCGTGCACCACGCTCGCGCCGAGGGCGCGGGCGATGTCCGCCGAGCCGTCGGTGGAGCCGTTGTCCACGACGAGCGCGCGCCAGCCGGCCGGGATGCGTGCCAGGACCTGTGGGAGGGCCTCGGCCTCGTCGAGACAGGGGAGCACGACGTCCACGGACGCCGCGACCGGTTCCCGCGCGTCGGATACGTCTTCGCCAGATTCGTCGGAAGGGGTCGTCACGGCTCTCACCCTACGAGCGCGAAATGGACAAAACGGGCGCCTGTGTCTTACGAAACACGGACGTCAGGAGCCGACGGCGGCGCTCGCGCGTGCGCGGTGCGAGGCTGGCTCCATGGACCATCAGCAGTACGGACACTCCGGGGCCCGGGTGCTCGTCGTCGACGACGACCCCACCGTCGCCGAGGTCGTCACCGGATACCTCGACCGGGCCGGATACGTCGTCGACCGGGCGGCCGACGGCCCCGAGGCGCTCGCCCGGGCCGCGGCGCACTGGCCGGACCTCGTCGTCCTGGACCTGATGCTGCCCGGTATGGACGGCCTGGAGGTGTGCCGGCGGATACGGGGACGCGGGCCCGTGCCGGTCATCATGCTCACCGCGCGCGGCGACGAGGACGACCGCATCCTCGGCCTGGAGGTCGGCGCGGACGACTACGTCACCAAGCCGTTCAGCCCGCGCGAACTGGTCCTGCGCGTCGAGTCCGTACTGCGCCGCACCCGCCCGGCCCAGCCGGCGGGAGTCCTCGGCGCCGCCGGCCTCTCGGTGGATCCGACGGCCCGCCGTGCCCTCAAGGGAGGAGTCGAACTCGCCCTCACCATCCGGGAGTTCGACCTCCTCGCCTTCTTCCTGCGCCACCCCGGCCGTGTCTTCAGCCGCGAGGACCTGATGCGCGAGGTGTGGGGCTGGGACTTCGGTGACCTGTCGACCGTCACCGTCCATGTGCGCCGACTGCGGGGCAAGGTCGAGGACGACCCGGGCAGACCCCGTCTCATCCAGACCGTGTGGGGCGTCGGCTACCGCTTCGACGGCTCCGAAGGCGGCTTCGGCAACGGCACAGAGGGTGGCTCCGAACACGGCTCCCGAGCGGAGGCGTGACGACCATGCGCGACAACCTCCTCATCGCCTTGTTCGCCTTCCTCGGCGCCGCCGCTGCCGGACTCCTCGGCGCCTGTGTGCTGCTGCTGATCCGGCGCCGCTCGCTCGCCCTGCACCTCGGCGTGGTCGCCGCCGTCGCCGTCTCCGCGATGCTCGCGGGCACCCTCGCGGTCGCCCAGGCCATGTTCCTGTCCGGGCACGATCTGAAGGTCGTCACGACCGTCGTCGCGATGGCCGCCGTGGTCTCCCTGGCCACCGCGCTGCTCCTGGGCCGCTGGGTGGCCGCCCGCAGCCGTGCCCTCACCCTCGCCGCCCGCTCCTTCGGCGACGGCGGCGACTTCACCTCGCCCGACGGCCCGGCGACCGCCGAACTCTCCGCCCTGAGCCGTGAGTTGGAGGCCACCAGCGCCAAACTCGCCGAGTCCAGGGAACGCGAACGCGCCCTGGAGACCTCCCGCCGTGAGCTCGTCGCCTGGATCTCCCACGACCTGCGCACTCCGCTGGCCGGCCTGCGCGCGATGTCGGAGGCCCTGGAGGACGGCGTCGCCGCCGACCCCGACCGCTATCTCAGACAGATCCGCACGGAGGTGGAGCGCCTGAACGGCATGGTCGGCGACCTCTTCGAACTCTCCCGTATCCACGCGGGAACGCTGGCGCTGAGCCCGAGCCGGATCTCCCTGTACGACCTCGTCGGCGACGCGCTCGCGGGCGCCGACCCGCTGGCCCGCGAGAACGGCGTACGGCTGGTCGGAGACCGGGTCGAGCCGTTGCCGGTGGAGGTGGACGGCAAGGAGATGAGCCGGGTGCTGGGCAACCTGCTGGTCAACGCGATCCGGCGGACCCCGGCCGACGGAACGGTCGCGGTGGCCGCCGAGCGCTCGCCCGAAGGCGTCGTGGTGTCCGTCACGGATGGCTGCGGGGGCATTCCGGAGGAGGATCTCCCGCGCGTCTTCGACACCGGCTGGCGGGGTACGCACGCCCGAACCCCTCCTGCGGGGGCGGGACTCGGCCTCGCCATCGTCCGCGGCATCGTGGAGGCCCACCAGGGCACGGCCACCGTGCGCAACGTCCCCGGCGGCTGCCGTTTCGAGGTGGTGCTGCCCGCTGCCGCTTCGTGAATGCGGGCAACACCACCGGTCCATCGGGGCTTACTGGTTCCGCATCCCCGCTCGCGCGAACTCCCGCATCCCCTCCTCGAAGGAGACCTCCGGCTTCCACCCCAACTCGGCCCGCAGCCGCGCCGAGTCCGCCGTGATGTGCCGTACGTCGCCCAGGCGGTACTCACCGGTGACGACCGGCTCCGGGCCGCCGTACGCCTGCGCCAGTTCCCGCGCCATCTCGCCGACCGTGCGGGGCTCGCCGCTGCCGGTGTTGTACGCCGTCAGCGTGCCCTCGCGCGAACTCGCCTCCAGCGCCGCCACGTTGGCCGCCGCCACGTCCCGCACATGCACGAAGTCCCGCCGCTGGCACCCGTCCTCGAAGACCCGCGGGGACTCGCCGCGGGCCAGGGACGAGCGGAAGAAGGAGGCGACGCCGGCGTACGGGGTGTCGCGGGGCATGCCCGGCCCGTACACGTTGTGGTAGCGCAGCGAGACGGCAGAGCCGTCCGTGGCGCGGGCCCACGCCGCCGCCAGATGCTCCTGGGCGAGCTTGGTCGACGCGTACACGTTGCGCGGATCGACCGGGGCGTCCTCCGCGACCAGGCCCGGGGACAGGTCCGCGCCGCACATCGGGCACAGCGGTTCGAACCGGCCCGCGTCCAGGTCGGCCACGGCTCGTGGCCCCGGCCGTACGACCCCGTGCCGGGCGCAGCTGTAGCGCCCCTCCCCGTACACCACCATGGACCCGGCCAGCACGAGCCGCCGGACGCCCGCCCCGGCCATGGCGGTGAGCAGCACGGCGGTGCCGAGGTCGTTGCGCGAGACGTACTCCGCCGCGTCCGCGAAGCCCGCGCCCAGGCCGACCATCGCCGCCTGGTGGCACACGGCGTCCACACCGGACAGCGCGCCGCTGACGGAGGCGGGGTTGCGTACGTCCGATGCCGGATCGGCGCGGACGTCGTAGACGACGGGCTCGTGCCCGCGGGCCGCCAGTGCCGAAACGATCTGGGACGCGATGAATCCGGCACCGCCGGTGACCAGTACACGCATGCGTTCACGCTAGGGCCGTGAACAGGCGGAACGAGACGGCGCGCTCGGCACGTCACCGGTCCGTAAGACCTCCCCGGCCGCCCGGAGGCGTCGTCAGCTCTCCCGGGCCCCGCCCCGCAGCGGCAGCGTCACCGTGAACACCGTCGATCCCGGCTCACTGCTCAGCGTGATCGTGCCGCCGTGGGCGCAGACCAGGGAGCCGGCGACCGCGAGGCCGAGGCCGCTGCCGCCGCGGTCGCGGCTGCGGGCCTTGTCGACGCGGTAGAAGCGGTCGAAGACCCGTTCCCGGTCGGCGGGCGGGATGCCGGGTCCGGCGTCCTCGACGCGCACCACGGCCGTGTCCCGCTCCAGCGCGACCGTCATCGACACCGGCGTACCGGCCGGAGTGTGCACGGCCGCGTTGGTGAGCAGGTTGTCCACGACCTGCCGGACGCGGTGCGGGTCCACGCGCAGTTCCAGCGTGCCCGTGCCGGACGTCACCGTCAGCGGGCGGTCCGGATGGCTCGCCCGGAACGCGGCGGCCGCCTCGCCGACCAGCTCCACCAGATCCGCGTCCCGCACCCGCAGCGGGGCCTCCACCTCCGCCGCGTCCAGCCGGGCGAGCAGCAGCAGGTCGTCCAGGAGCACGCCCATCCGGGCGGCCTCGGCGCGCAACCGGGCCAGGTGCCTGTCGCGTTCCTCGGGGGCGTTGGCGGCGGCGTACTGGAAGAGGTCCGCGTAGCCCCGTACGGACATCAGGGGTGTGCGGAGTTCGTGCGAGGCGTCCGCCACGAACCGCCGCAGCCGCTGCTCGGCCCGCGCGCGCACGGCGAGGGAGTCGTCGATGTGCTCCAGCATCGTGTTGAACGCGGTGCGCAGCTCCTCGACCTCCGGGCCGCCGCCCCGCTTGTCGGCGCGCAGCGGCAGCCGGGCCGCCGACTCGGTCAGGTCGTGCGAGGTGATGCCGTGGGCGGTGGACGCCATGTCGCTCAGCGGGTTCAGGCCCCGGCGCAGCAGCCGCCGGCCGAACACCACCAGCGCCAGCAGCGCGAGCCCGAAGGCGATCACCTGCACCGTGATCAGCCGGCGTACCGTGTCGTCGATGTCGGCCATCGGCGCCCCGCTGACCAGCACCACCCCGGGCTTGACCTCGCAGGCGCGCAGCCGGTAGTCGCCGTCGCCGACGAGGTTCGCGGTACGCACGATCTCGGTGTCCGTGGCCTCCTGCGCCCTGGCCAGGGACGTCAGGGGCGCGATGTCCTTCGGGAGGTCGCTGGTCTCCTCGGGCTTGCGGAGGACGGCGGCGCCGTCCGACACGTCGTACACGGCGTAGTACCAGCCCCAGTACTTCTTGCCCTGGAGAGTGCCGGTCTCCGCGACGTTCTTGGACTGGGCGACCTGGGCGAGCCCCAGCTGGTCGTCGAGCTGGTTCGACAGATAGTCGCGCATATAGGTCGTCAGGGCCGTGCCGACGACCGCGAACACCACCAGGGCCAGCACCCCGAGGCCCAGCGCCAGCCGGGTGCCGAGCCGCAGCCGCCGGTACGACCGCGGGAGCCGGCCGGTCACTCGGCGGCCTGCCGGATGACGTACCCGAAGCCCCGTACCGTCTGGATCAGCGGCTCGCCCGTGTCGTCGAGCTTGCGGCGCAGCCGGCTGACGACCAGCTCGACGACGTTCGAGCGGCCCCCGAAGCCGTACTCCCACACATGGTCGAGGATCTGCGCCTTGGTCATCACGGTCGGCGACTTGCGCATCAGGAAGCGCAGCACCTCGTACTCGGTGGGGGTGAGCGTGAGCAGCTTGTCGCCGCGCCGCACCTCGCGGGTGTCCTCGTCCATCGTCAGGTCCGCCACCCGCAGCACCGACCGCTGGAAGGACGGCCCAGCGCTGCGCCGCAGCACCGTCCGCAGCCGCGCCATCAGCTCCTCCACCGCGAACGGCTTGACGAGGTAGTCGTCGCCGCCCCGGGTCAGCCCCGCCACCCGGTCGGCGACGCCGTCCCGGGCGGTCAGGAACACCACCGGCACCATCGTCCCGGAGCGCCGCAGCCGGTCGAGCACGCCGAAGCCGTCCAGGTCGGGCAGCATCAAGTCGAGCACCACGATGTCCGGATGGAACTCGCCGGCCAGCCTGAGCGCCTCCTCACCGGAGTTCGCGGTGGCCGCGTCCCAGCCCTCGTAGCGGGCGACGGTCGCGACGAGATCGGCGATGGGCGGGTCGTCGTCCACGACCAGGAGGCGTACTTTTTCCACCCGCTCATAGTGCGTCACGCGGCAGCGCGGCCGGGTCGGGGGGCTCACAGCGGGCCACATCGATAAGGACTTGTAAGTAGTCCGACAGGTTCTCGACAGCTCCCGCCCGCCAAGCTCGGGTTACCCAGGATCCGATCAAGGAGCTGCCGCCCGTGACGACCGTCCAATCACCCCCTGCGCCCCCCACGGCGATACGCCCCAGGGTGGTGGCCCGCACCGGCCTCTACGTCGTGCTCGCCGCCAACGCGGCCGTGGTCGCCTACTTCTTCGCCGAGGCGGGCTTCGCCTCCAACGCGCTGATCGTCATGGGCCGCCTCGCCGGCCTGTACGGCGCCCTCGTCATGGCCTTCCAGCTGGTGTTGGTCGCCCGGCTGCCCTGGCTCGACCGCCGCATCGGCATGGACCGGCTGACCTCCTGGCACCGCTGGACCGGTTTCGCCCTGCTGTGGACGCTGCTCGCGCACGTCGTCTTCATCACCTTCGGGTACGCGGACGGGGCCGGCGTCGGCCCGGTCACCGAGCTGGTCGACCTCGCCGAGACCACCGAGGGCGTGCTCCGCGCGATCGTCGCGTTCGGCATCATCCTCGTCGTCGGCGCGGTCTCGGCCCGCTACGCCCGCCGCCGCCTCGCCTACGAGACCTGGCACTTCATCCACCTCTACACCTACGTCGCCGTGGTGCTCGCCTTCACGCACCAGGTCGCGGTCGGTACCACCTTCACCTCGTCGGCCACCGCGAAGGCGTACTGGTACGGGGTGTGGGGCGTGGCCCTCGGAGCGGTCGTCCTGGGCCGGTTCGTGCTGCCGCTGTGGCGCAACACCCGCCACCGGTTCCGGGTCTCGGCTGTCGTCCCCGAGTCCGACAACGTCGTCTCGGTCCACATCACCGGCCGCGACCTCGACAGGTTGCCCGCGCAGGCCGGCCAGTTCTTCCTGTGGCGGTTCCTCACCCCGGACCGCTGGTGGCAGGCGAACCCCTTCTCTCTCTCCGCCGCCCCCGACGGCCGCACCCTGCGCCTCACCGCCAAGGCGGCCGGCGAGGGCAGCGCCGCTCTGCGGCACATGAAGGTCGGCACCCGCGTGTTCGCGGAGGGCCCCTACGGCGCCTTCACCGCGCTGCACCGGACGCAGTCCGAGTCGGTGCTCATCGCGGGCGGCGTGGGCGTGACCCCCATCCGTGCCCTGCTGGAGGACCTGGAGGGCCACGCGGTCGTCATCTACCGGGTCGCCTCCGACCGCGACGCCGTCCTCTACGACGAACTGCGCGACCTCGCCCTCGCCAAGGGGGCCGAGCTGCACCTGGTCACCGGCCCGTCGGTCCCCGACAAGCTGGCGCCGCGCGAGCTGGGGCAGCTGGTGCCGGACATCGGCGACCGGGACGTCTTCCTGTGCGGACCGCCGCCGATGATGAACGCGGTGCTGCGGACCCTGGGTGAACTGGGCGTGCCCAAGCAGCAGATCCACTTCGAGCGTTTCAGCCTGGCGGGATGAGAGAGACATCGTGAAGCGAGCCATACCTGTCGTCGTCCTGAGCATCGCGGGCCTCGTCCCCGTCTGGCGCTACGTGCCGTCGACCCCCGTAACCACGCCCTCCGCCTCCTCGGCCTCGGGTTCCACCTCCGGCACCGGCGTCAAGGGCACGACGGTCAAGACGGACAAGGGCCCCGTGCAGGTCCAGGTCACCTTCGACGGCGACAGGATCACCGCCGTGAAGATGCTGCAGCAGCCGAACCATCCGCAGACCACGGCGGCGGTGCCGAAGCTGGTCGCGGAGACGCTGAAGGCGCAGAGCGCGGACATCGACACGGTGTCCGGCGCGACCATCACCAGCAACGGCTACCGGAAGTCCCTCCAGGCGGCGATCGACGCGAACCACGCGAACCCGAAGGCGTCCGCGTCCTCTTCGGGCTCCGCCTCCTCCGCCTCGGGGAAGACCGTGACGGGCCCGACGGTGAACACCTCCAAGGGCGCCGTACAGGTCCAGGTGACCTTCGACGACGACGCCGAGATCACCGCCGTGAAGATGCTCCAGCAGCCGAACCATCCGCAGACCACGGCGGCGGTGCCGAAGCTGGTCGCGGAGACGCTGAAGGCGCAGAGCGCGGACATCGACACGGTGTCCGGCGCGACCATCACCAGCGACGCCTACAAGAAGTCCCTCCAGGCGGCGATCGACTCGGAGGAGTGATCCGATGCACCGAGTCGAACACGTCATGGGCTTCCCCATCTCGCTCAGGGTCGACGACGAGCACGTTCCGGAGTCGGCCGGCGACGCGGTCTTCGCGTGGCTGCGCGAGGTCGACGCCCGCTTCAGCCCGTTCAAGCCTGACAGCGAGGTGTCCCGCCACGACCGGGGCGAGCTGGGGTCGCACGAGCTCAGCGACGACCTCGTCGAGGTCCTCGACCTGTGCGAGCACTACCGGATCGCGACGGGCGGAGCCTTCGACGTACGGCTGCCCGGCCGCCGCCTCGACCCCTGCGCCGTGGTCAAGGGCTGGTCGGTGCAGCGGGCGGCGGAGCTGCTGAAGGCGGCCGGCGCGAAGAGGTTCGTCCTGAACGCCGGCGGTGACGTGGTCGCCGCCGGCGGACCCTGGCGGGTCGGCGTACGGCACCCCGAACACGCCGACAAGCTGTGCACCGTCCTCGAACTCACCGACGGAGCGGTGGCGACCTCCGCTTGCTATGAACGTGGCGACCACATCATCGACGGCCGCACCGGCCTCCCGGCGACCGGGCTGCTCAGCCTGACCGTCGTGGCCGCCACCCTGACGGAGGCGGACTCGGTCGCGACGGCGGCCTTCGCGATGGGCGTGAAGGGCGTCGAGTGGGCCGCCACGCTGCCGGGCTGCGAGGTGTTCGCCGTGGACGCCGGGGGGCAGGTGCTGCGCACGGAGGGGTTTCCGGTGGCCGGGGGGTCTGCGAGGGCTGCCTGACTCCCTCCTCCGCCCGACGTCGTTCGAGCGGAGGAGAACACCCCCGTCGCGGCGGGGCCCCGCGCTCCTTGGGGGCGCTGCCGAACCGCGGCCGACCTCGCCTAACCTGGCGCGGTGACCATCGAGTTGACCCTGCTGACGTCCGTCTCCCACCAGGGGCAGGAGATCACCGCGCCCCGGCTGCGCGGCCTGCTCGCCTTGCTGGCGGGGGAGTTGCGGGCGGGGCGCGCCGCCGGGCGGCTGGTCGACGGGCTGTGGCCGGACGAGCAGCCGGAGAACCCCGCCAAGGCCTTGCAGATCCTGGTGTCGCGGGCCCGTAAGCAGCTGGGCGCCGAGGTCATCGCCAGCACCCCCACCGGTTACCGGCTCGCCCTGCGTGAGGACCAGGTCGACGCAGGTGCCGTCCTGCTGTTCGCCGCCGCCAGCGCCGAAAAGACCCGCGCCGGGGACCATGCGGGCGCCCTCGCCGAGGCCGAGGAGGGACTCGCGCTCTGGGACGGCGCCACCGTCGGCGAAGCGGCCCCCCTCGGCGATCCCGTGGCCGAGCTGCGCGCCGAGCGAGCCGTCACCCGCCATGTGCTGTCCCGCTCCCGTGCCCTCGCCCTCGCCCGCACCGGCCGCCGCGAGGAGGCCGCGGGACCCCTCTTCGAACTGGCCGACGTACAGCCCCACGACGAGGAACTGCTCCTTGAGCTGATGCGCTGCCAGGCGGCCACCGCCGGTCCGGCCGCCGCCCTCACCACGTACGACACCCATCGCCGCCGCCTGCGCGACGCCCTCGGCACCGACCCCGGCCCCGCCCTCCAGGAACTCCACCAGGAACTGCTCCGCGGCGAGGCACCGGTCGTCCGGCGCGGGGTGCCGCACGAGCCCAACCCGCTCCTCGGCCGGGACGCCGACGTCGCCGCCGTGACGCGGCTGCTGCACAGCGCCCGCGTCACCTCGGTCGTCGGACCCGGCGGACTCGGCAAGACCCGCCTCGCGAGCGCCGTCGCCCGCGACGCCGAGCAGCGCGTCGTGCACCTGGTGCCGCTCGCAGGTGTCCGCCAGGACGCCGACGTCGCCGCCGAGGTCGCCTCGGCGCTGGGCGTCGCCGAGACCCTGCGACCCGGCGCGGGAGGCGGCGACGCGGTCGCCGGCATCGTGGGCGCGCTCGGCGCGGGGCCCGCCCTGCTGGTCCTCGACAACTGCGAGCAGGTCGTCCAGGGCGTCGCCGACCTCGTACAGGCACTCGTGTCGCGGACGAGGGACCTGCGCGTCCTCACCACCAGCCGCGCCCCGCTGGGCCTCTCCTCGGAGACCGTCCACCCGCTGCCCGAACTCGATCTCGCCACCACCGTCGAGCTGTTCGAGCAACGCGCCCGCGCCGCCCGCCCCGACGCCGACCTGCCCGCCGACACCGTGGCCGCCCTGTGCCGCCGCCTCGACGGTCTGCCGCTCGCCACCGAACTCGCCGCCGCCCGGGTACGGGTGATGTCGGTCGCCGAGATCGCCCGCCGTCTGGAGGACCGGTTCGCGGTACTGCGCGGCGGCCCCCGGGACGCGCCCCGGCGCCACCGCACCCTGCACGCCGTGGTCGACTGGAGCTGGAACCTCCTCGACGAGGAGGGGCAGTCCGCTCTGCGCGCCCTGTCCGTCTTCCCGGACGGCTTCACCGCCGATGCGGCCGAGCAACTCGTCGGCGGTTTCGACGCGTTGCAGGTCCTTGAGGATCTCGTCGACCAGTCCCTGCTGAAGGTGACCGACACCCCGTACGGCATCCGCTTCCGCATGCTGGAGACGGTGCGCGAATTCGCCGCCGCCCACCGGGAACGGGCCGGTGAGGAAGCGGACGTCACCGAGCGGTTCCTGTGCTGGGCAAGGGAGTTCGGCGCCACTCACCACGACGCGCCCTTCGGCACCGACCCCTTCGCGTCCTGGCAGCTGATCCGCGCCGAGCAGGACAACCTCGTCCAGGCGCTGCGGCAGGCGCTCGCCCGCGAGGACCTCGACACCGTCGCCACGGTCACCGCCGTACTCGGCGCCCTGTGGACCACGGAGACCAACTACCCGCGCATGATCGCCCTCACCGAGGACACCGCCCGACCCCTGTCCCACTACCGGCCCGGCCCCGAGTACGTCGAGCCGACCCGCACCGCCGCCGCCCTGCTGAGCGCCAACCTGTTCCTGGGCGTCGGGCCGGGCGCCGTTCGCACCCTGGCCACCCTGCGCCGGCTGCCTCCCGCGCAGCCGGACACGCTGGTGCGGGCCATGGCGGCGGTGCTGTGCGCCTTCCCGCGCGTGCTCGGCGACCACGACGCACTGGCCGAACTGTGCGACAGCGAACAGCAGTTGCTCGCGGGCGTCGCCAACTGCGTCGCCGGCTACGTGTGGGAGAGCGGGCACCGGCCGGACCTCGCCCTCGCCGCCGCCCGCCGCATGGTCGAGGCGCTCGGCGACGGGGACATTCCGCTGCTGCGGATCTGGCCCGCTTCCCGCCTCGCCGAACTGTGCCTGCAGACAGAGCGCGGGGGTGAGGCCCTGGCGCACATGGAGCGCGCACTGGACGCCTTGGAGAGTCTCGGTGAGTGGAGCGACACGATCGGCATGCGGTGGGGTCTGATGCTCGCCAACCTGCAGATCGGCGACCTCGACGCGGCCGAGCACTGGCTGGCGGAGGCCCTGCGGAACCAGCCGGAGGGCAGCGCCTCCGACGCCTTCACCCCCGACCTGGGCGCCCGCGCCGAGATCGCCCTCGCGCGCGGCGACGTCGAGACGGGGCTCGGGCTGTGGCGCCGGGCCCTGGACCGGCTGGAGCGCACCGCGCGTCCGGTCTTCGGCGACGAACTCGTCATGGAGGGATGGGTGCTGGAGCTGCAGTCGGTCGCCCTGACCGCGCACGCCCGGCACGGCCGCACCGACCTCGTCGCGCCGCTCGCCGCCGCGCTGCCCGCCCGCCTCACCGCCCTGCTGACCCGCCCGACGGCCGCCCCGCACTACGTGACCGTCGACTTCCCGGTGTGCGGCGCGCTGCTGCTGGCCCTGGGCACGGTCGCCCTGGCCGACGGCGACGGCGCTCGCGGGGCCCGCCTGACCGCCCTCGCCGAACGCTTCCGTGCCCTGCGCAACTTCCAGCCCACGATGTCCTCGGCCCGCGCCCGCGAGGACGCGGGGAACGCCGACAGGGCGGCCTACGAGGACGCGGTGTCCACGTACGCCACCCTGGACGCGGTGGGGCTGCGGGAGGCCGCCCTCCGCCTGGTGCGGGTCACAGCGTGACGGGCAGGCTCAGCAGGTGGAAGCCGTCGCCGGGCCAGTGCCCGAACCGCACGTCGGCGCGGTCCACTGCCAGCTCCGGTGCCGCCGGTCGTCGTACGAGAAGCTCCTCGAAGACGACGCCCGTCACCAGCCGGCCCAGCGCCGCGCCGATGCAGTAGTGCGGGCCGTGCCCGAAGGCCAGGTGGCCGTCGCCGCGCCCGAACTCCCTTGTCACGTCGAGGCGTTCGGGGGCGTCGTAGGCGGCCGGGTCGTGGTCCGCGCCGAACAGCGCCACCGTCACCGCCTCGCCCTTCTTCAGCCGGGTGCCGGCGAACACGAAGTCCTCGGTGGCGTACAGCGTGGCGCCCATGCGCACCAGCGTGACGTGGCGGAGGAGTTCGGGGACCGCCCGGCCGAGCAGCTCGGGCTCGGCACGCAGCTTCTCCAACTGGTCGGGGTGGTCCAGCAGGGCGAGGACGGCGTGGGCCAGGAACAGGGCGGGCGGGGTGATACCGGTGTTGATCAGCAGGAAGAAGACGGAGACGATCTCGTCGTCGGTCATGCCGCCGTCCGCGAGCAGCGCCGACACCAGGTCGTCCGCGGGCTCGGCGCGGCGCCGGGCGACCAGGTCCTTCGTGTACTCCACGACACCGCCGAGCCCTTCGAGGACACCGCTGCCGTCGCCGTACGCGAAGTCCCGGATCCACCCGCACACCCTGTCCTGGTCGGCCGCGTCCACGCCGACGAGGGCGCAGATGACCGCCGTGGACAGCGGATAGGCGAACTCGCCGAGCAGATCGGCCTGTTCGCGTTCGGCGAGGGCCTCGATCAGCTCTCGCGCGGCCTTCTCCACGAAGGGGCGGAGCGCGGCCACCCGGCGGGCGGTGAAGGCACGGGTGAGCGGGGAGCGGCGGCGGGTGTGCTCGTCGCCGTCGAAGAGGGCCAGGTGGCCGGAGAGGTACCGGACGTACTCCTCGGGAATGCCCTCCAGGCCCGAGGCCAGCAACTCCGCCTGGGGGTCCGGCATCTCGGAGTCCGCGATGGTCGAACGGTCCCGGACCAGGCGCGGTTCGGTGAGCGCCGCCTTCACCTCCTCGTGCCGGGTGACCAGTCGTACGGGGGTGTCCAGGCCGGGCAGGACGACGTGGCCGAGGCCGGGGCGGGAGCGCAGGTCGGCGTAGGCGCCGGTGGGGTTCTCGACGAGTTCGGGGGTGAGGCGGACGACTGTCATGGCAACTTCCCTTTTCCGGCGGGGGTGTTCAGGTGGGGGTTGTTCAGTGGGTGTCGCGGTCGAACAGGCGGAGTGACCAGACGAATCCGAGGACCGCGATCGCCACGCACCACGCCACCGCCATCCAGCCGTCGTGCCCGATCCCCGTGCCGGTCAGCAGCCCGCGCACGGTCTCGATGACCGTGGTGAACGGCTGGTACTCGGCGAACCAGCGGATCCAGGACGGCATCGAGTCGACCGGCACGAAGGTGCTGCTGACGAAGGGCAGCAGGAACGAGATCGGCAGCGGGGCGTTGCTGGCGCCCTCGGGCGTCTTGCTGATCAGTCCCAGGGCGACCGACAGCCAGGTCAGCGCGAGGACGAAGAGAGCGAGCAGTGCGCAGGCCGCCAGCCACTCCACGGGGCTCGCGTCGGGGCGGAAGCCGATGGCGAGGGCTACGGCGGTCACCAGGACCAGGGTGATCGCCGTCCGGATGACGCTGCCGACCACATGGCCGACCAGGATCGACGCCCGGGAGATCGCCATCGTGCGGAAGCGGGCGACGATGCCCTCGGTCATGTCCGTGCACACGGCGACCGCCGTCGGTACGGCTCCGACCCCCGCGGTCATCAGCAGGATGCCGGGGACGAGGTAGGCGAGGTAGGCGGTGCGGTCACCGTCCTGGCCGATTCCGGTGCCGAGCGCGGAACCGAAGACGTACACGAACAGGAGCAGCAGGAAGACGGGGATGAGTGCGACCTGGAGCGTCATCGAGGGGTAGCGGCGGGCGTGCAGCAGGTTGCGCCGCAGCATGGTGAGCGAGTCGCGCACGTGCGGGACGGGCTGGACGGTCTGGACGGGCTGGGCGGCGGTGGTCATCGGGTCTGCACCTTCTCGTGCTCGGGGCGGTCGGTGACCGCGAAGAAGACGTCGTCGAGGTCGGGGGTGTGGACGGTCAGGGAGTCGACGTCGACGGAGGCGTTGTCGAGGTGGTCGAGCAGTGCGCGCAGGGTGTGCACGCTGCCGTCGCCGGGGACCTGGAGGGTCAGCGCCTCGCTGTCGGGCACGCCCGCCTCCAGCACCTGGGCGGCGCGGGCGAGTTGAACGGGGTCGAGGAACCGCAGCCGGACATGGCCGCCGGGCACGAGTCGCTTCAGCTCGTCCGCGGTGCCCTCGGCGACGATCCGGCCGCCGCTGAGGACCGCGATGCGGTCGGCGAGCTGGTCGGCCTCCTCCAGGTACTGGGTGGTGAGGAAGACCGTGACCCCGCCGTCGACGAGTTCGCGGATGATCTGCCACACGGCGTGCCGTGAGCGCGGGTCGAGGCCGGTCGTCGGCTCGTCGAGGAAGATCACCTCGGGGGAGCCGACCAGGGTCATCGCAAGGTCCAGGCGCCGGCGCATGCCGCCGGAGTAGGCGGAGGCGGGCTTCGTCGCCGCGTCCACCAGGTCGAAGCGCTCCAGGAGCCCGGCGGTGACGCGCCGGCCCTCACGCCGGTCCAGATGGTGCAGGTCCGCCATCAGCGCCATGTTCTCCTCGCCGGTGATCAGGTTGTCGACGGCGGAGAACTGGCCGGTGACCCCGATCGCGGCGCGTACGGACTGCGGCTCGGCGGCCACGTCGTGCCCGGTGATACGGGCGGTGCCGCCGTCGGCGCGGATCAGGGTGGAGAGGATCTGGACGGTGGTGGTCTTGCCGGCGCCGTTCGGGCCGAGCAGCGAGAAGACCGTGCCTCGCGGGACCCTGAGGTCGATGCCGTCGAGGACGACCTTGTCGCCGTACGCCTTGGTCAGGCCGGTGGCTTCGATGGCCGGTGTCGTCGGGTTCATGTCGCAGAGCGTGCCGGGGGCCGGATTCAGGACGGCTTCACGGCGGTTTCAGCGCGGCCGGCGGGTGAAACCGCGCCTGGCCCCAGCAGGGGGAACTCACAGGTCGGGCACAGTCAGGAGGCGAACGAATTCAGCCGGTCTCCGTTCGTGGCCCTGAAACCTCGGCGGTCTAGACTCTGCCTCCAACGGCCCGCGACCGAGGCCGCAGTGCGGTCGGCCTCTGCCACACCCGAAGGGTATTCGGCGTTTTGATACGGATAGATTCAGTCACCAAGCGGTACCCCGACGGCACGGTCGCGGTCGACAACCTCTCCTTGGAGATACCCGACCGCTCGATCACCGTCTTCGTCGGTCCGTCGGGCTGCGGCAAGACGACGACACTGCGCATGATCAACAGGATGATCGAGCCGAGTGAGGGCACGATCACCATCGACGGCAAGGACATCACCCAGCAGCCGGTCAACACGCTGCGCCGGTCCATGGGTTACGTCATCCAGAACGCCGGTCTCTTCCAGCACCGCACGATCATCGACAACATCGCCACCGTGCCCCGGCTGCTCGGCTGGAACAAGGACAAGGCGCGGTCGAGGGCGCGGGAGCTGATGGAGCGGGTCGGGCTCGACGGCGCGCTCGCCAAGCGGTACCCGTACCAGCTCTCCGGCGGACAGCAGCAGCGCGTCGGTGTGGCCCGGGCGCTCGCCGCGGATCCGCCGGTCCTGCTGATGGACGAGCCGTTCTCCGCCGTCGACCCCGTGGTGCGCAAGGGGCTCCAGGACGAACTCCTGCGAATACAGGACGAGTTGGGCAAGACCATCGTCTTCGTCACGCACGACATCGATGAGGCCGTGAAGATCGGCACGATGGTCGCCGTGATGCGCACCGGCGGTCACCTCGCCCAGTTCGCGCCGCCCGCCGAGCTGCTGTCCGACCCCGCGGACGACTTCGTGGAGGACTTCCTCGGCGCGGACCGCGGCATCCGGCGGCTCTCCTTCTTCTCCTCCGCGGGCCTCGGCCTGCTCACCACCCCCATCGTGGCCGTCGACGCCACCGCCGAGCAGATCGCCGAGCGCACCGCGAACGACGTGCCGTACCTGCTCGTCACCGACGTGACCGGCAAGCCGCTCGGCTGGAGCGAACCGGCGGCGCTGACCCCGGGCGCCGTCGACCCCGCGCGGCTGCTGCCCTTCGGACGGCCCTTCCGGCACGGCGAGGAGTCGCTGCGCGCCGCCCTCGACTGCGCCGTGCTCTCGCCCACCGGGTGGGCCGTCGCGGTGGGCGCCGACGGCCGGGTCACCGGCGTCGTCTCGCAGCAGACCATCGGCGAGGCGATCCGCACCGCCCACGCCCAGGGCCGCAGCGACGAGAAGGTCGCCGGATGAACGGCGGCATCTTCCACATCCCGAGCGACCTGCAGAACACGTACTGGGGCCTGGTCGCACTGCATCTGCGCCTGGCCCTGGTCCCGGTCGTGTGCGGGCTTCTGGTGGCGCTGCCCATCGCCCAGTTGTGCGTGCGGCTGCGCTGGCTGTACCCGCCCGTGCTGTGGGTGACGACGATCCTGTACGCGGTCCCCTCGCTGGCCTTCTTCGTCGTCCTCATCGACTACACCGGCCAGAGCGAGCTGACCGTGATGATCCCGCTGGGCGTCTACAGCCTCGTGGTGTTCGTCCCGGCGATCGTCGACGGTGTCCGGTCCGTGCCGCAGGAGACGCTCGACGCCGCGACCGCCATGGGCCTCGGCCCCGTACGCCGGTACTTCCAGGTCCAGTTGCCGATCGCGGCCCCCGCGATCATCGCCGGGCTCCGGGTCGCGACCGTCTCCAGCATCTCCCTCGTCAGCGTCGGCATGCTGATCGGCAACCAGGGCGGACTCGGCAACCTCCTCAACGACGGCATGATCTACCACCAGCCGCGCCTGATCTGGCTCTCGGTGATCGGCTCGGCGGTCCTCGCGATCCTCGCGGACGCCCTGCTGGTCCTCGTCCGGTTGCTGGTGACGCCCTGGATGCCGCGCGGCAGCCGCAAGGCCCGCCCTGTCGACGAGCCCGAGGCTCGGCCCGTACCGGCCGCCGCCGCACTGGAGGACGCAGTCCGATGAACGTACTCCACTTCATCAACGCCTTCTTCAGCGAGAACGCCCACTGGCACGGCTACGACGGCATCCCCACCCGGCTGCGCGAGCACGTCCAGTACTCGCTGATCGCGCTGGCCATCGCCGCCGCCATCGGCCTGCCGGTCGGCCTGCTCACGGGGCACACCGGACGTGGCGGCAACACCGTGGCCTTCGTCGCCACCGCGGGACGCGCCCTGCCCAGCTTCGGCCTGCTGGTGCTGATGTTCGTGCTGCTCGGGCTCGGCCTGACCCCGGTGATGATCCCGCTGGTCGTCCTCGCCGTCCCGCCGATCCTCGTCACCACCTACGAGGCGGTGCGCACCGTCGACCCGTCCCCGGTGGACGCGGCACGGGGCATGGGCATGGCCGAGTCGAGGGTCCTGTTCCAGGTCGAACTGCCGGTCGCGCTCCCGCTGATCCTCAGCGGCCTGCGCTCGGCGGCCATCCAGATCGTCTCGACGGCCACCATCGCCGCGTACGTCTCGCTCGGCGGGCTCGGCCGGTACATCGTCGACGGCCTCTACCAGCGCAACTACGAGAAGGTGGTGGGCGGTGCGACCCTGGTGGCCGTCCTCGCCCTGGTGACGCTCGGCTTCTTCTGGGCGGTGGCGCGGTTCACGGTGTCGCCCGGGGTGCGCCGGGGCAACTGACCCCTCCAAAGGCCGCGGGCCCGGGGCGGATCCTCCATCCGCCCCGGGCCCGCTCGTATGCCGGCCGGCCTCAGCTCTCCGTGCGGGCCAGAGCCAGTTCCAGTACGACGAGCAGGGCGTCCCGCACCGAGCCGCGCTCCCGGGCGTCGAACACGATCAGCGGGACGCGCTCGGCGACGTCGAGCGCCCAGCGGACCTCGTCGAGGGCGTGCTCGACCTTCCCGTCGAAGGCGTTGACGGCGACGGCGAACGGGATCTGCCGGTGCTCGAAGTAGTCGACGGCGGCGTAGCAGTCGTCGAGGCGGCGGGTGTCCACGATGACGAGGCCGCCGACCGCGCCCTCCACGATGTCGTCCCACATGAACCCGAACCGCTCCTGGCCGGGCGTGCCGAACAGGTACAGCTTCAGCGTCGGGTCGATGGTGATGCAGCCGAAGTCCATCGCCACGGTGGTCGTGGTCTTGCGCGGGGTGTGGCTGAGGTCGTCGACGCCCGCCGCGACCTCCGTGATGGCGGCCTCGGTGGTCAGCGGCTCGATCTCGGAGATCGAGCCGACGGTGGTGGTCTTGCCCACGCCGAAACCGCCCGCGACCACCATCTTGACCGGCAGCGGCGGTGGTACGACGGCCACCGGGGCGGCCGTGGGGGTCCCTTCCGTGCGCGTCAGTTCGCGCGTGGGCGAGGCGCCGGCCGGTTCAGTCGGAGTCACGCGGTACCCCTCGGGAGTCGGGTATGGCGCGCAGGGCCTCGATCACCCTGCGCAGGACGGAGGCGTCGTGCGTGACGCCGGAATCGGGCACGTGCACCGCCAGATGTCCGGTGGCGCGCAGGTCCTCGGCGAGGACCCGTACGACGTTGAGGTGGAGCCGCAACCGGGCCGCGAGTTCCGCGATGGACTGCGGCTGCCGGCAGGCGGCGACGATGTCGTGCTGCTCGAAGGCGAGCCCGTCGAGCACGGTGAGACCCTCGGCGGTGGCCACCACCTGGGTCTCGACCGGCACCGGCCGGCCGGACGCCGTCGGTGCCACCCGGCCGGCGGTGACCAGGAAGGGCCGTACGGCGGGGGCTGGGCCGACCGGGTCCGGGACCGGAGGTGGGGTGCCGTCCGCCATGGGTTGAGTCTTCCTCCTCGACCGGGCCCTGAGAGCCTGGCGGCGACCGGTCAGCGTGCTGACGCCGTGCCGACGCTGTTCTTGAGCTGGAGCACGAGCTGGGGGTTGAGCGCGCTGCCGGCCCGGTTGGCGAACAGGGTCATCTCGTAGGCGATGTTGCCCAGCTTCGCCTCCTTGTCGGTGACCACGCCGAGGACGGCGCCGCTGCCGATCGCGGAGACGATGACATGACCGCCTTCAAGGTCGATGATGACCTTGTTGAGCCCACCGAGGCCGTAGTTGCCGGATGCGCCGGCGGCCAGGCTGGTGATGCCCGAGACGATCGCGGCGAGGCGCTCCGAGTGGGCGCGCTCGTGCAGTTCCGCCACGGCGATGAGCAGCCCGTCCGAGGAGACCGCGATGGCGTCGACGACGCCGGCGGTCTCCGTGGCGAAACGGTTGAGCAGCCAGTTGAAGTCGGCTGCCGCGGCCTGCAGTTCGGCCGGCGTGGTGGCTCCCCTGGGGGGAGTGTCGCCTGTCGACGTGCTCACTGCTCGGCTCCTTCCGGGAGGTGGTTCTGGTCATGCGGGTCATTGGTCGCGGGCCGGTGATCGGCGCCGCTGTCGCGGTGTGCCCGCTCCACGGCCGCTTCGAACTCGTCCAGCGCGTCCCGCACGGCAGCCGCGTCGGCGAGCCGCGGGGCCTGCCGTGCCGCCTGCTGGCCGGCGTCGACGGTCGTACGGAGCGTGGCACCGCGGACGCGGCGGCGCAGGGGGCGGGCGGAGGCGTCGCCGGGGGGCGTCGGGCCGGTCCCGGCCTGGGCGGACGGCGTTGTCACACCGGGCCGGACCTGGGAAGACGATACCGGTCCAGCAAGCCCGCCCCGCCCGGCGGGGGTTGAATCGTCGGACCGACGGTGACTCACACCCTCGACCGCTTCGGCACGGCCCCGCGGCACGAAGGGGCTCGCCGCCCCGGCCCCGGCCCCGGAGCCCCCACCGAGGCCGGCACCTGCGACGGCGCCGGAGGTCGTTGGGGTCGGGCCCGAGGTGGTAGTGGTGGGTGTCGGGGTCGGGCCCGCGGTGGCATCGGCGGTTGTCGGGGTCGGGCCCGCGGTGGTGCCGGGGGCGGTCGGCGTCTGGCCTGTGGCGGTGCCGGGGGTTGCCGGGGTCTGGCCCGCGGCGGCATCGCGCGTTTCCGGGGTCTGGTGCGCGGTGGTGCCGGGGGCGGTCGGCGTCCGGCCTGTGGCGGTGCCGGGGGTTGCCGGGGTCTGGCCCGCGGCGGCATCGCGCGTTTCCGGGGCCGGGCCCGCGGTGGTAGTGGTGGGTGTCGGGGTCGGGCCCGTCGTCGCGACGACGGGGGTTGTCGCGTCCGTGGCCGTGACCGGGCTCGTGGGTGGTGTGTCCGTGGGGGTTTCCCGGCGGGGCACGCGGCGTGGGAGCGGGCTGGGGCGGCCGTCGAGGCCGGTGTCGTGCGGCAACCCGGTGTCCTCCTCGCCGGTGGCGGACGGCCGGGGCCCGGAGACGGGGCCGGTCAGCGGCGAAGCACCGGACCGGTCGGCGCCGGCACCCCAACTTGCCGGCTTCCGCGCCGTGGGACCAGCGGGATCGGCCGCGTTGCCGTACGCGCTCGCCGAGAGCGCGAAGCCGGCCGAGCCGTCCGCACCTCCCGCGGGACCCGCCGGTCCGGACAGCTCGGAGCGCTTCCCGACCGCAGGACCGCCGGAGACGACCATCGGGCTCATCGCCAGCAGCAGCGACGACGGCACCGTCACCTCCGCCGTCATACCGCCGCCCGGCGTGCGGGACAGTTCGACGGCGACGTCCCAGCGGCGCGCGAGGCTGCCGACCACGAACAGGCCGAGCACCTTCGTCGGCACCACGTCCAGCCGCTCGCGGCGGATCAGCCGCGCGTTCTCCTCGGCGAGCCGCTCGGGGCTCATGCCCAGACCGTGGTCGGAGATCACGATGGACGCGCCCCCGGCATGCATCGTGTCCGCGCCCGAGGTGTCGCGCACGTACACCTCGACCGGGCTGCCCTCGGGCGAGAACGACACGGCGTTCTCCAGGAGTTCGGCCACCATCAGCGTCAGGTCGCCGATGATGTCGGGCTCCACCATGACCTCGGTGCGGGCGTGCATCCGTACCCGCTGGAAACCCTCGATCTGGCCGAGCGCGGCGCGTACGACGTTGGTGAGCGCCGTGGGGCCGGAGTCGAGGACCGTCTCGCGGATGCCGGCGAGCAGCATCAGACTGTCGGCGTTGCGGCGCAGACGGACGGCGATGTGGTCGATGGAGTAGAGGCGCTCAAGCAGTGCGGGGTCGGTCTCGCCGCGCTCCACCGCGTCGATCAACGCGAGTTGACGGGTCGTCAGATTGCTGACGCGGCGGCCGACGTTGCCGAACATCTCGGCGACGTTGCGGCGGCTGAGCACCTGACGCTCCAGCAGGGCGACCGCGGTGGTCTGCACCTGGTTGATCACCTCGGCCAACTCGCCGATCTCGTCGCGCGCGGTGACCGGCATCTCGCGCAGCATCGGCGCGCTGTCGTCCTCGGCGTCCTCGTCGGCCACCCGCGCCAACTCGCGCCCCGCCACGTCGGCGACCTCCCGGGCGGCGCCGGTGAGCGCCTGCACCGGCCGCACCACCGAGCGGCGCACCAGCACGGAGAAGGCGAGCCAGAGGACGAACCCGAGCAGGGCGGCGGCCAGCAGCAGGCCCGCGCGCCACCAGGCCATCGTCGACGCGCTCTCGGCACCGTCGGCGATCTGGTCGATGAGCGACGAGGTGATCTTCAGCCGGCTCTCCGCCTGCTGCGGATAGGCGGGGTAGTCGTTCAGTGCCTGCTCGAACGCGGTCTTGATCTCCTTCGGCGTGGTCGCCTGGAGGGTGCTGGGAGCGACCTGGAGCTCGGCGTAGGCCTCGGTGATGGCCCCCTGGGAGCTGGTGTGCTCGATGTCGGCGAGCTCGTCGGCCTGCTGTGCGGTGCCGAAGCGGGCGAAGCGCTCGGCCTGGCTGACGTAGAGCTGGTGCGCGCCCACGGCGGTGGTGAACTCGATCAGCGCGTTGGTGTCGCCGGTCGTCGCGGAGAACACGCCGGTCTCGAAGGAGCCGTGCGCCGCGTCGGCACGCAGCAGGGAGTCCAGCAGGTTGCCGGTGAAGGTGGCGGCCAGCTCCGCGTTGCGGTCCAGGCCGAGACCGTCGATCACGGTCCTGGTGGCGTTGTCGTAGGCGGGGTCGATGTTGCTCGCGGGCAGATAGCCCTGCTCGACCGTCCCGCGCAGGCTGGTGAGGCCCTCGACCTCCTTCAGCGCCTGCGCCTCGCCGTCCGGCAGCGTGTCGCCGAAGGCGTCGCGCACCTTCACGATCCGCGCGTCGACCGCGTCCTGCGCCTTGCGGTAGGCGGAGAGGGTGGACCTGACGCCGCGGCCTCCGGCCTCGTAGCGCACGGAGAGCAGGACCGCCAGCTGGTGCTCGCTCTCCACCTCGTTGACCAGCGACGCCACCTGCTCGCTGTTGCGCACCGTGTCCGCCGCGGACGCCGCGTCCCGTGCCTGGCCCACCTGGTCGGCGATGAGATAGGAGAGCAGCGTGGCGACGACGGCCAGGGGTATGCCGACCAGGAGGTTCAGCTTGCGCCGGAAGGGCCATCGGTCGGCGAAGCCTCGTATGCCACCCCTGAGTGGCGACGGGGCCGACCGGGCCGGCGAGTCCACCTCGGTCGTGGACACCGGGCCTCCTTCATGGGGGGTCTCATCGCGCGAGACCACGCGGATGACCGATTCTGATCGCTGAAAATGGTGCAGGATGACACCGAGCGGCCCCCGTGTACCGCCGTGGCCGATGCCAACTGCGGTGAGACTACCGCCTCATTGAACGATCAAGCACGTCGCCCTGCGTCAAGAATCCGTTACAAAGCGACCCCGGATCCGTTCCCTTCTGTTCACACTGCATTCACAACTGATCACGCATTGAGGCCAATTGGTGACCCGGCTGCTCTTGACTGAATAAGAACGCGCTGGATTGGATCAGTGTCAGAGATTGCTTCTCATCTGTCCCCAGAGTCCGGAACGGGAATCGTGACTTCCAAAGCCCCACGCCCCAGGTCCATCAGGAGCTATTCCGCGGCGGCCGTCGCGCTCGTCGCGACCACGGCCCTGCTGGCGGGATGTGGCTCCTCCGACGGCAACAAGTCCTCCGACCCGCTCCAGGGAGGGAAGTCCGACGGCAAGACCGTGGTCGTCGGCTCGAACAACTTCGCCGAGAGCATCCTGATCGCCGACATCTATGGCGAGGCCCTGAAGGCCAAGGGTGTCAAGGTCACCTACAAGCCGAACATCGGCAGCCGTGAGACGACGTACGGGCTGCTGAAGAACGGCTCCATCACCGTGCTGCCCGAGTACAACGGCGCGCTGCTGGCCTACCTCGACCCCAAGGCGACGCCGAAGACGGTCGAGGCCACGACGGCCGCGATCGAGGCCAAGCTGGACTCCAAGCTGACGCTCCTCGACCCCGCGTCCGCGCAGGACAAGGACTCGGTCACGGTCAACAAGGCCACCGCCGACAAGTACAAGCTGACGTCCCAGTCCAGCATCGCGGACCTCAAGGACATCGCGAAGGACCTGACGATAGGTGCCTCGCCGGAGTTCCAGACCCGGCAGCAGGGCCTGGTGGGCCTGAAGTCGGTGTACGGCCTGGAGTTCGAGAGCTTCAAGCCGCTGGACGCGGGCGGTCCGCTGACCCAGGCGGCGCTGAAGAAGAACACGGTGCAGGCCGCGGACCTCTTCACCACCGACGCGACCATCGTCAAGGAGAAGCACGTCGTCCTCCAGGACCCGAAGAACCTCTTCGGCTTCGAGAACGTGCAGCCGCTGGTCTACAAGAGCGGCCTGTCCTCGGACGGCGTCGCCGCACTGAACGCGGTCGCGGCCAAGCTCGACACCAAGTCCCTGCTCGACCTGGACTCCCAGGTGCAGCTCGAGAGCAAGGACCCGCTGGACGTCGCCAAGGCCTGGCTGAAGACGGTCGGCCTCGGCTGATCCGACGTCCCTGGGACGATCTCCGGCACACCGGCGCGGGTGCCCCTCCACACGAGGGGGCACCCGCGCCGTCGTGGTCCTGCTCGGTATGTCGAATTGGTTCAGCCCTGTTGGGCTGCGATCAACTGGTCGATCAGCGCGATGAGTACGTCCCGCGACGACGCCCGCTCGCGGGCGTCGCACAGCAGGACCTGGACGTGGTCCGGGAGGGCGAGGGCCTCGCGGATCTCGTCGGGCGGGTAGGGGTGCTCGCCGTAGAAGCCGTTGACGCCGACGACGAAGGGGATGCCCCGGCGTTCGAAGAAGTCGATGGCGGCGAAGCTGGTGTCCGGGCGGCGGACGTCGATGAGGACGACCGCGCCCAGCGCACCCAGGGCGAGGTCGTTCCACATGAACCAGAAGCGCTGCTGGCCGGGGGTGCCGAAGAGATAGAGGACCAGGTCGCGGCTGACGGTGATGCGGCCGAAGTCCAGGGCCACGGTGGTGGCCTGCTTCTCCTCGATGCCGTCGAGGTCGTCGACGCCCAGGCCGGCCGCGGTCAGGCGTTCCTCCGTGCGCAGCGGGGCGATCTCGCTGACCGAGCCGACCATGGTGGTCTTGCCGACGCCGAAGCCCCCGGCGATCAGTATCTTCACCGTGTCGGGCGCCGCCCGGGTGATGGCGTCAGAGCCGGCCAAGGCCGTCCCTCACTTTCTGCAGCAGGTCCGGATCCGGGTTGCAGGAGACGGGGTGCGGAGCGCGGGCGGTGATGCGGCCCGTCTCCAGGAGATCGCAGAGCATGATCACCACCACGCTCACCGGCAGGTCCAGCAGCGCGGCGAGTTCCGCGACGGCGATCGGCTCGGCGCAGCGGCGCAGGATGCGCTGGTGCTCGGGCTGCGGCCGGGTGGCCCGGGTCGGCGGCGGGTCCACCGCGGTCACCGTCGTGATGAGCGTGAAGTCGGCGCGGCTGGGCCGGGTCCGTCCGCCGGTCAGTGCGAACAGTCGTACGAGACGGCCTGCCGTGTCGCCTGAGCTCACCTCACGCGCCGGGTTCGGCGGTCGGGCCGAGGCCCGCCCGCGGCGCCGCGCTGAGGTGCTCGCCGATCTTCTTCACCAGCATGTTCATCTGGTACGCCACCACGCCCACGTCCGCGCCCTGGCTGGTGAGGACGACAAGGTGGGCACCCGGGCCGGCCGACGTCAGTATCAGATAGCCGTGCGCCATCTCGATCAGCGCCTGGCGCACCGGGCCGCCGCGGAAGTCCATGCTGACGCCCTTGCTCAGGCTCATCAGCCCTGACGCGGTGGCCGCCAGCCGCTCGGCGTCGTCGCGCAGGAACCCGGTGGACCTGCTGACGACCAGGCCGTCCTCGGAGAGCACGACGGCGTGGTTCACCTCGGCGACCCGCTCCACGAGTCCGGTCAGCAGCTGGTCGAGCTGGGTATGGGTGGCGGGGATGGGGCGTGTCATGGCGGTGTTCCTTCGTCAGCGGTCGGCGGGCGGTGTCGAGGACGGGGGTCCCCCCGCTCTGGCGCAGTTCAGAGCGGGGGAGGTGGTGCCTTCGGTGGGGAGCTGCGCATCCGGTTCCCGAGACACGGGTGCGCCCTCCTGGTCGTACTGGTCGTACTGCGTGTCTGCGTCGTCGTCGCGCGCCCGGAGCGTGCCCCGCTGGAAACCGGCGAGCGAGGCAGCGGCCCGCTCCGCGGTGAACTCCTCGGCGTGGCCGTCGTGTTCGTCACCGGCGGGTTCCTCGCGCAGCTCGGCGGCCAGACTGGTCTGGGGCACGCGGCGCGGGAGCGGGGTGACACCTTCGCGCCGGGCGGAGGACGCGAGGGCGGGGGTGGGTGTGGGGACGGTGCGGGCGGGGGCGGCTGGGCCCGGCTCCCGCACGGGCTCCGTGGGCTTCTCCCCGGTGGCCGGCTCCGCCGGATCGGAGGAGTCGCCGGTCGCCGACGACTCCCGTACGACGATCTCGTGCGGGAGCAGCACGATCGCCGTCGTTCCGCCGTACGCCGACGGGCGCAGGGTGACCGCGATGCCGTGCCGGGTGGCGAGACGGGCGATCACGAACATGCCGAGCCTGAGGTCGTCGGCCAGCGCCACCACGTCGAACTGCGGCTCCACCGCCAACTGGGCGTTGAAGGAGGCGTAGTCCTCCTCCGACATGCCGAGACCGCGGTCCTCGACCTCCACGGCCAGGCCCTTGGCCACCAGTGCGGCGCGCACCGCGACGGGGGCCGGCGCGGGCGAGTACACGGTCGCGTTGTCGATCAGCTCGGCCAGCAGGTGGATCACGTCGGCCACCGCGGGCGGCGCCAGACACACGTCCTCGTCGGTGTGCACCTCGACCCGCTGGTACTCGGCGACCTCGCCGACGGCGCTGCGCAGGATGTCGACCAGCGCGACCGGCTCACGCCAGCTGCGCCTGGGCTGCTCGCCGCTGATGATGACCAGGTTCTCCTCGTAGCGGCGCAACTGGCTGGCCGTGGAGTCCAGTTCGTACAGGCCGCTCAGGACGTCCGGGTCGGAGTGCCGGCGCTCCAGCGCGTCGAGCTTGGTGAGCTGCAGGTTGATCAGGTTCTGGCTCTGCCGGGCGATGCCGAGGATGACCTTCTGGAAACCGCGCCGGGTGTCGGCGAGTTCGACCGCGGTGTGCACCGCCGTGCGCTGCGCCTTGTTGAACGCCCGTGCCACCTGGCCGAGTTCGTCACCGCCGTAGTCCAGCGGCGGGGCCGCGAGGTCCGCGTCGATCGTCTCGCCCCGGTCGAGGCGGGCCACGACGTCCGGCAGCCGTTCCTCGGCCAGGCTCAGGGTGGCCTCCCTGAGGCCACGCAGCCGCCGGGACAGGGAGCGGGTGATCCGCCAGGACATGCCCACGCACAGCAGCAGGGCGATCAGCCCGCCCGCGCTGAGCGAGGCGGCGGTGAGCAGCAGGTTGTCGGCCTTGTCGGCGCTCTGGTCGAGCAGGCCGGACGTCTGGCTGTCGATCAGCCGCGTGTACCGGTCGCCGATCTTGTCGAACGCGCCGGCCCACGCCGTGCGCCTCCGCGCGTCGGGCAGCGCGGCCTTCCCGTCGGCGGCGGACGGCCGGGACGCGAGCACCTGGTCCTCGATGCCCTGGAGGGTCTGCCACTCGGGGCTCTGCAGAATCCGCACGGTCTGTGTCTTGGCGCTGCCGCTCAGCGCGGGGACGATCTGGTCCCGGACGAGCCAGCGCCGGGCGTCGACCAGCTCGGCGAACGCGTTCCACTCCTCCTCGCTCAGATGCCCGGACGGCCAGGCCATGGTGAGCTGCGCGTCCTCCTGGGAGACCAGCTCAGCCGCGTGCTCCAGGGCGACCAGCGGGCCGGCCTGCGAGGTGAGGTCGCCGTCGTCGACCTGGGAGAGCTCCTGGAAGGCGTGGATCTGGTCGTCGATGATCGAGCTGTACTGGTCCAGCGCCTGCGCGGCGGTGATATCGGTGGGGTTGTCCACCTGGCCCCGGAAGTACTCCAGGCTGCCCACGGAACCGACGACCGAGTACAGCCGGTCCGAGATGCGCGCGGGTGCCTTGTCGATCGCGTCGGACTGCCCGACCAGCTTCGCGACCGCCTTGTCGGTCTCCTTGCGCTGTGCCTCCAGCGCCGCCCGGGAGCCGTGCGGGTCGGCCAGCCAGGCCGCCGACAGGGTGCGCTCCTGCTGCAGCGCGAGCGTCGCGTCGGTGCCCATGGCGCCGGTCGAACGGCTCAGCTGGGTCTGCCCACGCAGCCGTAGCCCCTCGTCGAACATCTGCTTGGTCGTGATGCCCCACAGGGCGACGAGGGTGACGCTGGGCACCAGGGCCAGCAGGATCAGGGAGAGACGTATGGAGCCGAGACGGCGCCGGGCACCTGTCCGTTCAGACATCGTGGTCCTAGGCAATCAGCGGAAAAAGGGGAGAACACCGGGGGTGGCCGGGAGCGGGGAGGGAAGGGGTGCACAGGATGCTATCCGTACAAGTGACCGCACGTGCCACAGGTCTCCGAATCTTTCGAGACGTTGGTGTACGAACTGTCGTGCGGTGTGCGGATCAGCGTGTGCCGCGTGCCGCGAACCTGGCCACGGAGTCCACGTTCGTCCTGGTCACGAAGGCCGGGCCGGTGAGCACGGGGGACACACCGCCGCCGCTGATGTTGCCGTTGGTCCGGTACAGCCACAGCGCGTCCACCGCGAGGTAGCCCTGCAGATACGGCTGTTGATCGACCGCGAACTGCACGTCACCGCTCTCGACCGCCTTCACCAGGTCCTGGTTCAGATCGAAGGTGGCGACCCGGGCCCGGCTGCCGGACTGCTTCACCGACTTCACCGCGGTCAGCGCGAACGGGGCGCCCAGCGTGACCACTTCGTCGATCGTCGGGTCCTGCCGCAACCTGGCGGTGATCGCGGCGCCGGTCGCGTTCGCGTCGGTGCCCTCGACGTAGAGGTTCTCGGTGGTGCCGTCGAAGGTCTTCTTCACACCGGCGCAGCGGGCCTCCAGGGCGACGTTGCCGCGTTCGTGGATGACGCACAGCGCGTGCCGGGCCTTGAGGCCGTCCAGCTTGTCGCCGACCGCCCGCCCGGCCAGGCTCTCGTCCTCGCCGAAGAACTCCAGGATCCCCTCGGACTGCCAGGAGCCGATGCCCGAGTTGAGGCCGACCACGGGTATGCCCGCCGCCTTGGCCGCAGCCACCGGACCCTTCATCGCCTGCGGCTTGGCGAGGGTCAGCGCGATGCCGTCGACCTTCTGCCGGACCGCGTCCCGCACCAGCTCGGCCTGCCCCGCCGAGTCGGGGTCGTTGGCATACGTCAGATCGATGTCGTCCTTCGCGGCGGCCGCCTCGGCGCCCTTGCGCACCAGGTTCCAGAAGGTGTCGCCGTCCGAGGCGTGCGTGACCAGGGCGACCTTGAGACGGCCGCCGCCGCCTCCCGCCTTGCCGACGGTGTCCGCGGTGGAGTCGCTGCCACCGGATCCGGAGCAGCCGGCCGCGAGCAGACAGACGACCGCGGCCAGGGCGGCGACGCGCGCGCGTCTGCGGGGGAGCGGAGGTGGGGGAGGAGTGTTCATGAGGGTGCGGTACCTCGCAGTGCGGCCGAGCAAGCGGAACGGCGAGAGACCGGCCCCGAACGACGTCCGGCACGTCGTACAGCGTCCGGGAAAACCTCGCTGGCCGGAGCCAATCGTGTGTGACCGCCGTAGTCAAGTGATCAGCAACCTTGAGTGAGTTGTCGGTGCCGCATCGTGATGATGCTTCCAGCCTGGTCAGCTCGCGGGCAACGCAAACCACTTGAGCGGCAGTGGTCACCGCCAGGCGTCGGCCGGTGTGGGAAATCGCGATCGCGAGCGGCATCGACGGAAGAAATCCTCCCTCTCGCGGCTGCGGCTGGAGCCCCCTCTCCCGCCGCCTCCACGCTGAGCCGTGGAAACGACGCGGCCGGTGCCCCGCTGAGGGGGCCGGCCGCTGTGCGCCGACGACGGTGGAGTGGAGAGGAACCCCCGATGACTGCTGAGCGTGTGCTGACGCCGGCCCCCACGGCGTACCGGTGGCGGTGGCCGGCGCTCGTGGCCCTGCTGCTCGGTGAGGCGATGAACCTGCTGGACGCGACCATTGTGCAGGTCGCCGCGCCGGCGATCCATGCCGATCTGGGCGGGTCGGTGTCCGCCGTCCAGTGGTTCACGACCGCGTACACCCTGCCGTTCGCGGTGCTGCTGATCACCGGTGGCCGGCTGGGGGACATCGCCGGCCGCAAGAGACTGTTCGTCCTCGGCGTCACGGGATTCATGCTCGCGTCAGCCGCGTGTGCCGCGGCGCCGTCGGTGGGAGCGCTGATCGCCTTCCGGGTGGTGCAGGGCGCGGCGGCGGCCGTGATCATTCCCCAGACCATCGGCCTGATCAAGGCGATGTTCGCCGGACCCGAGATGTCCAGGGCGCTCGGCGGCATCGGGCCCGTCATGGGTCTCGCCGCGGTCTGCGGACCGGTGCTCGGCGGTGTGCTCACCCACGCCGACCTGTTCGGCTCCTCATGGCGCGCGGCGTTCCTGGTGAACGTCCCCGTCTCGCTCGCCGTGCTCGTGATCTCGCCCAGGCTGTTGGAGAGCCGCGCGCCGCGGCGGCCGGCCCTCGACGTGACCGGCACGCTCCTGGCCATGACCGGCGTCGGGCTCGTCGTGTACCCGCTGATCGGTGCGGACCTCTCGGCGCTGCCGGGGCGGAGCTGGGGGCTCGTCGCCGCCGGGCTGTGCCTGATGTCGCTGTTCACGGTGCACCAGCGCAGGGAGGCCGCCGCCGGGCGCAGCCCACTGGTGGAGCCGAGCCTGTTCGCCCACCGGGGCTTCCCGGCCGCGTTGGTGACGTCCACGTCCTTCTTCGCCGTCACCAACGGCCTGATGACGGTCATCGTGCTCCAGCTCCAACTGGGCCTGGGCGCCGATGTGTTGACGGCGGGCCTGACGCTGGCTCCCTGGTCGGTGGGCCTGGCGGTCGGGTCCTGGACGGCCGGCGCGTACCTGGTCGGGCGGTACGGGGCGCGCCTGATGTCCGTCGGCCTCGCGCTGCTGCTGCTGGGCGCCCTGTCGGCGATCGCGGTGTACGGCACGGCGGATGCGGCCTCCTATCCGACACTGCTGCTGCCCGCCCTCGCCGTCGTCGGACTCGGCGTGGGCCTGTTCACCCCCGCCTTCTTCACCCTCGCCCTGAAGCCGCTCCAGCCCCAGGAGATCGGCTCGGCAGCGGGCCTGCTGAACGCGGTCCAGCAGGTGGGCGCCACGCTGGGGGTCGCCGTCCTGGGCAGCGTCTACCTGAGCAACGCCCGGCCGGACGACGCGTCATCGGCCCTCCACGCGGTCCGGGCGGCGATCTGGGTGGCGGTCGCACTGGTGACGGTCAGCTATGCGGCCAGCCGTGCGATGGGCGGACGCCGGAGGGGCTGATCCTGATCTCGTCAGACGGGGGTCACTGCCACGTGCGCTGCCTCCCGGCGGGGCGCCGCAGGCGGGACAGGTCCGTCATGATCGGGCTGGCCGCCTTGAGGTTCTGCAGGACCGGGCTGGTCTCCAGGGTGTGGATGGCGTCCAGGGAGCCGAGGCGGCGGGTCAGATAGTGGTGCAGGTCCTTGGGGTCGCGGCAGAGGGCCTGGGCGACCAGGTTGGCGGGGCCCGTGGTGGCCGCGACGAAGGCCAGTTCGTCGTGGCCCGCGAGCGTCGTCGCCACGTGTTCCAGACGGGCCGGGCTCGTCGACATCCACAGCAGTGCCCGCGTGTTCGCGCCAAAACGGCCCGCGTCGACCTCGACGTCGTAGAAGATCGCGCCACCCGCGCGCAGATCCGCCAGTCGGCGTGCCACGGTCCCCGGGGACCAGCCCGTCGCCCCCGCCAGCTCGGCGTGCGTGGCCCGCCCGTCCCTCTGCAGGGCCAGCAGCAAGTCGCCGTCCTGGTCGCAGAGTTGGCGCGGCACCGGCACATGCGACGTGTCCGCGGCCTCGTGTTCGCGCAGGACACGCTGCTGTCGTTCGTCCAGCGCGTTCGTGCTCCGGCGCCAGTTCGTCGGACCGCCCAGATAGGTGTGCAGCAGACAGTGCGCGGACACCGCGGTGATGCTGACGGTGCGTGGAATGTCGTGCAGGAGAAGGGAGTTGCCCGCCGTCGAGTCCGTCGGCGTGTGGATGACCGACACGATCTCCGTACCGCCGGAGGTGAGCTTCACCCACGAGGTGTCCCGACGGCGCACCAGGGCCTGCGCCACGTCCTGTGCGGAACCTGCCGCCACGGTGAGCCGGACGAGCCACTGCGTCCGCCCCGCCCGATCCGGGTCCGGCAGCCCCACGACCCGCAACGACGCCTCCGTACGCAGCCGCCGGTACCGTCGGGCGACCGTCTGCGGCGAGACGTCGAGCGCGGTGGCGATCCGGCTGAAGGGCGCGCGGCCGTCGATGTGCAGCGCGTGGATCAGCGCGCGGTCCAGGTCGTCCAGCATGGACACATTCTTCAGTTCCCCGGTGTGGCCCGGACCGGCGCCGCTACGGCTGTACCGCTTCCGGTACGTTCTTCGCCGCCCGCGCTTCCTTCCGCCGTTGCCGTCGGCCGCGGCGCGGCTCCTGGTTCGGCAGCCAGCCGAACGCGAGGCAGCTGCCGACGACTCCCAGGAGCAGGCCGATGAAGAAGCCGCCGAGGTTCGAGGTGAGCCAGCTGCCCAGGGAGCACAGGACACCGATGATCGAGTAGAACAGGCGTTGGGCCGGGCTGAAGAGGATCAGCAGGCCGCACAGCAGCATGACGGTGGGCAGCAGATAGCCGGCCAGGCCCTGCATGCCGATGTGCATGATGACCTTCAGTGAGGCCTTCTCGGTGAGCAGGATCTCCGCTCCACCCAGGGCGAGCAGCAGCCCGCCCGGGAACGGACGGCGGGCCCGCCACTGACGGAAAGCGGGCCGCACGCCTTGTTTCGGGGAGCCCGACATCAGCAACCCGAGTCGCTGAAGCTGAGTTTCAGGCCCGGAAGCTTGAACACAGCGGCGGTGGTCGCGTAGTTGGTCTGCCGCAGGTTGTCGATGTGCACGGTGTCGGCCTGCTGGCTGAAGACGCCCTCCTTGCCCTTGACCCCGGCCTTGGTGAGCGTGCTGGCGTCGTTGCCGATCTCGATGTTGTTGAAGGACGCGTCGCCCGACAGCTCGGTCGAGTCGGTGGTCAGGTTGGTCGCCTTGACCTTCGACGAGCCGCTGCCCGCCTTGATGAGCAGGTTGGTGCCGCCCAGGTCGACGCTCTGGCACAGGCTGTCCAGCGTCGCGTTCTTGATGGCGGAGGTGACGATCAGCACCTGACCACCGGTGTCGCCCGCGTTCGGGCTGTCCGGGATCATGCTGTCGAGGTCGCCGAACTGCTCGAATCCGGTGCCGTCGAGCGACTTGGCGGTGACCGTGAACGGCATGCCGGAGATCGAGAACTGCACGCCCAGCGCGCCCTCGGCGGTCATGATCGCGAGGCCGGCGGCGACCGTGACGGCCGGCACGGCCATCACGGCGGCGCGGCGCAGCCGGACCCGCCCGCGTCTCGCGGGCTCGGGTGCGGAACCGCTTTCGGGATTCCCCGGGGTGTGGTCGGCGGACGAGGTGACGTCCGAGGACGAGGCCATTTCTGCTCCCATGCATAGTCATTGCGGGGTTGGGCATCAGCGGCACGTTGTCCTGGCGCGGACAGCGGACTACGGCGCACGACTCCTCGCAACTCCCGGCGGGCGCAAGGGCTTTCTCGTACTCCGCAGTAGCCGACGAGGAAGTTACCCGTGGTTACATTTAAGGGTCAAGAGAGTTGTGGAAAAAGAGTGTCGGTTGTGCCCCACCTGTGCCTTCGTGGACGGTCGGGGATCTCGTCCCACTCTTGAATGTTCGTCAACTCCCTTGTCACGCCTTGACGTTGACTGACACTCAGGTCTACAACTTGCCCTGGCTTCCCCCAGGATCCGTGGCGCCGGATCCGGCCGCGCGGCATTGGCCCGCGTTCCCGGAATCCCTCACGCCCCCACGCCCTCACGCCCCCGACGGTCTTGCACGGGCACTTCCCCCCTGGTCCGTGCGAGCCGCCTCTCCCCGCCCGGTCTCGGCCGACGGCCCTCCCCACGGGTCTTCGGCCGCTCACCGGCCGGTTGCCGTTGCCGGCCCGTCGCGTACGGAGAAGGCGCCACGGACCGGCAACGGCGGACGCGTACGCGCGTCCTTCCACGCCACTTTCGGCCCCCGCATCTCAGAAAAGAGAGACCCCCGCATGCGTACTCGCACCCTCATCACCCTCGTCGGCGCTGTCGCCGCCCTCTCGATCCCCGCGGCCCTGCCCGCCTCGGCGGCCGACACCGCGGTCCTCACCACCGGTTCGGCCGGCGGCACCGCCGCCGCGGTCGGCGACGTCCTCACCGCGCCGCTGGCCGGCGGCACCAGCGCCACCCTCTACTCCAGCGCGACCGGCACCAGCGGCGTCAAGTGCGCCTCGTCGACGTTCACCGCGACCGTCGCCGACAACCCCGCCGCGCCGGGCACGGCCACCGAGACGGTCAGCGGGCAGACCTTCGACAGCAGCAGCTGCACCAGCAACGTCGTCGGCGTGCTCGGCGTCAAGAGCATCTCGGTCGACAACCTGCCGTACACCACCGCCGTGGCCTCCGACGGTGCCATCACCGTGACCCCGGCCAGCGGCTCCACCATCCAGACCACGGTCAAGCTGACCACCCTGCTGGGCAGCATCACCTGCGTCTACCAGGCCCCCAGCCTGACCGGCACGGCGAGCAACGACGACAACAGCATCAACTTCACCAGCCAGCACTTCACCAAGACGTCCGGCTCGTCGCTCTGCTTCAGCAACGGCTACTTCACCGCCAAGTACGCCCCGGTGACGGACAACGGCGCGGCCGTCTACGTCAACTGACGTAAGCGCAAGGGCAGTTCAGCGTCGACGCAGACGCAGCGCCAGGGCGGCGCCGCCGGTGAGCACCAGTACCGCAGCGGCGCCGCCCGCCAGCATGGGCGCGGAGGGCCCCGAGTGGTCGGTGGAGACCGAGGCCACCGGGGTGCTGTCGGGGGCGGAGGTGTCCTTCTGCGGGCTCGCCGCGGCCTCGGTGCTCCGGGACGGAGTCGTACGGGGCTCGCGCGTCGCCGAAGGGCTGCCGCTCGCGCTCTTCTTCCCGCCGCCCGCGGAGGCCGACGCCTCGGCGCCGCCGGCCGTGCCGCTCCCGGCCGCCCCGAACACCACGTCCGAGCACGAGTAATAGGTGTCCGTCGTGCTGCTGTTCTGCCAGATCGTGTAGAGCACGTGGTGCCCGGTCCGGTCGGACGGCAGCTTCGCGGTGATGCGGTACGCGCCGTTCGTCAGCGCCGGGTCCTTGACCGCCGCGAACGGCTGCTCCGGCAGTTCGGACCAGGTCAGTGGCTTCCTGGGGTCGTAGCCGGGCTTGGTGAGGTAGAGCTTGAACGTGCCGGTGTGCGGGATCGTCGAGGCGTATTTCATCGTCAGCGTCGCGCCCGGCTTCAGCGTCGTCGACGGCCAGTCGGCGCGGGCCAGGTCGAGCCCCTTGTAGGCGCTCAGCCCACCGCTGCACAGCTTTCCGTCGGGGATGACCTGCCGGTCCCGGCCGGCCACGTCCGGCACCCGCAGGTTGTCCCACAGGGTGAAGGGGGCGCCGTTCGCGGCGACGGCCGCCTTGCAGGCCGCCGACCGCGCGTTGCCGCCGCCGTCGGGTGAGCAGGCGTAGACCCGGCTGACGGGATCGGTGGGTGCGCCGTGCGCCTGCGCGGGGCCGGCCGCCCACAGGGGCAGCACGAACGGGGTCACGAGGGCGGCCGTCAGGGCGGTGCGGTGTGCGGTCATCCGGGGCATCCGGAACGTCTCCTCGGCCGGCGCGGAACGGTGGGCTTCCGGGGAGTACGGAAAAACGGTCCGGCCTGTTCACCACCGTCCCCGCTCCCGGTCAACCGCCGCCCCCGTCCCGGAAGGTGCGGACGGGGCGCCGGGCGGCCCGTCGGCCGTTCACCTGCGCCGGACGCCCCACGAGGCCACCGACGTCTCATTGAAAACCAACCGGTCGCCTCGTACTCTGACGGTCACCGGCACGGGCACGTCTCCGTCTGGTCTGTCATCCGCTTTCGGGGGACCGAGGGAGCAACATGCCTCAACCGATCTTGACGGCCACCGTGCCCCGTCAGCTCGTTCACCGGGCAGCCGTCGCGGAGACGTTTCTCACCGACTGGAAGCGGACCGGAGCCGACCGGTTCAGGCTTTTCGCGCAGTGGCCCCGGGCGCACCAGTTACACGTGTCGCCGGACCGGTCCGCGTACGAGCCGCTGCTCGTCGCGGAGACCGTCCGCCAGTGCGGGGCACTCCTCGCGCACGCCGCCTACGACGCCCCGCTCGACCACTGCTTCGTCCTCAAGGAACTCCGCCTCAGCACCTGTCCCGAGCATCTCGCCGTCGGTGCCGCACCCGCCGAACCCGTCCTCGACGTCACCGTCTTCGACGTCCGCCACCGCGCGGGACGCCCCACCGCGCTCCGCTACGACACCGTCGTGCGCCTGGGCGGTGAGCGTGTCGCGAGCGCGCACATCGCCGTCAGCTGGACCAGCGAGTCCGTCTACCGCAGACTCCGCGGCGGCCGCACCGCGGCGACCGTCTGCGCCCTGCCGCTCCCGTCGGCCCTGCCGGCCGGCGTCGTGGGCCGTGCCCTGCCCACGGACGTGGTGCTCGCCCCGCCCGACCGCCACGGCCGCCGACAACTACGGGTAGATACCGCGCATCCCGTTTTCTTCGACCATCCGCTCGACCACGTGCCCGGCATGCTGCTCCTGGAGGCGGCCCGCCAGGCCGCCCGCGCACGCACCGCCGACCCGGCCGGGTCAGCGACCTTCCATGCGGCCTTCCATCAGTACGCCGAGCTGGACAGACCCACCTGGATCGAGGTGACCGAGGGGCACGGGACGGGCCTCGAAGTCCGGGGAAGACAGGGTGAGTCGACGGTCTTCGAGTGCCTCGTCGACGCCGTCGCACGGTGAGATATCGTTCACGGGGAGTAAGAAACAAACAGCACGACCCGTTCTTTCCAGCCCAGGAGTGTTCAGCCGATGGCGAGGCAGTTACGCGCCGAGCAGACCCGCGCGACGATCATCACGGCCGCAGCCGACCTGTTCGACCGTCACGGCTACGAGTCGACCAGCCTCAGCGACATCGTCGAACACGCCCAAGTCACCAAGGGCGCCCTCTACTTCCACTTCGCGGCGAAGGAGGACCTGGCCCACGCGATCATGGAGCTGCAGTCCAGGGCCTGGCAC
Source organism: Streptomyces sp. NBC_00461 (assembly GCF_036013935.1). Taxonomy (NCBI): domain Bacteria; kingdom Bacillati; phylum Actinomycetota; class Actinomycetes; order Kitasatosporales; family Streptomycetaceae; genus Streptomyces; species Streptomyces sp. NBC_00461. The sequence continues at coordinate 7,560,251 of NZ_CP107902.1, forward strand.
GAGGTGACGAAGGAACTGGACGGCCGGGGCTACTCCTCGCTCGAAAGCCTGATACGCATCACCTTCGGTATCGCCCGGCTGTCCGTCGAGGGCCCGATCCCGCGGGCCGGACTCCGGCTCGCGACCGGGGGAGTCGCGGTGCGGCCGCCGCTGAAGCACCCGTTCACCGAGTGGCGGGACATGGCCACCCGCAGACTCCTCGGCGCCATCAAGGAGGCCGACGTCCACCCGGACGTCGACGTCGAGGCCGTCGCGCACTCCCTCGTCAGCTTCTTCGTCGGCACCCGCGTCGTGGGCCGCTCCCTCGAACCCGTCGCCCGCCAGCCCCGCAGGCTGGCCGAGATGTGGCACGTCATGATCCGCGGCCTGGTCCCGGTGCCCCGCCGCGCCCGCTATCTGAGCCTCGCCGCCCGCCTTGAGCGGGAGATCAGAACGGTCTGAGGTGGCGACGGAGCCCGTGCGGGAACAGGCCCTAGGGTGAGGCGCATGCCCGACACCCCGCCCGCGCCCCTGATCCTCGGCAACGAACCGGGTTCGTTCCCGCACAGTGTGCTCGCCGAGCGGCACCCCGCCATCATCCGGCAGGTACGGGAGGCCTTCCCGTACGGCCCCGCACAGCACCGCGCACTCGACGCGCTCCTCGCGAACTGCACCGAGGGCGTCGTCGAACCGCTCCCCGCCGGGGCGCACGACCGGGCCCGCTGGGAGTCGTGGGGCAGCGCGGAGTACGTCGGCCGCTCCTGGTACGACATCCCCTGGCTCTGGTCTGAGAGCTACTTCTACCGCCAACTCCTCGGTGCCGTCGGCTACTTCGGCACCGGACCCTGGCAGGGCATCGATCCGTTCCGCCCCTTCAAGCTGGCCGAGCTGGACTCCCAGGAGACGGACGAGGAACTGGCCGCGCTCGACGCCCTGTCCGCCGAGGACCAGGACCGGGCCCTGCTGCACGGCTCCCTGTGGGGTAACCGCGCAGACCTCGGCTTCCGCCTCTCCGCCGCCGACACCGAAACCGGCGCCGCGGACACCGCCCCGGGCCTGGTCGCCGACGACAGCGAGACACTCTGGTCGCTGCTCCCACCGTCCGGCGCGGGCACGCTGTGCCTGATCGCCGACAACGCGGGCCGCGAGCTCATCCCCGATCTGCTCCTCATCGCCCACCTCCTCGAACGCGGGCGCGTCGGGCGTGCCGTCCTGCACGTCAAGCCGTACCCGTACTACGTCTCCGACGCGACGACGGCCGACGTCCTCGACGCGCTGCGCAGGCTGACCGGCGCCCAGGGTGCCGCCCCCGAGTACGGCCGCATCCTGTGGTCGGCGATGACGGACGGTCGCCTCATGGTCCGCGCCCACCCCTTCTCCGCCGCACCCCTGCCGTTCGCGGACATGCCCGACGACCTTCGCGCGGAACTCGCGACGGCCACCGTGACCATCGTGAAGGGCGACCTCAACTACCGCCGTCTGGTGGGCGACCGGCTCTGGCCCCCGACCACACCCTTCGGCGAGGTGACCGCCCGCTTCCCCGGGCCGGTCGCCGCCCTGCGCACCCTGAAGTCCGACGTGATCACCGGCCTGGACCCCGGCACGGAGGCCGCGCTCGTGGCGGCCGAGGGACAGCGGTGGCGGACGGGCGGCACACATGCCCTCATCCAGGTCCGCGAGTGAGCGCCCGCGCCCGCCGCTGAGCCTCATGTCAGCCGTATCGGCAGCGACTTGAGTCCATTGATGAAATTGGACGTCAGCCGTCTGGCCGGCTCCGCGGTGCGCAGGACCGGCAGCGCGCACACCGCCTCCCCGTACAGCACCCGCAGCTGCAGCCGGGCGAAGTGGGCGCCCAGGCACACGTGCGGGCCGTCGCCGAAGGAGACGTGCGGGTTCGGCGTACGGGACAGGTCGAGGCGGTCGGGTGCGTCGAAGACCCGCTCGTCCCGGTTGGCGGAGGCGTGGAAGACGACCACCTTGTCGCCGGCCCGGATGCGCCGTCCCGCCAGCTCGGTGTCGCGGGCGGCGGTGCGGCGGAAGGTGAGGACGGGTGGATGCCAGCGCAGCAACTCGTCGACAGCGGTGGTCAGTTCGATCCTTCCGGCCCGGAGCGACTCGTACGCCTCAGGGTGTTCGGCCAGGGCGAGCAGTCCGCCGGGAGCCGCGCTGCGGACCGTGTCGTTGCCCGCGACGGTGAGCAGGAAGAAGAACATCTCCAGTTCGGCGTCGGCGAGTTCCCCGTCGTGGGCGAGCGTGGTCAGCACGTCGTCCGCGGGGTGGCTTCGCTTGTGTGCGGCGAGCTGCTGGGCGTAGGCGAACATGTCCCGGAGCGCCGCGGGGGAGCGTGGATTGACCGGCCTGCCCCGCGGGTCGAGCACCGGCGGGCCGGCCTCGTCCGGGTCCTGGTAGCCGATGACCCGCTGCGTCCAGTGCAGCAGCAGACCGCGGTCGGACTCCGGGACGCCGAGCAGGTCGGCGAGGTTGAGCAGGGCGTAGTCGTCGGTCACGGCGGTGACGAGATCGGCGGTGCCGTCCGCGGCCCGGGCGTCCCGCAGCGCCTGCGCGAACAGCGTCCGCGCCCGCTCCCGCGCGACGGCCGTGAAGCGGTCGATGCGGCCGGGGGTGAAGGCCCGGCTGACCAGCCGCCTCAGCCGTCGGTGCCCCGGCGGATCCTGATTGAGCATCATGCGCCGGATGAAGGGAAGGTCGGCCGGGTCGGGATCGCGGATCTGGGTCGCGCCGAGGTGCGAGGAGTACGTCGCCGAGTCCTTGAGGACGCCTACGACGTCCGCGTGCCGGGTCACCGCCCAGAACCCGGCACCCGCGGGCCAGCCCAGCACCTCCGGCTCCTCCTGCCAGGCCACCGGGTGGTGGTCGCGCAGCACGCGATAGGCGGCGTGGGGTACCCCGGCGGCGTACTGCCGCGGATCGAAGACGTCCGGAACCGGCAGTGCCTCGCGCACGTTCATGAAGCCACCGTGACGTGGCGGCCGGGGCTCCGGCAAGGGAGCGCGCTCGTGCGGGGGCTGAGGGATCCCTGCGGAGTGGAGGGGCGTGCAGGGGGAGCGCGGCAGGTCCGGCTCGGTTCCGCGGGGAGCGCCGAGCGGGACGGCAGGCCGGGCGCCGGGGGATGAGGGGCGTCGTCCGCTTCTGTGCGCCCCGTGCCAACTTGCCGGTCCTCCTGCGGTGTTCGGCGCGGATCGCCAGAATCGGGGCATGGCCATCCGTGAACTCAGCTACGTGCTCCTGCGCGACCCCGACTCGGGTGCCGACCGGCTCACCCCCGTCACCGAGGTGCCCGAGGGCGTGCCGGACGACCTGATGCAGCGGATCATCACGGTCACGCACCGCGCCGCGCCCGCCGTGGGAGCCGCGCTCAGCTACACCCGGCTGCCCCACCGCGCAGGCGGCGGACTCCTGTGCAGCGCACGCCCCGACGAGGAGTCGGACGGGTTGCGCGTCGACGTCCGGTACGAGGCGCACGACGCCGACGGCCCCGACGGGCCGCGGCGGCGCTGGCCCGTCGACGCCTGGCGGCCCAGCACCCTGGGCGGGAGCGGCGACGAGGCGTTCGCGCCGGACACCCGGTGCTGGGACGAGGCGCTGCTGGTGAAGTTCGCCTCCGACCAGGGCCGGCGCGTCGCTCCGTTCCTCGCCGACGTGCGCAGGCTGTTCGCCGACCCCGCCGGCCGCCAGATCGTCGTGGCCGAGCGGGACCAGGAGACCGTGGCCCGCTGGATCGCCCTCGCCTGCGCCTCCCTGCCCGTCCACCACGCGAGGGCGCTGACGTTCAGCACCCATTCCGCGGACCCGGGTGTCGCCCCGCAACAGGTCGTCGGCATCGGCCCGGACACGGACGCCGACCTCTTCGACCGGCACGACGGCCCGACCGTCACCCATCTCTTCCGGGTGCACGACGGCCTGGACGGCCCCGGCAGCCCGCCCCTGTCCGACCCCTGGGCGCAGGTGGCCGCCTGGCTCTGGCAGGAAGGAGTGGTCCCACGGCCCGACGAGCCGACCGAGGGCACCGGCGCCGAACGGCCTGGCGCACAGGCCCCGGACACCGGCGCCCCCCAGGATCCCTTCGCCCTCCTCCCCCTCGTCCGCCGGGCCCTCGCCGCCCGCACCTGGCACGCACTCGGCGACCTCCCCGAGGACGCACTGCGCGAGATCCTGGCCGCCGCCATCCGCGCTGCCGAGCACGGCCGAACGGACGCCGTCTCCGCCCAGCACCTCGCCGTGATCGCCCGGCGGATCGCCGAGCACCGGCCCGACGCGGTCCAGCCGCTCGCCGCCGCCCTGGCTCGCAGCCGGGTCAGGGCGGCGGACCCGCAGGACGTCGTACCGGTCCTTGAGGCCTGCACGGACCTGCCGCTGGACGAGGGAACCTGGCGCACCCTGCGCTCGGAGCTCGGTCCGCCGCCCGAGGACGAGCTGCGCAAGATGCTGCGCTACCCGTTCGACGCCTGGGAGAAGCCGCTGAGTGCCGTCCTCGCGGGCGGCGCCGAGCGGAGTTCCGCCGTGGACGAGGCCGTGGACAAGATCGCGGGCGCCCTGAGCAGCCCCGAGGCCCGGCGCGCCTGCGCCGACGCGGTGGCCCTGCTCGCGGCGGTGAACCACCGCGGGCTGGTCCGCCGGGTCCTGGACCGGCTGGCCCGGGACCTGACGGAGCGCCGGGTCCGGGCGCTGCGCGACCTGGCGGCCTCCTACGGCGACTGGCTGCGCCCGTATCTCGACGGGGCACCCCTCGTCATCCGCCTCGCCGTGTCGGCGGCGAACCTCAAGCACTCCCACCGCCTGGAGGGGGCCGACCTCTGGGTGCAGCTGGCCAAGCGGCACCTGGACGGCCAGGTGCCCGACGGACCCACCCTGCGGATCATGTGGGCGCTGGTCTGGCCCCAGAACGGTTTCCCGGCGCACACCGACCAGAGCAGGGTCACCGAGGTCTGTCCGCCCCGGCTGATCGTCGAGGAGGGGATGGAGATCCGCCTCACCCACTGGCTCAGGCACCCCCCGGCGCCCGACCAGGCCCTCGTCGACTTCGCCCGGGCCAGCGCCCGCTCCCCCCGGTACAACCGCTCGGAGCGGGCCACCGCCCAACTCATCGTGCTGACCTGGGACTTCGCACACCGGAAGGAGTCCGTGCAGCGCGTGATGGAACACCTGCCCACGCTGGAACAGCGGGCTCGGGGCCTGGGCGGCGTCCTGCAGGACGCGATCGACCACTGGCTCGCCACCGGTCTGGCCCGGCTCGGCCCCGAGGAGCTGCGCCGTTCCCACGCGCTGCGCTACCTCGCCACCGGCCACGTGGGGCGGCTGCGCCACTACCGGGCCGCCGTGGCCGACGCCCAGGGCGCGCTGGAGCCCGCGGCGCTGTGCGAACCGCAGCGTGTGGCCGCCCTGTTCGTCGTCTGGCGCAGCGACCAGGAGGGCGCCACCGGAGGCTGGCGGGACACGGCCGACGACCTGCTCCACGACGTCATCGGCTCCGTACTGCCCCAGTTGGGCGAGCGAGGCAACGACGAGGTGCTCGCCGTCCTGAGACGTGATGCCGGAGAGGCCTGGGTAGAGGCCTGGACCAAATGGCGGCGCCGCCTGCGGTGACGGGGGGCGCACATGGGGCGCATGTGAAACCGGTGAACACCCCTCTGTCTCCCCAATCGTCCCAGGCACCAGATCTTCGCCCGCATTCTCAACTAGGCTTGTCCTGAAGGAAGTCCAGGCCGACACGGCCTGACCTCGGGGGAGAGGACCAGCGTGAGCGACACCTTCGATCTGCCGGGCGGCAGCATGGCGAGCCGCCCCGTCCATTTCATCTGGCTGCTGGACTGCTCCGGCTCGATGAGCGTGAACGGAAAGATCGCCGAGCTGAACTTCGCCATCCGCGAGGCGATCCCGGAGATGCAGTCGGCCGCCCGGTCCAATCCCGGAGCCACCCTGCTCGTCCGTGCCGTCTCCTTCGCCAGCGGAGCCAGCTGGCACATCAACGACCCGACCCCGGTGGACCAGTTCACCTGGGAGGACCTGCACACCTACGGCGGCACCGACATGGGCGCCGCGTTCCGGCTGGCGGCCGGCGCGCTGCAGACGCCGCCCATGCCGCAGCGCGCCCTGCCCCCGGTCCTCGCGCTGGTCTCCGACGGCCAGCCCACCGACGACTGGCGCTCGGGGCTGCGCTCCATCGACGACACGCCCTGGGGCAAGCGGGCGGTGCGCGTCGCCCTCGCCATCGGCGACGACGCCGACAAGAGCATGCTCAAGGAGTTCCTCGCCAACCCGGAGCTGGAGCCGCTGCAGGCGAAGAACCCGCGCCAGCTGGCCGCCGCCATCCGCTGGATGTCCACCGCCGTGAAGGCCGCCTCCACGCCCAAGACCGACGGCGGCGGCCCGGTCCAGGCCCCGCCGCCCGTCGCCCTGGGCAAGGACGAGGACGAAGACCCCATCTGGTGACCGGCGTCGTGGCACCGGCCGCCGAGCGGTGGGAACTGCTCAAGGGCGAGGTGAAAGGCGCGGCGAAGAAGTACAGCCAGGACCGCTGCGCCGCACGGCACGTGGCCGGCGGCCGCGCCGTCGTGCTCGCCGTCGCCGACGGACACGGCTCGGCACCCCACTTCCGCAGTGACCTCGGCGCCCGCTGGGCCATCGATGAATTCACCGTCTGCGCACAGGAGTTCGCGGCCGCCGCGGTGCGCTACGACGACGAGGCCGAACAGTACGACGGCCACAGCCCGTGGTGGAACGCCCTCGCGGAACTGCGCGCCGAGGCCCGGCGGCTGCCCCAACTGGTCGCCCACCGCTGGTACGAGCGCGCCACCCTGCACGACTGCAACTCCCCGGCGCACGGCGCGCCCCGGCACACGTCCAAGGGCCCCGACCTCACCGCCTACGGCACCACCCTCGTCGGCGCCGTACTCACCCGGCGCCTGCTGGTGTGCTGGCAACTGGGCGACGGCGATGTCGTCGTCCTGGACGCGGCCGGGACGCCGTACACCCCCCTCTACACGGGCCCCGACCTCGGCGACGAGACGGACTCCCTGTGCGCGCCCGAGTCCTGGAACCGCGCCCGCTGCCACTGGCAGCCGCTGACCAGCGAGGGCCCCTCGGGGGTGCTGCTGTCCACGGACGGGCTGTCCAAGAGCTTCACCGACCACCAGGGCTTCCTCGACTTCGCGGCCGGCGTGCAGGGCCGCGCCCACGAGCTGGGGATGCCCGCGGTGCGCAGCCGGCTGACGGAGTGGCTGAGCCACGCCGCCCAGTACTCCGGCGACGACACGACACTCGTGGGCGCCTTCGAGGCCGCAGGCTCCACCGCGCCCCGGCGCAACGACGCGCCACACACGTGAGCCACGAGAGGAACCGCATGGTGAACGGCATGCTCGCCCCCGGGCAGACCCTGGTGACCGAGCAGGGGGAGAAGGTCAAGGTCGACGACATGTTCGGCTCCGGCGGCCAGGGCGAGGTCTACCGGGTGCGCACACGCAAGGGCGACCGTGCTCTGAAGTGGTACTACCCACAGCTCGCGGACAGCCGCCAGCGGCAGATCCTCGAAGGCCTCATCGGTTGCGGCTGGAGCGACGACCGCTTCCTGTGGCCGCAGACCGTGGTCGTCGACGCCGACGGCAGGCTGCCCGGCTTCGGCTACCTCATGGACGTACGGCCCGAGCGCTTCCACGACCTGCCCGCGCTGTTCCGCCGCGATCCCGCGCTCGCCGCGACCACCCAGCGCACCCTCGTCATGGCCGCCCTGCACACCGTCGAGGCCTACCGCGCCCTGCACGGCAAGGGCATCGCCTACCGGGACATCAACTGGGGCAACATCTTCTTCGACCCGCGCACCGGCGACGTCCTCGTCTGCGACAACGACAACGCGGTCTTCGAGGGCGAGAGCGCGGGCGTCGCCGGCACGATGGACTTCATGGCGCCGGAGCTGGTCCGCGGCGACCGGGGCGCCCAGCCCGGCATCCAGAGCGACCTGCACTCCCTCGCGGTGCTGCTCTTCCTGCTCCTGATGAACCATCACCCGCTGGAGGGCGCCGAGGCGTTGAAGATCCGCTGCATGGACGAGAACGCCCGCAAGAAGCTGTACGGCACCGACCCGGTCTTCCTCTACGACCCGAACGACAACCGCAACCGCCCGGTCCGTGAGGAACAGCAGACCGTCGTGGCCACATGGGGCGCGCTTCCGCCGATCCTGCAGCGGCTGTTCGTCGAGACGTTCACCGACGGCCTGAAGAACCCGGTCCGGCGGGTGCGCGAGGGCCAGTGGCGCGACGCGCTCAGCGAGGTCCTGGACACCGTCTGCGTCTGCCCGTCCTGTGGCCGCCAGAACCTCACCGAACCGGACGGTCCCGCCCCGGACTGCTGGGGCTGCGGCCGTCCGGTGAGCCTGCCGCCGCGCCTGCAACTCACCATCGGCACCGGCATGATGCGCACCAAGCCCAGGTCCGTCCGGCTCGGCCCGCAGGCCCGGCTGTACGCCCACCACCTGGTGGTGGAGGCGGAGCGGCACGACTTCACGGCCGTCGTCGCGGAGGTGACCGAACACCCCAAGCAGCGCGGCCGGTTCGGCATCACCAACCGCTCGCGGAACAGCTGGACGGCCCGCCGCTCCGACGGCTCCGTGCACGACGTCGACCCCGGCCGCACCGTCGCCCTGAGCACGGGCCTGCAGCTGGAACTCGGCGGCGGCGCCGAGGCGGTCGTGCGCGACTGACCACCGCCCGGGGACGTCAGCGGCGGAACGGCCACCACCGACGCCAGCGGCCCCACCAGACATACGGAGGCAGCGGGGGAGGAGGCGGCAGCACCCGGGGCGGTGCCGCGACCGCGGGGAGGTCCGCGCACGCGGCGTCGGCCGGGACCGCCACGGCGTCGGGGCGCGGCACCGCGCGGGCCGTCACACGGTAGGCGTCCGAGGTCACCGGAAACTCCAGGTGGCCGTCGGCGAGGAAGCGGCTGCGGGCCACCCGACGCTCCTCACGGCGACCACCGCCCTCCCAGGCGACCAGCACCAGCACGGCGGGCTCCGGCCAGTCGAACCGTACGGCCGCACGATCGGCGCTGATCCGATGAGCCGTCAGATCCCTTACCGTGCCCGGCCTTTCGACCACCACCGCCGGTCCGGTCAGCGCCCGGTCGCCCAGCGTGCTCACGGCCGTCATCCGGACCCGCGACCGCTCGGGGACGGCCACCTCCACGGACGGCTCGGGCACGGACGGGGAGGGCAGGGGCGTCAGGTCCGTGCGCCGGGAGACGTCCGTGCCCGGGCGCACCGGCCCGCTCGGCCAGGACACCACCGTGCCGAGCCCCTGCTCGGGCGGCCGCCAGGTGAACGCCACCCGGTCGCCGCCGCCGACCAGCCGGGCCGCCAGGTCCTCCACCTGATCGGGCCACTCCACGGCACGAGCCAGCACCCGTACGCCCCCGGACCACACCGTCCCACCGCCCAGCCCCGGATAACCGCAGCGGATCTCATACGTGTAGTCGCCCGCGGGCAGCCGCTCGTCCCGCAGCTCCTCCCGCCCGCACTCCACCAGCTCGGGCCATCCGCTCCCCGCCCCCTCCGCACGGCGTTCCACCTCCACGTGCGTACAGGCCGGGTCCACCTGCCAGCGCAGCCGCAGTCCCTCGGGCACCAGCGAGGCGGCGGCCCCGGTCACGTCCGGCGCGATCACGAGGGCTGTCGTCGCCAGGGGCACCCCGGCGATCACGTCCTGACGCAGCGGTACGACGGCGTAGCGCACCGCCCGGCCGACGGGGGCGTCCGAGTCGGCGTGCCGCAGGGGGCCTCCCGGCAGTCCGTCCGCGGCGCCGAGCACCGCCAGCTCCGTCACGTCCCCCGGTGCGCCGTCCGGGAAGCGCACCACACGGAACGAGACCGGCGTCGCGCCGGGCAGTGCCGTCGGCCACGAGAGACGTACCGTCCGCTCGTCCACGACCGCATCCAGGTGCGGGCCCGAAGCCGACCCGGCCACGTCCGCCGCCCGCGCCGCCGCACCGAGCAGACCCGCCTCCGCCGCCGGGTCGTCCACAGCCCGGCGCACGGCCTCGAACCGGGCCTTGGCCGCGGCCCGCACCGAACCGCCCGCCTCCAACCGAGCCGCCCTGTCGATCAGTTGGTGAACCTCGGTGCGCTGCGCGCGCAACTCCCCCAGAAGCTGCGCCAGCACATGGTCCCGGCCGCTGTCCGGCACCTGCGCGGCCACCTTCTCGGCGTGGCGCAGCCGCCTGCTCGGCCATACGTCGCCCAGCAGTTCCGCCGACTCCCGGGCGGGCCCGGCGTCGGGAAACCCCAGGGCCACCGCCGCCGCCAGGTACCCCGCCTCGTCCCGGTGCACCCCGAGACCGGAGGCCGCCTCCTCGGTCGGCCCGGCGGAGCCGTCGCGCAGCAGACAGCCCAGCTGCCACAGCAGTAGTCGGCGCAGCCCCATCGGGTCGTGCCGGACGAACGCCTCCAGTGTGTCCACGACGCCCACCGCCCCGGCGGCCCGCGGATCGCCGGAAGCCGGCCAGCCGTCGCGGGCCTGCCGGACGTACTCCTCGTCGGCCCGCGCCCACCGTAGGCCGCGGCCGCGGAACCACAGCCCGTCCAGGACCCGGAAGCCGTCGTCGTTCCCAGGACGCTCGAAGGCCGGGTGCCCGGCCGGGGCGGGCGGGCGCAGAGCGTCCGCCACATGCCGGAAGCCCAGTGCGTCTAGGTCCTCGCGCAGCCTGGTGTAACCGTGCATCGCGGGGAAGCAGGGCAGATCGGGCAACGGCGGCCGGGCGGCCGCCCCCTCGCCCGACTCGTCCCATACCGCCCGCTGCCCGGGCCGCCACTGTGCCACGCCGCCTGGTCCTTCCCTCGTGTCCGCCGCTGCCGGTTCCACCTGCCGCTACCCGGCGGGCTGCGTGTAGAAGTACACGCGCACGATCGCCGTGTTCGCCGCCTCGCCGAGGTTGAGGAAGTCGTCCGTCGCCATCCGCCCGCCGAACATGCCGGGCCGCGCCTTGGTGAGCAGGCTGTTGACGTGGTGCGCGTACTCCGTGCCGCCGTTCCCGCCGCCGAATGTCAGCACCAGGGCTGCCGTGCGGCCCTTCCATCTGGCCGTGGCGGAGCGGAGCTGGCGCTGCAGGTCGCCCTTGTCCGTGCCGTGCACCTTGAACTTGACCGGCGAGCGCGACACGCCCTGCGGCCCGGTCGGTGAGGGGCTCGGTGACGGCGACGCGGAGGCCGAGGCGCTCGAGGACGGCCTGGGTTTGACGGCGGCCAGCGGGTCCGGGCGGTCGGCCATCGACACCAGCGCCAGCACCAGCAGCAGGTCGGCGAAGAGCCAGCCCGCGAGTACGACGACGCCCGGACGTCGGATACGGCGCCTGGGGCGTGCGCTCACACGTCACCGCCCTCGGGACGTTCGTGCCCGATGCCGTGGCGCAACTGCATGGTGCCCTGCGTCCCGAGCGCGCCGTTGCTCGGGCCGGGGACGCCGCCGTTCTGCCGTGCGGCCAGGGCGCGGACCGCCTGGTCCAGCCGGGCCGCCGCGTCCTGCCAGTGGGCGGCCGCCGCGTCCCAGCGCTCGGTCGCCTCCCGCATGCCGTCGACGACGTCGTTGGTCCGTCCGGCGCCCGCGGCGATCGCCCGGGCCGCCTGCTCGGCCGCCTGCGCCGCCGCCCCGGACGTGGACGCGAGCGCCTTCTGCTCGGCGATCAGCGACGAGAACGCGGACTGCACCTCGCCCGCGGCCGACTGCAGCTTGTCCGCGATGATCCGGGCCGACTCCTTGCTGTCCTGCCGCACCTGGTCCGTGGCGCTCGTACCGGCCGTCACGGCTGCCTCGACGCGGTCGGCCGCCGTCGCGAGACGCGGCACCTCGGCCGACAGCGTCCCGGCCGCCTGCTGCAGCGCGTCGGTGGCCTTGGCGACCGCGTCCGCGCCGTCCGCAAGCCGCTTGTGACTGCCGTTGGCCTTCTGCAGCAGAGCCTGCAACTGCTGGGCGGCACGCGTCAGTTCCTTGGAGAACTGATCCGGGGACGCGGCCCGGTGCGGGGCGAGGCACAACTGCACCCGGCTCAGCAGCGAGGCCAGCGAACCGAGCAGCCGCTCGTCGCCGTCGTGCCGGCTCTCCTCCTCCCGCTCGGCCCGCGTCCGGGCGTGCGCGTGCCACACCGACAGCAGCACCAGCAGCGTGATCAGTACGACGGCCATCAGGGCGACGTTCTCGAACCGGCCCACCGCCGCCAGATGGCCGTCGAAGCCGGTCTGCCACAGCTGCAGGAAGGGACGCGTCGCCTGCTTGGGGTCCTCCCGGCTCAACTCCCCGTAGGCGCGCACCGCTTCGCGCAGCCCGAACCAGGTGACCAGCAGTGGCACGAACACCAGCACACCGAGCACGGCCTCCAGCACACCGTCTCGGGGGGCCCGCCGCCACCAGGGTGTGCCGGACGGGGAGCCCAGGCTCGGGGCCGTGAGGCTCTCCGGGCGTACGAAGGTCTCGACGAGGGCGAGTTCGGCCCAGGACTGGAGCCTGTTGCCCTGTTCGAGATCGTCGGCGAGTGTCCTCAACTCCGGTCGGCGGGCGGCGAGTCGCTCGGGATGCCTGTCGAGCAGTGCCGTCAACTCCCTGCTCAGCACCTTGGGGTCCAGGAAACTCGGTTCGAGGGGTTTGGCTGCGGTGGGCAAGCGCGTTCTCCTGACTCAGCACCGGTGCCTCCGGTGCTCCTGCGATCTGCCGGGCTCCTCAGCGGGGGACGCCGCCTCTGTCCCGGTGGTTCCTGCCACGGCGGCTGATTCGTTCCAACAGGGCTTGTGCGGACGCGTGTTCGGGATTCCACGTCAGACACTGGTGCAGTGCCTCCACGGCGTCGTCCCGCCGCCCGCGTCCGGCCAGCCGCTCCGCGTGCCGGAACGTGCGCTCGGCGAGCAGCTCGCGCACCCGGGCGTTGGTGGGGTCGTGGCCGTAGGCACAGCGCAGCCAGCGCTCGGCGTCGGTGAAGTGCTCGGGCGAGAAGTCGGCCATCGCCGCCGCGCAGTGCACGGCGATCATCGCGTCCAGTACATCGGCGCCCGTCGTCCCGTCCCCGGCGGCCTGCCAGGCGGCATGCGAGGCCTGCACCGCCTCCTCGTACCGCCCCTCCGTCAACAGATCCCGCGCCACGGTCAGCCGCCGCACGGCCTTGAGATCGGCCCAGTGCTCGGCATCGGTGGGCTCGGGGTCGGTGGGTCCGGGATCGGTGGACTCGGCATCACCGGGGGCGCGCCGTGCCCGACGGGACCGCGGATCGGCGCCGGCGCCGGGATCGGCGGCCACGCGCCGGGGGGCGGTCCCTGTGGGCCCGTGATCCGGGGTGTCGGTCGCATACCCGGTGGTTGAGGCGGTTGAGGTGGTTGCGTCGGAGCGCAGGCCGTCGGGGGCGCGTCCGGGGGTCGGCACCTTTGGTTCACGGTCCGGGGGGCCAGGTGTGTGCGCGGTGGTTGAGGCGTCAGCGTCCGGGTCCGAGTGCGGTGCGCTGGTGGTGTGTCCGGGGGCCGGCCTTGTCGGCTCCGAACCTCGTGTGAAGGGTGCGCGCCCGGAAGGGGAGCCCGCTGCGGTCCCGCCGCCCCTGGCAGCTCGCGGGTCCGAGCCGGCGGCTCCGGTCCCGGTGGATGCCTTTGCCCCTGCTTCTGTCTCTGCATCTGTCGCCGCCGGGCCCGCGTTCGGCGCGGAGACCCTGCGCCCGCCCGTCGGCACCGCTCCTCCCGTGCCTGACCCGGCGGACGCGGATTCGTTGGTCGCCCTCCCCGCCGGCGCCGATTCCGGGGCTGTGCCCCTGCGTTCATCCGTCGGCTGCCACGCTCGTGGGTCCTGACCGCCGGTCTCCCCCGTGGCTGACGCCGAGCCCGGCGCGGCGGCCGAGTGTCCAGTGGCCGGTCCCGCCGGCTCCGAGCCCCGCACGGGCACCCCCGGTGCGGAGGCCCCGCCCCCAGCCGCCGGCCGTGTCGATGTGAGGCCCGTCCGGTCGGCGAGCGGTCCGGCCGACCGGGAGCTGTGGGCGGGGCGCTGCCCGGGTTCCTGCGGGGCCATCGGCCCGGAACCCTGCGCTCCCGGCGTGTCCAGCGAGTCGAGCAACCCCCGTGCCTCGGACAGGATCGTCTCCAGCAGTGTCCTCGCCTCTTCGACCCGTCCCTGCTCCGCCAACCTGCGGGCCAGGCCGACATCCAGGCAGGCGGCAGGGGCGGGAGGCGACAGGAGGGTGACCGACAGGTGCGGTGCCTCCGACAGGGTGTCTTCGGAGGTGTCCGAGGGCTCCACCGCCAGGCCCTCCAGGGGCGTCGACGGTATGCCGGCGAGTTGCGAGGCGTGCAGCAGCGCGCCCGTGGCGAGGAGGTCGGCGGGAGCGAGAACCGTCTCGCGGGCGAGCCCCCGCACCCCTGACCGGACCTCTTCCAGACGGGTGCCGCCACCCACCAACAGCAGCGTGTCGACGTCCCGCCGGTCCATCGCCGACTGGTCGAGCAGAGTGCCCGCGCGGGCGAGCGTACGGCGCACATGGCGCTCCAGATACTCCGCCAACACCTCGCGGTCGTACTGGAGTTGTGCGGGTATGCCGCCACCGAGGTCCAGTTCGAGCAGTGCACCGCCGGCCCCGCCGGACGCGCACAGCTCCTCCCGTATCCGCTCCACCCGCGCCCGCAGCCGCAGCCAGTCCGCCTCTTCCAGGCGGGCCGGGTTCGCCCGCCGCCGGGCGGCCCGCAGCATGCCGGTCAGCGCCGCGTCGTCGAACGCCCGCCCCCCGGTCGACGACGCCGACTCGTGCCCGAGCGCCCGGTACCGCCCCCGCGCCCCCCGTATCAGCCCGAGCTCGAACCCGCCGTACCCCAGCCCGTAGACGAGGCACGTCGTACTGCCCCGTCCCTCCGTGTGCCCGACGACGGCAGCCATCGCGTCGCCGATCAGCCGCACCGAGTCGAGCCCCGCCGCACGCGCCGCGTCCAGCAACGCCGTCCGCTGGGCGGACCCGTAGCTCACCGGGACGCTGATCACGGTCAGGGTGACCCGGCCGCCGGCCTCCGTCTCGGCCCGCTCCCGGGCCTCGCGCAGCAGCCCGGCCACCACCTCCTCCGGCCCTGTCGGCACCCCGTCGACGAGGACCGGCCGGCCGCTGCCGAGGCGGCTCTTGAGGCTCGGGAACGTCACCGGCAGGGGCCCGGTCACCGACGGCTCGCACAGCAGCCACGGCCATCGCGCGCCGGACAGCGTGAACCGCCGCACCGGCCCGCCGGGCCGTCCGAACGCCGCCCGCAGGCCCGTACTGCCGAGATCGAGCCCGAGCCCCAGCTCGTGCCCCTGCCCGTCCGGGCCGCGCGACGCCGTCACGTGTCGGCCGCGTCGTCGGGGACCCGCAGGATCCCGTCGAAGCGTTCCGTGTCGCGCAGCGCCGAGACCCGGCGCGCGTCATACGCCTGCGCCACCAGGTTGGCGAGATTGCGGGCCTGCTGGGCGGCCATCAGGCGGTTGCCCTCCGCGTGTGCCTGCTTCACATAGCCGACCGCCTCGTTGATCAGCCCCGCCGTCTCCGGGGGCGCTCCGTCCGCGGCCTCCTCGGCGTGCAGGAACTGACTGGCAAACCCGCAGTTGTGGTACATGTCGTCGACCAGCAGCTCGGTGAGCCGCTTGTACTCGCCGCTCTCGCCCTGCCGCAGCACCTGCTCGGCCTGCTGCAGGTCCCGGCGAACCTTCATCTCCTGCAGGTCCTCGACGAAACCGCCGTAGCGTTGCAGGAACTTCTCCGCGTCCCGCTTGGCCCACTCCAGGCGCTGGCGCAGCGTGGCGCTGTCCGGCTCGAAGGTCGGCGCCGGCGGCTGGGTGCGGGGCTTCTCGCGCTTGGGCGGGGCCGGAGGCATGTACATGTTGGTGCCGGGCACGTTGATCGACACCGTGATGGTGCGGTCGGCGTCGTAGTTGAACGACACGTCGACGCGCTGGTTGAGTTCGATCTCCTGCTCCAGTTCGAACTCCACGACCCCCTGTTCCTGGTTCTTGCTCGCCACCGGGCTGTTGCCCTCGTACACGGGGACCCGGATGACCCGGGTGTCGGTGGCCTGGAACACCTTGGTGCACGGCTCCGGCAGCGGATACGCGGTGCCGCTCTCGATGATCGGCACGAAGACGTCGCGCTGCGAGCCGCGCACCGCGGAGATGCCCATGGCCACGCCCGTCACCTCGTACAGGCCGGTGGAACCGACCGAACGGCCGCTGGCCAGGCTCGTGCCGCAGGCCGAACAGGTCGTCGCCGCCTCGTCGTTGACGGTCCTGCAGTCCTTGGCCGGGCACTCCACCCCGTCCAGCGTCCCGGCCAGGATGCCCGCGCCGAGCGCCACGCACTCCATGGGGTTGATGGTGCGGCGGACCTTCTCCTTGCCGAAGTACGCCTCCACCGTCTCGTACACCGAACGCGTCAGCGTGCCGCCGCCGACCAGCAGCACGTCCGTGATCTGGGCGGTGGTCAGCCCGTCCTGTTCGAGGGTCTCGCGGACCAGGCTCATGGTGCGCTGCACCAGCGGGTCCGTCAGCTCCCTGAACTCGGCCTGGGTGATCGGCATGTAGACGTCGACGACCACGCCGTCGCCGCGGAACCCGGCCGGGATGTTGATGACGGTCTCGGGCATGTCGTTGAGTTCGCGCTTGGCCTGCTCCGCGTACTTCTTCGCGGTGAACCGGAACTGCTTGTCGTCGGACGGGTCGATGCCGCACTCCTGCTTGACCCACTCGGCGATCCGCTCCACGACCGCCAGGTCGAAGTCGTCGCCGCCGAGCCAGTCGTCGCCCGAGAACTTCCGCACGGCGAACTGGGCTGTCCCGTCACGCCCCTTGGTCGAGTCCAGGACCGAGATGTCGAAGGTGCCCCCGCCCAGGTCGTAGACGAGGATGCGGCTGCGCTCGCCGTCCCGCTTGTCCATGCCGAAGGCGATAGCGGCGGCCGTCGGCTCGTCGATGATCTTCTTGACGGTGACCCCGGCGATCTGCGCGGCCTCCCGGGTCGCGGCCCGCTGCGCGTCACCGAAGTGCGCCGGGACCGTGATCACGGCATGCGTGACCTCCTCGTTGAGGTTGCGGGAGGCGTCCTTGACCAGCTTGCCGAGGATCGCGCTGGAGACCTCCGCCGGTGTGGTGGTGCGACCGCCGAAGACGACATGGGCGCGCGGGTCGTCGTCCTTGCCCGGCACGATCCCGTAGTTGAGCTTCTCCCGGGCCCGAGCCACCTTGGCGTCCGTGTAGTCGCGGCCCATCAGCCGCTTCACGGACAGCACCGTGTCCTGCGGCTGCCGGTCGGCCCAGTTGAGCGCGTGCTGCCCGACGAGCAGCGACTCGGAGCCCTCCCGGCGCAGCATGCCCACCACCGACGGCGTCAGATTGCTCGCCTCGCCGTTGCGGACCACCTGGGCCTCACCGCGGTCCGGGTCGTAGCGCGCCACCACGCTGTTGGTGGTGCCGAGATCGATACCGATCGCCGTCATTCCTGCTCCCCCTCGCGTTCCTTCTCCGTCAACTGCCGGTCCCCGGCGCGCCGTTCACCGTCCGGTACGGCGACCGCCACGCGCGCCGCCCGCAGTACCCGGCCCTCGTGGCCGTACCCGCGCTGCAGTACCTCGACGACCTCGTCCTCGGCGGCCGACACGGACGGCCGGACCTCGACCACGTGGTGGGTGACCGGGTCCGCCGTCTCGCCGGTGACACCGATCGGTTCCAGGCCCTCGCCGCGCAGCGCCGTCTCGAAGCGCTCGGCGATCAGCCGCAGGCTGCCGCGGTACGCCTCGCCGTCCCGCGCCGGACCGTCGGCCAGCAGCCGGTCGAAGTCGTCGAGGGTGTCGCCGCACAGCAGCAACAGCCGTTCCAGGTGCGCCCGGTGCGCCGCCTCGCGCGCCGCGAGCTGTCTGGTGTGGTCGTAACCGAGCCGGGCGGCCGCCATGTCTGCGTCGGTCATCGGACTCCCCAACAAGTCGAACGGACTCGGCCACGGTGCCGCGGCGCCCCGACCGGGTGCCGGGCCGTGTCCCTGTACGGCTCCGCCGCGTGGGCGCCACAGCCACGACGTGACCGCGGACGGCCGACGACATGTCGCGCATGCCCGGCGCCACGGCCGCTCACCGGTCGAACCGGATCAGGTCGTCCAGCAGCCGGGCCGCCCACACCGGCGGCGGTCCGGCGGGCCGCTCCGGATCCCCGTGCTCCGCCGACGCCTCCTCGGCTCCCGGCCCGTCACCGATGTCGTACAGGAACAGGTCGGTCAGCAGTCGGCGGCGGGTGCTGCGCAGGTCGTTCCACGCCTGCTGGGTCTGCGGCGACATCAGGCCCCGGTCCAGCAGTTCGAAGGCCACGTCCTGCATCTCCTCGTGGGTCGTCCACGGGGTGACGCCCACCGGGGCCAGCGCCGCGTAGGGCGACGTACGGGCCGGGCCGCCGGCCGGATCCTCGATCAGCATGCGCCGTCCTCCTCGTGCCCCGGGCCCCGCAGGGTGTCGCGCCAGCCATGGACGGCCTCCAGCAGGAAGCCGCGGATCCGCTCCGAGGACGGATCCGTACGGACCGCGTGAATCAACAGGTGCACGGCCACCGCCGGGTCGCCGTGCTGCTCCCGCTTGTCCCGCGCCCGCTCCGCGAGGTTCTCCGCCAGCGCGGCGGGATCGGTCTCGTTCTCCGGCTTGTCGTGGTGCGTGGCGCGTATCAGCTCGGCCAGTCCGTCGATACCGATCCGCAGTGCCACCAGCCGCTCCAGTGCGTTCAGGGCCTCGGCGAGCGTCTCCCGGTAGTTGTGCGCCAGCTGCTGACGAAGTCCCGTGTGCAGCAGGCCGATCGCCTCCTCCAGCAGCCCCAACTGCTCCACCGGGTCGGACGTGCGCTCGTCCAGCGTGTACACCAGGGCCCGGACCAGATTGCCGCGCGCGTGGCCCGACTCCGGGTTCAGCTCCAGCGCCCGCCGCAGGTCGGCCTCGCCGGCCGGCGCGTCCAGGGGCAGGGCGTACCGCGCGCGCGAGGAGGCGCGCCACACGCCGCGCATCGACAGGATCAGCGACAGCTGGGCGTCCAGCTGGGCCGCCAGGTCCCGGGCGAGCGGCTGCAGCACCGGCTTGACCTGCTCGATCAGCGCCACCGCCTCGTCCAGGGCGGCGTCCCGCTGCTCGGCGGGCGTGTCGATCAGCGCCTCGACGCGGCCGAGCACCATCTGGACGACGGCTCCCGTGATACGGCCCTGCATCCCGGCGTTCGTCGCCGCCGTCACCGCCTGCCCCCAGTGCTCCACCGCCCGGTCAAGGCCGCCCAGGCCGCTGGTGAGCGCCGCCTGGGCCAGCGCGAGCCGGGCGTGCACCGCGAGCGCCGCACCGTCCTGCACGAACCGCGCTCGCCTGCGCGGCAGTTGGAGATACGCCGGGTCGCGGTGCACGAAGCCCTCGCAGTGGCCGCAGCCCTCGATGTGCGTCCCCGCCTCCACGCCAGGGCCCGGGCCCGCGCAGTCCTGGGGGAGATCGGGAAGCGCGGCCAGCTCGGGCAGCGTCGCGAGAGCCTCCTCGAACCGGTGCGCCTCCGCCAGTGCGTACGCCCCGGCCAGCGCCGAGAACGCCCAGCGCAGTCGGCGTACGGCGAACTCGCCCGGATCGTGGCCGTGTTGGGCGGCCGTGCTCAGCTGGGCGACCCGCTCGGCCAGCGGCACCTCCAGCCGCAGCATGTGCAGGTACTGGGGCCCGCAGGCGAGCGCGACGGCCGTACCCGGCACCGTCGGCAGCCCGCCGACCTCCTTGAGGACCCGCGCCCCGCCCAGCTCCGCCTCGAACAGCGTGGTCAACCTCCGGTAGGCCGCGGCCTGTTCGGGCCGGTCCTGGTCGGTGTGGGTCTCCTCGCCCGCGGCCAGCCGGTCGGACAGGCGCAGGCTGAGGTCCCGGCGCAGCCGCGCCAGGTCGTCGGACGACACGGCCCGCTGGTAGCAGCCCGCGCGCTCGGTGCGCCAGCCGTCCCAGTAGCCCTCGTCGCTCAGCAGCGCGGCCCAGTAGGCGAGCGCCTGCTCCCAGGCCCGTACCGCGTGCTCCCAGGCGCCGCTGTGCTCCAGCTCCCGCGCCTGCCACAGCCGGGCCACGGCCAGCCCGTGCACCACCGCCATGTCGCCGGGCGTGCCCGCCAGCCGCTCCTCCCAGGCCGCCACCGCCGCCTCCCGGCCGCGGGCGAGCAGAAGCAGCAGCGGGGCGTCCCTCGGGAACCGCTCGCAGAGGGCCACGAGCGGGTCGGGCCCGTCGCCCGGTGCGAGGTGCGCGACCGCCTCACGGACCGCGGCCGGGGCGTGCCACCGGTACAGCAGGGCGTCCAGCTCCAGCCGCCGCGCGGGCACCCGCAGCCGGTCCCAGGCCACCCGCTCCGGCCAGGTCCAGCTCGTGTCCTGACGCTCCATCAGCGTGAACGACACCTCGTTCACCACGTCCATCGAGGAGCCGGGGCCCACGCCCGCGTCCCGCAGCGCCAGATACGGGAACGTCTCGTCCTGCAGCGCGAACGGATCCGCCACCAGCGGCTCACCGATCGCACCGTCGACCCAGGCCAGCCGCAGCACCCCGCGCAGCCGCGCCGCCTGCGCCCGGGCCCCCTCGTGAGCCCCGCCGGCCCGCTCGTACGCCTCGGCGGCCGCCGCGAACCGGCCCTGCTCCTCCAGCAGCCGGCCCTCGCCGTGGGCGAGCCGCGCCTCGGCGTCCCGGTAGGGCCCGCTCGCGCGGAAGGCGTCCACCGCCCGGTGCCAGTCCCGCCGGCCCTCCGTGAGCCGACCCCGGGCATAGGCGGCGACCCGGGGCGCGTCGGCGTGAGCGCGCAGCGCGTCGGCACTGCGGCACGCCTCCTCCCAGTCGCCCTCGGCCTCGGCGAGCCGGGCACGCGCGTACTGGGCGCGCACCGCGGCGTCCGCGAAACCGCCGTCGTCGGCGAAGGCGTCCGCCAGCTCCCCGTACGCCTCCCGGACGGCCCGCCACTGCTCGGCGCCCTCGGCGACCGCCTCCGCGACCCGCGCCTCGGCGTAGCGGCAGCGGGGTGCCACATCGGCATGGCTCCCGGGCAGCGCACGGTAGGCGGCCAGTGCCTCCCGCCACGCCTCGTCGCGCTCGTGCAGCCGCGCCAGCACATAGCCGTGCAGCCGCCCGAACTCCTCGTCGTCCTCGGAAAACGGCTCGAACAGGCCCCGGGCACGCTCCAGTTCGGCCTGGCTCAGCGCGTGCAGCCCCGTCGCCTTGCGGCGCAGCAGGCCCACCGCCCCCTCCAGGGCCTCGTCCGGTACGTCGTCCAGGTGGCCGAGGACCGAGGTCCAGGTGTCCTCCCTGGCCGCCTCCTGCAGTTCGGCGAGCCGTGCGCGCGCGTACTTGCGCCGGTGGCCGACATCGCCGTCCGCGTGGCTGTCCGGCAGCCCGCCGAAGTCCTCGACGACGGCTCTCCAGTCGCCGCGCGCGGCGGCCGACCGGCCCTGCGCGTACAGCCGCAGCGCGGCGGCCGGCTCCGGGAAGTCGTGGATGCGGTCCGGTACTTCGGCGAAGTGCTCCTGAGCCGTGTCCCACTCCTGGCACAGGGCCGAGGCCCGTCCGAGGGCGTAGTGCCGCCGGGCGGGAGCGTCGGGGTGGAGCGCGTCGTCGTACGCCTCGGCCGCCGCGTCCCACTCGCCGGCCGCCTCCGCGACCCGGCCCTCGGCGAACCGGCACTGGGCCCTGGTGTCCTCGTACGCGTCCGGCAGCAGCCGCAGACACTCCAGCGCCCGCGCCCACTCACCCGACTCCGCGGCGACGCCCGCGCTTTCGCGCACCCGCTCCCTCAACTCCGGTATCCAGGAGCCGGGATCCGGCAGACCGTCCGCCGACCCGACCGGGATGTCCGCCGCGTCGGCCTCCACGCGCAGCTCGGCGGCCGTCTCCATCGAGGCCAGTGCCTCGGGCCAGGCGCCGTCCTTGGCGGCCGCGCGGCCACGGGCGTGATGAGCCCGCAGGAGGGCGTCGCCGAAACCGTCGGCCGCGGCGAACCCCTCGGCAGCCTCCTCCCATCTCTCCTGGACCTCGGCGACGCGCGCTGCGGCGTAGGCGAGCGAGGCGGGGAGGTCGGGGCAGTGCAGGCGCGGCGGGGTGCCCGCGCTCACCCCGGGGGCGACGACCGCGGTGAGCTGCGCGTGCCCGTTCACACGGCCGGCCGCCGCGTCCCGCCGTACGTCCGGAGCCGTCGCGGCGGCGTCCGCGTACCGCGTCGTCGCCTCCTCGAACGCCTCGTGGGCTGTGCCCCAGTCGCCGGCCAGGGCAGCCGCCCGGCCGCGGGCGTGGGACGCACGGGCCGCGGCGTCGTACAGCCGCGGGCAGCGTGCGAAGGCGTCCGCCGCGGCGGACCAGTCACCCGCGTCCTCCGCGGTGCGGCCGTGCGCGTAGGCCGCACCCGTCAGCGCCGGACCGTGGTCGTGCCGCAGGCCGAGGGCCTGGCCGTAGGCGCTGGACGCGATCGCCCAGTCGCCCGAGGCACACGCCACGATCGCGCGTTCGCACGCGTCGGCCAGCGCCAGCTCGTCGGCGGCTGCGTCGCGCAGCCGTACGGCGTCGCCGAACCCGGCGGGCCGCTCGGCGAGGACCTCCTCGCACAGGGCCAGGGTGCCGGTCCAATCCGCCGCCCGTACCGCCGCGTGGGCCTGCTGCAACAGCTCGGTGAGCCTGGCGAGTTCCAGTACTTCCTGGTCCAGGACGGGCAGCCAGGCCTGCTCACCGCGCGGCAGCGCGGCGCGGACCCCGGCCAGCGCGTGCTGTGCCGCCGACGCCTCCTCCGCCGTGAGCAGCTCGCACAGTCCCTGCACCTTCGCCCAGGCCAGCTCGTACGCGGCCTCCTGCCGCAACAGCTCCTGCTCCTTGCGGAACAGTTCGGTGTCGGTGGCGAGGATGTTGCGCACTCCCTCCCACTCCCGGCACAGCCGCTGAAAACGGGCCGCCTCGATCTGTTGGGCCGAATCCACGTCTCCGAAGGGGTCGTTGAAGGCCTTCAGCGCCTCGGCACCCTGCCGTAGCGGATCGTGCGCCGTGCGCTCGCCGTCGCGCACGCCCTTCGCCTTGAACAGCCAGCCGTGCCGGCACTCCTCGTGCAGGAACAGCGCCGGAACCGCCCACTCGGTGGCGGTGTGCCCGGACTGGTAGGAGATGCTGCGGCGGGCGTACGCCATCGCCTCGTCGATCGTCTGGTTGGCTGCGATCTTCTTCAGCAGCGCGGGTCCGAACAGCCCCGCCGACCGGTCGCTCACCCGCCCGTGCATCGCCACCACGGCCGGCACCCCGCCACCTATGAGTGCCTGGGCGAGCCCCGAGAACGGCTCCGTGTGCGAACTGTCCGCCCCCGAACAGAGGTTGAGCACCGCCAAGCGCAGTCGAGGCGCCCGCAGCAGCATGCCGCTGAGCAGGTCGGAGGGGACGTGGTCGGTGCGGCCGTCCGGAGTTTCGAGGTGCACCATGCCCTTGCCGAGTCCGGTGTCGTACGAACCGTGGGCGATCAGCAAAACGGCCGTCGGCAGATCCGAGCGCTCGCCCAGCGCGCTCTCCAGGCGCTCCCGGGTGGCCGGACGCACCAGGGTCGTCTCCACGGCGACCTGCGGCAACTCCCGTAAAAGATGGGCCACTTCCTCCTCGCCGACCGGCAGTTCCCCGCCGTCGGGCGAGGCGTGCACGACCAGGAGCCGGATCTTGCTCGGCGCGTCCTCCGGTTCGGGCAGCCGTCGGCCGATCGGACCGCCCGGCAGCGAGCGCACCAGCGACAGACCGTCGTGCAGGGCCGTCGACTGGCCCGGCTGGGCGGCGGGCGCGCACAGCGCCTCCAGCGGCAGCGACCGCAGGGCGGGTGGCAGGTCGAAGCGCAGCCGCAGTCCGCGCGCCGGCTGCATGCGCCGCACGTGCGTGTGCGCCGCGCCCAGACACTCCGCGGCCCGTCTGCCCAGCAGCACACCGAAGACGTCCCGCCCCAGGTCACGCAGTCGGGACGCGGCGTCCTGGTCGCCCAGGGGCGCGAAGCCGAGCTCGGCCTCGATCAGCTGCTCCAGCCGCTCTCGGTACGCCTCGGGCCGGTCGCCCACCGCCAGCACCTCCGCGGCACCGCCGGCCCCGCTGACCGTCAGCACATGACGGTGTACGCCGACCTGGCGCACCCGGAAGCGCAGTTCCTCGTACTCCATCACTCCGGCAGTCCCCCGATCCGCCCCTGCTCCAACTCCGAGTGAACCAGGGAGAGATCGGCTTCCACCAGATCTCGTAGCTGAGTGAGCTCAGGATCCCCGGGAAAGTGCGCCAACGCGGCCGTGATGTGGTCCAGCGCGTCCTGCAGCCTGTTCCGGCACCCCACGAGGCTTCCCGACCACCGCATGCGTGCGCCGAGGATGCGGAGTACGACACCCAGGTTGGCCTGGGCCCGGTGCAGATGCGGGTTGAGTTCGACGGCGCGACGCAGATCGTCGGCCGGGCCTTCCAGCCGGCCCATGTCACGGTTGGCCTGCGCGATGCCCCGGTCGGTCAGCACCCGCGCCAACTGCCCTTTCAGGCGGTCGGGTTGACTGTCCGCGAGCAGGGTGTACGCGGCCTCCAGCGTCGCCCCCGCCGCGACGATGTCACCGGCCCGGTGCAGCGCCTTGGCCGCGCCGAGCGCCGTGTCGGCGA
This sequence comes from Streptomyces sp. NBC_00461, assembly GCF_036013935.1. Lineage (NCBI taxonomy): Bacteria > Bacillati > Actinomycetota > Actinomycetes > Kitasatosporales > Streptomycetaceae > Streptomyces > Streptomyces sp. NBC_00461. The sequence goes on from NZ_CP107902.1 coordinate 7,584,870, forward strand.
CGATGCCCTCCACCTCGGCGCCCTGCCCGATGGCCTTGGCATGCACGAGCGCCTTCTGCCAACCGGCCGTGGCCTTGCGAACGTTGGGCCCGGCCGGGGCCAACGCGGCCCGCGCCTGCGCCAGTCGTGCCGCCAGTGCCAGCGCCCGCCCGTCCCGCAGCAGCAGCGCGTGTCTGTCGGCCTGTCCGACGTACGCCGGGTTGCGCCGGTCGAAGTGAGCGCAGTCGGGTTCGCAGACGGGGGCACGGTCGGGTCGGCTGCGCACGGACTCGGCGGGCGCCGAGGTGTGCGACGGAACGGCGTCCGGCGTGCTGTCGGGCTGCTCGCCCGCGTGCGACCCGGTGAATTGTCCGGGGTGGGTCGTGGGTCCTCCCGTGGCGGCGGGGACGCGGTTCGGCTGTCCGGCGCTGCGCTGCCTGCTGTCGGCGCCGCTTCTTCCGCGGACTCGGCAACTCGGGCAGCGGAGGCCGGACAGGGCGTCGAGCGCTTCCCCGGGACGGTCGAGACGGAGCAGGGCCTGGGCGAAGCCGAGATGGGAGAAGGCCTGACGCAGCGCCGGTGCCGCCTCGCCCGCCGCACCGACGAACGCGCCCAACTCCGGTTCCCGGCCCAGCTCCACGATTCGTAACGGCCCGCAGACGAGGGCGGCGGAACGGGTCGCGAGAGGCAGCCCTCCGGTCTCCGCCAGCAGGCGCGCCGCCTCGATCTCCCGGTTCAGCAGCGCCTCGGGAGAGGTCCGGTCACCGGCGTCCGGCCCGGGCATGAGGGCTTCGAGTCTGGCCTGGAGGTCGGCACGGAGCGCGGTGAGGGTCTTGTCGTCGACGCTCACGCCATACCGCTGCGCCGCGTCGCTCCGCCGGCGCTCCCAGAAGACGGCGTCGTGCAAGAGCCCGGCCCACGCCGCGACGCACCGCGCCCAGGCATGGGCCACGTCCGCGCCATTGCCGCCGCCGGCACCCGACGCACCAGGTATCTGGACGGCCGGGCTGCCTGCTTCGGGCTGACTGCCTGAGCTGCTGGCTCTGCCCGCGCTGCCTGTGCCGTTCTCGCTCGGCCCGCCCACCGACGCGACCGTGCCGCCCGCGTTGTCCGCGCCCCCTGCATCGCCCCCAGGGGCCAGTGCCTGCCAGGCCATCACCGCCAAGGTGTGGGCGAGGTGACGGTCGGTGGGCGCGGAGCGCGACGCGGTGGCGAGTATCGCGAGCCCGTCCTCGCGGCGGCCGCTCAGACAGAGGGCGACCGCGTGGGGGAGGGCGAACTCCTTTTCGCCTGGGTCGAGTTGGCGCGCCCGGTCGAGGAGCGCCACGGCCCGGCTCCAGTCGGCGGCGGCCCGGGAGCGCCCCTGTGGCCCGGTGGCCCGGGCGCGCTCCATGGCGGACCGTGCGGCCACGCCCAGCAGCCGGGCGACGTCATGCGCAGTGGCCCCCGACAGGGCGGCCAGCACCCAGCGCGCCTCCGCGTCCAGGGCGCCGACGCGCTCGGCGGACCGTAAGTCGGCGAGCGCGTCGGCGGGGCGGCCGAGTCGTACGCGGACGTAGGCACGCTGCACGAGCGCCGGACCGTCCCCCTCCCACCGCTCCACGACCTCCGTGAACCTCAACTCGGCCAGCTCGTAAGCGCCTTGCTGATGCGCGCCCCGGTGAGCGGCGGAACAGCCCAGCCAGTACAACGGATCCCGGTCCACCGGTCGCAACCGCGCCGCCCGCCGGAACTCCTTCTCGGCCCACCCGGTTTCCCCCGCATCGAGCAACAGCCGCCCCAGCCCGACATGCGCCCGCGCGGCCAGCCGACCGGGGGAGGCGCCGACCTCCCCGTCCAAGCCGCTGCCCTCAGGCGCCCCGTGGTCCGCCGGTACGGCGCCGGGCAGAGTTCGCTCCGTTGTGGCCGTGTCTCCCTCGTGCCCCGGTTCCGGGCTGTCGTCCGCCAGTGTCCGGTGGTCCGCCGGTACGGCGCCGGGCAGAGTTCGCTCCGTTGTGGCCGTGTCTCCCTCGTGCCCCGGCTCCGGGCTGCCGTCCTCCAATGGGCCGACCCGCTCCAGGACCGCGCGGAAGGCGCGTTCCGCTCCCGTCAGGTCGCCGGTGGACAGGAGGGCCTCGCCCCGGTCGCACTCCTGTCGGAGTCGGTTCAGTTCGCCGGGCTGCATCTGGCTCTCGGCCCCCGATCCGTGGTGCACCTCGTCGCAGGCCATTTCGTCGCCGCGCCTCAGCCCGCCGCCTCGTCCAACTCGGACCGCCACCTGCCGAGCGCACGGTCGTAGTGGAGGGGCCCGACGGTGAACCGGCTCAGGTCGAGCGCCGCCAACTGCTCGTACGCGCCCTGCGGCAGATCCGCCTCCAGGACGATCCGCAGCATGGTCCGCTCGTCGTGCAGCACCAGTGGACGGGGCGCCTGTGCCGGCGCGGCGTCATCGCGCCCGGCCAGTCGCCCCACGAGGCCCTTCAGCGCCCGGTAGCCGTCTTTCACCGCCTCGCCGCCCAGCCCGCTGAGGAAGGCCTGCAGGGGCAGCGACGCCAGGACCAGCCACTGGAGTTCGGCCGGGCCGCGATGACCGATCGTCCGCCGGACACGGAGCGTGGACGCACCCAACTCGGCGAATCCCGCGGTCAGTTCCCGCTCCAGCTCCGCGGACACGTCGTGGGTGAGCAGCAGTTCCGCGCGCAGCGGTGTCTCAGTCATGACGGCCTACCTCCCCCGGGCCGCTACGGCCGGTCGGCTTCCATGTGGCGCCCGAGCCTAGGCCCCACGGATCGCCGTCCGCCACCTGAACGGTCCTGCCTTCACCCCTACTTGCCAGTACTGCCACAGCCTCGGGTCAGTGCACCCGCGCGCGTGGAGGTGGTGGGGGTGAACGTCACAAGAGTCCGTCGGGACTCCCGGAATCACCCCTGATTCACGCGATGGTGTGATCATGTCCGGCCCCGCGGATGGGCCCGGAGGGCCACGGGTAGGGCCCGGCCATGACGCAGCAGCCCTTCGAACTCCCGCACTTCTACATGCCGTACCCCGCGCGGCTGAACCCACATGTGGACGAGGCGCGTGCCCATTCGACCGAGTGGGCACGCGGGATGGGCATGCTGGAGGGGTCCGGGATCTGGGAGCAGTCCGACCTCGAAGCGCACGACTACGGACTGCTCTGCGCCTACACCCACCCCGAGTGCGACGGCCCGGCCCTCTCCCTGATCACCGACTGGTACGTGTGGGTCTTCTTCTTCGACGACCACTTCCTGGAGACCTTCAAGCGCACCCAGGACCGCGTCGGCGGCAAGGCCTACCTCGACCGGCTCCCGCTGTTCATGCCCATGGACCTGTCGACCCCGATGCCGGAGCCGCAGAACCCGGTGGAGGCCGGCCTCGCCGACCTGTGGACGCGCACGGTGCCGTCCATGTCTGCCGACTGGCGCCACCGCTTCGCCGTCGCCACCGAGCACCTCCTCAACGAGTCGCTGTGGGAGCTGTCCAACATCAACGAGGGGCGGATCGCCAACCCCGTCGAGTACATCGAGATGCGCCGCAAGGTGGGCGGCGCACCCTGGTCGGCCGGGCTGGTGGAGTACGCGACGGCCGAAGTCCCGGCATCCGTCGCGCGGTCGAGGCCGCTGCGGGTGCTGATGGAGACGTTCTCCGACGCGGTCCATCTGCGCAACGACCTGTTCTCCTACCAGCGCGAGGTGGAGGACGAGGGCGAGCTCAGCAACGGCGTGCTGGTTCTGGAGACGTTCTTCGGCTGCACCACGCAGGAGGCCGCCGAAACCGTCAACGACGTCCTCACCTCCCGGCTCCACCAGTTCGAGCACACCGCGCTCACCGAAGTGCCCGCGGTGGCACTGGAGACGGGCCTCGCCCCGCCCGAGGTCACCGCCGTCGCCAAGTACACACAGGGCCTTCAGGACTGGCAGTCCGGCGGCCACGAGTGGCACATGCGCTCCAGCCGCTACATGAACGCCCGCGCGCGGTCCGCGAATCCGTGGCACGGCCTGACCGGCCCCGGCACCTCCGCCGCGGACGTCGGCGCTCTGCTCGCGGCGGCCGGCGCCGAGCGCCTGCGCGCGCACACGCACGTGCCGTTCCAGAAGGTCGGCCCGTCCCTGCTGCCCGACTTCCACATGCCCTACGAGGTGGAACTGAGCCCGCACCTGGAGGGCGCCCGGCACCGGCTCACCGACTGGGCGCACGCGACGGGCATCCTCCAGGAGGGCGTCTGGGACGAGGACAAGCTGGCCTCCTGCGACCTCCCGCTCTGCGCGGCGGGCCTCGATCCGGACGCGACGCCGGAAGCCCTGGACCTCAGCTCGCAGTGGCTCGCCTGGGGCACGTACGGGGACGACTACTACCCGCTCGTCTTCGGCCACCGCCGCGACCTGGCCGCCGCCCGGCTGACGACACAGCGCCTGTCCGACTGCATGCCGGTCGACGGTCAGGAGGCCCTCGTCCCGGCCAACGGCATGGAACGTGGCCTGATCGACCTGTGGGCACGCACGACCTCGGAGATGACCCCGGACCAACGGCGCACGGTCAAGGCCACGGTGGACGTGATGACCGAGAGCTGGGTGTGGGAGCTGTCCAACCAGCTGCAGAACCGCATCCCCGACCCGGTCGACTACCTGGAGATGCGCCGCGCCACCTTCGGCTCCGACCTCACCATGAGCCTGTGCCGGATGGGCCACGGCCCCGCCGTACCGCCCGAGATCTACCGCAGCGGCCCCCTGCGCTCCCTGGAGAACGCGGCCGCGGACTACGCATGCCTGGTCAACGACGTCTTCTCGTACCAGAAGGAGATCGAGTACGAGGGCGAGATCCACAACGCCGTCCTCGTCGTACAGAACTTCTTCGGCATCGACTACCCGACCGCACTCTCCGTCATCCATGACCTGATGACCCAGCGCATGCAGCAGTTCGAGCACGTCGCCGCGCACGAACTGCCCATCGCCTACGACGACTTCGGCCTCTCGGACGAGGCCCGCGAGGTCATGGCCGGCTATGTGAAGGACCTGCAGAACTGGATGGCGGGCATCCTCAACTGGCACCGGAAGGTGGACCGCTACAAGCCCGAATACCTGGCCCGCCGCACCCACACGTTCCTGCCGGACCAGCCACCGTCGGTGCCCGCAGGCCACACGGTCTGACTCTCGGCCTGGGCCACCTGCGCCACCGCGGCTCGCGTCGGCACCCGGACCATCGGGTGCGGGCGCGAGCCGTCGCCGTACAGCTGCGGCCGGATGAGCGAGGCCGGCCCGGGTGCGTCCTGAGGCCCTCCGTTGCCGACCACCCCCTGACCACGGGTCAGTCTCACTCGTTCGTGGCTCGTCGCGCGCCGAAGCCCCGGGTAGCACTCCACTCGGAGGCGATCCATGGAACAGACTGCGTTGCGTCCCAAGCCGATGCCCGGCCGGGAACCCGGTGGTGGCGGCAAGCCCGGCACCGCCGCCCGGCGCCCGCACGCCGCGCGGCGGCGCGGCCGACGGCTCAGGGCCCTGCTGTTCGGCCTGTTCGTCGGGGCGGTCCTGGTGCTGTCCGGGGTCGGTCTCGGCACGGTCGGCGCCACGGTCATCGGCCTGAGCAAACTCGCCGACCTGCAGCGCCAGGCACCGCCGCAGTCCTCTGTTCGGTCCCACCCCGGCCCATCGGCCCCGGCCTCACCCGCGTCCCCGACGCCGGCCCCGGCCGCCGCGACCCTGGGCCTGGAGGCCGTCGACGCCGAGAAGGCGGGAGCGCTGGTCGTCGGCGTCCATGTCCCCGGCCCGGGCTACACGGCGGGCCTGGTCCGCGGTGACGTAGTCCTCGCGTTCGGCAGGACCCGTGTCGACTCGGCCGCCGACCTCGCCCGCACCGTCGCACACGCCCGCCCCGGTTACGGGGTCACCCTGACCGTGCGTCATCGAAGCGGCGGCTACCAGCAGTTGACCGCCGTACCGGGAATCGTCACATGACCAGCCGGAGACCTCCGTCGACCGGGGGCGGGAGAGCCGGGTGGGAGAAAGGCTGATCAGGCCGGGAAAAACAGTGGCCCGACCCCGCGGCACCGACCACGATGACGCTCATGCTGAGCACCCTCCTCGCCTTTCTCGGCGCCTGCACCCTGATCGCCGCCTCGCCCGGCCCCAGCACCGTGCTGATCATCAAGCAGTCGCTGCGCAGCAGACGCTCCGGCTTCCTCACCGTGCTCGGCAACGAGACGGGCGTCTTCATCTGGGGCGTCGTCGCAGCGTTCGGCCTGACCGCGCTGCTCGCGGCCTCCGAAGCGGCGTACGACGTGATGCGGATCGTCGGCGCGGCCGTCCTGGTGGGCTTCGGCATCCAGGCGCTGCGACAGGCGCGGCGCACCGGCAAGGCCGCGGGAGGCTGGGAGAGCGAGGAGAAGAGCGGCTGGGCCGCCTACCGCGGCGGGCTGCTGCTCAACCTCGCCAACCCCAAGGCGGCGATCTTCGCCATGTCCTTCCTGCCGCAGTTCGTGCCCGAGGGCGCCCCCCACCTGCCGACTATGGTGGGACTCGCCGCGCTCTGGGCGGTCTACGAAGTCGGCTACTACGGCCTGTACGTGTGGTTCGTCGGCCGGATGAAGGCCGTCCTGTCCCGCGCCGGGGTGCGCCGCCGCCTGGAGCAGGTCTCCGGGGGCGTGCTGCTGCTCCTCGGCGTCCGTCTCGCCCTGGAAAGCTGACGCCGTGGCCGGAGAAGCGCCCGAAAGATCCGCAGACCGGTCGCGCGGCCCTCTGTGTCCGGGCAGGATGCTGCCCGTAGTCCCTTGTGGTTCCTACACTCGTCCCGGGAGGCCCGGATGACCGGCAGCACGAGCGCGCCCTTCACCGCCGACGACTACCGGGCCCGCATGGACCGCGCCGCGGATGTTGCCGCCGACGCCGGTCTCGCCGGGCTCCTGGTGGCTCCGGGGCCGGACCTGGTGTGGCTCACCGGATACGCCCCCACCGCGGCCACCGAACGGCTCACCCTGCTGGTTCTCGCGCGGGGACGGGCCCCTGTCCTGGTCGTGCCCACACTGGAGGCCCCGGACGCCGCGAAGGCGGTCGGCGCGTCCGCCCTGAACCTGCGCGACTGGACCGACGGCAAGGACCCCTACGCCGCGACCGCCGCCCTGCTCGACAGCACCGGCCGTTTCGGCGTCAGTGACAACGCCTGGGCGATGCACCTGCTCGGCCTGCAGCGCGCGCTGCCCGGTACCGTCTACGCGGCCCTCTCCGAGGCCCTGCCGATGCTGCGCGCCGTCAAGGACGCGGCGGAGCTGGACCTGATGGCGGCGGCGAGCGCGGCCGCGGACGCGACGTTCGAGGAGATCAGGAAGGTTCCCTTCGCCGGCCGTCTGGAGTCAGAGGTCGGCGCCGACCTCGCCGAGCTGCTGCGGCAGTTCGGCCACTCCCAGGTCGACTTCACCATCGTCGCCTCCGGCCCGAACGGCGCCAATCCGCACCACGAGGTGGGCGAGCGCGTCATCGAGCGCGGCGACATGGTCGTCCTCGACTTCGGCGGCCTCAAGGACGGCTACGGCTCCGACACCTCCCGCACGGTCCACGTCGGCGAACCCACCGACTTGGAACGGCGGATCCACGACCTGGTGCGCGAGGCCCAGGAGGCGGGCTTCCGGGCTGTGCGGCCCGGTGCCGCCTGCCAGGACGTCGACCGTGCGGCCCGTGCGGTCATCGCCGACGCCGGGTACGGCGAGTACTTCATCCACCGCACCGGGCACGGCATCGGCGTCACCACGCACGAGCCGCCGTACATGATCGAGGGCGAAATGCAGCCCCTCGTGCCCGGCATGTGCTTCTCCGTGGAGCCCGGGGTGTATCTGCCCGGCCGTTTCGGTGTGCGCATCGAGGACATCGTGACGGTCACCGAGGACGGCGGCCGCCGCCTCAACAACACCGACCGCGAGATGGTCATAGTGGACTGAGCCACCTCAAGGAGCCCCCGTCCACCCTCGAGTGACAACGGCGCGACCATGACCCAGGCACCGACACCCACCGCGGACACCGTCCGCCGGCTGGTCAGCTCCCTGCTCAAGGGCGGCGCGGGCGGCGCCGCCGGACCCGAGGTGCGGCCCGTCGCCGGGGGCGGTGCGTACTCCACCTGGTGGGTCGGCACCCGCCATGTGCTGCGCCTCGCCCCCGACCGCGAGACCGCCCTCCTCCAGCGCCGCGAACTGCGCCTGCGCGATGTCGTGCGCCCGCATCTGCCGGTGGCGGTGCCGGTGAGCGTGGCGCACGGGGAGTGGGCGCCCGGGCTGACGTACACGCTCGACACGGCGGTGCCCGGTGGCTCGGGCGAGGAGCACGACGTGTCCGCCGTCGGGGAGGCCGACCTCGCGGGGCTGCTCACCGGGCTGCGCGAGGTCCCCGCCCGGCAGGCGGAGACCCTGGGCGTCCCGCGCACCGCCCCACGCTCCCTGGAGGCCCTGCGCAGGGCCGCCGAGAAGTCCGCCGTGCGCCTCGCCGCGGCCGACGAGTTCGATCCCGGCCGCCTCCACCAGCTCAGCGCCTCGGCCGCCGTCCAGCTCGCGGCCCAGCCCGGCACCGCCGTCCTCGTCCACCACGACCTCAAGGGCGAGCACCTCGTGGTCAGTGCCGAGGGCCGGGTGCGGGGCATCCTCGACTGGACCGGCGCGGCCGTCGGCGACCCGGCCGAGGACATCGCGGGCCTGGCGATCGCCGTCGGCTCCCCGGCCGCCGTCCGCGCCGCCACGCTGGCCGGCTACGGCGCCCGCCCCTGTCTGCGTGGCCTGTGGCTGGCCCGGTGCGACACGGTGATCCGCCTCGCCGAACGCCTGAGGGGCGGCGACAGCCCCCTGCCGCTGCTGCGGACCCAGCTGCGACGCGCCTGGGAGGCGATCCTGCTGGAGCGGGTGACGGAGTTCCGTGACGAGGACGGGGACGGGGAAGGCGGCGAGGACGGGGACGCGGACGGGGAGCTCTAGAGGCTGTCCGTTCAGTCCTGCAGCAGCACCGCGCACGACTCCCCGGGCACGTGCAGCACGCCGTCCGCGTCCGGCGCGTCCAGCGGTTCCCAGGCGGCCAGCACGCGCGCGGGACGGGTGCCCAGCGGGATGGCCGCCGGTGCCTTGGCGAGGTTCACCACCACCCGGACGTCCCCGCGGCGAAAGGCGAGCCAGCGTTCCCGCTCGTCGTACGCCACCTTGGTGTCGGCGAGGTCGGGATCGGTCAGGTCGGCCTGCTCGTGCCGGAGCGCGATGAGCCTGCGGTACCAGTCCAGCACGCGCGCGTGGGGCTCGTTCCCGGGCTCCGTCCAGTCGAGACAGGAGCGGTCGCGGGTCGCGGGGTCCTGCGGATCCGGTACGTCCTCCTCCGCCCAGCCGTGCTCCGCGAACTCCCGCCGCCTGCCCCGCCGTACGGCCTCGGCGAGCTCCGGATCGGTATGATCGGTGAAGAACTGCCAGGGCGTGCCGGCCGCCCACTCCTCGCCCATGAACAGCATCGGCGTGAAGGGCGCGGTGAGCGTGAGCGTGGCCGCGCAGGCGAGCAGGCCGGGGGAGAGGATCGCCGCGAGCCGGTCTCCCTGCGCGCGATTGCCCACCTGGTCGTGCGTCTGGCTGTACCCGAGGAGCCGGTGAGCGGCCACCCGCGTACGGTCCAGGGGGCGCCCGTGGTGGCGGCCGCGGAAGCTGGAGTACGTGTCGTCGTGGAAGTAGCCGCCGCCGAGTGTCTTGGCGAGCGCGGCGAAGGGAGCGCGCGCGAAGTCGCCGTAGTAGCCCTGGGACTCGCCGGTCAGCGCGGTGTGCAGGGCGTGGTGGAAGTCGTCGTTCCACTGTGCGTGCAGACCGAGGCCGCCCTCCGCGCGGGCGGTGATCAGGCGGGGGTCGTTCAGGTCGGACTCGGCGATCAGGAACAGCGGCCGGCCCAGTTCGGCGGCGAGGGCGTCGACGGCCTTGGACAGCTCCTCCAGGAAGTGGCACGCGCGCGTGTCCGCCAGCGCGTGCACCGCGTCCAGGCGCAGCCCGTCGAACCGGTAGTCACGCAGCCAGGCCAGCGTGCTGCCCACCAGATAGGCCCGGACCTCGTCCGAACCGGGAGCGTCGAGGTTGACCGCGGACCCCCACGGTGTGTGGTGCGTGTCCGTGAAATACGGGCCGAACGCCGGCAGGTAGTTGCCCGAGGGACCGAGGTGGTTGTGCACGACGTCCAGGACCACGCCCAGGCCCAGTTCGTGCGCCCGGTCGACGAAGCGTTTCAGCGCCTCGGGGCCGCCGTAGGGTTCGTGCACCGCCCACAGCGAGACGCCCTCGTAGCCCCAGCCGTGCCGCCCGGGAAAGGGGCACAGCGGCATCAACTCGACGTGCGTGACGCCCAGTTCGACCAGGTGCCCCAGCCGCTCCGCGGCCGCGTCCAGGGTGCCCTCAGGGGTGTAGGTGCCCACGTGGAGCTCGTAGAGGACCGCGCCGGGCAGCGGGCGCCCGGCCCACTCGGTGCGCCACGCGTACCGCCCGTGGTCGACGACGGCGCTCAGCCCGTCCGGTCCGTCCGGCTGTCTGCGCGAACGCGGGTCGGGCAGCAGGGGACCGTCGTCCACCGCGAACCCGTACCGCGAGCCGTCCCGCGCTTCGGCCTCTCCTCGCCACCAGCCCTTCCGTTGCGGATGGTGCTCCAACGCGCGCGTGGCGCCGTCGCACTGGAGCGTCACACGGTCGGCCTGCGGTGCCCACACCTCGAACTGCACGGACGGTCCCCTTCGTCTGCTCACCGTGATGTAGCCCGACCATGGTGCTTCAAACGAGATCAATCCGCTTTTGAATCCTCCCTTTTGCGGCTGGTGTCGTCAGGTACGCGCGCGTGGCGGGCGTTTTCTCGTTTTCTGGACACCCGCAGTCGGCTGACCGACAATCACGAACGTGACGTCGTCTTTCGAATTCAACACGTACCCCGCGCGGCTTTCCGACGCGGAGCGCGACAAGGCGCTGCAGGTGCTGCGTGACGGCGTCGCCATGGGAAGGCTGTCGCACGACACGTTCATCCGCCGCATGGATCTGGCCCTCGCCGCCCGCCGCTCGGACGAACTCGCCGTCCTCACCGCCGACCTCCCCCAGGAGAGCCGCTTCTCGCGCCTGGTGTTCGGCACCGTGGAGGCGGTCTCCGGTTTCACGGTACGGCTGCGCAGGGCCTGGCAGGCCGAGCGTCTTCCCAAGCTGCTGCTGCCGCACCCCGCGGGCGGCTACCCGCTGCGCATCGGACGCGATCCGGCCAACGGACTGCGCCTCACGCATGAAACCGTGTCCCGCGTGCATGCCGAACTCAGCCGCCAGGGAGGCACGTGGGTGCTGCGCGACCTCGGCTCGACCAACGGCACCACGGTGAACGGGCGGCGGGTCATCGGCGCCGCCGTCGTGCGCGAGGGCGATCAGGTCGGCTTCGGTCGGATGTCGTTCCGGCTCGCCGTCGACTGAGGGCCGACTCAGCCACGCCTTAGCTTTGGCCTGAGCATGACACGGCGTTGACGTGCCGTGATGGCCCAAATCGCTTTCCCTTCCATGGTGTTGACGTACCCCTCAAGTCGTGACTGACTGTGCGTACGCCATGTACATCAGGTGAAGCGACGGCGCCACATTGTGGAGGTGCGTCCTGCCGCCACTCCTTCGCTACCCGACCGTCGACGAGCTCGGCGCGCGGGCGGCAACACTCGTCGCCCGCCGTCCCGCGGACGCTCGTCTGCGCCGCGTCGGCACCTCCCGCGCGGGCGCCCCGATGTGGCTGCTTTCCGTCGGTCACGGCAGCCGCCAGGCTCTCGTCGTCGCCGGACCGCACGCCAACGAACCCGTCGGCGGCGCCACCGTGCTGCGCCTCGCCGAACGCGCACTCGCCGACCCGCGGTTCACCGAGGGCGCCGACGCCACCTGGAACCTGCTGCTGTCCCTCGACCCCGACGGCCTGCGCCGCAATGAGGGCTGGCTGCAGGGCCCGTACACCCTCGGCCGCTACTTCCGGAACTTCTTCCGGCCCGGCTTCCTGGAACAGCCCGAATGGCTGCCCGACGGCGCGGCGGGCGCCGCGCTGCCGGAGACCCGCACCCTGCTCGACCTCCAGGACGAACTGCGGCCCTTCCTGCAGTGCTCCCTGCACGGCGTCGACGTCGGCGGCGGCTTCGTCGAACTCACCCACGACCTGCCGGGCCTCGCGACACGCGTCGCCCACACCGCCGCCCGCCTCGGGATCCCGCGCGAACTCGGCCCGTACGACACCCTGTACTGGCCGAGCCTGGGCCCCGCCGTCCACCGCATCCCGCCGCCCCGCATCGGCGATCTGGCAGCGGCCATCACCGAGGCGGCCGTCGAGTCGACCTGGTTCCACCCGCACCGGCACGGCACGGTGACGGCGGTCGTCGAGGCACCCATGTGGGGGGTTGCGGCCGTGGAGGACGGCTCCCCGCCCGCCGACGCCGCCGCAGTGCTGCGCACGGTCAGCCACACGCTGCGCCACGACTCCCGGCTTCTTGAGGTGCTCCTCGCGCGGCTCAGGCCCCACCTCGCGCGTACGCCGGACGTGGCCGCACTGCTCGCCCCGGTGGACGACTATTTACTGGTCTGCCCCGGGCTCGCCGACGCGTGGGACCCCGACGTCGCCGTCGGGGCGCGCCCGCTCCCGCCGCTCAGCACCGCCCACCTGGCCGCCCTGCGCATCGCCGGGCGGCGGCTCGCGCTGCGGACCGCGGGGCTGCTGCACCAGCTCGTGACCGGCGCCGGCCGCGACCCGGCGGGCGTACTGCCCGACCTGGACCGCCTCGTCGAGGAGTGGTGCGCCGACTACCGCGACGGCATGGGGGCGCGCTGGATACCGGTCGCCCGCCAGGTGGAGTACCAGTCGTGCGTGGTGCTCGCCGCGTTCGAACTCGCCGGGCGGTACGCGCCCGCGTTGTCCCGTTCGAGTGAGCCGGACTGGGGTACCCAGGCCGTCGTGCCGATGCATCAGGAATGACGATCAGCACCACAGTGAAAGCGGTACGAGGCGGTCTGCTGGCGGCCGCCCTCCTCGTCGCCGGAGCGGCCCCCGCCCAGGCGACGGCCCGGCACTTCCCGCCGGGCGACTGGCTCTACCTCACGGTCACCAAGGGCGACGCCCGCTCCGGCCCCAGCCACGGCACCCTGCTGATGTGCGACCCACCCGAGGGCCACACACGAGCTGCCGAGGCGTGCAGTGAACTGGCGGCGGTGGACGGCGACATCTCCCGGATCCCGGCCAAGGACCGCTACTGCTCGATGATCTACGCGCCGGTGACCGTCCACGCGCGCGGGCAGTGGAGCGGCCGGCAGGTCGACTACACCCAGACCTACTCCAGCACGTGCTTCATGGGCGCGCGGACGGGATCGGTCTTCGCACTGGACGGCTGATCCCCGGGATCACGCCGTCACGCCGCCCGGTCACGCGCACACAGCGCGGCCGTGACGACCGTACGGGACTGGTGCTCGACCTGGTGCTCCAAAGGCACCCAGCGTGCGCGGAAACGCCGCGCGAAGGAGTCGCTCCAGGTCGCCACGAGCCGCTCCAGACCCGGTGCCGCACGGTCGCCGTTCTCCCGCAGGACCCGTAGCAGCATGGCCGCCGCCCGCAGCGGCAGGCGGCGGCCGAACGCGTCCACACTGCCGACGTACGCCATCGTGTTGTCGGCGGGAGGCGTGTGGATCCAGTCCGCGGCCAGGCCCGGAACCAACTCCAGCGCCCACTTGGCGGCCCGCAGCAGCGGCCCCTCGACGCCCTCCAGACGCGGCAGCGCCTCGGCGAGCACCCGCTCCACCTCCAGCGCGTCCCGCAGCAGCCGGCGGGCCAGCCGTCGCATCGCCGCGGCCGGCGCGGGATGCGGAGCAGGGTCGTCCACCAGGTCGCTCGCCCACATCGGCACCTCGACCACCGCCGTCAGACCGCCGTAGCGGTGGGTGGCGTACCAGGTGCTGTGACGGGCGTCGTCGGGCATGCTCGGGTACGCGGCGCCCGCGCCGGCGGAGGGCATCACATGCACTCCGGGCCCGGACGCGGCCCAGCCGGCGGCGTCCGAGGCGCCCGTCTCCACCGGGATGTGCAGCTGCGCCGCGGACTTGGCGAACGGCTCGGCGAGACCGGGTACGTCCTTCGTCAACTGGACCCAGCTGCCGCCCAGATCCGTGCCGTGCAGGGTCACCTGGAGGTAGGGGCGCAGCTCGTCGATGACCCGGGTCAGCGCGCGCGTCTCGGGCGGCAGCAGGTGCGGCAGCAGGTGCGGCGGCAGCACGGACGGCGACCACTCCGGCTGCTCCTCGGCCGCGGGCCGGAAGAACCCGAGGTGGTAGTCGAAGAGGCTGCGCGGTGCCGGGGTGACGTGCAGGCTCGCCCCGTCGGGATCCGCGCAGAGCAGGAAGTGCCAGGACGTGCCCGCACGCAACGCCCGCTCGAACAGCACTCGTTCGGCGAGTGCGAGGAGGGTCGAGCCGCCGGTCGGCTCGTTGGCGTGGGCACCCGCGACGACCAGCACGGCACGCCGCGCATGGCCCACCGACAGCAGGTGCAGGGGCCTGCCCGCCCGGGACACGCCGACTTGCCGCAGTGTGCACAGGCCCGGTCTATGGGCGGCCAACAACCCTGCGCACGAAACGAGTTGGGGCACGGTGGGGTAGCACAGCTGCGGCAGGAGACTCACCCCCGTCACGTCCGCCCGGCTTGGCCCTCCGCAGTACGCCACGCTCTCTGTGACGTGTCAAGGACACCATGGGGGAGGCTCCCGGGGGCGCCCGGATGCATTTGCCGGCGGCAGCTGTGGGCGTTGCCGGCGGCCGGGGCGCGGACACCGCACTCACCGCTGATGCAGCGCATGCCCGGCGACCGCCGGAAAGCCCTCCACACCGCCTCCAGGGCGCCCTCTTCCCGCCCTACTCCGCGGCGACCCGCTCCAGCAGCACCACCGGCAGTCGTTCGAAAAGGTCCTCCACGCGCGCGTGCCCCGTGAACTCCCGCTCCGGAGACAGCACATCGGACCAGCGCCCGGGCGGCAGCGGAAGGCGCGTGTTCCGCCAGCCGCCCGCCTCCGCCAGCCGCAGCGACAGCCGTGTCACCGCCGTGACGACCTCCCCGGACCGTACGAACGCCGCACAGTGGGCGGCCGCCGGGCCCTCGGCGGTCAGCGGCGCGTACGTCGCCGCGTCCCCGAAGGCGGCGGGCCGCCGCGCGCGAAGCCGGAGCGCCGCCGTGGTCACCGCGTCCTTGTCGCCTGGGTCCTCGGGCGGGAAGCGCACCGTCCGCCGGTTGTCCGGGTCCACCAGCGCCAGGTACTCGCCCTCGGTGCCCTGGTAGACGTCCGGCACGCCCGGCATCGTCAGGTGGACCAGGGCGGTGCCCAGCACGTTCGCCCGGATGTGCTCCTCCAGCGCACTCCTCAGGGCGACCACGTGCTCGCCCGGCGTCCCGCACGGACCCGCCGCGACGAACGCCGCCACCGCCTTCTCGTAGGCGGGCTCCTGCTCCGTCCAGCTCGTGAACAGACCCGCCTCGCGGACATGCTTCAACAGAGCCTGCTGCACGCGCTCCTCGGCTGCCGCACCGAGACCGAACACCGTCTGCCAGGCCGCCCACGCCAGTTGCGCGTCCGGCACGCCCTCTCCCGCGCGCGTCACCTCCGCCAGTACGTCCGCCCAGCGCTGCGGGCACTCGGTGAGCACGGCCAGCGCCGCCCGTACGTCGGCGCTGCGCTTGGTGTCGTGCGTCGACACCACGGTCCCGGTCGCCGGCCAGTCGCGCTGCACGCGCGCGCAGTAGGCGTGAAAGTCCTCCGGGGACACCGCCGGGCTGCCCGGGTTGCCGCCCACCTCGGTCGCCGACAGCAGCGGCACATGGCGGTAGAACGCCGTGTCCTCCACGGACTTGGCGCGCAGCGCCGACGCGGTCTGCGCGAACCGGGCCCGGAACTCCAGGAGGTCGGGCCCGGCACTGGCCCGCCCCAGCACCAGGTCGCGCACCACGTCCACCGCACCGGCCTCCTCCGGTACGACGAAGGCGAGCCGGGCCTCGGCCGCGGCCTCCTCGGTGACCACGGATGCGGCGTCCGCGGAGGCGTAGGGCCGGTAGACGTCCAGGCGGACCAGCAGCTCCTGAAGCGCCGTGCGCAGCGCCCAGGGAGCACGGTCGCGCAGCGCGGGATCCGGTGAGGCGGCGCACAGTCTGTTCGTCACCCGGGTCAGCCGGTCGACCTCGGTGGCCAGCTCGTGCGTGAGCACCTTGTACGCCGCCCGCCGTACCGTCGCCGCCCAGTCGCCGCCCCGGTCCGCCTGCGGGGCCGCGAACCGCCGGTACTGGCCGAGGAGTTCACCGAATCCCGCAGGATCGGTGAAGAGCCCGTCGATGTGCCGCAGGGCGTCGTAGCCGGTGGTGCCCGCGACGGGCCACGAGGCCGGCAGGGGCTCGCCGTCCGACAGGATCTTCTCCACCACCGTCCAGCGGCCGTCCGTCGCCTCGTGCAGCCGCCTCAGGTACGCGTCCGGGTCGGCGAGCCCGTCGGGATGGTCGACGCGCAGCCCGTCGACCACGCCCTCGTGCAGCAGCTGAAGGACCTTCGCGTGTGTCGCCTCGAACACCTCCGGGTCCTCGACCCGCACCCCGATCAGCTCCGAGATGCTGAAGAAACGCCGGTAGTTGAGTTCCGTGCGGGCCAGCCGCCACCACACCGGGCGGTACCACTGCGCGTCAAGGAGCTGAGGCAGCGGCAGCTCCCTGGTGCCCTCGCGCAACGGGAACACGTGGTCGTAGTAGCGCAGCACGTCACCGTCGACGCGCAGGTCGGCGATCACCGAGCCGAGCGGCCCTCCGAGCACCGGCAGCAGCATCTGGCCGCCCTGCGCCTCCCAGTCGACGTCGAACCAGCGCGCGTACGGCGACTTGGGGCCCTCCCGCAGCACCTCCCACAGGGCGTGGTTGTGGCGCGGGGCCATCGCCATGTGGTTCGGCACGATGTCCACCACCAGGCCCAGACCGTGCTCCCGCGCGGTGTGCGCCAGCGCGCGCAGCTCCTCCTCACCGCCCAGTTCCTCGCGTACGCGCGCGTGGTCCACGACGTCGTAGCCGTGCAGGGAGCCGGGCACGGCCTCCAGCACCGGCGACAGATGCAGATGCGAGACGCCGAGCGAGGCCAGGTACGGCACGGCCGCGGCCGCCGCTGCGAACGGGAACGCCGGCTGCAGCTGCAGCCGGTAGGTGGCCGTGGGCACCACGGGGTCGACTCGCTCAGGTGTCATGCAAACCTACGTACCCGTCCTGGCGCCCTTCGTGTCATCGACCCCTCCACAAGTGCACGCGCGCGTGGCCGGCGTCGAGCGACGGGGATCACGGGGCACATGGGGCGCACGAACAAGGACGTCATACGTCATCGCGCCGACCGGGCCGCTGCTGCCGACGGCCACGATCCAGTTCGGGCGTGTGCCGCTCGTCGCCCGCACGAGTGTCTCGCCGACGGCCGCGGGCCTCACCGGCGGGGCACTCACGCCCGGACAGGTGAGCTTCGGCCCGCCGACCGGCAAGGCCGACGGAGGTCGTGCTCCTCTTCTCCCTCGCCTTCTCCCTCGCCGACGGCGTCGCGATCGCCGCGCCAGGTGGCCGGCGTGCTCGCCGGACCGCCCACCGGGCTGCCCGCGCTCGTCGGCGAGCGCGGCCGTACCGCTGATCGGCCCCCGGGCCGCGCCCGCCCGGCAACGCCGGCCCGCCGGCGCTCAGGCCCCCAGCCCACGGTCGGCGCGACCCTCTCCTTCGGAAGCACCCTCGACGAGATCTCCCTCGCCAGGGACCGGCACTGGTCGACCTGGCCGCCGTACTCACACATCCCGCGTACGCCCTGGCCGCCACCGCCCTCCTGGCGGCCGTCTGCGTCACGGGTTTCGCCCTGCACCCGACGACGGGCGCGACCCGGCCCGGCACCCGGCCCGGAACACCACACGTCGGCGGGCCAGGCTCTCGCGGCCGCCGCCACCGGCTCCCCGGCCGAGTTCTACGGCCCGCGGCCACCTTCGGCGCGGCGAGTCCGGCCGCCGTACTCGCCTGCGCGACGCCGGCGAGGGCGCGCCCGGCCTCGTACCCCGGGCTCGCCGAAACGGCTTTCCACGCGCGTGCCCGGCCTCGTCGGCGGGCCAGGGTCTCGTGGTTGCCGTCACCGGCCGACTGGCCGGGTCGTACCGCCCCCGTGGCCGTCTCCACGGCGGCGAGTCTGGCCGGGCACTCGCCTGCGGCGATCGCGGCCGCGGCGTGCCCGGCTTTGTATCCCGGGGCTCGCCGAAACGGCTTTCCACGCGCGTGCCCGGCCTCGTCGGCGGGCCAGGGTCTCGTGGTTGCCGTCACCGGCCGACTGGCCGGGTCGTACCGCCCCCGTGGCCGTCTCCGCGGCGGCGAGGCTGGCCGCCGTACTCGCCTGCGCGACGCCGGCGAGGGCGTGCCCGGCCTCGTACCCCGGGCTCACCGAAACGGTCCTCCACGCGCGCGTGGAGGACCGTTTCGGTGAGCCCGGGCAGGGTCTAGACCGGCCGCTGCAGCACCGTCAGGCTGCGGTCCACCAGGGTAAGCCGGGCGCCGGCGCGTACCTTCGGGCCCGTGTCCGGCTGTGCTCCGTCCGTGCGGGCGGTGTCGACGACGACCTGCCACTGGCGGCCGTGGTTGACCGGCACCACGAAGTCGAGCGTCTCGGGCGAGGCGTTGAACATCAGCAGGAACGAGTCGTCGCCGATCCGCTCGCCGCGCGTGCCGGGCTCGGAGATCGCGTTCCCGTTCAGGAACACCGTCAGCGCCGAGGCCGGTGCCGTGTCCCAGTCACGCTGGGTCATCTCCTTGCCCTCCGGGGTGAACCAGGCGATGTCCGACAGCTCGTCGTGGGTGCCCTCCACGGGGCGCCCGTGGAAGAAGCGGCGCCTGCGGAAGACGGGATGGTCCTTGCGCAGCCACACCATCGCGCGCGCGAACTCCAGCAGCTCGCTGCCGGCCGCGTCCTTCTCCGCGTCGGGGGCCGGCCACTTCACCCAGGCCAGTTCGTTGTCCTGGCAGTAGGCGTTGTTGTTGCCGTTCTGGGTGCGGGCGAACTCGTCGCCGTGGCTGATCATCGGCACGCCCTGGGACAGCATCAGCGTGGCGATGAAGTTCCGCATCTGGCGTGCCCGCAGCTCCAGCACCTCGGGATCGTCGGTGTCGCCCTCCGCCCCGCAGTTCCAGGACCGGTTGTGGCTCTCGCCGTCCCGGTTGTCCTCGCCGTTGGCCCGGTTGCGCTTGTTGTTGTAGGCGACCAGGTCGTGCAGGGTGAAACCGTCGTGGCAGGTCACGAAGTTGATCGAGGCCAGCGGGCGGCGGCCGTCGTCCTGGTAGAGGTCCGACGAGCCCGTCAGCCGGGACGCGAACTCGGCGAGCGCGCGCTGCTCGCCCCGCCACATGTCCCGCACGGTATCGCGGTACTTGCCGTTCCACTCGGTCCACAGCGGCGGGAAGTTGCCCACCTGGTAGCCGCCCTCGCCGACGTCCCACGGCTCGGCGATGAGTTTCACCTGGGAGACCACCGGGTCCTGCTGCACCAGGTCGAAGAACGACGACAGCCGGTCCACCTCGTGGAACTGCCTGGCCAGCGTGGCCGCCAGGTCGAAGCGGAAACCGTCGACGTGCATCTCGGTGACCCAGTACCGCAGCGAGTCCATGATCAGCTGCAGGACGTGCGGGGACCGCATCAGCAGGGAGTTCCCGGTGCCCGTGGTGTCCATGTAGTAGCGCGGGTCGTCGGTGAGCCGGTAGTACTGCGGGTTGTCGATGCCCTTGAAGGAGAGCGTCGGGCCCAGGTGGTTGCCCTCGGCCGTGTGGTTGTAGACCACGTCCAGGATGACCTCGATACCGGCCTCGTGCAGCGCCTTGATCGCCGACTTGAACTCCAGGACCTGCTGGCCGCGGTCGCCCCAGGACGCGTACGCGTTGTGCGGGGCGAAGAAACCGATCGTGTTGTAGCCCCAGTAGTTGTTCAGGCCCATGTCGACCAGCCGGTGGTCGTTCACGAACTGGTGGACCGGCATCAGCTCGAGCGTGGTCACGCCCAGCTCCACCAGATGCTCGATGATCACCGGGTGCGCGAGCGCCGCATAGGTGCCGCGCAACTCCTCCGGCAGCCCCGGATGCTGCATGGTGAGGCCCTTCACATGGGCCTCGTAGATCACCGTCTCGTGGTACCCGCGCCGGGGCCGCCGGTCGTCGCCCCAGTCGAAGTAGGGGTTGACCACGACCGACGTCATCGTGTGCGGCGCCGAGTCCAGGTCGTTGCGCTCCTCGGGCGCGTCGAAGTGGTAGCCGTACACCTCCTCGCCCCAGCGGATGGAACCGCTGATCGCGCGCGCGTACGGGTCGAGCAGCAGCTTCGCCGAGTTGCAGCGCATGCCGCGCTCGGGGGCGTACGGGCCGTGCACGCGGAAGCCGTAACGCTGTCCCGGCATGATGCCGGGCACGTACGCGTGCCGCACGAAAGCGTCGCTCTCGCGCAGTTCCACCGCCGTCTCCGAGCCGTCGTCGTGCAGCAGACACAGCTCTACTCGGTCCGCGGTCTCCGAGAAGACAGCGAAATTGGTGCCGGCGCCGTCGTACGTGGCACCGAGCGGATACGCCTCGCCAGGCCAGACCTGCATGGACACGACTCTTTCAGGTGGGACGCGCCGTCGGGGGCGCCTTCGCGTCGAGTGTCCCCGAAAGTGATGGAACCACCTATGACTTACGTCCCTCTTACCGATCGACCAGGCATACGCGGTATGCCGAAACCACTGGGGCAGACACGTACTCCCGGGATGAAGGGGAGTGGGGGAAATGTGCGCAAGATAGTGCACCGCCATCTGGGCAAGGTGGTGGCCGGAGCGGCCATAGCGGTGGCCGGGACCGCCGTGATGGTCGGCATCACCCTGCCGGGGACGGCGGGGGCCGGCGAGTCGGGAGGCGGCAGCGCCGGGACTCGGGCGGCGCAGGAGGCGGGACAGGGGCAGGACGGCGCGGTCCCGGCCGGTGTGGTCGAGCAGGCGCCCGCCGAGGGCGACAAGGGCAAGGGCAACGACCCGCTCACCGACGACGAGACCAAGCGGGCCGAGCAGATCGCCGCCAGCCGTCAGCTGCTCAACTCCGCCGAGAACGTCGAGGGCGAGCGCGGGCCGCAGCGGCTCACGGTCGACATCGCCGACCCGGAGAACGACGAGGTGGACGACCCGAACGCGCCCCGTCGCGCCGACGTGACGTTCTACGACTACAAGAACGACACCCTCGTCACCAAGACGGTCAACCTGGACACCGGAAAGGTCGAGGAGACCGGCACGCAGCACGGCGTCCAGCCGCCGCTGAGCCGCGCCGAGAACGCCGAGGCCGCCAAGATCCTGATCGCCGACCCGCTCGGCGCCGGACTCAAGGCGGACTACAAGGACGCCACCGGCAAGGAGCTCACCTCGCCGGACCAGCTGCTGCTCAACGGCGCCGTGTACCGGGCCACGCCGGGCGCCCAGCCCGCCGTACTGGACAAGTGCGGTGAGCACCGGTGCGTGCGGCTGTTTCCGAAGGTCGTCAACGGGCCGTGGATCGACGCCAGGTCGCTGATCGTCGACCTCAGTGCGGGCAAGGTCGCCAAGCTCGCCCGACGCTGAGCCCGCCTCCGTTCACTTTTCCCACTTGCTCCTCCTGTAAGGGAGTCACGTCTTCATGCGCGTCATCAGAATGAGCCGTGCCCGCACCCGGACGGCCGTGGGCCTGTCCGTGGCCGCGCTGGCCGCAGGCGCGGTGACCGGTGCCGGGCCGGCCGCCGCCCAGCCGAAGGCCGCCGCAGCCCCCGCCGCCGACTGCAGCGCCGCCTACAAGATCGAGCAGAAGCTGTCCAGCGGTACGACCTGGCGGATGTGCTGGCGCTACGACAGCAAGGCCGGACTCGTCCTCGACAACGTGTCCTACCAGCCCAAGGGCGAGACCACGCCGATCAAGGTGCTCAACAGCGCCCGGCTCGCCCAGATCGACGTTCCCTACGACGACGGCAGCGTCGAGTACGACGACCTCACCGGCTTCGGCTTCGCCCAGGGCCTGATGAACCTGGCGCCCGGCGAGTGCCCCGGCGGCACCATCAAGACCGTCAAGGTGCCGGACGCCTGGGACCCGTCGCAGGCCAACGTCAAGGGCCTGTGCACCACCACCCGCGCCCGCGGCCACGCCTACCGCATGCAGGGCAACAGCGCCAACCAGGTCTACCAGGCCCAGGGCAAGGACCTTCTCGTCTACACGGTCAACCAGGTCGGCTGGTACGAGTACATGACCGAGTGGCGCTTCCAGGACGACGGCACGATCAACATGAACGTCGGTGCCACCGGCAGCCTCTCCTACGAGGACTACGACGCCGGCGACGGCCGCGGCTGGCCCATCGGCAAGGGCGCCACCGCCTCCGCCACCAGCCACACCCACAACGTCTTCTGGCGCCTGGACTTCGGCCTCGACGGCTCCTCCAAGACGAAGGTCGAGCAGTACGACTCGAAGGTCACGGCGCCGGCCCGCGGCCAGGAGGCCCCGAGCGCCAAGACCACCCGCACCAAGGTCACCAAGGAACTCGCCGGCGACTACCAGACCTACCGCTGGTGGCGGATGGTCAGCGCGACCGGCAAGAACAAGGACGGGCACGCCCGCTCGTACGAGATCGTCCCCGGCACCACCACCAAGTACCCGGGGCGTCCCTTCACCAAGCACGACCTGTACTTCACCGAGTACAACAAGTGCGAGCAGTTCGCCAGCAACAACACCGGCAACTGCCCTGCCGCATCGGGCAAGTCCGTCGACAGGTGGGTGAACGGCCAAACCCTCTCCCACCCGATCCTCTGGATGAACGTGGGCTTCCACCACATAGCGCGGGACGAGGACCAGCAGCCCATGCCGGTCCACTGGCAGGGCTTCTCCATCGCCCCGAGGGACGTCACCGCTATGAATCCGCTCACTCCGGACGCCCTCGCGTCCCAGAACGGCCACTGGGAGCCGCGTAGTTGAGAAACGACACTGTCCATCCGGCTGCATCGCCGACCGCTCCCGGAGTACCCTTCCTTGATCGTTGACACGGGGTAGTGCTCGGGGGAGCGGAAGGCGGTGCGCGGGTGGGGTCGGGAGGGCTGGAGTTGCCCCCTGGTGACGAGGGTCACGAGGGGGACTCCACAGACGTCCCGCCCGGCACGGTGTCCCTGGCCAGGCCCATGGCGACGAGTTCCATCGGGCCGGAGCTGGACTGGGACACCGACGCCTGGCGCGAGGTGCGTACGCGCGCTCAGCGAGCCGGCCGGGCCTACATCTGGCTGAACCTCGTCGAACAGCGGCTGCGCGCGGTCGTGGCCGCCGTTCTGCGGCCCATCTACGAACCCGTCCACGGCGACGACTGGGTGGTCGCCGCGGCCGGGCCGGCCGGCCAGGAATGGGTGCAGCGCGCGGTCGCGGTGCGCGAAGTCAGCCGCCGCAAGGGCTACTTGCTCGACCCGGCCGACGACAACGTCCTCAGCTTCCTCACGCTGCCGCAGCTGCGCGAGCTGATGGTGCAGCACTGGCCGTGCTTCGAGCCGTACATCGACGACCGCCGCGACGTCGAACTCGCCCTGGACGAGCTGGAGGTCACCCGCAACGTCGTCTCCCGCAACCGCGCCCTGTCCGAGGCGGTCCTGAACCAGGCCGAGCGGGCCTCGGCGAAGCTGCTGGACATCCTCGGCGCGGCCGGGGACGTGCCGTCGGCACGCCGGCTGCCCGTGGACGCGGTGGAGGACCTGGTCGGCGACCGGTACGCGGACGTGGTCGCCGTACATCCCGACCGGGTGCGGCTGCTGCGTCAGTTCCCGGCCGAGGACATGTTCGGCGGAGCCCGCCGCCTCGACGCCGTCGGCATCGGCCTCAACCTGCTCGTGCAGAACTTCTCCGGGCGACGGCTGCTGCGCCTCGCCGAGGCCGGCTGCCGCGTCCGGCTCCTGTTCCTCAACCCCGCCTCCAGCGCAGTCAAGCGGCGCGAGCGTGAACTCGGCATGAAGCGCGGGGAGTTGAGCCGGGCCGTCGAGATGAACATCCTGCACATGCGCCGCGTGCGGTCCCGGCTGCGCGACCCGGGCGCCTTCGAGATCCAGGTCTACGACGAGACCCCGCGCTGCACGGCCTACCTCGTCGACGGCGACGGCTCGGACGGCATCGCCGTCGTGCAGTCCTATCTGCGGCGCTCGCGCGGCATGGAGGCGCCGGTGCTGGTGCTGCGCAACGGCAACCGGGTGGTCAAATCGGGCGATGTGGATGACAGCGGGCTCTTCCCGACCTATCGCGAGGAGTTCGAAACGACTTGGGCGGATTCGCGGCCCGTGTCCTGAACCGCCCGTGGCCGCAAGCGGAATGCGGTCCTCGGATTGTCAGTGGCACATGGGAAGGTGGAGACCACTGGGGGAAAGCACCACCAAGAAGGGGGACCGCCCATGGGCTGGCACCAGGAGCTGCTGGTCGGCTTCGACCTGGAGACGACCGGGACCGATCCGCGCGAGGCGCGCATCGTCACGGGGGCCGTGATCGAGGTCAGGGGCGGGCAGCCCATAGGGTGCCGGGAGTGGCTGGCGGATCCGGGCGTGGAGATCCCGGCCGACGCGGTCGCGGTCCACGGGATCAGCAACGAGCGGGCGGCGGCGGACGGCCGCCCCGCCGACCAGGTGGCGGACGCCATCGCGGACGTCCTGGCCGGGTACTGGAAGACGGGCGTCCCGGTGGTCGCCTACAACGCAGCCTTCGACCTGAGCCTGCTCTCCGCGGAACTGCGCAGGCACGGCCTGCCGTCCCTCCGCGACCGGCTGGGCGGCATCGACCCCGCCCCGGTCATCGACCCGTACACCATCGACCGCTGGGTCGACCGCTACCGCCGCGGCAAGCGCAACCTCGAAGCGGTCTGCACGGAGTACGGCGTACCGCTCGACGCCGCGCACAACGCCTCGGCCGACGCCCTCGCCGCGGCCTGTCTGGCCGGCGCGATAGCCGCCCGCCACCCCAAGATCGCGGCCCTCGGTCCGGCGGAACTGCACCGCCGCCAGATCGCGTGGTATGCCGAGTGGGCGGCGGACTTCCAGAGCTTCCTGCGCGGCAAGGGGGACGCGACGGCGGTGGTCGACGGCACCTGGCCCCTGCGGGAGCCGGCGGACGAGACGGTCTGAACCCCCTCTCCACCAGGCTCGGTCAGAACGGATACCAGCGCACCGACTCGTCCCCGTCCCGCAGTGACGCCACCCGGCGTTCGAACTCGACCAGGGCCTTGGGGTTGGTCGGTGCGCGCTGGGAGACCCAGGCGCAGCTGGCCGTCTCGCGGGCGCCGCGCAGCACCGAGCAGCCCTCCCACTCGCGCACGTCCCAGCCGTAGGACTCGGTGAAGGAGTCGTAGGCGTCGGTCGGCAGGCCGTAGCGGTCGCGGGACAGGGCCATGACGACCAGGTCGTGCTCACGCAGGTCGACGGAGAAGGTCTCCAGATCGACCAGGACCGGACCGTCCGGGCCGACGTGCACATTGCGGGGCAGCGCGTCCCCGTGGATGGGGCCGGGCGGAAGGTGCGGGGTGAGCGCGGCGGCGGCCGATGCGAAGCCGTCCCGCCGGTCCCGCAGATACGCCGCGTCCGCGGGGTCGATCGCGTCGCCCGCGAGGCGCAGCCAGCGTTCCACACCGCCCAGCAGCTCCCGGGGCGGCACATCGAAGGAGGGCGAGGGCAGAGCGTGGACCACCCGCAGCAGTTCGGCCAAATCCCGCGGTTCCGCGGCCCGTACGGCATCGGGCAGCCGGTGCCAGATGGTCACGGGGTGCCCCCCGACCAGCAGTGGCTTCGGCTCGGCCGCCCGGACCGCCGGTACGCCCGCCTCGGCGAGCCACAGTGCGATGTCCAGTTCCCGGCGCGCCCGGCCGAGGAGTTCGGCGTCGCGGCCCACCTTGACCACCAGGTCACCGGCGGCGAACACCGCGTTCTCGCCCAGCGCGAGGAGCCGCGCGTCGCGTGCCGGGACGGGCAGCACTCCCGCCGCGGCCAGTGCGTCCCGCGCCGTCGCCTCGTCCATCGTCCGCCTCCCGTGTCGTCGTACGGCTGCCGTGTCGTCGTACGCCTGCTGCGTCGTCCCGGGCCTGTCGCGGACGGCGTCGGAATCTCGCCATCCGTCGGTCAGTCTCGCATCCGCACAGGTCCGGCCCTGTGTGCGGTGCCTTGACGGCGTACAGCGCCTTCACGACCATGACGGGGCCACCCGAGCAGCGCGAAGGGGCTGAGTCCGTGACACTGGTGACCGCGCAGGGGCGGGCGGTGCGACGAGCCCCGAGCAGCGGAGGACGCCGGCGCGCCGACGGGCACGGCGCCTGGTTCCTCGTCCTTCCCGCCCTGATCCCCATCCTCGTACTGAGCGTCGGCCCCCTGCTCTACGGCGTCCTGCTGGCCTTCACCGACTCCCAGTCCGGCCGGACCCGGTCCACGCAGTGGATCGGCGGCCTCAACTTCCAGGACCTGCTGCACGACACGCTGTTCTGGGAGTCGTTCCGGATCGGGCTGGTGTGGGCGGTCGGTGTGACCGTCCCGCAGTTCCTGCTGGCACTCGGTCTCGCGTTGCTGCTCAACGAGGACCTGCGGCTGAGATGGCTGGCCCGCGCCCTCGCGATCGTCCCGTGGGCGATGCCCGAAATCGTCGTGGGCATCATGTGGCGGCTGGTCTACAACCCGGACGCGGGCGTTCTCAACGAAACCCTGTACGACCTCGGCCTCGGCGACGGCCGTGACTGGCTCAGCGGTCTCGGGACCGCGCTGCCCGCGGTGATCGTCGTCGGTGTCTGGGCGGGCATGCCGCAGACCACGGTCGCGCTGCTCGCCGGACTGCAGAACACCCCGCGCGAACTCCACGAGGCGGCCGCCGTCGACGGGGCGGGTGCCTGGCGCCGCTTCCGCACGGTCACCTGGCCCGCCCTCAGACCGGTCGCCCTCGCCATCACCGCGCTCAACCTGATCTGGAACTTCAACTCCTTCGCCCTGGTCTATGTACTGACCAGTGGCGGCCCCGGCGGCCGCACCCGTCTGCCCATGCTGTTCGCCTACGAAGAGGCCTTCCGCTACGGGCAGTTCGGGTACGCGGCGGCGATGGGATGTGTGATGGTCGCGGTCATCTCGGTGCTGCTCGGCCTCTTCCTCGTGGGCCGGCTCAGGGGAGGTGACGAGGCATGAGGGCCCGGACCGGCATCCGGACCGGCATCCGGACCGGCATCCGGACCGGCGTCAGGGCCGGCCAGTACGCGGCCCTCCTCGCGTATCTCGTCTTCCTGGCCTTCCCCCTCCTCTGGCTGCTCTCCACCGCCTTCAAGTCGCCCCGGGAACTGGGCGGTCTGCACCCCACCTGGATCCCCCGGCACCCCACCCTCGACAACTTCCGGCAGGCCTTCGACGAGCAGCCCCTGCTGCACGCAGCGCTCAACTCCCTGCTCGCCGCGGTCGGGGCGGCGGTCATCGCGGTGGCGATCGCGACCCCGCTCGCCTATGTCATGGCCCGCCGGCGCTCCGCGCTCACCCGGGCCGCCACCGGCTGGGTGGTGGTCAGCCAGGCGTTCCCGCTGGTCCTGGTGATCATCCCGCTGTTCCTGGTGCTGAAGAACCTGCGGCTGATCAACTCGCCGGCGGGGCTGACGCTGGTGTACGTCGTGTGGGCGCTGCCCTTCGCGCTGTGGATGCTGGCCGGATACGTCCGCGCGGTGCCGACCGAGATCGAGGAGGCGGCCGCCGTCGACGGGGCCGGGCGGCTGCGGACACTGGTGTCGGTGGTGGCGCCGCTGCTCGCGCCGGGGATCGCCGCGACGGGACTGTTCGCCTTCGTCACCGCGTGGAACGAGTTCTTCTTCGCCCTCGTCCTGCTGAAGACCCCCGAGAAACAGACCCTTCCGGTGGTGCTCACCCACTTCATCGGCGCGGAAGGCGTCGCCGACCTCGGCCCGCTCGCGGCGGCCGCGTTCCTCGCGACGCTGCCCTCCCTCGTCGTGTTCGCCCTCATCCAGCGGCGGATCACCGGCGGCATGCTCACCGGGGCGGTGAAGAACTGATGCGCGGCAGGATGATCGGGCTCCTGGCCCTCGTGCTGGCCCTGTTGGCGGGATGCGCGGGCGGCGGCGGTGGCACCGCGGACGGCCGGATCACTCTCCGCTTCCAGTCACTGGCCTGGCAGCAGGAGTCGGTCGCGGCCAACAAGGAGCTGGTGAAGGAGTGGAACGCGAGCCATCCGGACGTCAAGGTCGAGTACGTCCAGGGAAGTTGGGACAGCGTCCACGACCAGCTCCTCACCTCCTTCGAGGGCGGTGAGGCACCCGACATCATCCACGACGCCTCCGACGACCTCGCGGACTTCGCCTACGGCGGCTACCTCGCCGACCTTCGGGGACTGCTGTCCACCCGACTCAAGTCCGATATTCCACAACGGAGTTGGGAGACGGCGACCTTCGGGGACGGCGTCTACGGCGTGCCCTTCCTCCAGGAGCCGCGGGTGATCGTCGCCAACAGGAAATGGCTGAAGGAGTCCGGCGTACGGATCCCCACTCCCGAACGCCCGTGGAGCTGGGCGGAGTTCAGGAGCGTCACCCGGCAGCTGAGCGGCGAGGGGAAGTACGGCGTGGCCTGGCCGCTCAAGGAGCCCGTCTCCGCCACGCTCAACCTCTCGCTGTCGGCGGGCGGCGAACTGTTCCACCGGGGCGCCGACGGCAGGGTGACGATCCGCTTCGAGGCGGCCGACCAGGTGGTGCCCCGCACGATCCACGACCAGGCCGACACCGATCACAGCGCCTCGCCCACCACCCTGGGCAGCGGCGGCTCGGACACCCTGCCCGGGTTCTTCGGCGGCAGGTATGCGATGGTCCCGCTCGGCTTCTCCTACCGCCAGCAGATCGTGCAGCAGGCGCCCAAGGGCTTCGACTGGCAGGTGCTGCCCGCCCCGGCCGGCGCCGACGGCCTCACCCAGGGCGTCAGCCCGCAGACCCTGTCCATCGCCGAGGACAGCCCGCACAAGAAGGAGGCCGCCGAGTTCGTCGACTTCCTGTTGCGGCCGAAGAACATGGTGCGGCTGGCGCTGGGCGACTGGATGCTGCCGACCGGCACCCAGGCCCTCAAGGACCCGGCCCTGCACACGGCCAAGGACGGGTGGGCCACCGGTACCGCCCTCGCCGGCCGGCTCCGCTCGGCACCCGCGCAGTCCGTGCGCGGCTACCCCGAGTGGAAGGACAAGGTGGCGACCCCGGCATTCCAGGAGTACTACAGCGGTGCCATCGGCCTCGGCGAACTGCGCAGACGCCTGGTGAAGGACGGCAACATGGTGCTGGCGCGGTACCAGCGGTGAACCGCCGCCCTCGTCCCGCCCTCGTCCCTCCCTCACCGACGCGACCCTGCTCACCCAGCTCGAATACGCACGCAAACGCACGGGCGACTACGGGAGTTGGACCCTGCTCACCATCCGCAGCTGGCCCCGCTGGGAGTGGCGGCTGGCCGGCCGGGTCGACCGCACGCGGTTTCGGCCCGTGCCCCGCGTCGACGCCGGGATCGTACGCGTCGAACGGCGCCGCACCCCGCTGCTGGAGGACGGCGCCCACGACAGCTGGCGTCGCCTCGTCGAGCTTGGCTTCTCGGGCGTCGGCGGCTCGCTGCACGCCTCGCTCCCGCGGGCCAGTCCGAGGCGTCGGGTGGACGCCGCGTTCCGGGCGGCCGGACTGGACACGCGGGTGCTGGTGGGCGAGGTGGGGCCCGAGCGGTGGCTGACGCTGCACGAGGTGCTGGCCGGATGAGTCGGAGGGAGACACGGGAGACACGGGAGACACAGGAGACACGGAATACACGGAATACACGGAATACAAGTTGCACGAGACGGTTCGTCTCGCCTAGCGTCGATCACATGACGAGCCGAGCCCCCATGACCCGCCCCGCCCACATCGCCATGTTCTCCGTGGCCGCCCACGGCCATGTGAACCCCAGTCTGGAGGTGGTCCGCCGGCTCGTCGCCCGCGGGAACCGGGTCACGTACGCGATCCCGCCGGTCTTCGCGGAGAAGGTCGCCGAGACCGGTGCCGAGCCGAAGCTCTGGAACTCCACCCTGCCGGGGCCGGGCGCCGACCCGGCGGCCTGGGGCAGTGAGCTGCTGGACCACGTCGAGCTCTTTCTCGGCGACGCGATCCAGGCCCTGCCCCAGCTGAGCCGGGCGTACGAGGGCGACGTACCGGACCTCGTCCTGCACGACATCACGGCGTACCCCGGCCGTGTCCTCGCCCATCGCTGGGGCGTGCCCGCGATCTCACTGTCGCCGAACCTCGTCGCCTGGGAGGGCTACGAGGAGGAGGTCGCCGAGCCCATGTGGGCCGAGCCGAAGAGCACCGAGCGCGGTCAGGCGTACTACGCCCGCTTCCGGGCCTGGCTGGAGGAGAACGGGATCACCCTGCACCCCGATTCCTTCATGGGCCGGCCCGACCGTTCGCTCGTCCTGATCCCCAGGGCGTTGCAGCCCAACGCCGACCGGGTCGACGAGAGCGTGTACACCTTCGTCGGTGCCTGCCAGGGGGACCGGTCGGAGCAGGGGGAGTGGCGGCGGCCGGAGCATGCCGAGAAGGTGGTGCTCGTGTCGCTCGGGTCGACCTTCACCAACCAGCCGGGCTTCTACCGGGAGTGCGTGCGGGCCTTCGGCGATCTCCCGGGCTGGCATCTCGTGCTGCAGATCGGTGGGCAGCTGGACCCCGCCGAGCTCGGGGACGTACCGGCGAACGTCGAAGTGCGCTCGTGGGTGCCGCAGTTGGCGATCCTCAAGGAGGCCGACCTGTTCGTCACGCACGCCGGGGCGGGCGGCAGCCAGGAGGGGCTGGCGACCTCGACGCCGATGATCGCCGTACCGCAGGCCGTCGACCAGTTCGGCAACGCGGACATGCTCCAGGCACTCGGAGTCGCCCGCCACGTCCCCACGGCGGAGGCGGACGCCGAGACCCTGCGCACCGCCGCCCTCGCCCTGGTCGACGACCCCGAAGTGGCCCGCCGGCTCAAGGAGATCCGGGACGAGATGGCCCAGGAGGGCGGCACGCACAGGGCGGTCGACCTGATCGAGGCCGAACTGCCCGCGCGGTGACGGCGAGTGAGGCCGCGTGAGAGCGGCTGAGGACGAGTGAGGACGAGTGAGGGCCCGTTGACTCCCCCGGAGACCAACGGGCCCTCAGCCTTGAGGAGGGATCAGACCCTCACACGCTCACCCTCGTCCGGCACCGAGGGCGCGACGGCCTCCGACGACTCGTCGTGCGTCAGGTCAGGCAGCCGGTGCAGCCACTTCGGCAGATACCAGTTGCGCTCGCCCAGCAGCGCCATGACCGCCGGGAGCAGCACGCCCCGGATGATCGTCGCGTCGATGAGCACCGCGGCCGCCAGGCCCACACCCATCTGCTTCATGGACTGCATGGACAGCGTGCCGAAGATCGCGAACACGGCGACCATGATGACCGCGGCGCTGGTGACGACACCGGCCGTGGTGACCACGCCGTGCTGGATCGCGTCCCTCGTCGTACGGCCGCGCATCCGCGCCTCACGGATCCGCGAGACCACGAACACGTGGTAGTCCATCGACAGTCCGAACAGGATCACGAAAAGGAACAGCGGCAGCCAGGTGATGATCGCACCGACGCCCTCCGCACCCACCAGTGAGGCGCCCCAGCCGTGCTGGAAGACGGCGACGAGGATGCCGTAGGCGGCGCCCACCGACAGCAGGTTGAGCACGATCGAGGTGATCGCGACCGTCAGCGAGCGGAACGACAGCAGCATCAGCAGGAAGGCGAAGATCACCACGAACGCGAAGACCGGTACGACCGCACCACCGAGCTGCGCGTTGAAATCGTGCGAGCCGGCGACCTGTCCGGTGATCGGTGCCTCGACGCCGTCGACCTTGCCGAGCGTCGCGGGCCGTACGTCGTCGCGCAGTTTCTCCAGGCTGGCGCCCGCCTTGTCCAGGTCGGAGCCGCCGACCAGGGGGACGTACAGGTAGGCGATGTTCTGGGCGTCGTGCAGCTTGATCTCGACCGGACCACGCGAGGCGCCCGAACTGATCGCCCGCTCCTTGAAGTCGGCGAGGGCGCTCTTCACCTCGGGGGCGTTGATGTCCTTGGCCTTGACGACCACCTCGGCCGGCTCGGAACCGCCCGGGAAGGCGTCGTTGACGCGGTTGTACGTCTGCACGATCGGCAGCCGGTCGCCGAACTCCTGGTCCAGCGTGAGGTTCTGGGTCTTCATGCCGACCGCGGGAGCCGCGATCGCCAGCAGCACACCGGCCGCGACCAGGACCGAGACGAGGGGCTTGGCGAGCACGCCGCGCAGGACCGCGGTCCAGAACCGGCTCTCCCCGCCCGTGCGGGCGGCCCGGCGCTCCATGGCCTTGCGCAGGAACGGGATCCGCCCCTTCTCGACCCGCTCGCCCAGCAGCGACAGCAGTGCGGGCAGCACCGTCACCGACCCGACCATGGCGACCGCCACGACCATCAGCGAGGCCAGGCCCATCCCCTCGAACGTGGCGAGGCCGGTGAACAGCATGCCCGCCATCGCCACGCACACCGTGATACCCGAGACGATGATCGCGCGGCCACTGGTCGCGGCGGCGACCCTGAGAGCCGTCTGCGCGTCCCGCCCGGCCGCTCGCTCCTCGCGCTCACGGCGCAGGTAGAACAGGCAGTAGTCCACGCCGACGGCCAGACCGACCAGCAGCATCACGGAGTTGGCGGTGTCGGTCATCGGCTGGATGTGGCTGACGATGCTCATCAGGCCCATCGTCGCCATGATCGCGGTGAGCGCCAGTGCCACCGGCAGCAGCGCGGCCACGAGCGCCCCGAAGGCGATGAGCAGAATGCCGAGGGCCACCGGCACCGCGGAGAGCTCGGCCTGCTTGAAGTCGTCCCCGAACGCGTCGTCGACCGTCTTCTGCATACTGGCGCTGCCGATCTCCTCGATCCGCAGCGTCGTGTGACTCTTCTGCACCCCGTCGACGGCCTTCTGCACGGGCTCCACACGGTCGCCCGCGGTCTCGGCGTCGCCGCGCATGTCGAACTGCACCAGCGCGCTGCGCCCGTCCTTGGAGATCGTCTGCGTGGTGTACGGCGAGCGCACGTCCGTGACCTTGCCGGTCCCGTCGACGGCCTTGACGACCGCGCCGACGGCGGCCTTGAACTCGGCGTCTGTGGCCTTCAGCCCGCCGCCCTTCGCCTGGATCAGGACCGACTCACTGGCCGGCTCGTTGATCCCGGCGTCGTCGACGATCTTTGCGGCGGTGCGCGTCTCGCCCTTGAGCTGGTCGCTGTCCTTGAGCTTGACGGTGCCCGCGGCCGAACCGAGCCCCATCGCCAGGACGACGAACAACACCCAGATGCCGACGGCAGCCCATCGGTGCCGGGCGCTCCAGCCACCGGCCCGGGCGGCTATGCCCCGCACCCGCGAATCTCCGTTCCCCATGATGGGCTTGCCCCCTTGCGCACGGTGACAGCCCCGTGCCGTCACCTTTCGTTTCGAAGGTATGGCCGGCATAAGCCCATCTCGTCGTGCTGCCCGGTGAGGTGCCGCGGCCCGAACTCATCCCCTCGGACTCGGACGCCTCACCGCTGGGGAGGACAAGGGCCCCTTACATCTATTCGGG
Organism: Streptomyces sp. NBC_00461; assembly: GCF_036013935.1. Lineage (NCBI taxonomy): Bacteria > Bacillati > Actinomycetota > Actinomycetes > Kitasatosporales > Streptomycetaceae > Streptomyces > Streptomyces sp. NBC_00461. Next base: position 7,618,487 of record NZ_CP107902.1, read on the forward strand.
CTACTCGAAGGTAGTGATCAGGGTGGCGCTCCGGTGTCCGGTCCGTCGGCATCGCTCCTCTTTGTCATTACGAAACCTTGATGAACACGTCACAGGTACGTGAAGGTGTTGCTCCGGGCCCCGCCGTTGGGCGAGAGTTTCGCGCAGTCCGCCCCGCGCGGACGGCGGCCCTCGTGCCCACCCCCACGGGGCACGACGGCCGCCTCAAGGTCCGCGGACTTATGGTGAGCGGATGACGACGACGTATGCGGCGCTGCTGCGCGGGATCAACGTGGGCGGCAGGAAAAAGCTCGCGATGGCCGAGCTGCGACAGCTGATGGAAGGCCTCGGCCACGACGGCGTACGCACCCACCTGCAGAGCGGCCAGGCCGTCTTCGCCACCGGCCGCGGCGACGAGGAGTCCCTGGCCGCGGAACTCGCGCAGGCGATCGAGAAGCAGTTCGGCTTCCGGGTCGACGTGATCGTCCGAGACCACGCCTACCTGACGGCCGTGGCGGAGGCCTGCCCCTTCCCGGCCGCCGAGCTGGAGGCCAAGCAGCTCCACGTCACCTACTTCTCCGAGTCCGTCGACGCGCAGCGCTTCGCGGAGATCGACCGGGAGGCCTACCTCCCCGAGGAGTTCCGGCTCGGCGACCGCGAGCTGTACCTCTACGCCCCCGAGGGCCTCGGCCGCTCCAAACTCGCCGAGCACCTCGCGAAGCCCCGCATCAACAAGGGCGTGATCGCGACCACCCGCAACTGGAACACCGTCGTGAAGCTGGTCGAGCTCACGCGGGAGTGACCCTGCGACAGGGCCCTTCATGGCAGGTACACACGACTGTGCGAGGCTCCTCCCATGCGCTACGTGATCATCGGAGCAGGTGCCGTCGGCGGTGTGATCGGCGGCCGTCTGGCAGGGGCGGGGCACGAGGTCGTGCTGGTCGCGCGGGGCGCGCATCACGCGGCCCTGCGGGCGGACGGGCTGCGGCTGCAGGTGCCGGACGGGGAGTACACATACCGGCTGCCGGCCGTCGAAGAACCGGGCGAGCTGGGCGAGTTGAGGGCCGACGACGTGCTCGTCCTCGCCGTGAAGACACAGGACACCGTCAGCGCGCTGCAGACCTGGGGCGTGGCGCCGGTCGCGGGCGGCGGCACCGCGGCCGAGCGGTTGCCCCTGTTCTGCGCGCAGAACGGTGTGGAGGGCCAGCGGCTCGCTCTGCGCGTCTTCCGGCACGTCTACGGCGTCTGCGTCTGGCTGCCGGCGACGTTCCTGGAACCGGGCGTCGTCTCCGCGGGCGGCGCCCCGCTCACCGGCATCCTGCATCTGGGCCGGTATCCCCACGGCACCGACGAGACCGCGCGGTTGGTCGCCGCCGACCTGGAGAAGACGAGGTTCCTCGAGGCGCCGGTCGTGCCGGACGTGTTGCGCTGGCAGTACGCCAAGCTGCTGACCAATCTGACCAACACCGTCCAGGCGCTGGCGGGGGAGGACGGGGGCCAGGAGAGCCGGATCTCCCTGTGCGCGCGGGTACGGGCCGAGGGCGAGGCCGTGCTCGACGCCGCCGGGATCCCGTACGCGAGCGTCGAGGAGCAGCAGACGCGGCGCGGTCACAAGGTCGACCTGGTCCCTCTGGAGGGCGCCCCGCGCGGCGGCGGCTCCACCTGGCAGTCCCTGAGCCGGGGCACGGGCGCCGTCGAGGCCGACTACCTCAACGGTGAGATCGCCCTGCTGGGCAGGTTGTACGGTGCCCCGACCCCGCTCAGTGACCTGCTCCAGCAGCTCGCCAACACCTTCGCGCGCGAACGCCGCGCGGCAGGGTCGATGCCGATCGAGGAACTGGTCCGGCGGGCCGACGAGGCTGTCGCGTTTGTTCAAGAGTCCTGAGTCGCCGCTCCCTAGCGTGGGGTGCATGACGTACGACGACCCCAAGCACCTGCACACGTACATGACCGAGTGTGCCGCCGAGGCGGCGCGTGTCGCGCGCGGCGTCCCGGCGGACCGGCTCGGCGAGGCTACCCACTGCCCCGACTGGGACGTCCGTGCCCTGGTCAACCACTGGGTCCTCTACACCTCCCACGGCCTGGAGCACCGCGCCCTGCGCAAGCAGCTCCCCGACGAGCTGACCTCCCGCGACTTCACCGCCGACCCCGACTGGCCCGCCGCCTACGCCGCTCAGCTGGACCGCGCCGTGGCGGCCTGGTCCGAGCCGGCGGTGTGGGAGGGCGAGGTCGACCTCGGCATGGCGAAGATGCCCGCCGCCGAGATCGCCTCGATGGTCATCAAGGAGATGGCGCTGCATGGCTGGGACGTCGCCACCGCCACCGGCCAGCGTTTCCGCGTCTCGGACGACGCGGCCCGCTTCGTCCTCGGCGTGGTGGAGAAGCACGGTGACCTCTACCGCCAGTACGACGGCTTCGCCGACCAGGTGCCCGTGCCGGACGACGCGCCCGTCTTCGACCGCGCACTCGCATCGAGCGGACGGGACCCGAAGCTCGCTCCGGCCTGATGCGCCTGATGTGAGAACGAGTGAAGGTGTGTCTCATGCGCCTGATTGGGCCATGGAAACACTTCTTAATTGGTCCAATAAACTGAACCAATCGGCGACTACCGTCGAGAGCATGACGACGAACACCTCTCGCACCTCTCCCACCCGCGTCGACTTCTGGTTCGACGCCGCGTGCCCCTTCGCCTGGATCACCTCCCGTTGGCTGCTGGAGGTCGAGCGCGAGCGCCCGCTCGACCTCCGCTTCCACGCCATGAGCCTTTATCTGCACAACCTCGGCAACGAACTCCCCGACTGGTACCGGGAGTTGGTCGACAGATCGATCGGCCCGGTGCGGGTCGCCGTGGCCGCCGCCGAACGGCACGGGGAGAAGGTCCTGCGTGATCTGTACACCGCGTTCGGCACGCGCATCCACGAGCGCAAGACCGACGACTTCGATGCCGTGATCGCCGACTCCCTCGCCGAGCTGGGCCTTGACGCCGACCTCGCGGCCGCCGCCCACGACCCGTCGTACGACGAGGCCGTACGTCGCAGCCACGAAGCCGGCGTCGAGCCGGAGTCGGGCGGCTATGTGGGGACGCCGACCCTGCATGTCGACGGAACGGTGTGGTTCGGGCCGGTGCTGCGGGCGATCCCGCGAGGCGGCCGTGCGGCCGAACTCTTCGACAGCTTCCGGGTGTTGGCCACGGACCCGGACCTCTTCGAGCTGAAGCGCACACGCACGGGGTCACTCAGCTTCGACTGATCCGATGAATCTAGTCGGATCGCGAGACCGGTGCGTCCAATCCTGTCCCATTCATTGACTGGGGCATCCAAATGCTCCTACCTTTCCCGACGTTGGGTACAGGCTGATCCGGCTGATCCCACGGGAGGGGTATATGCCCACGCACCGAAGAGCCGCCCTCGTCACCCTTGTCACCGCCGTACTGGCCCTCGGGGTTCCGGGCCTCGCGGCCCCCGCCGAGGCCGCGACCTTCGACCTCTACGTCTCACCGGCCGGCAACGACCATGCCGACGGCAGCGCACGACATCCCGTCCGCACCCTGCAACGCGCCCGCGACCTGGTCCGCGCCCGCGCCGCCGACCTGAAGTCCGACCTCACGGTCCACCTCGCTTCCGGCACCTACCGCCAGTCGGGCCCGCTCGCCCTCGACGCCCGCGACTCCGGCACGAACGGCCACCGGGTGATCTGGCAGGGTGCCCGTGGCACGGTCGTCAGCGGCGGCCGCGAGGTCGTCGGCTGGCACCAGGTCCCCGGCCGCAAGGGGCTGTGGTCCGCACCCGCACCCCAAGGCCTCACCGACACACGGCAGTTGTACGTCGACGGAAGTCGCGCCCAGCGCGCCCGCGGAGCCGTGCCCGTCCAGCTGACGCAGACGGCGACCGGCTACACCGCTTCCTCGGACACCATCGCCCACTGGAAGCACCCCTCGGACGCCGAGTTCGTCTACACCAGCGGCGAGGCGCTGTGGAACATCGAGCGCAACGGCCTCGGCCAGTGGACCGAGCCGCGCTGCCGTATCGCCTCCGCCGAGGGCACCACGATCACGATGGTCCAGCCGTGCTGGGACAACTCCAACAAGCGGGTCGAGTTCCCCGCCATCCCCGGGCGCACGGTCAGCATGGTCGGCCCGGGGCACCTCACCAACAACGGCAAGGCCTCGTACATCGAGAACGCCTACGAACTCCTCGACCAGCCCGGCGAGTGGTACCTCGACAAGGCCGCACACAAGGTCTACTACCTGCCCCGCGAGGGCGAGAACCTCGCCCGCGCCGACGTCGAGGCCGCCGCAGCCGAGAAACTGGTCGACGGCGGCGGCACGGCATCCGCGCCCGTGCACGACATCGCCTTCCGCGGTATCCAGTTCAGCTACGCGACCTGGCTGACGCCCTCCCGTCCCGAGGGCTTCTCCGAGATCCAGGCCGGCTACACCGTCACCGGCGACAAGGGCTGGGCCACGCAGGGCCTGTGCCAGTACGTCGACGGCGGCACCTGCCCCTTCGCGTCCTGGACGAAGATGCCCGGCAACGTGTCCTTGGCGTACGGGCAGCGCATCGAGTTCGCCGACGACGTCTTCACCCATCTCGGCGCCTCCGGCCTGGAGTTGGGCGCAGGGAGCAAGGACTCGTCGGTCAGCGGCAGCATCTTCACCGACATCTCCGGAAACGGCCTGGAGATCGGGGGAGTGGACGGCCAACCCGCCGCCTCCGGCGTGCAGGTGACAAACAATCACCTCTATGCCCTGCCCCGCGAGTACCACGGCGGAGTCGCCATCCTCAACGGCTACACCCAGCGCAACACCATCGCCCACAACCAGATCGACCACGTCGGCTACTCCGCGATCTCGCTGGGCTGGGGCGGCTGGCCCGACAAGATCGGCGACCCGGCGACCCCGAACCCGAGCCACGACAACACCGTCCGCGACAACCTGATCGTCGACTACATGCAGATGCTCGACGACGGCGGCGGCATCTACACCCAGGGGTTGACGGGGACGTCCATGACCGACGGCGAGAAAGTCGCCGGAAACGTCATCCACGACCAGTGGGGCCTCGGCAAGAGCGTCTACACCGACAACGGCTGCACCTACGAGACCGTCGAGGGAAACGTCCTCTACAACGCTTCCTACGCCAACGTCGCCTCCCGCCACACCGACTACCGCGACGCCCTCGGCAACAACGACCCCACCCTCGTCAAGGACAACTGGTGGGAGGAGGGCACGGCCGACGGCGACAACAAGGGGCTGGTGACGGCCGGCAACAAGATCATGACCGCCCCGTCCGACGTACCGTCGGAGATCCTCGACAACGCCGGACTCGAGCCCGCCTACCGGGGGTTGCTGGATCGCCGCGTCCCATCGCCCTCCGTTCCCGAGGCGCCGTCCCGTGTCGGCACCAGCACGGCGGGCGCGGACGCGCTGTACATCACCTTCAACCCGACCTTCGCGGACGGGGGTTCGCCGGTGACCTCGTACACGGCACGGGCGTATGACACCGCCACGGGCAACCAGGTCGGCCAGCAAAGCGTGTCCGCTGCCGACTTCAAGCGCACGGCGCTGGTGCGGATCCGCCAACTACCCTCGGGCGGCGGGCCGTTCACCGCGACGGTGAGCGCGAACAACGCCCACGGCAGCAGCGCCCCGTCCCTCGCCTCGCTGCCACTGACACCCACGGCGGCAAGCACCCTGCCGGGCGCACCCACCGGCCCCAGACTGCGCACGGCATCCACGGCGGCCACCCTGTCCTGGACTCCGCCCACCGCGACCGGGGACGCGAAGATCACCGGCTACCGGGTGACCGTCTCCGACGGCCGCGACCCGATCGACGTCACCGGCAGGGACGCCCTGGTCACCCAGCCCTCGGCCAAGGGCATGTTCCGGGTGATCGGCGGCCTGAAGCCCGGAACCTCGTACACGGTTTCCGTCGCGGCGGTGACAGCGGCCGGGACCGGACCGACGGCCACGGTCCAGGCGACGACCAGGTCCTGAGGTCGTCGACCTCGTCCCGCCACTCCCCGTCCCGCCGTGCCCAGCGCACGGCGGGACGGCACGACCTGGACCTCGAACACCGGGCGGACCGGACGGACCGGACCGGGCAGGCCGAGCGCTGCGGGCCGGTCCCGCTCGATCAGGCGCCGACAGCCGCCAGTCGCGGCACACGTGCCGCCTCGTACCGTTCCAGGAGCACCCGCGCCACCTCCGGCGCCGGGCCGAGCACATCGGCGAGTACGTCGGCCTCCGCCGCGCCCCGCGCTATGCGGTCCGGCAGGAAGCCGGGGGCAAGGACGTACGGGGCGACGGCCACCCGCTCGCAGCCGAGTGCCCGGAGTTCCCGTACCGCGTCCTCGGTCCGGGGAAGGGATGCGGAGGCGAACGCAGGCCGCACGGCGCACCAACCGGTGTGCCGCCACTCCCGCGCGATTTCTGCGATCACTGCGATCGCCTCCGGGTCGGTGGACCCCGCCGAGGCCAGCACGACCCCGGTCGAGGACTTGTCGGCGGGCGTCAACCCCGCCTCGTACAAACGCCGTTCGAGCGCGGAGAGGAGAAGGGGAGAGGGGCCGAGCACCTCCGCCTGGCTGATACGGAGCTGCGGCGGTGCGTCCCGCAGGACCGCCGGGATGTCCGCCTTCGCGTGGAACGCGCGGGTGAGGAGGAGGGGGAGGGCTACGACTTCCCGCACGCCCTCCGCCGCCAGGGACTCCAACACCCCTTGCACGGACGGGATGTTGAAGTCCAGGAAGCCGGTCTCCACCCGTACGTCCGGGCGCAGCGAGCGCACCCGGCGTACGAGGGCGTGCACCGTCGCGGCGTGCCGCGGGTCGCGGCTGCCGTGGGCGATCACTACAAGGACGGGGCGGACCGGCTTCGCAGTTCGCATGGAAATCAGCTCTTCACCAGCAGACCGCGGCTGCGCAGCACCCACCGCTCCAGCGGGCTGAAGATCAGCAGGTCGATCGCTATGCCGACGAACAGGATGAGCAGGATCGCGAGGAAGACCGTAGCCATGCTGCTGTTCGTACGGCCCACCTCCAGCAGCTGGCCCAGACCCATACCCATGTCCGGTGACTGAGCGATGATCTCGGCGGCCATCAGCGAACGCCAGGAGAACGCCCACCCCTGCTTCAGACCGGCCACATAGCCGGGCAGCGCCGCCGGCATCACGATGTGCCACGTGCCGCGCAGTCCCGTCGCGCCCAGCGTGCGGCCCGCACGCAGGAACAGCGGGGGCACCTGGTCGACGCCCGACACCAGGCCGTTGGCGATCGAGGGAACGGCGCCGAGCAGGATCACCGTGAACATCACCGAGTTGTCCAGGCCCAGCCAGATCACCGCGGGCGCGACCCAGGCGACCGAAGGAAGCGACTGCAGACCGGAGAGGATCGGACCGATCGCCGCCCGCACGAACTTCACCCGCGCCACCACCAGGCCCAGCGGCGTGCCTATGGCCAGCGCGAGCAGGAAGCCGAGCAGACCTCGGGAGACGCTGCCCCAGATGTAGTCGAGCAAGGTCCCCTTGAGCCACTGGTCCTCGACCTCGCCCCACACATCGGCGGGGGAGGGCAGCTTCGACGGGTTGTCGACGACCGGGTAGAGGAGGAACCAGGCCACCAGCACCACGGCGATGGCGATGATGGGCGGCAGGATCTTGTTCTTGAAGGTCTGGCTGAAGGGCGTATGGCCGGTGGCCGTGGTCTCCAGCGCGTCGAGGCCCGCCTCGACGCTCCCGGCGTCCTGCGCCGGCGTTGTCTCAGTGCTGGCCATGACGGCGGATCTCCCCACGCAGTACATCGGTGATCTCAAGGGACAGTTCGGCCACGGGCGCATCCTCGATGCGACGGGGCTGCGGGATGTCGACCGTCCACTCGCGCGCGATCCGCCCCGGACGGGACGACAGCAGGATCACCCGCTGCGCGAGCCGGACGGCCTCGCGCACGTTGTGGGTGACGAAGAGGACGGACACGCCCGTCTCCGCCCAGATTCGCGTCAGCTCGTCATGCAGTACGTCCCGCGTGATGGCGTCGAGGGCCGCGAACGGCTCGTCCATCAGCAGCAGGTTGCTCTCCTGAGCGAGTGCGCGGGCCAGCGCCACGCGCTGGCGCATACCGCCCGACAGCTCGTGGACGCGCTTGCCGTGCGCGCCCTTCAGCCGCACGAGTGCGAGCAGCTCCTCGGCCTTGGCGCGCCGGTCGTTCTTCGGAACCCCGCTGAATTTGAGGGCGAGTTCGATGTTCTTGCCCGCGGTCAGCCACGGGAAGAGCGCGTGCTCCTGGAACATCAGGGCCGGGCGGCCGTCGGTCGCGATGGAGCCGGCGGTCGGCTTGTCCAGTCCCGCCACCAGGTTCAGCAGTGTGGACTTGCCGCAGCCCGAGGCCCCCAGGAGAGTGACGAACTCGCCGGGCGCGACATCGAGGCTGATGTCGTCCAGGACGAGCTGCTGCCCGCCCGGTCCTGCGAAGGACTTCGAGACGTGCTCAAGACGAGCGGCGTGCTCCACCGATTCCTCGGCCTTGGCGAGCGTCGTGGTCGTGGCCATGGTCGTCACCTCCTGGGAACTCGGGTCGGAAATCAGCTGGTGCCGAGGCCTGCGTCGTCGACCGTGCTCGCGCCCTCGGCCTTGAGGACCTTGTTGAGGAGCGTGAGGTCGTAGATGCCCGTCAGGTTCGGCTTCTCCAGCAGACCGGCCTTGACCGCGTGGGCCGCCTCGGTGTTGAGGGTGGAGGCCAGTGGGTCGTCGGTGAACTGGATCGACTTCCACGCAGGGTCGAGGACGTCCGCCGGCAGCGCCTTGCCGGAGTCCGCCTCCAGCCGCTTGTTCGCCGTGGCCTTCGCCTGGTCAGGGTTGGCGTTGATCCACTTGTTGGCCTCGACGGAGGCCTTCAGCACGGCCTCGACCGCCTTCGGGTGCTCCTTGAGGAAGTCCTGCCGCACGACGATGTTGGTGATCACGAACTTCTTGTCCGGCCACAGCGAAGCTTCGTCGAGCAGCACCTTGCCGCCCGCCGCGACCAGCTTCGACGCGGTCGGCTCCGGCACCCACGCACCGTCGATGGCACCGGACTTGTAGGCGTCCGGGGTGATCTTGTTGTCGGTGCGGACCACCGACACATCGCCCTTGCCGGTGTTCGCGTCGACCTTCCAGCCCTGGTCGGCGATCCAGTTGAGGAACGCGACGTCCTGGGTGTTGCCGAGCTGCGGGGTCGCGATCTTCTTGCCCTTGACGTCCTTCAGGGACTTGATCTTCTTCGGGTTGACCACGAGCTTCACACCACCGGAGGCCGAACCGCCGATGATCTTCAGGCCCTTGCCGCCCGACTTGACGTAGCCGTTGATCGCCGGGGACGGGCCGATCCAACCGATGTCGATGGACTTCGAGTTGAGGGCCTCGATCTCCGAGGGACCGGCGTTGAAGATCTGGTAGTCCGCCTTGGTGGCGCCCAGCTCCTTCTGGAACAAGCCCTGCTGACGGGCGACGAGCGCGGTGCCGTGGGTCAGGTTGCCGAAGTAGCCGATCTTGACGGAGTCGAGCCCGTCGATCTTCGACGAACCGGCGGCGACCTTCTCCTTGGCGTTGTCGGCCGTGGACTTGGAGCCGTAGCTGCAAGCGGCGAGCGTGAGAAGCGGGAGTGCGGCCACCACGGCGATGCCGCGGCGAAGGAGGGCTGAGCGGTTGACAGGCACGGGAGGTTTTCCCCTCGTTGGCCCGGCGGTCACGGTCTCTCAGGTCGTGGCCGGGAGGTCGGCATGTTTTCGTCTACGGCGGTGGGGGGTGAGGGCGCGCAAGCAGTGCGCGTACGTCAGCGCACACATCGCGCCACTCCGCCCTGCCCGCTGCCGAGCGCACCGCTGCCGACGCGGCCGCCCTCCTTCGCGAACGTGGAGTAGATGTCCAGGGAGTTCATGTCAGAAGTCCCAACCGTCGTCGTCGGACTCGTCCTTGACCGGCTCGGGGGACGCGAACGACTCGCCGACCATGCCCGCGGTGAGCGTGGTGCCGTCGTTCGGGTCGATCAGGATGAACGAGCCCGTGCGGCGGGAATCCGAGTAGGAGTCGACGGGCAGCGGCTCCGCGGTGCGGATCTTCACGCGGCCGATGTCGTTGGCGACGAGCTGTCCCGGGTGCGGGTGCAGGGACAGGTCGTCGAGGGTGAGCCGGGACGGGATGTCCTTGACGATCGCCTTGACCGTGCGGGTGCCGTGCTTGAGCAGCACCCGGTGGCCGACGGTGAGCGCCTGGTCGGCGACGTGGCAGACGGTCGCCTCGATGTCCTGCGTGGTCGCCGGGGCGTCCTTGCTGGGCACGATCAGGTCGCCGCGCGAGATGTCGATGTCGTCCTCCAGCAGGAGGGTCACCGACTGCGTGGTCCAGGCGACGTCGACCGGCTCGCCGAGCAGGTCGATGCCCAGGACGCGGGAGGCGCGGCCCGACGGGAGCACGGTCACCGCCTCGCCCACGTGGAAGGAACCTGCCGCGATCTGGCCGGCGTAACCCCGGTAGTCCGGGTGCTCGGCGGTCTGCGGGCGGATCACGTACTGCACGGGAAGCCGGGCGTGGCAGTGGCTCAGGTCGTGCGTGACCGGGACCGTCTCCAGGTGCTCAAGGAAGGTCGGGCCGCCGTACCAGTCCATGGTGGCGGACGGCTCCACCACGTTGTCGCCGGCCAGCGCGGAGATCGGGATGGCCGTGATCTCCGGGACGCCCAGCTCCAGCGCGTACGCCGTGAACTCCTCGGCGATCGCGGCGAACACGGGCTCCTTGTAGTCGACCAGGTCCATCTTGTTGACGGCCAGCACCACGTGGGGCACTCGCAGCAGGGCCGCGATCGCGGCGTGGCGACGTGTCTGCTCGACGACGCCGTTGCGGGCGTCGACCAGGATCACCGTCAGCTCGGCCGTGGAGGCACCCGTCACCATGTTGCGGGTGTACTGCACGTGGCCGGGGGTGTCGGCGAGGATGAACCGGCGCTTGGCCGTGGCGAAGTAGCGGTACGCCACGTCGATCGTGATGCCCTGCTCGCGCTCGGCCCGCAGGCCGTCCGTCAGCAGCGCGAGGTCGGGGGCCTCCTGGCCGCGGTTGCGGGAGGCGTGCTCGACGGCCTCCAGCTGGTCGGTGAGGACCGACTTGGAGTCGTGCAGCAGCCTGCCCACCAGGGTGGACTTGCCGTCGTCGACGGAGCCCGCCGTCGCGAACCGCAGCAGGGTCGTGGCCGAGAGTTCCTCGGTCGTGAGCGTGCTCATGCTTAGAAGTACCCCTCGCGCTTGCGGTCTTCCATCGCGGCCTCGGACATCTTGTCGTCGGCGCGGGTGGCGCCGCGCTCGGTCAGCCGGGAGGCGGCGATCTCGGTGATGACCTCCTCCAGCGTCACGGCCTCGGAGTCGACGGCGCCGGTGCAGGACATGTCGCCGACCGTGCGGTAGCGCACCTGCCGCTTCTCGACGGTCTCGGTGTCCTTCGGTCCGCCCCACTCCCCGGCCGTCAGCCACATGCCGTTGCGGGCGAACACCTCACGCTCGTGCGCGAAGTAGATCTGCGGCAGTTCGATGCCCTCGCGGGCGATGTACTGCCAGACGTCCAGCTCGGTCCAGTTGCTGAGCGGGAACACGCGGACGTGCTCGCCGGGGGCGTGCCGGCCGTTGTACAGGTTCCACAGCTCGGGGCGCTGGCGGCGCGGGTCCCACTGCGAGAACTCGTCGCGCAGGGAGAACACCCGCTCCTTGGCCCGGGCCTTCTCCTCGTCGCGGCGCCCGCCGCCGAAGACCGCGTCGAACTTCTCGGCCTGGATCTTCTCGGTCAGCGGCAGCGTCTGCAGCGGGTTGCGGGTGCCGTCCGAACGCTCCTTGAGCACACCCCGGTCGATGTAGTCCTGTACGGAGGCCACGTGGAGGCGCAGACCGTGCCGGGCGACCGCACGGTCCCGGTACTCCAGGACCTCGGGGAAGTTGTGCCCGGTGTCCACGTGCAGCAGCGTGAAGGGGACCGCCGCGGGGGCGAAGGCCTTCAGCGCCAGGTGCAGCATGACGATGGAGTCCTTGCCGCCGGAGAACAGGATCACCGGCCGCTCGAACTCGCCTGCCACCTCACGGAAGATGTGCACCGCCTCGGACTCCAGCGCGTCCAGGTGCGAGAGGGCGTACGGGGCGCCCGTACCTTCCTCGGCCTCGGCGACGGTCGTCGTCATGCCAGTCCCCTTTCGGTGAGCAGCGCGTGGACCGCTGCCGCGGACTCCTGGACGCTCTGATGCTGCGACTCGATGCGCAGATCGGGCGTCTCGGGCTCCTCGTAGGGGTCGTCGACCCCGGTGAGCCCGCTCAGCTCGCCCGCCGCCTGCTTGGCGTACAGACCCTTCACATCCCGTACGGAGCACACCTCGACCGGAGTCGCCACGTGCACCTCGATGTACGCCGCCCCGCCCTCCTGGTGGCGCTTGCGGACGGCCTCGCGGCTGTCCGTGTAGGGCGCGATCACCGGGACGAGCGCCTTGACGCCGTTACGGGCGAGCAGTTCGGCGAGGAAGCCGATGCGCTGCACGTTCGTGTGCCGGTCCTCGCGGCTGAAGCCGAGGCCCGCCGAGATGAACTCGCGGATCTCGTCGCCGTCGAGCACCTCGACGAGGTGGCCCTCCTCGCGCAGCCGGCCGGCCAGCTCGTACGCGATGGTGGTCTTGCCGGCGCTCGGCAGACCCGTGAGCCAGACGGTGGCTCCGGTCGTCACGTTCGTCTCCTGAATCGTCGTCGTCATCCGTGCAGCCCGCACTCGGTCTTGGCGTTGCCCGCCCAGCGGCCGGCGCGTGCGTCCTCGCCCTCCAGGACGCGGCGGGTGCAGGGGGCGCAGCCGACGGAGGCGTAGCCGTCCATCAGCAACGGGTTGGTCAGTACGCCGTGTTCGGCGACGTAGGCGTCCACGTCGTCCTGGGTCCAGCGGGCGATCGGGGAGACCTTGACCTTCTGCCGCTTCTCGTCCCAGCCGACGACCGGGGTGTTCGCCCGGGTCGGGGACTCGTCGCGGCGCAGACCGGTCGCCCAGGCCACGTAGCTCTTCAGGCCCTGCTCCAACGGCTGGACCTTGCGCAGCTTGCAGCACAGGTCGGGGTCGCGGTCGTGCAGCCTGGGGCCGTACTCCGCGTCCTGCTCGGCGACCGACTGACGTGGGGTGAGCGTGATGACGTTGACGTCCATCACCGCCTCCACCGCGTCTCGCGTGCCGATCGTCTCGGGAAAGTGATAACCGGTGTCGAGGAACACCACGTCAACGCCGGGCATCGCGCGGGAGGCGAGGTGGGCGACCACCGCGTCCTCCATGGACGAGGTCACGCAGAAGCGCTGGCCGAAGTTCTCGGCGGCCCACTGGAGGATCTCCAGTGCGGAGGCGTCCTCCAGGTCGCGGCCCGCCTGCTCGGCGAGCGCCTTGAGATCCTCCGTCGCGCGTTCTTCCTGAACCGCGGTCATATCTCTTCTCCCCCTGCTTCGGAGTGCTGAAGGCCCCGGGCGAGCAGCCCGAGGAACTTCAGCTGAAAGGCCCGGTTGCAGGCCGCGCATTCCCACGCGCCGTGGCTGCCTTCAAGGGCTTCGCTGGGTCGGAGGTCCTCGTCGCCGCAGTAGGGGCAGTAGAAGGGGGCGGCCCGCTCGCTCATGAGAGGGCCTCCTCGGAGGCACGCGAGGCCCAGGCGGCGAACCGCTCGCCCTCCTCGCGCTCGGCCTCGAAGCGCTTGAGGACGCGCTCGATGTAGTCGGGCAGCTCGTCCGAAGTGACCTTCAGGCCACGGACCTTGCGGCCGAACCCGGCCTGGAGGCCGAGCGCGCCGCCCAGGTGCACCTGGTAGCCCTCGACCTGCTCGCCCTGGTCGTTGAGGATCAGCTGGCCCTTGAGACCGATGTCCGCGACCTGGATACGGGCGCAGGCGTTCGGGCAGCCGTTGAGGTTGATGGTGATCGGCTCGTCGAAGTCCGGGATACGGCGCTCGAGTTCGTCGATCAGGGCAGAACCGCGCTGCTTGGTCTCGACGATGGCGAGCTTGCAGTACTCGATGCCGGTGCAGGCCATGGTGCCGCGCCGGAACGGGGACGGCTTGGCGGTCAGGTCCAGCGCCTCCAGCGCCTCGACCAGCGGCTCGACCTGGGCCTCCTCGACGTCGAGGACGATCATCTTCTGCTCGACGGTGGTGCGGACCCGGCCCGAGCCGTGCGCCTCGGCCAGCTCGGCGATCTTCGTCAGCGTGGCGCCGTCGACGCGGCCGACGCGCGGGGCGAAACCGACGTAGAAGCGGCCGTCCTGCTGCCGGTGCACGCCGACGTGGTCGCGCCAGCGGTGCGTGGGCTCGGCGGGCGCGGGACCGTCGACCAGCTTCCGCTTGAGGTACTCGTCCTCCAGGACCTGGCGGAACTTCTCCACACCCCAGTCGGCGACGAGGAACTTCAGACGGGCCCTCGTACGAAGGCGCCGGTAGCCGTAGTCGCGGAAGATGCCGACCACCCCCGCCCAGGCCTCCGGGACCTCCGCCAGCGGCACCCAGGCGCCGAGCCGGACGCCGATCTTGGGGTTGGTGGACAGGCCGCCGCCGACCCACACGTCGAAGCCGGGGCCGTGCTCGGGGTGCTCGACGCCGACGAACGCGACGTCGTTGATCTCGTGGACCACGTCCAGGAGCGGGGAGCCCGAGATCGCCGTCTTGAACTTGCGGGGCAGGTTGGAGAATTCCTTGCTGCCGATGTAGCGCTCGTGGATCTCGTCGATCGCCCAGGTGCCGTCGATGATCTCGTCCTCGGCGATCCCGGCGACCGGCGAGCCGATGACGACGCGCGGGCAGTCGCCGCAGGCCTCGGTGGTGGACAGCCCGACGGCCTCCAGCCGGTTCCAGATCTCCGGCACGTCCTCGATGCGGATCCAGTGCAGCTGGATGTTCTGCCGGTCGGTGATGTCCGCGCTGCCGCGGGCGAACTCCTGCGAGATCTCGCCGATCACTCGCAGCTGCTGCGTGGTGAGCCGGCCGCCGTCGATGCGGACCCGCAGCATGAAGTACTTGTCGTCCAGCTCCTCCGGCTCCAGGATCGCGGTCTTGCCGCCGTCGATCCCGGGCTTTCGCTGGGTGTACAGGCCCCACCAGCGCATGCGGCCGCGCAGGTCGTTGGGGTCGATCGAGTCGAAGCCCCGCTTGGAGTAGATCGTCTCAATGCGTGTCCGCACATTGAGACCGTCGTCATCCTTCTTGAACTGCTCGTTCCCGTTGAGCGGGGTGTGGTGCCCCATCGCCCACTGACCCTCACCGCGGTGACGGCTCACCTTGCGGCGGACAGGCGCGGCGGCAGGCTTCTGTGGGGTGGCGGCCATGGTTCTACGTCCTTCGGGACAGGCGGGAAAGCGGCTCTGACCTGCGCGTACGGGCGCATGGGTGTGCGTGCGCGTCGTTGCGCGGGATGAGACGGAGTGTCAGGAGATATCGGGCGTGCTGTGCTCTCAGCTCGCCGGACAGATGGCGCTGGACATGCGGCCGAGGTCGACGTGCCGCCGACTCACCAAGGCAATTCCAGTTCCAGACATGACGAAAGCGTGTCACGGCAGTCTGGACACAGTCCAGCTTCGTCCACGATGCGGACACCCTGGTCTCGAAGAGTGAGACGAGCGTGTCGTCGATCACATCCGCTGCGAACGGTCTTGTCGGTGCAGGTCAGGCGCGGTATGCCCCGGGCCACGGGCCGGGCGCGGCCACCTGCGGCTGCTCCTCGACCTTGGTGTCGAACAGCTTGAACCCCCGGCGCAGATAGTTGTCCATGGCGTGCTCCCCGTCCAGACTGCACGTGTGCAGCCAGACCCGCTTGGTCTGCCCCAGCTCCGGCCGGCGCTCGGCGAGGTCCCAGGCGCGGGCGGCGCCGTACGACAGCAGATGCCCGCCGATTCCCCGGCCCCGGAAGGCCGGGATCAGCCCGAAGTAGACGATCTCCACGGCCCCGTCGTCCTGCGGCTCCAGCTCCACGTATCCCGCGGGCGTGCCCTGCTCGTAGGCGACCCACGTCTCCACCCCGGGCCGGTCCAGATGCTCCCGCCACCGCGCGTACGTCCAGCCCAGCCGGTCGATCCAGCGGAGGTCGCCGCCCACGGACGCGTACAGGAATCGGCTGAACTCAGGGGAGGGGACCTCGGAGCGGGCGACCCGTACGTCTCCTTCCGGCGCGGCGGCCGGAAGCAGGTCGGTCGGGGCGGTCTGCTCCAGGGACCAGGTGGTCACGGGGGTGTTCGTCATGCCGTCAGGGAATCATCCGTCCCCGAGGTCTGTCGATTGCGATCTGTCCCACAGTTCCTGAGGCGTGACCCTCGGCCCCTGGGGTCTGACCCCCGGTCCCGGGCCTGTCGACTGTCCCAGGAACCTCGCCTATCCCAGGGACCTGTCGATCGAGCTCAGCGGCAGCTCGTACAGCATCCGCCCCGACTGGGACCAGACCTCGCCGGTCTCCTCCGAGTAGGACAGGGATCCGGCCTGTCCGGTCCAGCAGTGGTTCGACTCGTCCGAGCGGCACTCGGTGGCCTTCGCGTCGCGCGCGTTCTGCCGCCAGAGCGTGCCGTGGCCGTCCGGGGTGTCGGCCGCGCGGGCCAGGTACCACTGCGAGCGGTACGACAGGACGCCGGAGACCTGGGCCGTCTTCGTCTCGTACGCCTCGGTGGCGACCGCGCGGCCCGTGAAATCGGTGGCCAGCAGGCCGGCCCGGGCCGGGTCGCTGCTGAACGCGTAGCGCCACAGACGCGTGTGCCGTCCGCCGTCCGAGGACACACGCTCGCTCGCGACCAGGCTGTCGGGCGCGGTGCTGCGGTCCAGGGAGATCGCCGCCGGACGCGCGCTCCCGCCTGCGAGCCGGTACGAGCCGACGGCCGGCAGGACGTACTTCGAGCCGTACGCCGCCCAGCCGCCCCGCACCTTGCCGACTTGGCCGCTGTCGACGGTGGCCCGCTGGATGCGGTGCATGTCGTACACGTACAGGCCGTCGGCGGCGGTGACCAGCAGCTTGCCCTGGTACCAGACCATGCCGGAGACGGTGGAGGCCAGGCCGCGGTAGTCGCGGCCGCCGTCGACCGGGACGACGAGTGACGCCCAGGTGTAGGTGAGGCGGCCCGGGTCGCTCGCGTCGACGACGGCGACCCGGGCGAGACCGGGCTCGGCCGGCCGCCCGGTGCGGTGCGTCCAGCCGGAGAGGATCACCCGGTGCTCGCCCCAGAGGCCGTCGTCGTCCGCGTCCCCGGACGTGGTGACCGCGCCGGCCCGCCAGCCGCGGGTGTCGGCGGTGTCCCAGCAGTACGCGCGCGTGGCCGCCGGTGCGACGGGCAGCGCCGCACGCTCGGTGGACGGGCAGTCGGCGCCGGTGCGCAGGGAGTGGTCGGCATCGGCGAGGAGGGTGCTCACGCCGACGGGCCGGCCCATCGAGGAGGCGAGCCGGTCGAGCGTCCTCTGCGGCACCGCACGTTCCTGGAGGCGCAGCCCCGCGGCAGCCCGGTCGGACGAGGCGAGCGTCTTCAGACCCCCCGGCTTGTCACCGACCGTGGCCTGCGAGGCGCTGATCATGGTGGCGGCGGCGGTGAGTGCGAGGGCGGTGCCGGCCAGGAAGGCGCGCAGCGCACGGCCCCGCTTCTGCCTGCGGTGTCGGCCACGTTGCTTCATACGTCCTCCCGAGGCGGGCCAACTGCGGTTATTGGTCCGTGTGTTGACCAAAGGAGCAGGTGGGGTGGCCCGTAGAGGGATGCTACGGCAGTATGACGCGGCCCGGGACGAAGACCCTGCAAATATGCGGAAGATGCGGCCGCGGCGTCACTCGATGCCATATTCCGGACACGCACCGATGCGTACGGGAGGCGCTCAGGGCAGTTCGACGGGTTCCCGTACGTTGATCACCGTAGGTGCCGTCGACTGCGGCAGCAGATCGCACGGGTCGGCCGGCAGTAGCAGCTCCACCTCCGCGTCCTCGGCGAAGCGGTACGGCCGGTGCTCCAGCAACCCCCCGAGGTAGCGGCGCACTCGGGACATCTCGGCGCGCACCGTCACCCTGTGGGCCGGGTCGCCGAACACCTCCTCGGCCAGGCCCGCCGCACTGCGCCCACCGCGGTGCAGGGCGAGGAGACAGAGCAACTCGGCGTGCCGGGGGCTCAGTTCGTGGCTCCAGGAGCCCGCGCACCCGGACACCGTCACCGACCAGCGGCGCGGCTGCGTCAGATCCAGCACCACGCGGGTGGCACTGCGCGGAACCGGCTCGTCGGAGGCCCGGATCAGCCAGCCCTCGGCCAGTGGATCCACCGAGCACAGACCGAGCGGGGGCAGCCACCGGCGGCCCGCCGAAAGGGACTTGGGCAGGGTGATCCGGTTCGTGTACAGGATCCCGGTGACCGCCGCGGTCCAGCCGTCCCGGTCCACCGCCAGGGCCCGGCCGCCCACCCGGGCCAGCACCGGTGCGGCCACCGCGCGCAGCCGCTCCAGCGAGCCCAGGTGCAGCTCGCGCAGCCGGGCCTCGGCGAGCTTGGCCACCGAGTCGACCCAGGCCAGCGTGGCCGGGTGCATCGTCTCCAGCGGCCCGCTCACGTCCACGACACCGATCAGCCGGCCGTCACGCGGGTCGGTGATGGGGGCGCCGGTACAGGTCCAGGAGGTCTGTGAGCGCACGAAGTGCTCGGAGGCGAAGACCTGCACGGGCCGGCGGACGACGGCCGGGGTGCCGATGCCGTTGGTGCCGACGACGTCCTCCCGCCAGTCCGCGCCGAGTTCGAAGCCGAGCCCGTCCGCCTTGCGGAGAACGGCTGTGCTGCCCTCGCGCCAGAGCACCCGGGCGTCCTCGTCCGTGACCACCATGATGTGGTGGGCGACGTCCGCGACCGACAGCAGCCCCTCCCGCAGCACCGGCAGGACGTGCCGCAGCGCTGTGGTCTCCCGGCGCCGGCGCACCTCGTCGGCTGAGAGCAGACCGGACCGCCGGTCACGGTCGGGGTCGATACCGCTGCGCAGCATGCGGCCCCAGGACTGCTCGATCACCGGGCGCGGCGCCACGGGCGTGCGCTGCCCGGAGAGCCTGGCGGCACGGACCTCGCTGAGCACCCGCGCCGCGCGCGCCGAGTCGCCCACGACGAGCTGCCTCACGTCCGTCGGCGGGTGCGCCACTGGTCCTCCCGGGGAAGAGCTCGGGAACCGGTTTCCTGTCGCCTCGCGGCCACGGGGTTCGGAGTCGTCCGTACTGTCCGTCTCATACTGCCGTTCGTTGCTGACGGACGGGCACACTCCAGCCACAGACAGCAGCAAGTTGCAACCCCTTGCAACCCTGGTGAACGGTCCCAGGTTGTTTGAATATTGAGCAACGCCGTCCCGAGCGGCGTTCGCGGCCTCGAACGGGCCAGTGCGGCGGGGGTGGTGCCGTGTCGGCGCAGCACCACCCCCGCGGCTTACCTCCGGTGGTTTGGCTGGGTTCGCGGCGGGGGGTAGGGGTGACGTGTGTCGGCGGCTGCGGGTGGTTTGTGGCTTGTCGCGCAGTTCCTCGCGCCCCTGGTGGTGCGGGCGCAGTTCCCCGCGTCTCTAGGTTGGGCGGGCTCGGGCCACGATTGTGGTGTGGGTGAGGGTGGAGGGGAGTGTGCCGAAGGTTGTGCCGGTGTCTCCGGCCAGGCGGGAGGCGCAGAAGGCGTCGGCGACCTCCGGGGGTGCGAACCGGACGAGCAGCGATCCCTGGAGCACCAGTGCCAGTCGCTCCGTCAGCCGCCTGGCCCTCCCCTCGATGCCTTCCAGATCGGCCAGCTCCGTCAGCAGGTTCTTGATCGCGCCGTCCAGCCGGTGGTCGGCGCCGCGCGCCCTGCCGACCTCCTGGAGGTAGGCATGGAGGGCCTCCGGCTCCCGCCGCAGCACGCGCAGCACGTCGAGCGCCTGGACGTTCCCGGCGCCCTCCCAGATCGAGTTCAGCGGCGCCTCGCGCACCAGCCGGGGCAGCCCCGATTCCTCCACGTACCCGTTTCCGCCCAGGCACTCCGCGGCCTCGACCGTCACCGCGGCGCACCGCTTGGTCACCCAGTACTTGGCGGCCGGCACCGCGATCCGCAGCAGCGCCCGCTCCTGCTCGCCGCCGTCGTCGTAGGCGGCGGCGAGCCGCAGCGCGAGAGTGGTCGCCGCCTCGGACTCCACTGCCAGGTCGGCCAGGACATTGCGCATCAGCGGCTTCTCGACCAGCTTCGCGCCGAACGCCTCCCGGTGGGTGCAGTGGTGCACGGCCTGCGCGACCGCCTGCCGCATGAGGCCCGCGGAGCCCAGCACACAGTCCAGCCGGGTCGCCGCCACCATGTCGATGATGGTCCGCACCCCGCGGCCCTCCTCGCCGACCCGGCGCGCCCAGGTCCCGTCGAACTCGACCTCGGCGGAGGCGTTGGAGCGGTTGCCCAGCTTGTCCTTGAGCCGCTGCAGCCGGAAGTCGTTGCGGGCACCGTCCTCCAGAACGCGCGGCACGAGGAAACAGGTGAGCCCGTCCGGAGCCTGCGCGAGCACCAGGAACCCGTCGGACATCGGTGCCGAGCAGAACCACTTGTGCCCGGTGAGTTCGTACGTCCCGTCCTGGGCGAGCGGCCGGGCGGCCGTCGTGTTGGCGCGTACGTCGCTGCCGCCCTGCTTCTCCGTCATGCCCATCCCGAACAGGGCCCCGGCCTTGAGGTGGGCGGGCCGCAGGTCGCGGTCGTAGACCGTGGACGTCAGCCGCGGCTCCCACTCGGCGGCCAGCTCCGGGTCCGTGCGGAGCGCGGGGACGGCCGCGTGGGTCATCGACAGGGGGCAGAGGTTTCCGGCGTCGACCTGGGTCCACAGCAGGAAGGCGGCGGCTCTGCGGACATGGCCGCCGGGCCGGCCCCAGGCCGCGGTCAGCCCGGCCGCTACACCCTTGCCGAGCAGCCGGTGCCAGGCGGGATGGAACTCGACCTCGTCGACACGGTGGCCGTAGCGGTCGTGCGTACGCAGCCGGGGCGGGTTCTCGTTGGCCTGGGCCCCCCACTCCTGCACCTGGGCCGACCCGCAGGCCCGGCCGAGCGCGGTCAGATCGCCGTGTACCTCGTCGTGCAGCGCAGGGGCGAGGTGCCGTTCCACGGCGGAGGTCAGGACGTGGTCGGAGGTGAAGACGTCGTAGCCGACCAGAGGTGGGGGTTGGTTGGTCACGGTGTGGGTGCTTCGCGCCATGTCGCGAACGTACCCCGGGGCGGGGCACCGGTCACACCTTGGACACGGCACACCGGCAGGGACGGTCCAGGGGGCCGAGCCCCCTGGCGGGTGTCAGGCCAGGCGAGCCACCGCGGCCGGCGCCACCTCCGCCTCGATCGCGTCGGCCGGCCAGCCCTCGCGGTAGACGGTGTCCAGGTAGCGCTCGCCGAGGTCCGGGGCGATGGCCACCGAGGTGAGGCCCTGCCGGCCGTGTTCGGCCAGCCACTGCCCGGCTCCGCTGATCACCGTCCCCGTCGAGCCGCCGAACATGAATCCCCGGGCGGCCAGCCGGCGGCAGGCGAGGATGGCGTCGGTCTCCTCGACGCGGACCAGGTGGTCCACGTACGACTCGTCCAGGAACGACGGAGGCACGCTCATGCCGAGCCCCGGGATCATCCGGCGTCCCGGCGGCATGCCGAAGCTCACCGAGCCGACCGTGTCGATGGCAACGATGCGCACCCGGCGCCGCCACTGCCAGAACCAGCGGGCGCAGCCCATCAGGGTCCCGGTCGTGCCGGCGCCGACGAACAGGACGTCCAGGTTCGGGAAGCGGCGGGCGATCTCCGGGGCGGTGGTCCGGAAGTGTGCCCTCCAGTTGCCCTGGTTCTGGTACTGGTTGAGCCACACGTATCTGTCGTCCGACGCGCACAGCGCGTTCACGTACGCCATCCGCGCACCGAGGAAGCCGCCGCGCGGGTCCGGTTCCTCGATGACGTGGACCTGGGTGCCCAGCGACTCCATCAGGCGGATCGTCGGCTGGTTGCAGCGCGCGTCGGTCACGCACAGGAACCGGTAGCCGCGGCTCGCCGCGATCACGCTCAGAGCCACGCCCAGGTTCCCGGACGAGGACTCGACCAGGACCGAGCCCGGACGCAGCAGACCCTCGCGCTCGGCCGCGTTGACCATCTCGGTCGCCGCCTTGAGCTTGATCGAGCCGGCGAAGTTGAAGCCCTCGCACTTCAGGTACAGAGGTAGCCCCAGTGCGGCCCGAAGGTCGACGTAGAGCTCCTGCTCGTTGAACTGGACTGGATCGGAAATGACGGGCATGATGCCCCCTCCTCATGCGCCACGGGCCGGTCAGCCGTGCCGGCGCAGCTCGTGGAAGAACCCGTCGACGACGTGCAGCCCGCCCCTGCGGGCCACTTCGTCGTGGACGAACTTGCCGACCGCGAGGTCGAGCACCCCCAGTCCGAACGGCGAGAACACCACCGTCCGGTCACCCGGAACGGTCGCCCGCCCGGTCAGTACGTCGTTCAGTGTGCCGTCGAGGAACTCCCGGCTCCCCGTGAGCTGTTCGGCCAGGTGCGGCGAGGTCTCCGCCTTCAGGCAGTGCTCGACGTCGTCGACGTAGTTGGCCGACGCGAGCAGGATCCTCGGGTCCAGGTCGCGCAGCGACACATGCAGCACGAGCGGGTGGTGCGCGAACCACGACGGGTCGTGGACGTGCGGTGCGGAGGCGACCGTGGCGAACACCAGCAGGTCGCTTGAGCGGATCAGGGACTCGATGTCGCCGTGCGGCGTGACGTGTCCCTTGGCGCCCGAGCGTTCCAGGTAGCCGCGGAACCCGGCCGCGCTGTCGGGCGACAGGTCGTACACCCCCGTCTCATCGAACTCCCAGCCCGTGGCGGCGAGATGGGTGTGGATGTAGCGGGCGATCAGGCCGGTGCCGATGAAGCCGACCCGCGCCGGGCGCCCGCGGGTCCGGCTCAGCCGGTCGGCGGCCAGCGCCGCCGAGGACGCCGTGCGCGTGGCGCTGATGACCGAACTCTCCAGGCACGCGAACGGATAGCCCGTGTCGGGGTCGTTGAGGATCAGGACCGCCGATGCTCGCGGAAGTCCGGACCTGGTGTTCTCCGGGAAACTGGAGATCCACTTCAGTCCGTCCACCCGCAGCGCCCCGCCGAGCGAGGCGGGCAGCGCGATGATCCTCGACGACGGACGGTCCGGGAAGCGCAGGAAGTACGACGGCGGGTTCACCGAGTCGCCCGCCCCGTGCAGCCGGTACACGGCCTCCACGAGTTCGGCGATCTCCGGCTCCCGGCCGTGCAGCACCTGCTGCACCTGCTCGCCGGAGATCACGGCGAACGGCGGTGCGCCCAGGGCGCCTTGGGCGGCGGCATTGTCGGTGGTCGTCATGCGGTCCTCACTTCGATGGTCGGCGCGCAGTCCGTCAGCCGCACCGGGTCGCCGAGCGCGGCCAGCACCTCGCGTGGCCCGTCGAAGGGCTCCCTGCTGTGCGAGGTGCGGAGGTTGTCGACGAGCAGCAGGTCACCCGAGTGCCACGGCTCGCGCAGGGTGTGGGCCTCGTAGACCTCGTTGATGGCCCGCACGACGTCCTCGTCGAGCGGATCGCCGCCCCCGAAGCGGGTGTTGAAGGGCAGCCCGTCGGACCCGTAGACGTCCACGAGGTACTCGCGCACCTCCGGATCCATCGTCCACTCGTTGAGGAAGGCGATCTGGTTGAACCAGCAGCGCCGGCCGCTTTCCGGGTGGCGCAGGACGGCGCTGCGGTGCTGACGGGTGCGCAGCGAGCCGTCGTCCTGCCAGGCGAACTCGATGGCGTTCGCCCGGCAGTAGCGCTCCACGGCGGTCCGGTCGTCGGTGCCGAAGGCCTCGGCGACCGATGCCCCGATCTCGTCGTTGTACGTCCGGGTCAGCAGCCAGCCCTCCCGCTCGAACCGCTCGACCAGCTCCGCGGGCAGCGCGTCGAGGACCGTCGGCCCGTCGGCGACCGCGGTTGCGCCGCCCGCCTCCGGTGCCACCAGGCAGGCGAAGAGCAACAGGCCCGGGAACCGAAGGGCGTAGCTCAGCTCGTGGTGCATGCACATCTGCTGGTTGTTCGGCCACTTGGAGGAGGAGTACACGCCCTCGGCGTAGGAGCGGCGGGGTGCGAAGGGCTCCCGGTCGGCCATCAGTCGGCCGCCCGCGAGGTTGTGGAACACCGCCTCCGTGGCGGTGGGCTCGGCGAGTCCCAGTCCACGGACCAGGAGGCTGCCGTGCTCGGCGACCGCGGCACGCAGCTCGCCTCGGTGCTCGGCGACCCAACTCGCCGGGTCACCTTCGGACGTGGCCTGCAGCAGCGGCGGGCGGCCCGGAGACTGTTCGATGTCGGGCAGGAAGGTCGGGGACGCGTGCGTCATTGCACAGGTTCCTTTCAGTGGCGCTGGTCGAGCAGCCCCGCCAGGTCGGCGAGAACAGGGTGGCGGGTGACGTCCTTGAGGGTGATCGCCCGGTTCAGGGCGATCGCGAGCTTCACGGCGGACAGCGAGGTGCCGCCGCGGTCGAAGAAGTGGTCCAGGCGGCCGATCCGGCCGGCCGGGACGCCGAGCACCTCGGCCCAGGCGGCGGCCATCCGCCGCTCGGCGGGCGTGTCCGGCGCACCGGAGCCGTCGCAGCCGAGCTCCTGGGCGAGCACGGTCAGCGTCTTGCGGTCGGTCTTGCCGTTGGCGGTCAGCGGCAGCCGCTCCCGCCAGTGCACGAGCGCGGGAACCATGTACGGCGGCAGCGAGGCGGCCAGCTTGTTGCGCACCTCGTCGGCGCCCACCGGCTCGGCGCCGGTGCAGAAGGCCACCAGCTGCGCACCCCGTACGACGACCACGGCGCCGTCCCGCACGCCGGGCACCCGCAGCAGCGCGTTCTCGATCTCGCCGATCTCCACGCGGAAGCCGCGGATCTTCACTTGGCTGTCCCGGCGGCCGAGGAACTCCAGCTTCCCGTCGGGCAGCCAGCGCCCGTGGTCACCGCTGCGGTACAGCCGCTCGCCGGGCCGGTGCGGGTCGGCGACGAAGGCCGCCGCCGTGCGCTCGGGGTCGTTGATGTACCCCCGTCCGACACACACCCCGGAGAAGACGATCTCGCCGGGCGCTCCCAGGGGTACGGGCGTCAGGGCCTCGTCGACGACGTACACCCGCACATTCGCGATCGGCGGCCCGAGCGGCACCCGCTCCCGGTCCGGCACCCGCACCATGACCTCGTGGTTGGTGTCGTCCGACGTCTCCGTCAGGCCGTAGGCGTTGACCAGCCGGATGCCGGGCATGGCGTCGAACCAGCGCTGCACCAGCTCCTTCCTGACCGCCTCCCCGGTGACCGACACACAGCGCAGGTCGGGCAGTTCGCGCGGACGCTGCTCCAACTCGGCGAGCACGGCCTCCAGATACGACGGCACGATCTGCAGCACGTTCACCCGGCCGCGCACGATCGTGTCCACGAACCACGGGACGTCCAGGATCGTCTCCTGCCCGACCAGCAGCGTCCGCCCGCCGACGAGCAGCGCGGAGACCAGCTGCCACAGGGAGATGTCGAAGCACTGCGGAGCGGTCTGCGCGACCGTCCGCCCGGCGCCGATGCCCAGGTCGCCGATCTTGGCGAGGACGTGGTTGACGAAGCCGGCGTGCTCGCACATCGCGCCCTTGGGCTCGCCGGTGGAGCCGGAGGTGAAGTAGATGTAGGCGAGTTGGTCCGCGGTGACGGGCACGCCGAGGTCGTCGTCGGAGTGGTCCTCGGCGTAGGCGGCGTCCACGAACAGGGTGCGGGCGCTGTCGTCGAGGTGTCCGGCGCTGCCGTGCTCGGTGAGGACGAGGCCGCAGCCGGCGCGGGCGAGGGTGGTCGCGATGCGGTCGGCGGGGAAGTGCGGCTCGACGGGCAGATACACGCCGCCCCCCTTGAGGACGGCGAGCACGGACGCCAGCCAGTCCAGGTTCCGCTCCATGACCACCGCGACCACGTCCTCGCGTCGCAGCCCGCGGGCGAGCAGCGCCCGGCCGATGCGGTTGGCGCGGGAGTTGAGCTCCCGGTACGTCCACTGCCGGTCGTCCTGGACGGCGGCCACCGCGTCCGGGTGGAGGCTCACCCGCTGCTCGAACAGCTCGTGCACCCGCCGGTCCGGCAGTTCCCGCTCGGGGCCCGCCAACTCGTCCAGCTGGAACCGGAGTTCCTCCTCGGACAGCAGGCTCGGCCGCTCGGGGTCGGCGAGCGCGGCGAGGTGGTAGCCGGCGACGCGGGCGGCGGCAGCGGCGTCGAGGACGTCGGTGCGGTAGCGCAGCCGCAGCGTGCGGCCCGTGAGGGCGACGTGCAGGGCGCCGTCGTCGGGACCCTCGGTCACCTCGTGTTCCCCGGACAGCGCGGCGAGCACCCTGAGATGTGCGGCCGCCAGCGCGGACGGCGTGCCCGACAGGCCCTCCGGCAGCGGGACTTCGTACTCCGCGACGCCCGGTTGCGGGTCGAGAGTCCATCGCGGGATTGTTTCCATCGTTCGTTCCCCCTGATTTCCTGTCTGTTCGTGTCATCCGTGCCGCGGCGCGACCGCCGGGTTCCCGCCCCAGTGGGAACTCGGTGGCATCTCCTCGCCCTTCATCAGGAAGGAGTCGGGTGCGAGGACGGCGCCGTCGCCCATCGACACGCCGTAGTGCACGAGTGCTCCGGTGCCGAGCGTGCAGCCGGCGCCGATCGTGATGTGGTCGGACTTGAAGGTGCCGTCCTCCTGCGAGTGGGCCTGCACCTTGGTGTGTGCGGCGAGCGTGCAGTCGTCGCCGATCGAGGCCAGCGTGCGGTCGGTGATGTAGCAGCCGTCGTCGAAGACCCGGCGGCCCATCCGGACTCCCAGGAGCCGCCAGACGAAGCTCTTGAACGGCGTCCCGTTGAACACCACGAGGTGGTTGTCCGGCACCTTCCACAGGCGCTCCACCCACCAGAAGTGCGGGTCGTAGATCGAGACCAGCCGTGGCCGCAGCGGCCGGAAGCGGGTGATCAGCCGCTCCACCAGCACGTAGTAGCCGGTGCTGAACGCGAGGCCCACGACCAGGGACGCGCCGATCAGCAGACCGCCTACGGTGCCGTGGGCGCCGTACAGGTCGAAGGCGGCGAAGCCGATCACGCTGAGCGCGAACCAGTGCAGCCAGCGCACGAACAGGAACAGGCCCATCGAGCGCAGGTTGTAGCGGTTCTTCGCGGCCAGACGCCGGTGCAGTTCGTCGCCCTCGCGAAGGTGGTCGAAGCGGCTGTCGCGCTCCACCGAGCGCGGTATCTCGAAGGCGGGCGAGCCCAGCAGGCCCACTCCCTCGCGGATTTCGCCGTCCAGCGGGACCATCACCTTCGTCGCCAGCAGGCAGTTGTCGCCGGTGCGGCCGCCGCTGGGGTAGGCGATGTTGTTGCCGAGGAAGTTGTGCGGGCCGATCGTCGCGCGCGAGACGCGGAAGGACGTACCGGAGAAGTCGGCGTTCACGATCGACAGCCCGTCGGCGACCATCGTGCCGCTGCCCACGGTGACCAGGTACGGCGTCTCGTGCTGGACCTCCGTGCCGAAGTTGGAGCCGGTCTGCTCGACGTGCGAGAGGTCGTAGCCGATGGACTTCAGGTAGTGGACGATGTACGAGCTGTCGCCGCACAGCCACTTGAAGAACTTGATGTTGGTCATGCGGGCGATCGCGCGCTGCACCGAGTAGTGGAAGCCGTGCAGCGGGTAGACCCGGTCCGGGCGCAGCAGCGGGCTCAGCAGGCGCGGCAGCAGGGACACGGCGGCGAAGCCGAGGATCACGAAGCCGACGTAGGCGGCCAGCGAGAAGCCCAGTGCCTCGCCGTAGAACGCGGCCGAGCCCAGGTCCCGGGAGGTCGGGTCGAGCAGGACGTCGAGGGCGGGAACCACCGTCAGCAGCAGGTAGGTTCCGCCGACCGTGACGGGGACGTAGACGACCAGCATCTGCAGCAGCCCGCCGAGACCGTACAGGGCCCGGCGCAGGGTGGAGGTGCGGGCCGGGGGCACGCGGACGTAGTCGACGTCCGTGCGCTGGGCGGGGGAGCCGTGCCAGCGCTCGCCCGCCGGGACCGACGCGCCGCCGTAGAGGGCGGAGGAGTGGCCGAGCTGGGCGCCGTCACCCATCGTCGTACCGATGTCGACGACGGACTTCTCACCGACGTACACGTCCCGGCCGAGCGTCACACGGCCGGTCCGGATGCGGCCTGCCTGCGCCTGGTAGCACAGGACGAAGGAGTCCTTGCGGATCACCGTGCCCGCCCCGACCGTCAGCAGGTCCGGGCAGGCCGGCACCGAGTGGGACAGGATCGTGACGCCCTTGCCGATCCGTGCGCCGAGAGCCCGCAGATACAGCACGTACAGCGGGCTGCCGGTGAACAGGACCAGCGGGCTGGCGTGCAGCAGCGCCTTGACGGTCCAGAAGCGGACGTAGGCGAGGCTCCAGACCGGGAACTCGGTCTCCTTCCACCGGCCGACCAGCAGCCACTTGGCGACGACCGGGAGAACGCAGGCGCCCGCGAACACCGCGGCGCCGAAGACCAGCGACCGCAGATAGATGTCGACGACTCCGTCCACGGCGGAGAGCCACTCGTAGCCCCGGCCCATGACGATCCCGGCGAGCACGCAGTAGACGGCGAAGACCAGGAACTGGAGCGTGCCGCACAGGAGATAGCGCGGGGTGCTGCCGGGCGGGGCGGGCGGTTCGACCCGCACCGGCGCGGGGGCCTGGGCCGGGGCCGTGTCGAGGGCCGCCGCCAGGCTGCGGATCGTCGGGTTGCCGTAGACGTCCTTCATCGACACCGACGGCAGGTCCGAGCGCTTCCTGACCCGGGCGCAGAAGTGCGCCATGACCAGGGAGTTGGCGCCGAGATCGTCGAAGAAGTGGCTGTCGACGGGTATGTGTTCCTTGCATACGACACCGGCCAGCACCTCGGCGAGGACATTTTCGGTGACGGTGTCGATTTTTCCCACCACGGCCACTCCTTACGGTTTTTGCAGGTTTTACACGTTTACGGGTTTTTGGTGTCGACCGGTTCCGTCGGCGGCCGGGCGGTTACGGGCTCGTGGCATTCGGCCGCTCGGCGCGCGTGCCGGGCCCCGGCGGCGACCACGGTCTCCAGTGGTCCCCGGCCCACCGCCCGGCGCCAGACGACGGCGAAGAGCAGCGCGCCGGCCACCTGCAGGGCGTAAAGCAGGTCGGGGGCATCGCTCAGGGCGCCCGTCGCGAGGAACAGGACGTGCGCGCAGTAGAGGGTGAGCGGCATGCTGCCCGCCGCCGAGAGGGGCGCGAGCGCCTTCCGGGCGAGCGGAAGCCTGGTCAGCAGCAGGGCCGCGCCGAGCAGGGCGGCCGCCGAGCCCAGGGTCTGCAGCATGTCGAAGGGCGAGGTGGAGTGGGGGGCGCGGGAGATCAGGGACCACCACGTCGAACCGTCGGAGGTGTCCCACAGGACCTCGCTGCGGGCCTCGCGCCAGGGCGTGTCCGAGAACTCGGCCCGCCACAGGTGCCACAGCCCGCCGAACCACTGCAGCAGGACCGTGGCGGCGAGCCAGGCGCCCGCCGCCAGCGCGAGCCCGCCCGTCAGCAGCCGGGTCGCGACCCGCTTCGACGTCAGGTCCAGGCGTCCGACGGCGAGACCGGCGCACAGGTAGGCCGTCCACGCGAGCACCGGGTAGTTGCCGTGCACGAGCAGGTCGCAGAGCAGTCCGAGCGGGTCGGTGACCACGTCGGTGAGCGTCGGGTCGCCGTCGAAGGCCGGCTCGGGCAGCGCGCCGCGCACCAGGTGCAGGACGACGGGGCCCACGACGGCGAGGGTCAGCGAGAGGCCGATGAGGGTGCGCGGGTGCAGGCGCAGCAGGGGGAGGGCGCACAGGAACAGCAGGGCGTAGAACGTCAGGATCACGTCCACGTCCAGGTCGGCGGCGCGCGAGGCGTAGCCGAGCAGGAGCCCTGCGAGCCCGATGAGCAGCGCCCGGGTGGCGACCGCCACGTAGGCGCCGCGGCCGACGGCGGGGCGTCGCCCACCCGTCGTGAACGCCAGCCCCACCCCCGCCATCAGTGCGAAGGTCGCCGCCGACCGGCCTCCCGCGAACATCCACGCCGGGGTCGGCGAGCCGTCCGCTGCGAACGCGCCGTACACATGAACGGAGAACATCCCGATCAGCGCCAGCCCGCGGGCCGCGTCCACCCCCGCGATGCGCGGCGCAGACCGGCCCGCGCCGTCTCGGTGGGCCTGTGACGGCGTCTGCGTCAACGGGTGCGGAGCTGGCATGAAAAATCCCTCGAGATAAATACGCTGGAAACGAGTCGGATGTTCATGGCGGGCAAAATCCCATGTAATTGATACGCGAGTTGACCCGAGTTGAGAATGTGGCTGAAGTGGGTGAAGTGGCCGCGTGGAAATGGCGCAGAGCAGCACAGCGCGACCCGCATGGAGCCCATGCGGATCACGGGTAACGCGGCTGGATCGGGCCCTTTTCCCGGGCCCTCGATGTCCCCCGTGCCGTGTGCTTCCGAGTCGTTCTCAGCATGCACAACGAATGCAATGTGGATTCTTTCGGAGACTTCATGAACGGTTCAAGGGCGTTTCGGCCATTGGCGCGTTCCGGTCGCTCCGGAGTTCATTGATCGCGCCTGCTGAAAGGGCGTTCATGTGCATGACCGGGGGACTCGTCGAACCGGTGGCGCATGTGCCGGCGCCGGTTCCGGTTGCGCGGCGGAACATTCCGGCCAACGCGGACATGACAGGAAAATGGGTGGGAATCCTCGATGGTTACTGGTCTGTTGCCGCCCGGTTTCCGCTCCGGAGCTTCGAGGGGCTAGGGAGCGGGGGGATGAGTGCACCCGGTCCCGACGGATACCTTTAGGTCGTGCAGCCAGCAAGTGAACCCTCGCAGAGCCCGTCCGGGCGTCTCCACCGGGCGCGTGCCCTCTACCGGAACGTCTCGAAGCGCAGGACCGCCTGGCTGCTGCTCAAGGACACCGTCAACTCGTGCATGGAGTACCGCATCCTGGGCCTCGCGGCCGAGGCCGCGTTCTTCACACTGCTGTCCGTGCCGCCGCTGCTGCTCAGCATGATCGGCCTGCTCGGCTACGTCGACGACTGGACCGGTGCCGACACCATCGCGAGCCTGGAGAACAACCTCCTGGAGGCCTCGCGCACGGTCCTGTCCGACAAGGGCGTCACCGAGATCGCCCAGCCGATCCTGCACGACGTGATGAAGGGCGGCAGACCCGACGTCATCTCCATCGGCTTCCTGTTCGCCCTGTGGTCGGGCTCCCGCGCCGTGAACGTCTTCATCGACACCATCACCGTCATGTACGGCCTCGACGGCGTCCGGGGCATCGTGAAGACCCGCCTGGTGTCCTTCGTGCTGTTCATCGTGGCGCTGATCATCGGCTCCATCGCGCTGCCGCTGATGGTGGCCGGGCCGGACGCCGTGGTGAACGTGGTGCCGTGGTCGACGACCGTCGTACAGGTCCTGTACTGGCCGGTCGTCATCGTCCTGTCGATCGTCTTCCTGACCACGCTGTACCACGTCTCCGTCCCCGTCCGCTCCCCGTGGATCGAGGACGTGCCCGGCGCCCTGGTCGCTCTCGGGATGTGGGTACTCGGCAGCTTCCTGCTGCGCATCTACCTGACCAGCACGGTCGAGGGCCCGACCATCTACGGCTCGCTGGCCGCGCCCGTCGCCGTGCTGCTGTGGATCGGTGTGTCCGCGTTCGCCGTCCTCGTCGGGGCCGCGGTCAACGCCGCCATCGACCGGGTCTGGCCGGCCGCCGCGACCGCCGCGGCCCGCGCCGCGAACGAGCGGCTGCGCGAGGTCCAGCTCGCCGAGCACGTGGCCCGCGCCGCCGCCGGCCACGACCCCGACGACCCCGACGACCCCGACATGCCCTCCGAGTTCCCGGAGCGCTGGTCCCGCTTCCTGCCGCCGGAGGACGTGACGTCCCGGCTGCGCACCCATGTGAAGAGCACCCACCCGCCGCACAAGCACGAGGAATCCTGAAGCGGGCGAGACACCTGGCTGGCGCTGGGGAACTAGGCCTTCCACACCCCCGCCGCCGCGGCCTCCCGCACGAAGTCGCCGAAGTCGCGTGGCGCCCGTCCCAGTGCCTGGCGGACACCGTCCGTGAGACGTGCGTTGCGCCCGTCGAGCAGGCCCTCGAACACCTCCACCAGGAACTCCGCCTCCTCAGGCGGCACCCCGAACCCCGTCAGCGCCTCGCCGTACGCGCGGGCCGGGACCGGCGTATAGGACAGCTTCGTGCCGGTCACCTCGGAGATCTCCGCGACGGCCTCCCGGAAGGACAGCAGCCGCGGGCCGGTCACCTCCACCGTCCGCCAGGCGTACCGGTCCCCGGACGTCAGCGCGGCCACGACGACATCGGCGATGTCCCGCACGTCGATGAACGGCTCCCTGCCGCCGCTGCTGACCCTCACCTCCGAGGTGTGGGACTGCCCGCTCACCCCGTTCCTCATGGACGAGATGGCGCGGGACGAACCGGGCCAGGAGGTGGTCCTCGACCGACTCCTCGACCTGCTGGTCATCGCCGCGCTGCGGGCCTGGTTCTCCCGCCCCGAGGCGGAGGCACCCGCGTGGTACCGGGCACTGGCGGACCCGGTCGTGGGCCGTGTGCTGCGCCTGCTCCAGGACGATCCCGCGCACCCCTGGACGGTGGCCTCCCTCGCCACCAAGGCCGGGGTGTCCCGTGCGGCCCTCGCCCGCCGCTTCACCGAACTGGTGGGGGAGCCGCCGATGACGTACCTGACGGGCTGGCGTCTCGCCCTGGCCGCCGACCGGCTGCGCGACACCGACGACACCCTGGAGGCGATCGCCCGCCAGGTCGGCTACGGCAGCGCGTTCGCCCTGTCCAGCGCCTTCAAAAGGGTGTATGGGGTCAGCCCGCAGGAGCACCGCACGCGCGCGGCGTAGCCTTTCGTACGTGTACACGGAGCGGGCGTCCCGGCTGACCGGGGCCGTCGTGTGGACCAACACCCCGTCCGAGGCCGGTGTCGGAAGGGTGCTGCCCGACGGGTGCATGGACCTGCTCTGGCACGACGGCCGGCTGCTCGTCGCCGGGCCCGACACGCGTGCGTACGTCGCCGAGGGCGCCCCGGGCGTATGGGCCGGCGTTCGTTTCTATCCGGGCACCGCGCCCACCCTCCTCGGCGTGCCCGCACACGAACTGCGTGACCGGCGGGTCGCGCTGGCCGAGCTCCGGCCGGCTGCGGAGGTCCGCCGGTTCGCCGCGCGGGTCAACGCGGCCGCCGAACCGGCAAGCGGACTGGAGGAGTTGGCGCTGCGGCTGGCCGCGAACACGGCGCCCCCCGACCCGCGGCTACGGCACCTCGTGACCGCCCTCGACGAGGGCCGCCCGGTCGCGGCCACCGCCGACGAACTCGGCCTCGGCGCCCGCCAGTTGCACCGCCGCGCCCTGACCGCCTTCGGCTACGGCCCCAAGACGCTGGCCCGAGTGCTGCGGCTGCAGCGGGCGCTGGGGCTGGTCAGGCAGGGCGTACCGTACGCCGAGACGGCGGCCCGAGCCGGGTTCGCCGACCAGGCCCATCTGGCGCGTGACGTCCGGCAGTTGGCGGGCGTGCCGCTCGGGGAGCTACTCGGCCGAGGGTAGTTGTGCGAACAGGTCGACGCCGTTGCCGTCCGGGTCGTGCACGACGGCGTACCGCATGCCCCAGAAGGCGTCCCACGGCTTGAGCTCGCCGTGGTACCCGGCGCCCACGAGATCCTCGTAGACGGCGTCGACCGCGGCGGGCGTCTCGCACTTGAAGGCGAGGGCCGTCCGGCCGCCCCCGGCCGGCGGCTGCCATGCGGGGTGGAAGGAACGGACGGTGGCCTCGGTGTCCAGGGCCAGGGTCAGCCCGCCGGGCAGTTCGGCCTCGACATGCGGCTGGTCCTCGGAGCCCTCGGGGAAGACGAGCCCCAGGCGACGGTAGAAGGCGACAGACGCGGCCAGGTCGGAGGCGACCAGGCCGATCAGGGCGAATTGCGGAGTCATGCCGTCACCGTAGGCAGCACCCCGGCGGCCGGTCTTGAAGGAATCGGACACGGCTCGGGGGAGCCGGACGCGGCTCAGGGACTTCGGGTACGGCTCGCTCGTAGGTCACCCGCTCACTCGTAGGTCACCGGCCCGCGAGGAGTGTCCACCGTGAACGACAGGCCCACCGGTCCCTCCGCCACGGCGAGCTGGGCGCCGACGGCGGACAGCAGCGGGCGTATCTCGTCGGGATCCGGGGCGGTGGCGGAGAGACGCAGCAGGGGAGTGACGGGCAGGTCCGCCGCCGTCGGATGGGCCGAGGAACCCCAGTCGATGAGGAACGGGACCAGACCGGAGGGGTGGGCGGTGTCCCCGTCGGTCAGCCGCCACTCCAGAAGTGTGCCGTCCGGCCTGCGGCGGCTCATCGGGCGTACGGGGCCCGGGTCGTACCCCCGAGCCCGTGCCGCCGCGACCGCCAAGTCCAGGTCGGGCGGGCTGATCGCCCAGGTCACCGTCCGCGCGGCGAGCAGCCGGTCGACGTCGAAGGGGCGCGGACCGTCCGGCGCGGACTGCTCCGGGTCGGGACCGATGATCTCCAGATAGCCGGCACCGCCCAGCGCCACCAGGTGGTTGCGGGTGCCGAATCCGACATGCGCACCGCCGGGCACGGGCGTCACACCGGTACGCCGTGCGAAGTCGGCGACCGTCGCGGCCAGTTCGGGGGTCGCGAGGACGAGATGGTCCAGGTGTGCGGGAATGGCGTTCATCGCGGCCGAGGCTACGCAACCCCGGCACCGTCATGGAACGTCCGTGCGGCGGCGGTGGTTCCTGGACCGATGCGGCCGGGGGAGGGGCAGCGCCCCTTCAGGGGCGCGGGGCTGTGTCGATATGCGGCTGCCGCCGCGCGGGCGCGACCGGCCACGGCGATGCCGCAGACGACCGACGACGCAAAGAGCACTTCCGCGCACGCTCAGTGCGGGCTTGCCGTACTGCACCGCTCCACCAGCCGCGTCGACAGCTCCGTGCGCGTGCTCTCCGGGCGGTCCCCCTGCATCATGCGGACCAGCAGATGCAGGGCCGACGCCGCCATCTCCGCGAGCGGCTGGCGGATCGTGGTGAGGGCGGGGGAGATCCAGCGGGACTCGGGCAGATCGTCGAAGCCCACGACGCTGATGTCGTACGGCACCCGCAGGCCCCGCTCGGCCAGCGCCCGGTACACGCCCAGCGCCATGTGGTCCGAGCAGACGAAGACAGCGGTCGGCGGCTCGCTCAGGTCGAGCAGGTCGAGCGTGCGGCGGTGCGCGACGGTCTCGTCGAAACCGGCGTGCCGGACGTACTCCTGGCGATGGCGGACTCCCGCGGACGCCAGCGCCGAGCGGTACCCGGCGACCCGGGCGCTGCTGCACATCTTGCGCTGGTGGCCGGCGATGACGGCGATGCGTTCGTGGCCGAGGGCGAGCAGGTGCTCGGTCGCGGTGACCCCGCCCTGCCAGTTCGCCGCGCCGACCGACACCACACCCGGCGGCGGTTCGAGGATCGGGTCGATCAGGACGTACGGGATGCGGTGCTGGTCCAGCCAGGCGTACTGGGACACCGACAGCTCGGCCAGGTTGAACAGCACCCCGGACGAACCGCGCGCGATGAGCTTGTCCAGCCAGCCGCGCTCCGGGCGCCCGCCACGGGTGCGGGTGAGCCCGGCCGAGACGACCACCTCGAGACCCGCGTCGTGCGCCGCCGCCTCCACTCCCTGCAGCACCGCCCCCGACCAGGAACTCTCCAGCGAGTGCACCACCAGGTCGACCAGCCCCGGTACCTTCGCCGCGTCGAACCGGGGCCTGCGGACGTAGCCGAGCCGGTCCAGGGCCTCGGTGACGCGGCGGCGCGTCTCCGGTGCCACGTCCTCCCGGCCGTTGACCACCTTGGAGGCGGTCGGCACGGAGACTCCCGCCTCGCGGGCCACGACCGCCAGCGTCGGCCCGGCGGCCACACTCGCACTCCCCGTGCGGACCATCGGGAACCACCTCTCCGGCCCGCCCGAGGGCCATGAAAAGTTTCGAGCAGCGACGGAAACAGTAAGCGCTTCCTAGATCGCTTCCTACGTTAGGTTCACCGGATCCCCTCGGGAAGAGGTCGGGCTTCGCAGGTCTGCACGGTTTCAGGCTTTCGAAACTTCGAACGTGGGCCTGGGTGTACGTACGGCGGATGTCGAAAGGCGAACGAGGGCACCGGAGCGTGCCGGAGGCGACGGCTACCGGCACACGAGGCGGAAGCCGCTGAAGTCGGCCGTGAACGCCGCGTCCACCAGGTCCACGGCGTGGATGCCGGCCATCGACCCGGTGAAACGCAGCTTGGACCCGTGGTCGTCGGAGAGCTTGCCGAAGTCCAACGGCTCCCCGACCGGCGTACGCACCCCGTCCCGCACGTACCAGAACCGCGCCTCGGCGCCGTCGACGGTCACGCCCAGCGTCACCGGGGCCTCGGCGTCCACGTCCACGACGGCGACCGTGCGCGTGTCCGCCTCGTCCCGCTCCACGAGCCGGAGCACCGTACGGCCGGCGCCCCGCCACTGCTGCCCGTGCTGCCCTTCGCTCCCGGGCTCCGTCCAGGTCAGGTCCAGGCTCAGATACGCCTCCGCGTTGTACCGGAGCACCAGACCCGCGGCCTGTGTGAAGGTGTCCGGCCGCGCCTCCACGGTGACCTCGGCCTCCGCCCGGTGCTCGGTGATCCGCTGGGCCAGCAGACTGTGCGCCCACCGCGACTCGGGCCCGTGCCGACCACGCAGCCGGATCCGGCCCGGACGGCTCGTGACGTCGGCCCAGGACGGATCCGGGTCCGCGCGCAGGGAGCTCCACGGCCAGCCCAACGGGTCGTCCGCTGCGGCGGGTTGGGGCGGCAGCGGCTCGGGGCGAGTGGGTACGTCGACCTCGACCGCCGGATGCGAACCCCCGTGCCGCAACCTCGGCCTGCCCTCCTCGTCCCACACCACCGCCTGGATCGCCGTCTCCCGGCCCAGCGTGCAGCGCGGCCCGTCCGGCGTCCGCACCGGACGGGCCGTCAGGTGGCTCAACACCCAGTCCCCGCCCGGGGTCCGCACCAGCTCCCCGTGTCCGGCCTTCTGCAACGGCAGCGACGGGTCGTCCCGCGACGTCAGCAGGGGCCGGTCGTCGAGCTCGTAGGGACCGGTGAGTTCACGACTGCGCGCGACCCGCACCCCGTGCTCGAAGCCGGTGCCGCCCTCGGCCAGCACCAGGTGGTACCAGCCCTCCCGCCACAGCAACTTCGGTCCCTCGATGAGTCGTTCGTGCTGCAGCAGCAAGTGGGTGCCACCGACCGGGCTCAGCGTCTCCCGGTCCAGCTCGGTCATGACGATTCCGGCGAACCGGCGTCCACCCGGTCGGTGGTCGTTCTGGAGATTGAGCAGCCACAGCCGCCCCTCGTGGTGGAAGAGCGCGGGATCGAAGCCGTGGCTCGCCACCCTGCGCGGCGGCGTCCACGTCCCGCTCACCTCATCGGCCGTACTGATGTACGTGTCCGTGTCGAAATACGGTGTCCCGACCGACCGTACGACCGAGTACACCACCCAGAACCGCGCACCGTCCCAGCTCAGCGACGGTGCCCAGATACCGCCCGAGTCCGGCACCCCGGCCAGCGAGTCCCCGGCGACGGCGCCGCGCACATGGCCCGCGTACTGCCAGTCGGCCAGGTCCCGTGAACGGTGGATCGGGATGGTCGGGAACCACTCGAAGGAACTGGTCGCCACGTAGTACCAGTCGCCGACCCGGACCAGCGACGGGTCGGGGGCGAAGCCACGGACAACAGGATTGTGCAGCACGGTCACTTGAGGGCTCCCAGCGTGACGCCGGTGCGCCAGTAGCGCCGCATCGCCACCATCATGATCGCCATGGGCACGATGGACAGCAGCGCGCCGGTCAGCACCAGGCTGGTGAGGTCGACGCCGGACTCAAGGCGTTTGCCGGACCAGTTGTACAGCCCCAGGTTGAGGGTCCAGTTCTCCTCGCCGCGCAGCACCGTCAGGGGGAGGAAGAAGGCGTTCCAGGTGTTGACGAAGGCGAGCAGGAACACCGTGGCACCGCCCGTCGTCATCATCCGCAGCACGATGCTGAAGAAGATGCGCAGCTCACCGGCGCCGTCGATCCGGGCCGCCTCCAGCAGCTCGTACGGGATCGTGGCCTCGGTGTAGACCTTGGCGAGGTAGACGCTGAACGGGTTGATCAGACAGGGGATCAGCATCGCCCAGGGGGTGTCGACGATCCCGATCTTCGAGAACAGCAGATAAAGCGGCAGCGTGAGCAGGGCGATCGGGACCAGGAACGAGCCGACCACGCACGCGAACACCAGGTTGCGGCCCGGGAACTCGAAGCGCGCGAGGCCGTAGCCCGTCGCGAGGGCGAGCAGCGTGCCACCGAGGGAGCCGACACCGGCGTACAGGAACGAGTTGGCTGTCCAGCGCAGGAAGATGCCGTGCTCGTAGGTGAACACCTGATGCACGTTGTGCCACAGGTGCCAGCCGGAGAACCACAGGCCGTTGGTCTGGTACAGGCCGACGCGGTCCTTGGTGGCGGCCGTGATCAGCCACCACACGGGGAACAGGCTGTACACGCCGGCCAGCGTCAGGCCGATGAGCAGGAAGCGCTGGCCGCCGCGCGAACGGGCCGCGGGATCAGGGCGGTTGACACGGCGCACCGTGGCGGGTGCCTGCCTGGTGCCGTTGTCCTTGGTCAGCATCAGTCCGCCTCCTTTGAAGTCAGCCGGTAGAAGAGGAAGGAGGCGACGCCGAGGATGAGGGCGAGGAGGACCGAAAGGGTCGCGGCGTAGTGGTAGTTGCCGGCGTTGAACGCCTGGTTGTAGATGATCATGATGGGGGCGAAGTTGTCGCTGACCGTCTGCGGGGTGATGTTCCTGAACAGCGCGGGCTCGTTGAAGATCTGCAGCATCTGGATGATGGAGAGCATCCCGGTGAGCACCAACGCCCCCCGCACATACGGCACCTTGATGCTGAGCGCGATCCGCCGCTCGGAGGCACCGTCCAGCCGCGCGGCCTCGAACAGCTCGCGCGGAACGCCCTGCAGCGCGGAGTAGATGATCACCATGTTGTAGCCGACGCCGTGCCAGGTGAGCAGGTTGCCGATGGACGGCCACACCATCGACGGCGCGAAGAAGTTCCAGTCGAAGCCGAGGCCCCTGCCCAGCGTCGTCAGCGGACCGACGTCCGGGCTGTACAGGTTGATCCACACGATCGCGGCGACCACGCCGGGGATCATGTACGGCACCAGCAGGACGAGCCGGAACCGGCCGGCGACCTTCGAGGTCAACGTGTCCAGGAACAGCGCCAGTACGAGGCTGACGAGCAGCATCACGGGGATCTGCACGCAGGCGAACAGCACCACCCGCAGCACGGAACCCATGAACGCCGAGTCGGTCAGGCCCTGTTGGTAGTTGTCCAGCCCGGCGAAGGTCTGCGTCGAGCCGCCGAGCCCGAGCCCGGACTGATGCTCCCGGTAAAGCGACTGGTAGATCGCGTAGCCGATGGGGAGCAGATAGAGGAAGACGAAGCCGAGCTGGAAGGGCACCGTGAAGGCGGCACCCTTCCAGCGCAGTGAGCGAGTCATCAGTCGTTGCCCTCAGCCTCTAGCCCTTGACGCTGATGCCGCGGGACTTCAGGTCCTCGACCGTCCACGCCTGCATGTGCGCCAGCAGGCCGGTGACCGTTTCCTGCTTGTCGACGACCTTGGCCCAGCCCGCCTGCATCTCGGTGAACATCGCGGTCCAGTTCGGCCCGAAGGTCCAGTCCGTGGTGATGGTGTCCAGGCTGTCGGTGACCACCTTCTGGCCCGGCCCGTAGTTCTTGCCGAGCAGCTTCTCGGAGGTCGCCGCACCGACGTACGCGTTGCTGTCGGCCAGCGCCGGCATCACGCCGTTGCCGGTCGTCGGGCTCGCCATCGTCTTGACCGCACCGGTGTCGGTGGACATCCACAGGGCTGCCTCGGCGGCCTGCTTCTGGTTCTCGCACTGCTTGGTCACCAGCGTCACGCTGCCGGTCAGGTTGGTACCGGCCGGCGTCTTGGCCGCCTCGCCCCGGAACGTCGGCCACGGCGAAAGGGCCCACTGGCCGAAGGACTTGGTGAAGTTCTGCACCATGCTGGCCATCTGCCAGGTGGAGATCTGCCGGGTCGCCGTGCCGCCGTCCTCGTAGTTGCGCTGCACGGCCGCGTAGTCGGCGAAGGACAGCTTGGAGTTCAGGTCGTTGTCGATGATCTCCTGGATCACCTTCGCGGCCTTCAGCGTGCCGGCGTCCTGGAAGTCCACCTTCCAGGAGTTGCCGTCGATCGCGTACCAGTGCGCCCCGGCCTGCATGGCGAGCACCTCCAGGGTGCTCGGGTCCTCGCCGGCGTAGTTGGTGATCTTGATGCCGTGCTTCTTCAGGACCTTGCCCTCGGCGATGACGTCGTCCCAGGTGCTGGGGGGCTTGATGCCGTACTTGTCGAAGATGTCGGTGCGGTAGATCGTGAAGTTGGGCGCGGAGCTGGTCGGGACGCCGTAGAGCTTGCCCTGTACCTGCGCGCTCGCCCAGGCGCCCGCGTTGAACTTGTCCTTGTTCGATCCCACGTACCGCGTGATGTCGGCGAGCGCGCCCTGCGAGACCCAGCTCGTGACGTACTCCGCGGTGTTCTGCACCAGGCAGGGCGCGTTGCCCGCCTTGACCGCGTTGGTCAGCTGCTTCTGCATGGTCAACTGGTCGGTGACCTTGGTGTACTTGAGCTTGACGTCCTTGTGCGAGGCGTTGAACGCCTTGACGACGGCATCCTGGCCGTTGGCCCAGCCCCAGAAGGGGAGGGTGACCGGGCCCGACGACTTGGCGCCGTCCCCGGAGTCCGATCCGCCACAGGCGGAGAGCAGACCACTGAGTGCGAGTCCCGCGACAGCGGCGTGGGCGAACCTTCTCCGGCGGCTGGTGAAGTTCATCTGACCGTGTTCCTTCGGAAGTTGGGCGGCTGGGAACGAGTGGACGGCGGCTCGGTGCAGGCCGGGAACGGCGGCCGGGATTCCAGTCACTCGCGGTTGAGGGGGCGTCAGCCAAGCGGAAGCTGTAGAAAGCGGTTGCCGCGAAGGTAGGCCGACAGGTCCTGGCGTAGCAAGAGGTATGCGCGAACTTATTGCGGCAGGTGCGGAAAACCGCTGGTAGGGGAAGGAAACCGGTTACGAAACGATCGCATCCAGCGGTGATGTGCTGCGGGCGCGTGAGGCGCCTCGACGGTGCGTGAGCGCCTTGCCTGGGAGGTGCGCGTGTGCCGGGAAGGTGCGTCGGCTGGCTGGAAGGTGCTTTGGTTGCCCGGACGGTGCGCCGGTTGCCTGGACCGTGCGTCAGTGTCTGGACGGCGGCTGTACGGAGTTGCGGACGACGACATGAGTGCCCAGCACCAGGTGGTCGCCGTCGCTGCCCTTACGGCGGCCCGAGCCGCCCTCGCGCCGGTCGGCCACCGCACGCAGGGCCACCCGGCCCATCTCCTCGTACGGCACGTGCACGGTGGTCAGCTGGGGTGTGAGCTGGGAGGCGAGCGGGATGTCGTCG
Organism: Streptomyces sp. NBC_00461; assembly: GCF_036013935.1. NCBI lineage: Bacteria > Bacillati > Actinomycetota > Actinomycetes > Kitasatosporales > Streptomycetaceae > Streptomyces > Streptomyces sp. NBC_00461. The sequence goes on from NZ_CP107902.1 coordinate 7,659,992, forward strand.
TAGCCGACGATCGACACGTCCTCCGGCACCCGCAGTCCGGCCGCGCGCAGGGCCTGCATGGCGCCCGCGGCGACCACGTCCGTGCCCGCGAGCACCGCCGTGAAGTCCGGCGTCTCGTGCAGGGCCGCCTCGACGGCGCTGTACCCGTGCTCGTCGTCGTAGGGACCGTGCCGCACCATGCCCGGGTCGAAGGGCACGCCGTACGCCTCGAAGGCCCGCTCGGCGCCTCTCAACCGGCCCTGAGCAGTGGTGAGTTCGGCGTGGCCCGGCAACACCAGGACCCTGCGGTGGCCGGCCGACAGCAGATGGCTGGCCATCGCGTAGGCGCCGCCCTCGTTGTCGTAGTCGACCGTCGTGGCCGGGACGTCGCCCTCCAGGGGAGGCCTGCCCACCAGGACGAGATGGGAGCCGGCCGCGTCGAGGGAACGGGCGAAGCGGGCCATCCGCAACTGGTATTCGTCGTAGTCGTAGGCGCCGCCGAGCAGCACCACCGCAGCCACGCCCTGCTGGCGCATGAGGTTCACCAGCGCGAGCTCCCGCTCGGGGTCGTCGCCGGTGGTGCCGACCAGGGAGAGCCAGCCGCGCAGCGTGGCCGCGCCCTCGACTCCCTTGGCCACGTGGGCGAACGCGGAGCCGGTGATGTTGTTGATGAGGATGGCGACCGTCGGTGTTCCACCGCCTGCGAGGGAACGGGCGTGGGCGTTGGTGACGTAGTCCAGGTCCCCGACGACCTTCATCACCCGGCGGCGCAGGTCCTCCGACACCGGGTAGTTGCCGGACAGCACGCGCGACACGCTCGCGACGGAGACCCCTGCACGCTCCGCCACGTCGCGGATGGTGGCCCGTCCGGCGTCCCCGGACGCCTTGCGCTGACTCACCGTGGCTCCTTCACCCTCACGAATTCCCCACCGGCCGAAGGGGGAGGCGGTCGCTTGTCCTCCGGTCGGAGACGACGCCTCTCGCCGAACGAACCCGGTACCGGACCCCTTGCCGGTCGGCCAGAGGCCACGCCCCTCGCCGGTGCGGAAACCGTATCCCATTGTTTCTCAGGGGGGAGGGGCCGCGCAGGTGGGGTGTGGTGTGGCTGGGCGGGGGAGAGGCGGGGTGGCTGGGCGGGGGAGACGTGGGGTGGCTGAGCGCGGGCCGGAGGAGGCTCGTCGACGGAGAGGGATGGGTGGTGCCCCGCGTCGGTGAGGGACGGGCGGCTCTCGTCGACGCCCAGGGATGCGCGGCGGCCGTCGACGGCGGGCCCGGCCTCGGTGTCCGCATCGTGGCCGGGCCGCGGGCGTCGGCCCTCACGCCACACGCGCCAGGTCCGAGTGCCGTACCTCGTGGGCCGGAGGCAGGCCCGCGACCAGGCGTTCCAGTTCCTCGACGACGATACGGCCGAGGCGTTCCAGCTCGTTGCCGAGTGAGCCCGCGATGTGCGGGGTGAGGATGACGTTCGGCAGGCGGTAGAGGGGGGAACCGGCGGGCAGCGGCTCGGGTTCGGTGACGTCGAGAATCGCGTGCAGTCGGCCCGCCAACAGCTCGTCGGTGAGCGCGTCCGGGTCGACCAGGGCGCCGCGCGAGGTGTTGATCAGGACGCCGCCGTCCCGGATCAGCGCGAGTCGGCCGGCGTCGAGCATGCGGTAGGTCTCGGGGATGTCGGGGGCGTGCAGCGACACGATGTCGCTGTGCCGCAACAGGTCGTCCAGCGGCAGGAGTTCGGCTCCGAGGGCGGCCGCCTCGGCGGTGCTGACGTAGGGGTCGTGGAGCAGGACCGTGAAGTCGAACGGCCGGAGCAGTTCGAGCAGCCGACGGCCCACACGTGAGGCGCCGATGACGCCGATCCGGCGGCCGACGTTGCCCGTGTGCGCGGTCTCGGCGTCCGTCGGGTAGGTGTGGGTGACGCGGAAGCGCTCGCGGTGGGCGAACGTGTCCTTTCCGGCGAGCAGGATCATGGCGAGGGTGTACTCCGCGACCGGCAGGGCGTTGGCCGTCACCGCGCTGGAGACCGTGATCCCGCGTTCCCACAGGGCCTCGCCGACCAGTGAACGGACCGAGCCCGCGGCGTGCAGGACGGTGCGCAGGCGGGGCGCGGCCGCCAGGACGCCGGTGTCGAGGGCGGGGCAGCCCCACCCGGTGATCAGTACCTCGGCCCGGGCGAGCGTCTGCGCGGCCGCCGGATCGGCGAAGTCCCGTACGACGAACGAGGGGTCGAGGTCGGACGCCTGCCTCAGCCGGGCCATGAGCGGCGGAGGGAAGAGCAGCGGAAGGTGTACCGGATCCATCGCGAACACGGCCCTCGGCGGCTGGGGGTGGGGCATGGCTCTCCTGACACGCTGGACGACGGGGCTGATGACTGGTGGACAGCTGGTGGGTGACACGGGTGTGGTGCAGGGGTGGCACAGGGTTGGCGCCCGCGCCAGGAAACATTTTCAGAAAGCGCCTTCTACCGTAGATCTGCGGAGAAGCGGCGGTCAATCCGTGGAGGGAGAGGCGTGAGGACGGTGCGCGATGAGAGTTGCGGACCTTGATCCCGCTCTGAGTCGAAATCGGTTACTGCTGTTTCCCCGTCGAGGCTCGCGTCCTGGATCCGACTTCGACAACCGGTTGCCGTCCTGACCAGCACCGTAGCCACTTCGGCCCCCCTACGCCCAGTACGACCACAGTTTTCGAAAACTCGTCATGCCTCTTGACGTGCAGCACTCCCCGACGGAAGCTCCCTGCACCGCGTAGCAACCGGTTTCCGAAACATTCGCACGCCGCCGGCGTCCCGCCGCGTGTCCGGTTCCCGTCATCCATCTCAACGAAGAGAGTGGGTAGTTCATGCACTCCCAGGCCGCCGCTCCCGTGAGCCGCCGCCGCTTTCTCGCCCTCTCGGCAGCCGGGGCCGCGGCAGGCTCGGCAGCACTCAGCGGCTGCGCGATGCAGGTGTCGAGCGCGGTGAGTGGCTCCGGGGAGACCGTCACGGTCATGGCCAAGTCCGACGACTTCTCGCCGGAGCTGATCCGGCAGGCCCAGAAGGAAATCGGCGTCAAGATCAATACGGTGCTGTACAGCACCAGCAAGCTGATCGCCATGATGACCGACGGCAGCCCGCCCGACCTGGTGCGCGGCGTCGGTGCCGTGGACGCCCCGTACTTCGCGGCCCGGGGTGTGATGGAGGACCTCGACCCGTACTTCGCCAAGAGCGGCGTCCTCAAGGCCGACGACCTGGACCCGGTCAACGACCTGTGGCGCTACGACGGCCGCACCCAGGGCAAGGGCCCGCGCTACGGCATGGCGAAGGACTTCTCCCAGGACTCCATGTACTGGTACAACACCGCGCTCTTCGACCAGGCGGACGTCGAGTATCCGCCGGAGCTGGAGCCGGTCACGTACGAGGAATGGCTGGACAAGGCCAAGCGGCTCACCCGGCGCAGGCACGGCCAGACGACCGTCTTCGGCGGCAGCTACAACGGTGTGCTCACGCCCAACCTGCTGGCCAGTCTGACGGTGGCCGCCGGCGGCAGCCTCTTCACCGACGACTTCTCCAGGGTCGACTTCACCAGCCCCGAGGCCCGCAAGGCCCTCGGCTGGTACGTCGACTACTGCCGCACCAAGGTCGGACCCAGCATCATCCAGCCCGACCCCAACACCTGGGACGGGCCCACCTTCCAGGCGAACCGGCTGGCCATGTCCAACTCGGGCTACTGGCTCGGAGGCCTGCTCAACACCGACAGGAAACTGGCGCCGCTCTCACGTCTCGCCCCCGCCCCGGTCTTCGAGGGCGGCAAGCGGATCAGCCCCTGCCAGGCCGGCACCGGCTTCTGGATACCGAGCGGCTCCCACAACAAGGACGCCGCCTGGCGGGTCTTCGAGTGGTTCTTCGGCGAGGCACCGGCCAAGGCGCGGGCCTCCGGTGGCTGGGGCATCCCGACCCTCAAGTCCCTGCGTTCGCTGATGCCGTCCCAAGAGCCGTATCAGAAGCGGGTGTTGAGGGTGCAGGAGGCCGAGCTGAGGCACTACTCGGTGATCGCCTTCACGCCCTACGCCACCGCGGACTCCCTCCTCGCCCTCTTCAACCAGATCGCCCCGGCCGCCATGAGCGGATCGATGTCCCTCGACGCCCTGGCGCGGCGACTGAACTCGGCCATGAACGAGCAGCTCAAGCGCGGTAAGGAGCAGGTGGGATGACGGTCGACCAGTTCGCCACGGCCGCGGACCGGCGCGGACCGGCACAGACGGAGGGCCGGACCCGGCCCCGCAGGCACACCTCCATCGTCGCGCGCAGGCGCCGGGCGTTCTACATGTTCGCCTCGCCCTGGATCGTCGGTTTCGCGCTGCTGACCGTCGCGCCGATGGCGTACGCGCTGTGGCTGAGCTTCACCACGTTCGACGGGATCTCGCCCAAGTGGCACTACGTCGGGTTCGGCAACTACCGCGAGCTGTTCTCCGACGCGCAGACCTGGAACTCCCTGGGCCGCACGGGCCTGTTCGCGATCACCTCGGTGCCGCTGTCGATCGCCGCCGGGCTCGGACTCGCCGTCCTGGTCAACCGGCCGCTCAAGGCGCGCGGGCTCTTCCGCACCCTGCTCTATCTGCCGGCCGTGGTGCCGCCGGTGGGCGCGGGCATCGCGTTCAAGCAGCTCTTCGACCAGAACTCAGGTGCTGCAAACGGGGCGTTGAACCTGTTCGGTATCGACGCCCTGGGCTGGCTCGCCGACCCCTACGCCCGCTACGTCCTGATCATGACGGTGCTCTGGACGGCCGGAAACATCATGATCATCTCGTTGGCCGGGCTCCAGGACATCCCCCGCGAGCTCCTCGAAGCCGCCCGCATCGACGGCGCGAGTGCTTGGCGTAGTTTTCGCAGCATCACGGTGCCGCTGCTGTCGCCGGTGCTGCTCTTCCAGACCGTGACCGGCGTCATCGCCTCGGTGCAGACGATCATGCCGCTCCTGCTGGCCCCCGACCCGACTCCGGCCGGCATCACCGCGCTTCCGCAGTCCAACTACCTCTACATGATGCACGTGTTCGCGGAGTACTTCGCTTTCGGCCGCTACGGCTACGCCTCCGCGCTGCTGTGGGTGCTCTTCGTCCTGATCCTCGTCGCGACCGGACTGATCTTCAAGGCAACGTCCGGCGTGGTGTTCTACAACGTCGACCCGGAGGCGAAGAAGTGACCGCCACCAGCCCGACCGCCACCAGCCAGAGCCCCTCCAGGCCGGCCGCCACCAGCCCGGCCTCCGGCGGCCCGGACCCCAGGTCCGCGCCCCGGATACGTGTCGACCGCCTCGCCCTCTACACGGTCCTCGTCGCGATCACCGGGCTGTTCCTCGGCCCCTTCGGCTGGCTGGTCGTCTCCGGCCTGAAGACCCCCGCAGACCTGGCCGCCTCGCCCGTGCGCTGGCTGCCCCCGCACGTCCAGTGGCACAACTTCGCCGACGCCTTCAACCTCGTCGACTTCCTCGGCTACGCCCGCAACTCCCTGGTCATCGCGCTCATCTACGCCACTCTCGTCACGTTCAGCTCCGCCTGGGTCGGCTTCGGCTTCGCCCGTCTGGAGGCCCCCGGCAAGAAGACCCTGTTCGGCATTCTCCTCGGCTCGATGATGCTGCCCCAGATGGTCACCCTGCTGCCGACCTACCTGATCTTCGCCAAGCTCGGCATGGTCGACACGTACTGGCCATGGGTGCTGTGGGGCCTGGCGTCCGCGCCGTATCTGGTCTTCCTCTTCCGGCAGTTCTTCGCGGGCCTGCCCCGCGAGCTGGAGGAGGCGGCGATCATCGACGGTTGCGGCTACTCGGCCATCTTCTGGCGGATCTTCCTGCCGCAGTCCTGGCCGGTCATCGCCGCGAGCTTCGTGATCGCCTTCACCTGGACCTGGGGTGACTACATCGCTCCGCAGCTCCTGCTCTCCACCGACCGCACCACCCTCGCGGTCGCCGTCATGTCCACCTACGTCACCTCCGCCGGCACCCCGGTCACCAACCTCCAGGCCGCGGCCTCGGTGATGTACGTCGTCCCGATCCTGCTGATCTTCCTGATCGCCCAGCGCGGCTTCGTCGCCGGCATGTCCACCACCGGCCTCAAGTAGCCCCTGCCGCCTCCCTGTTGCAAGGAGTCACGCATGAACACGCCTCTGTCGCGCCGTACCGCTCTCCAGGCGGCCGGTGCCACCGTGCTCGCCACCGGTCTGGTGGGCGGTCCGACGGCCACCGCGGCCCACGCGGACACGGCCAGATCCGCGCCGAAGCTGGTCACCTACCCCCGCCCGTCCGCCATGCCGACCACCACCAGCTTCAAGGTCCGGGTGCGCACCGCGCCCGACGGCGACTGGCAGACCCTCGACATCTACCGGCCGCAGCTGGCGGAGATCAACCCCACCGCCGGCTCGTCCAAGATCTACAACTCCTCGATGGTGTACTTCGACTTCCAGGGCTCCGTCGACATCGAGGTGACGTACCTCAAGGGCGGTACCACCAAGGCCCGGGTGAGGCCGGACGCCCTGGGCATCAAGCCCGAACTCGGCGGCGACACCCTGGTGTTCACGCTGGACGAGCCGAAGGACGTGGTCGTCCAGATCAACGACGAGATCTTCGACTGTCTGCACGTCATCACCAACCATGTCGACCACCACCCGTGCACCGCCGACGACCCGGACGTCATCTACTTCGGCCCCGGCGTGCACAAGGTCACCGGCAACGTCCTCACCGTCCCCAGCGGCAAGACCGTCTATCTCGCGGGCGGCGCGGTCCTCCAGGCGCAGGTGTTCTTCAAGAACGTGGAGAAGGCCGCGCTCAAGGGGCGCGGCATGATCAACGGCGGCCCCAGCGGCGCCATCCTCTGCGAGGGCAGCAAGAACATCCGCGTCGAGAACGTCATCATCATGAACCCGAACGGCTACGCCGGCACGTTCGGCATGAGCGAGAACGTGCACGTCAAGAAGGCGCGGGCGTTCAGCTCGAAGGGCAACGGAGACGGTTTCGACGTCTTCTCCTCGACCGGGATCACCTTCGACGGCTGCTTCATGCGCAATTCCGACGACTGCTTCGCCATCTACTGCCACCGCTGGGACTACTACGGCGACACCAGGGACATCACCATCCAGAACTGCTCCCTCTGGGCGGATGTCGCCCACCCGATCAACATCGGCACGCATGGCAACACCGATGCACCCGAAACGCTTGAGAACCTGCTCATCAAGAACATCGACGTCCTTGACCACCGCGAGCCGCAGATGAACTACCAGGGCTGCATCGCCCTCAACCCCGGCGACGCCAACCTCATCAAGAACGTCCGTATCGAGGACGTCCGTGTCGAGGACTTCCGCTGGGGCCAGGTCATCTACATGAAGGTGATGTTCAACCCGAAGTACAACACCTCCGTCGGGCGCGGCATCCAGGACGTCTACGTCAAGAACCTCAGCTACACGGGCACCCACGCCGAGCCGGCGTTGTTCCTCGGCTACGACGCCGACCACGGCATCGACAAGGTCACCTTCGAGAACCTGGTGATCAACGGTGTGGTCGTCGCCGACTCGATGAAGAAGCCGGCCTGGTACTACACCACCGACGCGGTCCAGTGGTTCTACAACGAGCACGTCACGAACCTGAAGTTCCTCACGACCGCCGAGGCAGAGGCGGCCGCGGCGTCATGACGATCCCCGCACCGAGTCGCCGGGGCTTCCTCGGCGGCACGGCCGCCCTGCTGATGGCGTCGGGTGCGAGCGGACTGCTCGTGCCCGGCTCCGCACAGGCCGCCGTGCAGAACCACACCGGTACCCGGGCCTTCGCCCACCCCGGGCTCCTGCACACCGCGGCCGACCTCGCCCGTATGAAGGCAGCGGTCGCCGCCAAGCAGTCCCCTGTCCACGACGGGTACCTGGCATTCGCGGCCCACGCCCGCTCCTTGGCCTCGTACGCCGTGCAGAACACCGGCCAGATCACCAGCTGGGGCCGCGGCCCGAGCAACTTCCAGAACCAGGCCGTCGCGGACTCGGCCGCCGCCTACCAGAACGCCCTCATGTGGGCGGTCACGGGCGACAGGGCCCACGCGGACAAGGCCCGCGACATCCTCAACGCCTGGTCGACGTCGCTGACGGCGATCACCGGCGCGGACGGCCCTCTCGGCGCGGGGCTGCAGGCCTTCAAGTTCGTCAACGCGGCCGAACTGCTGCGCCACAGCGACTACGACGGCTGGACCGACTCGGACATCGCCCGCTGCGAGCGGTCCTTTCTCGACGTCTGGTATCCGGCCGTGTCCGGCTACATGCTCTACGCCAACGGCAACTGGGACCTGACGGCCATTCAGGTCATCCTGGCCATCGGCGTGTTCTGCGAGGAGCCCGTGCTCTTCGAGGATGCCCTGCGCTTCGCCGCGGCCGGCGCGGGCAACGGCAGCATCCCGCACCGCATCGTCACGGCCGCCGGCCAGGGCCAGGAGGCAGGCCGCGACCAGGGCCACGAACAGCTGGCCGTAGGCCTGACCGGCGACATCGCCCAGGTCGCCTGGAACCAGGGCGTCGACCTGTGGGGCCACGACGAGAACCGCATCCTCGCCAACTTCGAGTACACCGCCCGCTACAACCTCGGCGGCGACGTCCCCTTCACCCCCGACCTCGACCGCACCGGCAAGTACATCAAGACCGCCGTCTCCGCCATCGCTCGCGGTGGCCTGCCTCCCGTCTACGAGATGGCCTACGCCCACTACGCCGGCGTCCGCGGCCTCGACGCGCCGAACACGAAGGCCGCCGTCTTCCGCGGCACCGGCGGTGCCCGCGTCGTCGAGGGCAGCAACGACGACCTGCCCGGCTGGGGCACCTTCACCTACGCCGGCGCGACAGCCCCGGCGTCGACCGTGCCGACCGCTCCGACGGGCGTCACCGCCGTCGGCACCGACAAGGCCGTCACGGTGAGCTGGCTGCCGTCCACCTGGGCGAGCAGCTACACCGTCCGCCGGGCCGCGCACCCCGAGGGGCCGTACGAGGAGATCGCCAGGGGAGTCGACAAGCCGTCCTGCAGCGACGACGGCGCGCAGCGGGGGCGGACGTACTACTACACGGTGGCCGCCGCCAACTCCCTGGGCAGAAGCGGGGATTCGAACGCGGTCGCGGCCACGGCCGGCCTCCCCGACCCCTGGTCCACCCGCGACCTCGGCGATGTGAAGATCCCCGGTTCGGCCGCCTTCGACGGCGGACGCTTCGTCCTGGAGGCGAGCGGCACCTCCGACACCTACCGACTGGTGCATGTGCCGCTGCCCGGCGACGGCACGGTCACCGCGCGGATCGTATGGCCGCTCAGCTCCCAGTACTCCAAGATCGGCGTTACCCTCCGCGCCTCCCTCGACGCCGAGGCCGCGCACGCCGCCATGCTGATCCAGGGGCTGCCGCTGCACACCTGGAGCGGTGTGTGGAGCGTGCGGCCCTCGGACGGGGCGGACGTCTCCGGCACCGGCAGCACACCCGTACCGCCCGCGCAGCAGGACGCCATCACCACCAACGCCGCCTTCCCGATCTCCAGCCTCGGCACCCTCCCGGACTCCGCGACCCCGCTGGAAGCCCCGTACGTCGAGGGCGCGGGCGACGGCTACCGGCTGCGGGCGCCGTACTGGGTGCGGGTGACGCGCAAGGGCCGCCGCTGCACCGGCGCCGTCTCCCCGGACGGCATCCGCTGGACCGAAGTCGGCTCCACGGACGTCGAGTTGGGGCGCACCGCATATGCCGGTCTGGTCCTCACCTCCTGCCTCGGGGTCGACGAGGAGTACGCCGAGACCGGCACGGGCGCCTTCGACAACGTCACCGTGACGTCGGACTCGCGGGACGTCTGGTCGACGCCGCGCCCAACAGGCAAGGCCGGCGGCCTCACCGCGACCAGCGGCGCCGACGCCGTCGAGCTGGCCTGGACCGACCCGGACCCCTCGGCCCGCTTCAAGGTGCTGCGCGCCACGGACGCCGACGGCCCCTACCACACCCTCGCGACCTGCATCGGCGCCGTCGGCTTCGGCACCCGCATCCGGTACGCGGACGCCACCGGCACCCCCGGCACGACGTACCACTACGTCGTCGCGGCGACCGGCTCCGGCGGCCGCGGCCCCCTCTCGGAGTCCGCGGCCGCGCGGATGCCCACTCCCTCGACACCCCAACTCACCTCGTCCACAACGGCGTTCGCGAGCAAAGGCGTTCCGTTCCGCCACCTTCTGCGTGCCTCGCACGAGCCCGTGAGGTTCGCCGCCGACGGGCTCCCCGACGGCCTGCGCGTCGACAGGCGCACCGGCCTGATCTCCGGAACACCCCACAGGACCGGTGAGTTCACCGTCAGGACCGGCGCGGGCAACGCGGCGGGCGACGCGAACGGCACCCTCACCCTCACCGTCGGCACACCCCCGCCCACCCCCTGGACCCATGGGGACCTCGGCGACGTGATCCTCGACGACCGCGCCTACGGGACGCTCGGCGTGGTCGCGATCCGCACGCCCGGCAGCACCTCGTACGGCGACGGGACCTTCACCGTGCGCGGGGCGGGCGTCGACCTGACGGTCAACAACCAGGGAATGACCGGTCAGTTCGTACGCTGGCCCGTGACCGGTGACTGCGAGGTCACCGCCCGCCTTGTCTCCCGGGACGGAGCCACGGCGGACCGGGTGGGGCTGCTGATGGCCAAGTCGCTGTCACCGTTCGACCAGGCCGCCGGTGCGATCGTGACCGGCGGGACCAGCGCGCAGCTGATGCTGCGCAAGACCGTCGCCGGTGGCTCCGCCTTCTCCGGCACCGCGACCGTTCGACTGCCCCTGCTGCTGCGGCTGAAGCGCACCGGGACCGCCTTCGCCGCGGCCGTCTCCACCGATGACGGCGCCACCTGGACGGCCCTCGCCTCGGGCGAGATCCCCGGCTTCGGTGACGCCCCCTACCACGTGGGCCTGGTGGTCTGCTCCCGCAGCCCGCTGGCTCTCGGCACCGCGCAGTTCGCGGGGGTGAGTATCACCCCCGACTGATCCCCCCACGGATTGGAGTCGCACATCATGAGCCGCACTTCCCCCCACCGTGCCTCTCAGCAACATGCCTCTGAGCCAGCCGAGTTGAGCCGCCGCGGTCTGCTGAGGACCGCCGGCGGACTCACCGCCGTACTCGCTCTCGCAGGCTCCTCCGCCGCGCTGGCGGGCACCACCGCCGGCGCGGCCCCGGCGGCCTTCACCCACCCCGGCATGCTCCACAATGCCGGCGACATCAACCGAGCCAAGGTCAGGGTCGCGGCGGGAACCGACCCCTGGCTGTCCGGCTGGAAGAAGCTGACCGCCAACTCCCACTCGCAGTCCACCTGGACGCCCAACCCGCAGGCCACCATCATCCGCGGCGGCACGGGCGAGAACTACGGCATCCTCTACAACGACATCGCGGCCGCCTACCAGAACGCCCTGCGCTGGGCGGTGGGCGGTACGGCAGCCAACGGCGACACCGCCGTCAGGATCCTCAACGCCTGGTCGTCCAAGCTGACCACCCTCACCGGAAACGCCGACCGGTTCCTCGCCGCCGGCATCTACGGCTGGACGTTCTGCCAGGCCGCCGAACTCATGCGCGGCCACGCCGGGTTCGACCTCGCCGCCTTCCAGAAGATGATGGTCAACGTCTTCTACCCGCTCAACAACAGCTTCCTGACCCACCACAACGGCGCCTGCATCACCAACTACTGGGCCAACTGGGACCTGTGCAACATGGCCTCGGTCATGGCCATCGGGATCCTCACCGACAACGCGGCCAAGTACGACCAGGCCGTCACCTACTTCAAGTCCGGCGCCGGCAACGGCTCCATCGCGCACGCGGTGCCGTTCCTCTACACCGACTCCGGCGGCTACGGCCTCGGCCAGTGGCAGGAGTCCGGCCGCGACCAGGGGCACACCGTCATGGGCATGGGCCAGATGGGCGCGATCTGCGAGATGGCCTGGAACCAGGGCGACGACCTGTACTCGTACGACGGCCGCCGCTTCATGAAGGGCGCCCAGTACGTCGCCAAGTACAACCTGGGCCAGGACGTGCCCTACACCACCTACAAGTGGGGCACCGGGCAGAACTGCGCCCAGATGTCCCAGACGGTGATCAGCGTCGGCTCCCGCGGTGCGCTGCGCCCGGTCTGGGCCATGCTCCACTACCACTACAACCGGCGCCTGCACCTCGACGACAAGTACATCTCGGCCATGTACGGCCGCGTCGCCCCCGAAGGCGGAGGGGGTGACTTCGGCTCCACCAGCGGCGGCTACGACCAGCTCGGCTTCGGCACCCTGATGTACGCGAAGTAACCGCGCACGTAACCGTGTACGCAACGTAGCCGCGTACCCCAAGTAGCCGCCGAATCGCGCTCTGCACCGGAATACCAGGACGACCTGTGATGCTCTGTTGTTCATGGTGCAGTAGCGCGGTGAGGAGGCTGGTGGTCGTATGGCGGCAGCAGTCCGGACAGATCCCGTGGTGAGCACGCCGTACGGGGCCGTACGCGGCCGGTACGAGCACGGGATCGCGGTGTTCCGGGGCATCCCGTACGCCGCGCCCCCCTTCGGCCCGCGCCGGTTCCGGCCCCCAGCGCCTCCCGAGCCGTGGGACGGCGTGCGCGACGCGGGCGCGTTCGGGCCGACGCCGCCGAAGCCCCCGTACTCGGATGCCTTCGAGAAGTACCTGTCCGACCCGGTCGTCCCCGGTGACGACTGCCTGAATCTGAACGTGTGGACTCCCGAGCCGAGCCCAGGGGCCCGGCTCCCGGTTCTGGTGTGGCTGCATGGCGGCGCCCTGACCAGGGGATCCTCCGCTGTGCCGGTGTACGACGGGCGGACCTTCGCCCGGGACGGCGTCGTCCTCGTCTCGGTGAACTACCGGCTGGGAGTGGAGGGCTACGGACTGTTCCCGGACACGCCCGCCAACCCCGGCCTGCGCGACCAGCTCGCCGCCCTGCGGTGGGTGCACGAGTCGGTCGCGGCCTTCGGCGGCGACCCGGACCGGATCACCCTGGCCGGCCAGTCCGCGGGGGCGATCAGCACCGGCGCCCTGCTGGCCGCCCCGCAGGCGCAGGGGCTGGTGCGGCGGGCGGTCCTGCAGAGCGGGGCGCCCGAGGCGTTCGAGCGGGACAAGGTGCGGCGGATGGTGCGCCGCATGGCGACGCGGCTGAAGATCCCCGCCACCGCCGCGGCCTTCGCCGAGGTCGACCGCGAGCTGCTGCTGCACACCCAGTCCGAGGTCGGCAAGCTCAGCAGCCCGGTGCTCGGCGGTCCCTCCTTCGGCATCGTCGTCGACGGCGACCTCGTGCCGCGCGACCCGCTGGAGGCACTCGTCGACGGTGACGTGGCGCGGGGCGTCGACCTGATGCTGGGCTGGACCAGCGACGAGTACCGCCTCTGGCTCGTACCCGGCGGCCTCCTGGAACGCGTCGACCGGCTGGGCGCGGTCGCCCTCGCCGGCGCCATGGCCCGCTGCCACTGCGGCACGGAGGTGCCCCGCGGCTACCGCACCCTGCACCCGCGGGCAGGCACCGCCGAGATCGTCGGCCAGATGGTCACCGACCACCTGCTGCGCCTCCCGCTGCACCGGCTGGCGGACGCCCGCCCCGACTCCTCCCACGTCTACGAGTTCGCCTGGCCCTCCGGCCTCCCCGACCTCGGCGCCTGCCACGCCCTGGAGCTGGGCTTCGTCTTCGACTCGGGAGAGGTGCCCGAGTCCCGCAAGCTGGCGGGCGAGGGGGCCCCGCACGCACTGGCCGACACGATGCACCGGGCATGGGTGCGGTTCGCATCCGACGGCGACCCCGGCTGGGAGCGCTGGGACGGGACGCACCCGGTGCGGATCTTCGATGCGGGCGAGCCGCGCACCGCCCACGGCCCGCGCGATGACGAGCTGGCCCTGTGGGCAGCCGACGCCCTCAGGACTGCGGAACCCGCACCCGCGTCGGCCTCTGTCGACGGTTCACCCGCGCGCACCGCGGAACTGCGGTCGGTCGTACGACGGCTCCGCCTGCCCGGCTCCGTCCGCCGGCAGTGACCCGGCCCCTCACGCCGGCTCCTTCAGCGCGGCCAGCGAGTCCCGCACCATCACATGCGTGCCCAGCAGCAGATGCTCGTCGGGCGTCTCCGAGGTACGGCCCAGGGCCGTACGGACGGCGAGGCGGCCCAGCTCCTGGTAGGGGACGTGCACCGTGGTCAGGGCCGGGTGCAGGTCGCGGGCGAACGGGATGTCGTCGTAGCCGGCCAGCGAGACGTCGCCCGGGACGTCCAGGCCCGCCTCGTGCAGCGCGGTCAGCGCGCCGGCCGCGACCATGTCGGTGGCGGCGACCACGGCCGTGAACTCCAGCTCCTCCTTGAGGGCCTCGCGCATCAGGCGATGGCCGGAGTCGCGGGTGAAGTCGCCGTGCAGGAGGAGGGCCGGGTCGGCTTCGATCCCGCGGGCGCGATGGGCGGAGAGATAGCCGCGCTCGCGGCCCTGGGCCGTCGTGTGGTCCGGTTTGCCGCCGAGGAACAGGACCCGGCGGTGGCCCTGCGCGAGCACATGGGCGACCAGGGCGTGGGCGCCGCCCTCGTTGTCGTACTCGATGACCGTCACCGGGGCGCCCGGGCCGAGCGGCGGCCGGCCGCACAGCACCAGGCGCGAACCGGCCGACGCCAGCGAGTCGGCCATACGACCGGTCCGCTCGCGGTACTCGGCGGTGTCGGCGGCCCCGCCCACCAGGATCACGGCCGCGGCGCGCTGGGCGCGCATCATCTCCACGAACTCCAGCTCGCGCCGCACGTCCCCCTCCGTGCCGCACACCAGGCACAGATGGCCGAGCCGGGTCGCCTCGCGCTCCACGCCGTACGCCATGAGCGCGAACGACGGCCCCGTGATGTCCTCAAGGACGAAGGCGAGGGTGGGCGTGCCGACACCGGCGACCGCCTTGGCGCGCGCGTCGGCGACGTAGTCCATCTCGCGCACCGCCCGCATCACCCGCGCACGGGTCTCCGCGCTCACCTGGTACACGCCGCCGAGCACCCGCGACACCGTCGAGGCGGACACCCCCGCACGGGCCGCCACGTCCCGGATCGTGCTGCGGCTCGTGTCCTCGCTCTTTCTCGTCATCCGACCCCCTCCCCTTCGGCAACAGCGGAAACCGTACGGCAACCGGTTGCCTGCGGCGAGATCATTGCCGTCGTCGGGTGCGTGTGCGGGGTCTATTCCGTGCGCAGGCCCTCCGGGCGCATCATCCGCAACAGCGGAGGCAGGCTGAGCAGCGTGACCACGCCGACCACGGCCGCGCCCACGCCGGTCATGCCCAGGACGCTCGCCCAGTCCATGGCCACCGGTGTACGGGTCATTTTGAGCAGCACCGAGCCGAGGGTGACACCCACCGTGGTGGCCAGGACGAGGCCGAGTCCGACCGGGAGGGCCGTCTGCCACAGCACCGACAGGCTCAGGGTGCGGCGCCGGGTGCCGAAGGCGACCAGCGCGGAGAGCAGCTTCCTGCGCTCGCGCAGCTGCTCCAGCTGGGAGACCAGCAGACTCGCGCCGATCAGCGCCAGCACGAAGGCGGAGCCGACGAACAGGCCGGTGCGGAGGGAGGTGTACTTGGCGTCCACCTGGGTCGCCGACCAGCCGTAGGTCTGTGCCAGGGGGTCGATCCGGGCGACGACGTTGCGTATGTACTCCCGTGAGTCCGGCACCGACGGGTCCAGCCGCAGGTAGACCCCGTCCGAGAACAACGCGGGCGCGGCCTTGGCGGGCAGGGCGGCGGGGGTGACCAGCAGACCGTTGGAGTCCTGCAGTGAGTCCTTGCGCGCCTCCACCACGCGTACGTTCGACGGAACGGTCCAGGGCACCTCGATGCCGCGTTCGTCGGCGTCGTCGTACGACGGGTCGATGTAGAGCCGCCGACCGGGCTTCACCACGGCGATCTCGTCGGCGTTGCTGGGGGTGGTGTAGTGGCTCCTCGTTCGCGTGACGAACACGTCGCCGTCCTTGCAAGAGGGAAGCGTGGCGAGTTCGCGCAGGGCGGCGCAGTTGCCCACGCTCAGGCCGTTGCTGGTCTTCGGGTTGCGGCGCGCGTCCCCGTACGACGAGTTGGCCAGGGCCACTGCGGCCCGTACCCCCTTGGTGCCGGTGAATTCGCGCTCGACACCGGACAGCGGCTTGCGGTCGCTGAAGGCGACCTGCATCTGGACCCGGCCGGGGTCCTGGCCGGTGGCCTTCGTGTACTGGCTCTGCGTTCCCGTGAACAGCATCTGCAGGGCGATGGCTCCGGCCACGGCTACGGCGATGCCGTTGACCATGCGGGCGGCGGTTCCGCTGCTCAACTGCAGCCGCCGTACCGCGAGTTGCCAGGACAGCGCGCCCTTGCCGAGGCGGACGACGACCGCCTCCACGGCCCAGGGGAGCAGCGCGGTGATGCCGATGAGGAGCAGCAGCACGCCGCCGATGACGAGGTACTGGTTGAAGTCGCCGTTCTTGCGGCCCTTGCCGATCATCGGGTAGAGCATCGCGAGGCCGGCCAACGGCGGCAGCAGCCGCCACCACAGCCGGCGGCGGCGCTGCTTGGCCGCGCGCACGACACCGAGGGGTTCGACGATCACGCCGCGCATCGCGAGCAGCGTGACGAGCACGGCGGCGACCGGGATCGCCACCGCGACCAGCGCGGCGAGCGCGGGGGAGGGGTCGAGGTAGCCGGGCCAGACGCTCACTCCCAGCACCTCGGTGGAGCCCAGCGTCTGACGGCCCAGCAGGAAGAAGCCGGTGCCGACGACCAGGCCGAGCAGGGCTCCGGCGAGTGCTTCGCCCGCCGCGATCCGCCGGGTCATGTGGCTGTCCGAGCCGACCAGGCGCAGCGCGGCCAGCCGGCGGTCGCGGCGCTCGCCGCCGAAGCGGACGGCGGCGGCGATGAACACGGCGACAGGCGTCAGCAGCACCACGAACACGACCAGGATCATGAGCAGCAGCACCGGGTCGGTCTTCTCGGACGTCGCATCCGGGTTGCCGTACTCGGTCATCCGGTGCACCGGGGAGAATTCCGTGAGTTTCAGCCCCGAGGCGCCCGCGTAGTAGGCCAGTTCGTGGGAGCCGATGAGTCCGCTCTCGCCGATCGTCCCGGTGATCCTGTAGGGCAGGCGTTCCCGCAGCAGCTTGGCGTCGCCCGAGGCGAGCAGGTCCTTGAGCGCGGGGGAGACCACCATCTCGCCCTTGCCCGGGAAAGCGTCGACCCCTGGGGGCAACGGCGCCCGCCTGCCCTCGGGTTCGACCAAGCGGCCGAGGATGTCGTCGTCGTGCCAGGTGGTGTCGGCTTGGGCGATCAGGAAGGTGTTGTCGGCCTTCGGCGGGACCTTCTGGGAGTACAGGTTGGTGTAGCGGGCGTCCTCCACCTTGCTGCGGGCGGCGAAGACGTTGGGCAGGGCGGTGCACAGCAGGAGCAGTGCCACGCCGAGGCCGACGCCGACCGCGGTCAGCGTCATCCGGACCCAGCCCTCGCGGCCGCCGGTGACGGCGAAGCGGGCTCCCATGACCAGGTCTCTGGACCACAGGCGAGGACTCATATGGCGCGCTCCAGGTCCTGGGACTTGCCGTCGCGCACGACGATCTCGCGGTCGGCGTAGGTGGCCACCCGTGCTTCGTGGGTGACGAGGACGACGGCGGCATTGGTGGAACGGGCGGCCTCGGTCAGCAGTTCCATCACACGTTCGCCGTTGGAGGAATCGAGGGCGCCGGTCGGTTCGTCGGCGAACACCACCCGCGGTCCGGTCACCAACGCACGAGCCACGGCGACCCGCTGCCCCTGCCCGCCGGAGACCTCGCCGGGCCGCTTGGCCTGCAGATCGTCGACCTCCAGGCGTTCCATCCAGGCCAGCGCCGCCCGCTCGGCGTCCTTGCGGGAGGCGCCGTTCAGCCTGAGCGGCAGGGCGGCGTTCTCCACGCAGGTCAGCTCCGGCACGAGCTGACCGAACTGGAACACGAAACCGAACTCGGAGCGGCGCAGCGCGCTGCGCTGGGCGTCGCTCATCGTCGCCAGCTCACGCCCGTTGTAGGTGATCGACCCGGAGTCGGGTGGCACGATCCCCGCGAGGCAGTGCAGCAGCGTGGACTTGCCGGACCCGGAGGGGCCCATGATGGCGACGACCTCGCCGGGGCGGACGGAGAACTCGGCGCCGTCCAGCGCGTGGGTCGGGCCGTACGCCTTGCGCAGGTCGTACGCGGTGAGCAGGGCACCAAGGGGAGCAGTCGTCATCGGGTCACGGCCTCACGGAGTTTGTCGAGTCGGGCGGCGGTCAGTTCAAGCCAGCGCACGTCGGCTTCCAGGTGGAACAGGGCGTGGTCGCAGATCAGTTGATCCGCCAGGTCGCCCTTGCGCTTGCGGTCGGTGAGGATCCGCATGCTCCGTAGATGCTCGGAGCGCTGGGTGTCGAGGATCTCGGCGGCGTCGCGCCGGGTGAGCAGGGCGAGGACGACCTTGGTGTAGAGGGTCGACTGGAGGTATTCCTCCGGCTTCTCCGGGGTCGCCAGCCACCGCTGTATGTCGGTGATGCCGGCGTCGGTGATCGCGTAGCGCTTGCGCTCGGGACCGTCGCCCGCCTCGATCCCGTCGACCTCGACGAGACCGTTCTTCAGCAGTCGGGACATCGTCGAGTAGACCTGGCCGTAGTGCAGCGGCCGGTCGTGACCGAACGTCTCGTCGAAGGCCCGCTTCAGGTCGTAACCGTGTCGCGGGCCGGACTCCAGGAGCCCTAAAAGGGTGTGACCGATGGACATGACCCGCACTCTACGCACTGTGTATACGTGGCGTGTATACTCAACGTGTATACACCGAGTGTGCAGGTGATGGCTGGGCGTACGGCAGTGCAGGTGGGGGAGCCGGGAAGGCCGATCGTCACGGTTCGAAAACGGGCCGTCAGAACCCTTACGGCGAGCGGGCGAACCGCTCAGTCGAGGCCGTTCAGCCGACGCCGTTCAGCACCCCGGCGATCCCCGCGACGGCCACCGGTCCCACCCGGCAGCACCCCCCGATGAGCCGGGCCCCCGACGCCCGCCAGCACGAGACCTGCTCCGCGGTGAAGGAGGAGCTCCCCGTCCAGGCGCGCGCCGCGGCATCCCAGGTCTCGCCACTGTTGGGATAGACGACCACCGGCTTGCCGGTGACGCGGGCGGCCGTCTCGACAGCGCCGTCCACGTCCTCGGGCGCACAGCAGTTGACGCCGACCGCGATCACCTCGTCCGCGTCGGCGGCGAGGGCGAACGCCTCCTCCAGGGGCTGGCCGGCACGCGTTCGGCCACCGTCGACCGAGTACGAGAGCCACGCGGGCACCCCGAGTCCGCGCACCGCGCGCAGCAGCGCCCGCGCCTCGTCGGCGTCGGGGACGGTCTCCAGCGCCAGCACATCGGGCCCGGCCGCGGCCAGCACCTCCAGCCGGGGCCGGTGGAAGCGCTCCAGCTCGTCGACGGTCAGGCCGTACCGCCCCCGGTACTCGGAACCGTCCGCGAGCATCGCCCCGTACGGGCCGACGGAGGCCGCCACCCACAGCGGCCGCGCGACCCCCTTCGCGTGCGCCTGCCGCGCCGCCTCACGCGCCAACTCCACGCTCAGGCCGAGGAGTTCGGCCGCCTTCTCCCGTCCGATCCCCCGCTTGGCGAACCCCTCGAACGTGGCCTGGTAACTGGAGGTGATCGCCACGTCCGCGCCCGCCTCGAAGTAGGCGAGGTGCGCCTCGGTGATGGCCTCGGGCCGCTCGGCGAGCAGGCGCGCCGACCACAGCTCGTCGCTCAGGTCGTGCCCGGCGGATTCGAGCTGGTTGGACATGCCGCCGTCGAGGACGACGGCCTGGGCGGCGAGGGCTTCGGCAAGGGTGGTGTCGCTGGTCATGCGGTCGACGGTAGCCGAGCCGGCGCCGGACGCCACATCGCATTGTGTCCACTCCATGAACAAACTGCCCACCATGTGGAATGCCGGGTTACGATCACGCGCTCCCCGTCCCCGCCTCCTCGTCCCCGCCTCCTCGTCCCCGCCTCCTCGTCCCCCGGGAACCGTCATGACCGCCCCCAGCCCCGCCGAAGCCACCGGCCCCACGGAGCCCTCCGAGGCCACCGAGCCCTCCCCGTCCCCGGCGGCCGAAGCCGGTCCGGCCGCTGCCACCCCGCGCCGCCGCTCCTTCGGCCTGGCCGCCGCCACCGCGCTCGTCATGGGCAACATCATCGGCGGCGGCATCTTCGCGCTGCCGGCCGCCGTCGCCTCGTACGGCACGGTCAGCCTGCTCGCCTTCGTCGTGCTGTCCGTCGCCGCCGTGCTGCTCGCCCTCCTCTTCGGCAAGCTCGCCCGGCGCAGCCCCGTCACCGGCGGTCTGTACGTCTACCCGCGAGACGCGTTCGGACCCTTCGCCGGCTTCCTGTCGGCCTGGTCGTACTGGACGATGTGCTGGGTCAGCATCGCCGCGCTCGCCGTCGCGGTCGTCGGCTATGTCGACGTCCTGATCCCGCTGCACGGCAACCACGCCCTCGAAGGCCTCGTCGCCCTGGCCGCGCTGTGGCTGCCGGCCGCCGCGAACTTCGCCGGGACGCGCTGGGTCGGTACGGTCCAGGTCGTCTCCACGGTCCTGAAGTTCGTACCGCTGCTGCTCGTCGCCACGATCGGGCTCTTCTTCGTCCACGCGGACAACTTCGGGCCGTTCAACGCCTCCGGCCAGAGCACGCCGGGCGCGGTCGCCGCCGCGGCCGCACTCCTCCTCTACAGCTTCCTCGGCGTCGAGTCGGCCGCGGTCAGCGCGGGCGAGGTCGAGGATCCGGAACGCAACGTGGGCCGCGCGAGCGTCCTCGGGACCGTCGCGTCCGCCCTCGTCTACATCCTCGGCATCGTCGCCGTCTTCGGCCTCGTCCCGCACGACAAGCTGGTGCACTCCGGTGCGCCCTTCGCCGACGCCGTCAACGCGATCACGGGCGGCTCCTGGGGCGGCACCGCGATCGCCCTGGTCGCCGTCGCCTCGATCACCGGCTGCCTCAACGGCTGGATCCTGATGGCCGCGCAGATGCCGTACGCCGCCGCCCGAGACGGCCTCTTCCCGAAGCCGTTCGCCAAGGTCGGCAAGGGCGGGGTACCCGGATTCGGGGTCTGGGCCGTCGCGGTCCTCGGCACCCTCCTGATCGCCCTGAACTACACGGCGGGCCCCGACACCACCTTCCGCGTCCTCGTGCTGATCACGACGTTCACCGGCTGCGTCCCCTACCTCCTGTCGGCCGCCGCCCAGCTGTACTGGCTCGCCCGGGGCACCCGCGAGCGCGTCCGCCCCGCGGGCCTGGCCCGCGACCTGACCGTCGCCGCACTCTCCTTCGCCTTCTCCTTCTGGCTGATCGCGGGCGCCGGTTACGCGGCCGTCTACCAGGGCGTGCTGTTCCTCTTCGCGGGCATTCCGGTGTACGTGTGGCTGCGGGGACGGAGCCGCGAGACGGCGGAGGAGGCGTCCGGGCTCACCGCCTGAGGACGGGGTACGCGCGGGCCAGGGCCTGTTGCGAAGGTGGCTCCCCCAGAGGGGGTGCCCCCAGCCGCGCGACGCCCGGCACGCTCCCCCACTGCCTTAAGGGCGTGGGAGGTGCCCCCACTCGCCGCACCGTCCGAGAGCCCGAGTACGCCCGGTACGAGGGCTTGCGGGCGGCACTCCTCCAGCCTCCGGCCGGGGGGACCCCCAGAGCACGCACCGGACGCCGCGCGGCCGCCCTTCGGGCGACGACGCCACTCTCGCAACAGGCCCTAACCGTTCGCCGCGTGCCGCCCGCCCCTGCGTCGACCGCCGCTCCTGCGCTTGGCTGCCGGGACCACGAGCCCGATGAGCAGCCCCACCGCCAGCACATACGGCCACCAACCCAGGCCGCTGCCGGCGGTGTTGGCGGTACGAGGGCCGGCGGCCGCCGCCGCGCCCGACCTGGCCGTGTCCGGGCGGTCGTCCGGGGAGGGGCTCGCGGTCGTCGCGGTGAGGATCACGTCGTTGCCGTCGCCGCCCTTGTAGCTGATGCGGTAGGCCGTGTCGGCGAGCTTCAGCCGCGCGCCCTCCTTCAGCCCCTCGAACGTGCCGGTGGTCTTCGACCCGCCGCCGTGCTCCAGGACGGTGATCCGGCGCGCGGGCTTGCTCCCGGCGGCCGAGAAGTCGAGGTCTCCGGCCAGCCGGACCGCACCGTCGACCTTCAACGGCCGGTCTCCCAGGACCAGTTCACCCTGGGCGCGCTGCGTGTAGGCGCCGGAGACGGTGACCCCGCCCGTGACCACGCCGTCGTTGGTCACCGACCCCTTCACCGTGCCCTTGCCGGTCAACGCGGTCACCACCCGCAGCCCCGCCGTCCCCGCGTCCAGCCGCGCCGACGCCGAGGTCAGGCGAATCGCCCTGCTGCGTGCGAGAGTTGCGCCGCCCCGCAGAGCCAGCGTGCCCTTCCTGACGGTCGTCGTCCCGGTGTAGGTCACCGCGCTGCCGGTCAGGGTCGACGTGGCGGCGCCCGCCTGGACCAGCGCGCCCGAGCCGCTGATCCGGGACAGCGACACGCCGGTGGAGGTGTTCTGCAGGACGAGCGTCCCGTCGTTCACCACCCGGCGGCCCGCCGTACCGGTCATCAGGGAGCCGTCGCTGCTGCCCGACGTCCCCAGGCCCAGCCGCAGCACCGCGCCCTTCTCCACGGTCGTGGAGCCGTCGTAGTACTGCTTCGCCGCGAACGTCACGTCGTTCCCGCGCGTCCCCGCGATGACGACGTCTCCGGCGCCGGGCGCGGCGAGGGTGTCGTGGTACTGGCCGCCGCCGATCGGGGCGCCGAGGGTGACGGGGCCGTCGTAGTCGAAGGTCAGCCGGGAACGCCGGCCGCTCCGCTCGTGCAGGTTGATGTAGACGGTGTCCTTGGTGCCCGGCATGAAGATCCGGTGGGTCGTGCCGTCGCCCCACTGGACGTCGGCGCCCTCGATGTTGGTGCCCCGCTTGTTCAACTGGTGGGCGATGGGACGCCAGTTGAGGTTCGGGTCGCTGAGCGAGGGATGCGTGTCGCCGCCCCGGTCGCTGTAGCTGTACTGGCCGGTGAGCACGACCTTGCTGCCGGGCCGGGTGTGGACGTTGACGTCGCTGCCGTATGCGCGCTGGTAGAAGTTCTGCCGCAGGGTGATCGTCCGGTACAGCGGGGTGTCGATGATCCAGGAGCCCTGGTTGAGGATGGCGCGGGCGCTCGGCAGAGCCACGGGGTACTCGGGGCGGCCCACCGCCATCCCGGTCCCGTTGTCGATGACGCCGGAGAAGGGGTGGGTGCCGGCCAGGTCCAGGGTGCCCCACATGTTGCGGGGCTGGGTGAGCAGGCCCGCGCCGCTGATGGTGCCGATGTTGAAGGTGCGGGTCAGGGAGAGACGGAGCGTGCCGTCGACCCGGATGTTGAGCTGGTTCAGCCGGTAGCCGGGGGTGCCGTAGGGGAAGTGGCCGATCAGGCCGGTTCCGCCGCCCGTGCCGTACTGGAGGGTCGTCCCCCGCTCCACCGTGATCGCCGGCGGGTCGGGGTTGGTGACCGTGGTGTACGGATGATTGCCGCCCAGCGTCCTCACGACCTGCCGCTGCCTTGCCTTCGGGAGCGTGAAGTCGCTGTCCTTGCTGAGGACCAGTGTTCCGCCGCCGCGCACGGTGAGCGTGCCCTCGCCGCGGAACACCCCGTCGTACGTCGTCGTCCCGGCCGGCACGGTGACCAGCGTGTCGCCGGTGAGCGTCACGTCCCGGTCCGCGAGCACGTCGGCGGTGACGTCACGGGCACCGGCCGCCGCCGCCGGGGGAACGGTGGCCAGCAGGGCGGCGACCGCGGCGAGGGCTCCGGCGGCGGCCGCTGACTTGTGGGTATGGCTGTACACGTCGTAGGAGACGGCGCCGGAGGGGCGCCGATAACAGAAAACCGGCGCTCGGACCGGAATCGGCGAAAGCGCTCTCTGCGAGTCGTGTTCAAGTCGCGTTCAAGTCGTGTCGAGTCACGTCGGACCCGTTGACCTACTCGTTCCGCAGCCTTACCTTTTCGGCGTTCGTAATGTCAGATGCTGTTCGCTATCTCGAACGTCCCCCGAGAGGCAGCCGTATGAGCCGCACCGACGACCTGCCCCAGGTTCCCGTGGCCCCAGGTCCCCCCGTCCCCAGCCGTCGCCTGGTGCTGAAGGGAGCCGCCGTGGCCGCGGGCGCCCTGGCGACCACGCCCGCCGTGGCCACGGCCGCGCCGTACCGGAAGGCGCCCCCGTTCGTGAACCCGCTCGTACGGCAGCGCGCCGACCCCTACATCCACCGTCACTCCGACGGCCACTACTACTTCACGGCCACGGCCCCCGAGTACGACCGCATCATCCTGCGCCGCGCCGCCACCCTGAACGGCCTCGCGACCGCCGCCGAGTCCGTCATCTGGACCAAGCACGCCACCGGCGTGATGGGCGCGCACATCTGGGCGCCGGAGATCCACCGCATCGGCGGCAAGTGGTACATCTACTTCGCCTCCGCGCCCGCCGAGAGCGTGTGGGACATCCGCATCTGGGTCCTGGAGAACGCCAACCGGGATCCCTTCAAGGGGACCTGGGTGGAGAGGGGGCAGGTGAAGACGGCCTGGGAGACCTTCTCCCTCGACGCCACCACCTTCACCCACCGGGGCACCCGCTATCTCGTCTGGGCGCAGCACGAGCCGGGCCAGGACAACAACACGGGCCTCTTCCTGTCGAAGATGCTGAACCCATGGACCCTGAGAGGTCCTCAGGTCCGGCTCTCCACACCGGAGTTCGACTGGGAGTGCGTCGGCTACAAGGTCAACGAGGGCCCCGCGGTCCTCGCCCGCAACGGCCGCCTGTTCCTCTCCTACTCGGCCAGCGCCACCGACTACCACTACTGTATGGGCCTGCTGACCGTCGACGCGAACGCCGACCTGCTGAACCCGGCGAACTGGTCCAAGTCGCCGACCCCCGTCTTCACCAGCAACGACACCACCAAGCAGTACGGCCCCGGCCACAACTGCTTCACAGTCGCCGAGGACGGCCGCAGTGACGTCCTCGTCTACCACGCCCGCCAGTACAAGGAGATCACCGGCGACCCCCTGAACGACCCCAACCGCCACACCCGTGTCCAGAAGCTGGGATGGAACCGGGACGGCACCCCCGAGTTCGGCGTCCCCGTGGCGGACACGGTCGCCGACTCCGCGAAGGGGAGTGCGCGTGCAGGTGAAGCCGTTGCCGACGCCCGTGCAGGCGGCGGCACTTGAGGCGACGCCGCACGCTTGCAACGAGGCCGCCACCTGGGCCGGCGGGGTCGCGTTCTGCAACGGAGCGACCAACCAGCGGTGGACGCGCGGAACATGACGTCAGGTCGGAAGGCTGCTCAGGTCAGGCCAGTAGATCGATCGCGTCGATCGCGGTGCCCGCGCTGAGGAAGGACGTCGATCCCGAGCCGCTCGCCACGTAGATCTTCAGCGTGTTGTACGCGCTGGTGTCCGTCAGCCAGGCGGACGCCGGCACGCTGTAGGTGAACGTGTGGTTGTTGCCCCGGTACGAGCCCACGGTCAGTGACCGGGTGCTCGGCTGGGAGGGCGGCGAGGGCACGGCGGAGGTCCAGTTGTCGTTGACGACGACCTGCGGGCGGCCGTTCGCGTAGGCCGTCGTCACACCGATGCGCAGGGTGTGCGCGGCGGCGGCCTGGGCGGCCGTCAGCTTGAAGTAGACGATGATGCCGCTGTTGACGTCCTTCCACAGATAGCAGGGGAAGGCCGAGGTCTCGGAGCCGCTGCCGATCACGACATTGCCGGTCCAGGACGCGGCCCGGCTGTCGGACGGATGCGCGTACGTCATCAGGTCCGCGTTCTTGAACCCGCTCGGCGAGCCGTTCCAGTCACCGATCCGCCAGATCGCGCTCGCGTTGCCGGGGTCGTTGGAGGAGGGGATCGCGAGGGTGTTGAGAGTGGTCGTGGCGCCCGCGGTGACCGTCACCGAGCTTGTGTGGACGGCGAGTTCACCCTTGAAGACGGTGAGCGTGTACGCCCCCGGCAGGACGCCCGCGAGGGAGAAGTAGCCGTCCGAGGAGCGGGCCGAACCCCAGTACTGCGCGGCCGAGTTGGCGAGGCCGACGGTGTACGGGAACGCCGTGTTGCGCCCGGTGATCCCGACGCCCGCGACCTTGCCGCGACCGCTCGCCGCGACATACCCGGAGATGCCGAGCGAGTCAGCCCAGGAGGTCGTGAGGTTCGCGTGGTACAGGGACGAGGAGGGCGCGCCGCCGTCCGTGAAGGCGATGACGTAGGGGCCCTGGAGGCCGAAGCGCTGGGCCTCCGTCTGGTTCTCGCCGTAGTGGAGGATCTCGTACAGGCCGCCGCCGTCGGCGCTCTGGTGGCGCAGCAGGGAGCGGTAGAACGGGCCGCCGGAGGCCTTCTCGTGGTTGGAGCGGACCATGTAGAGCCCGACGCTTCCCGTGCTCCAGCCGATGTAGTCGTAGTCGCCGACCCGCAGCTTCGAGTAGTGCTTCGAGCGGGTCTGCCCGTCGGACTTCTTGAACACGTCCGAGGCTTCGATCGTGGTGGGCGCGTAGGTGTACGAGTCGGGCTGGTCGTTGAGGAACAGGCCCGCCCTGACGCGCACGATGTAGCGGGTCGCGCTGACCGAGGCGTCGGCCTTGTTGGTCCACAGGTAGATGTTGTTCTCGCCGCTGCGGGCCGCGTAGTAGTGCTTGAGCGTGCCGTGGGTGACGGAGATCAGGATCGTCGAACCGGACTGCTTGACGGTCACCGTCGAGGCGCCGAGGCCGGATTCGATGTGCGAGTTCTTGCCGCCGTAACCCTGGTACTCCGTGCCCTTGTAGACCAGCGAGGTCAGGTCGCCGTTGGACTTGCTGACCTTGAGGAACAGGCCGGCGCCGGTGTCGACGGCGTAGTTCGAGCCGTCGTCGCTCCAGCCGAAGCCCGCGGCGGCCGCGGAGCCTGCGAGCGGCCCGGCCAGGGCTGCCGCGGCCGTCCCGGCGGCGGCAGCGGAACCGAGGACGAAGGTGCGGCGGCCGACCGGTCTGTTCGCGGATTCGGACATGGGGGTGCCTCCTTCGAAAAACCGTGTGGGGGTGGTGCGAGTGGTTGAGAGAGTGACAGTTGAATCGATTTCGCGAAAGGGCTTTCGCGAGCCAGAAATTGGCAATCTTGTGAAATCGGCCCGAGGTCTAGAAAGCGCTTCCATTAGCCGGTACGGTCCCTGCCGCCAGGCCTTGTCGTCCGGTCGCTTCCTCGGAGGGATTCGCGAATGAGACGTTTCAACCTCGCCGTGCTGGCGGCGCTGACACTGTGCGCCGGCCTGACCGCGGTGCCGGCCCAGGCGCACGAGGACCGACGACCCCTCGGCCTGGAGAACTGCACCGCCACCGCCTGCCACTTCGACGTCCCGCCCGGCACGTACGACGTGCGGGTCCTGCTCGGCGGCGAGGCGGCATCGAGCACCGCCGTCAGCGGCGAGACCCGGCGCTCCCTGCTCCCCGAAACACCCGCGGCGGCCGGCACCCGGGTCGCCCGCAGCTTCACCGTGAACGTCCGCACACCGGAGGGCGAGCCGACGGGCCCGGACGGAACTCCCGGCCTGGATCTCGTGGTGGGCGGCTCGGCCCCGGCGCTCGCGGACATCCGCGTCACGCCCGCCCGGCACGCCCGCCAGATCTTCCTGGTCGGCGACTCCACGGTGTGCGACCAGCCGGGCGACCCGTACTCCGGCTGGGGCCAGCAGCTGCCGCAATACCTCCGCAGGGGTGTTTCCGTCGCCAACTATGGGGACTCGGGGGAGAGTACGGTGACCTATCTGCAGAACCCGCAGCTCTGGGCCACGGTCCGGCCGTTGATCCGCCCCGGCGATCTGGTCCTGGTCCAGCTCGCGCACAATGACAAGACCACCGACGAGGCGACGTATCGCGCCAATCTGGAGACACTGGTGGCGGGTATACGGGAGAAGGGTGGTCGGCCGGTGCTGGTGACTCCCGTCGTGCGGCGCTGGTTCAACTCCGACGGAACCCTGAACAACGACACCGCACTGCTGGTCAACAGCCTCGGTGTGGACCATCCTGCTGTCATCCGCTCGGTCGCGGCGGCGCGGCGCGTGCCGTTGGTCGACCTGACGGCGAAGACGAAGGCGCTGGTGGAGTCCCTGGGCGTCGAAGGCTCCAAGGCGATCTATCTCTACAACGAGAAGAAGGACAACACCCACACCTCCGTCCACGGTGCCACGGTGTACGCGGGACTTGTCCGCGACGCACTCGCCGCCCAGCATCTGGTGCCGAAGGACCTGGTGCGGGTGGGATGAACCCCTGGGGCGTCCCGACCGGAACCGGGGCGTCCCAGGTCTCACCCCTCGTCTCGTCCGCCGTGAGCCCATACGTCGTGAACCCGTACGTCGTGAACCCGTACGTCGTGAACCCGTACGTCGTGAACCCGTACGTCCTGAACCCGTACGTCCTGAAGTCGTACGTACGTCGTGAAAGAGAGCCGATGCAGCTGCCCCCCTACGACCGCACCCTCAGCCCGCGCAGCGGTTACACCCGCGCCCACTGGGAGTCCGCCGCCGACGCCCTGCTCGCCGCGGTCGAGCCGTATGCGGCCGAGGGCGGCGCGCTCTACCACCTCCCCGGCGACCGCACGAGCTGGTCCGGCCGGCTCTCCGACGGCCTGGAGGGCTACGCCCGTACGCTGCTCGCCGCGGCCTTCCGCCGGGACGAGACCGTGCTGCAGCGGTACGCCGAGGGACTCGCGGCCGGCGTCGCGGGCGTCTGGCCCCGGATCGAGGACCGCAGCCAGCCCCTCGTCGAGGCGGCGTCGATCGCCCTCGCGCTGCGGCTGACGCGCCCGCTGCTGTGGGACCGGCTGGACGACGGCGTACGACAGCGAGCGGCCGACTGGCTCGGCGGCGCGCTGACCGCCGAAGCCTGGCCTTGCAACTGGGAGTTGTTCCCGGTCACCGTGGGCGGCTTCCTCCAGGAGATCGGCCACGAGCCCGAGGCGTCCCGCAAGGCCGTCGACCGCGGCCTGGAGCGCATCGAGGACTGGTACGTCGGCGAGGGCTGGTACACCGACGGCGACGGCCGCAAGTTCGACTACTACAACGGCTGGGCCATGCACCTCTATCCGGTGCTGCACGCCTGGCTGGCAGACGACTCCCGGCTGCTGGACCTCTACGGCGGCCGGCTGTCCCGGCACCTGGAGGACTATGCCCGTCTGTTCGGCGGCGACGGCGCCCCCATGCACCAGGGCCGCAGCCTCACCTACCGGTTCGCGACGACCGTCCCGCTGTGGCTGGGTGCGCTGACGGGACACACGCCGCTGCCGCCGGGGGAGACCCGCAGGCTGGCCTCCGGGGCGCTGAAGTACTTCCTGGAGCGAGGCGCGGTGGACTCCCGAGGCCTGCTGACGCTCGGCTGGCACGGCCCCGACTCCGCGGTGCTGCAAGACTATTCGGGTCCCGCCTCCCCGTACTGGGCGAGCAAGGGCTTCCTCGGCCTGCTCCTGCCGCCGGGCCACCCGGTGTGGACGGCCGCCGAGGAGCCGGGCCCGGCGGAGCGATCGGACGCGCTCACGGCGATCTCGGCCCCCAACTGGCTTCTGCAGTCCACGAGTTCGGACGGTGTCGTCCGCCTCCACAACCACGGCAGCGAGGACGTCCGCTACGACCCGTACTACACGCGCCTCGCCTACTCGACGGTGACGGAGCCCTCTTCGTCGTACGACAACAGCGTGATCGTCGGCGACGATCCGAGCCGTACGGACATCGAACCGCTGGGCGTCGGCGAGGGCTGGGTGGCGTCCCGGCACACGGCGGGCGGGGGAGCGCGGGTGACCACTGTCGTGCTCGCGCGCGGGGCAGTGGAGGTGCGGGCCCATCTGGTGGCGGGCGCGGAGCCCTGGACGCCGGTACGGGTGACGGGATGGGCGACGGAGGTCCCCCCGCGCGAGCGGATCCGAGAGTGGGGGCGGGACGGCGTACGGGCCGAACTCCTACCCGCCGTGGGCCTTTCCGGCGCGCTCACAGGTGTCACCGGCGAGGGGGACACCGTCTTCGTCGCGCTGGCACGGCTGACCGGGGAGCCGGAGCCGGTGCCGCTGGCGGAGACGGTGAGCGTACGGGCCGACGGGGAACGGGAGTTGACCGTGCGCTGGAGTGGCGGACCCGAGGTTCGGGTCCGGTGGGGCGACTCCGGAGTGGAGATCGTCCCGACGGCCCGGGGGTGACGCGATGCCCGCCACGGAGCATGCCCAGGTCAGAGCCCCGTTCGCGGAGACGGCGAGGTCGCTCGTGACTTTTAGGAGGGACGCGCACACTTCGGCCGGCGCCGAAGCAATGCGGCTCTAGCGTTCCGGTATGACCGAAAGCACGCGGGAGACACCCGCCCAGGCCGTCACCGGCATGGTCGACCACGTCCTCGCACTGGCCGCCACCTGGACGAACTGGGACGGCAAGCCCGCCCATGTCGACGACCGCGTCCACACCCCCCACAAGGCGATGCGCCGGGTCGCCGACCACCTCGTCGATCATCTCGCCGAGCTGGAGGCCCGGCTGGCCGGCGAGGAGCCGCAGCCGGATCGGTGGCACGCGTCCACGGTGACGACCGAGGCGGACCTCGCCCCCTTCACTCGGGAGGACCTTGACGAAGCCCGCAGCCGCCTCGTGCGGCTCGCCCGCATCTGGGCCAACCGCCTCGACGCCCTCACCGACGAACAGCTCGACCGCTCGCCCGGCGAGGGCTGGAGCTTCCGCGAACTCGCCCTGCACCTCAAGGGATCGACGTACTACGCCGACTCGGTCGGTGACCTCTCATGACCGGGTTCGCCGACCTTCACCACGCCGCAGAGCCGTTGTTCCTGTCCAACGCCTGGGACCACGCCTCGGCCATGGCTCTGGCCGCTCAGGGCTTTGGTGCCGTCGGGACGACGAGCCTGGGCGTCGCCGCGGCCGCCGGCCTGCGCGACGGTGCGTCGGCGACCCGCGACGAGACCCTCCGGCTCGCCCTCACCCTGGGCACGGAAGCCTTCTTACTGTCCGTCGACGCGGAGGGCGGATTCAGCGAGGACCCCGGTGAGGTGGGGGAGTTCGCGCGTGAGCTGGCGGCCGTCGGCGCCGTCGGCATCAACCTGGAGGACGGCCTCGGACCTGTCGAGCGCCATGCCGCGAAGATCGCCGCCGTGAAGGCCGCGGCACCGGACCTGTTCGTGAACGCCCGCACCGACACGTACTGGCTGGGCGACGGCGAGGGCACACGAAGCCGCCTCGACGCCTACCGACAGGCGGGCGCCGACGGCGTGTTCGTGCCCGGGCTGACCGATCCCGATGAAATCGCCGCCCTGGTAGGGCACTTGGGTGACTTCCCCCTCAACATCCTCTACTCGCCCACCGGTCCCACCGTGCCGCACCTCACCGATCTCGGCGTACGACGGGTGAGTCTGGGGTCACTGCTGTACCGGAGGGCGCTGGGGGCTGCGCTGGAGACGGTGGCGGACATCCGGGCCGGTCGGGCACCGCAGGGAACGGCGCCGTCGTATGCGGATGTCCAGACGTGGGGTCACCGGAGCGATCCGGCTCACAGCGCTCGGCGGTGAGTGCTTGGTACGGTGGAGGCTTTCGTGGGTATCAGACCCTTTGGACTCATCTCCGGCGAGGGACCGAGGAACCATGGACATCCCCGGCGACAAGCGACTGGCGGCTGCCGTCGTGATGGACGACGAGGGCCGGGTGCTGCTGGTCCGGCGCAGTGAGACGGAGAAGTTCCTGCCCCGGGTGTGGGGCGTTCCCTGCGGCAAGCTCGAACCGGACGAGAGCGCCCGGGACGGCGCGCTGCGCGAGCTGAAGGAGGAGACCGGGCTCCTCGGCGAAGTCGTCCGCAAGATCGGCGAGTCCTCCTTCGTCAGCGAGTACCGCGGCCACGAGGTCAAGAACTGGCAGGAGAACTTCCTGGTCCGTCCGCTGAGCCGGGCGATCACCCTGCCGAAGGCCGACCAGGCCCATGTCTGGCTGCCCCGCGCCGAGCTGACCACGGTCGACATCGACGACTACAACCTCGACATCGTGGACCAGGCCTTCACGAGCTCCTGAGCAGCTCGGCGAGCCCGCCCAGGGCTCCCAGGTAGTCGTCCACGTCCAGCGGCACCTTCGCCACCGCCCCGGGATGCGGGCCCGCGGGCGTGAACACGTCGGTGTGGGCCCGGCGTCCGCTCCCCGTCTCCAGGAACAGGGTCACCGCGGGCACGTCCGTGTCGCACCAGGCGCGGTGCAGGGTGTGCGCCGGCAGGGCGTACGCGCTTCCCGCCGCGTACTGCCCCACATGCGTCAGTCGCAGCCGCGCCGGACCGGTCGGCTCCAGCAACCAGTCCGCCGAGCCCTCCCTCAACGACTCCTCGTACCGGGCCGCCGAGATACCGCCACCAATCTCCTCGTGGCCGTCGTCACCGCCGCAGTCGACGTCGTACAACTCCATGGCGAGCCGCCCGCGTACGACATAGGAGGCCAGTGGGGAACGGTGGTTGTGGATGTCCTCCTTGCCGACCGCGCCCGCGCCCGGGTGCCACAGGTGGGCACGCAGCATGTGCCGCGGCCCGCCGTCGATCAGCAGCAGCTTGTCGAAGCCGAGGACGTGCCGGTACGAGAGCCGGGCGCACTCCTCCGGGTCGCCCTCGCCGGAGGCCAGTTCGGAGATCAGCTCCAACAGCCGCTCGGGGGTGCCGAGTTCGGCGACGACGAAACGGGCCGCGGCGACCAGTTCGTGCTCGGGCAGGTCACCGTCGAGCGTCCCGGTCAGCAGCCGTCGCGCCGCCAGAACCTGCCGACCGCCCATGCACACGCCCTCCAAGTCCGGGCTCCGCCACCCGAGTTCGTCCTACCCCGTACGTCCTACCGGGCGCGTCCTACTCCGTACGTCCTACCCGGATCGGCCGTCCCGGTTCGCTCCTCGCGGTTCGCGCCACCCGGTTCATTCTTCCGGTCGATACATCCATACGGCATGCGCCCGCAGCGCCGAAAGGCCTTGATAGGTCATCCACATGGGTTGCCGCAGCTCACTGCTGTCGGGCCGACCCCAGGACCAGATGCCGTCGGTCTGCCCGGCCCACACCGCGGCGGCGGCCCCGTCCAGCCGCTCCCGCCACGCCCCCTCCAGCCCGTCCTGCACCGCGACCTCCCGGGCACCGGAGGTCATCAGGGCGCGGATCATCCAGGACGCGGTGAAGTGCCGTACGTTCAGCACCTCATGGCGTGAGGGATCGTCGGTGCGCGGGCGGCGCACCTCCTCGCGCAGGTTCCGCAGGTCCTGGCATCGGTGGTGGGGTGCGTCCGCGCAGGCCAGCAGCCAGCGCACACCGTCCTCCCGAGCGGCGCGCACCGCCTCGTCCTCGTCCTCGCCCAGCACCCGCGCGGCCCGGTCCAGGGCCACGACCGCCTGTGCCGTGTGCAGAGGGGAGGGCAGACCGTACGGCCGGTCGAGCCGGTAACCCCAGCAGCGCAGATGCTCACGGCGGGGGTCGCTGATCGCACCGTCGGCCAGGGCCTCGCGCAGCACGGGCAGTACGGCGGAGTCGGGCGCGGCGCGCAGCAGTCCGCGCAGCACCGTCGTCACGACGTGGGTGGACTCCCGCCCGACGCGGTCGAGTTCGTGGGTGAAGTCGGCCGTGCACCGGGCCACCTCCTCCGCCAGCCGGTCGCCTGACGCCCCGGCGCGGGCCAGCGCGCCCAGCACCAGAGCCGTGACCTCGGGCCGCGCCTCCGCCCCCTGGGACCGGGCGGACCAGCCCCCGCCGGGCAGCCGCAGCCGCCAGAGTGTCTCCACGAGATCGCCGGTGCGCAGCCGCCCCTCGGGCGCACCGAGGTCGAGCATGATGTGCAGGCCGTACGCGGTACCGACGGACGTGGGCCGGGACGGGCCGCTCTCGCCGAGGGAGTGCGACCAGCCGGTGAGGCGGCCGCGGGCGGGGTCGTCGACCACGGTCACCTTCTCGGTGAGCGTGGCGTACGCGGCGGCGAAGAGCCGCGGGAGCGGACCGGCTTCGGTCCGCGCCACGACGACGGCCGTTCGCGTGGCGGGAACGGCCGCCGCTGCCCGGGCCCGGACCAGTGCCGCCGCCAGCCAGGCGGCCACGCCCGTCCCGACCCCGCTGACACCGGCGATCAGATATTTGGCGGCCTCTGAGCCGATCGAGCCGGGCAGTACCCCGAACAGGAACTGGAACACCGCGTACCCGGCGGCCGCACACCCGAGGCTGCCCAGCCATCCGACGAACCGTGCGGTCTCACTCGCCCCGCCGGGCGGCACCGGCGGCTCGCCGTCGGATCTCAAGGGACCGCGCCCCAGCTGCTGTTGAGACAAGGCGGCGCTCCCTCCCCCGAGGCGGCACGTGACTTCCGCGAAGATTCCAGTCTAAGTGGTCAACGGGGCATGTGAGCCGTCGGCCGGAACCAGTGTCTCCGCAAGCAGCTCGGCGAATGCCACGGGGTGCTCGGCCACGCCGACATGCCCGCCGGGGAACCCGACGAAGCGGGCGCCGGTCCGCTCGGCGATGAACCGCGCGGTGCGGTCCAGGAGTTGACCGCGGGAGCCGGAGCCGGCAGCGAGGGTGAGACGGGCGGAGGAGCCCGTGAGTGAGGTGAGGTCGGGCGTGTACGAGGTGAACTGCCGCAGGACGTGGGCGAGGAACAGGGCCATGGGACTCGCCAACTCCTGCTCACGTGAAAGCGGTTGGGGCTCGGCGCACCTCTCCGGCTCCCGCCCGGCCAGCCCGGCGCCCAGCCGTGCCCCGCCGGCCCGCAGCCCGGCGGCGCGATAAGTGTCGTACACCTCGCGGAACATGGCCTGCTGACGCGCCCCGTCCGGCAGCACGCCCACGCACGGCGCCTCGTGCGCGACGACGTGCAGCAGCCGCCCGGGGTGCCGGGTGAGCAGATCGAGGACGGCGATACCGCCGGAACTGGTCCCGAGGGCGTACGCGGACTCGCCCTGGGGGAGGACCTCGTCCAGAACCAGACGGGCCCCCTCGCTCCACTCCTCCACCCGCTGGTCGCCGACGGGTTCGCCGAGCCGTCCGTGTGCGAGCCCGAGGGGGTCGTAGGTCACGACGGTGAACCGGTCGGCGAGCGCCTCGGTCATCCCGTCGAACCCCATGGGATGACCGGCACCGCCGGGGACGACGAGGAGTACGGGCCCCTTGCCGCTGACGTCGTAATGCAGTTCAGCCATCGCTGTTCTTCTCCTCGTCCTTCCCCTCGCGGGGCCAGTGTTCGAGTGTCACGTGCAGGGCGTCGACGGCCTTGTCCCAGGACTTCCGCACATCCCGCGGGGCGCCGAAGCCGCCGGTTGCCTCCAGGGCGCAGTAGCCGTGGAAGGTGCTGCGCAGCAGGCGTACGGCGTCGGTGAGGTCGGGTTCTTCGAGGCCGTAGGCGCGGAGCATGCCGTAGGTGATCTCCGCGGTGCGCCGAAAAACGGGGGAGTCGACGACCAGGGACTGGTCGATGCGGATCTGGGTCGCGGCATACCGTCCCGGCCGCTCCAGCGCGAACTCCCGGTAGGCGCCGGCGAACGCGGCGAGCGCCTCCTTGCCCGCCCGCCCCGCCACC
Source organism: Streptomyces sp. NBC_00461 (assembly GCF_036013935.1). Taxonomy (NCBI): domain Bacteria; kingdom Bacillati; phylum Actinomycetota; class Actinomycetes; order Kitasatosporales; family Streptomycetaceae; genus Streptomyces; species Streptomyces sp. NBC_00461. The sequence continues at coordinate 7,695,511 of NZ_CP107902.1, forward strand.
GCGGCGGCGATCCGGTCGATCATCTCGGCACCGGCGAGGAGCGCCATGCGGGTGCGCAGATCCTGAAGGTTCCTGACGTGCGAGTACAGACTCGCGTCCTTGACCCCGAAGCCGCGGGCCAGGGCGGACAGCGTGACGTTCTCGAAGCCCACCTCGTCCGCGAGGTCGGCGGCGGCCGCGGTGATGAGATCTGGGGTGAGACCGGCTCTGACCATAGGGGTGACCTCCGGACGACAATCCCTGAGCACGAACACAAACCTAGTGCCTCTAGGAATTACCCTAGCCCAAGCAGGAAGTCGTGGGTGGCCGATAACGTGACCGGGTGACATGGCAGGGACCTCCGCCCGGCCTCGACGTACAAGACCCTCTGGCGGAGGTCCCTCTGTTCAGGTGCCTCAGCTGATCGGTGCGTACAGCACTCCGAGCTTGTCGATCTCGTCGCCGGCGCGCCCGGTGAAGCCCACGATCTGCCACCCCGACGGTGCCGTGAAGGTCACGGTGTCCGAAGTCGCCGTACCGGACGACAGGCTCCGGCCCTTGTCCGTGGCGAACGCCGCCGAGAAGATCCGCGTCCGGCCGTCCTTCTGGCCCTCCGTCAGTTTCGCCGAGGTGAGGTGCTCGCCCGAGGCCAGCGTGAGGGACGTCGCCGTGCCGCCCGTGCCGCCGTGGGTCAGGGCCGTGCCGCCGTCGTGGGTCAGGGACAGCGAGTCGAGACGGGCGTCGCCGCGCAGGGTCAGGGTGCGCGGGGCGACGGTGGCCGGCAGGTCGTCCGCGTCGTTGAAGGCCGTGCCGTGCGGGCCGCCGAAGAAGTCGCTCGCCCTCAGCGAGGAGTTCAGGGTGTACGAGAAGCCGACCGTGTGCGGGAAGTGGTCGGAGAGGTTGCCGCCCTTGGAGTCCAGGAACTTGGCCCACTCGTCGTTGTAGTGGGTCGCGTCCAGGGAGAGCAGCCTGCTGCTGCGGTAGAGGACCTTGTCGACGACCTCGCAGTCGTTCGACGGGGCCGACGTCGGGCAGAGCAGCGGGTCCGCGCCCTGCGTCGGTGCCGTGCCGCCCTTGACCAGCTTCACCCAGGCGTCCGTCAGGCCGTTGTCGTTCACCAGCGTGCGGATGTTGTCGGCGCTGCGGGTGTAGCGGGTGTTCGTGTCACTCATGACGAGCACCGCGTTGCCGGCCGAGTTCGCCCGGATGAAGTCCGAGAGCTGCTGGATGTTGGCGCGGCGGGCGGCGAGCGCGTCGTCGGAGTCGTCCGCGTTGGGGTGCGCGTTGTAGAGGTCGAGGAAGACGCCCTCGGCCAGCCGCACCCGGGCGAGCGTGAAGCCCTTCGGGGTCAGGCAGTTGGTGCCCGTGCACTTGTTCCACTTGACCCGCTCGAAGTCGTCGAGCGGGTAGTTCGAGAGGGTGTTGAGGCCGTCGCCCACGGCCGCCCCGCCGCTCGTCGCCGTGCGGTACGGGTGGTTGTCGCCCGCGTACAGCGCCGCGTGGTAGTTGAAGTCCTCCTGGACGTTCACGATGTCGTAGGACGCCAACCGCGGTGAGATCAGCGGGGTGTTGGTCGCCGGGTGGCTGGAGCTGAGGCCCTCGGGGAGGCCGGCGACGTTGTACGTGAGCACGTTGAAGGAGCCGGTGGTCGCGGACGCCGCCGCGGAGGCGGGCGTCGCGCCGGTGGCGGCCAGGCCCGAGAGGGCCAGCGTGGCGGCCGCGAGGGTGCCGATCAGTCGTCTCATGGTGGGGGTGTCTCCGGTAGGGGAGTGGAGGAGGTCGAGCGACAAGAACCTGAACGATGCTCAGGTTCGGTGTCGACCAGTGTGACCGGAAAGGGCTTTCGGGGAAACAGTGAAGGGCGAGATCGGCGAAGGATGTGTGGGCGCGGGTGCGTCGGTATCTCGGTCGCCGGTCGTCGGCGAGAGGCATAGGGTTGCCGGGGATTCCAGGGGGGCCGGTGTCGTCGTACGAAGCGCAGAAGGACGGCGGCCGCACGCACGACACCACCACCCCCGCCGGGAGTCAAGTCCTTTGGAAACAAAGGGACTTCGGCATCTTCTGGGCTGCCCAGACCCTCTCCGTCCTCGGTGACTCCTTCGCCCTGATCGCGCTGCCCCTGCTGGTCCTCCAGGCCACGGGCTCGGTGGCGCGCATGGGTCTGCTGACCGCGGTGGGCGGCGCCGCGGCGGTGGCGGCGGGGGTCTTCGCCGGAGTGCTGGTCGACCGGGTCGACCGACGCAGGCTGCTGATCACCTGCGACCTCGTACGGATGGTGCTGTACGGGCTGATCCCGCTGGTGTGGCTCTTCGGCCCGCGGATCTGGCTGCTGTACGTCGTGCTGCCGCTGTGCGAGGCCGTCGGCATGCTCTTCGCCGTCGGCTATGTGACCGTCGTGCGAAGTCTGGTCGGCACCGAGCAACTGACGGAGGCCAACGGGCGTCTGGGCGCGACCGCTGCCGCGGCGGGCGTACTCGGTCCGATGTGTGCGGGGTTGACGGCGGCGTGGGCGGGCCCGGCCGCCGCCGTCGGCGTCGACGCGGGGAGCTTCGGCGTCTCGGCGGCCTGCCTCCTCCTCGTACGCTTCCGTGCCCGCCCCGCGGACGCGCGCTCACCGCAGCGGACCGGCCTGTGGCGGGACCTGCGCACGGGGATCTCCTTCCTCTACGGCCACCCGGTCCTCCGCTCCCTCACCGCCCTTCTCTTCGTCTACAGCTTTCTCACGCTGGGCCTGACCGACCTGGTCATCTATCACCTCAAGCACGACCTCGGCCACGACGACGGCACGGTCGGCACGGTCATGGCGTGCGGCGCGCTCGGCACCATCGCCGGCTCCCTGCTGGTCGCGCGGATCCGCCGCCGGCTCGGCTTCGGATGGACCTGGATGAGTGGGGTCGCGCTGTGCGGCGTGGCGTTCGCCGGGCTGGGATGGGCGCGGGAGGTGCCGGTGATCGCAGTCCTGAGCGCGGCCTTCCTGGCCTGCGGCGGCATCGCGGGCACCTGTTCCATGTCCCTGCGCCAGGAAGTGACTCCGGAACCCCTGCTGGGCCGCGTGACCTCGGCCTTCTGGACCCTCCACTACTCCGCGGCCCCCGTCGGCGCCGCCGTCCTCACCTGGGCGGCGGAACACCGGGGCACGGTGCCGGTGGCGCTGGCGGCGGGTGGCTGCTGCGTACTGATCGCGGGGACGGCGCTGTTCACGCCGATACGAGGGTCGGGGCGCCTCGATCGACCCGCCGACTGACCGACCCGCCGACTGACCGAACTGACCGGTCGACGGACGGGCCGGTCGACGGACTGGCCGACCAGCCAGCCGACTGACAGCCAGCCGACTGACTGGCTGGCCGACCCGCTCACCGGCATGCGCGGCCGACCCGCACAATGCCGTTCGGTGCCGCCACGCGCGCAGCGCCTGGCGCCGACGGCAGGTCAGCCCGTTGCGGGAACCACCACCCGCCTGGCCAGCACCGCGGCCCCCAGTCCCGCCACGATCAGAGCCGCCAGCGCCACCCGCAGGCTCGTCGCCCCGGCCAGCAGGCCCACCGCCGGGCCCGCCAGCAGGAACCCCGGCCACTGGCCGATGGTGATGACCGAGACCCCCTCGCCGGCCGGGACGCCCGGTTGGCGGCCGGCCAGGGCGATCACCGAGGGCAGGACGCACGCGCTGCCCAGACCCACGACGACGAAACCGGTGAGGGCAAGCCACACGGCAGGGCGGACGACGACGACCGTCACCCCCAGTGCCGACGTCAGCAGCGAGAGACGCAGGAAGGCTCGCCGGCCCAGGCGGGCGACGAACCGGTCGCCCAGCAGGCGGCCGGCGAGGATTGCCACCGAGAAGGAGGTGTATGTCGCCGCACCCAGCGCCGCGCCCTCGTCCAGGTAGTCGGCCGTGTAGACCGAACTCCATTGGGAGGCCGCTCCTTCGCCGAAGGATCCCAGGAACGCGATGCCGGCCAGCAGGACGAGCTGGGGAGTGAACCGGTGCTTGAGCGGGCGGCGTTGCTCCTTGTGGGTCGGTGCGTCGCGCGGGAGCCGGGCGCCCAGGATCAGCAGCAGCGTCCCCAGGGTGCCGCTGCTGACCGCCATCTGGATGCCCGGAGAGACGTCCGTGGCCGCGGCGAGGGTGCCCATGACACCGCCCGCCAGCACGCCCACGCTGTAGCAGGCGTGGAAGCCGGACATGAGCGGGCGGCTGTGGGCGCGCTCGACAGCGACGGCGAGTGCGTTCACGGGCGTGGCCAGAAAGGTCGCCCCGACGCCCCACGCGGTCAGGCCCACCACCACGGCCGGGACGGACGAAGCCCCGGCCAGCACCGGCGCGTTGAGCAGGACGACCGCGGCCCCGGCGAGGGCCAGCAGACGCGTACTCACCCGGCCGATCAACAGCGTGATCAGGACGATCGCGACGACATCACCCGCCGCCGACGAGCTGCTCAGCAGTCCCCACCGGGCCGTTTCCACGCCCACCTGGTCCCGGATCGCCGGGATCCGGGCCATCCAACCGCCCTGCGTGCCACCGAGGACGACGAACACCAGGCGTACCGCGAGACGTGCGCGTAAGTCGGCGGATGCGGCCGCCGTGACCGTCATCCGTTCACCCCCGTGTAGTGGTTCAGGCTCCAGCGCCACAGCAGCCGAGCTCCCAGATACGCGATCACCCCGAGCAGCGGGGAGGCCGCCGCCAACCAGTAGGGAACCCCGGTGTTGTGACCGTGACCGGTGAGTACCGCGGCCGGGAAGTAGGCGACGAACGCAAGCGGCAGGCCGAAGGTCAGGAGACCGCTCACCGCCTTGGGCAGCACGTTCAGCGGGTAGCTGCCGAACGTGCCGAGCATTTCCTCCAGCCAGCGGCCCCAGTAGTCCGCGGCCGGGAAGCGCAGCGAGGCGCAGGCCACCGCCGTGAACAGGGCGGCCTCCAGGAGCATGCCGCCGAGCAGACAGGCGAGCAGGTACGTGATCCGCCCCGCGGTCCAGTCGAGGTGGCTGCGGGACAGGGCGCCGACCATCAGGCCCACGGCCACGGTCAGGTCGCCGATCGCGTTGGTGGGGAAGTACTGCAGCTGCACCTGACGGTGGACCGGCATGGGCCGCAGCAGGTAGATGTCGATCAGTCCCTCCTGGATGAACCGGCCGATGCCGTGCATCCGTCCCAGGACCAGCACGAACAGTCCATGCGCGAGCATCCGCGTCGCGGGGATGAGCAGCACGTCGGAGCTGTCCCAGCCGCCCATCCCGGCGAACCGGGACAGCAGCACGGTCGCGAACACGATCACCGACACCTGCCAGATCGCGCCGATCGCGACCATCAGCAGGAACTCGGTGCGGTACTCCAGCTGGGAACGGAGATTGAGACGCGTGACGCGCCAGGCGATCCGGACGGCATTCATAGGCATCAGCCTCCTTGGGAGATGACACGGCGGGCGGCCCGCCGCCACAGGAACCGGGTGAACAGGTGGAGCAGCAGGACCCAGCCGGCCTGGATCGCCAACTGCGGCCCGGCGTCGGACAGGTGGATGCGGCCCACGTACAGCGACAGCGGCACGTTGAGCGTCGCCTGGAAGGGCAGGAAGGTGCTCAGGGTCCGGAACCACCCGGGGAAGAACCACAGCGGGGCGTAGACCCCGGACATCAGGTTCTGCGCGAAGATCAGGATGAGCATCGCCGCGCTGTTGCGCACCGTCCAGAAACACATCTGGTCCAGCAGGAGCATGACGTGGTACAGGACCAGTTGCCCGAGCAGCAGGCTGAGCAGGAACACTCCTGCCACGGCGGCCGATCCGGGTGGCTCCACGACCCCGGCCGCGAGACACACCGCGTAACCGGCGAGCGCCCACGCGGCCCCGTAGACCTGCTCGCCGAGGGCGCGCAGGGCGTGGTAGCGGGCGGGCGGCAGCGGGCGCAGGTACCAGTAGACGATGGTGCCGAAGTGCATGTGCTGGATGACCGTGTCCCGGCCGGCGTACTGGTCCAACTCCCGCAGCCGGGAGGCGAGTACGGCCAGCACGGCGTACGTGATGGCCTGCTCGCGGCTCATCCCGGCCGTGACGGTGGTGTGTTCGTACAGGCCGCTCCACAGCGACGCGACCAGCACCACCTGGACGGTCAGCCGGACCAGCACGGCCGTCATCCGGGGCGGGGCGTGCAACTCGCCGAGGGGGGTGACGCGGGCGGCGCGCCAGGCGTGCAGGACGGCCACCTCAGACCTCTTCCACGGCGGGGCCGGCGTGGACGTACGCCGCCCGCATCACGTCCTCCAGGTCCGCCTCGTCGATGGCGATGCCCGTCACCTCGTAGCGCTCTATGACCGCCTTGAGGGCCTGGTGGACCGTGGGGGCCTCGGGGCCGTCCGGCCCGAACACCACCTGGGGGCCGTCCTGCCGCAGCAGCGCGATGCCCGGCGGCGGTGCGACGTCGGCGTGCCCGTCGGCGAGGGTCGCCCGCACCTGCCAGGTCGAGCCGAACCTGCGGCGGATCTCGTCCAGGGTGCCGTCCAGCACCAGCCGCCCGTGGTTGACCAGGACGACGCGCTCGGCGAGCCGCTCGACCTCGGTCATGTCGTGCGTGGTCAGCAGGACCGTACGGCCGCGTTCCTCCACCTGGTGGCGCAGGAACTCGCGGACCTGCTCCTTGACGACCACGTCCATGCCGATGGTCGGCTCGTCGAGGAAGACCACCGGCGGGTCGTGCAGCAGCGCGGCGGCCATGTCGCAGCGCACCCGCTGGCCGAGGGAGAGATGGCGCACCCGGGTGTCCCAGAACGCGGACAGTTCGAGAATGTCGTCGAACTCCCTTAGCCGGGCGGCGTGTTCGGCCTTCGGCACCTCGTAGATGTCCCGCAGGATCGCGAACGACTCGCGCACCGGCAGGTCCCACCACAGCTGGGTGCGCTGCCCGAACACCGCGCCGATGTTACGGGCGTTGCGCTCCCGGTCCCGGTACGGCACCTCTCCCGCGACCCGGGCCTCGCCGGACGTGGGGGTGAGGATGCCGGTGAGCATCTTGATCGTGGTGGACTTGCCGGCGCCGTTCGGGCCCAGCAGGGCGAGGAGTTCGCCCGCCGCCACCTCGAAGGTGATGTCGGAGACCGCGTGCTTCACCGCTCGTTCCGGGTTGATCAGGGATCTGAGGGTGCCCGTGAGGCCTGGGCGGCGGACCGTGGTGTGGAAGGTGCGGGACAGCCCGCGGACCTCGATGGTGCCGCTCAAATCGACCTACCTCCGGGTGAGTCGGATCAACCAGACGGTCGCCGCGAGCGAGGCGGCGGAGAGTGCGGTGAGCAGCCAGGGGACCGCGTGGATGCCCGAGGTCTCGATGCCCGCACCCAGCAGTGGGGGCGCCGCCACTCCGCCGATCATCGACGCGGCGATGACCCAGGCACCGGCGCGCTTCGCCTGGGGAAGTGCCCTGTTCAGCCAGGGCAGTCCGGTCGGAAAGACCGGCGCGATGAACAAGCCAACACCCGCGTAGGCCACCGGCGCCACTTCTTTTACACGTGCCAGCAGCAGGCAGACGGTCATGCCGGCCGCGCAGATCGTCAGGATCCGCTCGGGGGAGTACCTGAGGGTGATCGGTACGACGAGGAAACGGCCCGCCGTCATCATCAGCCAGTACACGGAGGTCGCGGAAGCGGCCACGGCCGCGCTGTAGCCGACGGTCTCCAGATGGGTGGGCTCCCAGCCGCCGACACCCGCCTCGACGCCGACGTTGAGGATGTACAGGGCGAGGAAGCCGACGAGGACGCGGGGGAGGCCCAGCGGGCGTTCGACGACGGCCGGACCCTCGTCAACCACACCCGTCCGTACGCCACTTGACCCGAAGACGATCAGGAGCGCGGCCAGCACCGCACACGCCCCGAAGGCGTACGCGTACTCGTCCGGACCCAGCCACGCCACGATCGCCGGTCCGAGCACCGCACCGATGCCGAAGTGGGCGTTCAGCACGTTCAGCATGGCGGTGGAGCGGTCGCCGAAGCCGACGGCGAACAGCTGGTTGAGGCCGTAGTCGATGCCGCCGAAGCCGAGGCCGCCGAGGAACGCGGTGCAGAGCGCGAGGGGCCAGTCGGGGGCGAGTGCGAAGCCCGCGGCGCCGGCTGCCATCAGTCCGTAACTCGCCGCCAGCAGAGCCCTGTTGCTGATCCGGGAGTGGATCGCGTTGAAGGCGAGGACGCCTACGACGCCACCCGTGAAGTGCAGGCTCAGGCCGAGACCGGCGCCCGAAGGGGACAGGCCGAACTCCTCGCGCAGGCCCGGGACCACGGGGCCGTAGAGCGCCTGGAGCATGCCGATGAGGACGAAGCCGACGCAGGACGCGACCGCGGCCGGCCGGCTGAAGAGCCGGCCGGCCGCGACGGACCGCGTGTCCGTGTCCGTCAATTGATCTCCGTGAAGACGAAGGAGAACTCGGCCGGCTCGGCGCGCAGGTGGTACTGCGGCAGCACGCCCGGGCCGCAGGAGCCCGTGCCGATGCCGTGCAGGCCGTGGTCGAGGTTGACCCACACGGTGTCACCGGGTGTGAGGTCGGTCAGGTGGGTGGCTGCGTCCAGTTGCTCGGTCGTCCAGCGGCGGGCGCTGAAGTAGAACTCCGGGTCGCCCTCGACGCGCAGCCCGCCGATCTCCGCCCAGCGGACGTCGGCACGCGAGCCGTTCTCCTGCGGACGCACGTACGGAGTCTGCAGCCCGTCCACCGTGGACTCCCAACGGCCCACCCTGGAGGCCTCCTTGGTGTCCGGGTACCCCTCACCGGGGCCGCCGCCGAACCACTTCACGGCGTCGGCCCGAGAGAGCCCGAAGCGGACGCCGAGCCGCGGCAGCGGCATGGTCCACTCGCCCTCGGGCCCCACGGACACGGTCAGCCGCAGCCGGCTGCCGTCGGACGTCCACCGGTACACCACGGCGAGCCCGAACTCCCAGGCGGCCGGCGCCACCCGCGTCCGTACGGTCAACGCGTCGTCGCCGACCTCGACCGAGTCCAGCCGGTGCCGCATGCGGTGCAGGCCGTACTTGCGCCACAGCGTCGAGAAGCGGACGTCCGTCTGCCAGTCCGCGCCCTCGTCGTTGTCCGTGGTCGCCCGCCACACGTCCAGGCGCAGACCGCTCACCTCGACATCGCCGATGGTCTTCAGCGCGCCGGTGCGGGCGTCGAAGGAAGCGGGGCCGAGCGTGATCACGCCGTTGCCCGCCACCGGCCCGTCGGTCGCGGCGACGGAGGCCAACGGCCGTGCGAGGACCGGGATCTGACCCCACGCCACCTCATGGCCCTTCGGCCCCCAGGCGGTGTCCGCGGCCAGCAGCGCCCGTACCGTCCACTGCGTCTCGGCGCCGGCCGGCGTCCGGGAGGGCGGCTGAGGCAGCTTCACGTCGGCCGACTCGCCGGGTGCGAGCGCCGGCACCGACAGCGTGCCCGCCTCGACCGTCTCGCCGTCCACCTGGTACGACCACTCGAAGGCGAGGGCCGACAGGTCCGCGAAGTCGTGCTTGTTGGTCACGCGTACGGTGCCGTCCGCACCGTCGCCCTCGATACGGACCGGCTCGATGACCTTCTTGTACTCGACCAGGCCGGGGGAGGGCCGCCGGTCCGGGAAGACCAGTCCGTCGCAGACGAAGTTGCCGTCGTGCAGCTCCTCGCCGAAGTCGCCGCCGTAGGCGAAGCCCAGCTCGGGATGGGTGATCCCGTGGTCGATCCACTCCCAGACGAAGGCGCCCTGGAGGCGGTCGTACGTCTCGAACAGCCGCTGGTAGTCGCTGAGTCCACCGGGGCCGTTGCCCATGGCGTGCGCGTACTCGCAGAGGATGAAGGGGAGTTCGCGCCGCTTGTGGGTGCCGCCGTCCAGCTCCTGGCCGATTTGCTCGACCTCGGTGTGACTGGCGTACATCCGCGAGTACATGTCGGTGTCGCGGCAGTCCCAGTCGCCCTCGTAGTGCACGAGCCGGGAGGCGTCCCGGCCGTGGATCCACTCGGCCATGGCGGTCAGGCCGCGCCCGGTGCCGGCCTCGTTGCCCAGCGACCAGATGACCACCGACGGGTGGTTCTTGTCCCGCTCCACCATGCGCGCGGCGCGGTCGATCAGGGCGGGGGTCCAGCGGTCGTCGTCGACGGGGTTGTCGCGCCAGGCCTGTTCGGTGAAGCCGTGGGTCTCCAGGTCGCACTCGTCGATGACCCACAGGCCGTACTCGTCGCACAGGTCGAGGAAGGCCGGGTGCGGCGGGTAGTGCGAGGTGCGCACGGCGTTGAGGTTGTGCCGCTTCATCAGCAGCACGTCCTCGCGCATGGTCTCCAGGTCGAGGGTGCGGCCCTTCTCGGGGTGCCACTCGTGGCGGTTGACACCCTTGAAGAGAAGCGGCACGCCGTTGACCTTGATGAGGCCGTCCTCAAGGACGACGGTGCGGAAACCGATGCGCAGCGGCACGCGCTCGCCCTCGGTGACCAGCTCGCCGTCGTACAGCTTCGGCGTCTCGGCGGTCCACGCCTCGACGGGCACCGTCACCGGCTCGCCGGTCGCGACATCGATGTCCAGTGCGGGCACGGACACCCGACCGTCGACGTCGGAGTCGACGCGCAGGGTGCCCTCGCCCGTGACGTGGTCGTAGGCGGCGTGCACGAAGAAGTCGAGGACGCTGCCGGCCGGGCGGTGCAGCAGCGTCACATCACGGAAGATGCCTGGCAGCCACCACTGGTCCTGGTCCTCCAGGTAGGAGCCGGCCGACCACTGGTGCACGCGGACGGCGAGCACGTTCCCGCTCGGCTTCAGCAGATGGCCGACCGCGAACTCGTGCGGCAGCCGGGAGCCCTTGAACTCGCCGAGGTCCGTGCCGTTCAGCCAGAGGCGGGCGCAGGACTCGACGCCGTCGAACCGGATCACCGCACCGCCGTCGGACAGGTCCGGCCAGTCCTGAGGCAGGTCGAAGACACGGATGTGGTCGCCGGTCGGGTTCTCCGTCGGGACGTGCGGCGGATCCACCGGGAAGGGGTAGAGGTGGTTGGTGTAGGCGGGCAGGCCGAACGCGCCGTCGCCCTGCAGAACCCAGTGACCGGGGACCGCGACCTCGGCCCAGTCCCCCGCGTCGAATCCTGGCTCGGCGAACGAGTCGTCCTCGGCGTCGGCGGTCGGTGAGACGCGCAGGCGCCAACTGCCGTTCAGCGAGAGTGACTTGGCGTCAGAAGACGCGTACCAGGCGCGGGGCGGGAGGGCGCCGCTGCCCGGTGAGACGTCCTCGACGTAGTCGATGGCAGTGGTCGTGCGGAAAGACATCGGTCTCCAGGTCTTGAGAGAGAGGTGTCAGCCCTTGATACCGGTCTGCGCGATCCCCTGCACCAGCCAGCGCTGGAGGAAGAGGAACACGAACACCAGGGGCAGGATGGAAACGGCGGTGGCCATGAAGATCAGATGGAAGTTGACGGTCTGGTTGGTCATGAAGGAGGACAGCGCGATCTGGACGGTCCAGGAGCTCGGGTCCTGGCCGATGACCAGCGGCCACAGGAAGGAGTTCCAGGCGCTGATGAACGTGATCGTGGCGATCGCCGCGAAGAAGTTCAGCGAGTTGGGTACGACGATCCGCCAGTACGCGCCCCAGTAGCCGAGTCCGTCCACGCGTGCCGCCTCCTCCAGCTCCTTGGGGAACCCCAGGAAGTACTGCCGGAACAGGAAGCAGGTGAAACCACTGAACAGGCCCGGAATGATCAGACCGCGGTAGGTGTCCACCCAGCCGAGGGACGAGACCAGCACGAAGCTCGGCACGAAGGTGACGGCGGTCGGGACCATCAGGGTCGCCAGGACGGCGTAGAAGACCTTGTTGGCGTGCTTGTACGGGATGCGGGCCAGGCCGTAGCCGGCCAGGGAGCACACCAGGAGGGTGCCGAGCGTCGTCAGGACGGCGACCACCAGCGAGTTGAACATGGAGCGACCGAACTCGACCGTGGGGTCGTCGAACAGTTCGGAGATGTTGCCCCACTGGAAGGAGGGCAGCAGCTTCCAGTTCTCGCCCGTGATCTCCGGGTCGGTGGAGAGAGCGTTGCGGAAGATCAGGTAGAAGGGGATCAGAAAGAGCAGGGCGGCGACGCCGACGGCGACGTACAGTCCCGTGTTCCCGAGGGCGCCCCGGTTCTTCCTGCGCTGCTTGCCGACCTGAGGTGCGGTGGAGGTCACTTGTCCTCCCCCCTTCCGAAGCCCATGAACTTGCCCTGGAGCAGGGTGACGAGGCAGATGAGCAACGACAGGATGACCGCGCCCGCGCTGCCGGCGCCGTAGTCCTGGCTCGTGCCGAGGGCTGTCTTGTACAGCTCCATGAGTGGTGTCTGGGCCCAGGTGGCCTTCTGCCCGACGATGTTGAAGAACTCGTCGAACGCCTGGTACGCGGCGACGAGCAGCAGCAGGATCACCGCGGTCGAGGTGGCCCGCAACTGCGGCAGCGTGATGTGCCGGAAGGTCTGCCAGCCGGGCTTGGCGCCGTCGATGGCGGCGGCCTCGTACAGCTCTGCCGGGATGTTCTGCAGCGCCGCCAGGAACAGGATCATGTAGAAGCCGGACTGGATCCACAGCCGCAGGCTCACGATGACCAGCCAGTACCAGGGCGGGCTGGGATTGGACAGGTAGGCGATGTTGTCGACGCCGAACCAGCCGAGGACCGTGTTCGCCAGGCCGAAGCGGACGCCGCTGAAGATGGACATCTTCCAGATCAGCGCGGCGGCGACGTAGGAGACGGCGGTCGGCAGGAAGAACACCGAGCGGAAGAACGCCCGCATGAACCGCAGTCGGTTGACCAGCAGCGCCAGCCCCAGCGACAGCGCCCAGGTGGTCGGCACGATGAACGCGGCGAACACGGTGAACGTCAGCAGCGAGTCGGGGAACTCGCTGTTGGTCAGGATCTGCTTGTAGTTCTCGAAGCCGGTGAAATGGCTCGGCGTGACGGTGTAGCGCGCGTCGAAGAAGCTGAGCCAGACGCTCCAGCCGATCGGCACGAAGACGAAGATCGCCAGGCCGAAGAGGAACGGCCCGGTGAAGAGCCAGAAGTTGAGGGTGGGGTTGCCCCGCAGGCCCCGCCGCGGCCGGGTCTTGGAGACCTTGGCCGGGGCGGGCTGGGCGACCCCGCGCGTGGTGGTGGTCGACATGTCGTGGTCTTCCCGGCGGCCTATCCGAACAGCTTCTTGAGTTCGACGTTGACCTTCTTGTCGCAGGTGTCGAGCGCCGCCTCCGGGTTGCCGTTCTTACGGACGGAGGACGCGAGCACCTCGGCGAACGCGGTCTGCATGGTCTGGTCGTAGGAGATGTTGTCGAAGTGGCCGTAGTCGGTGAAGAGCTTGACGCCCTCAGCCGGCAGGCCGGACTTGAGCTTGGTGGCCGAGGCCGCGATCGACGTGCGCGGCGGGATGTGGAAGCCGTACGACGTCGCCCAGTCCTCCTGGTACTTCTTCTGGTCGATCCACAGCCACTTGACGTACTCCTTGGCCGCGTCGACGTTCTTGCCCTTGGCGTTGACGAACATCGACCAGCCGCCGTTGTAGACCGACTGCTTGCCGCTGCTGCCGATCTTCGGGAAGGGGAAGATGCCGAGGTCGTCGCCGAGCGCCTTCTGCATGGCCGGCATGGACCACATGCCGCCCCACTGGATGGCACACAGACCCTGGTTGAGCGAGGACGGGTCCCAGAAGTCGGTGGGCGCGTCGAGGAGCACGTTGCCGCTGGTGAACAGCTTGCGGAGCTGCGTGAGGCCCTCGACGACGCCGTCCGTGTGGTAGCCGATCTTGTTGTTCGCGTCGATGGTCTCGGCGCCGGCCGAGAAGATGAGGACGTTCTGTATCGCGGTGAAGTCGTTGCCGAGGAAGACGCCCTTGACCTTGTTGGTGGTGAGTTTGGCGGCGGCCTCGACCAGCTCTTCGAGGGTGGTGGGGACGTCGACCTTGGCCTTCTCCAGCATCGACTTGCGGTAGTAGAAGAACTGCGGGTCGTCGATCATCCGGACGCCGTAGATCTTGCCGTCGACCGTGTGCGACTTGATGTCGGCCGGGTTGAAGTCGTCCTTGACCGGGTCGATGATGTCGCTGAGGTCGGCCACCTGACCGCTCTTGACCATCTGCAGCTGCGGGTGGAACTCGAAGACGTCGGGCGCCTTGCTGGTGAGCAGGGCCGCGAAGAGCGCGGACTCGAAGTTGTTGCCCGTGATCCAGTTGGTGCTGACGTTGGCCTTCTTGTACGCGGCCGCGTACCGCTTGATGGCCTGCTCCGTGCCGGCCTCGCCGTAGGCGTGGAAGTACTGGGTGAGCTGCTCGCCCGAACCCGACCCGCCCCCGCGCCCGTTGTTGCTTCCGCACGCGGCAAGGGTGCCTGCGGCGGCCATGCCTGCGGCGGCCCGGAAGATTGACCGGCGGGACCAGTTGTTGTTGCTCAATGCCGACATGCTGACGTCCTTGTCTCGATTCCGGCTGCGACTGAGGCTGCGGCTCCACGGCTTCAGTGCTGGGTGGCTCAAATTGCGTTGCGGTGCGGGGACGTTAACCTTCGGCTAAGCCTTCGGCAAGGGGTTGGACGAAGTCTGCTCGAAGCGTTGTCTGCGGTTCGGGATGCCGAACAGGGGGATGTGCAAGGGGTTTTGGGGCCGCCGGTTCAGGGGTGGCCGGCGGCCCTCGGACAGCGGGTTTCCCCGGAGTTCTCTACAGTGTCACTGCCTGCTCCAAGCCTCGTTGGTCCCGCCGTTGCAGCTGTAGAGGATCACCCTGCTGCCGTCGGTGGTCGCCTGTCCGCTGACGTCCAGGCACTTGCCGGACGCCTCGCTGAGGATCTGGCCGTTGGCGTTGAGCAGCCAGCGCTGGCCGGCCTCACCGGTGTACTTCGCGGCCGTCGTCAGCCCCGAACCTCCCGCCGTCAGATAGCCGTTCGCGCCCTTCAGAGCGCCCTTGGCGTCGTACGACCAGGACTGCCCGTCGCCGCTCGTGCAGGTGCCGATCGCGGCCCCGGAGGCGTCCGCGGTCAGGCACTTCCCGGACTGCTTGCCCTGGAGTGCGCCCGTGACCGCCGAACTCCCGTGACCCTTCTGGTCGAAGACGTACGTCGTGATGGAGCGGGCCGCGAGGGTCGTCGTGGCCGTTCCCGCGCGTACCGACGGCCTGGCCACCTTGGCCCAGTCCTCGGTGGCCGACGTCCGCACGGCCTGCGAGGCCCGTGCCGGCGACCTGCCGTTGAAGTGCAGGCTCAGCGGTGTGTCGGTGGTGTTGTGGTTGTTGACCACCACTACCCACGTGCCGTTGCTGTCGTAGCTCGACACCTCGACACCGTCGGGCGCCCCGGTCACGTTGTGCGCGACCGAGCCCGGCAGGACGAACTTGCTGTACTGGCCGAGCGCGTAGTACCGCTTGGTGAAGTACAGCTTCTGGTTGCCGTTCGTCGCGTAGTCGGGGTCGTAGTAGATCAGGCCGTCGTTCCAGCCCACGTCGTTCTTCTCGGTGGGGGAGGTGCCGTAGCCGCTGGCCAGGGCCACCCACCACTGGAACGCCGAGTCGTGCGAGCTGGCGAAGTCCTTGTAGATGATCCGCGACGTCAGCAGGGCGTTGTCGATGGTCGGGTCGTACTCCTGGTTCCAGCCCGTCGAGCCCTTGCCGAAGCAGCAGATCTCGCTGGCCCAGGACTTCTTGCCGACCGTTTGCGCCGTCTCGTAGACGTTGCCGAGCTGTCCGTCGTTCGGGTTGTTGTACGTGTGGTGGGCGAGCGCGGACACGTACTGCGCCGTGCCCGGCTGCGAGATCCACTGCGGGACCTCGGACACGAACTGCGTCGTCTGGCTGGACTCGTCGGCGATGATCGACGTCTTCTGGTGCCGGGACCGCTGCTCGGCGCCGAGCGCCCGCACGATGTCGTCGCGTTGGTCCGGCGTGACCTTCATGCCCTCCTGGCCGCAGTCGCCGAAGTCGTTGTCCGGCTCGTTGAACGGGCTGATGTAGTCGAGCTCGGTGCCCTGCTTGGCGAAGTGGTCGGTCACGTCGGCCACGTACTTGGCGTAGTCGCCCTCGTTCGCCGCCTTCAACTGGCCGCCGCAGCTCTGGCCGTTGGTCGTCCACCGAGCGGGCGCGCTGTTGACGAAGCCGATGAGGTCCTCGACACCGTACTTTGCGGCGTACTTGAGGAACGTCCGGCCGCCCTTGTCCCTGCTCCAGTCGTACGTGCCGTCGGAGTTCAGGAAGTCCTGGGCGGCGCGGGCGGGGGTGGTGACCGCGGTGCCGCCACCGCCGATGTTGTAGCGGTACGAGCTGAGGTCCAGGCCTTGCTTCGAGAACAGCAGCTGCGCCACGCGGGCCTGGACCTCGGGCTTGAAGTGCTGCAGGTCGTTGACCCACCAGGCGCCCGACGCACCGATGTCGTCGATGGTCTGGGCGGCGTGCGGGGAGACCTCTGCCGCCGTGGGGGTGGCGGCCGCGGAGGGCGGGGCGGATATGAGGGGTCCGGTGACGGCCAGTGCGGCTGCGGCTGTCAGCAGGACCGATCTACTGCGGTGGGGGTGAGTCACGAGCATCCCTTCCGTCGTCATGAAGGTCGTGCGGTACGGCTCCTGGCGGGGGTGGTGCGCTTGCCGGCCCTCTGCCCCACGGACTGCAGCGCCCCTTCGAGCGCGAACGTGGCCGCGCCCAGGCACACCGGGTCGGTGGGGATGGGGGAGAGGACGATCTCGGTGGCGGCCATCGGCCGCGGCAGCGCGTGCCGGGCGACTGCCTCGCGCACCTCCGTGACCAGGGGCTCGCCGAGGGCGGAGGCGACCCAGCTGCTGAGCACGACCACCTCGGGGTTGAACAGGTTGACCAGGTCGGCGATGCCTGCGCCGAGGTACTTGACGGTGTCGCGGACCACCTTCAGCGCCACCGGGTCGTTGTCGCGCAGCCCCTGGGCCAGCGCGGCGATGGTGGCCGTCTGGTCCTCCGGGTGCAGCAGCGCGCTGTCGGGGCTGAGCTCCCGCAGGTTCAGCATGATTCCGGACGCGCCGACGTAGGCCTCCACGCAGCCGTGCTTGCCGCAGCGGCACAGCCTTCCGTCCAGGACGATCGTGGTGTGGCCCCACTCGCCGGCGCTGTTGCTCACGCCCCGGTGCAGGCCGCCGCCCAGCACCAGTCCGGCGCCCACACCGGTTCCGAGGTTGACCACCACGGCGTCCCCGCGCCCGCGCGCGGCCCCGAACCACAGCTCGGCCACCGCGGAGGCGCGCAGCGGGTTGTCCAGGTACAGGGGGTAGGCGATGTACTCGGTGAGCAGGTCGAGCAGCGGCACGTCGTGCCAGTCCCAGTTCGGCGCGTACTCCGAGACGCCGGTCGCGCGGTCCACCTGTCCGGGCACGCTCACGCCGACGCCGAGCACCCGCGCGCCCTCGATCCCGGCCTGCGCGACCACCGAGCCGACGGCGGCGGCGACATGGCTGACCACCTGCTCGGGGAGGCTCTCGCCGGGGCGCATGTCCTCGTCGGCGCGGGCGAGCACGTTCAGCGCGAGGTCGAACAGCTCGACATGGACGTATGTCTCCGCGATGTCCACGCCGATCAACGCGCCCCCCGACGCGTTGACGGCCACGAGGCCCCGGGGGCGGCCGCCCGCCGAGTCCTCGAATCCGACCTCCGTGATCATCCGCAGATCGAGGAGCTCGCCGACCAGCGTGGCGACCGTGGCGAGGCTCAGCCCGGTGGCGGCCGCCAGCTCCTGCCGAGAGGTGGGAGACTGGGCGATGATCTGGCGCAGCACCTCGTAGCGGTTCGCGGTGCGGATGTCACGTGATGTGCCGCGCTTCATCGAGCTCCCCTTGCTGCCGAACGTGCGGACCGGGGCACGTCGGCTCCGGCGCGGCGCAAATCTATGGGCTCCGGTGACTTTCGACAAGGGGTTAGGAAAGGGGTTTGAGAAAGTCCGGACCCGATGGACCGCGCCGCGCGGCCTGCACGAAGGCGTTGGCGGAGATCAATCGGCGATCAGCGGTGGCTGGTGGCTGGTGGCTGGTGGCTGGTGGCCGGTGAGCGGTCAGTGGGCGATCAGCCGTCCAGTACGTCCCGCACGAACGTGTTGGTGAACTTTCCCGCCGGGTCGAGTCCCCGCACCAGCGCCCGGAAGTCGACCAGTCGCGGATACCGGCCCCGCAGCACGGGTGCCGGCGTGGTGAACACCTTCCCCCAGTGGGGCCGCGCATCGAAGGCATCGAGTGCCTCCTCCACCCGCCGCACCACCGGCAGCACCGCCTCCGTGTCCTCGATCCAGGTGAAGTGCAGCGCCACGGTGTCCCGTCCGTACGCCGGGCTCAGCCACTGTGAGTCGGCGGCCACGGTCCGTACCTCGCAGATCTGCAGCACGGGCGCGATCGTCGTACGGATCGCGTCGAGCGCCTGCAGCGCGTCGAGGGCGTGCGGCCTGGGCAGCAGGTACTCGGACTGCAGCTCGGCACCGCTGCTGGGGACGAACTCGGCCCGGAAGTGCGGCAGTCGCTCGTGCCAGGGCCCCGGCACCCCGAACTGCTCGGTGCAGTTGACCGCCGGCATGCCCGGCACCGGATGCAGCTTCTCCGTCGCCGGCGTGGCCCACGGGAAGTCGGGCAGCGGCTGGTCGGAGCGCCGCTTGAGCCACACCTGCCGGAAGCCGGGCGCCCGCCAGTCGGTGAACAGACTCACGCTGTACGCCGACGCCATGATGGTCTCCAGCGTGCCGAAGTCCAACCCGGCGAGCGGGAGTTCGGTGAACAGATGCTGCTCGACCTGGTAGGCGGGCTCCAGGTCGAGAGTGAGGGCGGTGACGACACCCAGGGCGCCCAGCGAGGTCACGGCTCCTTCGAAGCGCTCGTCGTCGCGCGCGATCGTCACCGTCGCCCCGTCCGCCGCGACCAGCTCCACCTCCCGCACCGCCGACGCGAGCGAGCCGTTGGCGACCCCCGAGCCATGGGTGCCGGTCGCGACCGACCCCGCGACGGAAATGTGCGGCAGGGATGCCATGTTGGGCAGCGCGAGCCCGTGGGCGTCCACCACGCCGGCCAGCTCCGCGTACCGGACCCCGCCCGAGACCCGTACCGTACGGGCCGTCGTGTCCACGTCGATCACCGGCGTCAGCCCGGCGACCGAGAGCAGGACGCCCTCGCTGCCCGGCTCGGCGATCTCGTTGAAGGAATGCCCGCTGCCCAGCACGCGCACCTTCGCGCTCGCGCCCACCAGAGCCCTGAGCGCGTCGAGCGAATGCGGGCGCTGCAGTTCCTTGGCCGCGTAGGTGATGTTGCCGGCCCAGTTGGTGACCGTCTCCGTCATTCCTGCCGTCCCTCGTCTTGAAGTGCGTGTACGTCGACCCTCTCATTTGCCGCCGACACGATAGAGAGCGTTTTCCACACGGTTTCCGCGACCTCGTGCGGTGCGCCGTCGCAATTCTCCAGCGCTGAAGGCGGCTATTCTCCTGCGGATTTCGTTGTCCTGGCGTGCGACAGAGGCTGATCACGCAACTCTCTGGCGATTTCGCCGCGATATCAGTAGTCTGCGGGCCCATGGTCCCTGAACCACTGCCCGCTGCCCTTCCCCGGACCGAGCTGACCCGTCACCGCCGTCTGCGCGAGCAGGGCAGCCTGGAGCGGGCCGATCTGGACGCGATCCTCGATGCCGGGTTCGTCTGCCATCTGGGAGTGGTGGTCGAGGGGCGGCCACTGGTCGTGCCGACGGTCTTCGGGCGCGACCGGCGGCAGCTCTATCTGCACGGCTCCGTGGCCAGCCGCAGCCTCGCGGGCGGCACCCCGGTGTGCGTCACCGTCACGCACGTCGACGGCCTGGTTCTGGCCCGCTCGGTCTTCGAGCACGGCGTGAACTACCGCAGCGCGATGATCCACGGCGAGGCCCGCAAGGTCACCGACCCCGAGGAGAAGCTGGCAGGCCTGCGCCGTCTCACCGAGCAGGCGACACCGGGCCAGTGGCAGTACGCCCGCCGGCCGAACCGCAAGGAACTCGCCGCCACCACTCTCCTCGCCCTCTCCCTCGAAGAGGCCTCGGTCAAGATCCGCACCGGCCCGCCCGACGACGGCGACAGCGACGACGCGGCCCTCGGCGTCTGGGCCGGCACCCTGCCCCTGGCCTCGGCCTGGGGCGCCCCCGTACCCGACCCCCAGCTCCCGCCCGGCATTCCCGTACCGGGACACATCGCGCGCCGCGAGGGGACCCGGCACGGCTGACACCCGGGCGAAGGCATACCGTGAGGAGTCGAACGCCTGAGCCGGGAGGAGAGATCTGGATGGGCAGCCGTACCGCACTGGTCGAGGATCTGATGGAGCGGTTCCCGCACGTACCGCGGGAAGCCGTTTTCAAGGAGGACCTGCTGCGCGGCGGGGTGGCCTTCGACCCGTCCGCGCTCAGCGACAACGAGTCCGGCGAGGTCAAGCCGAAGTCGTACTTCATCTTCTCCTTCGACCACGGCACCCTGCCGGAGCTCGGTGAGGCCGCGCTCAGGCGGCCCCCGGAGGAGATCATCCTCACCGGCGGCCCGTACGACCTGCGCCGGACCGTCGTCTCCGTGCGCGTGAACCCGACCTCGCCCTATCGCGTCGCCGCCGACGACGAGGGCGTGCTCGGGCTCTACCTCGACGGGAAGCGCATCGCCGACGTGGGCGTGCCGCCGATGCCCGAGTACTACCGGCACACCCTCTCCAACGGGAAGTCCGTCATGGAGGTCGCCCCGACCATCCAGTGGGGCTACCTCATCTACCTCACCGTCTTCCGGGTCTGCCAGTACTTCGGCGCCAAGGAGGAGTGCCAGTACTGCGACATCAACCACAACTGGCGTCAGCACAAGGCGGCCGGCCGGCCCTACACGGGTGTCAAGGACGTCGAGGAGGTGCTGGAGGCCCTGGAGATCATCGACCGGTACGACACCCAGAAGGCCTCCACCGCCTACACCCTCACCGGCGGCGCGATCACCAAGACGGTCGCCGGACGAGACGAGGCCGACTTCTACGGGCACTACGCCAAGGCCATCGAGGAGCGCTTCCCGGGCCGGTGGATCGGGAAGGTCGTCGCCCAGGCCCTGCCGCGCGACGACGTGCAGCGGTTCAAGGACTACGGAGTGCAGATCTACCACCCCAACTACGAGGTGTGGGACCGCCGGTTGTTCGAGCTGTACTGCCCGGGCAAGGAGCGCTACGTCGGCCGCGACGAGTGGCACAAGCGCATCCTCGACTCGGCGGAGATCTTCGGCGCGCGCAACGTCATCCCCAACTTCGTGGCGGGCGTGGAGATGGCCGAGCCCTTCGGCTTCACGACGGTCGACGAAGCCATCGAGTCGACCACCGAAGGCCTGCGCTTCTTCATGTCGCACGGCATCACGCCCCGCTTCACCACCTGGTGCCCCGAGCCGACGACCCCGCTAGGCAAGGCCAACCCGCAGGGCGCTCCGCTGGAGTACCACATCCGTCTGCTCCAGGCCTATCGCCAGACGATGGACGACTTCGGCCTCGCCTCCCCGCCCGGATACGGTCCCCCCGGACCCGGCCGCGCCGTGTTCTCCGTCAGCTCCTTCATGGACAGCCTTCCGGCGCAGGAGCCCTCCGCCGAGGAGTCGACGAAGGTGTGACTCCCGCCGAACCGCCGAACCGCCGGCAGGGTCGAGGGGCCGAGGGGCCGAGGGGTCCAGTGTCCGGGGCGCCGAGGGGCCGATAAATGTCGGCAGGGATTGATACTTCGTGGCGTTCCTTCCGTATAACTCTCATAGCAACGAGGAGTGGATGCAGGAGTGCAGGGCCGAGGCCCTCGACGCGCATGGGCGGGTCGTGGGGGTCGTGCACTCCGACCGGTAGGACGGCGCCCACCGGCGGTCGCCGTCCGGCGACCGCCGGTCACGGGATTTGAAAAGGGCGCTTGTCAGTTGTGTGAAAGACGTGAAAGGGTCGGGCCCTGCACGAGGTTCCCCGCAACTCCGTTGCCAATAAGCTGAGTTGACCTCGTTTGTGGATGCAGGAGACTCATGCCCGACCTGCCGACCCCGAAGAACGCCGCCGAGGCAGCGCTGTTCTCCGAGTGCTGGGACGCGGTGCTTTCCTACGCCGACCTGTGCACCGCCGGCGCCGCCGCGGCCACCCAGCTCGCCACGGAGGCGTTCACGCTCGGTGTACGTGAGGTCCGCGCCGCCGAGACCGCAGGCGACCGGAACAACGGCCGCCGCTCGCCCCGACTCCCCGTCATCCCGCTGCTGTTGACCGCCGTACGCACCACGGCGGCGGAGTGGGAGGCCTGCGGACAGGGCCATGACCTCGACCCCGACCTGCGCCTGTGGCTCAACTCGGACAAGGCCGCGCGCTACACCGGACTTCCGCTGCGCCGCCCGCTCGCCCTGCGCGGCCTGCGCGATCTGCAGGAACCGGACGCGGAACTGCTGTGGCTGGCCGAGGTGGAGGCGCTGCCGCGGCCCGTGGTGGCCCGACGCCTCGGCCTCGACCCGGCTCTCGTGGGCGAGGAACTCGACCAGGTACGGGGCCTGTTCAGGGACCGCTGCCACCGCAACCACCTCGACACCCCGATGGACGCGCAGTGCCGCAGCTATGCGCGCCTCCTCGACGCGATCACCAGGTCGCCCGCCGCCGAGATCCCGCAGGACCTCTCGCGGCACCTCGCCACCTGCGTGGACTGCGCGGAGGCCGCCGCCTGTCTGCGTCCTCAGGGCGGCGGACTGCCCGCCGCCCTGTCCGGCGGGGTGATCGGCTGGGGCGGCCTCGCCTACCTGGAACGCCGGCGCCGCGCGGCAGAGGTACGCCTCGGCGCCGGACGCCCCGAGCTCACCGACGGGCAGGGCGACCCGAAGGTCGCCGCCACGAACCGGCCGCGCGCCCTGCGCAACGGCCTCCTCGTCGCCGCCGTGCTCGTGTCGCTGCTCGCGCTGGCCGTGTCGATGATGCCGTTCGGCGGCACCGACGACGCCGCGACCGGCGACCTCCCGGCCGACAGCTCACCCGTGGCGGCACCCCGCCCATCCCTGCCCTCCGTCACCTCGTCGCCGACCGGCACCCCCACGCCGTCCGCCACCGCGACGAAGTCCGGCGACCGCAAGAACCCCGACCCGGAACCCCAGGGCACCTCCTCTGCCACGACCACGGCCACCAGCCGCCCGGTACCCGACAAGAGCGAGCCCGCCACCTGCAAGGTCGCCTACGAACTGGTCAACCAGTGGCCCGACGGCTTCCAGGCCACCGTCTCCGTCACCACGACCGACGCCCTCGACTCCTGGCGGGTCGCCTGGTCCTTCCCGGACGGCCAGCAGGCCACCCAGATGTGGGACGCGAGCTTCGCCCAGAACGGCTCCCGCGTCACCGCCACCGCTGCCGACTACAACAGGTCCGTCCCCGCCGACGGCACGCTCTCCTTCGGCTTCCTCGCCTCCTGGAGCGGCAAGAACGCGCCGCCGTACGACTTCACGCTGAACGGGCACGCCTGCACGAAAACCGGTTGACGCACTGCTGCCGCAGCGGGCTACTGTGGCATCGGTTCGCACGGCGGCAGACGGCCGCCGTGTCCCAAGAGAGCATGAACGAGGAGGTGTTGACCGATGACTGTCATTGCGATGAGTGCTACCCGCATCCAGTTCATCTTCATCAAGTCCACCTCCGTGGCCGCCGGCTGATCTCACCACCGTCTTGCCGGGGCCGCCCCTTGAAGGGTCTCCCTTGACTTCCAGCTCTGCTCTTTCCGATTTCTCCGCGCTCGCTCCCTACGGCTGGGACGACGCATGGGCGGACGAGTTCGCCCCGTACGACACCGAAGGACTGCTGCCCGGGCGCGTGATCCGGGTCGACCGCGGCCAGTGCGACGTGGTCACCGCCGACGGGACGGTGCGGGCCGACACCGCGTTCGTCACCCCGCACGACCCGCTGCGGGTCGTGTGCACCGGCGACTGGGTCGCCCTCGAAACCGGCGGGAACCCCCGCTATGTACGCACGTATCTGCCGCGCCGTACCGCCTTCGTGCGTTCCACCTCCTCCAAGCGGTCCGAGGGGCAGATCCTCGCCGCCAACGTCGACCACGCGATCGTCGCCGTGTCCCTCGCCGCCGAACTCGACCTCGGCCGCATCGAACGATTCCTGGCGCTGGCCTGGGAGTCGGGCGCGCAGCCGCTGGTCGTGCTGACCAAGGCCGACCTGGTGCCGGACGCGGCGACGCGCTCGCATCTCGTCCAGGACGTCGAGCTGTCGGCGCCGGGCGTGAGGGTGCTGACGGTCAGCGCCCAGGACGGCGACGGGCTCGACGCCCTCGTGTCCCTCGTCTCCGGCGGCACCGCCGTGCTGCTCGGGCAGTCCGGCGCGGGCAAGTCCACCCTCGCGAACGCGCTCCTCGGCGCCGAGGTGATGGACGTGCAGGCCACGCGGGACATCGACGGCAAGGGACGCCATACGACGACCACGCGCAACCTGCTCGCCCTGCCCGGCGGGGGTGTCCTCATCGACACGCCGGGGCTGCGGGGCGTGGGTCTGTGGGACGCCGAGATCGGCGTCGGACAGGTCTTCGCCGAGATCGGGGAACTGGCCGGGCAGTGCCGCTTCCACGACTGCGCGCACGAAGCGGAGCCGGGGTGCGCGGTGCGGGGGGCCGTCGAGGACGGTGAGCTGCCGCACCGGCGACTGGAGAGCTACCGCAAGCTCATGCGGGAGAACCAGTGGATCGTGGCCAAGACCGACGCGCGGGTTCGGGCGGAGGTTCGGCGGGAGTGGAAGCGGAAGGGGGCCGCGGGGCGGGCTGCGATGGATCTGAAGCGGGGGCGTTTGCACTGAGCCGGTGTGTCGGCGCTGAGCCGGTGTTGGGGGCGCCGTCCTCTGGGGGCTGCCGCCCCCAGGCCCCCGCTTCGGCCTGAACGGCCTCGTCCTCAAACGCCGGACGGGCTGGTATGTGCTGGCCGGGCTGAAATGCGTCGGCTCGAACTGAAATGAATCAGCTGGACTGAAATGAATCAGCCGGACCGAAATGAATCGGCGCGGGTTGAAATCGATCAGTGCGGGTTGAAATGGATCAGCGCGGGCTGCGGAGCTTCGTGTCCGAATTCCGCCAGCTCGGTGTGGTGGCGGGGTGGAGACTGGGGGATGTGAGGGACGACGACAGCAGGTATGAAGCCGTGCGGAGCCGGGATGCCCGGTTCGACGGGGAGTTCTTCTTCGCCGTCGAGACCACGGGGATCTACTGCCGGCCCAGTTGCCCGGCGGTGACGCCGAAGCGGCGCAATGTGCGGTTCTTCGCGACGGCCGCCGCCGCGCAGGGCTCGGGGTTCCGGGCCTGTAGGCGGTGCCGGCCCGACGCCGTGCCGGGGTCGGCCGACTGGAACGTGCGTGCCGACGCCGTGGGGCGCGCCATGCGGCTGATCGGGGACGGGGTCGTCGACCGGGAAGGCGTGGCGGGACTCGCCGCGCGGCTCGGGTACAGCGCCCGGCAGGTGCAGCGGCAGCTCACCACCGAGCTCGGCGCCGGACCGGTCGCGCTCGCCCGGGCTCAGCGGGCGCACACCGCGCGCGTGCTGGTGCAGACGACGGAGCTGCCGATCACGGAGATCGCGTTCGCGTCCGGGTTCGCCAGCGTGCGGCAGTTCAACGACACCATGCGGGACGTGTACGCGTCGACACCCAGCGAGCTGCGGGCCACCGCGCCCAGGAGCGGCCGGGCCGGCCGGCGGGCGGCCACCCCCACCGCGGGGATCCCCCTGCGGCTCGCCCACCGGGGCCCGTACCAGGCCGGCGCCGTCTTCGACCTGCTGGCGGACGAGGCCGTGTCCGGTGTGGAGGAGGTGAGCGGGGAACGTGGGCGGCGGACGTACCGCCGTACCCTCCGCCTACCGCACGGCACCGGCATCGTCGCCGTCGACGAGCGCACCGGCACGGCGAAGTCCGCGTCCGGTGCCCATCCGGGCGGCTGGCTGGACGCCCGGCTGCATCTCACCGACCCGCGCGACCTGACCACCGGCGTGGGGCGGCTGCGGCGGCTCTTCGACCTCGACGCCGATCCGTACGCCGTCGACGAGCGGCTCGGCGGCGACGAACGGCTCGCGCCACTGGTCGCCGCCCGGCCGGGGCTGCGGTCCCCGGGAGCCGCCGATCCCGACGAACTGGCGGTGAGGGCACTGACGGGCCCGGCGGAGGCCGAGCGGCTCGTGCGCCGGTACGGCAAGGCGCTCGACGCCCCGTGCGGCAGCCTCACCCACCTCTTCCCCGAGCCCGCCGTCCTCGCGGAGGCCGAACCGGAAGGCACCCTGGGCGCGCTCACCGCCGCCCTCGCCGACGGTGCCGTACGCCTCGACCCGGGCGCCGACCGCGACGACGCCGCGGCCGCGCTGCTCGCCCTCCCCGGCCTGGACGCCGGCACGGTCGCCGTCATCCGCACCCGGGCCCTCGGCGACCCCGACGTCGCCCCGCCCGGCCCGGACGTTCCCGACAGCTGGCGCCCCTGGCGCTCGTACGCCCTGCAACACCTGCGTACCGCAGGAGAGTTGGACTGAAGCATGAGCATCCTCTGGACCCACGTCGACAGCCCCGTCGGGCCTCTGCTTCTCACCGCGGACCCCACCGGTGCCCTGACCTCCCTCTCCGTGCCCGGGCAGAAGAACGGCCGCACGGTGCAGGAGGACTGGCGGCACGACCCCGGCCCGTTCCGGACGGCCGAGGAACAGCTCTGCGCCTACTTCGCCGGTGAACTCAAGGATTTCCGGCTGGAGTTCAGCACGGCGGGGAGCGAGTTCCGGGAGAGGGTGTGGGCCGCCCTGGACTCGGTTCCCTACGGGGCGACCACGACGTACGGCGAGATCGCCGCCCGTATCGGCGCTTCCCGTGCCGCCGTGCGGGCCGTCGGCGGTGCGATCGGAGCCAACCCGTTGCTCATCGTCCGGCCGTGCCATCGCGTGATCGGCGCGGACGGGGCCCTCACGGGGTACGCGGGCGGCCTCGATCGCAAGGTGCGGCTGCTGACGCTGGAGGGATCCCTCCCGTCGCCCCGCTAGTCCTCCAGGCCCCAGCTGTGGATCCGCCTCGGATGGATGCGGATCAGCTCCTCGCTGAAGTGTGCGCCCAACTCGTGTGGACCGGTGAGGAGTTCGGCCTCACCGCGGATGTCGACACCGCGCACCTTCCACGGGCGAAGGCTCGCGATGTCGTCGACGACCAGGGCGACCTTGGGGTTCTGCCGGAGGTTGCGCCACTTCTTGGTGGTGCCCAGGGCGTATCCGCCGACCAGGATCGTGCCGTCCTCCTGGGGAAAGAAGCCGACCGGGTTGGCCTGCGGCTGCCCGTGCGGGTCGACGGTGGCCAGCCGCCCCAGCCGCTGCGCCTTCAGATACGCGCGCTCGGCCTCGCTGAATTCGGTCATGACAGTCACCCAAACACGCCCACCCGCCCGGCACATCGGCTCCTCGCCCTAGTACCGCGGGCCTACGCCCGTCGCGTCGGGACTCCGGACACCGGCCGGCCGGACCCCGGCTCTCAGCCCCAGATCACCGCGCCCACCCACGCCCCCGCGATCAGCAGACAGGTGAACAGCTCCGCCAGCACGCTGGAGCCGCCCGAGCGCATCGCGGTGCGCAGCGCGGCCATCGCCTCGCCGTGCCGGCCCAGGCGGAGGCGTTCGCTGAGGTAGATGCCGCCCATGAAGCCGGGGATCGCGCCGAGCACGGGTATCAGGAAGAAGCCCAGGAACGCCCCCGCCCCCGCGTACACCCCCATGCGGGGGGTCGCGCCGCTCTCGCGCAGCCGTCTCGGCGGCAGCGCCCAGCGCACCACCTGGGAGAGGAACAGCGCGACCGTCGCACCCACCAGGACCCACCAGGACACCGCCTGCGGATCCTTCAGCGCCCACCACAGGACCGCGGCCCACACGAGCCACGATCCCGGCACCACGGGCACCAGCACTCCGCACAGGCCGAGCAGGAGGACCAGCGCGACCAGCAGGAGGTCCCACACTCCCATCTGACCAGAGTGCCGGACGGGAGGAGAAGTCGCAGGTCAGTTGGTGCTCATCCGGTGCGGTCCCGGTCCCGGGCCACCCAGCCCCGCTCGTACGCGTGCCAGCCCAGCTGCAGCCGGGTCGTCACCCCGGTCAGCTCCATCAGCCGCTTCACCCGGCGCTGCACGGTCCTCAGGCCCAGGTCGAGCTGTTTGGCGACGCTCGCGTCCGTCAGCCCGGCGAGGAGGAGGGAGAGGACTTCCAGGTCCGTTCCGTCGGGGCCGTCCGGGCCCTGTTCGGTCACGCCGGACGCGCCGATCCTCAGCGGCAGCGCGTCCCGCCACACCGACTCGAACAGGCCGGACAGCAGCTCCAGCAGCCCGCTCGCGTGGACGACCAGCGCGGCGGGCTCCGCGGTGGGCGTGGTGAGCGGCACCAGAGCGAGCGTCCGGTCGGCGACCACCAGCTTGGTCGGCACCTGGTCGACCACCCGCACCTGCTCGTCGCGGCCGAGCGCGGCGGACAGCTCGGTGATGCCGTCCGGCAGGTCCAGCACCGAACGCTCGACCACCACCCGGTAGCGGACCCCGCGCCCGGCCGCCTGCTCCTCCGCCTGGTTGTCCGTGCCGGACACGACGGCCGGGTTGCCGGTGACCAGAGCGCACACCTCGTCGCTCGCCCCGAGCTGCAACTGGAGAAAACGCTGGGCGACCGCGGCCGCGCCGATCACCACCTCGACCAGGTCGTGCACGGCGGGCTCGGCCGCCACCGCCCGGTACTCCTCCGCGAGCAGCGCGGCCGCCAGCTCCGCCTTCTCCAGTTCGTGCCGCTGCTGGGTGAGCAGCGCGCCCAGCGCCACCCCGGGCGGCGCGGCCACCCAGCGTCCCGGCCGGGCCGAGGACTGGGCGGCGAGCCCGTGCCGCTCCAGTCGCCGCAGCGCACGTTCGGTGTCGTGCTCGCCGAGCGCCAGCCGCCGCGCGAGATCCGGCACGTCGGCGGCGCCCACGGACACCAGCGCCCGGTACGCCGACTCGTGCGTCTCGTCCAGCCCCAGCACTGACAGCATCAGCCGCCGCCTTTCCCCGAAGAACCCCGCGATGCGTGCGCGCGGTGGCGGAAAACAGCCACGGCGCAAACCCGCCTCGGAACATCATTGCCGTAGCACCCGGCACTCGGCCAAGGTGTCGCCATGTCGCCAAGACCGTGTTGATCAGCGACTGTCTGCGGCGCGGGGTACGAAGGCGACTCACAGCTGATCTCCAGGGACATGGGTCACACTCGGCTCCGGTCCGGCCGGCTCCTTGGCGTGATCCGGTCACCCAGAACGTGATCCGGGCCCGAAACGTGCCGTCGATGCACCGCCGGCGCCAAGGGGATTCGGGCCCGGGTCACTCCGGCGTCGCCGGGCGGCTCTCCCGTGGGGGGTGGAGCCGTCCGGCGACTTTGCTGCGCACCGCAGTTCGAGGACTCACCCGACGCGCCGTCCTGGGCGGAGATGCCGTGGCGGATTTTCCTGATGCCCCGTTTTCATACGGCCCATGCGGTGGACAATTGGGGGCATGAGCCAGCAGGGGGGAAGTTCCACCGGCCACGAGGACGACTGGTGGGGACAGCTGTACGACGAATCCACCGAGGACACGGGCCCCGCGCCCGCGCCCGACAGCCTGGACGACCGGTTCGCGTCGGTGGCGGGAGCGGTGGGCGGCGGGGCCGATTCCGGGGCGGAGGCCGTGGACGAGGGGGTGGCCGCTGCGGGATCGGGAGTCCCCGCACAGCGCCCCGGTGGCGCCGAACCGGCAGAGTCCTCGCTCGGTTCCGGGCTCACCCGGCGACGCGCGCCTTGGCAGCCGCAGCCCGACAGTCCGGGCGGACCGGAGACATTCCCGGCGGGGCCTGAGGCGTGGCCATACGAGGACGGCAGCGAGCAGAGGCCCCCGGACCGCGGGTCCACGGAGCCCGCCGTGACGACGGTGCCCGCCTCTCGAACGCCCCCCAACACGCCCCCCGCCCACGACCTGCTTGACGCCCCCTCACCCGCTCGCCAGGACCTCCCCGCTCGCCAAGACGTCCCCGCCCCCCACGATCTCCCCACCCCCCACGACCTTCCCACCCCCCAAGACCGCCGCACCGCCACCCACGTCGACCTCCCCACCTTCCCCCCGGCGTCGGTCGACTACGTCGGTTCGGGGCCGCCGACCTATGACGCCGAGCCCACCGCGCTGCCGCCCGCCGATCCGGACGACCTCGACGACCTCGTGGCGGACACCGTGCTCGACGGGGCCCGCTACGGTGCCTGCACCCTGCGTGCCGTATCCGTGCGAGGGGACTCCGCCCGGTACCGGGGCGAACCGCGCCGCGACTCCCTCCTCACCGCCCGCTTCGGCACCGGCGAACAGGCGCTGATCCTGGTCGCGATGGCCACCGGCGCCCGGGCCACCCCCGGAGCGCACCGCGCCGCGGCCGAGGCCTGTCACTGGATCGGCCGGGCCATCGGTCGCAGTCATGCCCGGCTCGCCGAGGACATGAGGGCGGCCAGGCGCGGCGACCTCAAGTCAGGCCTGCACCGCCTCACCGACCGCAGCCTCGGCAAGCTCCGCGCCAGCGCCGCCGAGCAGGGCATCGACCCGGAGGAGTACTCCGCCACCCTGCGCTGCCTGCTCCTGCCCGCCGACCCGGAGTGCCGTATCCGCGTCTTCTTCGGCGTCGGCACCGGCGGGCTGTTCCGGCTGCGCGACGGCGACTGGCAGGACATCGAGCCGCGCGTCACCGACGCCGTCGGTGACGCGGTCGTCGGCTTCGGTTCGCTGCCCGCCGAGACGCCAGAGGGCGACCGTCTCACCATGGACCTGGGCATCACGACACCTCCCAGCCCCTACGACCCCGCCCCCGAGCCGCCCCGCGAACCCTTCCGGTTCCGGGCCTCCGTAGCCCAGACGGGCGACACGCTCCTGATGTGCAGCGGCGGCCTCGCCGAGCCGTTGCGCGGCGAACCCGACCTGTGCCGGTATCTGACGACCCGGTGGTCCGGACCCACCCCGCCGGGCCTGGCCGCGTTCCTCGCGGACACCCAGGTCCGGGTCAAGGGGTACGCGGACGACCGCACGGCTGCCGCTGTTTGGGAGGCGTGAGGGCGCCCGATGTGAATTCATGAACCCGGAGGGATCCACGGAGACCGAAGGGCAAGAGACCGCCATGGCCAAGCAGAACGTCGCCGAGCAGTTCGTCGACATCCTTGTGCGCGCCGGAGTGAAACGCCTCTACGGCGTCGTCGGCGACAGCCTCAACCCGGTCGTGGACGCCGTCCGCCGCAACGCCGCGATCGACTGGGTGCATGTACGCCACGAGGAGACCGCCGCCTTCGCGGCCGGCGCCGAGGCCCAGATCACCGGGAAGCTGACCGCCTGCGCCGGATCCTGCGGGCCCGGCAACCTGCACCTCATCAACGGCCTGTTCGACGCCCACCGCTCCATGGCGCCCGTCCTCGCCCTCGCCTCGCAGATCCCCTCCAGCGAGATCGGCCTCGGCTACTTCCAGGAGACCCACCCCGATCAGTTGTTTCGCGAGTGCAGTCATTACAGCGAACTGATCTCCAATCCGAAGCAGATGCCGAGGCTGCTCCAGACGGCCATCCAGCACGCCGTCGGGCAGAGCGGGGTGAGCGTGGTCTCGCTCCCCGGGGACATCGCCGACCAGCCCGCCCCGGACAAGGCCGCCGAGACCGCCCTCGTCACCTCCCGGCCCACTGTCCGCCCCGGCGACGGCGAGATCGACCGCCTCGTCGAGATGATCGACAAGGCCGGCCGGATCACCCTGTTCTGCGGCAGCGGCACGGCGGGCGCGCATGCCGAGGTCATGGAGTTCGCCGGGAAGATCAAGTCGCCGATCGGCCACGCGCTGCGGGGCAAGGAATGGATCCAGTACGACAACCCGTACGACGTCGGCATGAGCGGCCTGCTCGGCTACGGCGCCGCCTACGAAGCCACCCACGAGTGCGAGCTGCTGATCCTGCTCGGCACCGACTTCCCGTACAACGCCTTCCTCCCGGACGACGTCAAGATCGCCCAGGTCGACGTCAGGCCCGAGCGTCTGGGCCGGCGCTCCAAGCTGGATCTGGCCGTGTGGGGCGACGTACGGGAGACGCTGCGCTGTCTGATCCCGCGGGTGCGGGAGAAGCAGAACCGGCGCTTCCTCGACAAGATGCTGAAGAAGCACGCCGACGCGCTGGAGGGGGTGGTCAAGGCCTACACGCGCAAGGTGGACAAGCACGTGCCCATCCACCCCGAGTACGTGGCCTCCGTGCTCGACGAACTCGCCGACGACGATGCGGTGTTCACCGTCGACACCGGAATGTGCAACGTCTGGGCCGCCCGCTACATCTCCCCCAACGGCCGCCGCCGCGTCATCGGTTCGTTCTCCCACGGCTCGATGGCGAACGCGCTGCCCATGGCGATCGGCGCCCAGTTCACCGACCGCGGGCGGCAGGTCGTGTCGATGTCCGGGGACGGCGGGTTCTCCATGCTGATGGGCGACTTCCTGACCCTCGTGCAGTACGACCTTCCCGTGAAGGTCGTCCTCTTCAACAACTCCTCGCTGGGAATGGTGGAGTTGGAGATGCTGGTGGCGGGCCTTCCCTCGTACGGCACCACGAACAAGAACCCCGACTTCGCCGCCGTCGCCCGCGCCTGCGGCGCCCACGGAGTGCGCGTCGAGAAGCCCAAGGACCTCGCCGGTGCCCTGAAGGCCGCCTTCAAGCACAAGGGCCCGGCCCTCGTCGACATCGTCACCGACCCGAACGCCCTGTCCATCCCGCCGAAGATCAGCGCCGAGATGGTGACCGGCTTCGCCCTGTCCGCCTCGAAGATCGTCCTGGACGGAGGCGTCGGTCGCATGGTGCAGATGGCCCGCTCCAACATCCGTAACGTGCCTCGGCCTTAGGGCCTGTCCGGTACCTCGGCAGGCACCCACTGGCGTACGCCGTGGCCGTTCGTGCCGTACCAGTAGCGCGGCAGGCCCTTGATGCTGCTGGTGCGGAACGGACGACCGTGGTCGTCGATGCGAACGGTGCCGGTGCGACCCTGGGAGGACCAGTCGAGTTCCAGGTACCACGCGCAGTCGTACATCTCGGTCGTCGCGGTGGCCAGCAGCACCTCCGGGTCCTGGGCGGAGACGCGGTACGGGAACTTCACGGCGGGGGCCGGGTTTCCTCTGTCGTCGGCGCCGGAGACCGCGCGGGCGATGGGGCGGTTGATGTCGAGGTTCACGTCGAAGTAGCGCGGGCCGAGGCCGCCGCCGCAGCCCTGCGCCATGTCGTACGTGGTGCCCTTGAGCGGGGTGCCGCGGCTGACGACGCGGACCCGGAGGGCTTCCAGGACCACGGCCGTGGACGACTTCCCCTGCACCGAGATCTGCACCATGGTCTGCCGCCCGTGCACCGCCCCCTGCGTCGCCGCCCACCCCGCGGCGTCCTGCGGCACCGGCGGCGGGGGCACCTGGTCCGGCTCCTTGCCGATGACGTAGTCGTGTGCGCAGCCCCCGTCCCAGATCTGCGAGTCGGTGGTCCATGTGAGGGGCAGTCCGGTGGCCGGCTTTCCGGCGCCGGTGGGGTCGGTGCCCGGTGCGGACGAGCCGGCGGCCTTGTTCTTCGTGCCGGGTGCGGACGAGCCGCCGGCAGTGCTGGGGGAGGAATTCGCGGACGGCTTCGTCTTCGACGAGCTGCGGGGTGAGGGGGAAGCGGTCGTCCCCGGGCCGGAGGGGGAGCGCGGGGCGGCCGTGTCCCGGGAGTGGTCCGTCGACAGCGCGGACAGACCGCCGAGGGTCGCGAGCAGCGCACAGGTGGCGGCGGTGGACGCCAGGACCCGTCGGCGGCGGTACCAGGGGCGGACGACGGGGGAGGGCCGGGGCCCTTCCACGACCTCCGGCACGACGGCCTCCTCGACGGGAGCGGACGTCCGGTCCACCGGCTCCTCGGCGGCAGCCGGTGCCTGGTCCGCCGGCTCCTCGCCCGCCGCGGCCGCCGTACGCACCCGTTGCCGTGCCGCCACCGCGAGCAGCCACAGCCGGTGCAGTTCGAGCCGTTCCTCCGGCGTCGCCGCGCAGAAGGCGGCGAGCCGCTCCACGGGCGCGAAGTCCTGCGGTACGGCTTCACCGGCGCAGTAGCGGTGGAGGGTCGAGGTGTTCATGTTGACGCGCCGGGCCAGCGAGCCGTAGCTCCGGTCCGTGCGGTCCTTCAGCCGGCGCAGCAGCGCCGCGAACTGTTCGACGTCGTCCCGAGTCGACACCGTTCTCCCGTCCTCACGTTAATTTCCGCATCCCAGGCACTCCATATACCTGCACGTCAGATGGGCTGGGATGGTTCCACCGTCGCCGAACGGGCGTCGGGCGTTGCGCCGGGCTGCCGTGACGGCCGATGCTCTTGGTGTCGCACCGACCAGGGCCGGACCGACCATCCGCCGTCGCTGCGACATCCGACACCCATGCACTCATCCACGGGGGACATCCATGCCCAAGCGCACCAGAGCAGGCGCGCTCGTCGCACTCGCCGTCACGGGTCTGGCCGTAGGACTCGCCGGACCGGCGGCCGCGGCACCGAAGGCGCCCGGCTTCCTCGCGGCGGCCGACCTGCCGCCGCACCCCTCCTCGTCCTGGACGGCGGACAAGGTCACCGTCGGCATACCGGAGGCCACGGAGCAGGACACCTGCCTGCGAGCGCTGCCGGGGCACGAGTGGGCCTGGCACCGCGACTTCCGGACCGACCTCGACACGGGCGCCCGCCAGATCTCCGTCGTGCTGCCCGACACCCGTGCCGCCGCCCGGCTGATCTCCGCGCTGGACAAGGACATCAGGTCCTGCCCGGAGCGGATCGAGGGAGCCGACCCGGAGATCGACGCCACGATGAAGGACTACGGAAAGCTCTCCGTCGAGGAGGGGGCCCACGTCTACGGCCTGCACACCGGGACCTCCTGGGGCGCGAGCGACATCCGCCTGCTCTCGGCCGGCCGGGACGGGCGCACGGTCACCGTCGTCGACTGGGGCCAGATGGGCGATTTCGCCGACGCCCCGGTCAAGGCCTTCAAGAAGACGACCACCACGGCCGTGAACAAGCTCCACTGACCGCACCACCACAGCACCACCGGGGCCGCCCTCCCGCACGGGGGTCGGGCGGGCGGCCCCGCATCGACCGAACTCGGCACCACACGAAAACGGGGAAACACCATGAACAGCAAGACCCGCACCGTCCTGACCGCCGGCGTCCTCGCCGTCGCCCTCGGCCTCGGCGCCACCGCCCAGGCCTCCGCCGGCGCACCGCGCAGCGTCAGCGGCACGCCGTCCGACAACGTCACCCGCATCGCCGACTTCTACGGCGCCTACATCGACGCGGTGACCGACGAGGACAGCGGCAACCTCGGTGAGGCCCTGCGCAGCCACTACCTCACCACCGGCTTCCAGAAGGAGCTGAAGGCCTGGGAGGACAGGGAGCACGCGGACGGCGTCCTGCGCGCGCAGAACGTCCCGCTCTCCTGGAAGGTCACCGACAACGGCAGCACGAAGAAGTACACCGAGGCCGTGGTCACCCTCACCTGGAGCAAGAACAGCACCACCAAGGTCGTGGTCGACATCACCCGCGACACCCGCAAGATCTTCCACATCGGGGAGAAGGGCATCGGCGGGAAGTAAGGCGGGCAGCGGCCGCTACGCCGGTCGCAGCCGCACCGTGAGGATCTGGAACGGCCGCAGCTCGAAGCTCAAGTCGCTTTCGTGCTGCGGCCGTTCCAGCAGGTCCGTCACCTCGACGCGGCCCACCGGGAACCCGGCTGCCAGCGTGGCCCGCGCCCGCCCGCCCCGGGACTCGTAGAGCCGTACCACCACGTCCCCGCTGCGGTCCTCCGCCAGCTTGACCGACTCGACGGTCACGGCGGGGTCGTCGACGCGGACCAGAGGCTGGACGACGGGCGCTTCGGCCACCCGCAGCGGCAGGTTCAGCGCGAGCCCCTCGGCGACCGCGCCCCCGACATCCGCGCCCGGCAGCAGCGCGTAGGTGAAGCGGTGCGTGCCGAGGTCCGTCTCCGGGTCCGGGCTGTGCGGGGCGCGCAGCAGTGTCAGACGTACGGTCGTGCCGAGGCCGTCCCCGTGCGGGGTACGGGTCACGTCGTGGCCGTACGTCGAGTCGCCGAGGACCGCCACGCCGTAGCCCTCCTCCGCGACCCTCAGCCAGCGGTGCGCGCAGATCTCGAAACGGGCCGCGTCCCAGGACGTGTTGGCGTGCGTCGGGCGGTGGACGTGCCCGAACTGGATCTCCGCCGTGGAGCGTTCGGCGTGCACATCGATCGGGAAGGCGGCCTTCAGCACCTTCTCGGACTCCTGCCAGTCGACGTCCGTGACGACGTCGAGGCGCCGGGCCCCGGCCGCGAGGCGGATCTCCTGCGTGATCCGCGACTTCCCGAACGTCCGCGTCACCCGCACCACCGCCCGCAGCGGTCCGGCCTCCACCAACTCCACGGACTCGACGTCCGTCAGGTCCGTGTGCCGGCGCCGGTAGTGCCGGTCGATGTCCCAGGCGTCCCAGGCGTTGGGATGGTCGGGGTGCAACTGGAGGAGGTTGCCGGGGCCGCACAGGACCTCGCGGCCGTCGGCCAGGTCGCGGACGGAGGAGAGCAGCCCCCGCGCGTCCACGCTCACCCGGAGCCGGGAGTTCTCCAGCACGTGCGTGCCGCCGTCCCGCCGCGCCCGTACGGCCTCGTCCGCGGTGTCGGTGACCGCCGCGCTCCCCAGCCCCGGCACCGTCACCAGTGCGTCCCCGACCACCTCCGTCCGCGGGTACGGCGAGGCGTTGAACACCGCCGGGCCACCCGCCCCCAGCGCGGCCACCGCCGCCACCGTGATGTCCTCCACCTCGGCCAGCACAGCTGCGTAGGTGTCCCGGGCCTCCCGGTGCACCCAGGCGATCGACGAGCCGGGCAGGATGTCGTGGAACTGGTGCAGCAGCACCGTTTTCCACAGCCGATCCAGGGCGCCGTAGGGGTAGGCGTACGACGGATTCCGTACGGCGGCTGTCGCGCACCACAACTCGGCCTCGCGCAGGGCGTGTTCCGAGCGCCGGTTGCCCTGCTTGGTCTTCGCCTGGGTGGTGTACGTGGCCCGGTGGAGTTCGAGATAGAGCTCGCCCGACCACACGGGCGCCTGGGGCCCGTACTCCTCCTCGGCCGCGGTGAAGAACGCCGCCGGCTTCTCGACCTCGACCCGCGGTGAGCCCTCCAGGGAGCGCAACCGGCGGGCCTTCTCCAGCATTTCGCGGGTCGGGCCGCCACCGCCGTCACCCCAGCCGAAGGGAACGAGGGAGCGCGTCGCGCGGCCCTTGTCGGCGAAGTTGCGTTCCGCGTGGGCGAGTTCGCGGCCGTGGAGCTGGGAGTTGTAGGTGTCGACGGGCGGGAAGTGGGTGAAGACGCGGGTGCCGTCGATGCCCTCCCACCAGAAGGTGTGGTGGGGCATCCTGTTGGACTGGTTCCAGCTGAGTTTCTGGGTGAGGAACCAGCGGATTCCGGCCAGTTTCGCGAGCTGCGGGAAGGCGGCGGTGTAGCCGAAGGAGTCCGGCAGCCAGATCTCCTGCGTCTCCACGCCGAGTTCTTCGGCGAAGAACCGCTTTCCGTGCACGATCTGCCGGGCCAGCGCCTCACCGCCGGGCATGTTGGCGTCGGACTCCACCCACATCGAGCCGACGGGCGCCCAATTGCCGTCCCGGACCGCCTTCTTGATCCGCTCCCAGATGTGCGGCTGGTGCTCCTTCACCCAGGCGTACTGCTGGGCCTGCGAGCAGGAGAACACCAGCTCGGGGTAGTCGGCGGCGAGCGCCGTGACGTTGGCGAAGGTGCGCGAGGCCTTGCGGACCGTCTCGCGCAGCGGCCACAGCCAGGCCGAGTCGATGTGCGCGTGCCCGGTCGCGGAGATCCGGTGGGCGCTCGCCGAGGCGGGCCTGGACAGGACGTCCGCCAGCGTGGCGCGGGCCGCCGGTGTCGTCCCTGACACGTCGTGCAGGTCGAGGGTGTCGAGCATGTCCTCCAACGCCCGCAGGATCTCGTGCCGCCGGGGCCGGTCCATGGGCAGCTCGTGCATCAGCTCCGAGAGCACCTCGACGTCGAGGACCAACTGCCACACGGCTTCATCGAGTACGGCGAGGTCGGCAGAGCGGAATCGGTAGACGGGCCGATCCCCGGCGGTCAGGACGTCGCCCAGGTGAGTGGGTTCGAAGCCGTGCAGCACGGCCGGATTGGCGGCCGCCTCCAGAAGCAGATGCACCGGTTCGCCTCCGCTTGCCGGGGAGGCGACGGGCAGATGGCGGTTGCGCGGGTGAATGCCCTTCAGGGGCACGCCCGCGGCGTCGTAGAGCAGTCCCTCGGCCTGGAAACCGGGCCCGTCGCCGGTGAACCCCGGGTCGATCACCGCCTCGACCCGGCGGCCGGCCCACTCCTCGGGCACCCGGCCCGTCAAGCGGAACCAACTCGTCGACCAGGGCTTTCCCCACGCCGTTCCGGTGGTGAAGTCCTCGTATTCGGCCTGCAACGCCTGGTCCACCGGCACCGGTTCGCCGGGCACATGCCACACGGACACAACCAGTGGCACACGCTCCGCGTACTGGGCGGGCCGTACGAACTGTCCCATGGCGCGCTCCAGGCGCGCCTCCACCAGCGTTCGGTCGTCGTGCACGGCGGCTCCCTGGGCGCTCGGACGGCTCTGGCACCTCTCTCCAAAGGGTCTCTCTACCCGGCCTGAACCCCCGCATCCGTGGCCGAACACCTGGTCGTTGACGATGAGACATGACTGGCGCGTGTCCCGTGGGGCATGGATCCCGTGAACGTGTTCGACAAGGAGGGGACCGACATCGGCACGCGGGCGGGGGTCATGAAGAGGCAGGCGCGAGGGGGCGGTCCCATGGCGATAGGGACCTTCTCGGCGAAAGCGGCGCAGGACAGAGCCGACGGCGGCAAGGACCACGTGGAGCCGTCCCAGCTACGGCAGAGACTGGGCCGGGCGGACCTGAAGGCGGTGCCCGAGGCACGCAGGGCACTGCGCGAGCTGCTCAGGCAGTGGGGCAGGCCGGGTCGGTCGGAGATAGCGGAGCTGCTCACCAGCGAACTCGTCACCAACGCAATCATTCACACCGACCACGACGCGGTGCTGACGGCCACCGTCGGACCTCGCGGACTCAGGGTGGAGGTAAGGGACTTCGTGGCCCGCAGACCCAGGCTGAGGGCGTCGAACACCGACGACGGCACGCACGGAAGGGGCCTGGTCCTGGTGCAGTCCCTCGCGGACGCGTGGGGGGTACGGGCCCACGGGGTGGGAAAGGTCGTCTGGTTCGAACTCGACGCCGGAGCGGCGTGAGCGGACAACGGGAAGGGGCGTGGTCCGAAGACCACGCCCCTTCCCATGACGGCCGTGTCTAGCCGAACTGCTGCTCGAGGTCCTTGAGCTTGCGCTCCAGGGAGTCGAGGCGCGGCAGGGCCATGGTGTCGTCCTCCGCGGTGAGGTCCACGGTGACCGGGTCAGAACCGGCCTTGCGGACGGGCTGCAGGGACGGACGAGAGCGTACGGGCAGCGGTTCCGGGGTCGATATGGCAGGCTCCGCTGAGACCGGGGCGGAAGCCCGCTCCAGGGCCTGGGGCTCCACCTGGCGTCCGCCGCCTCGGCCGGTGAACCCGCGGTGGCCCCGGCTGATGGCCTTGAGCTGAGCGCGTTCCAGGCGGTCGTGCTCGCGCCGACGCAGCCGGTTCGCTTCCTTCTGCCGCTTGTCCTCGCGGACCTCGTCGACCGCCTCGTCCAGGCTGCGTACGTTCTCCAGCAGCATCAGCGACCAGGCCCTGTAGGTCTCGCGAGGAGCGCGCAGCCAGCGGACGATACGGATCTGCGGCAGCGGACGCGGCACGAGACCCTGCTCGCGCAGCGCGGCCCGGCGGGTCTGCTTCAGCGCGCGGTCGAACAGGACGGCCGCGGACAGGGACATACCGGAGAAGAACTGCGGCGCGCCGTCGTGGCCGAGGCCCCTGGGCGCGTGCACCCAGTTGAACCAGGCCGCGGCGCCCGCGAACGTCCACACCAGTATCCGGGAGCCGAGGGCGGCGTCACCGTGGCTGGCCTCGCGCACCGCGAGCACGGAGCAGAACATGGCCGCGCCGTCGAGGCCGAAGGGGACCAGGTATTCCCAGCCGTTGGTGAGGCCGAGGTTCTGCTCTCCGAAGCCGACCAGGCCGTGGAAGGAGAGGGCGGCGGCCACCGCCGCACAGCAGAACAGCAGAACATAGGAGGCGGTGCCATATATGGCTTCCTTGCGCCTACGGCGCTCCTCGCTGCGCTCCCACGTGTCGTCCTTCGCGTGCTCCCCGCTGGACCGCTTGCTGCGCGCGAGCACCGCAACCGCCGCCAGCATGCCCAGGAGCAGTACGGCGCCCGGAAGCAACCAGTTCAGCGATATGTCGGTCAGTCTCATCTGGGGTCCCTTGCATTGGGATAGGGCGTAACGCCCGCCATAGTGGCCCAATCCCACCGGCCCTCAGGGGGTTTCGGGGCAAGAGGCCGCCAAGGAGGTGCAAGGGAATGCCCAGGGCGGCGTTCTGCTCGAACTGCCGCATGAGGGGCGGGAGTTGAGTTCGAATAAGACTACCCGTACGGGTGGTTCCACGGAAAGTTCCTGCGGCAAGTGAGGAAGTTGTGAAACGCCTGTAACCAAGCGGGTGATCTCTTCGGGAGGATCTTACGGGACGGCCGACGGGCGGTGTGCCTGAGGGTCCCTCAACTCGCGGCAACGGCCGACGGCTTGGTGACCCGGTCCGCGTCGCAGGTGCGCGGGCGGGTGGTGGAGGTATCCGCGGGGTTCACCGTGTGGAACCTGCAAAGCGGGATATCCGGCGGAGCGGGAAACCGGCGCACGGTGATCAGCAGGCGGGCCGGATGTGCCTGTGCAGGCGAAGATCGCCGCGACGTCCGGCCGTGCGCGCGGTCCGTGGTCGCGCTGTGGCTGTGCGTCGTCCCAGGTGCGGAACGCCTCCAGGTCTGGCCCGCCCTCCGCAGGCGAGGCGGGGATCATCGATCCGTAACGGATGCGTGACGACTTTGAAGGTAAGCCTAGCCTTATTTGCGATCGGTGAGATTTGAACTGTCGGGAAGTGCGCCTAAGGTGCTTGACGGACGAGTAACAACCAGCCGTAATGACCCCAAGTACCGACACGTCCTCAGGAGGACCCGTGAAGCAGAGCGCCCAGGGCTCCGCCGGCACGTGGATTCCGGAGGTTCTCACGGGGACGCCGAGGGTGCCGCCCCAGCCCGGTGCCCAGGACGTGGACCGTGAGCGGGCCGTCGCCTCAGGAGCCACCCGTGGCGAGCACACCCACAGCGAGCAGCCGATCCCGGGCCCCCGCCCGGTCCAGCGGGCCTCGGTGCGCGGGCAGATCCTCGACGCGTTGCGCACCGCCCTGGTCACGAGCCAGCTGACGCCCGGCGAGGTGTATTCGGCGCCCGCGCTGGGGGAGCGGTTCGGGGTCTCCGCGACGCCGGTCCGGGAGGCGATGCAGCAGCTCGCCCTGGAGGGCGCCGTCGAGGTCGTGCCCAATCGCGGGTTCCGGGTGATCGAGCGGGGGGCGCGGGAGCTGGCCGAGCTGGCCGAGATCCGCGCGCTGATCGAGATCCCCGTGATGCTGCGACTGGCCCGCACGGTCCCCGCCGAACGCTGGGCCGGGCTGCGCCCCCTGGCCGAGGCGACCCTCCGCGCCGCCACCTCCGGCTGCGCCGCGACGTACGCGGAGTCCGACCGCGCCTTCCATCGCGCGGTCTTCGCCCTGTCCGGCAACCAGCAGCTCGTCAAGATCGCCGACGACCTCCACCGCCGCGCCCAGTGGCCCCTCGTCGGCGGCCCGTCCACCCGGGCCCGCGCCGACCTCCTGGCCGACGCGGCCGAACACACGGCCCTGCTGGACGCGTTGACGGAGCGGGACCTGGACGTCGTACGACGGCTGGTGGGGGAGCACTTCGCGGGGGCGTCCTGAGCATGTGACGGCGGTCACGGAAGCGTCGGCTCCCGGTGACGGTTCGGGATGTCGGGAACCCCGGCCCGTCCGGCCCGCGTGGCCCCGGGTACGGCACGGAGAGTGCCGGCCACGGAGGTGACCGCGATGCCCGACCCGTCCTTCTACGCACAGCAGGCGGCACAGCAGGCCCAGCAGCAAGCACAGCAGCAGGCGCAGCAGGCTCATCAGCACGCCATGCGCGCCCATCAGCAGGCCGTGCAGCACGCCCTGCGGCACGGCCACCGCCCGCCGCCCCCGCCCGCCCCCACCGCGTACCGGCGGAGCCGGGGCGGTGGCCTCGTCTCGTTCCTGTTCGTGGTCGTCGTGGTCGTCGTCCTCGCCCGTGACACCGCACTCCGCGAGTCCGTGCTGGGCTCGATCCAGCACCTCCTGGCGCAGATGGAAAGGGGCTAGTCGCCAGAGCCCCGACAGGCAATGGTCGCCCCGTCGCGACGCCCGGCGCGCGCCCCCACCGCCTCAAGGAGCGGCGTCCGGCACCCCCGGTCGCCGCACCGGGCACAGGCCCGAGTCCGCCCCGTACAGGGGCCCGCACCCGGCACGGGCGAGAGCACGCACCGGACGTCGCTCCTTGACGGGCAGACGGCGCCTGCCGAGGTACCAGCGGGTCACGCGGTGGCCGCCCCCGCGGCCGGTGGGGTCAACTGTCGTGCCAGCCAGGTGGGCACGCCCCCCAGCAGCCGGAACAGCCGCCGGGCCTCCTCCCGCAGCCGCGACGCCTCCGGCTCCGCCTCCGCGTCGGCCAGCGAAGCGAGCGCCGGCGCCGTCCCCACCAGGTAGCCCAACTCCTCCCGGATCCGCAGCGATTCGGCGAATCCGTGCCGCGCCTCCGCCAGCTCCCCCTCCCGCAGGGCGAGCCCGGCGAGATGCCGCCAGGTGAACGACAACAGCAGTGGATCGGAGTGCGCCGTGGCCCCGGCGTGCGCCCTCCGGTACGCCGCCCGGGCGGCCTGCGGCGAACGCGCGAGGTTCTCCGCGATCAGCCCCCGCCGGAAGTCCAGTACCGCCCGCCCCGCCGCCCCCGGCGCGATCAGCGCCGCCGCCCGTCCCAGCGCGGCCCGCGCCTCGTCGGCCCGGTCGCGCACCGAGTGCAGCGTCGCCGCGTACGCAAGCTGCCCCCGTTCACAAGCGGCCGCCCCCCGCTCGTCGTCGGTGTGCGCGAGGGCCTCCGCCGTACGCAGCGCGTCCTCGGCCTCCTCCCACCCCTGCTCGGTGTACAGACAGCGCTCCACCAGCAGCGCTGCCCGCTGCAGCGCGTAGTCGGCGGAGACCGGTTCCAGCAGCGCCGCCGCGTCGGCCCAGCAGGCGCGCGAGCGCAGCCGCCATACCGCGGTCTGGAGGGGATCGTCACCTGCGGTCGTTCCGGTACCAGACATGGCGGTATGCGCCACGTTGCCCTCCCCAAGGTCCTGTCCTTCGGATCAGCCCGGCGTCGCAAGGCACCGCGCCCTGCCGCCGACCCGGTCCGAGGAACAGGCCCAGCACGCCATCGAGCTGTTGAGTGGTGGCGGCATCTCAGCACGAATCGCGGCGCCCGGCCAAGGGGGTGGGTGAAGGATTTCACAAAGTCGTGGGACGGCGACGGCACTTGGTGCCACTCCTGTTCCGTCCCCGGATGACCTCAGCTCATGCGCAATGCCAGGAAGAAATCCAGCTTGTCCTCCAGGCGCGAGAGGTCACGGCTCGTCAACTGCTCGATCCGCCCGACCCGATAGCGCAGCGTGTTGACGTGCAGGTGCAGCCGGGTCGCGCAGCGCGTCCAGGAGCC
The DNA here is from genome assembly GCF_036013935.1 of Streptomyces sp. NBC_00461. Lineage (NCBI taxonomy): Bacteria > Bacillati > Actinomycetota > Actinomycetes > Kitasatosporales > Streptomycetaceae > Streptomyces > Streptomyces sp. NBC_00461. The sequence continues at coordinate 7,739,203 of NZ_CP107902.1, forward strand.
GTCGCAGTCGAGGAACGCCTCCAGGGTGGGGATCAGCTCGGCGCGGTGGCGGCGGTCGTAGTCGCGCAGCGGGTCGAGCAGCCTCGCCGTGAACGCCCGCCGCACGTCGTCCGGCACGAACGGGAGCAGGAGGACGTGCGAGGCCAGTTCCTGGTGGCCCGCCGCACACACCCGCCCGGGCCGGGCCGCCGCCACCCGCCGCGCGTGCCGGGCCTCCTCCAGCGCCCCGCGCAGCCCCTCCGCCGAGTGCACGGCCGCGCTGACGCCGAGCGTGAGCTGCCCGTCGTCGTCGAGTCCGGCCGACAGCGGATCCCGTACGGACTCCAGGAGCGCGTCCGCGAGGATCCCGGACTCCGAGCCGTCGTGCTCGGCGGAGACGGCCGGCAGCGGTACGAGCGCGATGGCCTCGTCGCCCGTGTGGGCCACGGCGATACGGTCGGAGGGCTCGGGACCCGTGGCGAGCGGGTCGACGAGGATCTCCTCCAGGAGCGACTGGGCGACCGGACCGCTCTCGATCCCGGCGCCCTCCCACGCCACGCGGGCGACGACCACCTGCCAGTGCGGGGCGGCCCCCAGGCCGGGCAGCAGCACCGGCGCGGCCACCCGCAGCCGGGCGGCGATCTCGGCGGGCGCCGCGCCCGTCTGCACCAGTTCCAGGACCTCCTGCGCCAGCCGCCTGCGCACCGTGCGCGCCGCGTCCCGGCGGTCCCGCTCGACAGAGATCAGCTGGGTGACGCCCTGGAGCAGGTCGAGCCGCTCCGCGGGCCAGTCCCCGGCGTCCGCCTCGACCGCGAGCAGCCAGTCGGACAGCACCGTCTCGCGCACGTCCCGGGAGGCCTGCGCGGCGCGGCCGCTGCTGCGGATCGGGAAGAGGCTGTACGTGCTCGGGCCGAGCGTCACCCGGTGCGGTCCGCGGCGGCCCGTGCGGGTGGCGGCGAGGTGCTCGGCGGCCAGCTCGGCGCAGGCGTCGGCGGGCAGCCCGGGCCCGGCGACCTTCGTGCCCGCGATCATCCGCCCGGTGGGGGAGAGCACCCAGGCCCGCAGGTCCAGATCGGAGCCGAGCAGGTCGAGGACCACGTCCGGGCCGCCGCCCGCCGGGCCCGAGGTCATCATCCGGCGGTGCCGGTCGACGACCGCCGCGAGGTCGCCCGCGCGCTCGCCGCTGACCTGCCGGACGACATGCTCGGTGATCGTCGCGAACGCCACCGACTCGTGCACCGCGAACAGCGGCAGGCGGTGCCGTACGCACGCCTTCACCAGGTCGTCCGGGATGTCCCCCAGCTCCGCCTCACCTGCCGCCAGCGCGGCCACCCCGGCCTGCGCCAGGATCCGTACGAACGGCTCCGAGTCGTCGGCGTCCCGGCGCCAGGCGAGGCCCGTGAGGACCAGTTCCCCGCCCGACAGGTAGCGGCTGGGATCGCGGAGGTCGGTGGTCATCACACCGCGCACGGTGCGGTCCAGCTCGTCCTCGCCGCCGAGCAGCCGCAGGCCCAGCGCGTCGGTGTCCAGCAGTGCGCGCAGCCGCATCTCGTCGCCGCCGATCTTTGTCTCGAAATCTACGATGAATCGTGAGGGTGGACGCCGGGAGGTGCCCGGGCCAGGGTGCGGGAGCCGCATTCTTCGACTGCCAGGCTGTTTCCTGCGTTTCTACAGGAAGACAGGGAGGTTGCTGATGACCTCCGTTCATACGAATCTACAAGATGCCCGCCCTGGCCAGCCAACTCCTTCATGGTTTCCGTGACTGACCCCGGTGGAGTACGGCGCTGTGTACTGGCTTCACTCCGCGTAAACAGCACATGAACGAGCCGGGCTCACCGCACCGGATCTGGCTCGATCCGTACGACCCACGAGACGAAGAAGAGAGCCGGTCATGGACTTCCTTCGCCCCGCCAGCTGGGAGGAGGCGCTCGCCGCCAAGGCTGAGCACCCCACCGCTGTGCCCATTGCGGGCGGCACCGATGTGATGGTCGAGATCAACTTCGACCACCGTCGGCCCGAGTACCTGCTCGACCTCAACCGCATCGGCGACCTCTACGAGTGGGAGGTCGGCGACGACAGCGTGTGGCTGGGTGCCTCCGTCCCGTACTCGAAGATCATGGAGAACCTGCGCGCCGAGCTGCCGGGTCTCGCTCTCGCCTCGCACACGGTCGCCTCCCCGCAGATCCGCAACCGCGGCGGCGTCGGCGGCAACCTCGGCACCGCCTCCCCGGCCGGCGACGCCCACCCCGCGCTTCTCGCGGCGGGCGCCGAGGTCGAGGTCGAGTCGGTGCGCGGCAGCCGCCGTATCCCCATCGACGAGTTCTACACCGGCGTGAAGCGCAACGCGCTCGCCGCCGACGAGCTCATCAGGGGTGTGCACATCAAGAAGGCCGACGGCCCGCAGCAGTACTCGAAGGTCGGCACCCGCAACGCCATGGTCATCGCCGTGTGCGCCTTCGGTCTCGCCCTGCACCCCGAGACCCGCACGGTCCGCACCGGCATCGGCTCCGCGGCACCCACGCCGGTCCGGGCGAAGGCGGCGGAGGAGTTCCTGGACGCTGCGCTCGAAGAGGGCGGCTTCTGGGACAACCGAAAGATCATCACCCCGTCGGTCGCCAAGCAGTTCGCCCAGCTGTGTTCCGGCGCCTGCAACCCGATCGACGACGTCCGGGGCACCGCGAGCTACCGGCGCCACGCGGTCGGCGTCATGGCCCGCCGCACGCTGACCTGGACCTGGGAGTCATATCGCGGCACTGACGGCCGTACCCATCAGAAGGGGAGTGTCGCCTGATGCGCGTCAACTTCACTGTCAACGGACGCCCGCAGGAAGCCGACGACGTGTGGGAGGGCGAGTCCCTGCTGTACGTGCTGCGTGAGCGCCTCGGGCTGCCCGGTTCCAAGAACGCCTGCGAGCAGGGCGAGTGCGGTTCCTGCACGGTCCGACTGGACGGCGTGCCGGTGTGTTCATGCCTGGTCGCGGCCGGTCAGGTCGAGGGCCGTGAGGTCGTCACCGTCGAGGGGCTCGCGGAGTTCGCCAAGCAGCGCGAGGAGCACGGCGGTTGCGCCTCCGGCGCCTCCGGTGCCTGCGGCACCTCCCTCCAGGACGCCCGGCAGTGGGCGGCCAAGGGCCAGGACTCGCATACCGGCGAGGGAACCGAGCTGTCCCCCGTCCAGCAGGCGTTCATCGACGCCGGCGCCGTCCAGTGCGGCTTCTGCACGCCGGGTCTGCTGGTCGCCGCCGACGAGATGCTCGAACGCAACCCGAACCCGACCGACGGGGACATCCGCGAGGCCCTGTCGGGCAACCTGTGCCGCTGCACGGGCTACGAGAAGATCATGGACGCGGTCCGCCTGGCGGCCGCACGGCAGGGAGAGGCGGTCTGACGATGCCCACCAACGGCGCTCCCCTCGGCACTCCCACCAAGGTCACCCAGGGTTCGAAGACCAAGGGCGGTATCGGCGAGTCCACGCTCCGCCCGGACGGCACCCTCAAGGTCACCGGCGAGTTCGCGTACTCGTCGGACATGTGGCACGAGGACATGCTCTGGGGCCAGATCCTCAGGTCGACCGTCGCCCACGCGGAGATCGTGTCCATCGACACCAGCGAGGCGCTGAAGACCCCGGGCGTCTACGCCGTCATGACGTACGACGACCTGCCGACCGAGGTGAAGAACTACGGCCTGGAGATCCAGGACACACCCGTCCTCGCGCACGGCAAGGTACGCCACCACGGCGAGCCGGTCGCCATCGTCGCCGCCGACCACCCGGAGACCGCGCGCCGCGCCGCCGCCAAGATCAAGGTCGACTATCGCGAACTCCCGGTCGTCACCGACGAGGCATCCGCGACCGCGCCGGACGCGATCCTCATCCACGAGGGCCGCGACGACCACCACAGCGGACACGTCCCGCACCCGAACATCGTCCACCGCCAGCCGATCGTGCGCGGCAACGTCGAAGAGGCCGCGAAGAAGGCCGACTTCGTGGTGAAGGGCGAGTACACGTTCGGCATGCAGGACCAAGCCTTCCTCGGCCCCGAGTCGGGTCTCGCGGTACCCGCCGAGGACGGCGGCGTCGACCTCTACATCGCCACCCAGTGGCTGCACTCCGACCTGCGCCAGATCGCCCCGGTCCTGGGCCTGCCCGAGGACAAGGTGCGCATGACGCTGTCCGGCGTCGGCGGCGCGTTCGGCGGCCGCGAGGACCTGTCGATGCAGATCCACGCCTGCCTGCTCGCCCTGCGCACCGGCAAGCCCGTCAAGATCGTCTACAACCGCTTCGAGTCCTTCTTCGGACACGTCCACCGCCACCCCGCGAAGCTCTACTACGAGCACGGCGCCACCAAGGACGGCAAGCTCACGCACCTGAAGGCACGGATCGTCCTGGACGGCGGCGCCTACGCGTCGGCCTCCCCGGCGGTCGTCGGCAACGCCTCCTCGCTGAGCGTCGGCCCCTACGTGGTCGAGGACGTCGACATCGAGGCCATCGCGCTCTACACCAACAACCCGCCCTGCGGCGCCATGCGCGGCTTCGGCGCGGTCCAGGCGTGCTTCGCCTACGAGGCCCAGATGGACAAGCTCGCCGACGAGGTGGGCATGGACCGGGTCGCGTTCCGGCAACTCAACGCGATGGAGCAGGGCACGCTCCTGCCGACCGGCCAGCCCGTCGACTCCCCGGCCCCGGTCGCCGAACTCCTGCGCCGCGTCCAGGCGATGCCGCTGCCGCCGGAGCGCCAGTGGGAGAGCAGCGAGGGCGCGGACGTACGGCAGCTGCCCGGCGGTCTGTCCAACACCACGCACGGCGAAGGCGTCGTCCGGGGCATCGGCTACGCGGTCGGCATCAAGAACGTCGGCTTCTCCGAGGGCTTCGACGACTACTCCACGGCCAAGGTCCGGATGGAGGTCGTGGGCGGCGAGCCCGTCGCGACCGTCCACACGGCCATGGCGGAGGTCGGCCAGGGCGGCGTCACCGTCCACGCGCAGATCGCCCGCACCGAGCTGGGCGTCGCGCAGGTGACGATCCGCCCGGCGGACACGCAGGTCGGCTCCGCCGGCTCCACCTCGGCCTCCCGCCAGACGTACGTCACCGGTGGCGCCGTCAAGAACTCCTGCGAGCTGGTCCGGGAGAAGGTCCTGGAGCTGGGGCGCCGCAAGTTCGGCACCTACCACCCCGCCTGGGCCACCGCCGAACTGCTCCTGGAGGGCGGCAAGGTCGTCACCGACGGTGGCGAGGTCCTCGCCGACCTGGTGGACGTGCTCGAAGGCGAGGCCGTCGAGGTCGAGGCCGAGTGGCGCCACCGCCCGACCGAGGCCTTCGACCTGCGCACCGGCCAGGGCAACGGCCATGTGCAGTACTCATTCGCCGCGCACCGCGCCGTCGTCGAGGTCGACACCGAGCTCGGCCTGGTGAAGGTGGTCGAGCTGGCCTGCGCCCAGGACGTCGGCAAGGCACTCAACCCGCTGTCCGTCGTCGGCCAGATCCAGGGCGGTACGACCCAGGGCCTGGGCATCGCGGTGATGGAGGAGATCATCGTCGACCCGAAGACGGCGAAGGTCAGGAACCCCTCCTTCACGGACTACCTGATCCCCACGATTCTCGACACGCCGACCATCCCCGTCGATGTGCTCGAACTCGCCGACGACCACGCCCCGTACGGGCTGCGCGGCATCGGCGAGGCACCCACCCTGTCCTCGACACCGGCCGTCCTCGCGGCGATCCGGAACGCGACCGGGCTGGAGCTCAACCGCACACCGGTACGTCCGGAACACCTCACCGGCACCGTGTGACAGACCTCCGGGCGGCGCACGGAACGTCACACACTCCGCGCCGCCCGGAGTACTTCAGATCGTTCGCCTCGGGCCGTCCCCCGGGTCGTGCGGCCACAGCACCTTCCCAAATCCCGCATATCGCCGAATGCAGGCGCGGGTGCCCCTGTGAACCTTGGGAGTAGGCCCACATGACCCAGCAGTCACTGGAGCCAAGCACCACCGCCGACGATGCGGGTGAAGGAACCCGTATCCCGGCCGGCAGGTCCTGGCTCGACCGGTACTTTCACATATCCCAGCGAGGATCCTCCGTCGCGCGCGAGGTGCGCGGCGGCGTCACCACTTTCATGGCGATGGCGTACATCCTCCTGCTCAACCCCCTGATCCTGTCCGGCAAGGACGTGGCCGGGGACATGCTCAGCCAGAAGGCCCTCATCACCGCGACCGCGTTCGCGGCGGCCTTCACCACCCTGCTGATGGGGTTCGTCGGCAAGGTGCCGCTGGCGCTCGCCGCCGGCCTCTCCGTCTCCGGCGTCCTGTCCTCGCAGGTCGCCCCGCAGATGACCTGGCCGCAGGCCATGGGCATGTGCGTGATGTACGGCGTCGTCATCATGCTGCTGGTCGTCACCGGCCTGCGCGAGATGATCATGAACGCGATCCCGCTCGCGCTCAAGCACGCGATCACCATGGGCATCGGCCTGTTCATCGCCCTGATCGGCCTGGTGAAGGCGGGCTTCGTGCACCAGGGCAAGGCGACCCCGGTCACCCTCGGCGCGACCGGTGAACTCGCCGGCTGGCCGGTGCTGCTGTTCGCGGCCACCCTCCTCGCGATCTTCATGCTGCAGGCGCGCGGCGTCCCCGGTGCGATCCTGATCGGCATCGTCGGCGGCACCGTACTGGCCGTGGCACTCAACGCACTTGGCGTCATCGACCCCAAGCAGTGGGCGAGCGGCGCTCCCGAACTGCACGGCAGCGCGGTCTCCATGCCGGACTTCTCGATCTTCGGAAAAGTGGAGTTCGGCGGCTGGGGCGGCGTCGGCGCGATGACGGTCGGCATGATCGTGTTCACACTCGTGCTCGCCGGATTCTTCGACGCCATGGCCACCATCATCGGCGTCGGCACCGAGGCCAAACTGGCCGACGAGCAGGGCCGGATGCCGGGCCTGTCCAAGGCGCTGTTCATCGACGGCGCGGGCGGCGCGATCGGCGGCGTCGCGGGCGCCTCCGGGCAGACCGTGTTCGTCGAGTCCGCGACGGGCGTCGGCGAGGGAGCCCGCACGGGCCTCTCCTCCGTCATCACCGGCCTGTTCTTCGCGGCCTGTCTGTTCTTCACCCCGCTGACGGCGATCGTCCCCGGCGAGGTGGCGGCCGCGGCCCTGGTGGTGATCGGCGCCATGATGATGATGAACGCCCGCCATGTGGACTGGGCCGACCGCGCCACCGCGATCCCGGTCTTCCTGACCGTCGTGATCATGCCGTTCACGTACTCCATCACGGCGGGCGTCGCGGCCGGAGTCATCTCCTACGTCGCCATCAAGATCGCCCAGAGCAAGGCGCGGGAGATCGGCGCCTTCATGTGGGGCCTGACGCTGGTCTTCCTGATCTACTTCGCCCTCAACCCGATCGAGAGTTGGATGGGCGTGCACTGACCCCGCGCCCAACCGCCCCGCGCACACACGCTGTTAAGGAGACCGAGAGATGCTGGACATCGCCGAGGAGCTGAACCGGTGGGTCGAGCAGGGACGTGACTTCGCCGTGGCCACCGTGGTGGCCGTCGGCGGCAGCGCCCCTCGCCAGCCCGGCGCCGCCCTCGCGGTGGACGCCGACGGCACGGCGATCGGCTCGGTCTCCGGAGGCTGTGTGGAGGGCGCCGTGTACGACCTGTGCCGGCAGGCGCTCAAGGACGGCGAAACCGTCCTTGAGCGCTTCGGGTACAGCGACGAGGACGCCTTCGCCGTCGGCCTGACCTGCGGCGGCATCATCGACATCCTCGTCACGCCGGTACGGGCCGCCGACGCCGCCCGTCCGGTCGTCGCGTCCGCGCTGGCCGCCGCCGCCCGCGGGGAGGCGGCGGCGGTGGCGCGGATCGTGTCGGGCCCGGCCGAACTCCTGGGCCGGGCACTCGTGGTCCGCCCCGACGGCTCCCGCGAGGGCGGCTTCGGCGCCCACCCGGAACTGGACCGCACGGTGGCGGGGGAGGCGGGCGCCGTCCTGGACGCCGGACGCACCGGCACCGTCGAGATCGGCGAACAGGGCTCACGCTGCGGTGCCCCACTCACGGTCCTGGTGGAATCGTCCGTGCCCCCGCCCCGCATGATCGTGTTCGGCGCGATCGACTTCGCGGCGGCACTGGTGCGCATCGGCAAGTTCCTCAACTACCACGTGACGGTGTGCGACGCCCGTCCCGTCTTCGCGACCCGGACGCGCTTCCCTGAGGCCGACGAGATCGTCGTCGAGTGGCCCCACACGTACCTGGAGCGGACGTCCGTGGACGCCCGCACCGTCCTGTGCGTGCTCACCCACGACGCCAAGTTCGACGTGCCGCTTCTGCAGCTGGCCCTGCGCCTGCCCGTCGCCTACGTCGGCGCGATGGGCTCCCGGCGCACCCACCTGGACCGCAACGAACGCCTGCGCGAAGTCGGCGTCACCGAACTGGAGTTGGCGCGCCTGCGCTCCCCGATCGGGCTGGACCTCGGCGCTCGTACGCCGGAGGAGACGGCCCTGTCGATCGCCTCGGAGATCGTCGCCAACCGCCGTGGCGGCAGCGGAATCGCACTCACCGGCGCGCACACGCCGATCCACCACGACGCGACGTCAAAGCCGGCCGGACGGATCGGGTCGGTGGCCTGACAGCACGGGCCTGAGCCCGCCGGTCACTTCGCCGTCACGGTCGGCCGGTCCGGTCGTACCGAGAACGCCGTGTCGCCCGCGACGGCCACGATCGCGTCCTTGACCTGCAGCACGTACGGCGTGGTCTGCTCCGCCGACTCTCCGGGATCCCTGATCGCGGCCGTGCGCCAGCGGACCGCGCCGGTGGCGGGGTTCAGGGCCAGCAGACGGCCGTACCGGTTGGCGAAGTACAGCGTGTCGAACTTCTTCGACCGGACCGGCGCCGACAGGTTCTCGATCTCGGTCGCCCGCTGCCACAGCCGCTTGCCGTCCGCAGCTCGTACGGCGGTGACCGTTCCGCCCGGACGGTCGAAGTACAGGACGCCGTCGAGCAGCGTGACCGTGCCGCGCGGTGTGCCCGGCAGCGGGACGCGCTTGACGGCGCCGGTGCGCGGATCCACCAGGTCCAGGGCCGTGTACGGCTGGTCCTCACCGTTGGCGGCGAACTGGCTCTTCGCCAACTTGGGGGTCAGGAACAGCAGTTGGCCGTCGACGACGCCCATCGGCCGGGCGCCCGTGGGCAGCGTGGCGACCTCGTGGGCCGTGCCGTCGGCCGGGTCGAGCCGCAGCAGGCCGACGCCGCCCTTGCCGGGATCGTCCACGGGCGTGCACAGGCCGTACGGCGCGCCGTTCAGCACGGTCACCGCGCAGGCGTCCCCGGCCGACGACTTCGCCGGTGCCTTCCACAGCTGCCGGCCCGAACCGTCGTAGGCGACGAACGCGGTCTTGTTCTCGTCCATCGCGACGATGCCCCGGCTGAACAGGGCGGCCGGTTCGTCCTCGCTGACCGGGCGGGCCCACAGCTCGGTGCCGGTCTTCGCGTCCAGGGCGACCAGGCGCCGGGTGATGTACGTCGCGGTCGAGTCCGGCTTGCGGTAGGTGTAGACGCGCCCGTCCCGGACGCCGACGGGGAGCGAGGTCTCGGGGCTGGTGCCCCGGCGCCAGTCGACCCGACCGGAGGCGGCGTCGAATCTGGTCACGGTGAAGCCGGTGCCGGCGCAGTACACGGCGGTGGAGTCGCCGGGCACGCAGCCGGACTCCTCGTAGTCGAGGGGATCGCCCTTCTTCGCGGTGACCAGGCTCGCCCGCCACGGCTTCCAGCCGGCCGGCAGTCCCGCGGCGGGAGCGGCGGCCCCGAGCGCCGAGCCGCCGGCCGCTGCCCGGTCACCGGTCGCCGTGCCGCTCGACACCATGTGTGCCGCCGTGAGGCCGATCGCGGTGACGGCCACCGCCGTGCCGAGGGCCATGAGGACCCGCCGCAGGCGACGCGCGCCACCGGCGGCCGTTGCACCGGCCCCGAAGGTCGTGCCGTCGCGCGGTCCGGCGGTTCCCGGCGCCGAGGGGGAGTGTGCGAAGTCCGGCACGGTGGGGCCGCTGCTCCCCAAGTCCGGCAGGGCGGGCGCGCCCCCCGTCGGCAACTGCTGCAACACGCCGTGCAGCTCGGCCAGTTGGGGCCGATCGGCCGGATCCTTGGCCAGGCACCGCTCTGCGATGGAACGCAGCGGCTCCGCGACGCCGTCAAGATGCGGCTGCTCGTGCATGACCTGATAGCCCGTCAAATACGGGCTGCCGCCGTCGAAGGGACGGTTCCCGGTGGCCGCGTACACCAGCACCGAGCCCAGCGAGAACACGTCCGACGCGGCCGTGACGTCACGCGGCGCGGCGAACTGCTCCGGTGACATGAAGGGCGGGGTGCCGATCAGCCGGCCGGTCACCGTGAGGTCCTCGTTGTCGGCGGCGCGCGAGATGCCGAAGTCGATCACGCGCGGGCCGTCCTCGGCCATCAGGACGTTGCTCGGCTTCAGGTCCCGGTGCACCACTCCGGCCCGATGGATGTCCCGCAGCGCCTCCACCAGGCCCAGCGCCAGCGTGCGCAACGCGCGCCCGGTCAACGGGCCTTCCTTGGCAACGATGTCGGCGAGCGTGCGGCCGGGCACGTACAGCGTCGCCATCCACGGCTGTTCGGCGTCCGGATCGGCGTCCACCACCGGCGCGGTGAACGCACCGCTCACCCGCCGTGCCGCCGCGACCTCCTGCCGGAAACGGGCCCGGAACTCCTCGTCCAGCGCGTACTGCGCATGGACGACCTTGATGGCGACCTGCCGTCCCGACGCCGAGAGCGCCAGATGGACGACGCCCATTCCGCCGCTGCCGAGCCGGTCGATCAGCGTGTAGCCCCCTATGGACCCGGCTTCCCCCTGGCTCAGCGACATGCGCCGGTACCTTCCCCGTCCCGTTTCCCGATTTCCTTGCCCGGACGGACCGTTACGGACTGTCCGGCCCATCAGCCCATCAGACTAGGCCGTCACTCCACCCGTCCCGACGTGGATCGGCCAACCGGCGCAGCCCGTTCGGCGGGTGCGGGTGCGGTGTCTTCGATGTTCAGTAGTCCCCTCCGGCGGCCCTCAGGGCATCCTGAGGAGGCGGTTCGCCGCACGCCCGAACACGGACCGCGCCGCGCGGGCGAGGAGTGGGTCGAAGACTCCCGGCAGCAGCCGCACCCCCAACTCCTCCCGCCAGACCACCCGGCTTCGCCCGCCGGGCCCGGGCCCCACCTCGATCTCGGCCCAACCCCGCACCACCCGCCCCCGCTTCTCCAGCCGGCACAGGCCCGCCTCGGTGTCCGTCGGCGGCCGCCACACCGTGACCTCCATACGGTCGTCGAAGGCGAGCGGCCCCAGCCCCGAGCGCGCCACGACGACCGTGCCCACCTGCGTCGGCGGGGGCGTGACCACCGTGACGCGGGTCAGTGGGACCACCTCCCCATGGCGGGGCCACTCCGTGAGGCGGCGCCACGCCTCGTGGAGGGGAAGCGGTGCCGTGCGTTCGAGGAGGAAGTTGACCACGTAACGGATCGTAAGCAATCCGGGCTGCTCAGAGGGCTGTTCGCCCGCGCGTCACGCACTTGGCCCAGCGGCGCGCGCGCCAGAAGGCGTAGACAGGACGGCGGGCGCGGATGCGCAAGACCGCAAGACCGCAAGACCGCAAGACCGCAAGACAGGGAGAGACATTTACCACTGTCCTCTAACATTCCTCTCATGGGCGGGCAATCCGCCTGCCCCCGGGGGAAGTTGGTCGCCATGCCGCTCAAGGCCTACGGCGTACTGATCGCACGCGCGGTGGACGTCCGGCGCGAGGGCGCCGCGGGAACGCCGCACTACCAGGTCCACCTCGCGGACGACGGCGGCACGAACTACCGCGCCGCCGTCAACGTCCTCTCCCAGGAGCGGCCCTCCGAGCTGCTGTACCTGGTCGACGAGGACCTCCGGCACCCGGTCACGGCCCGTCTGGACGGCCTGCCGGGCGGCTGGAACTCCCTGCCGCCCGGCCCCGGCGGCCCGAACCTCGACTTCGTGCGCGGCAACCTCTTCGACCCGGCCAGGATGCGGACCCTGCCCCCGGACGTCTCCGGCCCCGACAACGACCTGGCCGACCTCCTCGACCACTACGTACGGCGCGCGGTCGCCGACCCGGAGGCGAGGCTGTACGTCTTCGGTGAGCGCTGGGGCCCCGAACCGGCCGTCAAGGACAAGGCGTTCGGCTTCCTGCCGGGCAACGGCGTCCACGACATCCATATGAACTAGGGCAACAGCCGCCGCTTCCAGGGCGACGACGGGGTGTGGCAGGACGGCGGGATCCTGCTGCACTTCCCCGGGCAGTCACGCTGGGTCGGTGTCTTCCTCGCCTTCCAGAGCCAGTCCTGGCACACGGACGACGCCACCGGGCACTCGATCGACGACGTCGACGGCAACCGCCCGCAGCCGGGCGCCCAGCCCGTCCGTGTCGTCGCGGCGCTCGTCAATCCGGCCGGCCCGGCACCCGAGCCGGAGGCCGTGACGCTGATCAACGCCTCGCCCGCCCCGGTCGATCTGACCGGCTGGCAGGTCGCGGACCGGCTGGGACAGGCCTCGGCGGTCCCGCCCGGCCCTCTCGCCGCCGGCTCCTGTCTGCTCGTACCCCTCACCGGTGGTGCGCAACTCGGCAACCACGGCGGGGAGATCACTCTGAAGAACGCGGACGGCCTCAAGGTGCACGGTGTCTCGTACACCGCCGAGCAGGCGGCCCGCGAAAGCTGGTCGGTGGTGTTCTGACCGCGGCGGAAGGCCATCTGCCGTACCCGCCGCGGGCGCCCCCCGTACGGTGCCTTGCGTCCCGGCGTTCTTCTCCGGCCGGACCTCGCATACCTTGATCGGCGGGTCGCCGTACGGCGACCCGCCGCATCGGTCGCCGAGAAGCCGGGAAGCAGGAACCACCGTATGCCGCTCATCTGCCTCGTCCGCCACGGCCAGGCCTCCTTCGGTGCGGAGGACTACGACGCCCTGTCGGACCTCGGCCGCGAACAGGCCGGCGCCGTCGGCGCGGAGCTGGCCCGCCGCGGCCTGCGTGACCCGCTGCTCGCCTCCGGCACCCTCACCCGCCAACGCGACACCGCTCGACTCCTGGCGGAGTCAGCCGGTTTCGAGAAGCCCTCGGTCGAGGACCCGCGCTGGAACGAGTACGACCACGTCGCCCTGATGTCCCGCTACCCGCACCCCTGGCCGGACGGCCGAGCGGACTCCCGCGCCGTGCAGGAGGTCCTCGACCGTGCCCTCGGGACGTGGATCGAGGACACTGCCGAGACGGGCCCGGCCGGCTGGCCGGCGTTCGCGAGCGGCGCGACCGCGGCGCTCGGCGCATTGTCCGACGCCCTCGGCAAGGGCCGCGACGCGGTCGTCGTCACCTCGGGCGGCGTCCTGGCGGCGCTCTGCGGCTCGCTGCTCGTCCTGCCGCCCGCCTCGGTGGTCGCCCTCAACCGCGTCGTCGTCAACGCCTCCGTCACAGCCCTCGTCGTGGGCGGCTCCGGGACCAGCCTGCTCACCTTCAACGACCACGCCCACTTCACCGGCGACCGACGCCGACTGCTCAGCTACCGCTGAGCACTGGCCGGCCTCGCTCACCGGCTGACGTGGCCGATGCCTCAGCGGCGCGCCGCGGTGCGGTACAGGTGGTCCATCACCGCGACGGTGTCGGCGGCGGTGCCGACCTGGATCGGCGACGTCCGGAAACGCCCGCCCACGACGACGGTGGGCTCCTCGACCACCTGGTAGCGCTCACGGAGCGCAGGTGCCGCCTGGACGGCGGCGTCGACCTGCCCGGACCTGTAGGCGTTCCGTACCGACCTCACGTTGAGCCCCTCCTTGGCCGCCCATGCCAGGACGTTCTCCTCGGTGGTGAGGTCCTTGTGCTGGTCCCGAACGGCGCGGAAGACCGGGAGCGCCTCCCGCTCCGCGAGGCCGAGCTTGTCCAGTGTGTAGAAGAGGCGGGCGTACGAGAGCTGGTCGGGCTGGTCCGTCCAGGCCGCGGGGATGCGCACCACCTTCACCGGGGGGCTCTGCCGCGCCGCCCAGTCCTCCAGCGGCTTCTCGAACTCGTAGGAGTCCGGGCAGTCGTACCAGAACACCTCCACCACCTGGCGGGCGGCCACACCGGTGACCGGGTGCTTGAGCCGGAAGTACTGCTCCCCCTCCTTCGGTCCGGCGGAGGCGGCGCCGAGCAGGCAGGTCAGGACGGTGGACATGGCGAACAGGCGCATCATCTTCTTCATGGCGGCCACCCTGGCGTCCCACGTCCCCGCGCGCCCCGGTGACACACGCAATGTCCCTCGATCGGACCGTGTGCACCGCGGCGCGCTGCCGGCCCTACTTCGGGTCGCGGTGGAACAGTGACTTGGACCAGAGGTAGCCGAGTACGGCGAGTCCCACGCACCAGAGCACGGCCAGCCATCCGTTGTGGCCGATCTCGGTGCCGAGCAGGAGCCCGCGCAGCGTCTCGATGGCCGGGGTGAACGGCTGGTACTCGGCGATCGGCCGGAACCAGCCCGGCATCGCGTCGACCGGCACGAAGGCGCTGGACAGGAGCGGCAGCAGGATCAGCGGCATCGCGTTGTTGCTGGCGGCCTCGGCGTTCGGGCTGACCAGGCCCATGCCGACCGCGAGCCAGGTGAGCGCCAGGGAGACGAGCGCCAGCAGCCCGAGCGCCAGGATCCAGTCCAGGAAGGTGGCGTTCGTGGACCGGAACCCGATCGCCACCGCCACGGCCCCGACCAGGACCACGCTCATCACACACTGCAGCACGCTGCCGACGACGTGCCCGATGAGCACCGAACCGCGGTGGATCGCCATCGTGCGGAAGCGGGCGATGATGCCCTCGGTCATGTCGGTCGAGACGGACACCGCGCTGCCGATCGTGGTGCTGCCGATGGTCAGCATCAGGATGCCCGGGACGAGATACGCGAGGTACTCGGAGCGTCCCGCACCGCCGTGCCCGATGCCGGCGCTCATCGTGTCGCCGAAGATGTAGACGAAGAGGAGCAGCAGCATGACAGGGGTGAGGAGCAGGTTCAGGGTGAGCGACGGATAGCGCCGGGCGTGCAGGAGGTTGCGGCGCAGCATGGTGGTGGAGTCGCGCAGGGCGAGGGTGAGGGAGCTCATCGGGCGTTCTCCTTGGGCTGGTCGGGGACGAGGGCGGCGCCGCCGGTCAGGGCGAAGAAGACGTCGTCGAGGTCGGGGGTGTGCACGGTCAGCTCGTCGGCCTCGATGCCGGCGGCGTCCAGCCGGTCGAGGATGGAGCGCAGTTCGCGCTGGCTGCCGTCGCTGGGGATCTGCAGGGCGAGGGATTCGTCGTCGCGGGTGGTCTCGCGCAGCGCGGAGGCGGCGCGCTGGTATGCGGCCGGGTCGCTGAAGCGGAGCCGGACGTGTCCGCCGGGGATGAGGCGCTTGAGTTCGTCGGCGCTGCCCTCGGCGGCGATCCGGCCGTCGTTGAGTACGGCGATGCGGTCGGCGAGTTCGTCGGCCTCGTCCAGGTACTGGGTGGTGAGGAAGACGGTGACGCCGTCGGAGACCAGTTCGCGGATGATCTGCCACATGGTGTGGCGGGCGCGCGGGTCGAGGCCGGTGGTGGGCTCGTCGAGGAAGATGATCCGCGGGTTGCCGACCAGGGTCATGGCGATGTCCAGGCGGCGCTTCATGCCGCCGGAGTAGGTGGCGGCGGGCTTCCTCGCCGCGTCGACGAGGTCGAAGCGTTCCAGCAGTTCGGCGGCGGTGCGCCGCTTCTCACCGCGGGAGAGGTGGTGCAGGTCCGCCATGAGGAGCATGTTCTCCTCGCCGGTGATCAGACCGTCGACGGCGGAGAACTGGCCGGTGACGCCGATCGCGGCACGCACCCCGTCCGGTGCCGCGGCGACGTCGTGGCCCGCGACCTGGGCCTGCCCCCCGTCGGCGGCGATGAGGGTGGACAGGATCTTCACGGCGGTGGTCTTGCCGGCGCCGTTCGGTCCGAGCAGCGCGAACACCGACCCGGCCGGGACGTGCAGGTCGATGCCGTCGAGCACGACCTTGTCGCCGTACGACTTGCGCAGACCGACGGCGGAGACGGCGGCCGGTGCCGGACGACCGTCCCTCCGGTTGGACGTGGGCATGACAGATGAAGGCATGGGGCCCTCCGTGAGAAGGCTGAAGGAGACAGAAGAGGACTGAAGTGGGCTGGACGCGGGGCGAGTTGGTGATGTGGCGCTCAGGCCTTGGCGCGGAGGACGTCGATGGTGCCCCAGTTGGACCGTGCGCGGACCTTGACGGTGTCCTCGGTCTGCTCCGGGGCCTCGGACGCGGTGAGCGTGTTGCGTACCTGCCCGCGGTTTGAGCTGACGTCGAGCCAGGCGGCGGTGCCCTCGCGGATACCGATCTCGATGGGGCCGTTGGAGGTCTCCAACCGGACCTCGCCACGGGCGACTTCGGCGACGCGAAGGGAGCCGTTGGTCGTGGTGCCGGTGACCGACGCCTCGGCGCGCGCGATGTCGATGCCGCCGTTGGCGCCGCTCACCCGGAGTTCGCCCGTCACGGCGCCGACGGTCGTGGTGCCGTGCGAGTTCTTCAGGACGGCGGTGCCGTCCACGAGGCCGACGCGGATGTTGCCGGTGCTGCTGGTGATGTCGGCCGGGCCCTCGACCCGGTCCACGGTGATCGGGCCGTGCGACAGGGTCAGCTTCAGCGGGCCGGTGGTGTCGAGGCGGACGTCGCCGGTCGAGATCTTCGCCTGGACCTCGCCGAGGCGGCCCTCGCCGAGTACCTGGGTCCAGGAACCGAGCGAGCCGATCACGTCGACGCGTGAGCCCGTGGGCAGGTCGACCGTGACGTCGACGAGGCCGTTGGGCCCGAGGAGGCTGCGGCGCCTGGGCAGCGTCCTGACGGTCAGGACGCCGCTCGCGTACGTGACCTCGGCCTGTTCGGCGGTCCGCACGTCCTTGTCCCGCTCCGGGTCGCGGGGCCGTACCTCGACGACGGTGTCGAGGCGGTCGCTCGCGGTGAACCGGATGGAACCGGCGGGCACCTGGGCGGTGACCGAGATCGGTTCGGGGGTGTCGAAAGAAGGCATGACTGTCCCGTCCTCTTGGGTCTTCAGGCCGTCCCCGCTGGTGGGACGTGGTGTGGGTGAAGTGGAGTGGAGTGGAGTGGAGTGGAGTGGTGCGGGCGCGGATGCGGGCGCTGTCAGCGCACCCAGCCGGTGAAGCTCTGTCCGACGGTGTGGGTCTTCTCTGCCGTACGCGGCCGCGTGCCACCGTCGACCGCGGCCGACAGGGCCCGCACCAGCCACGCGTTGACCGACAGGCCCTCACGGTTCGCCGCCTCCTCGGCGCGCGCCTTGAGGTGGGCCGGCAGCCGCAGATTGATACGGGCGGTGCCGCCCTCGTCGCCGTCGGCGGGCACCTGTGCCCTGAGCGGTTCGATGGGGGCGGCAGGCTCCGTGGGGCCGCCGTAGGTGGGCGGCCGTGTCACCACGAAGTCGGGGTCGAGCCCGCGAAGCCGTACGTCGACCGAGCCGGGGGCGAGTTCGCGGGTGATCTCGTCCATCGCGGCGGAGAGCACGTTGAGCATGGTCAGCCGGGTCGCCGACTCCAGGGGAGCGGTGAGCCGCTCGGCCAGCTCGCGGGCATCGTCCCCGCCGGCTTCGGCGGCCACCGCGAGTTCACGGCGGAGGGTGTCGACATACGGGGTGAGGTCCATGACGCCATAGTGGCACCATTGCGGCACCACGGCAAGTCCGGATGGCGCGCTGAGTGCAGTGGACTTAGGGGTGGCGGCTCTGAACTGCAGGAATGGGCTGTGGTCGGCCTGGATCATTGTGGAGCCATGCGGGCGGGCCTGCTTTTGAGGGCACGGAATGACGCCGGGTGGCGCCGGGTGGCACCGGGTGGCGCTAGATGGCCCTGGATGGCGTCCAAGTGGTGCCACTCCGGGTGGGTGCGATCACCAGCCGTGCGGGGCAACCGGCCCACAGCCGCAGTACTCAGGGGGCGGGGCGTATGTCGCCCGGTGCGGATGTACTGGACCGCCGAGCCGAAACCGGTGATCCGCCGCATGGCCGAGGAACTCGGCGTGCATCACGAAGCCCTGCGGAACTGGATCCGGCAGGCCGAGGCCGACGCCGGCGAGCGGGATGACCTGCTCACCACCGAAGAGAAGAACGAGCCCGCCTGGCTGCGGCGCGAGGTGCGGGACCTGCGCCGCGCAGCTCGACCCGACCCGGCCCAGGTGAGGGCGCTCCTCGACGAGCACCCGCACCTGGGGGTCGAGCCCGTACTGCGGGAACTGCACATCCCCTCCTCCACCTACTACCGCTGGCGCCAGGCCGGGAAGGACCCCTGCGAAGGGATCCGGCAGGACACCGAGCTGACCGGGCAGATCCGGCGGATCCACCAGGCCTCCGGCGGGATCTACGGATCGCCCAGGATCCATGCCGTCCTGAAGCGCGAGGGCGTCCACGTCGGCCGCAAGCGGGTCGAGCGGCTCATGCGCCAGGCCGGCCCGGCCGGGATCAGCCCCCGCAGGAGCAAGGGCTTCACCCGCCGCGACCCAGACGCCGACCTCACTCCTGACCTGGTGCAACGCGATGGCTTCTTGGCGAGGACCCGATCACGGTCGTAGTCGGTGCTGATGCCCTGCTCCATCAGCAGCCGGAGTGGGGGCGGTGTACCTGCCGCCTTTGCCGGGCACGCCGGAGACGGTGACGAGGTGCCCGGACGGGTAGCGGATATCCGGCTGGAGGGACTTGCCGGGCACATGGGCGGGCAGCGTCGCCTTCAGGCCCGCCGTGCCGCTCCCGTCGGTCTGCTGAGGCCTGCGCTCTCCGCACGCGGAGAGCGCAGGGGCCATCGCGGCCGCTCCCGCCACGACGGCGGCTCTGCCGACGAAGCGTCTGCGGTTCCACTCGTTTCTCATGGCGGCGGCCCTCCCCGAACGGGTGTCGAAGCGCTTCACCGGCCGCGAACGCTAACGGCGCATTTCGCACGGAACAAGAGGGCCCGCAAGAAGAAATTTTCTTGCATTCCAGCCATTGACAACCCGATAGAAGCGATGACAGCGTCGAAGCGCTTCAACTCCCCCTACCAGCCTGCTTAGAGGTCAGACTTGCGCTTTCCGTCCCTCCCTGCGACCGAGAGGCATCCGTTCCGCGACGCCGCGCTGCCGATGGGCAAGCGCATCGACGATCTGCTCGGTCGGCTCACGCTCGGCGAGCGGATCGCGCTGCTCCACCACTACGCACCGGACGTGGAGCGCCTCGGCATCGCCTCGTTCCGCACCGGCACGGAGGCGCTGCACGGCGTCTCCTGGCTCGGCGAGGCGACGGTCTTTCCGCAGTCGAGCACCGGGGCAGACGGGACGCCGGATGGCTCGACGTTGTCAACGCTCACCTCGCAAGCCGTTCCCCACCACGCCGTTCCGCCAGTACGTCATGTGCCCGCCGATGCCAACGGGACGGCGCGACGGCCGAGTTGCCGACGCGAACGGCGAGCAGCCCGCGCCAGATTCAGCACTCACTCGCAGAAGAGGACGCCTGCATGAGAAAGCCTTGGATCCTGCCCCTCATCACGCTGGTCACTGCCGCGCTCGGGATGACGGCAGCAGGTGTGGCACCTGCCTCCGCCGCCTCGAACACGCCTTTGCGGGTCATGCCGTTGGGCGACTCCATAACCTGGGGCGTGGGAAGCAGCACGGGCAACGGCTACCGGGGTCCGTTGTGGGACAAGCTCTCGGCGGACGGCCATCCGCTGGACTTCGTGGGCACGGGGCAGAACGGTTCGATGTCCGACCCCGACAACGAAGGCCACTCCGGATACCGCATCGACCAGATCGCCGCCCTCGCCGACGCCTCGCTGACCCGCTACCGGCCCAACGTCGTGACGCTGGAGATCGGCACCAACGACCTGGGCGGGAGCTATCAGCCCTCCACCGCCGCCGACCGGCTGAGGTCGCTGGTCAACCAGATCACCGCCGACGTCCCCGACGCGACCGTCCTCGTGGCCTCCCTGATCGTGTCCACCAGCGGCTCGGAGGAGCAGTACCGTGGCGCGTACAACCAGGCCATCCCCCAGATCGTGAGCGACGCGCAGGCCGCGGGCAAGCGCGTCGCATACGTGGACATGAGCAGCCTGACCACGGCCGACCTGGCCGACGCCGTGCATCCCAACGACGCGGGCTACCAGAAGATGGCCGACGCCTTCCACCGCGGCATCCAGACCGCGGACAGCGCCGGGTGGCTGAGGAACCCCGCCCCCGCCCCCGCACGCGTGCAGTCCGGCATCGCCGGCAAGTGCCTGGATGTCAGCGGCTTCGGCACCGCCGACGGGACCGCCGTCCAGATCTGGAGCTGCGGCGACAGCATCAACCAGTACTGGTCCGCCTACACCGACGGCACCCTGCGCTCCATGGGCAAGTGCCTCGAAGCCGCCGGCTTCGGCACGGCCAACGGCACCAAGGTGCAGCTCTGGGCCTGCCACGGCGGCTCCAACCAGATCTGGCAGCCCTACAACGGCGGCTACCGCAACCCCGCCTCCGGCCGCTGCCTCGACGATCCGGGCTACTCCACGACCGACGGCACACAGCTCCAGCTGTTTGACTGCAACGGCGGCTCCAACCAGAAGTGGACCACTCTGACCGCCGGATGACCCCCGCTCCCGGGACCTGAGCCCCTCCCCGCCCCCGGTCCCGGGATTCGAGGGCCGCTCCTGGACCGGCTGGCATCACCACGTCACCCTGGTCACCGCCGCCCACGCGTTCCTGACCGAGCAGCGCCTGGCCCCCAAAGCCGATGCAGCGGGCTCACCCTCTACCAGATCCTCGACGCCAAGACCTGCTGAACTGCTGGACCGGCACCTGCACCACCTGCCACCGCCCCCTGCCCAGAACATCCGCCTCCAACCAGAACCCCAGAGCCAGAGCGACCTAACGGAGTCCTACTGGTACTCCAGCAGCGTTTCGCTATCTGGCCTGGTCGCGGGCGTCGTGCGGAGTGTAGTTGGCTGATGGTGTGTCAGGGGTGGACTTGCACAACCTCCCCTGAACGAGTGGGGTCGGGACTTGGCCGGGCTCCGACGGGGACAGCCTCCCGGCATGACCACGAGGAGTTGGCCCCCACTCAGAATGATGTCCGATATTTCGAACTTCGACTCTCGGTCCCCTTACCCGTGAGGAAGCTGATCTCGCATGTCCTGGCTCCAACACCCCCACGGCCGCCGGAGAGTCATGGCGGCCACCGTCGGCCTGGTCGCGGGATCCACGCTGCCGGCGATGGGCGCGATGCGCGCGGCGGCGGCCACGACGGCCCAGCAGGAGCGGTTCACCAACCCGGTGGTCTGGCAGGACTTCGCCGACCTTGAGGTCATCCGCGTCGGCGACACGTACTACTACACCGGCTCGACCATGCACTACTCGCCGGGCGCGCCCGTCCTGCGCTCCTATGACCTGGTCAACTGGGAGTTCATCGGCCACTCGGTGCCGGTCCTCGACTTCGGCGACGCGTACGACCTCAACGGCGGACGGGCGTACGTCCAGGGCATCTATGCGTCCTCGATGCGCTACCGCCCCGGCGACGAGACCTTCTACTGGGTGGGTCAGATCGGCTGGCAGCGGTCGTACGTATACAGCGCCACCGACGCGGCGGGCCCCTGGACCCGGCACGCCGAGATCGGCAGCATCTACTACGACGCGGGGCTGCTCTTCGACGACGACGGCACCCCGTACGTGGCGTACGGCGCCAACGAGATCCACGTCGCGCAGCTCGCCCCGGACATGCGCACCGAGGTCAGGTCCGAGCACGTGCTCACCAAGCCGGACGCGTTGCACCTGATGGAGGGCTCCCGCTTCTACAAGATCAACGGGAACTACTACATCTTCGTCACCCTCCCGCCCAACGGCCAGTACGTCTGGAAGTCCACCTCAGGCCCCTTCGGCCCGTACGAGATGCGGGAGGTGCTGTTGAACCTGCCCGGCCCGATCCCCGGCGGCGGCATACCGCACCAGGGCTCGCTGGTCGACACCCCGAACGGCGACTGGTACTACATGGGCTTCATCGACGCCTATCCCGGCGGCCGCGTCCCCGCCCTGGCCCCGGTCACCTGGAACGCCGAGGGCTGGCCCGAGCTCCAGACCGTCAACGGCACGTGGGGCGAGACATACCCCTACCCGGTCACCCCGCACCCGCTCCCGCCGATGACCGGCGCCGACACCTTCGAGGGGACGGCGCTGGCGCCGTACTGGGAGTGGAACCACAACCCCGACACCGCCGCGTTCACCGTCGACAACGGGCTCACCCTCAGGACCGCCACCGTCACCGACGACCTCTACAGTGCCCGTAACACCCTCACCCGCCGCATCCAGGGCCCCGCCTCCACCGCGACCGTCGTGCTCGACTGCTCCGGGATGGCGGACGGCGACCGGGCCGGGCTGGCGATGCTGCGGGACACCTCCGCCTGGATCGGCGTCACGCGGCAGCACGGCGTCAGCAGGCTGGTGATGTTCGACGGCCTGACCATGGACGCCAGCTGGAACACCAGCAGCACCGGCACCGAGCAGGCCGGCGCAGACCTCCCCGCGTCCGGCAGCCGCGTCTGGCTGCGCGCCACCGCCGACATCAGCCCGGGACCGGGCCGCCAGGCGACGTTCTCCTACAGCACCGACGGCACCACCTTCACCTCGCTCGGCCCGGCCTTCACCATGAACGAGAAACCTAATTTCTTCATGGGCTACCGCTTCGCCGTCTTCAACCACGCCACCAAGGTCCTCGGCGGCAAAGTGCGGGTGGAACGCTTCGACTTGCGCGCGTGCGCGCCGACGGCGCAAGCGGCCACTGTGGACACGAACGCCTGGTACGTCATAGTCAACCGCAACAGCGGCAAGGCACTGGACGTGGCGGGCGCGAGCTCCGCGGACGGCGCCGCGGTCACGCAGTGGGGCCGGTACGACGGGACCAACCAGCAGTTCCAGTTCGTGGATTCCGGTGGCGGCTACTACCGGTTGAAGGCGAGGCACTCCGGCAAGCTGCTGGACGTCTCCGGCTGGTCGACGGCCGACAGCGCCGCCATCAACCAGTGGAGCGACCACGGTGGCGTGAACCAGCAGTTCCGGTTGGCGGACTCACCGGACGGATACGTCCGGTTGATCAACCGCAACAGCGGGAAGGCCGTCGAGGTACCGGGCTTCTCCTCCGCCGACGGGACCGGCATCGTCCAGTACTCGGACTGGGGCGGCGTGAACCAGCAGTGGAAGCTCGTCCGCGTCGGCTTCGTGGGCTCGCGCTCCTGCTGACACCGGCATCCGGTTCAAGCCCACCGAAACTCCCCTTGCCCGCTGGGCAAGGGGAGTTTCGGTCTGCGTGCGCCCGAGGGCGCACGGCCGACAGCGAGGTTCGAAAAAATCTCGGACCGGGCGGCAACCTTTTCTGAAGAGGATCGAACGCTGGGTTGCCCGGTCCTGACCGCTGCGTGCTGCGCAGCGCGCTCGGGAGGCGTGGCGTCGCGCTGAGCCGTGTGCCAGGCACGGCAGGCCGCGTTTTCCCCCTGAGCGATTAGCCGGCGCACTGCTCGACGGGGTCGTGGGAGAAGGAGTCGGCTGGTCCTGCTTCTGATCGGTGATGTCACTGTCTGTGACAACATCTGACGCTGTCCCGCTGTGTGGAGGTCGCAGGGTGGGCGTCTGCGGCGGCCTGGTGCGTTGCCGATAGGCGCGGTGCAGGCCGGTCGTTTCTCCCCAGATACTCCCCAGTATCCGGAGGGCGCCAAAATCCCTGGTCAGGGGCACGGTGGAAGCAGGGAGAAGAGATCACCCGCATCAATTCTCCCCAGCGGCTCCCCAAAGCCAGTTACGGCGCCATTTTCGAGATATGCGAGAGCAAACAGGGGCAGCGGCTGGAGGCGCGATTGCCTGACCTTAGAGCCAGTCCCGCCGCTTGAAAATTAGGTACAAGCTTACGCAAACTACCCCCATCAAGCCGATCGCGAAGGGGTATCCGAAGCTCCACCCCAACTCCGGCATGTGCTCAAAGTTCATCCCATAAATAGTTCCCACGAGCGTCGGTGCGAAGAGGATCGCCGCCCACGACGAGATGCGCTTGATCTCCTCGTTCTGCTCGAACCCCGCCTCCGCCAGCGCGCGCATCTCGGCGTTCTGCTGCTGGGTGACGAGGGTCGCGTTCACCGTGAGGATGTCGGTGAGGGCCTGGCGGAAGCCGTCGACGCGTTCGCTGGTGTGGGTGACGTGGTCGGCGACGTCCCGCAGGTGGCGCTGGAGTTCGTCGTCCGTACCGTACTTGGAGAAGCCGGCGATCAGGCCGTGCAGCATGCCGACCAGGGGGCGGGTGGCGCGCTGGAACTCGACCATTTCGCGGGAGAGTTCGTAGATGCGGCGGGAGACCTCCGGGTCGCCGCGGAACACCTCGGTCTCGATCTCGTCGATGTCGTTCTGGACGCCGGAGACGACCGGGGCGTAGCCGTCGACGACCGCGTCGAGAATGGCGTAGAGGACAGCCTCCGGGCCCAGCTTCAGCAGCTCGGGTGTCTCCTGCATGCGGTGGCGGACCGCGGAGAGGTCGGGGGCGGCGCCGTGGCGGACCGTGATGACGAAGTCCGCCCCCACGAACACGTGCAGCTCGCCGAACTCGACCTCCTCCGGGGCGTCCAGGTAGCGGGCCGCTCGCAGGACGACGAACAGCGTGTCGCCGTAGCGCTCCAGTTTCGGACGCTGGTGGGCCTCCATCGCGTCCTCGACCGCCAGTGGGTGCAGATCGAACTCGGCAGCCAGGGAAAGGAGTTCGGCCTCGGTGGGACGGGCCAGGCCGATCCATGCCATGCCGGACGGCTGGTCGCGCAGTTCACGGAAGGTCTCGGCGAGGGTGTCCGGGGCGGAGACGCGGACACCGTCCCGGTACAGCGCCGCCTGGACGACGCTGGCGACCTCCGCCGGCTCCGGGGGTGCCGGGTCGGCGGACGGCGGGGTTTTCGGCACCGGCGGCTGCGGTGGGGTCAGTGCGCGGCGCCAGGCGGATTTCCGGCCGTTCTTGGAGTCCGGACGGGCACGTCGCTCGGACATGCGGCTGCCTCCCGGGGTCGAACCTGTGACCGGCGTGACCGGCGATTCGGCGTGATCCCGGGCAGGATATACGGGGCAAACGGCGCCCGGGTGGTGCGCGCGTCCGGGATTCGGTGAGAGTTGCGGACAGAGCTTGTCCGCAAGCCCGGATAGCGTGCGGGACATGACGAAGACGACAGCGACGGCTCCCGTGCTCGGCACCCGCGCCCTCAACCGGGCGACCCTCGACCGGCAGCTCCTGCTGCGCCGCTCGCCGCTGTCCGCCGAGGCCGCCGTAGGGCATCTGCTCGGTCTGCAGGCGCAGAACGTCAAGCCGCCGTACTACGCGCTCGCCGCCCGCCTCGACGGCTTCGCGCCCGAGGAGTTGTCCGGGCTGATGGCGGACCGCGAGGTCGTCCGGATCGTCACCATGCGCTCGACCATCCACACCCACACCGCCGACGACTGCCTCACCCTGCGCCCGCTCGTCCAGGCGGCCCGCGACCGTGAACTGACCAACTTCCGCACGGGACTTGCCGGTGTGGACCTCGACCGGCTCGCCGCGCTGGCACGGGAACTGGTCGAGGCCGAGCCGCGCACCATGAAGCAGCTGCGCGAGGCCCTCCTCGTCGAGTGGCCCGATGCCGACCCCCAGTCCCTCGGTATCGCCGCCCGTTGCAAGCTCCCGCTCGTCCAGATCACCCCGCGCGGGCTGTGGGGAAAGAGCGGCCAGGTCGCCCTCACGACCGCCGAGCACTGGCTGGGCCGCCCCGCCGAACCGGCGCCCGCTCCCGATGCGACCGTCCTGCGTTACCTCGCCGCCTTCGGTCCCGCCTCCGTCAAGGACATGCAGACCTGGGCCGGTCTGACCCGTCTGCGTGACGCCTTCGAGCGGCTCCGCCCGCAGCTGGTCACCTTCCGGGACGAGAGCGGCGTCGAACTCTTCGACCTGCCGGACGCACCACGTCCCGACGCGGACACCCCGGCCCCGCCCCGCTTCCTCCCCGAGTTCGACAACCTGCTCCTCTCCCACTCCGACCGCACCAGGGTCGTACCGCCCGAGTACCGGGGCCGCAGCTGGGTCGGCAACATGGTCCACTGCACGCTCCTGGTCGACGGCTTCCTCGCGGGGGTGTGGAGGCTGGAGGAGAGCGCGCTCGTCGTCGAGCCCTTCGGCAGGCTCACCAAGGCCCAGCGGGCGGACGTCGTGGAGGAGGGGCAGCGGATGCTCGCCGTCATGCACCCGCAGACGTCGTACGACATCCGCTTCGGCACCGTGATCGGCTAGGGCCTTCGGGACCGGGGTCCCGTGGCACTCAGTCCGCCCGGCCCGTGACCGCCACCGTCAGGCCCAGCCCGATCATCGCGAAGCCGCCCGCGCCGCCGATCATCGACAGCCGGCGGTCGGAGCGCGCGAACCAGGTGCGGGCGGCCGAGGCGGAGAGGCCCCACAGGGTGTCCGTGACCAGGCCGATCGAGATGGGGATCAGGCCGAGCACCAGCATCTGCAGGGGGACGCGGCCCGCCGTGTGGTCCACGAACTGGGGGAGCACGGCGGCGAAGAAGACCACGCCCTTGGGGTTGGTCACCCCGACGAGCGCGCCGTCGAGCACCGTGCGCAGATCGCCGCGGGCCGGTCCCGTCGGTCCTGTCCGGATCGCCGCCGCCGTCAGTTCCCTGCGGTGCCGGAAGGCCTGTACGCCCAGGTGCACCAGATAGGCGGCGCCGGCCAGCTTGACCACCAGGTAGACCGTCACCGACCGCTCGACCAGCGAGCCGATGCCGATCGCGACCGCCACCACCAGCAGGTACGAGCCGAAGACGTTGCCGATCGCCGTGGCGACCGCGGTGCGGCGGCCGTGGGCGAGCGCCCGGCCGATGACGAACAGGACGCTGGGTCCCGGAATCACGATCACCAGCAGGGACATCGCGGCGAAGGCGAGGAAACGGTCCGTGGACACCATGCGTATCACTCCCCTCGGGCGCTCATTCAAACAGCCGCCCACCGGCTCCCTCTAGAGTCGGTCCCATGGAACTGCGGCAGCTCACCTACTTCGTCACGGTCGCCGAGGAGCTGCACTTCGGCCGGGCGGCCGAGCGGCTGCACATCGTGCAGTCCGCGGTGAGCATGCAGATACAGCGGTTGGAACGGGAGCTGGGCGCCGGACTGTTCGACCGCACACCGCGCCGGGTGCGGCTCACGGCGGCGGGGGAGCGGCTGCTGCCCGAGGCGCGGGCGGTGCTGGCCGCGGCCGACCGGGCGCGGGCCGCCGTCGCCCCGCCGCCCGGCCTCCGCATCGGCACCAGTACGGGACTCGGCACGCATCTCGACCGCGTGCTCGCCGCGTTCGCCCGCCGCGCGCCGGACGTGCCCGTCGAACTGTTCTCGCTCCCGGCGGCCGAACGGCTGGCCCGGGTCGCGGGCGGGCAACTGGACGCCGCGTTCGTACGGGCCGTGGAGCCGGTGCCGGGTGTGCGGGTGCTGCCGCTGTGGCCCGACCCCCTGGTCGCCGCCCTGCCCGCCACGCATCCGCTCGCCGGTCGCGCGGAGATCGGCGTCGGGGAACTGGCCGGGCTGCCCCTGAGCCTCACCGAGCGCCGCAACAATCCCGCCCTCGTCGACCTGGTCGTCGGCGCCTGTCAGGAGGCCGGGTTCGAGCCGCTGCCCGGACCGGCGGGCGGCTCCCTCCAGGACACCCTCGCCAGCATCGGCACGCGACCGCTGTGGACGGTCGTCTACGCGTCCCACGCGCGCGTACTGCACAGCCCCCGCGTCGCCTTCGTACCTTTCCGCGCGCCGGGACTCGCCCTGTCGACGGGCCTCGCCGTGCCTCGCGCGACCCCGCCCCCGCACCTGGACACCCTGCTGCTGGCCTGTGGCGATCACGAGAGCTGATCGCTGCGGTCGCGGTCTGCCTCTTGGTCGGGACTGTCCGACGCGATGGACTGGACCCACCGAGACGGAGCCGAAGAGGCAACGTAATCAAGGGAGTTCAGTCATGCCGATCGTCACCATCCAGCAGGGCCCCCGCGACACCGAGCTCAAGCGGGACCTCGTCAAGCGCGTCACGGACGCCTTCGTCGACGCGTACAAGATCCCGGCCGAGACCGTGCAGGTGTGGATCCACGAGGTGCCGACGGACAGCTGGGGAGCGGCCGGGAAGCTCACGGCCGACAAGTAGCGCGCATGGAAAGGGGACGCTGCGGGCTGCTCGTGGTAGCCCGCAACGCCCCCTTGTCTCTCACCTGAGGGGTGCTCAGGAGGTCTTCCGGGTCACGAGGTGATCTGCGCGGTCACCAGGTTCGAGAACGTGGTCAGCCGGGTGTACACACCCGGGTAACCCGCCTCCGCGCAGCCCTCGCCCCAAGAAGTGATCCCTGCCAGGACGCCCCCGATGAGCAGGGGACCGCCGCTGTCGCCCTGGCAGGTGTCTGTGCCGCCGGTTGAGTATCCGGCGCAAACCATGTCGGTCTGGACGAAGTCCGAACCGTAGGAGCTCTTGCAGCTGGAGTCGGCCACGATCGGTACGGTCGCGGTCCGCAGCTGGTTGGAGGAGCTGCCGTTCTCCGAGGTGGTGCCCCATCCGAGGATGCGGGCGGTGGCGCCGGCCGCGTACACCGAGGTGTCCGCGGACGAGACGTACGACGCCTTCGTGTAAGGCATCGCCGTCGACAGCGTCAGGACGGCCACGTCGTCGCCGTTGGTGGCATCCGTGTAGTCCGGGTTGACCCAGATCTTGCTGACCTTGCTGACGGTCCCGTTCGTGCCGTTCAGATAGGTGCGGCCGCCGACGACCCGGACGCTGCTGGTGCTCTCGCCGGCCATGCAGTGCGCGGCCGTGACCACCTTGGTGGCCGAGACGAGGGTGCCGCCGCAGAACTGGTTCTGCGAGGCGTCCGTGATCTGCATGACGAAGGGGTAGGTCGTCGTGGTGGTGGTAGTGCCGCCCACGATGGGCTGGGGCGCGGCAGCCGCGGAAGGCGCGCCGAGCAGTACGGTGGCGGCCGCTGCGGCGGCCGACGTGACTACTGCGGCGGTCTTTCTGACACGGGTTGGCCCGAACATGAGTCTCCTCAGTGGGGGTTGCCGGTGGGGGGTCGCGCGGGTGTGGGGGTGGCACGGGGGTCGCGGGACCGACCCCCGTATGCCCGGGCGAGCGGCACGCCCCTCACGCTAGGACCCGGAACCCCCGGCTCCCAATGAGGGAACCCCCTAGGGGGTTGGGTGAGGGAAAACCCTCGGTCGGGTTCAGTTAACCTGGCGCGCCGTCACTTCGCGCGCCGCTGCGCCGCCAAACGGACGATATCCACGCGCGAGCGGATCCCCAGCTTGCGGTAGACCCGGGTCAGGGTCGCCTCGACCGTCTTCACACTGATGAACAGCCGCGCGGCGATCTCCCGGTTGGTCGCGCCCTCCATGACGAGTGCGGCGACCTGACGTTCCATCGCGGCGAGCCCTTCCAGGCCCTCTGACGCGGCAGGGGGGCTGATCGGTTCCACCCGCCTCGCCACGGCGGCCGCCTCCACCTGACGCACCCAGGGCAGCGCCCGGCAGCGCCGGAACAGCCGGGCCGCCTCGTCGTACGACGCCGGCCCCGCCCGGTCGGTGCGCAGCGACGCCAGCGCGAACGCGGCGCGTGCCTCCTCCAGCGCGTACCCCAGCTTGGCCAGCCGGTCCTGCACCGACGTCAGCTGGGCGAGGGCGGCCTCGTGCTCCCCGCGCGCGGCCCGCATCAGTGCCTCGGCCCGGTCCAGGACCGCCAGCACGCTCTCGCGGTCCAGGCGCAGCGCCTGTTCGCGGGCCACGTCGAGGAGTTGCCGTGCCTCGTCCAGCGCACCGATCCGTACGAGTGCCTCGGCGAGGTCGCCGTGCCAGCGGCCGCGCGCCGGGTCGGTGATGCCGAGCCCGTGCTCCAGCTCCCGCACCCGGCGCAGCGAATGGACCGCGCCCTCGGCGTCCCCGGCGACCAGCTGGGCGTGCCCGAGCGCGGTCAGCCCGCGGGAGGTGTACATCTGGTCGCCTGCCTGCTCGGCCAGTTCCACCGCCTCCCGCCCCAGCGTCAGGGCCCGTTCCACGTCCCCGCCGGAGGCCTCCGCGATGGAGGCGAGCACGGCGGAGGGCATCTCGCCGATCCCGGAGTCACGGGCCAGCCGCATGCTCTCGCGGGCGAGGTCGAGGGCGCGGCCGCAGTGCCCGGAGCGCAGTTCGGTCTCGGCGAGCAGACGCACGAAGTGCACCTCGCTCTCGACCATGCCGCGCCGGCGCACCTCGCGCAGCAGCGCGTTGACGGTGCTGCGGGCCTCGGGCAGCTGGTCGCTCATGATCAGCCAGCGGTAGCGGGTCGCGCCCGGGCCGTTGTGGTGGCACGCCACCTGTGGGTCCTGAGGCTCCTTCAGGGCACGCTTGATGGTCGCGGGGGCGTCCGGATGGCCCATCAGGGTCTCGGTCTGCGCCTGGAACGCCAGCGAGAGGAGTTCGGTGCGGCGGTCACCGCCCCGGGCGGCCAGCTCCGCCGCGTGCGCGGCCTCCTGCCGGCCCTCCGCGAAGTCGCCGTCCACGACGAGGCTGCGCCAGGCCAGCTGGTAGTGGACCAGGGCGAGCAGCCGCGGGTCGTCGCCGGCGTCGGCCAGCGCCTGCGGGTAGACGGTGTCGACGTCGCCGAGGGCCTGCCCGGCCGCCTCGATCACCACCATCCAGGCCCGCACCCGGTCCGCGGGCGTGGTGGCCCGGGTCAGTACCTCGCGGGCGATGTCCCGGGCGAGGTCCACCTCGCCCGCGGTGATCGCGTCCTCGGCCGCCTGCAGCCGGCGCTCGTCCGGGCCCGGTTCGCCGTCGGCGGGGGTGTGCCGGGCGGCGAGCAGCCCGAGCGACGCGGCCACCGAGGGCGCCCCGCGGTCCCGGGCCAGGGCGGCGGCCTCGGCGAGGCGGGCCGCGGCCTCCGGGTCGGTGCCGGTGGTCGCGAGGGCGAGATGGCGGGCGCGCTCGATCGGGTCGGAGGCCGCCGTGGACAGCGCGGCGTGCGCGGCCCGCCGCTCCTGCGCGGGCGCCTCCGCGTACAGCGCGGCCGAGATCAGCGGATGGGCGAACCGTACGGCGGGACCTTCCGGCTCGGTGGCCAGCAGCCCGAGCTCGGCCGCCTGGGCGGTCTCCGCCTCGGCGTTGTCCCGGCCGGCCGCGCGCAGCAGGGCCAGCGTGGGGCGGGCGCCCGCGCTGGCCACCAGGAGGGTGCGGCGGGCCTCGTCGGAGAGCATCCCGAGGCGGTTCAGGACGAGGGCGCGCAGCGAGGTGGGCACCGGCAGCGGCTCGCCCGGCCTCGGCGGGGTCGGATTCTCGGCAAGGGCGCGGCCCAGTTCGAGCGCGAAGAGCGGATTGCCGCCGCTGGTGCGGTGGATCTCCCGGACCGTGGAACGCGGCAGACCGGTGTAGCCGCGGTGGTCGAGCAGCGTGGACACCTGGGCGCGGGAGAGCGCGCCGAGCCGCACGGCGAGGGTGTCGGGCGGCGACGCGCTCAGGTGACGGTCGTACTCCTGACCCTCCGTGCGTACCGCGCACAGCAGTTGCACCCGGGTGTCGCCGAGGCGGCGGGCGGCGAAGCCGAGGAGCTCCGCGCTCGCCGGGTCCAGCCACTGCAGGTCGTCCGCCACGACGAGGACGGGCGCCTCGGCGGCGAGGGCGCGCAGCGCCGACAGGACGGCGAGCCGCAGGGCGAGGCCGTCGCGCTGGAGCGTGGACTCGCCGCGGCCGGTGAGCGCCGACTCCAGTGCCGTGCGCTGGGCGGCGGGCAGCTTGTCGGACACCTCGTCCACGACCAGGCCCAGCAGGTCGGCGAGGGCCAGGAACGGAAGATGGGATTCGGACTCGGTCGCCGAGCAGCGCAACACCGTGTGCGCCGCTGTCCCGTATTCGGATGCCAATGCCCGCAGAGCGGTCGACTTTCCTATTCCGGCGGGGCCGTGGAGCAGCACGCTGCCGCCGCGGGCGAGTTGCTCACGCGCCGCGCTGAGCAGCTCCGCCCGGCCGATGACCAGGTCGGGGCGGCATCTGGCAGGCTCCTTGAAGTCCCGTCGCACGGTCACCGCTCCCCTCCGAGTGTCGTGTCCGGGCCAAATTCTAGGCAACCTCTCTTTGAATTTCGGGCGGACCACGTCGTGAGGGATATAACAACGGTACGGTACGCGGAAATTCAAGCCGCCTGCGAATGAATACAACGCCGACACTGCGGGGCCGCGCCGAAGCGGACCCCTCGGTGCTACGGCAACAGCCCCGCCCGGCGAGCCGCGACCACCGCCTCCCCGCGCGTGTGGGCCCCGAGCTTCCGCATCGCCGACCGCAGATAGCCCTTGACCGTCTCGGCCCGGACCCCGAGCCGCTGAGCGGCCACCGCGTTCGTCGCTCCCGCGGCCACACACGCCAGCACATCCAGCTCACGGGGGGCCAGGCCCACCCCGTCGGCCTGCGCCTTCGGGGTCAGCAGCCCGCACACGCCGAGCAGCTGCGCCCGCAGCGCCGGGTCGGCGATCCGTGGGGCCAGCGCCCGCAGCGCCGCATGCGCCTCCCGCACCTGCTCCCAGTCGGCGCCCGTCGAGGGATCCCCGCCGGGCTCGGCACGCACGGCCGCCGCCAGGCTCCGCGCCTCGTCCCCGACGGCCAGCGCCTGCTCCACGTCCCGCGCCGCCTCCATCGCCGCGTCCAGGGTGCGGTCGCCCAGCGGCCGGGCGGTGCGCAGAGCGCCGTACAGCACACCCCGCACCCGACGTCGTACGACCACCGGAACCGCCAGTATCGAACGCAGCCCCTCCAGGGCGACCGGGATGTCGTACTCGTGGCTGATCTGCCGGGACGAGGAGTAGTCCGTCACGGAGCACGGCCGGGCGCGCGCGACCGCCCGGCCGCCCAGGCCGTTGCCGGACGTCACCGGGAGGCCGCTCAGCGCGGAGGTCGCGTTGCCGCTCAGCTCGGTGATGCGCACATGCCGCCGTCCCGGCTCCACCAGCCCGCCGAAGGCGACCGGCAGCCCGGTCGTGCGCCGCAGCCGTACCAGCGCGTTGCGTATCTCGACCGCCCCGGACGCTTCTGCTGTCACCTGCTTGCCCTTTCCTGCGGCGCACACCCCCGTTCGGGGGTAGTGAGACCTGCATCACGGATTACACGATGGCAGAGAGCCGCCCGGCAATGGTCCGGTGATGAGGAGGACACAGATGACGACGGCGACGGAGGCCTTCCGGAGCGCGCGGGACTTCCTGCTGGAGCACCGCGAGGACTACGCGAGGGCGTACGAGGGCTTCAGCTGGCCCCGGCCCGAGCACTTCAACTGGGCGCTCGACTGGTTCGACGTCATCGCCGACGGCAACGACCGGACCGCCCTGCACATCGTCGAGGAGGACGGCACCGAGGTCCGCGTCTCCTTCGCCGAGATGTCCGAGCGTTCGGACCGGGTGGCCACCTGGCTGCGCGAGCGGGGCGTCGCCGCCGAGGACCGGATCCTCGTCATGCTCGGCAACCAGGCCGAGCTGTGGGAGACGGCCCTCGCGGCGATGAAGCTGCGCGCCGTCGTCATCCCGGCCACCCCGCTGCTCGGCCCCGCCGACCTGCGCGACCGCGTCGAGCGGGGCCGGGTCAGGCACGTGATCGTGCGCGCCGAGGACACCGCCAAGTTCGACGACGTCCCCGGCGGCTTCACCCGTATCGCCGTCGGCGGACTGCCCGAGGAGGGCTGGGAGCCGTACGAGGACGCGTACGTCGCCCCGGCCGAGTTCCTCCCGGACGGCCCCACCCTCGCCGACGACCCGCTGATGCTGTACTTCACCTCGGGCACCACCGCCCGCCCCAAGCTGGTCGAGCACACCCACACCTCGTACCCGATCGGCCACCTGTCGACCCTGTACTGGATCGGCTTGCAGCCCGGCGACGTGCACCTGAACATCTCCTCGCCCGGCTGGGCCAAGCACGCCTGGTCGAACCTGTTCGCGCCGTGGAACGCCGAGGCGACCGTCTTCATCCACAACTACACGCGCTTCGACGCGGGCCGCCTGATGGCCGAGATGGACCGCGCCGGTGTCACCACCTTCTGCGCCCCGCCGACCGTCTGGCGCATGCTCATCCAGGCCGACCTGACCGAGCTGCGCACCCCGCCGCGCGAGGTCGTGGCCGCCGGCGAGCCCCTGAACCCCGAGGTCATCGAGCAGGTCCGGCGCGCCTGGGGCGTCACCATCCGGGACGGCTTCGGGCAGACCGAGACGGCCGTGCAGGTCGCCAACAGCCCGGGGCAGCGGCTCAAGACCGGCTCGATGGGGCGGCCGAGCCCCGGGTACCGGGTCGAATTGCTGGACCCGGTGACGGGCGCGCCGGGTGCCGTCGAGGGCGAGATCGCCCTCGACCTGTCGGGGCGGCCCGTCGGCCTGATGACCGGCTACCACGGCGACCCGGACCGTACGGCGCAGGCGATGGCCGGCGGCTACTACCGCACCGGCGACATCGGTTCGCGGGACGCCGACGGCTACATCACCTACGTCGGCCGCTCCGACGACGTGTTCAAGGCCTCCGACTACAAGATCAGCCCCTTCGAGCTGGAGAGCGCGCTCCTGGAGCACGAGGCGGTCGCCGAGGCCGCCGTGGTGCCCGCCCCGGACGAGCTGCGCCTGGCCGTGCCCAAGGCGTACGTCGTCCTCGCCGAGGGATGGCAGCCGGGCCCCGACACGGCGAAGGTGCTGTTCGAGCACTCCCGAGAGGTCCTCGCCCCGTACAAGCGCATCCGCCGCCTGGAGTTCGCGCCGCTGCCGAAGACCGTCTCGGGCAAGATCCGCCGGATCGAGCTGCGCGAGGCCACGGCCGCGGGCTCGGCGGACGAGTACCGCGAGGAGGACTTCCGGTGACCTCCGAATCGTCTCCGTCGTCGTACACACACGGTACGAGCGACACGAGCCTGCTCGGTGACACGATCGGCGCCAACCTGGACCGGGCGGTCGCGGCCTGGCCGGAGCGCGAGGCGCTCGTCGACGTACCGTCCGGACGCCGCTGGACGTACGCCCAATTCGCGGCGGACGTCGAGGAGTTGGCGCGGGCGCTGGTCGCGAGCGGGGTCGCGAAGGGCGACCGGGTGGGTATCTGGGCGGTCAACTGCCCCGAGTGGGTGCTCGTCCAGTACGCCACCGCCCGGATCGGCGCGATCATGGTGAACATCAACCCGGCGTACCGCACCCACGAGGTCGAGTACGTCCTCAAACAGGCGGGGATCTCCCTGTTGTTCGCCTCGCTCCGCCACAGGACGAGCGACTACCGGGCGATGGTCGAGCAGGTGCGGGGCAGGTGCCCGCAGTTGCGGGAGACGGTCCACATCGGGGACCCGAGCTGGGAGGCGCTGCTCGGGCGAGCGGGCCCCGACGCCCCGTACGAGGAACTCTCCTGCGACGACCCCGTCAACATCCAGTACACGTCGGGCACGACGGGCTTCCCCAAGGGGGCCACCCTCTCCCACCACAACATCCTCAACAACGGCTATTTCGTGGGTGAGGCGGTCGCCTACACCGAGCAGGACCGGATCTGCATCCCGGTGCCCTTCTACCACTGCTTCGGCATGGTGATGGGCAACCTGGCGGCCACCTCGCACGGGGCCTGCATGGTCATCCCGGGCCCGTCGTTCGAGCCGAAGGCCACCCTGGAGGCCGT
Source organism: Streptomyces sp. NBC_00461 (assembly GCF_036013935.1). Classification (NCBI taxonomy): domain Bacteria; kingdom Bacillati; phylum Actinomycetota; class Actinomycetes; order Kitasatosporales; family Streptomycetaceae; genus Streptomyces; species Streptomyces sp. NBC_00461. The sequence continues at coordinate 7,774,875 of NZ_CP107902.1, forward strand.
CCAGCGGGAGCGCTGCACCTCCCTGTACGGCGTCCCGACGATGTTCATCGCGGAGCTGAACCTCGCCGACTTCGCGAGCTACGACCTCACGTCCCTGCGCACCGGCATCATGGCGGGCTCGCCCTGCCCGGTCGAGGTGATGAAACGGGTGGTCGCCGAGATGCACATGGAGGAGGTCTCCATCTGCTACGGCATGACCGAGACGTCCCCGGTGTCGCTCCAGACCCGCAGGGACGACGACCTGGAGCACCGCACCGGCACGGTGGGACGCGTCCTGCCGCACATCGAGGTCAAGATCGTCGACCCGGCCACCGGCGTGACCCGACCCCGCGGCACCGCGGGCGAGTTGTGCACCCGCGGCTACAGCGTGATGCTCGGCTACTGGAACGAGCCCGAGAAGACCGCCGAGTCCGTCGACCCCGGCCGCTGGATGCACACCGGGGACCTGGCGGTGATGCGCGAGGACGGGTACGTCGAGATCGTCGGCCGCATCAAGGACATGATCATCCGGGGCGGCGAGAACATCTACCCGCGCGAGATCGAGGAGTTCCTCTACGGCCACCCGAGGATCAGGGACGTCCAGGTCGTGGGCGTACCGCACGAACGCTACGGCGAGGAGGTCCTCGCGTGCGTCATCCCGCACGACCCGTCCGAGCCGCCGACCCTGGAGGACGTGCGCGCCTTCTGCGAGGGGCAACTGGCCCACTACAAGGTGCCGAGCAGGCTCCAGATCCTCGACTCCTTCCCGATGACGGTGTCCGGGAAGGTACGGAAGATCGAGCTGCGAGAGAAATACGCCGGCGAATAGGCGAATAGTGATGCGTCCCCTTGGGGGCGCGGGGCTGTATCGACAAGCGGCTCCGCCGGACGGGGGCCGCTGGTCGGCCCGGCGGATGTCCCGGTGGCCGAGCCGCCGCGGATACACGGCGGCCGCCGTCATCGCGTCCCGGGCGGTGCGGATGGTGACCGGCTGGAAGCGACGGCGACGCAGGGCCCGGGTGGGGGCGGCGACCTCCGTGCCCGCCTCGTCCGCGATCGCCTGCCCGGCGACGGCGATCCGCGGCACCGTCCCGCACGAGCAGCCCGGCTCCGCCGCGGCCACTGGTTGCCGCGGCCGCAGGAGCCGCACCGCAGGGCGCCCCAGTCCTCCGCCCACGCCCGATGGGTGACGGCCGTCGCCGTCCCGTGCCGGTCGGGCGGCGACTCACATCGTTCCCCAGGCGGCCGCCCCCGCTCGTCCGTCTCTTGACGGCCTCCTCCCACGCACTTACATTGCTTCCAGATAGTAGAAAAGACTTTCCGCAATGCGGAAATTCGGAAGTTGTAGGAAGTCGAACCGGAAGAGCTCACCGCGGGGCGCGACGGGAGTGCGAATCCGACAGCCGAAGCAGGAGAACTCGATGGCACGTATGACCGCTGCCCGCGCGGCAGTTGAGATCCTCAAGCGCGAGGGCGTCACCAACGCGTTCGGTGTGCCCGGCGCGGCGATCAACCCCTTCTACGCGGCGCTCAAGGCGTCCGGCGGCGTCCACCACACCCTCGCCCGCCATGTCGAGGGTGCCTCGCACATGGCCGAGGGGTACACGAGGACCCACCCGGGCAACATCGGTGTCTGCATCGGCACCTCCGGGCCGGCCGGCACCGACATGATCACCGGGCTGTACTCCGCCATCGGCGACTCCATCCCGATCCTGTGCATCACGGGCCAGGCCCCGACCGCCGTGATCCACAAAGAGGACTTCCAGGCCGTCGACATCGCCTCGATCGCCAAGCCGGTCACGAAGATGGCGCTCACGGTGCTGGAGGCCGCCCAGGTCCCCGGCGTCTTCCAGCAGGCCTTCCATCTCATGCGCTCCGGCCGCCCCGGCCCGGTCCTGATCGACCTGCCGATCGACGTCCAGCTCACCGAGATCGAGTTCGACCCGGAGACGTACGAGCCCCTCCCGGTCTACAAGCCGGCCGCGACCCGCGCCCAGATCGAGAAGGCGATCGGCCTCCTCAACCGGTCCGAGCGGCCGCTGATCGTCGCCGGTGGCGGTGTCATCAACGCCGACGCGGCCGAACTCCTCGTCGAGTTCGCCGAGTTGACCGGAACGCCGGTCGTCCCGACCCTCATGGGCTGGGGCGTCCTGCCCGACGACCACGAGCTGAACGCCGGCATGGTCGGCCTGCAGACCTCGCACCGCTACGGCAACGCGACCTTCCTGGAGTCCGACTTCGTCCTCGGCATCGGCAACCGCTGGGCCAACCGCCACACCGGCAAGCTGGACGTCTACACGGCCGGCCGCACGTTCGTCCACGTCGACATCGAGCCCACCCAGATCGGCAAGATCTTCGCCCCCGACTACGGCATCGCATCGGACGCCAAGGCGGCGCTGGAGCTGTTCGTCGAGGTGGCACGGGAGTCGAAGGCGGCGGGCAAGCTGCCCGACCGCTCCGCGTGGGCCGCCTCGGCACAGGAGAGGAAGGCGACTCTCCAGCGCCGTACGCACTTCGACGACATCCCGATCAAGCCGCAGCGTGTCTACGAGGAGATGAACAAGGCCTTCGGCCCCGAGACCCGGTACGTCTCCACGATCGGCCTCTCGCAGATCGCCGGCGCCCAGATGCTGCACGTCTTCAAGCCGCGCCACTGGATCAACTGCGGCCAGGCCGGCCCCCTCGGCTGGACCATCCCGGCCGCGCTCGGCGTCGCCAAGGCCGACCCGGAGGCGCAGGTCGTCGCCCTCTCCGGCGACTACGACTTCCAGTTCATGATCGAGGAACTGGCGGTGGGGGCGCAGCACAGGATCCCGTACGTCCACGTCCTGGTGAACAACGCCTACCTGGGCCTGATCCGCCAGGCGCAGATCGGCCTGGACATCAACTTCCAGGTCAACCTGGAGTTCGAGAACATCAACTCCCCGGAGCTGGGTGTCTACGGCGTCGACCACGTCAAGGTCGTCGAGGGCCTCGGCTGCAAGGCGATCCGCGTGACCGATCCCGCCGAGCTCGGCGCGGCCCTCGAACAGGCCAAGAAGCTCGCCGCCGAGCACCAGGTCCCGGTCGTCGTCGAGGCGATCCTGGAGCGGGTCACCAACATCGCCATGTCGAAGACGAACGACATCGGCAACGTCGTCGAGTTCGAGGAGATCGCGACCGAGCCGGGGCACGCCCCGACCTCGATCAGGACGCTGAAGGTCTGACCCGGCACACACCACGAGGGCGGCCCGACCGGTAGGTCGGGCCGCCCTTCTGCCGTCTTCGGACCGCCGTCTTGAGACCGCCGTCTTCGGACGGGGCCCGCCGCCCCCGTGTCGGCGGACCCCGCGTGAGATGAATGTGCCCGCGTGCGGGAGCGGTTGAAGCCTCTTGAACCATGTTCAGAGGTTGATTTGAGGTACGCGTAGACGTCCTACGTCCCGGGCGGTACGCGCGTTCTCATGCCTCCTCGTGCTGCTCCTCGTGCTGCTCCTCGTGATGTTCCGACAGGCCCGGCCAGTCGTCCGGGCCGCCGCCCTGCCACTCGATGAGGTCGCTGTGCTCGATGTCGGTGACGTAGAGATCGGCCAGCCGCAGGATCTCGCCCACGTCGTCCACGTGCGTGGCGATCCCCAGCGTCTCGGCGCCCTCCGTGACCCGCCGGGACCCGTCCAGGGCCGGCGAGTGCACCACGATGTGCGGATGCTCGGTTGGATGTGCCATGCCTTCAGGCTCCTGCGGAAGGTGCCGCTCCGCACCCCGGAAGCTCCGTACTCCGGAAGCTCCGTACTCCGGAGGCTCCGTACTCCGAGAACACCGAAAGGCGCCGGATGCGGGACCGTCCGCATCCGGCGCCTGACGCCCCGGTGGGTTGTGGCCGTCCGGCGGTGCGAGGCTGGGCGCGACAGGACGTTCGCGCCGCCGGACGGAGTCTGTGTGGCTGGGACCGCGGCGGATGCGATGAGAACCGGTGGCGTCCTTCCCTCAGGTCGAGAAGGGCGCCTCGGAACCTTCACCACCGCACTGGCTCGCACGCCGCCGCGGTCCCGGTCCTGCCCGAACGCCGCCGGACCACCCCTCATCCGGGTCCAACGCCGTTACGGGCGGCTTGAGTCGAGGCTCAGTCCTCGCGCAGGGCGCGGACCGCCTCCTCCACACGCCTGCCGTACTCCGGGTCGGCGGCGTGGAAGTGGGCCAGGTTCTTCTCGATCACGTCGTCGCGGGAGACCTGTGAGAGGCCGCCGGCGATGTTGGCGATCAGACGGGACTTCTCCTCGGCGGACATCAGGCGGTACAGCTCGCCCGCCTGGAAGAAGTCGTCGTCCTTGGTGTGCAGGGGCGCCTCGTGGGTGCCCGAGTGGCCGCTCAGCGCCAGCGGGGCCGCCAGGGGGCGGCCGGTCTCCACCGGGCCGTCGTACGAGTTCGGCTCGTAGTTCTTCGCCTCGCGGCCCTGGGCGTTGGTCGCCATGAGGCCGTCGCGGCCGTAGTTGCTCGCGACCGTCGCCCTGGGCGCGTTCACGGCGAGCTGCGTGTGGTTGACGCCCAGGCGGTAGCGGTGGGCGTCCGCGTAGGCGAAGAGGCGGCCCTGGAGCATCTTGTCCGGCGACGGGCCGATGCCCGGGACGAAGTTGTTCGGGGAGAACGCGGCCTGCTCGACCTCGGCGAAGACGTTGTCCGGGTTGCGGTCGAGGACCAGCCGGCCGACGCGCTGGAGCGGGAAGTCGCGGTGCGGCCACACCTTGGTGAGGTCGAAGGGGTTGAAGCGGTAGTCGGCCGCGTCCGCCGCGGGCATGACCTGCACGTACAGCGTCCAGGACGGGTTCACGCCCCGCTCGATCGCCTGCAGCAGGTCCGTCTGGTGGGAGTTCGCGTCCTTGCCCACGATCTCGGCGGCCTGCTCCGCGGACAGGCTGCGGATGCCCTGGTTCGTCTTGAAGTGGTACTTGACGAAGAAGGCCTCGCCGTCGGCGTTCGTCCACTGGTAGGTGTGCGAGCCGTAGCCGTTCATGTGGCGGTACGACGCCGGGATGCCGCGGTCGCCCATCAGCCAGGTCACCTGGTGCGTGGCCTCGGGGGCGTGCGCCCAGAAGTCCCAGACGCTGTCCGGCTCCTGGCGGCCCGTGAACGGGTCGCGCTTCTGCGAGTGGATGAAGTCCGGGAACTTGAGCGGGTCCTTGATGAAGAACACCGGGGTGTTGTTCCCGACGAGGTCGTAATTGCCCTCTTCCGTATAGAACTTGACCGCGAAGCCGCGCGGGTCACGGACGGCGTCCGCGCCGCCGAGCGAGTCGGCCACGGTCGAGAAGCGCAGGAAGACCTCGGTGCGCTTGCCCACGGCGCTCAGGAAGTCGGCGTGGGTGAACCCGGCGACGTCGTCCGTCACCTCGAAGTAGCCGTAGGCGCCCGAGCCACGGGCGTGCACCACGCGCTCCGGGATGCGCTCACGGTTGAAGCGCGCCAGCTTCTCCAGGAGGTGCTGGTCCTGGAGGAGGAGCGGGCCGCCGATGCCGGCGGAGGCTGAGTTCTGGTTGTCGGCGACCGGGGCGCCGGACTCCGTGGTGAGAGTTCTCGCCGTGAGCGCGCGCTTCGACATCGTGGACCTTCCGTGCGGGTGTCAGCGGAAAACTATTTCCGCTTTGTGGAGCCTAGGTTCGGAACATGCGGAGCGTCAACAGTTTGTTGAAGTGGTTTCCGGGCGACGCCACCGCCTGGGCGCGACAGGACAGATGTCAGCGGTGGCGCCGCCCGGAAGCTTTTGTGGCGCCTGGATCAGACCTGGGCGCCGGAGAGGCGCTCGACGGCCCGCAGGAGCGCCGAGTGGTCCAGGCCGCCGTCGCCCTGCGCTCGCAGGCTGGCGACCAGCTGGGCGACCACGGCGCCGACGGGAAGCGCGGCGCCGACATTGCGGGCGGCGTCCGTGACGATGCCCATGTCCTTGTGGTGCAGGTCGATCCGGAACCCCGGCTTGAAGTCGCGGCCGAGGAAGTTGTCCTTCTTGCGCGTCAGCACGGTCGAACCCGCGAGGCCGCCGTTGAGGACGTCCAAGGCGGCCTTCAGGTCCACGCCCGACTTCTCCAGGAAGACCACGGCCTCGGCGCACGCCTGGATGTTCACGGCGACGATCAGCTGGTTGGCGGCCTTCACGGTCTGGCCCGAGCCGTGCGGACCGCACAGCACGATGGTCTTGCCGAGCGCTTCGAGGATCGGCTTCGCGAGGTCGAAGTCCGCCTGCTCGCCGCCGACCATGATCGACAGTACGGCCTCGACGGCGCCGGCCTCACCACCGGACACGGGTGCGTCCAGGACGCGGATGCCCTGGCCCTCGGCGGCCTTCGCCAGGTCGACGGAGGTCTGCGGGGTGATCGAGGACATGTCGATCAGCAGCGCGCCGGAGCGCGCGTTCTCCAGGATGCCGTCGGGGCCATACGCGATCGCCTCGACCTGAGGCGACGCCGGCACCATCGTGACGATCACGTCGGCGTTCTTCACGGCCTCGGCGATGGACCCGGCCACGGTGCCGCCGGCGGCGGCGAGGCGGTCCAGCTTGTCCTGCTCCAGCGTGAAGCCGGTGACGTCGTAACCCGCCTTGATCAGGTTCTCGGACATGGGGGATCCCATGATGCCGAGGCCGATCCAGGCGATCTTGGGGAGGTTGCTCATGATTGGGGGTACCTCTCTGAACTGCGGTGCTACGTCTGTGGATTGGGGCTGGTCGGCATGTGGCGTGGCCGATGCGGGGCCCGGGGGCGGGCAACCCCCGCGGACGGTGCTGTCAGCGCGCGGCCCGCTGCTCCACCGGCAGCCAGCCGAAGGCTTCCGCGCTCGGGCGGTCGCCCGGCTTGTACTCAAGGCCGACCCAGCCGTCGTAGCCCGCCTTCGTCAGCTGGTCCAACAGCTCCTCCAGCGGCAGCGTCCCCGTTCCCGGCGCACCGCGCCCGGGGTTGTCGGCGATCTGCACATGACCGGTCTTCGCGGCGTACCGCTCGATCACCGACGGCAGGTCCTCGCCGTTCATGGACAGGTGGTAGAGGTCCATGAGGAACTTCGCGTTGCCGAGACCGGTCGCCTCGTTGACCTTGTCGACGATGCCGATGCCCGCCGGGGCGGACACGAGCGGATACAGCGGCGACTCCGGCTTGTTCAGGGTCTCGATGAGGAGAATCGCGCCGATGCGATCGGCCGCGCGCGCGGCGAGGACCAGGTTCTCCAGGGCCAGCGCGTCCTGCTGTGCCGGGTCCACGCCCTCGACGCGGTTGCCGTACAGCGCGTTGAGCGCCTTGCAGCCCAGGGACTCGGCGAAACCGGCGGCCACGTCGATGTTGGCGCGGAACTTCTCCGACTCCTCGCCGGGGATGGACAGGGCGCCGCGGTCCGGTCCGGGCAGTTGTCCGGCGTAGAAGTTCAGCCCCGTGAGCTGGACGCCCGCATCCTCGATCGCCTTCTTCAGGGCGTCGAGCTCGGGCTGCCCGGGGGTGGGGGAGTCGACCCAGGGCCACCACAGCTCGACCGCGGTGAAGCCCGCGGCGGCGGCAGCCGCAGGGCGCTCCAGGAGCGGGAGTTCCGTGAAGAGGATCGACAGGTTGACGTTGAAGCGCTGGTCTGCGGCTGTGCCCAGTTCAAAACCTGGCATGGGGTCGGCGCTCCCTTCCATGGCGGCTTGTTATTTCGTATTGCGGAAGTTTGTTTCTGCTTAATGGAAGACTGCCTGGGGTGGGGGAGAGCTGTCAAGGGCGTCGGCACAAAAAACGCCCCCGCGCCGGATGCGCGGGGGCACGTCGAAGAGGCTGATCAGAGTGCGTCTACGGCGCTCACCTGCCAGCCCTCGGACGTGTGGTTCATCGTCATCCGTACGCGGTTCAGGTCCAGCCGGGAGCCCGAGACCTGGGTGCTCCGCGTGACCTGGTTGACGAAGAGCAGGACGGTGACCCTGTCCGGTGACGCCGAGGCGACGGAGGCCGCGGCGACCGTCGCGTTCACCACCCCGTGGTACTTCTTCGCCGTCGGCCCGACCACACTCGTCGTCGTCTTCCCGTACTCGTCCCGGAAGTGTCCGGTCAGGTGCGTACGCGCCCGCGCGAAGTCGCGGTCCAGATGCCGGTAGTCGTACGACAGCACGACCGGCGCCGCGGTCCGCGCGGCCGTGAGGGCCCCCGACCGGGCGCTCTCCGTGCGCCGCTCCTGCGCGTACTGCCACCCGAGCACCGAGGCCGCGACCAGGCCCACGACGAGGAGGGCGCCGACCACCACGGTGAGCAGCCGGCGTCGGGGCGGAGGCGACGGTGCTTCTTCCCGAGAGGCCTGAGATGTCCGAGAGGCCTGAGGTGTCTCAGGCGCCTGGCGGGCCCGGGGGACCTGAGGGGACCCGGGGGCCCGGGGCGACGGCTCCGGCGTCAGGGGCTCCACCCGTTGGGTGCGCTTGGCCGCCGCGCGGGCGGCCGCGTTCATCGCGCGGCTGCGGACGGTCGGGTTCGCCATGGTCGTACTCCTCACTGGTGGGGCGGATCAGCCCACGAACTCGACGTCGGAGGTGAGCCAGCGCCCGCCCCGGTACACCAGGTCGAGCCGCAGCCGATACGTGCGAGCCTCCCCCTTGGGCACGGCGGTGTTGGTCACCTTGCTGTCGGCGACCACCAGGACGCGGGCCGAGCGGGCGTCCGACCGGACGATGCCGGCGTCGAGGACCTGCCCCTCGGACACGGACCTGTTCTCGGCGACCAGCTTGGTCAGGTCCTGCGTCTGCGCACTGAACTGCTTCTTGAAGTCGCCGGTGGCGCCCTTGAGGACGTTCGTGCTGTCCCGGTCGTAGTGCCGGTAGTCGAGCGAGGTGAAGTTCAGCGCGGACTGGCGGGCGGCGGACAGGATGTCCTGCCGTCTCATCTCCCTCTCGTGCTGGTCGTGGAGGCGCAGGCTCAGCCAGAGCGCGACCGCGGTGGTGAGGACGGTCGCCACGACGAGTCCGACCGTGAGCGCCCTTCCGTTCAGGCCATCGGACCAACGAGCAGCCATTGCCACGACTCCTTTCCGAACAGTGTCTGCTGGCCGCCCGTCGAGCCGATCTCGACGGGCCTTCCGTCCGGGCCGGACGCGGTGCCGGTCTCCGGGTCGTATGGCGTGACGTACGCCGCCTGGTTCGCGCCGCCCGACGCGGACCGCGCGCCGGGGGCATTCTGCGCGCCGCGCACCGACGTCCTGCCGCCGCGCGGGGCGGTGCAGCGCGCGTCGGTGTTCGCCGCGCGCTTGCCGGTGTCCGAGGGGTCCCGCCAGGTCGTGCCGTACCCCTGGGTGCAGGCGGGCGGGTCGTCGGCGTTCACCACAAGGCCGAAGTGGAACGTGCCGTCGCCCGGGACGACCGTGTAGCTGCCCGAGACCAGTGCCGGGAAGGTGACGAGCGCCTGCTCGACGCCGGGCAGGCGGGCGAGCGTGACCTGGCCGCCGCTGATCAGGTTGGCCAGCAGGACCGAAAGCTGCGGACCGGTCGACTTCAGCAGGGAGTTGACCTCCTGGGCGGCCGGGGTGGCGTTGCCGATCAGCTTGCGCAGGTCTCCGTCGCTCGACTTCAACCGGGCGGACAGCAAGGCCAGATCGTGTGCGAACGACTTGATGGACGAACCCTGGTCGGCCTGCGTCCTGAGGACCTTCCGGGAGTCCTCGATCAGCGAGATCGTCTGGGGCAGCGACGCGGACGCCGACTCGACGAGCGCGTTGCCGGAGTCCACCAGCCGGCTCAGATCCGGTCCCGTCCCGTCGAAGGCCTTGCCCAACTCGTCGACGGTGACCCGCAGATCGTCCTTGCCGACGGAGTTCACCAGCCGGTCCAGACCGAGGACCAGCTCGGTCGTGGGCAGCGGCACGCGCGTGCTGCCGCGCGGGATCGCGCTGCCGTCGAGGAGGTACGGACCGTGGGAGGTCCGCGGCTGCAGATCGACGTACTGCTCGCCCACCGCCGAACGGTTCGCGACCACGGCGAGGGTGTCCGCCGGGATGCGCGGCGCCCCGTCCTCGATGTCGAGGGCGACCGACACTCCGCCGTCGCCGGTCAGCCCCAGCTTGCCGACGCGGCCCACCGGCACCCCGCGGTAGGTGACCTCGGCGCCCGGGAAGACTCCCCCGGAGTCGGCGAAGTCGGCCCGCACCGTGTAGCCGCGGTCCAGGACGTCGTCCACCAGGCCCGTGTACTCGGCGCCGACGTACGACACCCCGACGGCGGTGACGGTGGCGAAGGCGAGCAACTGCGCCTTGACGGTACGGGTGATCACGGCTGGACCCCCTTCAGCATCAGCTCGGCGAGCGCGAGGTCGATCCCCTCGGGCGGCTTGGCGTTCGTGGTGTAGCTGCTCGTGCACACCGGCGGGCAGAGCGGCCCGCCGCCGCCCGAGGGAGCCGACGGCTCCGACGGGGTCGACGGCAGGCCCGGTGTGCTCGGCAGTGCGGTCGGTGTCGGGACCTTCGGCAGGTCCGGGAGATCCGGATCCGGCACGTCGGGTGTGCCGGGTGGCTGCGAACCGCCGTCGCCCCGGCCGGAGTTGCCGCCCGTCACGTTCCCGTAGAGGCCCGCCAGATCGAGGTCCGCGGTGAGGTGGAGGTTGACGTAGTCACCCTTGACGGCCTCCGTGGCGTTGCGCGGGAACGGGTAAGTGGTCAGCAGTTCAAGGGAGTTGGGCAGATCGCTGCCCGCCTTGTTCAGCTGCTGCAGGATCGGTCGGAGCTTCTCGAGGTTCGCGACGGTGTCGTCGTGCGAGGCCTCGACCACCTTCGTGCCCGTCCTGCCGAGCTTGGACAGGGCGGTGAGCATCTTCGTCAGGTTGCGCCGCTGGCCCGCCAGCACCTTCAGCGCGGGCGGCATCGTGTCGACGGCGTCGGCGATGGTCTTCTTCTCCTTGCCGAGCCGCCCCGCGAGCCGGTCGACGGCCTTGATCGCGCGGACGGTGTCCGCCTTCTGCTCGTCCAGCCCGCCGACGAACGTGTTCAGTTCCCTGAGCAGGGACCTGACCCGGTTCTCCCGGCCGTCCAGGGCCTTGTTCAGCTCCACGGTGATCGTCTTGAGCTGGGCCACGCCGCCGCCGTTGAGCAGGGCGGACAGTGCGGACAGCACCTCCTCGACCTCGGGATTGCGGCCGCTGCGGGACAGCGGAACGCGGTCGCCGTCGCGCAGCCGGCCCACGGGGGCGGTGCCGGCCGGGGCGGCGAGCGCCACGTACTTCTCGCCGAGCAGGCTGGTCTGCCGCAGCTCGGCGACCGCGTTGGCGGGCAGCTTCACCGAGTCGGCGACCCGCAGCCGTACGCGTGCGTGCCAGCCGTCCAGCTGCACCTTCTCGACCGCGCCCACGGTGACGTCGTCGACCTTCACCGCCGACTGCGGTACGAGATCGAGGACGTCGCGGAACTCGACGGTGACGTGGTATGCGTGTCCGTCCGCGGCCGCGCCACCGGGCAGCGGGACGTCGTACCAGCCGTTGAACTCGCAGCCGGACAGCAGCAGCGAACCGACCGCCGCCCAGGCGAAGGTCCCCGCCTTGCGTCGTACGCTCATGCGCTCGCCCCCAGGATCCCGCCGAGCGTCCTGTCGGTCGTGCCCGTCACCGCGGTGCCCTGCGTGGGCACGTCGGGCAGGGAGTCGAAGAGTTTCCTCAGCTCCTTGCAGTCGGGGTTCTTGCCGCCCTCGTCGCCCGCCGTCCTGAGCAGGGAACACAGGAGGGAGGCCGGATCCTGCGCCTGCCGGGCGTTGTTACGGGTGTCGAGGGTGCCGGAGGACGGGTTGTAGGCGTTGTTGAGGTTCGACAGGCCCGCGGGTGCCACCGCCAACAGCTCGTCCAGCGCGGCCCGTTGGGTGACGAGCACCTTGGTCACCTTGCTCAGGCCCCGCACGTCCGAGGTCAGCGCCTTCTTGTTGTGCTTCACGAAGGAGGACACGTCGCCGAGGGCCGTGGCGAGGTTCGCGAGTGCCGCCGCGAGGTCCTTCCGCTCGCCCGACAGCTGCTGCGCGACCTTGGCGAGGCTGGTGTCGAACGACCGCACGCTCTTGTCGTCGGCCGCGAGCGCCGCCGTGAACACCTGCAGGTTCCGCACCGTGCCGAACAGGTCCCTACGGCCGTCGGACAGCGTGGTGACCGCCTGCGAGAGGTCCTGGACCGTCCGGTTGAGGTTCTCCCCCTGCCCGTCGAGGTTGTCGGCGCTCACCCCGAGCAGCCGCGAAAGGGAGCCGTTCTTGTTGGCGCCCTTGGGGCCGAGGGCGTCCGCGGTGGTGTGCAGGCTGTCGAAGATGCGGTCCAGTTCCACGGGTACGGCGGTGCGCTTCTCGGGGATGACGGCACCGCTGCGCATCACCGGACCCTTCCGGTACACCGGCAGCAGTTGTACGTAACGGTCGCTGACCACCGAGGAGTTGATGATCGCGGCCTTGGCGTCGGCGGGCACCTTGCGCCCTTCGTCGTACTCGAACTCGACGCGCACCCGGTCGCCCTCGGGCGTGATCTTCCCGACCTCGCCGATCCGTACGCCGAGCACGCGGACGTCCGAGCCGGGATAGATGCCGACGGTGCGCGGGAAGTACGCGGTGACGTGGACCTTCCCGGGCCGCGGCCACAGCACGTAGGTGAGGGCGGCGACCAGGGCCAGTGCGGTGAGCATCGCCACCCGCCTGGTCTGGCGGCTCTTCAGACGCTTCACCGGTCGCCTCCCGTCCGCGGCGTCACCGGAGCGGCGACGAGGTTCTGGACGTAGGAGTCGAACCAGCGGCCGTTGCCGAGGGTGTTGGTGAAGAGCCGGACGTAGGGCGCGAGCAGCCGCACGCTCCGGTCGAGACTGGACTGGTTGCGTTCGAGCATCTGCACCACACGCTTCAGGCCCTTCAACGCGGGCCCGATCTCCTTGTTGTTGTCGTCGACCAGGCCGGACAGCTCGATGCCGAGCGCGGCGGAGGTCTTCAGCAGTCGGTGGATCGCCGTGCGGCGTTTGCCGATCTCCTTGAACAGCTTGTCGCCGTCCTTGATCAGGGCGGTGAAGTCCTTGGAGCGGTCGGCGAGTACGCCGGTCGTGCCGTTCGCGTGGTCGAGGAGTTCGCCGAGGGCCTTGTCGCGCGAGGCCACCGTGCGGGAGATCCGCGACAGGCCCTTGATGGACGCGCGCACTTCGGCCGGCGAGTCCTGGAAGGTGGTGGAGATGGTGTCCAGGGCCTTCGCCAGCCGGTCGGTGTCGACCTTCTCCGAGGTGGTGGTGAGGTCGCTGAACGCCTGCACGACGTCGTACGCCGCCACCGTCCGCCGCAGCGGGATCTCACTGCCGGGCTCCAACTGGCCCGGCCCCTTGGGCTGCAGGGCCAAGTACTTGGCGCCGAGGATCGTCTTCACCCGGATCGACGCGCCGGTCTCCGTGCCGAAGGCCGGATCGCCCTTCACCTTGAACGTGACCTTGACGTGGTCGCCGTCCAGGTCGACGTCCCCGACCTTGCCGACCTTCACCCCGGCGATCCGCACCTCGTCGCCGGGCTTGAGACCGCCCGCCTCCGAGAAGGCCGCGCTGTACGTCTTTCCGTCGCCGATGAAGGGCAGGCTGTCGGCGTTGAACGCGGCCACCGTCAGCAGCGCGAGGACGGTGAGGCCCACGGCGCCGATGACGACGGGATTGCGCTCCCGGAACGGGATCAGGCGCGGGCGCCGGATCCGCGGGAGCCTGATGCGGGGCGGGTCGATGCGGACCTTCACCAGCGGCTGCGGTCTGCCGGGGCGGGGAGCCCGGCGGGGGAGCCGTATCCGCGGCAGCTTCGGCGGGTCGATGCGGACCTTCACCAGCGGCTGCGGCTTGCGCGGGCGCGGTGCCCGGCGCGGGAGCAGCCGTACCTTCGGCAGCCGCATCCGGGGCAGCTTCGGCGGGTCGATACGGACCTTCACCAGGGGTTCGGGGCGGTTCTTGCGGGAGACGCGGGTCACGAGCCGCACCTCGCCCTCGCCACGTGCAGGTCGGGGGTCAGCGCCTGCTTGGTCTTCGGCAGCACGATCCGGCCGTCGAAGTCGCAGAGGTAGAAGTTGAACCACGAGCCGTAGGACGCGGTCCCCGTCAGTGCGTTGAGCTTGTTCGGCAGCCGCTTCAGGACGCCCTCCACGGTCTTCTCGTTGTCGTTCAGCGTCCCGGTGAGATCGGTCAGCTTGGCGATGTCGTCCTTCAACGGCGGCCGCGCGTCCGTCAGCAGCCCCGAGGTGGCGTCCGTCAGGTCGCCGATGTTCGTCAGCGACTCGCCGATGGGCTTGCGGTCGGCGGACAGACCGGAGATCACCCGCCGCAGCTGCTTGAGCAGCCCGGAGAACCGGGCGCCGCGCTTGTCCAGCGTCGCCAGCACGGTGTTGAGGTTGTCGATCACCGAGCCGATCAGCTTGTCGCGGCCGGCCAGTGTCGTGGTGAGCGAAGCCGTGTGCGCCAGCAGGCTGTTGACCGTGCCGCCCTCGCCCTGCAGCGTCCTGATGATCTCGGTGGCGAGCTGGTTGACGTCCTGTGGGCTGAGCGCGGCGAACAGCGGTTTGAAGCCGTTCAGCAGGGCGTTGAGGTCCAGCGCGGGCTGGGTGCGCCGCAGCGGAATGGTGGCGCCCGGCCTCAGCCGGGTGCCGTCGCCCGCGCCCTCGGTCAGGGCGACGTAGCGCTGCCCGACCAGGTTGCGATAGCGGATGACGGCGTGCGTGCTGGTGAGCAGCGGCCGGTCCGCGCTCGCGCTGAAGCTGACCTCCGCCAGCGTCCGGTGCTTGATCCGGATGCCCTCGACCTCGCCGACCCGCACTCCGGCGACCCGGATGTCGTCGCCCTTCTCCAGGCCCGTGACATCGCTGAAGACGGCACGGTAGGTGTGCTCGGGGGTGAAGGAGAGGTTGACGATGGTGGCGGCGAGCAGCGCCGTCGCCACCACCGTCACCAGGGCGAAGAGGCTGAACTTGATGAGAGGGGCCGCGGTCTTCCGGGCTGCCGACGTCTTCATGCGACGCTCACCGCCGTCCCGCGTGCCATCGGCCCGAACAGCAGCGTCGCGACCGGCGGCACCTCGTCGGCCGGCACGCCCAGCACCGGCGACACCAGCGAGCCGACGGCCCGCTGCTCGGACCGGGTGGCGGACACACCGAGCGGTCCGGACGAACTGCCCTTTCTGGAGCCGTCGTTGAGCTGGACGCCGGGCGCCGGGACCGAAGGGCTCGGCAGATCACGGCAGTCGGGGCCCGAACCGTCGCCGTAACGCGGCTCCTCGCCGGGTTCGTACGCCCCCTGCTGCCGTACGACCTCGAGCGTGATGTGCATCCTGCCGCCCCGGAACGCCTGGTCGGAGGCCTGCTCCTCGTGGACCAGGCCGGCCAGGAGGCAGGGGTACTCGGGGGAGTAGCGGGCGAAGAGCTCCAGCGTCGGGCGGGAGACCCGGCCGAGGCTGATCAGCCGGTCGCCGTTCGCGCCGAGGAAGTCGTCGGCGGTGTCCGCGGCCGTCGCCGTCGTGGTGAGCGCGGACGCGAGCCGGTCCTGCTGCTCGACCAGGGTGCGGCTGGTGGTGACGGTGTTGCGCAGGATCTCCATCAGGTCCGGTGCCGCGTCGCCGTACACCTTCGCGACGTCGGCCAGACGGGCGAAGTCCTCGGTGAGGGACGGCAGATGAGGATTGAGGCGGTGCAGATAGTCCTCCACGCGGGTGAGGTTGTCGCCGATCCGGTCGCCGCGCCCTTCGAGGGCGGTGGCGAACGCGGAGAGCGTGGCGTTGAGCTTGCCGGGCCGCACGGTCCGCAGCAGCGGCAGCAGGTCGTTCATCAGCTGCTGCACCTCGATGCCGACGCGGGTGCGGTCCTGGGGGATGACGTCGCCGGCCCGGATGGGCCGAGCTGATGCATGCGCAGTGTGGGCGGGCGCGACCAGGTCGACGTACTTCTCGCCGAACAGCGTCTTGGGCAGCAGGCGGGCCCGCACGTCGGAGGGGATGTCGTCGGCGTACTGCGGCTTGAGCGCGATGTCGAGGATCGCCTTCGTCCCGTCGGCGTGCACCGAGCGCACCTCGCCGACCAGCAGACCGCGCAGCTTGACGTCGGCGCGCGGGTCGAGCTGGTTGCCGAGGCTGTCGGCCTCCAGCGTGATCCGCACGGCCGGGGTGAACACCTGCCGGTACACGGCGACGGACAACGACAGCAGCACGGCGAGCACGACGATGAACACCAGGCCGTACAACCGCAGTCTCAGCACCCTCATACGGTTCACCCCGCAATCCGTACGGTCGTGTTGGCGCCCCAGATCGCGAGCGACAGGAAGAAGTCCAGGACGTTGATCGCCACGATCGAGGTCCGCACGGCGCGGCCCACCGCGACGCCGACGCCCGCCGGGCCGCCGCTCGCGTGGTAGCCGTAGAAGCAGTGCACGAGGATGATCAGGACGGCGAAGACGAGCACCTTCCCGAAGGACCACAGGACGTCCACCGGCGGCAGGTACTGGGAGAAGTAGTGGTCGTAGGTGCCGGCCGACTGCCCGTAGTAGCCGGTGGTGATCGTGCGGGCGGCGAGGTACGAGGACAGCAGCCCGATCACGTACAGCGGGATCACGGCGACGAACCCGGCGATCATCCGGGTGGTCACCAGGAACGGCAGCGAGGGCACGCCCATGACCTCCAGAGCGTCGGTCTCCTCGCTGATCCGCATGGCGCCCAGCTGTGCGGTGAAGCCGGCGCCGACGGTCGCGGAGAGCGCGAGCCCGGCCACCAGCGGTGCGATCTCCCGGGTGTTGAAGTACGCCGAGAGGAAGGCCACGAAGTTCGAGGTGCCCAGCTGGTTGAGGGCCGCGTAGCCCTGCAGGCCCACCTCCGTGCCGGTGAAGAACGACAGGAAGGCGATCACACCGACCGTGCCGCCCACCACCGCGAGCGCGCCACGGCCGAAGCTCACCTCGGCGAGCAGCCGCAGGATCTCCTTCTTGTAGCGCCGCACGGTGCGGCCGGTCCAGGCCAACGAGCGGCCGTAGAAGGAGAGTTGGCTGCCCAGCCCCTCCAGACTTTTCAGGAGTGCCATGCCTCAGCCCCTCTGCGGGACGACCTGGAAGTACACCGCGGTCATCACGAAGTTCGTCACGAACAGCAACATGAAGGTGATCACCACCGACTGGTTCACGGCGTCGCCCACACCCTTGGGACCGCCTTTCGCCGTAAGTCCCTTGTACGAGGCGACGATTGCCGCGAGAGCCCCGAACACCAGCGCCTTGACCTCGGCCGCCCACAGGTCGGAGAGCTGGGCGAGGGTGGTGAAGGAGGCGAGGTAGGCGCCCGGAGTGCCGTTCTGCAGAACGACGTTGAAGAAGTAGCCGCCGGCGACACCGACCACCGACACCAGGCCGTTGAGCAGCACCGCCACGACCATGGACGCGAGTACGCGCGGCACGACGAGCCGGTGGATGGGATCGATGCCCAGCACCTGCATCGCGTCGATCTCCTCGCGGATCTTCCGCGCCCCGAGGTCCGCGCAGATCGCCGTGCCGCCCGCGCCCGCGATCAGCAGTGCGGTGACGATCGGCGAGGCCTCGCGCAGCACCGCCAGCACGGACGCCGCCCCGGAGAAGGACTGGGCGCCGAGCTGCCGCGTGAGGCTGCCGATCTGCAGGGCGATGACCGCGCCGAAGGGAATGGACACGAGCGCGGTCGGCAGGATGGTGACGCTCGCGACGAACCAGGCCTGCTGGATGAACTCCCTGGCCTGGAACGGCCGTCGGGGCATCGTACGGACGACGTCCAGCGCCATCGCGAACAGGTTCCCCGACTGCCGCAGCGCTCCGGTCGGCGACACTCTCATACGTCCGCCACCGCCTTCCGGCGACGCAGCTCCGCCTCGCGCTCGGCGATCGCGTCCCAGCGGGGTGGGCGGAGGATGCCCGGCCCCGGCAGCAGGCGGGGAGTCAGAGCCTGGCTGCCGGGAGTCTGTGTGCGGTCACCCAGTTGCGCCAGCTCCTGCTCGACCTGGGCGGCATCCTTCTCCTCCGCCATGCCGATCGGGCCCTGCATCCGCCCGTTCAGGAACTGCCGCACGACCGGTTCGTCACTGGTCAGCAGCTCCTCGCGCGGTCCGAACATCACCAGTTCGCGCCGGAACAACAGCCCGATGTTGTCCGGTACTTGGCGCGCCGAGGCGATGTCGTGGGTGACGATCAGGAAGGTCGCGTCGATCTGGGCGTTGAGGTCGACGATGAGCTGGTTGAGATAGGCGACGCGGACGGGGTCGAGGCCGGAGTCGGGTTCGTCGAAGAGGATGATCTCGGGATCGAGGACGAGGGCCCGGGCGAGCCCGGCCCGCTTCCGCATCCCGCCGGATATCTCGCCGGGCAGCTTCCCCTCCGAACCGATCAGCCCGACCATGTCCATCTTCTCCAGCACGATGTGCCGGATCTGGCTCTCGGACCTGCGGGTGTGCTCGCGCAGCGGGAACGCGATGTTGTCGTAGAGATTCATCGAACCGAACAGCGCGCCGTCCTGGAACAGCACGCCGAACAGCTTCCGCACCTCGTAGAGCTCGTGCTCGCGGAGCCTCGTGATGTCCCGGCCCGCGACCTTCACGCTTCCGCGGTCCGGCTTCAGCAGCCCCACGAGCGTCTTGAGGAACACCGACTTGCCCGTGCCGGAGGGGCCGAGCAGGACCGAGACCTCCCCGGCGGGCAGCGTCAGCGAGACGTCCTGCCAGATGACCTGGTGCCCGAAGGACTTGGTCAGCCCTTCCACACAGATCTCGACACCCATCCGTCACACCCTTCGGCCCGTGGAGCAGCTCCGACATCTGCTCTACGGGGAGGGACGGGGCGTCCGTCGCGGCAGAAGGGATTTTTTTTCGGGCGTGGGAGGGGGAGAGCTCGGATCGCCTGTCCCGGCGGGCTCGGGAGCGCTCGCGCGGCGCATTGTTCTCGGGCGGGTCTGCGCGACCGGCTCGGGAAGGCCCGCGGGATCGGCTCGGGGGCCGCCGGATCGGTCCGTGCCGGTCCAGGGCCGGCTCGGGCCCGCTCTACGGGACCGACGGGAGTGCGCTCAGGGTCGGAGTGGGGAGGGAGACGGACGGAAGGGAGGGAACAGCCGAGTCGGCCGGCGTCGAAGGCAGGTCGGGCAGGTCCGTCACCTTCGGCAGCGCGGGAACCCCGGAGACCTTGGGCACCTGCGGGACCGCCGGCGCCGACACCTGCGGCAGGGGCGGCACGGACAGCGGTACGGCACGGGATCCGTCGCCGGACGAGCCGGCCGTCCGGGGAGTGGCCGTCGTGGCCGAGGGTTCGGGTGACCGCCGGGTGCGGGCCGTGCCGGTGGCCTCGGTCCGCAGGGCTCCCGCGCCGGGAGCCACCGACGGACGCGGCGCCGTCCTGGCACCGCCGCCCCCGTCCAGCGCATACGGCAGCACCAGGCCCGCCACCGCCAGCGTCGCCGCCGTCGACGCGACCGCCACGGCCTGCGCCTTGCCGCCGGCCTTGAGGCGCCCCCGGCCCAGCAGGAAGAGAAGGAAACCGAGCGTCGCGGCGAGGGAGTTGCGCAGGGTCCGTCGGGCCCGGGCGAGCAGCGACTCGACCGTGCGGTAGCTGAGCCCCATCTTCACGGCGACCTGGCCGACGTCCAGGTCCTCGGACTTCAGCCGCAGCGCCTCCGCCTGCCGGGCGGGCAGCTCACCGCTGCGCACCGCCAGCCACCTGGCTTCGGCCCGGTCGCACACCGCCTCCTCCACCGGCACCGGACCAGGCGCGATCAGCGTCGGGCTGACGCGGACCTCGGCCTCGCGGTTGACCTGGCGGTACCGGTCGACGCACAGCCGCATGGTCACCGTCGTCAGCCACGCACCGAGCCGCTCGTCGTCCAGATCGGGCCGTTCCGCGGCGCGCAGCATCGCCTCGTGCACGGCGTCCTCGGCGTCCTCCCGGCTCATCGACCTGCGCCGGGCCACCTTGAGCAGCTGCTCGCGGTGGCTCCACATACGCTGCCAACGCTCGTCTGCGGCTTCCATATCCGCAGGCATCTCCGTCGCCATGAGGGCCCCTTCGCGCTCACCCGCCGGACAGGCCCTGGTCCCGGACCGGCGGGTGGCGACATTACCGCCGGGTAGCAGCGGTTGTGGAGGGGGCGGCGGTCATCGAGTCCGCGCCGTTACTGGTCAGAGGCCGGTGCTGGGGAGCACGTCACCGACGGGAAGTTCGATGCTCGGGGTGGGTACGGGCGCGACGGGTTCCGACGATGTCCCGGGCGCCGAAGGGGAGTTGGAGGGCGTCGCGGAGGCCGGCGCGGGGGACGGGGAGGCGCCGGAACGAGGCGTCGGCGTCGGCTTCGCCGTGGATTTCGGATGCGCAGACTTCGGGCGCTTCGAGGGCCGCGAGGTCGCCTCCACGGGGCCGGAGCCGGAGCCGTGGCCGTCCGGCACCACCCGATGCCCCTCCAGGAAGTACCCGTACCAGGCCCGCACCGTCCGCAGATACACCGCCGAGTGGTTGTAGCCGAGGATCGCCGCGTCCAGCCCGGCGGCCTCGGACAGATCACGCCCGCCCGCACACAGATACCGCCCCGCGGCGAGCGCCGCGTCGAACACGTTGCCCGGGACCGCCCGCCCGTCGCCGTTCCCGTCCGCACCCCACCGCGCCCACGTCGACGGGATGAACTGCATCGGCCCCACCGCCCGGTCGTACACCGCGTCCCCGTCGTACGCACCACCGTCGGTGTCCCGTACGACGGCGAAGGCGCCGCCGTCGAGCCTGGGACCGAGGATCGGCGTCACCGTCGTGCCGTCGGCGGTGACCCGGCCGCCGTCCGCCTGGCCCGACTCCACCCGGCCGATCGCGGCCAGCAGCTGCCAGCGCAGTCCGCAGCCGGGCGCGGTGCGCGCGAGTTCCGCCTCCGCGTGCCGGTAGGCGGCGAAGACGGTGGCGGGCACCGTGCCGCCGGCCGCCGATGCCGTGCCCGTTCCCGCGTCCGCACCCTTGTGCCTGCGCGTGAGCGGCGGGAGATCGGTGCGGTACGGAGTGTCACCGGACACGCTGGGACCGTGCTCGGCGGTCTCCCGGGCCGGCACGGAGGCCCGCGCCTCGGCCGCCCCCGGTGCCTGCGACGCGGTCAGCGCCGCCATCGCCGCCGCCGCGACCGCCGTACCCCTGACACGTCTGACCCTCTGCCCTGCCACGTCCTGTTCCCCTCCCTGTGAGCTGCTCTCGACTGCTCTACGGGGACGGGCGGCACGTCCGTCGCTGCGCCTACCCTGAAGGCGTGGCCCGGTCCAACGACGAGGTCGCCGCGCTGCTGCAGGAGTACGCGGACCTGATCTCGATCACCGGCGGAGACGCGGATGGGTGGACCTGCAACGCGACCTGTGGATCCTCGTGTTCGCCACCCACCCGGACCACGCGATCACCCTGTTTCACGACCAAGCCGAGAACTTGGCCGACCCGACGCTACGGCAGCTCTTCCTCGCCTACGACCACGCGCACGACCTCGACCCCGACGACCCCCGCATCGACGACCTCGCCCGACGGATCGCCGAGGCACATCGGGAACGCTACGGACCCGACGAAGCGCCCCAGCTGGATACAGCCTCCGAGATCCCGGCGCTCATCCAGGGCACGGTCAACGCCTCGTCCCCGGCATGGCATCGACTCGGCACACTCATTCGCGCACAACTGGACGCGTGACTGGGCGGCGTTGCGCCGGCCCACCCCGAGCCCATCCTCGCCGAGCAGCTGAGCCGCCCCGACGCCTCGGTGTGGAACGACTGAACCACGGCGAACGGTGGAGACCACGGTGTTCTCGCGATATCAGGAAAGTCCCGATTCCCGTAGGACCGCCTGTGCTGTCTCGTCGTCGATGCGCCGGCCCAGTCGGTCGAGGACGTCCGCTCCGTGGCGGAGCGTTCCGCGTTCCAGGGAGCGGCGGACGCCCGTGTCGAGTTCGTGCCAGAGCAGGGGGTTGTCGGCGAGGGTCCGGGGGTCGAGTTCCAGGCTGTGGCCGTGGACGTCCCGTAGGACCAGGTGGGAGGAGATGCCGTCGTACTGCCGTACGGCTGCCAGCGCGTCCGTGTGGACCATGTGCCGGCGCCAGGGGGTGCGCACCGTCAGCCAGCCGGGGCCCGCACTCACCCGCTGCGGCAGGAGGACGACGCATACGGCGGCCGACATGGTGACCCAGAGCAGGGCGCGGAGCGGCGTCAGACTTCCCGCGTCCCAGTCGACCAGAAGGCTCATGGTGCAGAACAGCAGGGCGCAGCTCATCGCCAGCCGGGCGCTGCCACGCCAGTGGCGGTCGCCGGCCGACCCCGCCGGTCCGCTCTTTCGCATGACGCTGACGCTAGGTGCGTGTACGCATCTGAGCGACCGGCGCTGACGGGCCCCTGACGGCGTACCGGCGAATCTTGACGGGATCCTTACGGCGACGGGTCGTTCAGCCGGTGTGGACGCGCGGGCGGCGGGCTCGGTCGGGTTCCGCCTCGCGCAGGACCTCGCGGGTGACCGGGGCGACCTCGCCCTGACCGAAGAGGAAGAAGCGCAGGAAGTTGGCGAAGGGGCCGCCCTCGGTCCACTCGAAGTACATGTGCGGGATGCAGCCCGTCGTGTCGCGGACGTGGAGGAGGAGGGCGGCGAGGGCGTTGGGGATGGAGGAGGACTCCAGGGTCAGTACCCGGTAGCGGTTGTGCAGGACCTCGCCGCGCACGGTGAGATCCGCCTCGAACTCGGAGGGGTCGGTGACCGTCACCTCGACGAAGACGAAGTCCTCCTGCTCGGGGAGATCGTTGTCGTTGCGGATCTGTTCGATCTTGTCCCGGTACTTGGCCTTGTCGCGCCGGTCGGGCTCGTTGGCGAGGAAACGGATCTTGCGGCTGGCAATGTCCCGGACGAATCGTTCCGCCATGTCGTCGAGCGTCACGCTGGTGACGCGCAGCTCGAAGGCGCGGGCCAGCCGGGAGAGCAGGGAGACCAGGATGATGCCGGCGATGAAGCAGGCGCCGATCTTCACGCCGTCGGGGCGCTCGACGACGTTTGCCCCGGTGACGTACAGGAGGACCGCCGAGACGGTGGCGAAGCCGATGGTCCAGCCCCGCTGGTGGGCGCGGCGGGCGGCGATGGTCACGGCGATCGCGGCCGAGGACATCAGCACCAGGACGCCGGTGGCGTAGGCGCCGCCCTGGGCGTCGACGTTGGCGTTGAAGAGCCAGGTGACCAGGAAGCCGATCAGGGTGAAGACGATCACCATCGGGCGCACGGCGCGGGCCCAGTGCGGGGCCATGCCGTAGCGGGGCAGGTAGCGCGGCATCAGGTTGAGCAGTCCGGCCATGGCGGAGGCGCCGGCGAACCACAGGATCGCGATGGTCGAGACGTCGTAGACCGTGCCGAAGGCGCCGCCCAGGTACTCGTGCGCCAGATAGGCCAGGGCGCGGCCGTTGGCCTTACCGCCGGGCTCGAACTCCTTCTCCGGGATCAGCCATGTGGTGATGAAGCTGGTCGCGATCAGGAAGACGCTCATGATGGTCGCGGCGGACGTGAGCAGTTTCTTGGTGTCGCGGATACGCCCCTTGGGGCTCTCCTCCGTGTCGCTGTTGTCGCCCTTCACATGGGGCATGACGGCGACGCCGGTCTCGAAGCCGGACAGGCCGAGTGCCAGCTTGGGGAAGACCAGCAGGGACACACCGATCATCGCGAACACGTTTCCGTGCTCGGCTGTCAAAGCGCTCGACCAGTCGGTAACCACATGGCCCGCGGCGCCGACGTGCCACAGGCCGACGATGACGACCACGACATTCAGCGCGAGGTAGACGCCCACGAGGACGACCGCGACGCCGATGGCCTCCAGGAAGCCCTTGAGGAACACCGCCCCGAGGAGGGCGACGAGGATGAGCGTGATCAGCATCTGCTTGTCGTGCAGGGTGCTGGTCAGGTGCGGGTTCTCGACCAGGTGGGTTGAGGCGTCGGCGGCCGACAGGGTGATGGTGATCAGGAAGTCGGTCGCCGCGAACCCGAGCAGGGTGAGGACGAACAGCTTGCCCTTCCAGAAGGACAGCAGCCGCTCCAGCATCGCGATGGAGCCCTCGCCGTGGGGGCTCTCCTCGGCCACCCGACGGTAGACCGGCAGGGCGCCGGCCAGCGTGACCACGACGAGCACGATGGTCGCGATCGGGGAGAGCAGTCCTGCCGCGAGGGCCGCGATGCCGGGCTGGTAGCCGAGAGTGGAGAAGTAGTCCACACCGGTCAGGCACATCACGCGCCACCAGCGCTGACCCTTGTGCGGGGGCTCCGGCTCGGCATGGGGCCCCGTGTGGCCGCCGGTCTTGCCCATGTCGGACAGGCCCTCCAGCATCCACGCACGCAGACGTGGCGGTGGGCGTTCGGCAGTGACCATCGGCGTGCTCCTGGTGCGCGGCTCAGTGTGGGGGACCGGCCATCACGCGGACGGCGGCACCAGCGTAAGCAGAGAGTGACGCCTGGTCCTACGGGAGAGTGCTCCAAGCGCGTTAGGACTCCGTTAAGGGCGGTCGGGTGCGGCGGCCGGGCGGAGCCATTCAAGACGGTTCCGTCCGGCCGCCGGATGGGCGTCAGGGCTCAGCGGGTGGCGGCGGTGGCTCGCCGGGCCGCGCGTATGCAGGTGTCGAGGATGTCGACCGCGCTGTCGACGTCGTCGTCGCTGTGGTCCGCCATGGCCTGCATGCGGAAGCGGGCCGCGTCGGAGGCGACGGCAGGTTGCTCGACGAGGTGGGCGATGAGGCCGGCGCGGGCGATGAGGCCGGAGGCCGTGCGGCCGGTGGGGGTGTCGCCGATGAGGACCGGGACGACTGGGCAGACCACGTCGCCCATGACCTCCAGGCCGCGGGCTGTCAGACCCTCGCGCAGCCGGGTGGCGACGGCTGCGACCGCCGCCCGGCGCCGGGAGCCCTCGGGTGAGGTCACGATGCCCAGGGACGCGAGGGCCACCGCGGTCTGTACGGGGGTGATGGCGCTGGAGAAGGTCTGTGGGCCGCCGAACATCCGCACGTACTCCCGCGCGGACGCCGAAGGAGTGGCCAGGAAGCCGCCGGTGGTGGCGAAGGTCTTGGAGAAGGCGCCGACCACGAAGTCGACCTCGCCGAGGATGCCGTGCACCTCCAGCTGGCCGCCGCCGAACTCGCCCATGGCACCGAAGTCATGGGCGACGTCGACCATCAGCTGTGCGCCGTATTCGCGGCAGATGCCGAGTAGTTCGGCCAGCTGCGGGGTGTCGGAGTCCATGGAGAACACGCCCTCGGTGACGACGAGGACGGCATTCGTGGTGTCGGTGGCACGGATGCCCGCGAGGTGGCGCCGTACGGCGTCGTTGTCGAGGTGGCGGAAGAACTCCACGGTCGCGCCGCTGGCGGCGGCGCCCTGGCGCAGGGAGTCGTGGGAGAGCTTGTCGAGCAGGATGTGGTCGCGGCGGTGCATCAGGGCCCGGATGGTGCCGAAGCCGGATGCCCAGCCGGTGGGGAAGAGGGCGACGTGGTTGGTGCGCAGGGCCTCGGCCAGCCCGGTCTCCAGCGCCTGGCTGATCGGGGTCGCGCCGCCCAGGGCCGGGGAGCCGGCGGTGAGCGGACCGTAGTCGCGCAGGGCCTGGTGGGCGGCGTCGAGGACGGTGGGGTGGCCGGTGAGCGAAAGGTAGTCCTGGCCGCCGAAGTTGGGTCCCTCGGTGATCACGCCGGCGTCGGAGACGACGGTGGCGCGGGTGGTCAGGGCGGTGTCGTAGCGGCGGAAGTACGGCCACAGGTCCGCCTGTTGGCGGTCGAGCTGCCAGGCGAGGTAGGCGTCGTTCCGGTTGGTGAGATCGGGTCCGGACACCGTGCGGAACCGCATGATGTCCTTCTCGCGGGCATCGGCCTGCCGGCCGTCGTCCGGCCCGGCCTGTGTGGGGGTGGCGGGCACTGTGGTCGTCATTTTCTGCGTCGTCTCCTGTGAAGAGGGAGGTGCGGGCCCTCGCCCGGGCGGATCTCGCCGGGTCGGTGGGCCTGCGGCGACGCTACGGCGCCGAGCCTGGTGACCGGGTCCGTGCTGACGACTTCTTGATCGACTGGCAGCGCTTTCTAACGCCGGGCTGACGCGGGGGAGCCTCGATACGTTCATCGACGGCTCCCGGAATCAGTACGGAAGGGGCGGACGACCGAGGGCATCGCTGCTCCTCGTCGCCCGCCCCTCGGCGGACAGCGTTCGGTCAGCGCCGGCCGGCCTTGCTTCCGTGGTTGGCCTTCTTCTTGCGACGCGCCTTCTTCTTGCGGGCACGCTTGGACACGGACGTCAACTCTCCTTCGGATACGGGTGTTTCAGGCGGCGCTGCGGCCCACCAGCAGGTCCGCCAGCTTGTTCAGGCGCTTGACGGTGCGGTCCTCGGTCGCGGCCGGGGCCGGTTCGATGCGCGCGTCGCGGTCGTAGTAGGCGCCGTTGACGATCTCCACGGCCGGGTCGCACAGGCGGACCACGTTCGCCGCGCCCTCGGCGGAAGACATGCCCTCGTGGGAGTACAGGGAGAGCAGCGCTGTGTCGCAGACGCCGGGGTGCACGGACACAGCCGTGACGCGCGGGTCGGCCGCGAACACCGTCAGGGCCAGCTGGGACTGGGCGTAGGCGGCGAGACGCGAGTAGCGGCGGGCGCGGTTGGGGTCGGACCACTGGATGGACCCTGTGCGGTGCAGGGCGGAGGACACGTTGACCACTCGGCCGCCCGGGTCGCTGGTGAGCGCCGGCTCCAGCAGGCACGTGAGCAGGTAGTGGGCGAGGAAGTTGACCTGGAAGGCGATCTCGTTGCCGTCGGCGGTGACCGTGTGCCGCTCAGGGGCGGCCATGGCGGCGTTGTTGACCAGCACGTCGAGGTGCAGGTGCTCGGTGGCCACCTTGCGGGCGAGGGTCTCGACTTCGTCGAGGCGGGCGAAGTCGGCTGCGTACGTGCAGAGTTGGTCCCCGGCGACACCTGCCGTGGCGACGAGCGCGTCGGATGCGGCGAGGGCGTCCTCGGCGGTGCGGCCGTGCAGCAGGACTGTGGCGCCGCGCTCGGCGAGCTGCCTGGCGGTTTCGTAGCCGATGCCGGAGGTGGCGCCGGTGACGAGCACGGTACGGGACGAGAGAGTGGAGTCGGACATGATCCAATCCGGAGTGATGGCACGCGAACGAGGCCCCGGCGAGGGGAAGTTGGCGTGCGGGTACGAAAACGGGGCGGGGCGCCGGACAGGAGTCACGGCGCCCCGGGGGATGCGGAACGCGTCAGTGGGACACGGACGCGGGCATTTCCGCACAGCGCGGCGCAGGACTGGACGGCCGAGCGGGACTCGGCGGCCGGTCGAAGAGGAGCCAGGCGCTGTTCACGTCGTCCATGGAAGCCGTCCCGCAGGACGCGGGCAAGCCCGACCGCCGTTCTCTGACGGGCCTCTGACGTGCGCATACGCGTCCTTGACGGCCGGGCCACGGCAGCGGTCGCGGCTCAGCCGAGGCCGGGCACCCCCGAGATCAGCAGGTCGATCAGCTTGATGCCGGCGAAGGGCAGCACCAGCCCGCCGAGGCCGTACAGGAGCAGGTTGCGGCGCAGCAGGTCGTGTGCCGACGAGGGTGTGTAGCGCACGCCGCGCAGCGCGAGCGGGATCAGTCCGACGATGATCAGGGCGTTGAAGATGATTGCCGAGGTGATCGCGGAGGTCGGGCTGTGCAGGCCCATGACGTTGAGCGCCTCCAGACCGGGGTAGGCGCCCGCGAACATCGCCGGGATGATCGCGAAGTACTTCGCCACGTCGTTCGTGATGGAGAAGGTGGTCAACGCGCCTCGGGTGATGAGGAGTTGCTTGCCGATCTCGACGATCTCGATGAGTTTGGTCGGGTTGGAGTCGAGGTCGACCATGTTGCCGGCCTCCTTGGCGGCCGACGTACCGGTGTTCATGGCGACGCCGACGTCTGCCTGCGCGAGCGCGGGCGCGTCGTTGGTGCCGTCGCCGGTCATCGCGACGAGTTTGCCGCCTTCCTGCTCGCGTTTGATGAGGGCGAGTTTGTCCTCGGGGGTGGCCTCGGCAAGGTAGTCGTCGACGCCTGCCTCCTGGGCGATGGCGCGGGCGGTGAGCGGGTTGTCGCCCGTGATCATGACGGTGCGGATGCCCATGCGGCGCAGTTCCGCGAAGCGTTCGCGGATGCCGTCCTTGACGACGTCCTTGAGGTGGATCAGGCCGAGCACACGGGGGCCGTTCCAGTCGTGCACGGCCACCAGCAGGGGCGTGCCGCCGGAGGCGGCCACCGAGTCGGTGAAGTGCCGTGCTTCGGGCGGGACTTGGCCGCCGTACATCTGCACCCAGTCGATCACCTGCCGGGCGGCGCCCTTGCGGATGGCGCACCTGGCTCCGTTGTTCCAGTGCAGGTCGACGCCGCTCATGCGGGTCTGCGCGCTGAAGGCGACCCAGCGTGCGTTCGCCAACTCCCCTTCGGCGGGGGCCCGTAGGCCGTACCGGTTCTTGGCCAGGACGACGACTGAGCGGCCCTCGGGTGTCTCGTCGGCCAGTGAGGAGAGCTGGGCGGCGTCCGCGAGTTGCTGCTCGTCGATGCCGGGCAGCGGGACGAAGGCGGCGGCCTCGCGGTTGCCGAGGGTGATGGTGCCGGTCTTGTCGAGCAGCAGGGTGTTCACGTCGCCCGCCGCCTCGACCGCCCGGCCGGACATGGCCAGTACGTTGCGCTGCACCAGCCGGTCCATGCCGGCGATGCCGATCGCGGAGAGCAGGGCGCCGATCGTGGTCGGGATGAGGGTGACGAGCAGGACGACCAGGACGGTTGTCGACTGCGCCGCGTTCGCGTACTCGGCCATCGGCTGGAGGGTCACCACGACCAGCAGGAAGATGATCGTGAGCGAGGCGAGCAGGATGTTCAGGGCGATCTCGTTCGGGGTCTTCTGCCGGTTGGCGCCCTCGACCAGGGCGATCATCCGGTCCAGGAAGCTGTGGCCGGGGCGGGCGCTGACGCGCACCACGATGCGGTCGGACAGGACCGTCGTACCGCCCGTGACTCCGCTGCGGTCGCCGCCCGCCTCGCGGATGACCGGCGCGGACTCCCCGGTGACGGCCGATTCGTCGACCGCGGCGACGCCGTCGACGACATCGCCGTCCGCGGGGATCATCTCGCCCGCCTCGACGAGTACGACGTCCAGGGGCTTCAGGTCGGTGGCGGCGACTGCCTCGGTGCGGGCGCTGCGCAGGTTGGTGCCCCAGCGCCATTCGAGCAGTCGCAGCGCCACCGTGTCCGTACGCGCCCTGCGCAGCGACTCGGCCTGCGCCTTGCCGCGGCCTTCGGCGACGGCCTCCGCGAGGTTGGCGAAGACGACGGTCAGCCACAGCCAGGCGCTGATCACCCAGGTGAAGACGGCTGGGTGGAGCAGCGCGGACAGGGTGGTCAGCGCGGCTCCCACGGACACCACGAAGAGGACGGGGTTCCTGACCAGGGTTCGTGGGTGCAGTTTGCGGAGGGCCTCGGGGAAGGAGCGGACAAGCTGGGCGGGTTCGAAGAGCCCGCTCCGGGCGCGGCGTCTCGTTCCTCCTCCTGGTCCGGGCCCCGAGGCGCGCTGGGGGCGGGACGGCGGGGCTTGCTCGGGCGCAGCGGGATGCATGAGACCTTCGTGGCTCGGCGGCGGC
The DNA here is from genome assembly GCF_036013935.1 of Streptomyces sp. NBC_00461. Taxonomy (NCBI): domain Bacteria; kingdom Bacillati; phylum Actinomycetota; class Actinomycetes; order Kitasatosporales; family Streptomycetaceae; genus Streptomyces; species Streptomyces sp. NBC_00461. The sequence goes on from NZ_CP107902.1 coordinate 7,804,418, forward strand.
ACGCGGCAGGGCATGCCGACGGACTGACGGGTGGACGGTCAAGAGATCGCGGGACCGTGCGGTGCCGGGGGTCCCGGCACCGCACGGAGGTGCGCGGACGTCGGCGCGGGAAGACGACGGGACGTCACGCGCCGGTGCCTGCCGTTCGGTGGCACGCACCAGGCCGCCGTGAGCCGCTTTCGGATTGGGGACTCCGGGAGCGGTTGAGGCCGTTGACGCCCACGGCCTCGTCGGCGGACCACAGGAATCTATCCGCGGCCAGCGGTCGAACAACCCTGCTCAGCAAGGAATTTGCGGCTTTCATACGGGTCCGGCGTGAGCGCCGTCAAGGTCCCGTCAAACAATGCCGGCCAGCCGTCAGGAGGGCGTCAACGCAAGCCGTCCATGGCTTGATCCGGTCGCAGACTGAGCGGCAACGGGGGCGGGGTGACCGTCCTCGGCGAGGCGGGGGAGGGACCGTGACCATCACGGCCGGTACATCGCACAGACCTCAGCCGGAGGCCGGTGCGCAGCCGTCGCAGCCTGCGGTCACCCCACCTGGGGGCAGCCCCGGACCGCGGCGACGAGGGGCGTCGCGGACGGGCGGTCCGGGGCAGCACCAGAGGCAGCAGGCCGTGGCCGCGTGGGCCGCTCTGCGCTGTCGCTACTGGGCATCCGTGCCCGCGCGGCTGCGTCTCCTGCGCGCGGCCACGGTCCTGCTCGCCGCCGCCCTGGCACTGCTGCTGACGCTCGCCGGACTCGCGGCCATGGGCACCTGGAACAGCGTGGCCGACCGCGACGCGCCCCGAACCACCAGCGCGGCCGACCTCAACCTCGCCCTGAACGACATGGACGCGCAGGCCGCCAACATCCTGCTGTCCAGTGGCGACGCGGGCAGAGGGCGCCTCCAGACGCCGTACAAGAAGGCCGTCGGTTTCTACGGTGACGCCCGGCGGGAGATCGGGCATGATCTGCGGACTCTCGCGGTCGCGGCTCAGGGCGACCGGGGCGACGAGAAGACCGTGGAGTCGCTCACCGACGGCTTCGCCGAGTACCAGGAGCTGATCGGCCGGGCCCTGGAGAACGACGGACACCGTGACGGCAAGGCGGCCGCGCTCGTCGACTACCGCAAGGCCACGGACCTTCTTCAGCAGCAACTCCTCCCGGCGGCACGGACATTGGTGTCCTCCAACGACAAGGCGTTCGACGCGGAGTACAGCTCGGCCCGATCCACTCTGTCCGCCCAGCTCATCGCCGTCGTCGCGCTCGGCGTGCTGCTGCTGGCCGTGCTCGGCGCCCTGCAGTGGTACCTCGTCCGAAGCTTCCGGCGCATCCTCAACCCAGGAGTGCTGGCCGCCACCGTCTGCACTCTGCTCGCCGTGATCCTCGGCGCACAGCTGTTCACCTCCACGGCCGACGACCTGCGGGGAGCCCGGCGCGACGCCTTCGACTCCGTCGTCGCCCTCACCCGCGCCCGGGCCATCGCCCACGACGCCAACGCCGACGAGAGCCGGTATCTCCTCGACCCCGGGCGCCGTGACCAGTACGCAGCCTCTTTCCTCGCCAAGTCGCAGGAGCTGTACGGCATCAAGGGCGCATCCCTCGCGACGTACGACGCGGAACTTGCCACCAGCTGGCAGGCGTACGAGTCCGACCCCCACGACCTGCGCTTCACCGGCGAGTTCCGGCGCGAGCTCGACAACATCACTTTCGCGGGGGAGCGGGCCGCGGCCGAGAAGACCGTGCAGACCTACGCCGTCTACCAGCGCGACGACCGGAAGATCCGCACGCTGCTGGCTGCGGGCAAGGAGGACCAGGCGGTCGAGTTCTGCATGGGCTGGGAGGCAGGGACGTCCAATGCGCACTTCGGGGCGTGGATGGCCGCGTTGGGCAAGGTGACCGACATCAACCGTGCCCACTTCACAGCCTCGGTCGACGCGGGCCGCTCGGCGGTCACCGGCCTGCTTCCCTGGACGGGCGGGCTGTTGCTTGCCGCGATGGCCCTTACGGCCGTCGGACTACGGCCAAGACTGGCCGAGTTCCGTTAGGCCAGACCGGCAGATCCTGCCCTGGACACGGGGAGGGCAGCGCCCCTTTAGGGGCGCGGGGAACTGCGCGACCAGCCACGACGTCGCCGCAGACGACCGATGACCCCCTCACGGCACCCCCAGCGGAACGGTCACGCGTCCGCGAGCCGGGCCTCCTCCAAGTCCAGTGAGCGCTGCAGCCGACGCCGGGTGGTGTCGCTGATGGCGTGGTCGTCGTAGAGGCGCTGGAGTTCGCCCGTCTCGACGGCGATCAGGTCGCGGCGCAACTGGCGGTAGACGAGGTCGGCGGACTCGGTCGCGGTTCCGTCGCTGTCCTGCTCCGCGAGGCGGTCTCGGGCGTCGTCGAGGCGGGCGGTCAGGCCACGGCGGAGCCGGTCGAGGACGACGTCCGGTACGACCTCCAACTCGGCGAGTTCCTCCAGGCGGGCCAGGCCGGCGTGTGCGAGTTGAGAGCGGGCCTCGGCCTCCTCGCGCGCGGTGTGGGCGGGCTCCAGGGCGATGCCGGAGCGGCGGACGACCGGGGCGAGCGTGAAGCCCTGCACGACGAGGGTCACGACCACCACCGAGGTGGTCAGGACGAGGACGAGCGGCCGGTCCGCGAGGGCGGTGCCGTTCCGCGCGACCTCGGGGATGGACAGGGCGGCCGCCAGCGGCATCACCCCTCGGGTGCCCGCCCAGGTCAGGACCACGGGGATCCGCCAGTTCATGCGGGTGATACCGCCCTTGCGCTGCACCACCGCCGACAGCGGGGCCAGCCACAGCATGCGCACGGCGACGAGCGTGACGGCGACGGCGACGGCGTACAGCGGCCAGGCCCGGTCGCCATCGGCCAGTGCCCGTACCTGGGCCGGCAGGGCCAGCCCGATGAGGCTGAAGACCACGCTCTCCAGCAGGAACACCACCGTGCCGTACACGGCGTGCAGTTGGAGCCGGATGCGTGCGTTGGTGAGGCGGTCGCCCCGGCCGCCCAGGACCACGCCGGCCACCACGCACGAGGTCACGCCGGAGGTGTGCGCCGCCTCCGCCAGCAGGTAGGCCGCGTACGGGGTGACCAGGGCGATCACCGTCTCCAGGACCGGGTCCTCGGTGCGGCGCCGGATCAGGGCGATCACGCCCGCGACCGCTGCGCCGATCACTGTGCCGCCACCGGCGAGCAGCAGGAACTCGCCGCCCGCCGCGCCCCAGTCGGCGGCCGCGGACGCCACGGCGATGCTCGCCGCCACCCGCACCAGCACCAGGGAGGTCGCGTCGTTGAAGAGGCTCTCGGCCTGTACGAGGACCTGGACCTTCGGCGGCAGGGCGAGGCGTCTGCCCAGTGCGGTGACGGCGACGGGGTCCGTGCTGGCCAGGATCGCGCCCAGCACGAACGCCATCTGCCAGGACAGCGGTGTCACCAGCGCCGCCACCGCGCCGACCGCCGCCGCCGACGCCAGGACCAGGCCGATGGCGAGGATCCCGACCGGTTTCCACACCGCGTGCAGCTCACGCCAGGGCATCTCCTCGGCGGAGGCGTACAGCAGTGGCGGGAGCACGACCAGGCCGATGATCTCGGGGCTGATCTCGATCTGAGGGGTGCCCGGGAGCAGCGCCACGCCGAGACCGGCTACCACGAGGAGGGAAGGGGCGGGAATGCGCCACCGCCGCGCGAAGGTGGCCACCACTGTGGCCAGGACCACGAGGGCGAGTACCGTCCCTACGCTGCGCATGCCGTCCCCCTGGGGCCTATGACGGGAGCCACCGCGACTCCCGGCCGACCAGACTTCCCGGCACACCGCCTTCACTCTATCGGGCCCCAGGTGCGTCAAGACAGTGTCAAGGTCCCTGTGACCAGTGCCAAGAAAGCGCTAACGGCAGCCCCGGCCGGTCCGCGGAAGGGCTTTCGTAGGGGAGGAACCCTTCTGCACAGGGGAGTTGGATCAGTGAGCGGAGCGCGTCGGCGGCGATGAGTGACGTACGGCCCGGACGACTGAAGGTCTACCTCGGGGCAGCCCCCGGTGTCGGCAAGACCTACCGCATGCTCGACGAGGGGCGGCGCCGCGCCGCCCGCGGGGCGGACGTGGTGGTGGGATTCGCCGAGTGCCACGGCCGACCCCGCACGGAGGCGATGCTCGACGGCCTGGAGGTCGTCGGCCGTGCCCGCTGCTCCTACCGCGGCGGACAATTCCAGGAGATGGACCTGGGCGCGGTCCTCGCGCGCCGCCCACAGGTCGCGATCGTCGACGAGTTCGCCCACAGCAACGTCCCCGGAGACGGCCGCAACCTCAAGCGATGGCAGGACATCGAGGCACTGCTCGACGCCGGCATCGACGTCATCACCGCGCTGAACATCCAGCACCTGGCCTCCCTCAATGACGTCGTCGAGAAGATCACCGGGGTGCCGCAGCACGAGACGGTCCCCGACGAGGTCGTACGACGCGCCCACCAGGTCGAGCTGGTGGACATGCCGCCCGAGGGACTGCGCCGCCGCATGGCCCACGGCAACGTCTACGCCCCGGAGAAGATCGATGCGGCGCTCGCCAACTACTTCCGGACCGGCAACCTGACCGCGCTGCGCCAGCTGGCGCTCCTGTGGGTGGCCGACCGGGTCGACGAGGCGCTCCAGGAGTACCGCTCCCAGCACGGCATCGGCGGGGTGTGGGAGACCCGTGAGCGAGTTGTCGTGGCACTGACGGGTGGCCCGGAGGGGGACACGCTGATCCGGCGTGCCGCCCGTATCGCCGCCCGGTCGGCCGGGGGCGATCTGCTCGCCGTGCACGTGGCCCGCAGCGACGGCCTCGCGGCCGGAGTCTCGCACGCCTCACTGGCCCGGCAGCGGCGGCTGGTGGAGGACCTCGGCGGCAGCTACCACTCGATCGTCGGCGACGACGTGGCCACCGCGCTGGTGGACTTCGCCCGCGCCGAGAACGCCACCCAGCTCGTCCTCGGCACCAGCCGCCGCGGCCGCCTGGAACGGTTCCTCACCGGGTCGGGCACGGGCGAGACGGTGACCGCCCTCTCCGGCGATATCGACGTCCACCGGGTCACGCACGAGCGGGCCGGCCGCGGGACCCTGCTGCCATCCCGGCGGCGCACCCTGTCGACAGCCCGGCTGATCGCAGGTCCGGTGGCCGGACTGGTGCTGCCGGTGATGCTCACTGCCGTCCTGGCGCAGGTGCGGGGGACGGTGAACCTGACCAGTGAGGCGCTGCTGTTCCTGCTCGCCGTGGTGGGGGTGGCCTGCATAGGCGGGGTCGCCTCGGCCGTGATCGCGTCGGTGACGGCGTCGCTGCTGCTCAACTACTGGTTCATCCCGCCCATCGGGCAGTTCACGTTGGACGATCCCAACGCGTTGCTGGCCCTGGGGGTGTTCGCGGTGGTGGCGGCCACTGTCGCAGCCGTCGTCGACCGCTCCCTGCGCCTTTGGCGGCGCTCGGCCCGGGCCACCGCCGAGGCCGAGACCATGTCGTCGCTGGCCGGAAGCATCGTGCGCGGCGGCGCGACCATTCCGGCGCTGCTGGAGCGCACGCGGGAGACCTTCGGTATGGAGTCGGTGGAGCTGGTGGAGCAGCCGCCCGATGCCGACGGCGCAACGGCCGTGCCGGCCGGTCCCGGCGCGTATCTCGTCCTGGGCGGCCGCACTCTGTCGTCGTCCGAGCGGCGGGTGCTGGCCGCGTTCGCCGCGCACGTGGGGTCCGCGGTGGAGCGGGCCAGGCTCGCCGAGGCCGCCGCCGAGGTGGAACCGGTGAAGGCCGCCGACCGGATGCGTACGGCCCTGCTGCGGGCCGTCGGCCATGACCTACGGACCCCGCTCGCCGCCGGCTGGGCCGCGGTCGCCTCGCTCCGCAGCCGGGACGTGGAGTTCTCCGCCGCGGACCGGGACGAACTCCTCGCCACCGCCGACGAGTCCATGGCCAAGCTCAACCGTCTGGTCGAGAACCTCCTCGACCTCAGCCGCCTGGAAGCGGGCGCGCTCACTCTGAATCTGCGCGCGACCACGCTTGAGGAGGTGCTCCCCATGGCGCTCGCGGACACTCCCGGCATCGAGGTGACGGACGCGGAGGAGATTCCGGCAGTGCAGGCCGATCCACCGCTGCTGGAGCGCGTGATCGCCAACCTGGCCGGAAACGCCGCTCGCCACACGGCTGTTGGACAGAAGGTGCTGGTGACCGCCAGTGCCCTGGCAGGCCGGGTGGAGCTGCGGGTCGTGGACCGGGGGCCCGGTCTGCCCGCCGACGGCCGCGACCGGCTCTTCGAGCCGTTCCAGCGGCTCGGCGACACCGACAACACCACCGGACTCGGCCTCGGCCTGGCCCTCGCCCGCGGCCTGACCGAGGCGATGAACGGGACCCTCACCCCCGAGGACACCCCCGGCGGCGGCCTGACCATGGTCGTGTCGCTGCCCTTCGCCGAACAGACGGAATCCACGGAGTACCCGCACCCGCGTGGTGCGCAGAGCGTAGGAGGTGCCTGATGAGCACCGAGACCGGCACATGGCGGCTGTTGCACCGCACGGAGGGACCGCGCGTCACGTCGGCGGGTACCTGGCCACTGCGGGACCGGCTCGCCCTGACGGCGGGCCTGGCAGTCCCGTTCCTGGTGGCCCTCGCGCTCGTTCCGTTCCGCTCGGATCTGTCCCACACCAACGCCGCCCTCATCCTCGTCGTGGTAGTCGTCGCGGTCGCCGCGCTGGGCAGCCGTACGGCGGGTGCGCTCGCGGCGCTCTCCGCGGCGGCCTGGTTCGACTTCTTCCTCACCCGGCCCTACGAGACGTTCGACATCACCGCGTCCGCGGACGTCGAAACGGCGGTGCTCCTGTTGCTCGTCGGCGTCATCGTGTCCCAACTGGCCGCCCGAGCCCGCCGTTTGGAGGTCATCGCGGTGACCGACGGGGATCACCTGTCCCGGATCCACCGCACGGCCGCCCTCGCCCAGTCCGCCAACTCTGCGGACACCGTGGTCGATCACGTCCGCCGGGAGCTGACCGACCTGCTCGGACTGCGCGCGTGCCGCTTCGAGTACGGCACCCTCATGGGGCAACCGCCCAGGCTGCAGAAGGACGGCAGCGTGACGGTCGGTCGGCGCCCCTGGGACGTGGACGCCGTCGGCTGGCCCGAGGGAGACATCGAGCTCCGGGCATACGGCAACGGTCACTACCTCGGCCGCTTCATGCTCACCCCCGGTAGCGGCCCCGTACCGCCGCTCCAAAGTCGCCTCGTCGCGGTGACCCTGGCCGATCAGACGGGCGCGGCCCTGGACACTGCGGGGCCGGTGAAGGAGGGGTGACCGCGGGCGTCTGTACGGGCGCCTGTCACTCCAGGCCGGAGACCTTGAAAACGGCGCGGGCGGTCTCGCGGTCGACGCGCTGCGAGATGTGGCGCAGGGCGGTGGCACCGCACAGCAGGGTGCCGCCCGCCGCGGACTTCCGTGCGTCCTCGTCCAGGCGGTACCACAGCTGAGGATTGGTCACGAGGACGTCCGGGTCGATCTCGATGCGTCTGCCGAACGCGTCCCGCAGCAGGAGCCGTTGGGAGATGCCGTCCAGGTGGCGGACGGACACCAACAGGTCCGTACGGACCCGGTGCTCCCGCAGCATCCGACGCGAGGACAGCCAACCCTCGCCGGCGGACACTCGGGCGGGATACAACGCGACGAACAGCAGCCCTGCCAGGGCCAGCCACAAGGCGGCACGCCAGGGGGCGAGCCGGCCGGAGCCCCAGTCGACCAGGAGAAGCACGACGAGCAGTACTCCCGCGCAGCGGACGGAACTCCACAACTCCTGCGCCCACTGGAGGTCGTTCGTTGCCTCACCGGGTTTGTCTCCGTGTGCGTCGACCGGTTCGTGTCGCGCGTCGTCGCGGCGTCCCATACCAGTGACGGTAGAGATCCGGAGAACCCGATCGGCGCACTTTGATGCGCCTCTGACGGATATCCAGCGGTTCTTGACGCTATGACTTGCGGTACACGGTGGTCCCGTGCGACGGGACGGCAGTTGCCTGGATCACATGGCCGTCAAGGGCCCGTCAAGTTCGGGCTCTTCGGCGCGAAGATGCCGCAAGGAGTAGTCGGAAGCGACGGGAATCGGACAGAACCTGGAGTGCACTGCGCACTCTTCAGCCCTTGTGCGCGGCCCTGGAAGAAGGAGCGCGCACCCATGTCCGTCCTGACGACCGAGCCGGACGCCGTCCCCGCCGGTGAGGAGCCGCCGGATACCGGCGAACGTCATCGCCTGACCGCCGTCACCGGCCTTGCCGCGCTGTCGCTGGACGCGATGGCGTCGGTGGCGTACGGGCCCGAGGCGATCGTGCTGGTGCTGGCCGCCGCGGGCGGGCACGGCCTCGGCTTCACGCTCCCGGTGACCCTGGCCATCGCGGGCCTGCTGGCGGTGCTGGTCGCCTCGTACCGGCAGGTGATCGCGGCCTTCCCGGACGGCGGTGGCTCGTACGCCGTCGCGAAGACGCACCTGGGAGCCCGCACGAGCCTGGTCGCGGCAGCCTCTCTGGTCCTGGACTACGTCCTCAACGTGGCCGTCGCCGTCACCGCAGGTGTGGCCGCCCTGACCTCGGCCTTCCCGGCCCTCTACGACGACCGGCTGTGGCTGTGCCTGGCAGTGCTCGCCCTGATCACGGGCATCAACCTGCGCGGCATCGTGGAGTCGGCAAGGGCGTTCATCGTGCCGACGGTCGTCTTCGTCGGCTCGATCTTCGTGCTCATCCTGGTGGGCCTGTTCCGGTCCGAGCCGGTGAGCACCGCCACCGCGGCGGGACACGCGTCGGCGCTCGCGGACAACGCCTCCACCGTGGGCGCACTGCTATTGCTGAAAGCTTTCGCCTCCGGCTGCGCCGCACTGACCGGGGTGGAGGCCATTGCCAACGCCGTCCCCTCCTTCCGCCGCCCGCGCGTGAAGCGGGCCCAGCGCGCGGAGGTCGCCCTCGGTGCGGTGCTCGGCGTGATGCTGATCGGCCTGTCGGTGCTGATCTCCCGCTTCCACCTCCAGCCGGTCGAGGGCGTCACCGTCCTCGCCCAGCTCGCAGACGCCTCGCTCGGCCACAACTGGGCCTTCTACGTCATCCAGTTCGCGACGATGATCCTGCTGGCGCTGTCCGCGAACACGTCCTTCGGCGGGCTGCCGGTGCTGCTGAAGCTGCTGGCCCGTGACAACTACGCACCTCACGTGTTCGCCCTGAAGGCTGACCGCCAGGTGCACCGGCACGGCGTCCTCGCTCTCGCCGTGGTCTCCGCGGCATTGCTGGTGTTCTCCGGCGGTGACACCAACACCCTGGTGCCGCTGTTCGCGATCGGCGTCTTCGTCGGCTTCACCATTGCCCAGGTGGGCATGGTCCGGCACTGGCGGTTCGAACGCTCGCCCGGGTGGCGCGGCAAGGCGCTGCTCAACGGGTTCGGTGCCGTCCTCACCGGCGTCGCGACGGTCGTCGTCACGGCGTCGAAGTTCGAGGAGGGCGCCTGGCTGATCGTGATCGCGCTGCCTCTGCTGGTCGCGGTCTTCGAGACCGTGCACCGCGCCTACGCCCGGATCGGCGAGCGGCTGGGCCTGGGCCGTATCCCCGAGCACCCGCACCGCGACCGCTCGGTCGTGATCGTGCCGGTGTCGTCCATCTCCCGCCTCACCTCGGAGGCCCTCACCGCGGCTGCCTCCCTCGGCGACGAAGTCCGTGCGGTCACCGTCTGCTACCCCGACCCCGAGGACCGGGTCTCACTGCACGCTCTGGAGCGCGCCTGGGCCGAGTGGGACCCCGGGGTGCCGCTGGTCCGGCTGACCTGCGAGCGCCGCTCCCTGGGCCGTCCCATCGCCGCCTACGTCCGCGAGGTGTCGGTGTCGGAGCCGGCCACCCGGGTCACCGTTCTCATTCCGGAGACGGAGCCGGAGCGGCTGTGGCAGCGGCTGCTGCAGAACCAGCGGGGCGCCGTCGTCGCGCACGCGGTACGGCGGGAAACCGACGCAGTGATCTGCAGGCTGCGCTTCCGGTTGTTCTGACGCCGCCTGCGCCCGACGGCGGCACCTTGCCACAGGTCGGCGCAGGTGCCGTAAGAGTTACGTCAAAGGTGTACGGCACGCCGTAAGGGACCCGTCAACGACGCTCGATTCCGGCCAGAGACGGGGTTTCCTCTATTCGTCCGATCCGCTTGCGGATTCCAGAACCTCCTCTAGGAGCTCGCGATGGCCGATCTGGCCTTCGTCGTCGCCACGATCGCGGTCTTCGCGCTGGTGGCCCTCGTCGCCAAGGGGGTGACGAAGCTGTGACCGCTGAGAACATCGTCGGCCTCGTCGTGGCCGTCGCCCTGCTGGGCTATCTCGTCCTCGCCCTGATCTTCCCGGAGAGGTTCTGAGCCACGACATGGGTCCCGTACTTGCCGGCTTCCTCCAGCTGCTCGCCCTGATAGGCGCGCTGGCTCTCGCCTACGTCCCCCTTGGCAACTACATGGCCAAGGTCTATTCCTCCGACAAGCACTGGCGTGTCGAGAAGTGGATCTATAAGGGCATCGGCGCCAACCCGGACGCCGAGATGCGCTGGCCCGCGTACCTGCGCGGTGTCCTCGCCTTTTCCGCGATCGGTGTCCTCTTCCTCTACCTGCTGCAGCGGGTCCAGGGCGTTCTGCCGATGTCGCTCGGCTTCTCCGCCATCGAGCCGGCGCAGGCGTTCAACACCGCCTCGTCCTTCGTGACCAACACCAACTGGCAGTCGTACTACGGCGAGCAGGCCATGGGCCACGTCGTGCAGACCGCCGGTCTGGCCGTCCAGAACTTCGTCTCCGCAGCCGTGGGCATCGCCGTCGCGGTGGCTCTCGTACGGGGCTTCGCGCGCTCGCGCACCGGTGAGCTGGGCAACTTCTGGTCCGACCTGGTGCGTGGTGTCATGCGCATCCTGCTGCCGGGTGCCTTCATCGCGGCGATCGTGCTCGTGGCCTGCGGTGCCATCCAGAACTTCTCCGGCATCCACGAGGTCGGTCAGTTCATGGGCGGGTCGCAGCAGTGGAACGGCGGCGCCGTCGCCTCCCAGGAGGCCATCAAGGAGTTCGGCACCAACGGCGGCGGCATCTTCAACGCCAACAGTGCCCACCCGTTCGAGAACCCCGGCCCGTTCACGAACCTCTTCGAGATCTTCCTGCTGCTGGTCATCCCGTTCTCGCTGACCCGCACCTTCGGCATCATGGTCGGCTCGGTCAAGCAGGGCTACGCGATCCTCGCCACCATGGCCACGATCTGGCTCGGCTTCACAGTCCTGATGATGTGGACCGAGTTTGCGCACCACGGCCCGGCGCTGCAGGCCGCGGGCGGTGCGATGGAGGGCAAGGAGACCCGTTTCGGCGTCGGCGCCTCGTCGATCTTCGCGGTGTCGACCACGCTCACGTCGACCGGTGCGGTGGACTCCTTCCACTCCTCGTTCACGGGTCTCGGCGGCGGCATCACCATGCTCGGCATGATGCTGGGTGAGATCGCGCCCGGTGGTACCGGTTCCGGTCTCTACGGCATGCTGATCATGGCGGTCATCGCGGTGTTCATCGCGGGCCTGATGGTCGGCCGTACGCCCGAGTACCTGGGCAAGAAGATCGGCTCGCGTGAGATCAAGCTGGCGGCCTGCTACATCCTGATCACCCCGGCGCTGGTCCTGATCTTCACCGCGGCCTCCATGGCCCTGCCGACGCCGCCGCACTCGATGCTGAACTCCGGCGCGCACGGCTTCTCCGAAGTCCTGTACGCCTTCACGTCAGCCTCGAACAACAACGGCTCGGCCTTCGCGGGCCTGAACGCGAACACCGACTGGTACAACACGATGACGGGCCTGGCGATGCTGTTCGGCCGATTCCTGCCGATGATCTTCGTGCTGGCGCTGGCCGGCTCGCTTGCCGAGCAGAAGCCGGTCCCGGAGACCGCGGGCACCCTGCGCACCGAGAAGCCGCTGTTCACCGGTCTGCTGGTAGGCGCGATCCTGATCATCACCGGTCTGACCTACTTCCCGGCCCTGGCGCTGGGCCCGCTGGCCGAAGGGCTGGCGTCATGACCACTCGTACAGAGAACCAAGAGGACTCGATGTCCACAGCCACCCCGACCCGGGCGCCGCACAGCGATGTGCCGACCGGCCACAAGGACGAAGGAAAGGTCGGCGCGGGTCTCTTCGACCCCAAGCAGCTGATCAAGTCGCTGCCGGACGCCCTCCGCAAGCTCGACCCGCGCGTGATGATCAAGTCACCCGTGATGTTCGTGGTCCTCGTCGGCTCGGTGCTGACGACCGTCTTCTCGTTCAAGGACCCCAGCGACTGGTTCGGGTGGGCGATCAGCGCCTGGCTGTGGCTCACGGTCATCTTCGCCAACCTGGCGGAGGCCGTCGCCGAGGGCCGCGGCAAGGCCCAGGCGGACACCCTCCGCAAGGCCAAGACGGACACGGTCGCGCGCCGTCTCGGCAAGGACGGCAAAACCGAGGAGCAGGTGCCCGGCACCGAGCTCACGATCGGCGACCTGGTGGTCTGCGAGGCGGGCGACATCATCCCCGGTGACGGCGACGTCGTCGAGGGCGTCGCCTCGGTCGACGAGTCGGCGATCACCGGTGAGTCGGCCCCGGTCATCCGTGAGTCCGGCGGCGACCGTTCGGCGGTCACCGGCGGTACGAAGGTGCTGTCCGACCGCATCGTCATCAAGATCACGACGAAGCCGGGCGAGACCTTCATCGACCGGATGATCGCTCTGGTCGAGGGCGCGGCCCGGCAGAAGACGCCGAACGAGATCGCGCTCAACATCCTGCTGGCGTCGCTGACGATCGTCTTCCTGCTGGCCGTCGCCACGCTGCCGCCGTTCGCGGACTACGCGGGCACCCATCTGACGATGGTCGTGCTGGTGGCGCTGCTGGTCTGTCTGATCCCGACGACGATCGGTGCGCTGCTGTCCGCGATCGGTATCGCGGGCATGGACCGGCTGGTCCAGCGCAACGTCCTGGCGATGTCGGGACGCGCGGTCGAGGCCGCCGGTGACGTCTCCACCCTGCTGCTCGACAAGACCGGCACCATCACCCTCGGCAACCGCCAGGCTTCGGAGTTCGTGCCGGTATCCGGTACCACCGAGGCCGAGCTGGCGGATGCCGCCCAGCTCTCCTCGCTGGCCGACGAGACGCCCGAGGGCCGCTCCATCGTCGTACTCGCGAAGGAGAAGTACGGACTGCGCGAGCGCCACCAGGGCGAGTTGGCCGGTGCCGAGTGGATCGCCTTCACCGCCCAGACCCGGATGTCCGGCGTCGACGTCGACGGCCGGAAGATCCGCAAGGGCGCGGCCGGTTCGGTCATCACCTGGGTCCAGGAGCAGGGCGGCGCGGTCGCCGAGGACGCGGACACGCTGTCCAACCGCATCTCCGAAGCGGGCGGAACGCCGCTGCTCGTCGCCGTCGAGGACGACCGGGGAGCCCGGATCCTGGGAGTCATCCACCTCAAGGACGTCGTCAAGGAAGGCATGCGGGAGCGGTTCGACGAGCTGCGCCGCATGGGCATCAAGACCGTCATGATCACGGGTGACAACCCGCTGACGGCCAAGGCGATCGCCGAGGAGGCGGGTGTCGACGACTTCCTCGCGGAGGCCACCCCCGAGGACAAGATGGCGCTCATCAAGCGGGAGCAGGCGGGCGGCAAGCTCGTCGCGATGACCGGCGACGGCACCAACGACGCGCCCGCGCTCGCGCAGGCGGACGTCGGTGTGGCGATGAACACCGGTACGTCGGCCGCGAAGGAAGCCGGCAACATGGTCGACCTCGACTCCAACCCGACCAAACTCATCGAGATCGTCGAGATCGGCAAGCAACTCCTCATCACCCGGGGCGCGTTGACCACGTTCTCCATCGCCAACGACGTCGCGAAGTACTTCGCGATCATCCCGGCGCTGTTCGCGGCCGTCTACCCGGGCCTGGACAAGCTCAACATCATGGGCCTGTCCTCACCGGACTCCGCGATCCTGTCCGCCGTCATCTTCAACGCGCTGATCATCATCGCGCTGGTGCCACTGTCCCTGAAGGGCGTGCAGTACAAGCCGGTCAGCGCGGACAGGATGCTGCGGCGCAACCTGACGATCTACGGCCTGGGCGGGCTGATCGCGCCCTTCGTCGGCATCAAGATCATCGACCTGCTCATCTCCCTCATCCCCGGGATCGGCTGATCGCCATGAACAACTCCGTTACGAACACAGCCCGGTTGCTCGGGGCGGGCCTGCGCGCCCTCCTCGTGCTGACCCTGGTGACGGGCGTCATCTACCCGCTGGTCGTCACCGGCATCGCCCAGGGACTATTCAACAACACGGCGAACGGCTCCGAGATCAAGGCGGACGGCCAGGTCGTCGGCTCGTCCCTGATCGGGCAGTCGTACAACCTGCCGCTGAAGAAGGGCCAGGAGACCCCGGCGCCCGACCTGAAGTGGTTCCAGGGCCGCCCGGCCAATGGCCTCGGCAGCAACAGCGTCAACACCCAGTACAAGCTGCTGCTGTCCGGTGCCACAAATCTCTCTGCCGACAACAAGGACCTGATCAAGCAGGTGAATGACGCCAAGGCCGCCGTCGTCAAGGACAACTCGGTGCCCGGCTACACCGTCGAGGCGTCCGCGGTGCCCGCCGACGCGGTCACCTCCTCCGGCTCCGGCCTCGACCCGGACATCTCCCCGGACTACGCGGAGATCCAGGTCCATCGGATCGCCGCAAGGAACGGGCTGTCCGTCGCCGAGGTGGACAAGCTGGTCAAGGACCACACCGAGGGCCGCACGCTCGGCTTCATGGGCGAGCCCCGCGTGAACGTCCTCGAACTCAACATCGCGCTCAAGGACCTTGCGGCCAAGAGCTGATGGCGTTACGCGACGATCCGCGCGGGAGTCGGCGGCCGGGGAGACGTCCCGGCTCCGCCGGCTCCCGTCGCCATGAGGCCGGTTGTGCTGTTCCCGGATGTCATGACTGCCCGTACGACACGAAAGGCGTACACCCATGACCAGGGTGTTGGTGGTGGAGGACGACCCGCAGCTGGTACGGGCCCTCGTGATCAACATGCAGGCACGCCATTACGGAGTCGACGCGGCGCCCGACGGCGCCACGGCCCTCCGGCTGGCGGCCGCGCGCCGGCCCGACGTGGTGATGCTCGACCTCGGACTGCCCGACATGGACGGCGTCGACGTCATCAAGGCCCTGCGCGGCTGGACCCGGGTACCGATCCTGGTGCTGTCCGCCCGGCAGGCGTCCGACGAGAAGGTCGCCGCACTCGACGCCGGAGCCGACGACTACATCACCAAGCCCTTCAGCATGGACGAGCTTCTGGCCCGTCTGCGGGCCGCCGTCCGCCGCAGGGAGGACACGCCGCTCGTGCCCGAGGCGACGGTGGTGGAGACCGACGAGTTCACCGTCGACCTGCTCGCCAAGAGAGTCGTACGGAGCGGGCGGGACGTAAGGCTGACGCCGACCGAATGGCACCTGCTGGAAATCCTGATCACCAACCCCGGCCGGCTCATCACGCAGAAACACCTGCTCCAGGAGGTGTGGGGTGTCTCCCAGAGCAACAAGACCAACTACCTGCGGGTCTACATGGCCCAGCTCCGTCGCAAACTGGAGACGGACCCCGCCCATCCCCGCTATCTGATCACCGAGCCCGGCATGGGCTACCGCTTCGAAGGATGACATGGCACGCGGAAAGCTCCGGATCTACCTCGGCGCGGCACCCGGCGTCGGCAAGACCTACGCGATGCTCTCCGAGGCGCACCGCCGCATCGAACGCGGCACCGACTGCGTGGTCGCCTTCGTCGAACACCACAAGCGGCCGCGCACCGAGGTGATGTTGCACGGCCTGGAACAAACGCAGCGCAAGGAGATCGACTACCGGGGCAGCACCTTCACCGAGATGGACGTCGACGCGGTCCTGGCGCGCCGTCCGCAGGTGGCGCTGGTCGACGAGCTCGCGCACACGAACATCCCCGGCTCGCGCAACGCCAAGCGCTGGCAGGACGTGGAGGAACTGCTCGGGGCCGGGATCGACGTGGTCTCCACCGTCAACATCCAGCACCTGGAGTCGCTGGGTGATGTCGTGGAGTCGATCACGGGCGTCCGGCAGCGGGAGACCGTGCCGGACGAGGTGGTGCGGCGGGCGGACCAGATCGAGCTGGTCGACATGTCGCCGCAGGCGCTGCGCCGCCGTATGGCGCACGGCAACATCTACAAGCCGGACAAGGTCGACGCGGCGCTCTCCAACTACTTCCGGCCGGGCAACCTGACCGCGCTCCGGGAGCTGGCGCTGCTGTGGGTGGCCGACCGGGTCGACGCCTATCTGACCGAGTACCGCAGCGAGCACCAGGTGTCGACGATCTGGGGTTCGCGGGAGCGGATCGTGGTGGGCCTGACCGGCGGACCGGAGGGCCGAACACTGATCCGCCGGGCCGCACGCCTGGCCGAGAAGGGCGCCGGCGGTGAGGTCCTGGCCGTCTACATCTCCCGCAGCGACGGTCTCACCTCCGCCTCGCCCAAGGAACTGGCCGTTCAGCGGACCCTGGTGGAGGATCTGGGCGGCACGTTCCACCACGTGGTCGGCGACGACGTCTCGGCCGCGCTGCTGGACTTCGCGCGCGGGGTGAACGCGACCCAGATCGTGATGGGTGTCTCCCGGCGCAAGAGCTGGCAGTACGTCTTCGGTCCCGGCGTCGGCGCCACGGTAGCTCGTGAGTCCGGCCCCGACCTCGACGTCCACCTCATCACCCACGACGAGGCGGGCAAGGGGCGCGGACTGCCCGTCAACCGGGGCGCGCGGCTCGGCCGCGTCCGGCTCATCTGGGGCTGGCTCGTCGGCGTGCTCGGCCCCGCCCTGCTCACTCTCCTGCTGACCGGCGCCACCCCGGATGTCGGCCTCGCCAACGACATGCTGCTGTTCCTCACCCTCACGGTCGCGGCGGCCCTGCTCGGCGGCCTCTTCCCCGCGCTGGCTTCGGCGGTCGTGGGCTCTCTGCTGCTCAACTGGTACTTCACTCCGCCCGTCCACACCCTGACCATCGCCGATCCGAAGAACATCGTCGCCATCGCGATCTTCGTCGGGGTCGCCGTGTCGGTGGCGTCCGTGGTGGACCTGGCCGCCCGGCGGACCCACCAGGCGGCCAGACTGCGTGCGGAGTCCGAGATCCTGTCCTTCCTCGCGGGCAATGTGCTGCGCGGCGAGACCAGCCTGGAGGCGTTGCTGGAGCGGGTGCGGGAGACCTTCGGCATGGAGTCGGTGGCGCTGCTGGAGCGGTCCGGCGAGCTGGATCCGTGGACCTGCGCGGGCAGCGTGGGCCCCCGGCCCTGCCAGGACCCCGAGGAGGCGGACGTCGACGTGCCGGTCGGCGACCACATGTCCCTGGCCCTGTCGGGTCGCGTACTGCCGGCCTCGGACCGCCGGGTGCTCGCCGCATTCGCCGCCCAGGCCGCCGTCGTCCTGGACCGCCGACGTCTGCAGCAAGAGGCCGACCAGGCCAAGGAGTTGGCCGAGGGCAACCGCATCCGCACCGCGCTGCTGGCCGCCGTCAGCCATGACCTCCGTACCCCGCTGGCCGGGATAAAGGCGGCCGTCACCTCTCTGCGCTCCGACGACGTCGACTGGTCGGAGGAGGACCGGGCCGAACTGCTGGAGGCCATAGAGGAGGGCGCCGACCGCCTCGATCAGCTGGTCGGCAATCTGCTGGACATGTCCCGCCTGCAGACCGGCACGGTCACCCCCATCATCCGCGAAACCGACCTCGACGAGGTCGTGCCGATGGCGCTGGTCGGGGTGCCGGAAGACAGCGTGGAGCTGGACATCCCGGAGACGCTGCCCATGGTCCACGTGGACCGGGGGCTGCTGGAGCGGGCCGTCGCCAACGTCGTCGAAAACGCCGTCAAGTACAGCCCGCCGGAGGAGAAGGTCCTGGTGTCGGCGAGCGCCATCGCGGACCGGGTCGAGGTGCGTGTGGTGGACCGTGGGCCGGGCGTCCCCGACGAGGCCAAGGACCGCATCTTCGAGCCCTTCCAGCGCTACGGCGACTCCCCGCGCGGCGCCGGGGTCGGCCTCGGCCTGGCGGTGGCCCGCGGTTTCACGGAAGCCTTGGGCGGCACCATGAGCGCCGAGGACACGCCCGGCGGCGGTCTCACGATGGTGCTCAGCGTGCCGACGGCACCGCAGCGCCGGCCGGAGCAGGCGGACCTTCCGGCCACAGCCGCGTCCTGAAGGGAGAGGCCCGAGGGCCTCAGGCATCGGGCGGCACGGTCTCGAACTCGCTCTCCACGTGCCCGGTGTCCAGCCGCAGCCGCCAGGCGTTCCGGCGGTGCGCGGCAGCCAGCTCGGCCTCCAACGGCGACGGTGGCACCGCGAGGACGGGACAGCTGGCGTGCGCGAGGCAGTAGCGGCCGACCGACGGCCACAGGGCGCGCTGCAGACGGCCGCGGCACCCGGCGCCGACGACGAGGAGGTCGTCCTCGCGGCCGGCGATCTCGACCAGCGCCCGGCCCGGGGCACCCCGCGCGATGAGGGCCCGCTTTGCAAGTCCCGTTCCCGTGCTGCCGAACACGTCACGCAGCGCCGCGACCAGCCTCTCCCGCGCCAGCCGCTCCCACTCCTCGACCAGGTAGGACGCAGCCGGCGAACGACGTGCTGCGAGATCCCCACCGGGCGGCTCCCACGCCAGCACCGGCCACAGCTCGGCACCCCTGCGCCGGGCCTCGTCGGCGGCCCGGCACAGGGCGGCAAGACTGCCCAAGGAGCCGCTCACTCCGACCACGACACGAGCGGTTGAGGGCGCATCGGACTCGGACATCACTTCACCGTTCTCCACGCGTCGGCGGTCGGTTCCCGCCGACGATCCTCATCGCAACGCCTTCCATCTCACTCCTGGACGGGGCATTCGAAAAGCCCGCAGGTCACTTCTTGGCGCGCCTCTGACGGACGCTGCCCGGGGCGCTCACCAGGCACGTCAGTATTTCGTCAACGTCTCCCGATCACCGTCAGCATCCCGTCAGGAGGGGTCCGCGAGTCGCGGTGGGCGGGCATAGCGTCGTTGGCGAGCCCCGGTCCGCCTCCCCGCGTCCGGGGCATTTCAGCTCCTCCCGGAGGTATCCCATGCAAGAACTCCTGTACGGCGAAGACCCCGAGCCCGCCGATCGATTCCCGGCCGGACTGCTGTTCGTCCCGGTCCGGCCGGGCCCCTCACGGTGTGCGGCCCGGCTCTTCCGCACAGGCCGAACACGCCGGGCTCGGCCCGTAGCATGGCGACATCGGAGAGGCAGTCCCCGCCCGGAGCGACTCCGAGCGCGACATCCAGCAGGACCTTGCCCGGGTCGTGCACTGCCCGCGGCTTGCGCCACGGCGCCAGTGCCGCCGATATCGCAGCGTCCAGGCCCACCTTGTGGACCGTCTCGACCAGCAGCACCGACCCGGCCTGCGAGACCGCCCCGCTGCCACCGCCCTCGACGCGGACACGCGGGTACAACCCGATAAGCCTGCTCACCTGGAGAGTGCTTCTTTCCGTGCAGCCAACAGGACCCTAGACAAGTCCCATCGTTGCAGGTCAGGAGCACTCTCCGTTTATTTGATCAAGGCATGGACGAGCGCACTCATGAAAGCGCGAGGTTAAGGTCGTGTCGGAGCGACTGGGGCACACCAACGCTGCGATGACCCTGAACGTCTACAGTCACCTCTTCCCTGAGTCGGAGGACCGAACCAGGGCAGCGGTGGACACGGCGTTCGGTGCCCTCGCTGGGGAATGTGCCCCGGATGTGCCCTCTCAGCCGGAGGACTGAGAGAACGCGCAGGTCAGAGCCGATGCCATGGGGGCACAGTGCGATTGAGAGTGGAGTTCACGACCGAGCCCTTTGATCTGGACGAGGCGCCCGCGCACGCGGTGGTCGCCCGCCAGGTCATCGAGGCGGCCGAGCTTGACGCGGTGGACGTCGGCCCGTTCGGCAACACGGCGGAGGGCGGCTCCGACGCCGTACTCACCGCTGTGGACGCCCTGCTTCGCAAGACGCTGGAGGCCGGTGCCACCCGGGTCTCGCTGCAGGTGAACGTCATCGACGCCGACGGGGAGGGTGACGAGTGACCGGCACCGGGGACGAGCCGTTCATCACGGCCGTGAAGCCACTGGTCGACGCCATGGGCGGCGAGATGCTCCCGCCCGACGAGGCAGGACCCGACGACGTCGTGCTCACCTGGGAGGGCGTCGACGCGGTCGCCGTACGCCTGCCCCAGCTCGCGGACTCCCTGGATCACATCCTGGCCGCGATGGAGCGCAAAAAGGGCAAGCCCCTGGCCGAGCTGGACCGCAAGGCCAAGCAGGAGGTCGTACGGATACTCGAGGCGCGCGGCGCCTTCTCCGTACGGCACGGCGTGGAGACCGTCGCGGGCGCGCTCGGCGTCAGCCGTTTCACGGTCTACAACTACCTCAACCGCGACAAGGAAGGCTGAGCGCCTTCAGGGTCCTTCAGGGACCTTCAGGGTTTGGCACCCCAAATTTTCAACAAAGTGTTGACGGCGCGTTGCCGGAAGGCGTTAGCTGTCCGCAGCCCGTTCAGCACGAAGGCCGCCCTTCGCGGCCACGGAGGCTTCCGTGACTTCGACTTCCACGCCCCCGGGCCTGACCCGGTTCAACGCACTGGAGGAGCATGCGGCCCTCGCCGCCCTCCACGAGGCGTGTGCCTCCGCCACCTGGGCGAAGCGGCTGCTCGCCGCCCGTCCGTACGCCACCGCCGAGGACCTCTTCACCGCCAGCGACGCCGCCACGGCCGAGCTGACCGGTGCGGACCTGGCGGAGGCGATGGCCGGGCACCCGCCGATCGGCCGCCCCAAGCCGGGGGATCCCACCTCGGCGCGGGAGCAGCGCGGCATGGCCGGCGCCTCCGAGGAGCTCAGGTCGGAGATGCTCGAACTGAACCTGGCGTACCAGGACAGGTTCGGCCATGTCTTCCTCGTCTGCGCCACCGGCAGGACCGGTGAGCAGATGCGGGACGCGGTCAAGGAGCGGATCGGAAACTCGCCGGAGCAGGAGCGGGAGATCGTCCGCATCGAGCTGGGCAAGATCAACCGCATCCGACTGGCCCGACTCGTAGAAGAGGAAGCCTGACCATGAGTACGAGCACCACCGCCTCCGTGTCCACGCACATCCTGGACACCAGCGTCGGCCGCCCCGCCGAGAGCGTCGCCGTCCGGCTCGCCGCCCGCAGCGGGCACGGCGCGGACTGGCAGGCGCTCGGCGGCTCCGCGACCGACGCGGACGGTCGGTGCAAGGACCTTCCGGGCGTGCCGGAGGGGACCACACACGTACGGCTCGACTTCGAGGTCGAGGCGTATTTCCTTGAGTTCGAGAACAAGCAAGCCGATGCGCAGCAGGACGCCCCCGCGAACCGGGACAGCGGTGCGTTTTTTCCAGAGGTAGCGATCACCTTCGCCGTCAAGCCCGGCGAGCACTACCACGTACCGCTGCTGCTCAACCCGTTCGGCTACTCCGTTTACCGAGGGAGCTAGCAGACATGGCAGACAATCCCCGCCCGGCCCGCCCTGTGATCCTGGGACAGAACCAGTACGGCAAGGCCGAGAACCGCGTCGTGAAGATCACGCGGGACGGCGCCACCCACCACATCAAGGACCTCAACGTCTCGGTCGCGCTCTCCGGCGACATGGACGACGTCCACTACTCCGGCTCCAACGCCCACGTGCTGCCGACCGACACCACCAAGAACACGGTGTTCGCGTTCGCCAAGGAGCACGGCATCGAGTCGGCCGAGCAGTTCGGCATCCACCTCGCCCGCCACTTCGTCACCTCGCAGGAGCCGATCAGGACGGCCCGGATCCGCATCGAGGAGTACACCTGGGAGCGGATCGAGGCATCCGACGCCAACTCCCGGTTCATCGGCGCGGACGAGGTCAAGCACTCGTTCGTCAAGCAGGGCCAGGAGACCCGGCTGACGCAGATCACCTACGACGGCTCGTCGTGGGAGGTCGTCTCCGGACTCAAGGACCTGACGCTGATGAACTCGACCAACTCCGAGTTCTGGGGCTACGTCAAGGACAAGTACACGACGCTGCAGGAGGCGTACGACCGCATCCTGGCCACGTCGGTCTCGGCCCGCTGGCGGTTCAACTGGACCGACGACGAGCAGAAGATGCCCCACTGGGAGAAGTCCTACGAGCAGACCAGGAAGCACATGCTCCAGGCCTTCGCCGAGACGTACTCCCTCTCGCTGCAGCAGACGCTGTACCAGATGGGTTCGCGGATCATCAACAACCGCAGCGAGATCGACGAGGTCCGCTTCTCGCTGCCGAACAAGCACCACTTCCTCGTCGACCTGCAGCCCTTCGGTCTGAAGAACGACAATGAGGTGTACTTCGCCGCCGACCGCCCCTACGGCCTGATCGAGGGGACCGTCCTGCGGGACGGCTGCGAGCCGAAGATCCCGGTGGACCTCACCAACCTCTGACCATCCCTTCCGCGGCACCCTCGGCCGGGGAGCCCGCCTCCCCGGCCGCGGCACTCAAAACTTCCAGGGTCCTGCCGTGCCCTCCCCGCAAAGTCCATTGAGCGAAAAGGACGACATCATGGCAGCAGCCCAGCGCATCGTCATCGAGAACTGTTCGATCGCGACGGTCGACGCCGACGACACCGAGTACGCGAGCGGGTACGTCGTCATCGCCGGCAACCGCATCGAGTCGCTCGGCGCGGGCACGGCCCCCGAGGGCCTGGAGAACGTCGTACGCCGCATCGACGCCTCCGGCCATCTGGTGACCCCCGGCCTGGTCAACACCCACCACCACTTCTACCAGTGGATCACCCGGGGCCTGGCCACCGACCACAACCTCTTCAACTGGCTCGTCGCGCTGTACCCGACCTGGGCGCGCATCGACGAGCCGATGGTCCACGCGGCGGCACAGGGCTCGCTGGGCATGATGGCCCGCGGTGGTGTCACGACCGCGATGGACCACCACTACGTCTTCCCGAAGGACTCCGGTGACCTGTCCGGCGCGATCATCCGCGCCGCCCGCGAGATGGGCGTCCGCTTCACCCTCGCCCGCGGGTCCATGGACCGCAGCGAGAAGGACGGCGGCCTGCCCCCGGACTTCGCCGTCGAGACCCTCGAAGGCGCCCTCGCCGCGACCGAGGCCACCGTCCACGAGCACCACGACGCCTCCTTCGACGCGATGACCCAGGTGGCCGTGGCACCCTGCTCGCCGTTCTCCGTCTCCACCGAACTCATGCGTGAAGGCGCCGAGTTGGCCCGCCGCCTCGGTGTGCGCCTGCACACCCACGGCTCGGAGACCGTCGAGGAGGAGCAGTTCTGCAAGGAACTGTTCGGCATGGGCCCGACCGACTACTTCGAGTCCACCGGCTGGCTCGGCGAGGACGTGTGGATGGCGCACTGCGTCCACATGAACGACTCCGACATCGCCGCCTTCGCCCGTACGAGGACGGGCGTCGCCCACTGCCCGTCCTCCAACGCCCGGCTGGCGGCGGGGATCGCACGGGTCCCCGACATGCTGGCGGCCGGCGTCCCGGTCGGCCTCGGTGTCGACGGCACCGCCTCCAACGAGTCCGGCGAACTGCACACCGAACTGCGCAACGCCCTGCTCATCAACCGCCTCGGCGCGCACCGGGAAGCTGCTCTGAACGCCCGCCAGGCGCTGCGCCTCGGCACCTACGGCGGTGCCCAGGTCCTGGGCCGCTCCGCCGAGATCGGCTCCCTGGAGCCGGGCAAGCTGGCCGACCTGGTGCTGTGGAAGCTGGACACCCTCGCCCACGCCTCCATCGCCGACCCGGTCACCGCGCTGGTCTTCGGCGCGGCCGCCCCGGTCACCGCGTCCTTCGTCAACGGCCGCCAGATCGTCGAGACGAGCCGCCTGCTGCACGTCGACGAGGACGCCGTCGCCCGCTCCACACGGCATGAGGCCCGACGTCTGGCGCAGCTCGCCGCGCAGTAACGCCCTTCTCCACAGCGGCACTTGGTCTCCGGCCGGGAGGGACGGCTCCCGGTCGGTAGCCGTGGACCCGAGCAGGGTCCACGGCGGCCGTCTCCGGGGCGCGCACCGACGTGCGCACCCCGGAACGGTCACCGTTCTCCTCCCCGGGAACGGCCCGTCCGGGTCCCGCACGACCACACGCACCACCTCCATGAAACCCACGTCAGAGCCGACGTGTCACCCGCCCGGAGGAGCCGCCGTGTCCGTTACCCACCCGCTCGACGAGACCCATCCCGTCGACGAGAAACTCCCCGCCCTCAAGATGGCGACCACCGGGCTGCAGCATGTGGCCGCCATGTACGCGGGAGTCGTCGCCCCGCCGCTGATCGTCGGGGCCGCCATCGGCCTCTCCGCCACCGACCTCACCTTCCTCACCGGCGCCTGCCTCTTCACCGCGGGCCTCGCCACCTTCCTGCAGACCCTCGGCATCTGGAAGATCGGCGCCCGGCTGCCCTTCGTCAACGGCGTCACCTTCGCCGGCGTGGCCCCCATGACCGCGGTCGTCGCCTCCACCAAGGACAAGTCCGACGCGCTGCCCGTCATCTTCGGCGCGGTGATCGTCGCGGGCCTGCTCGGCTTCATCGCCGCGCCGTTCTTCAGCAAGGCGGTCCGCTTCTTCCCGCCGGTCGTCACCGGCAGCGTCATCACGCTCATAGGCGTGTCCCTGCTCCCGGTCGCGTTCGGCTGGGCGCAGGGACCCGACCCGACGGCGCACGACTACGGTTCGGCGACCAACCTGGGCCTGGCGGCCGCGACCCTGGTGCTCGTGCTGCTGCTGCGCCGCTTCACCCGCGGCTTCGTCAAACAGATCGCCGTCCTGCTCGGCCTGGTCGTCGGCACACTCGCCGCGATCCCCCTCGGCGCCACGGACTTCTCACCGGTGGCGGACGCGGCCGTGATCGGCTTCCCGACGCCGTTCCACTTCGGTGCACCGCAGTTCCAGCTCGCCGCGATCCTGTCGCTGTGCGTGGTGATGGTCGTCTCCATGACCGAATCGACCGCGGACATGCTCGCGCTCGGCGAGATCGTCGAACGGCCCGCCGACGAGAGGACCATCGCCGCGGGCCTGCGCGCCGACACCCTCGGCTCCGCCCTCAGCCCCCTGTTCAACGGCTTCATGTGCAGCGCCTTCGCCCAGAACATCGGCCTCGTCGCGATGACCCGCATCCGCAGCCGGTACGTCGTCGCCACCGGCGGTGGCTTCCTCGTCCTGATGGGCCTGTGCCCGATGGCCGCCTCGCTCATCGCCGTCGTACCGCGCCCGGTGCTCGGCGGCGCGGGCGTGGTCCTCTTCGGCTCGGTCGCGGCCAGCGGCATCCAGACCCTCGTCAAGGCCGGCCTGGACAAGGACGACAACGTTCTGATCGTCGCCGTCTCGCTGGCCGTCGGCCTCATCCCGATCGCCGCGCCGGACTTCTACCACGCCTTCCCGCAGACGGCGAGGATCGTCCTGGACTCGGGTATCTCGACGGGCTGTGTGGCGGCGGTGGTACTGAACCTGGTCTTCCACCACCTCGGCAGGAGCAGGGACGCACAGGACGTCACCCACCCCATGGAGGCCGTCCCCGCCCACTCGATCCCGTAACCGTCCCCGAACACCTCGCCCCGGCTCGCGTCACCGTGGGCCGGGGTGTCGTCTCCCGCGAGGGGGCGGGGGTCGGCGGATACTGTGAGCCGACGGGGAACACGGGGGAGAGTGTCATGAACGAGTCGGGGCGGGTCGAGGCCTTCAGCGACGGGGTGTTCGCCATCGCCATCACCCTGCTCATCCTGGAGATCAAGGTCCCGCAGGTCGGCGAACACGGCGGCCTGTGGCACGCGCTCGGCGCGCAGTGGCCCTCGTACGCCGCCTATGTGGTGAGCTTTCTGGTCATCGGCATCATGTGGATCAACCACCACCAGCTCTTCAGCTACGTCGCCCGTGTCGACCGCACGCTGATGTTCCTGAACCTGCTGGTCCTGATGGTGGTGGCCGCGGTGCCCTGGCCGACCGCGATGCTCGCGGAGTATCTGCGCGAGGACGCGGCCTCGCATGTGGCGGCGGCCGTCTACAGCCTGGTCATGGTCCTGATGGCGCTCACCTTCCAGGCCCTGTGGTGGCATCTGACCCGCACCGGCCACCTCTTCGACGCCCGCGTCGACGTCCCGGCGGCGAGGGCCACCCGCGCCCGCTTCGCCCTGGGCTCCCTGGCCTACCCCCTCACGGTGGGCCTCGCCTTCGTGTCCGCCCCGCTCACCCTGGCCGCCCACGGCCTGCTCGCCCTGTACTACGGCTTCAACCAGGTACCGGTGCCGACCCGTGAGGACCCGGCCAGTTCATGAGGTTGGCGAGCAGCTCGGCCTGCTCGACCGCGTCGTCCAGGGCGTGGTGCGTGTGCCGCCGCCGCGACAGCAGTTGGCGCGGCATCGTGCCCTTGGCGACCGCCCTGAGCGGCAGTCCCGCCTTCGTCGCGTAGAGCGTCTTCATGTCCAGGCAGCCCGAGTGCCCGAACGGACTCGCCCCGGTGAAACGGATCAGGTACCAGTACAGGAACGTCCAGTCGTACGAGGCCGGGTAGCCGCACATCACGGGCTGCGCCCCGGCGCACACCTCACCGATCCAGTCGGCGAACTCGCCGAGCGCCACGGCCGGTTCCGCGCCCTCGGTCCGCAGCCGCTCCCGGTCGAGCCCGCTGACGGCGAGCGCTTCGGGGACGAACTCCTCACTGATCGGGCGGAGTTCACGGTAGAAGGTGTGCCGCTCGGGGTCGGCGGCGGTGAATCCGTCGACGGTCTGGGTACCGGCGACCGCGGCGCCGAAGCTCAGCATCGAGTACGGCCCCGGGATGGGCCCGTCCGCCTCGATGTCGACGGAGACGTAGCGGCTGGGTCTGATGCGTCGTGCGGCCATGAGGACGGAGCATCGCAGGTCGGCCGGGTCGACCGCATCCGGTTTCAGCTTCGGCGGATCGCCTGGCAGGGCGTGGCCTGCGGGAGGCGGCCGGAGAAGTACGAGCGGGGCGGCACGCCCATCAGGGTGCGGAAGTCGGTCGTCATGTGCGACTGGTCGTAGTAGCCGGTGGTGGCGGCGAGTTCGGCCCAGGACTGCGTGGCGGCGTGGTCGAGCACCGAGCGCACCCGGTCGATGCGGGCGTAGTGCTTGGGGGACAGGCCGACCCCCTCGGCGAACAGGTTGCGCAACTGCCGCTCGCTGACGGCCAGTTCGCGGGCGACCGCGCCCACCGCGCCGGGCACGTGTCCCCTCCGCACCGACATCGCGTCGACGCCGGCACGCAGCAACTCGGTGCGCGAACGGTCGGTGGCGGCGGCGAGCCGCTCGGGCAGCACGTCCGCGAGATGGGCCAGGGCCTCCTCGGGCTCCAGCCGCCGCAGCTCGTCGGCGAGTCGACGGGCGCCCGGGCCGGGCAGGTCGGCCAGGCGCATCGCCCGGCCGAGGAGGTCGACGGCCGGGATGCCGAGCAGCGGCCGGACGGTGCCCGGCGCGAGCCGCAACTCCACGCAGGAGGCCCGGCGTTTGCCGCGGTGGTAGGAGGCACGGGCCCGCGGTCCGATGACCAGGGTGCTGCGGTTGCCGTTCTCCCCCGTGCGGACGACCACCTTGGCGGCGGCCTCCGGAAGATGCACGAACGGCTCGGTCGGCACATCGCCGACGGACACGGAGGCGACCCCCGCGATCCACGGGCGCAGTACCTCGGGCGTCGGCAGGATCTCGCGGGACACGGCGTTCGTCACCCCTCCACCGTAAGCACTCCACCAGGGTCCGCGGGCATGCCGACCGTGCCGGAATTTCCAAGAGATCCGCGCCCAAGTCGCCCACCGTGGTGCACATGATCCTCGTGATGGGTGCCACGGGCACCATAGGCAGTGACGTCGTACGGCAGCTCGCGGTCAGCGGCGAGAAGGTCCGCGCCCTGAGCCGGGACCCGGCGGGCGCCCGGGTGCCGTCGGGCGTGGAGAGCGTGCGTGGCCAGCACCGCGACCGGGCGTCGGTCGAGGCGGCGATGGCCGGTGCGGACGCCGCTTTCCTCGTGGGCGTGTTCGGGCCGGACGACGGCGAGCACGATCGCGGCCTGGTCGAGGCCGCGCGGGCGGCGGGCGTACGGCGCATCGTGAAGCTGTCCGCGATCGGCACCGGCGACCCCCGGCTCGGCGTCTTCGGAACCTGGCACCTGCACGGCGAGGAGGCGGTCCGCACGAGCGGCCTGGAGTGGACGGTCCTGCGTCCCTCCGCCTTCGCCTCCAACACGCTGACCTGGGCGCAGGCCGTCCGGGAGAACACCCCCGCGCCCAACATGATGGGTGACGGGCGACAAGGCGTCGTCGACCCGCGGGACGTGTCCGAGGTGGCCGTGGCCGCGCTGCTCGACGCACGGCACGCGGGACACACGTACACCCTGACCGGGCCCGAGACCCTCAGCGCCCGCGAACAGGCCGCCGTCCTCGGCGAGATCCTCGGCCGACCGGTACCACTGCGGGACCTGTCGCCTCAGGAGCGCCGCGCCCAGCTGCTCGCCGCCGGCCTGAGCGAGACCTACGCGGACGGCCTCACGGTCACGGCCCGGTTCATCCACGAAGGCGGCAACGACGTCGTCACCGAGGACGCCCGGACGGTGCTGGGGCGGCCGCCGCGGACCTACCGGGAGTGGGCCGAGGACCACAAGGGTGCGTTCGCCGGGGCGTGACGGTGGGGCATGACGCCGGGGCGGCGGAGCCCGCAGCGCCGTGAACGGGCGAGCGGTCAGAAACCGAACAGGCGCGGCTCCGTCGCCAACTCCGCGAAGTACTTGTGCGGTTCGGGGACCAGCCGTCGCTCCTTGAGGTCCAGCAGGCCGCCGACTGCCGTGATCTCGGCCGCCACCGTGCCGTCCGTCTTGCGGATCGTCTGCTCCATGCGGAACGTCTTGCCCTGGCCCCAGATGAAACCGCACGTCACCTCGACCTCGTCGCCCGCGATCAGCTCGCGCCGGTAACGGATGGTGGTCTCCAGGGCCACCGGGCCGATGCCCCTGCCGATGAGTCCCGACTGGCTGATCCCGGCGGCCCGCAGGAACGACCAGCGGGCGTGCTCCGCGTAGTTGAGGTACACGCTCTGGTTGAGGTGGCCCTGGACGTCCGTCTCGTACCCGCGGACGGTCACCGGAACGGAAAACGGTTCGCTCACTGCGTCCCCTTCTCGTACTCGATTTCTCGTGCTCGATCGTTCGGACTGACATGCGATGCCTGGTCCGTCGATCTTGGCATGGTTGTCATGCCCGCCGTGGGGATGCCAGCAGAAAGCGCGCTCTCGTCCTCGGCTCGGTGTGCTCGCCGACCTGCCATCCCGCGTCCTGCAACGTGGCCGCGCAGGCCCGCAGCGCCTCGGGGTCGGGCTCGTGCACGGCGACCGCCTCTGGCTGCGGCGTTCCGCGCACCCGGTAGCCCGCCGGATCCGGGCCGGCCGGACGGTGGCCGGCCGCCTCCAGGGCAAGCGCCGCGGCCTGCACCAGATGCGTGCGCTCCCAGCCGCACGGCCGGTCCGTGGCGCCGTCCGGATTGGTCATACGGCGCAGCTCCAGCAGCCCCTGCCAGGCGCTGCGGACCTCGCGCGTGCGGGCGGGACCGGTGTCCGGCGGCTCCTGTTCACCACCGACGCGCGCGGCGAACACACCGCCGCCGGCGGTCGGCGCTGCGGGCTCGGGTGGCGGCCCCGGCTCGGCTGCCTTCCGTATCCGGTGCCCGGCCGGTGTCAGGAAGTGGTCGTGCGGCGGCCGCGGATGCCGGAAGGCGAACCCCCACTTCACCAGCGCCGCCAGCTGCGTCTGCGTACCCCTCAGCCGTCCGCTGACAGGATCGGCGGCATCAATCACACGCCGTTGGGCGGCGGTCGGCGGTCGTGTCACGGCATGCTCCTTCCGCCCTCGTGCCCGTGGTCCCACCTGCTGGAAAGGCTACGACGCGGGTCTGACAACGCCGCCGGTGCCTGCCAAGCGGTGCCCCGGTCTCAGGCGCCTGGCCGCAGGTTCCAGCCCGCGATGACCGGTCGGCCGTGCTCGGTACCCAGCCGGCACACTGTCCCCGTCTCCAGCTGGAAGAGCGCCCCGCCCGACGGCGGCAGCCCCAGCCACCGGGCCGTCAGCACCCGCAGGACATGACCGTGCGCCACGAGCACCACGCTGCCCTCGGTGTCGGCGAACGCCCCGTCGACCTTGGCGAGCATGCGGTCCGCACGTTCGCCGACCTGCTCGGGCGTCTCTCCGGGGTGGTCCGGCGGCCCGGGCTCGACCCCGTCCCGGAACAGGAACCAGTCAGGGCGGGTGCGCTGGATCTCCGGGGTCGTGATGCCCTCGTAGCCGCCGTAGTCCCACTCGCGCAGATCCGGGTCGAGCCGCACCTCGCGCAGCCCGATCAGCTCCGCCGTCTCGCGGGCCCGCTGCAACGGACTGACGAACGCCGCCCCGATCCGCTGCGAGCGGATCAGCGGCACCAGCTGCCGCGCCTCCTGGCGGCCGCGGTCGGTCAGCGGGATGTCGCTCCAGCCGGTGTGCCGACCGGACCGCGACCACTCGGTCTCACCGTGCCGGACGAGAAACAGGTCACTCATGCGTCAGAGGCTACGAGGACACGGCTCCGATCCGGCGCACTCACGCGCCCCGGCATCGACGCATCGCCCACTCAGGCCACCTGCCGCCCCGGCGCGAGCTGTTGCTCCAGCGCGCGTTCGCACTCCGTCAACGGCACGTCGGGGCGCAGGCGTTCCGGGTGCCAGGGCGGGACGTCCGCGGGCGGGGGAATCAGGTCGGCCGCCGGTATGCACACGTACATGCGTCCCGCCGCGACCAGCGCACCGTAGATCGCCCTCAGCACGCGCACTGTCGTCGTCCTCCTCGCCCTCCTCATCGCTGACGGCCCTTCATGAGGTCCTCGCCGCGGCCAGACGCGGGGTGGAAACGGCGGGCGTGTCCTCCCGGCCGACGTCCGCGGAGCCGCTCCACGTCCACAGGCCGGACAGCGCGACCAGGTCGGGGACGTGTCCCTCGGTCCACAGCCTGGCCGCCGCGGTCAGCACCGACTGGCGGTCGGCCTCCGCCGTGCCCGGGCGGCCCGGGAGCAGCGGTATCGCGGCGCTGGCGCCCAGCCGGACCGCACGGTGCCGGCGGGCGAAGGCGGTGAGCGTCTGCCGCGGGCCCGCCTCGATCAGCAGCATGTCGTCGGCGGCGAGCAACGACTCCAGGGCCTGCTTGAAATACACCGTGTCCGTGATCTGGCGGGCCCAGAAGCGGGGGCTGAGCGCCTCGTCGGGGCCCAGCAGTTCCCCCGTGTATCCGGAGTAGAGCGGCAGCGTCGGCTGCCGCAGCGGAATGTCGCGGTACGCGGCCTCCACGGCCTCGGACGCGGGGGCCATGGCGGGGGAGTGGAAGGGGCTGGTGGCCGGCACGGTGACGACGGTCAGACCGTCGGCCCGCAGCCGCTCGGCGATCTCGGCGAGCGGTTCGGCGGAACCCGCCAGCATGGTCTGCTGGTTGGCGTTCACCGCGGCGATCGCCACGTCGTCGCGGAGGTAGGGGCGCAGCCGCCGTTCGTCCGCGGCGACCGCGAGCATGCCGCCCGCCGGGATCTTCACGGCCTGGCGGACACGTTCGAGGACCATGGCGACGGCGTCCGGCAGGGCGACGGCACCGGCGATGGTCGCGGCGACGAGTTCACCCGCGCTGTGGCCCAGCACCGCGGTGGGCCGCACCCCCCATCCGATCACCATGCGGCCGAGGGCGTAGTCGACCGCGAAGAGCAGCGGCTGGGCCCGGCGTACGTCGTCGACGGGGATCAGGGGGCGGCCCCGGGTGAGCCAGTCCGCGCGGATCCGAGGGCCTTCGTCGCCCATGTGGGACAGGGCCGCGTCGAAGGCGGCGGTGAACACCGGCTCCCGCCCGTACAGGCCGGCTGCCATGGCGTGGTGCTGGGAGCCCTGTCCCGGGAAGAGCAGGGCGACGGACCTGGGTGTGCGTACGGTGACGGGCTTGGCCTTGTGCACCGCGGAGGCGGACAGCGCGGCGACCGTGACCACGGCGCCGCGCACCGGGCCGGGTGCGGAGCCGCACGGCACCATGGTGGGCAGTGCCGGGAACCCCTCGTGGTGCAGGCCCGAGAGCAGCGGCAGCAGTTCGCCGCGCACCCGCTGTTCGTCCCGCTCGTCCCGGCCCGACCACAGCAGCAGCCGGTGGTGTGCCGGATCGGTGGCGCGGTGACCGTGCCGCAGGGCCTTCAGCGGCGGTGACGCGTCGGGATCGGCCGGGCCGGCGAGATCGAGCACGCCGATGACGGTGTCGCCGTCGGCCACGGCCTCCGCGGCCCGCCTGAGCGCGTACACGGTGATGGTCCCGGGCTCGGGCTCGTCGAACCCGGCGACGAGTGCGAAGTCCGCGATGCCGCTGTGGAGTTCCTCGTGCGCGAGGCGCAGGGCGCGGCCCGGTGCCGATGCCGTCCGCACCGCGAAGCCTTCGTGCTCGGGGGCGAGCCCCGGGTCCGGGGCGTGCGCACCGACGTACACGACCGTCCGTACGGGCAGGTCACGCGGGGCGCGGCCGAAGGCGCGCAGCACCGCGGAGACCGCGGCGGCCGACGCCGGCACGGGCGCCCTGTCCTCTCCGGCGGGCCCCGGACAGACCATCAGCCTCCGGATCACCGCGCTGTCAGCTGTCAGCGGCATGGATACCTCCTCGTGGGCCGCGAGCCGCGGCCGGTGGGGCCAGGTCCCGTAGGAACCAGGGGGAGTGGGGGGACCAGTGGGGGCAGGGAAGGGGGCCGGTGGGCCGGGAGGAGAGGGCGGGCCGCCCCCGCGGCGGGGGATCCGGAATCGGGGCGGCCCGCCGGCCGGCTCAGGCCGCGGTGCCCTGGCCGGAGTTGATGAGCTCAAGCAGCGCGCGCGGCGTCTCGGCGTCGACGATCGCGTCGTCGGGGACGCTGATGCCGTAGGTGCGCTGTATCTCGCCGATGACCTGCAGCAGAGCGAGCGAGTCGTAGCCCAGCTCAAGGAAGGGGGTGTCGAGGACGTCGCCGTCCAGGTCGATGCCCTCCTCCTCGCCGGCACTCTCGCGCAGCATCCGGGTCAGGTCGGCCAGGGTGACGGTCGTGGTCGTGGTGGTGGTCACGGTGGGTCCTCCGTTGGGTGATGTGAGTGGTGCCTGACTCAGGTGGCGGGAGTGGTGGCCACACAGCGGTGGCCACACAGCGGTGGTCATGGGGTCGTGGTCATGCGGTGCGGCGTACGACGAGCGCCGCGTTGAAGCCGCCGTGGCCCCGCGCGAGCACCAGAGCACTGCGCAGGTCCGCCTCCCGAGGAGCCCCGGTGACCAGGTCGATCGCGTAGTCCGGGGCGGCCTCGACGACGTGGGCGGTGGGCGGGATCACCCCGTCGCGCAGGGCGAGCAGGGCGGTGGCCGCGTCGAGGGCGGCGCCGCCGGCGAGCAGCCGCCCGGTCATCGACTTGGGGGCGGTCACCGGCACGGCGCGCGGACCGAACACGGCCGCCAGGGCCTCGGCCTCGGCCCGGTCCAGGTCCGGGACACCGGCCGCGTCGGCGAAGACGACGTCGATGTCGGCGGGGGTGAGCCCCGCGTCGGCGACGGCGGTGCGGGCGGCCCTGGCCAGGCCAGGCGGGCGGCCCGAACCGGGAGCCGGGTCGAGGGTGGCGGCGTACCCGGCGATCTCACCGTAGACATGGGAGGCGCCGCGCTTGCGGGCGGCCGCCAGGTCCTCGGCGACCAGGATCGCCCCGCCCTCGCCCGGTACGTATCCGCTCGCCTCGGTGGAGAAGGGCAGGAAGGCGCGGGCCGGGTCCGGCTCGGTGCTCATCAGGCCGGAGGCGAGTTGCGGCACCCAGCCCCAGGGGCAGATGCCCGCGTCGACGCCCCCGGAGACCACCGCCTGGAACCCACGGCGGACATGGCGGCGGGCCTGGCCGATCGCGTCGATGCCTCCGGCCTGTTCGGTGAGCAGCACGCCGCTCGGGCCGCGCAGCTTGTGCCGGATGGAGATCTGGCCGGTGTTGACGGCGTAGAACCAGGCGAAGGACTGGTACGCGCTGACGTGCTCCTTGCCCTTGCTCCACAGGTTCTGCAGCTCGCGCTGGCCGAACTCGACGGCGCCGCCGGACGCCGAGGTGACCACGCCCATGCCGTACTCGGACAGTTCGCCGGTGTCGAGGCCGGCGTCCTCCAGGGCCCATTCCGCGGCGGCCAGGGCGAGCCGGGTCATGTGGTCGGTCTGCGGCATGAGCCGGCTGGGGATGTGCTCCTCGGCGACGAACCCCGGCACCTCGCCGGCCAGCCCGGCCGGATACCGCGAGGCGTCGAAGCGGGTGACCGGGCCGATGCCCGACTCGCCGGCCAGTGTCGCCTTCCAGTAGTCCTCGGTGCCCAGGCCGTTGGGCGCGACGACGCCGAGTCCGGTCACCACGGTGGACGTGGTCATGCGATGCTCCTCTCCGGTCGCGCGAGGACCATCGCGCTCTGGAACCCGCCGAAGCCGCTGCCCACGCTGAGAACGACGTCCGGCTTCTTCTCCCGGGCGGTCAACGGGATGTAGTCGAGGTCGAGTTCGGGATCCGGTTCGTGCAGGTTCGCGGTGGGCGGCAGCACTCCGTGTTCCATGGCGAGGGCGCAGGCGGCGATCTCCAGCGAGCCGATCGCGCCGAGCGAGTGCCCGATCATCGACTTGATGGAGCTGACCGGGGTCCGGTACGCGTGCTCCCCGAGGCTGCGCTTGAACGCACCCGTCTCGTGGCGGTCGTTCATCTTGGTGCCCGAGCCGTGCGCGTTGATGTAGCCGATCGTGGTCGGATCCAGCCGGGCCTCGGTGAGGGCGGCGTCGATGGCCTCCGACATCTCCCGGCCGTCCGGCTTCAGCCCGGTCATGTGGAACGCGTTGCACCGCTGGGCGAAGCCCGCGATCTCGGCGTAGATGTGTGCGCCCCGGCGCCGCGCGCTCTCCAGCTCCTCCAGGACCAGGACGGCCGCACCCTCACCGAGCACCAGACCGCTGCGGGTCCGGTCGAACGGGCGGCAGGCGCTCTCGGGCGTGTCGTTGCGCGGGGTGGTGGCGTGGATGGCGTCGAAGCAGGCGGAGGTGATCGGGGAGATCGGGGCCTCGGTCGCGCCGGCGATCATCACGTCGCAGGTGCCCTCGCGGATCAGCTCCACCGCGTGGCCGAGCGAGTCCAGGCCCGACGTGCAGCCGGTGGAGACGACCGCCGCGGGTCCCTCCGCCCCCGCCGCCCGGCCCACTTCGGCGGCCATCGAGCTGGGTACGAAGTGCCGGTACAGCTCGGGGACCGCGTACTCGTGGTCGACGAGCCACTTGCTGCCGCCGTCGCTGACCACCGCGTACTCGCGTTCCAGGCTGGTGGTGCAGCCGACCGCGCTGCCCAGGGAGGTGCCGATCCGGCCCGGGTCGAGGGCCGAGGTGTCCAGGCCGCTGTCGGCGAGCGCCTCACGGGTGGAGACCACCGCGAACTGGGCGGCCCGGTCCAGGCGGCGGGCTTCCTGCTGGGAGAGCCCGGCGGCCAGCGGGTCGAAGTCGCACTCGGCGGCGACCCGGGAGCGGAACTGGGAGGGGTCGTAGAAGGAGATGGTGCGGGTGGCGGTACGGCCCGCGGTGAGCAGGTCCCAGTACTCCTTGACGCCGATCCCGCCAGGGGCCACGGCGCCCAGTCCGGTGATGGCAACTCGACGCATCATCTACCTCGCCTTCGACGGGGCGGGGTGCTTCGCGCACTCCCTGCCGGATGGAACTGTGCGGGGCACTGTCGATCCCTTCGTCCGGAGCACTGGGTGTGTTTCGGTGGCCGGGGCGCGCTGGGTGGGTTCTCGCCCCGGCCGACCGGCCCGAACGGCCGCCCGCTTGTGACAGGCCGCCGTATCCGGTAAGCCCATGGAACGTGCAGGTCCTCGACGGCCGCTCGTGTCCGCGTGGACCTGCGGCGACGGCCGCTCAGGTGGGGACGTTGCCATGCTTGCGAGCAGGTATTTCGGCCTTTTTTCCGCGCAGCATCGCCAGCGAGCGGATCAGCACGGAGCGGGTCTCGGCCGGCTCGATGACGTCGTCCACCAGGCCGCGTTCGGCGGCGTAGTAGGGGTGCATCAGCTCGGTGCGGTACTCCTTGATGCGCTGCGCCCGAACCGCTTCGGGATCGTCGGCCGCGTTGATCTCCCGGCGGAAGATGACGTTCGCGGCGCCCTCGGCGCCCATCACGGCGATCTCGTTGGTCGGCCAGGCGAAGGACAGGTCGCAGCCGATGGAGCGGGAGTCCATGACGATGTAGGCGCCGCCGTACGCCTTGCGCAGCACCACGGAGATCCGGGGCACGGTGGCGTTGCAGTACGCGTACAGCAGCTTCGCCCCGTGCCGGATGATCCCGTTGTGCTCCTGGTCGACGCCCGGCAGGAAGCCCGGTACGTCGACCAGGGTGACCAGCGGGATGTTGAACGCGTCGCAGGTGGAGACGAAGCGGGCGGCCTTCTCGCTGGCGTGGATGTCGAGCACGCCGGCGAGCACGGCGGGCTGGTTGGCGACGATGCCCACGGGGTGCCCGTCGAGGCGGGCGAGCGCGCACACCACGTTGCGTGCCCATGCCTCGTGGACCTCGAAGTACTCGCCGTCGTCGACGACTTCCCCGATGACGGCGCGGATGTCGTACGAGCGCCCCGGCTCGGCCGGCACGAGGTCGCACAGGGCGTCCGTGCGCCGGTCGGCGGGGTCGCCGGACGGCGCCGCGGGCGGCAACTCCCGGTTGTTGGACGGCAGCAGGGAGATCAGGAACCGTACGTCCTCAAGGCACTCGGTCTCGTCGTCGTACGCGAAGTGGCAGACACCGGAGACCGTCGAGTGCGGCTCGGCGCCGCCCAGGCCGTTGTGCGTGATCCTCTCGCCGGTGACCGCCTGGACCACGTCGGGTCCGGTGATGAACATCTGGGCGGTCTCGCGCACCATGAACACGAAGTCGGTGAGCGCGGGCGAGTAGGCGGCGCCCCCGGCGCACGGGCCGAGCATCACGCTGATCTGCGGGATGACCCCGGAGGCCGCCACGTTGCGGCAGAAGATCCCGCCGTAGCCGGCGAGCGCGGTGACGCCTTCCTGGATGCGGGCACCGGCGCCGTCGTTGAGCGACACCAGCGGCGCTCCGGCCGCCTGCGCGAGGTCCATCACCTTGTGCACCTTGGCGGCGTGGGCCTCACCGAGCGCTCCCGCGAACACCCGGAAGTCGTGGGCGTAGGCGAAGACGGTGCGGCCGTGGACCAGGCCCCAGCCGATGACCACGCCGTCGCCGTGCGGCTTCCTGTCCTCCAGGCCGAACCCGGTGGCGCGGTGCCTGCGCAGCGGTTCGATCTCGGTGAAGGTGCCCTCGTCGAAGAGGACCACCAGCCGTTCATGGGCGGTGAGTTTGTTCTTCGCGTGCTGTCGCCGGGTGGCCTCGGGATCGGGGCCGTGGCCCGCCTCCTCTTTGGTACGGCGCAGTTCCGCGGCGGCTCGCCGCAGGTCAGGGGCGACTGAGGGGACCGTGAGGTCGTCGAGGATCGTCATCGGCCGAACGTAGGACCGGCGACTCGAACGCGGGTCGAGACACCGCCGGGGCCGACCGGTTTCCGGGTCAGCCGGCGGCGGAGGAGGGCACCTGGCGGTGCACCTCCAGGTCCAGCTCGGGGTCCGCGGCGAGGATCGACTGGTGCAGCCGCCGCAGTCGGGACGAGGGTTCGATGCCGAGCTCCTCGACGAGCGAACCACGCAGCCGCTGGTAGGCCTCCAGGGCCCGCCACGCGTTGTTGGAGCGGTGCAGCGCCGTCATCAGATGGGCACAGAAGTTCTCGTGCATGGGGTGCCTGGCCACCAGGACGCGCAGTTCGGGCACGATCTCCGCGTGCCGGCCGAGATACAGGTCGGCCTCGATGCGCCGCTCCAGGGCCGCCATCCGGTCCTCCTCGAGCCGCAGGGACTCCAGTTCGAGCACACTGCCCAGGCGTACGTCCACCAGGGCGGGCCCCTGCCACAAGGCCAGGGCCCTGCGCAGGAGTTCGGCGGCGGTGCGGTGGTCGCCCGCCTCGTGCGCGTCGCGCCCGGAGGCACACAGCTGCTCGAATTCCTGTACGTCGATCTGTCCCGGCTGCACCTCAAGGAGGTAGCCCCCGTGCTGGGTGACGAGGATGTCCTTGGGCCGGCGGGTCGCGTCGCCCTCCAGAGCGGCCGCGATCTTGCGCCGCAGCTGCAGGATGTACGTCTGCAGGGTGGTGGCGGCGCTGCGCGGTATGTCCTCGCCCCAGATCTCCTCCATCAGCGTCGGCACGGTGACGACGCGTCCGGTCTGCAGGGCGAGCAGGGCGAGAATCTGCCGCGGTTTCGCGGCGGTCGGCACCACCGACACTCCGTTCAGTTCGGCCGTGAGTCGCCCCAGTATCTTGATGTCCATGTGATCACTCTCCCGTCTCGCACGGGCGGTGCACGCCCCCGTGTCGCCTGGGCGGTGCCGTCGGCCGCGGGCCGCGGTCGTTGCCTCCCGAGCATGCCAAGAGCCTGGCAGGAGCCGGGTTCCAGCCACAGTGCGCGACTCATGAAGAGGCCTATGAAAATGTCATAGCGCGATGGTGAGCCCGGCACTGTGCGCCTTCGAAGAGCGCCCTCCAGAATTCGGTGTCGCGGGATACGCCGAACGAATTCCCGATTCGCAGCGCCTCTCAACACACTCAGGACTCTGGAGGGTTCCATGAGCACGTTGATCATGCCCGCCCCGGCCCGTCGGGCCCATGCGACCTCGCAGGACCACCGCATCGCACTCCTCACGGCCCGTGCGGGACTCGAACCGGAACTGGCCGCGCGCTACCTCGCCGACCCGGTGTCGGTCCTCGCGGAGTTCGGGGTCGTGGCGGCGGAGCCGGTGTACCTGGCGGCAGCCGTAGGGGAAACGTTCGTGCTGGAGGACCTGGACCGGCCGGACACGTCCATCAGCTACGACAGCTGGTTCACCGGACAGGAGCACTCCGCCGCCGGCTCGGGGACTCCCGCCGCATGAGCGGATCCCCCATGCCCTCCGCGGCACGGCAGGTGGGGTTCAAGCCCCACCTGCGCGTCGAGGTCGTCGGCGGAGAGGCCGTGTATCTGCTGTCGGAGCGCGGTACGACCGCGCTGCACGGCCCGCACGTCGAGGCCCTCGCCCCGCTGCTCGACGGGACCCGGACCCTGGAGGCCGTCTTCCTGGAGGCCGCCGGCGTGGTCGACGCGCCGGCGGCGGGCCGGACGATCGCCGCCCTCGCGGAGGCCGAACTCATCGGCTACCGCGCCCCGTCGACGGATGCCGCCGC
Source organism: Streptomyces sp. NBC_00461 (assembly GCF_036013935.1). Lineage (NCBI taxonomy): Bacteria > Bacillati > Actinomycetota > Actinomycetes > Kitasatosporales > Streptomycetaceae > Streptomyces > Streptomyces sp. NBC_00461. The sequence continues at coordinate 7,843,712 of NZ_CP107902.1, forward strand.
GGAGGCCTACTGGGAACTCGCGGGCCTGAGCGGGGCGGGCGCCCAGGCGGCGCTGGGCAGCACCCCGGTGCAGGTCCTCGTGCTGGGCCGGACGGACCCCGGCCCCGTCCACCAGGAGTGCCGCGCCTCCGGCCTGACCCTGGCCGACGAGGAGACGTCCGCCGCGTTCACGCTGGTCGTGTGCGACGACTACCTCGACCCGGCACTGGCCGACGTGGACGCACGGCACCGGGCCGAGGGCCGGCCCTGGCTGCTCGCCAGGCCGTGCGGCGTCGAGGCCTGGGTGGGCCCGGTGTTCGGCACCCCCGAGCGGGCCTGCTGGTCCTGCCTGGCACACCGGCTGCGCGGACACCGCGCCACGCAGGCGCCGGTCCAGCGGGTGCTCGGACTGCCGGGACCGGTGCCGCTGCCGCGCGCCTACCTGGCGTCCGTACGGGCGCTGGGACTGCAGAGCGCCGTCCTGGAGGCGATGAAGTGGGTCGCCGGGATGCGCCATGACGAGCAGAGCGCCCTGTGCACTCTGGACACCCGCACCCTGCGCACCCGCCACCACCCGGTGACCCGGCGCCCCCAGTGCCCCGAGTGCGGCGATCCCGGTCTGGTGGCGGCGAGCGTGCGGCGCCCGGTGACCTTCGCCTCCCGCCCGAAATCGGCCACGGCCGGCGGCGGCCACAGGGCCCTGTCGCCCGACGCCGTGCTCACCCGCTACCGGCATCTCGTCGATCCGCTCACCGGTGTGGTGCCCGAGGTACGGCCCGCCTCCGGCACTCCCGACGGCCTCAACCGCTATGTCTCCGGGCGCAATCACGCCCTGCGCGCCGACTCGCTCGCCGGGCTGCGGCACGGGCTGCGCAGCCACAGCGGCGGCAAGGGAACCACGCCGGCCGAGGCCGAGGCCGGCGCGCTGTGCGAGGCGGTCGAGCGCTACAGCGCGACCCGGCACGGGGACGAACCAGTCGTCGTCGACACACTCGCCGGGCTCGGCGACAGCGCGCTGCACCCCAACTCCTGCCAGCTGTACGCCGACCGGCAGTTCGCCCGGCGGGAGCGCTGGAACCGCTCGGCCGCCGCGTTCCAGCAGGTTCCGCCGCCATTCGATCCGCACGCTCCCACGGAGTGGACCCCCGTGTGGTCGATGACCGCCGGCACCCACCGGCTGCTGCCCACCTCGATGCTCTACTTCGGCCCCGCCCCGGGCGGACAGCCGTCCGCGCCATGGGCGGACTCCAACGGCAACGCGGCCGGCAGCAGCCTGGAGGACGCGGCGCTCCAGGGGTTCCTGGAGGTGGTCGAGCGCGACGCGGTCGCCCTGTGGTGGTACAACCGCAGCCGGCTGCCCGGCGTCGACCTGGACGCCTTCGACGAACCCTGGCTCGGCCAGGTCCGCGCCGCATACGGCAGGTTGCGCCGTGATCTGTGGGTGCTGGACCTGACCGCGGACTTCGGCATCCCCGTCATGGCGGCCGTCTCCTGCCGCAACGACGGGAGGGCGCAGCAGATCTGCTTCGGCTTCGGCGCCCACTTCGACCCGCGTACGGCACTGCGTCGCGCGGTGACCGAGATGGCGCAGCTGCTCCCGCCACCGGGCGTGGACCCGCGGGCGGGCGGCGAATTCGCCTCCCTCCACCCGGAGCTGGCCTCCTGGTGGTCTCTGGCGACCACCCGGAATCAGCCATATCTGGTCCCGGACCGGGCCGAGTCTCCCCGTACACCCGCAAGTTACGTGTGCGAACCGAGAAACGACCTGCTCAGCGACCTCACGGTGGCCCAGGCCCTGGTGCGCGGCCATGGCATGGAACTGCTCGTCCTCGATCAGACTCGGCCTGACGTGCGGCTTCCCGTGGTCAAGGTGATCGTCCCCGGGATGCGTCACTTCTGGGCCAGGTTCGCCCCCGGACGACTCTATGAGGTCCCTGTGACCCTCGGTCGCAAACCGCACGCGACGGGTCACCGCGACCTCAACCCCATTCCTTTGTTCGTGTGAATCCGGCTGATTACAGCCATCGGTGGCCCGATCCCGTTGTGAGCCCTACCATGCGATTCGCCATGTCCCCGGGGTAGGAGGTCACGATGCCGGACGCTTTCCGTGGAACGGAAAGTACCGAGGGTGCCGAGAGTTCCCCGCCGGCAGCGATCCACCTGGCCATGGCCCCGCGCCTCGCCCGCACCATCGTCCTGCTCGTGCTGACCTGTTACTGCTTCATCGTCATCCTCAACGTGCTCCACACGGGCGGGGTGAGCGCCACCCGGATGACTGTCTGTGTCGGTGTCGTCCTGCTGGAGTTCGGGGTGCAGTTCGCGCTCGCCCTTCCCGCCGCGCGCGCGTGGCCGCTGCGGCGGCGGCTCGTCACCCTGGGTGTGCAGGCCGTCCTGACGTATCTGCCCGCTGCCTGGTTCGGACTCGACTGGGGCAGCATGCAGGGGCCGCTCGCAGCGACCATCCTGCTCACCCTGCCCAACCCGGTCGCCTGGCCGGTGTTCGGGGCCGTCGTGGCGGCCGCCCCGCTCTACCCGCTGCTGAAGGGCTCGGGGGTCCTCTACAGCGGCTATGTGTTCATCTCCGTCACCCTGGCGGGTCTCGTCATCTACGGCCTGACCCGGCTGACCGACCTCGTCCGTGAACTGCACGACACCCGCGAGCGGTTGGCACGCATGGCCGTGACCCAGGAACGGCTGCGCTTCGCACGGGACCTGCACGACCTGCTCGGGTACAGCCTCTCCACCGTGACGCTCAAGGGCGAGCTCGTCAGCCGGCTGATCCCCGTCCGCCCGGAGCAGGCCGCCGAGGAGACCACGTCCCTGCTCCTCGTCGCCCGCCAGGCACTGGCCGACGTCCGGCTCGTCTCCCGCGGCTACCGGGACATGTCGCTGTGCGACGAGGCGGACTCGGCGGCGAAGGTCCTGGTGTCGGCCGAGGTCCGCGTCGAGGTCGACATGCGCGTCGAGCGGCTGCACCCGGTGGTCGACACGGTGCTCGCGACGGCCCTGCGGGAAGGAGTCACCAACATCCTCCGCCACAGCAAGGCCGAGGTATGTACGATCAGGGCCACCAGCGGGACGGAAACGGTTCTGCTGACGCTGGTCAACGACGGGGTCACCGACGGGGGGAAGCCCGACGCGCGTTCCTGCGGTGGGAGCGGTCTGGGCAACCTCCGGACGCGGCTCACCGAGATCGGCGGAGAACTGACGGCCGGCGTCGACGAGGACGGTCTGTTCCGCCTCGACGCACGGGCACCGCTCCAACCGCATCAGGGGGAGGCCGGCAATGCCGCGGCCGCCGCCGGGCCCGGCACCGAGAGAGCCGTGGCCTGATCAGGCCCCTGATCAGACGAGACACCGCTACCTGGGGGAGGTAACAGGTGCTGTCCATCAACATCCTTCTCGCCGAGGATGTGCACATGATTCGCGGCGCTCTGGTCGCGCTGCTGCAACTCGAACCCGATCTGCGGGTCATCGCGTCCGTGGAACGGGGCGACACGATCGTCAGCACCGCACTTGAGGTCCGGCCCGACGTCGCGGTGATCGACGTCGACCTGCCGGGGATGGACGGTCTGACGGCCGCCGCCCTGCTGCATGAACAGCTCCCCAGTTGCCGCTCCCTCATCCTCACCAGCCTGGGCAAGCCCGGCACCCTGCGCCGCGCCATGTCGGCCCATGTGTCGGGCTTCCTCCTGAAGGACTCCCCGCCCGACCAACTCGCGTCCGCCGTACGCTCGGTGGCGATGGGGGGACGGGTCGTGGACCCCCAACTCGCCCTGACGGCCTGGGACTACCCCGACAATCCGCTCTCCCGCCGGGAGATGGAGGTGCTACGGCTCGCGGCCCGGGGAGCCGACGCCGCCGAGATCGCCGGATGCCTCTATCTGACCAAGGGAACCGTCCGCAACTACCTCACCTCGATCGTCGGCAAGCTCGGCGCCCGCAACCGCGTCGACGCCATCCGCATCGCCGAGGAGGCCGGCTGGATTCCCTGAGCCGGCCCGGCCGGGCCCGGCCCCGAGCAGTGCGTCCAGCAGGCCCTCGTCCAGCGTCGTGCCCACCGAGACGTCGGCCAGCTCCCCGAACCCGGTGTCGTGCACCGCCGCGCTCACCACATGGCGGCCGCCCACGGCGAAGGTCCCGAACGTCCATCCGTCGTCCTCGGTGGCCGTGCCGTCGGGGCGGACCAGACGGGCGCCGGACGGCCCGTGCAGCGCGAAGCCGAACTCGGTGAAACGGAACCTGAGGCCCTGCCCGAGCGCCTTGCTGTAGGCCTCCTTGAGCGTCCACAGCCGCACCATGGTCTCGTTGCGGGCGCCCTCGCCGCCCCGGTCGAGGTGCCCCTTCTCGAACGGGGTGCAGGCCTGTGCCTCGGAGCCGGTGTGTGCCAGCCGGCGGTCGGCGCGCTCCACGTCGACCCCGATCCGGCCCCTGCGGGTGACGCCGACGACCATCGTCTCGTCGGTGTGGCTCAGGCTGATGTCGATCTGGTCCAGGCCGCGCACATAGGGGCGCCCACCCGGCTGATACGCCAGGTCCACCAGCTGCGGCTGGGTGCGCAGGGCCGCCGCGGCGGTGTAGCGCACGAAGAGCCGGGAGGCGAGGAAGCGCTCCCGCATCCCGGCCCTGCCGAGTTTCTCGTAGCGGATCCAGTCACGGCCGAGGAGCGCGCGCAGCTGTTCCGTGCCGGTGTCCGGCTGCCAGCCGGGCATCCTGCCGTACACCAGGACGCTTCCGCCGCGCACGAGTTCGTCGCGCACCCGCTCCCAGGGGCCGTCCGGTCCCGGCGCCTCGATCGGACGGCTGATCGGCGTCATCGGGTTCACGCCCCGGCCAGTGCCGCCGCCAGCGGTCCGGCGTCGAGCGCGGAGATCACCCCGGCCAGGTCCACCGCGTCGCTCTCCGGACCGCGGCACACCGCCAGGCAGGTCGGCCCGTCGTTGCCGCCCATCCGGCGCAGGAACGGGGTGAGGACCACCCGGGGGCCGATCTCCACCACATGGGTCGGGGTCTGCTGCGCGAGCATCGCCCGGGCGGCGTCGGCGAAGCGCACGGGGGAGGTGATCTGCTCGCTCCAGTACGGCCCGTACAGCGGCTCGGTGGTCAGCCTGCCGTACACGGTGGAGTAGAACGGCACCCGGGCCGGACCGCCGGCCACCCGGTGGGCGACCGCGTCGAACCTCGGCACCATGGGCGCCATCAGAGGCGAGTGGAAGGGGTGGGTCACCGTCAGATGGCGGCAGGCGATGCCCCGGCCCTCCAGCTGCTCCTGGATGCGTTCGAGTCCCGCGCGGTCCCCGGAGAGCACGGTGGCCTTGGCGGCGTTGATGGCGCCGATGCCGACGCCGGGCTCGGCCGCGACCAGCTCGGCCGCCTCGAACGGGGCGGCACAGGTGGCCATCATGCCGCCGCCGGAGGGCAGGTACTGCATGAAGGCGCCGCGCAGCGCGACCAGTCGGGCGGCGTCGGGCAGCGACAGGGCGCCCGCGACGGCGGCCGCCGCGAACTCCCCGATGCCATGGCCGAGTACGGCGACCGGGGTCACGCCCTCGTCCCGGAGGGTCTGCGCGAGGGCGTACTCGACGGCGAACAGTGCGGGCTGGGTGAACGCGGTCTGGTGGATGCGCGGGTCGTTGCCGAGGATCAGCTCCACCACGGACGTCCCGGTGTAGGGCAGCAACTCGGCGGCGGCCTCGGCGAGATGGGCACGGTAGCCGGTGCAGTCCCGGTAGAGCCCGGAGGTCATGCCCGGGTGCTGGGAGCCCTGACCGGTGAACGCGAAGGCCGCCCTGACCAGGCCGCCGCCCGCCGGACGCGGATCGCGGTGCGCCATGTACCGGGCCAGCTCGCGCACCGTGGGGTAGGCCGCGATGTCCGTGGGATCGATCAGCGGGCCGAACTCCTCCTCGATGTCGCCGTACAGGCTGAGGGTGGCCACCGAGTCGAGTCCGTACTCGTGGAAGGGCACGCTCTCGTCCACCGGCACACCGAGATAGTGGGTGAGCCGCTCCGTGAGCCATTCGCGGTGGGCCACGTCGAACGAGTCGTCGTGCGCGTCGTCGTGCTGTGGTTCGGGCATGGTCGGTGCTCCATCTCGGGCGCGGGTGGATACCTCCGCCGGCGGGAAGCGGGTCCTCGTGGCGGCGCTACTCGGGCACTTGGCCGGTGCGGTGGGACAGCGTGCCGGGCGGCGTGGGGGCGTGCCCGGGCTCCCCCGGGGTCGCTCGGGCGAGTGCGGAGCCGTACAGGTCGTAGCTGCGGCGGTCGTGCAGGCGGTCCAGGGCCTCCGCGAGCACGCGCTGTTCGCAGGTGGCGACCGAGTCGGGCAGCGACAGGCCGAGGCGGCGGCCCAGGCGGTGGAGCACCGCGGACGGCCAGGCCGGATCGGCCAGGAACGGGTCGGTGCCGGCCAGCGCCTGTTCGCGCCAGACCCCCAGACAGCCGGCTGCCGCCAGGACCATGGTGTAGCGGTCGGCGAGCGCGAAGTTGCGCGGGCTGCCCAGCGCCCCGCGGTCGCCGGGGTCGATCTCGCCGAACGCCCTTGCCAGATCCGCCAGTTCACCGGTGAAGCCGCGTGCCAGCGAGCGAAGCAGGGGCCAGTCCTCGCGTCCCGGAACGGTGACGTCGGCCGACTCCAGCCACTCGGTGCACGCGACCAGCGTCGCGGCCAGCGGATCGCTGTCGCCGAGCAGGGACAGGCGCGGCAGATCGAACGGCGGCAGATCCTCCTGGGGCCTGAACAGCGCGGCGGGCGCCTCCTTTTCGGCGAACCAGCTGTGCCGGGCGAAGTGCGGCAGCTGCGGCAGGATGCTGACCTGCCGGCCCGCGCTGCCGGCGTGGCCCAGCGAGGTGACGGGCAGGTCCCGCAGCTGCTTCTGGAACATGCCGTACGCCCCGCTCACCGCGAAGCTCTCCTCGCCGAGTACCGCCGACATCTCGTCCATCGTCTCGGCGGCCAGCCGCGGCGCCAGATAGGCGGCCGACGCCGCGTACACGCTCATCTGCCGCGGCAGCAGATGCAGCGACCGGGTGGCGACCAGGGCGAGGCAGTCGATGAGCAGCAGATCGAGGAAGGCCCCCGTCAGCACGTCGCGCACATGCCGTACGTCGAGCGAGGAACGGCCGTCGTTCCGGGGCCGGGTGGCGAAGGCGGCCACGGTCCGCAGCGCGGTGTCGACGCCCGCGAGCACGATCGACGGGATGAGGCCGCGGATCATCAGGGAGGACCGCAGCGACAGTTCGTAGCCGTCGCCGACCCCGCCGACCACGGTGCTGTCGGGCACCGTGCAGTCGGTGAACGCCAGGCCGCCGAACTCGGCGCTGCGCATACCGGTGGTGGAGTGCCGTTCGAGGTCGGTGATCCGGTCGGCGGGCAGGGCGGCGCGGTCGAGCACCAGCACCGAGTGGCTGCGACCCCCGCCCGGGGCGTCCGACGTACGGGCGAAGACCACCAGGCCCCGGGAACGCGCCGCGTTGGCGATCGCCGTCTTGCTGCCGTTCACGGACAGGCCCCCGGCGACGGGCCGGGCGGTCAGCTCGTCGCGGACGAAGTCGTTGCCGTGCGCCACCTCGTGCCGTGCGACGGCGACCCGGTCGCCGCCCAGCAGCAGCCCGGCGACGAAGCGCTGCTGCTCGGTGGTGCCGGCGGTCCATACCGGTACGGCGGCGAAGAAGCAGCTGAGGCCGTGGCCGAAGGCGACGGAGGCGTCCCGGCGGAACAGCGGGCGCAGCAGGCGGCCGAGGACGTCCATGCGCCGTAGACGGCCGCCGAGTTCCTCCGGTACGAACTCGCTGTTGAGGGCGAACGCGTCCAGGACCTGTTCGGCGCCGGGCACCGGCTCGCCTGCGGCGTCGGCGGCCAGGAGGGCCGTGCCGCCCAAGGGGTTCTCGGGGTCGTCGAGGGGGCCGAAGGCGGATTCCAGGGCGTCGATGCGGGTGCGTTCCGCGGAGGGTGCCGAGTGCTCCGCGGGGAGGGCCGCGATCTGCCGTTCGGCGTCTGCGGGCTCCTGGGGGCCGGTCGCGGCCCGCGGTGGAGCCGCATCTCGACACAGCCCGGCGCCACTTCGGGGCGCTGTCATCGCAGTCCCCTTTCCGGCGCAGCCCGTCGTATGAGCCGCTCGATCTCCGGGTCGACCCACTGGTGCAGGGCGGTGAGTTCGCCGTTGAGGAACATGCGGCGCATGGCGGCGCGTTCGAGCTTGCCGCTGGTGGTGCGGCGGACCGTGCCGGGGCGCACCAGAAGCACTCCGCCGGCGGACACGTCGTACTGGTCGTGGAGCCGTCGCTGGACGCTGGAGGTGAGTTCGGCCAGATCGACGCCGTAGCGGCTGCGGGCCCGCAACTCCTGTACGACGACGACGCGTTCGCGTTCGCCGGGCACCCCGAACGCGGTGCCGGAGCCGAACAGGGCGCTGACCTCGCGCACCGTGCGCTCCAGGTCCTGCGGGTAGAGGTTGCGGCCCGCCACCACGATCATGTCCTTGATCCGGCCGGTCACACAGAGCCGCCCGTCGACGAGGGCGCCGAGGTCCCCGGTGCGCAGATAGCCGCCCTCGCCGTCCTTGATCCGTCCGCCGAAGGTGTCGGCGCTCTCCCTGGGCCTCGCCCAGTAGCCGCGGGAGACCGTCTCGCCGCGCACCCAGATCTCCCCGACCAGGCCCTCGTCGAGCGGCTCCTGGGTGTCCGGATCGACGATCCGCACCTCCGCGCCGGTGGCCCGGCCGCAGGACACGACCTCGGCCACGGCCCCTGCCGCGCCCGGCGGCGCGGGCAGCTTGTGGGTGTCGAACCCCCCGGCGGAGCGGTCGCCGGAGACCAGTAGCGTCGCCTCGGCCAGGCCGTAGCACGGCACGAGCGCCTCGGGCCGCAGTCCCGCGGGGGCGAAGCGTTCACGAAAGGCCCGCAGGGTGGCGGCGTTCACGGGTTCGCCGCCGCTGACGGCGACCTGCCAGCCGGACAGGTCGAGGCCGGCGAGCTGGCTGTCGTTGACACGGCGCACGCACAGGTCGTACGCGAAGTCGGGGGCGCCGCTGACGGTGAGGCCGTAGCGCGAGATGGTCTCCAGCCAGTGGGCTGGGCGCTTGACGAAGGCGAGGGGAGAGAGCAGGACGGCGGTGCCGCCGAGCCACAGGGCGTGCAGCAACTGCCCGACCAGGCCCATGTCGTGGTGCAGCGGCAGCCAGCCGCCGATCCTGGCACCCGGTACGGTGCCGAGCGCCTCGTGGATCGCGCGGTGGTTGGCGAGCAGCGCGCGGTGCGTCACGATCACCCCGCGCGGCTCGCGCGTCGAGCCCGAGGTGTACTGCAGGAACGCCACGTCGTCGGGCTCCTGCCGCGGCGGCTGCCACGGTTCGCCGTCGTCCGCGACGGTGACGTCCATGACGTCGGCGTCGGTGGGGACGCAGGTGATGTTCCCGTGTCCGGTGCGCGCCATCAGCTGGGTGACGTCGGGAGCCTCGGCGAGCGAGGTCAGCACACAGCCGGCGGCGGCGTCCTTGACGATGCCCGCGATGCGCTCGTCGTGCCGGCCCAGGTCCCCGGGCGGCGCGGCGGGCACCGCGATCACGCCCGCGTACAGGCAGGCCAGGAAGGCGATGCCGAACAGCTTGCGCGAGGTGTGCAGGATCAGTACGCGCTCGCCGGGTGCCGCGTGACGCCCGATCCGGACGGCCACGATGCGCGCCGCCCGGTCGAGTTCGGCGTAGGAGAGAGTCTCGGGCCGCAGTGCTCCGTCCCACTCGGTGAGGAGGATCAGCGCCTCACGGTCGGGTGACTCGGCGACCCTGCCGCGCACGATGTCGGTGAATGTCCGATGGCCGGTCAACGCCCTCCCCTTTCGCTGTCGGATTCCGCTGTCGGGTTCTGCAATCGGATTCCGGTGTCGGGTTCCGCTGTCGTGTGTCGGTGACATGGGGTCCTGGTCCCGGGGTCATCTCCCCGGCCAGGGCGGCGAGCCATGGCTCGCGTTCTTGACGGTCCAGTCCGCGTACGCCGCCTTCGTCTCCGTCTCCGGTTCCGGCCCGCGGCGCGCGAGGGCGAGCAACACGGCGGTGACCGCAGCCAGTTCGGCCGCGTCGGGCCGGCCGCGCACCACGGTGATGTGCGTCTCGTCGGTCATGGAAACAGCGTGCATGCCACACCTTGAGCGGCCCTCGCGCCCCGAACGCGACCGAGCCGAGGACCAGAGGTCCTCGGCTCGGCTCTCGCTCGGGCGCGGCCCGGAGCGGTCGTCTCAGTCGATCACGCGCTCGTAGGCCACATGCCGGGTCCGCTCGACGACGACCTCGGCGCCCAGGCCCAGTTCGTGCTGGGCCGCCAGCGCCGGTGCGCCGCCCAGCGCCCGGTCCAGGGACCCGGCGTCCCGCCACCACAGCACGCCCGTGTAGTGGGTGGGGCGCAGCAGTGAGCGCAGCAGGTCGCTGCCGCCGAAGCCGCCCGCCTCGGCGAGGGCATCGGTGAGATCGGCGAACCGCCGCTCGAAGGCGCGCCAGTCCCCGCCGACCCGGGCGCGCAGCAGGGCCACGCTCTCCGTGCCGACGACAGCGTTGTCCCTCAGCACCCGGGACACGCTCACGGCCTGGTCGACCTCCGTCTCCACGAGTGGCTCCAGACGCTCGACGTGCACCAGGAAGGTGTCGTCGTGCACCGTGTCGAGGAAGGCGCGCAGGGTGCGCCAGTGCCCCAGATGGACGTACACGTGCGGCCGTTCGGCCAGGCGCAGGGTCACCAGGAAGTCGAAGTCGCTGCGGCGGCGAAGGAATTGGGAGTGCGCACGGAACAACCGCTCGAAATTGTCGGTGTCACCTTTGACCTCGAAGCGGTTGATGACCGTGACGGGGCCCGAGAGTTCACGTCCGGGCATGCACTTCCTCCGCGAATTGCTTGGCGTGGCGCAACGTGGTGGAGCTGTTGGTGCCCAGGGCCTTGCGGACCAGGGCCCTGGCCTCGGCGAGCGTGGCCTCTGGACCCAGTGCACTGCGCACGCCCTCCGGGTCGAGCACCACAGTGTGCCAGGAGGTGACGGTGAGGGTCTCGCCGTCACCTGACGGTTCGATGGTCCAGCGTCCCGTGTGCACCCGCATCGCCACCGGCACACGCAGCTGCTTGTACACGATCTCCCCGCGGTCCTCGAAGCACACCCGGACCGAGGTCGTGTTGTGGAGGGAGCCGTCAGGGCTGCGGGTGTCCATGTCCATGTGCTGGATGCCGGGTTCGTCCTCGGTCAGGGCGAGCCGTGCCACGTGCGGGAGCCGCTCGGGCCAGAGATCGGCACGGTCCAGGAAGGCGTACACGTCGCCGGCCGCCCCGGCGACCGTCACCGAGTCGCTGAAGGTGAAGCGGAGTTCCCCGGCCGCTTCGCCGAGTTCCGCCGCGTTCTTCAGGGCGGCCAGCTCGGCGACGCTGTTGCGGTCGACGGCGCGCTCGATCAGTTTCCCGGCCTCCGGGTCGTCGCCGACGGCACGGTAGTCGTGCAGGAGCACCACCCGCGTCGTGCCGTCCTCCAGGGGCTCGATGCGCCAGGTGCCGCCCATCGAGGCGACGGGGGCCGCCGACACCACCTGGCGGAAGGTGACGACCCGGGCCCGCGGGTCGAGCGTGCGGCGCGAAGTCCAGGTACGCACCTGCTCGTTGGCGATCGCCCAGATACGCAGCAGCTGCTCGCCGGTGCCGGTGGTCCCGGTGCCGGTCCCTTCCCGGGCGGCGCGGCTCTCTTCGAGCACTTCGACATGCACGGTGGGTCCGAACACCTGGGGCCAGGCGGTGACATCGGCCACCAGCGCGTAGACGGCGTCCGGCGGGGCCGCCACGGTCACGGAGTGCTCGGTGACGTGAGTGCCGGTGACGGGGGCGGAGTCCGGTATGTCGCTCGTAACGGTCGTCGCCACGGCGGTCCTTCCTTCGGTCGTGCCGTCCAGGACGGCGATCAGCAGATTGGCACAGGTGCCTTGAGCCCACCTCGACGGCGGGTGGAGGGCGGCTGGATCACATCGAGGGCCGGGCCGGTGCCGGGGCCGCGGTCAGGCCCAGCCGGGCCGTTCGGTGATCTCGACGACGGCGCAGCCCCAGCTGTAGCCCGCTCCGACACTGATCAGTACGCAGCGGTCGCCGGGTTCCGCCTTGCCGGACACCACCAGGTGATCGAGGCTCGCGAACTGGTCGCCCGCGCCGAGATGGCCGACGGTCCGGCTGAACTCCCAGGTGGTGCGGGCCGGTTCGATGCCGAATGGCTTGTAGTAGATGGACTGCAGCCGACGGCGCCCGAAGTGCGGGAGCACCACCCAGCGTGCGTCGCCGAGCTCCATCCCGGCGTCGGCGAGAGCCTGCTTGAGCACGGTCTGCTGCCCGTTGTGCGCCCGGGTGATGGCGTACGACATGCCCACCCGGCCGACGAAGGCCCGCTTGGCCTCCTCGAAGTCCACCGGCATCCGGCTGCCGAACGGCGCCGGCGTGAAGGGCTCGTCGCCGCGGTGCAGGGGCTCCAGCGACGGATCGGCGTGCAGCGCGAGGGAGACCAGCCGGGCGAAGCCGCCGCGCCGGGAGAGCACCAGGGCGCAGGCGCCGTCGGCGTAGGGCGTGCCGGGATCGGTCTGCCAGCGGTCGATGCCCGGCGGGCAGAAGCGGTCGGCGCAGGTCAGGAGGGCGTCACCGTGTCCGTGGCCGGCCGTGAGATAGGCGGTGGCGAGGTCCAGGGCGGCGAGGCCCCCGTTGGACATCTGCCGGATCTCCAGCGCCGGGCAGTTGTTGCCGAGGGCTTCTCGCTGGATGTACGAGCCCACGGGCCACAGGTCCTGGCCCTGGTGGTAGGTGTCGGCGTGCAGCAGCAGATCCACGTCGGCGGGGACGCTGCCCGCGCGGGTCAGCGCGGTCCTGGCGGCGTGCGCCGCCATCTCGGCGGCGGACTCGTCCGGCGAGTACGACACCGACACGGCGCCGGTGGCGGTGGCGAGGCCCGGCGGGCAGTCGCCCGCGGCCACGGCGTCGTCGATGCGTAGACGGGACGGGAGACGTACGGACGTCGCCCGCAGGTGGATGTCTTCCACGCGCACAGCCGCTCCAGAGGGTTCGAGAGGGTCAGCCGGCCGGTGCGGCCACCAGGGCCTCGGCGCCGTGCCGCCGGCTCGGACGGTCGGACAGGACGTAGTGGACGGCGTCGAGCAGTGCCCCCAGGGCCGCCGCCGTCGCGTGCCGGTCCACGGCGACGGTGCCCCAGTGCCGTTCCCCGTACCGGAACGACAACAGGACCCGTGTGGACGGCGGTCCGTCCGGCTCGTCGGCGCAGAGTTCCCTGACCCGGTGCTCCACGAGGCGCAGCCCGGCCAGTTCGGGGAAGACCGGGTCGAGGGCTTGGTGCACGGCGGCGTCCAGGGCGTGCACGGGCTCCCTGCCCAGGCCGGTGGCGGTGCGCGAGGTTCCCTCGACACGCAGCCGCAGCGAGGCCCGCGCGCCGCCGCTCTCCCCGTCCAGGGCCACCTGCCACCCCTCGACTCCGAACGGCGGCCGTGGGTCCTGCTCCAGCAGTTCCGCCCGCAGCAGCAGGGCGAAGGAGGCGTCGGCGGACTCGAAGCTGTAGCCGCGGCTCTCCAGTTCCTTGACCCGGGCGGCGGCCCGGCCCACCGCCTCGGAGCCGGCGCTGACGTCGTAGCCCAGTTCGCGCGCCTTCAGCTCGACGGAGGAGCGGCCGCCCATGTCGGAGACCAGGACGCGCATGGCGTTGCCGACCCGGCCCGGGTCGATGTGCTGGTACAGGCCCGGGTCCACGCGCAGGGCCGAGGCATGCAGCCCCGCCTTGTGGGTGAAGGCCGCCGCGCCGACGTACGGCGCCGCCGGGGCCTCGGGGATGCCGGTCACCTCGGCCACGGCCCGCCCGGTGGACGCCAGGTCCGCCAGGCGCTCCAGGGGGATCACCTCGCGGCCCCGCTTGAGGACGAGGTTCGCCATGACGGTGAACAGGTTGGCGTTGCCGCAGCGTTCGCCGTAGCCGTGCGCGGTGCCCTGGGCGTGCACGGCGCCCGCGTCGACGGCCGCCATGGTGTTGGCGACCGCGCAGCCGGTGTCGTCGTGGCAGTGGATGCCGATGGTCGCGCCCGTCATGGCGATGGTGTCGGCGACGACGGCCTTCACCTCCTCGGGCAGCGAACCGCCGTTGGTGTCGCACAGCACCACCGTCTCGGCGCCGGCCTCCGCGGCGGTGCGCACCACCTCAAGGGCGTACTCGCGGTTGGCGACGTAACCGTCGAAGTAGTGCTCGGCGTCCAGGAAGACGCGGCGTCCGGCCAGCACCAGATGCCGCACGGTGGACCGGATCATGGCGAGGTTCTCGGCGAGCGTGGTGCGCAGGGCCCGGTCCACGTGCGCGGTGTGGCTCTTGGCGACGAGCGTCACCACGGGCGTCTCCGCCGCGAGCAGCGCCCGCACCTGCGGGTCCTGCGACACGGGGACGTCGGGCCTGCGGGTGGCGCCGAAGGCCGTCAGAAGGGCGGCCCTGAGGTCGAGTTCGGTGCGTGCCCTGCGGAAGAACTCGGTGTCCTTCGGAATCGCGCCGGGCCAGCCCCCCTCGATGAAACCCACGCCGAGGGCGTCCAGGCTGCGCGCAAGGGCGAGCTTGTCGTCGACGGTGAGCGCGAGGCCCTCCATCTGGGTTCCGTCGCGCAGGGTCGTGTCGTAGAGCTGGAAGCTCTGGTCCGCCATCGCCCCTCCTTCCTGTCGGCCTGCGCAGTTCGCTGCGCGGCTTGTGCCAAGGGTCGGGGCGTTGGCTTGACGGGGACCGGAGTGGAGCTTGAACGCGTTGCGGGGTGCCCCGACGGGTTGTCTGGCGGGTGCGGGCTTGTGTGTGTGTGGGGGGGGGGGCTGGTCGCGCAGTTCCCCGCGCCCCTGAAAGATGCGCAGTTCCCCGTGCCCCTGAAAGATGCGCCGTTCCCCGCGCCTCTGGAGGGGCGCTTCCGCTCGGGCATGCCTGTAGGGCCGGCGGCTGGTGTGCCGTCCGGCCCCGCAGGGGTGTGGGATTCAGGAGGCCGGGGTGGGTTCCGGCTCCTGCGTCGGGTCCTCCTGGCGGAGGCGCTTGGGGAGGGCGAACATCAGGAGGAACACCGCGGCGGCGATCCCGATGAACGTGGTGAGCAGGGTCTGGAAGCTGTCGGCGAAGGAGTCGCCCACCTGGTCCTTGCCGTACGTGGCGAGGACCGCGGCGGTCTTCGGATCCTGCAGCGGCTCGGCGGCGCAGCTCGCCGGCAGGACGGAGGCGTCCTTCTCCTTCGCCCGGTCCACGGCGCAGGTGCGGTAGGCCGTGGCGATCCGGTCCGCCGCGTCCGGGGTCACCTGGGCGCTGGCCACCAACTCCTGGCGCAGCTGCGGCAGTTGGGCATCGACGTTGGCGGTGGTGTTGCCGACCATGCCGCCGAAGAAGACCACGCTCACCAGGGCGCCGCCGATGGCGAAGCCGAGCTGGGTGTTGGTGTTGACCACGCCGGAGGCCGAACCGGCGTGCTCGTGCGGCACGTCGGAGGTGACGATCAGCGGCAGCGGAGTGGCCACGGTGCCGAAGCCCAGGCCGACCAGGAACAGCGGGATCGCGATCTTCCAGGAGGTGACATCGCTGCCGTACTTGCCCGCCACGTAGACGTACGAGCCCAGACCGGCCATCAGTACCAGGGCACCGATCTGCATGGCCTTGCGGCCGAACTTGGGCACCAGGATCATCACGGACGAGGTGGCGGTGAGGAAGGCGCCGACGCAGAACGGGAGGCTGGTGAGACCGGCCCGCATCGGGGACCAGCCCTGGCCGACCTGCATGTAGAGCGTCCACCCGATGGTGAACATGCCCATCCCCGCGTAGAAGATCAGGTTCACGGCGAGGCCCGCCGAGTAGCTGCGGGTGCGGAAGAGACCGAGCTCGACCAGGGGCGAGCCGTCACGGCGGGTCCTGACGCGCTGCCAGGCGACGAATCCGGCCAGCACGAGCAACGACGCGGCCATGGAGACGTAGCCCCATGCCGGCCAGCCCAGCTCGCGGCCCTGCAGCAGCGGGAAGACCAGCATCACGAAGCCGATGGTCAGCAGCACCGCGCCGCGGATGTCCAGCTTGAGCGCCTGCGGCGCCTTCGACTCGGTGATGACCTTGGCGCCGTACACCAGCCCGACCAGCCCGAACGGCACGTTGACCAGGAACACCAGGCGCCAGTCGAGGCCGAACAGGTTCCACTGGACCAGCAGGCCGCCCAGTGCCAGGCCGAGCGTCGCGGCGAGGCCGCCGACCAGGCCGTGCAGGGCGAAGGCGGTGCCGCGTTCCTTGTCGGAGAAGGTGACGTGGATGATCGACAGCACCTGCGGCACCATGACGCCGGACGAGGCGCCCTGGATCACCCGCGCCAGCACCAGCTGCCACGGCTCCTGGGAGAGGCCGGCCGCGAGCGAGGAGAGGGTGAACCCGGCGACGCCGACGAGGAACACCTTCTTGCGGCCGTGGATGTCACCGAGCCGCCCCCCGAGGATCAGGGTCAGGGCGAAGGCGAGCTGGTAGCCCACCAGAACCCACTGGATGGCCGAGTACCCGGCGCCGAGGTCCCGCTGCATGGAGGGCGCCGACACGTTGGCGATGGTGCCGTCCAGCAGATCCAGGAAGGCGGAGACGAGCAGCACCAGCAGCGCCGCCCAGCGCTTGGGATCCAGCGGCTTGTCCCCCGCCGTCGGATCCACGCCCGTCTTCCTGCTGTCCACCTCCGTCTCGACGGACGGAGCCTGTTCGGAGGAAATAGCCATGATGTGGCCTCTTTCAATACTTGGGGGGTTGGACTTGCTGGGGCCTTGCGGGGATGAACTCGTGGGGAGGGGTGGGGTGTTGGCGGGCAAACCCGTCGCCCACCCCGCAGGATGACGGCAGTCAGTGGAGTTCAGCTTGAGTCCTGCTGAAGCGCGGCGCCGGAGCCGCGGGCCCACTCCCTCTGGCCTGGTGGTGGGGGTGCGCCGCCGCCTCCGCGACACTGAGGACCGGCGTCACACACGCCTCCGTTTCCTCGAAGCGACGGGCCCATTCGTCCCGGCTCCGGGTGCGGATGCGATGGGCGAACACCCGGCGCAGGGAAGGCCAGTTGACGGGATCGCTGCGGTCGGGCAGCCGCTCGGGATCGAGCTCAAGGCCGTCGAGCAGAGCCCGGTAGAACCGCTCCTCCAGTGCGCCGACGGCGACATGACCGCCGTCCGCGCAGGCGTAACAGGTGTAGAAGGGCGCGCCCCCGTCCAGGAGGTTGACCCCGCGCTCGTGCCGCCACTGGCCGCTTCGGGCCATCGAGGTCAGCATGCCGAGCATCGCGCCGGCCCCGTCCACGATCGCGGCGTCCACGATCTGACCCCGGCCGGAGGCCTGCCGCTCGAACAGCGCCGCCAGTACCCCGGCGACCAGGAACATCGCGCCGCCCGCGAAGTCGCCGAGCAGGTTGACCGGCGGCACCGGGGGGCCGCCGGCCTCGCCGATGGCGTGCAACGCGCCTGTGAGCGCGAGGTAGTTGATGTCATGGCCCGGGGTCATGGCCAGCGGCCCCTCCTGGCCCCAGCCGGTCATCCGGCCGTACACCAGGCGGGGGTTGCGGCCGAGGCAGACGTCCGGGCCGATGCCGAGCCGCTCCGCCACGCCCGGTCTGAACCCCTCCACCAGGACGTCCGACTGCTCCAGCTGCCGCAGCAGCCAGTCCACGTCACCCGGGTCCTTGAGGTCCAGTTCCATGGAGCGGCGCCCACGGTCGAGTTCGCCGTGCCAGTCCGCGAACGAGCGGGCGCCGTCGGCCCGGTCGATCCGCACCACATCGGCCCCCAGGTCAGCGAAGATCATGCAGGCGAACGGGGCGGGCCCGATCGCCGCTAGCTCCACGACCCGCAGGCCGTGCAGCGGTCCTGTGCCTGTCGCCATCTGCGGCTCCTTCGTCGTCGGCGGCACGCTGCAAGCCGGTCCTGGAACCCGGGCACAGGCACACTCGCGCCGCACTCGAACCCGCCGGTCGGTGCATCCTCCAGTCGTGTTCGAGGCCGCGCTCCTAATCTCCGCGGGACACCTAGGACGTACGCGATCCGGGAGGACCAGCGATGAGCAGGGGCGTCACGCCGTTCCGTGTGGCATTCGACGAGGCGGATCTCGCCGATCTCAAGGACCGCCTGGCCCGGACCCGCTGGCCCGAGGCGGAGACCGTGGACGACTGGTCCCAGGGGGTGCCGCTGGCGTATCTGAAGGAGCTGGCCGAGCACTGGCGGACCGGCTACGACTGGCGGGCCACCGAGGCGCGGCTGAACGAGCTTCCGCAGTTCCGCACCGAGATCGACGGCCTGGGCGTGCACTTCGTGCACGCGCGCTCCCCCCACCCGAACGCGTTGCCGCTGCTCGTCAGCCACGGCTGGCCCGGCTCGGTCGTCGAGTTCCTCGATCTGGTACGTCCGTTGACGCACCCCGAGAACCCTGCCGACGCCTTCCACGTGGTCTGCCCGTCGCTGCCCGGCTTCGCCTTCAGCGACAAGCCCGCCACCACCGGCTGGACGGTGGAGCGGACGGCCGCGGCCTGGGCGGAGCTGATGGCCCGCCTCGGCTACGACCGCTACGCGGCCCACGGCGTGGACTGGGGCTCGTTCCTCACCGGCGTGCTCGGCGAGACGGACGGCGCGCATCTGGTGGGCATCCATCTGGCCATGCCGTTCGCCAGGCCCCCGCAGGAACAAGTCCCCCTGGACGAACGGGACGTGGCGGGCCTCGCCGCGCTCAAGGAGTTCCAGCAGAACGAGGGCGGCTACTCGGTGCTCCAGGCGACCCGGCCGCAGACCCTCGGGTACGGGCTCACCGACTCGCCCGTCGCCCAACTGGCCTGGATGGCCGAGAAGTACTGGGCCTGGACCGACCACGACGGCGACCTGGAGAAGGTGATCCCGCGCGAGCGGCTGCTGGACTGCGTGACGCTGGCGTGGCTGTGCGGCACCGGTGCCTCCTCGGCGCGCATCTACTGGGAGAGCCACAACAAGATGGCCCTCGCGCCCGTGTCCGTGCCTGCCGCGCTCGCTGTGTTCCCCAAGGACGCCCGGATGCCACGCGCCTGGTGCGAGGCGCGCTTCACGGATCTGCGGCGCTGGACCGACCACGCCAGCGGGGGGCACTTTCCGGCGTTGGAGCAGCCCGGGCTGCTGGTGGACGAACTGCGGTCCTTTTTCCGTGCGTTGCGGTGACATCCCGCATCCCGCATCCCGCATCCCGCATCCCGCTGAAGCGCCGCAGTGCGGCAGCGCCGATGCGCCGCGACACGCCGCCCGACCGAGGAGCCGCCATCGTGCCTGACACACACAGCGTCGAGGACCTGCCGCCCTTCCCCTTTCCCGGGTCGAGCTACCGGGGTCCCGCGCCGCTGTTCGCCCGGCTGCGGGGCGAGCGGCCGGTCGTCCGGGTGGCGTGGCGGGGCGGGGGCCACGCCTGGCTGGTCACCCGGTACGCGGACATCAAGGCCGCGCTAGACGACCCCGCGCTCAGCCGGGCCGCCGCCTACGCCCCTGGGGCACCCCGGTTCAGTGGGCTTTTCCAGGCGCCACCCGGAATGATCATCTCGCTCGACCCGCCGGACCACACCCGGCTGCGGGCCCTGGCCGAGCAGGCGTTCTCGGGGGAGCGGATCGAGGCGATGCGGCCGCGGGTGCGCGAGCTGGCGGGCGGCCTGCTCGACTCGACGGAGAAGGAGGCCGCCTCGACCGGCGGCCCCGTGGATCTGGTCGCTTCCTTCGCGGCGCCGCTCGCGATGGCCGTGATCGGCGAACTGCTCGGCATCCCGGAGCCGGACCGGCCCCAATTCCACGACTGGGTAAGGCAGTTCGCCGACGTCTCGGCACCCGCCGAGCACAGCGCCGAGGGCGGGGAGAAGCTCGGTGCGTACATCGCGGACCTGGTGGCCGCCAGGCAGCAGTCGCCCGGCGACGACGTCCTCTCCGCACTCATCACGGCCCGAGGGGGCGCGGCCGGCCACGAGGGACCCGCGGACCGCCTCACCTTCGACGAGCTGGTGGGCCTCGGCTTCACCCTCCTCGGCGCCGGGTTCGACTCCTCCGCCGGACAGCTCGCCAACTTCACGCTCGCGCTGCTGGCCGACCACCCCGAGGCCTGGCGGCGCCTCGGCGAGTGTCCGCAGGAGATCCCGGCGGCCGTCGAGGAACTGCTGCGTACCGTCAACCTGAACGGGGACGACACGTCGGGCCTGCCGAGGATCGCCACCGAGGACGTCGTCATCGGCGGCGTCACCGTCCCCGCCGGGGACGCGGTCTTCCTCGCCTTCCCCTCGGGCAACCGGGACGCGGCCGTCTTCGAGCGCCCCGACCAGGTCGACCTGCGGCGCACGAGGCCTGGGCATCTGGCGTTCGGGCACGGCATCCACCGTTGCCTCGGGGCCCCGCTGGCCAGGCTCGAACTCGCCGTGGCCGTCGAGGAGTTGACCCGCCGCTTTCCCGGCGCCCGGCTCGCCGTACCGGAGCAGGAGCTGTGCTGGCGGCTGGGCGACGTGAACCACAACCTGCTGGCCCTTCCCGTCCACCTGCACCCCCAGGAGCACTCATGACCACCGAGCAACTCCCCACGACCAGCCGCGAGATCCGGCTCGCCTCCTACCCGCGGGGTCCCGTCACCCTGGACCACTTCGAGCCCGGCGAGACGCCGCTCGGCGAGCCGGCCGAGGGCTACGTCGTGGTCCGCAACGACTGGATGACCCTGGGCTCCGTCGCCCGCGACCAGATGAACCCGGACACGAAACTGCCGATCCCGGTGTTCCAGCCGGGTGTGGCCATGTGGGGCCGCACCGTGGGCACGGTGGTCAGGTCGGGCAGCCCGCTGCACGCGGTCGGTGACCTGGTCGAGCACTTCAACGGGTGGCGCGAGTACGCCGTCGGCACCGCCCACGAGTTCTTCCCGCGGGACCGCTCACTGCTGCCGGGGCCCGAGTACTTCCTGTCCCAGGGCCCGACCGCCTGGCACGGCATGGTCGGCACCGCCCGGGTCGCCGAGGGCGACGTGGTGTTCGTGTCCGGGGCCACCAACGGCGTCGGCGCCCTGGCCGGACAGATCGCCAAGTTGAAGGGCGCCGCACGGGTCATCGGCAGCACCGGCTCCAAGGAGAAGATCGACTTCCTGGTGGACGAACTGGGCTTCGACGCCGCCTTCGACCACCACGAGGGCCCGGTGGCCGAGCAGTTGGCCGAGCTCGCCCCCGACGGGGTGAACGTGGTCTTCGACAACGTCGGCGGCGAGCAGTTCGAGGCGGCGGTCCAGGTCGCGGCCCCGGGCGCGAGGTTCGCGCTGTGCGGCGCGCTGGCCGGGCAGCACGGCTCGGACGACGGCGGCCGCCCCCGGCTCGCGCTGATGTCGGCCATCACCAAGTCGCTGACCCTGCGCGGCTTCGCGACGCTCCACACTCCCGACCAGATCGACGAGTGGAACGACCGGTTCGGCGCCTGGCTGCGCGAGGGGCGGATCGTCTTTCCGCACACGGTCGTCGAGGGCGGAGTGGCCGCCCTGCCGGAGACCTTCGTGGCGCTGCTGGAACGCAAGTACAGCGGCACGGTCGTGGTGAAGCTGTCCTGACGGGGAGAGGCGGAGGCGGGATGACGACCGTACTGGACCGACGTACGCTCAACAGGGCTTTGCTGGCACGGCAGTTGCTCCTGGAGCGGCATCCCGTGTCCGCCTCCGCCGCCCTGGAGCACCTGGTCGGCATGCAGGCACAGGCGCCCGACCCGCCCTACATCGGCCTGTGGACCCGGCTGGCCGGCTTCGCCGCCGAGGACCTCGCGGGTCTGATCCGGGGGCGCGAGGCCGTGCGGCTCGTCCTGATGCGCGGCACCCTCCACCTGGTCACCGCACACGACTGCCTGACCCTGCGGCCCGTGCTGCAGGGCGCGCTGGACCGGCAGCTGACCGGCGCCTTCGGCCGCAAGCTCGGCGGTCTCGACCTGGACGAGGTCAGCGCCTACGGACGCAAGCTGTGCGAGGCCGAGCCGCTCACCGTGGGCGGCCTCGGCGCGCTGCTCGCCGAACGCTGGCCGCAGCACGAGCCGTTCGCGCTGGCCAACGTGGTGCGCAACCGCGTGCCGCTGGTGCAACTGCCGCCGCGCGGGCTGTGGGGCGTCGGGGGTCAGGCCGTGCACGGCACGGCCGAGTCATGGCTGGGCCGCCCACCGGCCACGGACACCGCACCGGACGCCCTGGTCGAGCGCTATCTGGCGGCCTTCGGGCCGGCCACCGTCAAGGACATCCAGGCGTGGTCCGGACTCACCAGGATCGGGGCGGTCGTCAAGCGGCTGCGGCCCGGCCTGAGGATGTTCCACGACGAGAACGGGGCGGAACTCTACGACGTCCCGGGCGCACCGCTGCCCGATCCCGGGACGCCGGCGCCCGTGCGGTTCCTGCCGGAGTTCGACAACATCCTGCTCGCACACGCCGACCGCACCCGCATCCTCACCGAGGAACAGCGGCGCCAGGTCTTCACCCGCAACGGGCTGATCAAGTCAACGGTGCTGGTGGACGGCTTCGTACGGGCCGTGTGGCGGATCGAGGAAGGCGACCTGGTCATCGAGCCGCTGGGCCCCCCACTGCCGGCCCGCCGGCGCACAGCGGTGGAACACGAAGGCCGCACCCTCCTCGCCTTCGCAGCCCCGAACTCGCCTGCACCTCACATCCACTGGACCTGACCCCCGCACCGGCGGACACCCGCGCCCGGGGCTCGCGCCTGGGTCCCACGTCCGGGCTTGGCACCTGGGTTCCACCTCCGGGTTCTAACGTCTGGGCTTCGCGTTCCGAGTCCGCGTCCGGGCTCCGCGGCCGGAATCCGCGCCAGGGCCCGCACCCGGGCTTCGCGGTCGGGCTTCGCGCCCCGAGTCCGAGTCGGGAGTCCGCGTCCGGGCTTCGCACCCGGGGCCCGCGCCCGGACTTCGCGTCCGCGCCCGGAGTCCGTGTTCGGATTCCGTCTCCGGAGTCCGCATCCTGCGGCCCGCGGCCGAGCCCCTGCTCGCCCCGGACTCGACCATCGCCCAAGACGCACCCGCTGTACTGGCGCCCTCGGACCGAACCAGAGAGGGAACCGCCATGCCGGAGAAGCCCTTTGCGGAGCACACCGTCGTCGTCACGGGAGGCGGCACCGGCATCGGCCGGGCCGCCGCCCTGTCGTTCGCGGAGCTCGGCGCACGCACCGTGATCGTCACCGGCCGCCGCAAGGATCGGCTCGCCGAGGTCGCCGCCCTGCACGACGCGATCGTGCCGGTGGGCGCCGATGTGACCACCGAGTCGGGCGCCCAGGCCGTCGCCGACGCGGTGGGGGAGCGGGGCGGAGCCCTGGACGTCCTCGTGCACAACGCGGGGATCTTCCGCTTCAGTCCGCTGACGGCGCTCGACACGACCGTCGCCCGGGACGTCGTCGACACCAACGTCCTCGGGCCGCTGCTGCTCACCGCACATCTGCTGCCCCTGCTGCGCTCGTCCGGCAGCATCGTCCTGGTCTCCAGCCGCGGCGGGCACACCCCGGGCCCGGACAGCTCCGTGTACTCGGCGAGCAAGGCGGCCGTGCACAGCTTCACCCGGAGCTGGGCGGCCGAACTGGCCCCGCGCGGTATCCGTGTCAACGCCGTCGCCCCCGGCTTCGTACGCACCGAGGCCTACGCGGCCAACGGCCTCGGCCCGAAGCAGGTCGAGGGCCTCTTCGCGGGCGTCGCCGCCACCGTCCCGCTGGGCCGGATCGGTGAGCCCGAGGACGTCGCGCAGTGGATCACCCGTCTCGCGGACCCCGCGAACGCGCTGGTCACCGGCCAGATCATCACGGTCGACGGCGGCCTGGACATCACCGCCCGCTAGGCACGGGCACGTCAGAACGCATCCACTCCTGCTCGCGAAAGGACCCACCGTGACCACCAGTGCCACCGAGGCGGACGCGCCGGCCGAGGCCAGGACCTTCCCGTACCCGCGCACCTGCCCGTTCAGCCCGCCCGCCGAGTACACGGAGATGGCCGACAAGGACGTCTCACAGGTCACCCTGACGGGATCGGGTCTGCGCATATGGACGGTGACGGGCTATCAGACGATCCGTGAGCTGCTCACCGACCCGCGGGTCAGCGCCTCCCGCAAGCACGACAACTTCCCGTTCTACTTCATCGCCCCGCCCGAGTACCGCACGGAGACGTCGTTCATCGGCTACGACGGCAAGGAGCACAGCTCCACGCGGCGCAGGGCGGCGCTGACGTTCACCAACCGTCAGGTGCGGCGGCTGCGGCCGCGCATCGAGGAGATCGTCGACGAGCACATCGACAAGCTCCTCGCCCTGCAGCCGCCGGCCGACTTCCACCGGGTGTTCTCCCTCGCCGTCCCCATGACGGTGATCTGCGAACTGCTGGGCATCCCGCAGGACCAGCACGACTTCTTCATCAAGCACGGCACGGCGCTGCTCGGCGGGCACAGCTCCACCGAGGAGCGGCAGGCCGCGATCGTCGAGGTCAACGCGTATGTCAGCGACCTGATCCAGCTCAAGCGGCGCGAGCCGGGCGAGGACCTGCTGAGCCGGGCCATGGCCGACTACGAGGCGTCCGGCGAGGAGTACACCGACCGCGACCTGTTCAACATGGTGCGGCTGCTGATGAACGGCGGCCACGAGACCACCGCCAGCCAGATCTCGCTCGGCACGGCCTGCCTCCTGGAGAACCCCGACCAGCTCCGGCTCCTCCTGGACGACCCGTCGCTGGTGAAGCCGGCCGTCGAGGAGCTGGTGCGCTACGCGACCATCGGCGACACGGCCGTGCCGCGCGTCGCCCTGGCGGACATCGAGATCGGCGGCCAGGTCATCCGCAAGGGCGACGGCATCCTGTGCCTGGGGCTCGCCGCCAACCGCGACCCGGAGGTCTTCCCCGAGCCGCAGAAGCTCGACATCACCCGCGGCAGCCGCAAGCACCTGGGCTTCGGACACGGTGTGCACCACTGCATCGGCGCGGACCTGGCCCGGCTGGAGCTGGAGATCGTGTGGAGCAAGCTGTTCCAGCGCGTTCCGACACTCCGGCTGGCCAAGCCGTTCCTGGAGATCCCGCGCAAGGAGGGCGCCGTCATCTACGGCCTGTGGGAGCTGCCCGTCACATGGTGACGTGAGCGGCGTCCGTGCGGATCTCCCGTACGACGACGAAGGGGCCCGGTACCGCATTCGGTACCGGGCCCCTCGTCCGTGAACTCCCCTCCTGGCAGCGTCAGTCGGGGTCGGCGGCGACGTCCGGGCGCGGGGTGCGGCCGGGGCAGGTGGCGCGCCGGGCCGGGAGCTCGCCGTCCACCAGGTAGCGGTGGACGACGGCGTCGACGTGCGGGTTGCCGCCGAGCACGTACACCTCGTGCTCACCGGAGTCCTCGACGGTGAGCAGATGGTGACCGAGGCGCTCCGCCATCGCCACCCCGCCGTCGTAGTGGTCCATCGGGTCGCCGTCGGCCTGCACCACCACGCCCACCGGATAGCCGGCACGCACCGGCACGACCGGCGGCTCGGCGGGCTCGAAGGCCCGGAAGGCGCCCACCCAGGGCTGTGCGCGCAGCACCCCGTAGCCGTACGGGAAACGCTCCCGGAACTCGCGCATGTCCTGGTAGTAGACCTCCGGTTCGGCGGGCCACTCGTGCTCCAGCGTGATGGCCTCCAGGACGCCCACCCGCAGGGAGCCCTCGCTGTCGTCGGGGCGCCAGGTGCCCTGCTCCTGCAGCAGCCGCCGGCATGCCTCGGCGTCGCCCGCGCCCGCGGCCTTGCCCAACTCGCCGACGAGTGAGCCGAGTTCGGCCCACTGACCGCGGTCGGCCGCCCGGTTTCCGACGGCGCCGTCGAACAGGGTCCGCAGGAACGGCCCCTGCCCGAGGCCGTCGAGGCGTACGACGACGTCCTCCACCGCGGCGAACACCAGCTCCGGTGTGTCCCCCAGCCCGAAGTGCAGCCGACGGGCGGCCGTCCACTCGGCCCACCGCTCGACGTTGCGCCGTACCGCGTCGCCCTGCCACAGGAACTGCTCGCGCCAGCTCCAGTCGGGGTGGACGCACGAGTCCAGGACGCTGCGGTCGAGGTGGGCGGGAAACAGGGTGCCGTACACGGCCCCGACGTACGCCCCGTACGCGTATCCGACGAAGGTCAGCCGCTGCTCGCCGAGCACGCCGCGGATCACGTCCATGTCGCGGGCGGTGTTGGCGGTGCTGATGTGGCGGCGCAGCTCACCGCCGGCGCGGGCACAGGCCTCCTCGCGCAGCCGCATGTCCTCGGCGAACTGCGGGAACAGCTCGTCGGGCGGGCGGGAGTCGAACGGGGCCCTGGGCACGGTCACTTCGGCGAGGAGGTTGGTGGACGCGCCGGTGCCGCGCGGGTCGAACCCGATCAGGTCGTACACCTCGTGCGGGGGCGTGCCGGCGAACCTGTCCGGCAGCCCCCGTCCGGCACCCCAGTCGCCGCCGGGGCCGCCGTTGACGCCGAGGAGGATGCCGCGACGCCGCGTGGGCGCTGTCGCGCGGCGGCGGCTGAGGGCGATCTCGATCCGTTCACCGCCCGGCTCGGCGTAGTCCCGCGGCACCTGGATCGTGGCGTGTTCGAGCAGCTCGTCGTCGGGGTCCGGCGACCACTGCGGTCGCTGGGCGTAGAAGTCGGTGAGCACCGCGAACCTCCGTTCTGGTCAGGAGGTTCAGCGTCTCCTCACCGCCTTGAGAAGACCTGGAACCTGCCCTGACCGGACGCCCGGGGCACGGCGAGTGCCGCCAGCAGCCCCGCGGCCGTGAACGCGGCCGCCCCGGTCAGGGCGAGGCCGTAGCCGGAGGCGAGCGCCTGGACGGAGGCCGACGGGCCGGGGCCGGACGCCTCGTCGATGCGGTGCGCCGAGAGGGCCGCCAGCGTCACCAGGCCCAGGGCGCTGCCGAGTTGGCGCGTGGCGTTGAGCAGCCCGGAGCCGAGGCCCGCCTGGTGGACGGGCAGGCCGGCGGTGGCGGCGTTCGTCGTCGCGTTGAGCACCGCGCCCATGCCGAAGCCGAGCAGCAGTGCGGGGCCGAGCAGATCCGCGACGTAGGTGGCGTGTGCGTCCGCCCGGGCCAGCCACAGCAGGCCCAGGCAGGACAGCGACAGACCGCTCATCAGCACGGGCCGCGGTCCGATGCGCGGGACGAGCGAGGAGACGCCCCAGCCGCCGAGCGCGATGCCCGCCGACAGCGGCAGATAACTCAGCCCGGTGCGGACGGGGCTGTAGCCGAGCACGTTCTGCAGCAGCAGCGTGAAGAAGTAGAAGGTGCTGAACAGGGCGGCGACACCGAAGAAGGCGACCAGGTTGGCGGCGGCCACCGAGCGGATGCGGAAGACACCGAGCGGCACCAGGGGATGGGCCGCGAGCCTCGCCTGGATCAGTACGAACAGCGCGAGCAGCGCCACCCCGCCGACGAGCGGGACGAGCACCACCGGTGACGCCCAGCCGTAGGTGTGCGCCTCGGCGACCGCGCAGACCACCGCCATCAGACCGAGCGTGACCGCGACGGCGCCGGGCAGATCGAGACCGGGGCGCGGCCCGACGCGGTGCGGTCCGCGAGGCACCGCACAGCAGACCGTCACGAACAGTGCGATCCCGATGGGTACGTTGATCAGCAGCGTCCAGCGCCAGGACAGCCACTCGGTGATCGCGCCGCCGGCCAGCACACCGATCGCTCCCGCCGCCCCCGACACCCCGCTCCACCAGCCGAAGGCCCGCGCCCGCGCCTCGGGCCGGGTGAACGTGGTGCCGAGCACGGTCAGCGTGGCCGGTGCCATGACGGCGGCGCCGAGCCCCTGGAAGGCGCGGGCCAGGATCAGCGTCGCGGGGCTGTGGGCCGCCCCGCCGACGGCACTGGCGAGCGTGAACAGACCGACCCCGGCCAGGAAGACGCGGCGCTGCCCGAACAGGTCGGCCAACCGGCCGCCGAGCAGCAGGAAGCCGCAGACGACGACCGTGTACGCGTTGTTGACCAGCTGCAGATGGTGCCGGTCCAGACGCAGTTCCTCGGCGATCACGGGCAGTGCCACATTGACCACCGAGGCGTCGAGCACGTTCATGAACTGGCCCAGGCAGCAGGCGGCGAGGACGATCCCGAGCCGCTGCCCGGCCCCGGCGGGCGCGGCGGCGGTCTGCACGGTCGAAGCGGTCATGCGGGCACGCTGCGCCGGCACGGTCGACCCCCGATCGCCCCCCGATCGCGACCCGGTCGAGCCGGGCGGCCGCGGCTGCCCGCCTGAGGAGCGCTCAAGGGCGTTTCGAGAGCGGATGCCCACAGTCGCCTTTCGAACCGCCGCAGGGCCGGACGACATTCCCCGAGGAGAGCGCCATGGCCAAGATCACCTACCTGCATCCCAACGGCACCGCCACCGTCGTCGACGTCCAGGCACCCAACACGGTCATGCGCGGCGCGAAGCTCCACAACATCGACGGCATCGAGGCGCAGTGCGGCGGCTCCGCCCAGTGCGGCACCTGCCATGTCTACGTCGACGAGGACAGCACCGTGCCGCTGCCGCCGATGGACTCCGTGGAGGACGACGTCCTGTACGGCACGGCCTGCCCCCGCCGGGACAGCAGCCGGCTCAGCTGCCAGTTGCCGGTCACCGAGGAAATCGACGGGCTCGTGGTGCGGCTGCCCGAGGCGCAGAGCTGATGGCCGCCCGGGGAGTCGTCGTCATCGGCGCGGGACAGGGCGGTCTGGACACGGTGGCGGCACTGCGCGCCAAGGGGTACGGCGGACCGGTCACGCTGGTCGGCGAGGAGCCGGTGCCCCCGTACCAGCGGCCGCCGCTGTCCAAGGGCTTTCTGACCGGCGCCGTCGCACGCGCCGAACTGACCCTGCGCACCGAGTCGTTCTTCGCGGCACACGACATCGCCCTCGTGTCCGGCGACCGCGCGCAGCACATCGAGGCGGAGCGGCAGCGCGTCCGGCTGGCCTCGGGCAGCACGCTCGGATACGACAAGCTGGTCCTCGCCACCGGCTCCCGGCCCCGAACCCTTCCGGTGCCCGGCATGGACCTCTCCGGTGTGCTGACGCTGCGCACGCTCGCCGACGCCGAGGCCCTGCGCACCGCCCTGGACGGACCGCCCCGCCAGATCGTCGTGCTCGGCGCCGGCTTCGTCGGACTCGAACTCGCCTCCACCGCCCGCGTCCTGGGCCACGACGTCACCGTCGTCGAGGCACAGCGGCGCGTCCTCGCCCGCGCCCTCACCCCGCAGATGTCGCAGTGGCTCGCCGAACGGCATGCGCAGCAGGGCGTCCGGCTGCTGCTCGGGCAGGAGGTCACCGCCCTGCACGGGACGGCCGCGGGCGAGGTCGCCGTGGTGCGGCTGCGCGACGGGCGTCGGCTGCCCGCGGACCTCGTGGTCGTGGGCGTCGGCGCCCTGCCCAACACCCAGCTCGCCGCCGAGGCAGGGCTCCTCGTCGGTGACGGCGTCGTCGTCGACCGGTGGCTGCGGACCGACGACCGGTCCGTGTACGCGATCGGCGACTGCGCCCGTTTCCCCAGCACCCGCCTGGGGCGCCACATCCGCCTGGAGTCGGTGCAGAACGCCTCCGACCAGGCCCGGTGCGTGGCTGCCGCGATCTGCGGCGAGTCCGCCCCGTACACCGCGGTCCCCTGGTTCTGGTCCGAGCAGTGCGCGTTGCGGCTGCAGATGGCCGGACTGATCGCGGGTCACGACGAGACGGTCACCGTCGGCGATCCCGACGGGGCCCGTTTCTCCGTGCTCTGTTTCCGCGAGGGCCGGCTGACCGGCGTCGAGTCGGTGGGCAGGCCCGCCGACCACGGCATCGCTCGACGCCTCCTGTCGTCGGACACCGGCCCCTCTCCGGCCGAGGCACGCACCCCCGGCTTCGACCTCAAGTCCTATGCCACCAAGCCGAGTTCACCCGTACCGGCCCCCGCGTGACCGCAAGCAAGACACCAACGCGGGCACCAGCACCAGAGCCAGCAACAGCCCCACAGCCAGCACCGGCCCCAGAGAGGACCTCCCCGCATGCCCGACACCACCTTGGCCGCACCCACGCGTGACCGCCGTATCCGCCGCTTCCGTCCCCGTACCCTCGCGGTCTCGCTCGTCCTGTCGGCCGCGATCGCCGGGACGCTGACCCTGTCGGCGGCACCCAGCGGGGCGGCCGCCCGCAACGACGCCACGCTGGCGGGCACCTGGGACCTCACGGTCTCCGTCACCACACCCGACGGCGGCGCCGCGGTCACCACCCCGCGCTTCGTCTTCACCCCGGACCACCGGCTGTCGGCCGAGGGTCCGAAGGACAGCGACGGCGTGCCCGCCTATACGGCCCACGGGTTCTGGAACGAGGAGCCCGACGGCGACATCGCGTTCTACATCAACCACGCCGGCCGCGCGGACGGCGCCTACCTTGGCGCGGTACAGGCCGAGCACATGGGGCACCTCACCCGGCACGGCACCCGCTTCAGCTCCCACGCCTACGCCTTCACCACCCAGGAGGACGGCACCACACAGGGCCCGATAGCGGTCAGCAGCACGGCCGTCCGGGTGTCCAGCGCCACAGGGTGACCCCGTGCCGCCGAGGCCGGCCCGCCAGGCCCGCGTCCCACTCCCGCGCGAGTCGGACGCGGGCCTGGCTCGTCCGGCGCTCAAGTCGCCGTCCCTAGCGTTCCGTCACGACCATGCCCTCCCCCCGCTGAATATCCCGGAGCAACGAAGTGAGGCAGAAATGACCGCATTCACCGCAGGATCCCCTTGCTGGGCCGATGTCAGCGTCCCTGACCCCGACGCCGCGAAACGCTTCTACGGTGCGCTCCTGGGCTGGGACTTCGAGACCGGCGAGGAGCGGTTCGGCTTCTACGCGCCGGCGCTCAAGGACGGCAAGAACGTGGCGGCCGTCGCCCCGACGCAGGGCGGCGCGCCCGCCGCCTGGAACCTGTACTTCGCCACGCCCGACGCGCAGGCGCTGGCCCGCCGCATCGGGGAGGCCGGCGGCAAGGTCGTACTGGAGCCGACAGCGATCGGCGACGCCGGCACCATGCTGGTGGCGGCCGACCCGGGCGGGGCCCACTTCGGCGCGTGGCAGCCGGGCACGCGCGCCGGTTTCGAACTGCGGGGGGTGCCCGGCACGTTCTTCTGGCCGGAGATCTACACCCGCGACAAGGCCGACGTCGACCCCTTCTACGAGAGCGTGTTCGGCTTCACCGGCCAGCAGATCTCGGAGGGCCCCTTCGACTTCAAGCTGTGGTTCCAGCCGGACAACCCGCAGCCCGTCGCCGGGCG
Organism: Streptomyces sp. NBC_00461; assembly: GCF_036013935.1. Lineage (NCBI taxonomy): Bacteria > Bacillati > Actinomycetota > Actinomycetes > Kitasatosporales > Streptomycetaceae > Streptomyces > Streptomyces sp. NBC_00461. The sequence continues at coordinate 7,874,948 of NZ_CP107902.1, forward strand.
GCTGCAGATGGGCGAGTTCATGCCCGCCGAGGTCCCGGCGCACGCGCTCGTCTACTTCTCGGTGGCCGACACCGACGAGACGGTGGCGAAGGTGCTCGAACTCGGCGGCAGTGTGGGCCGTGAGCCGGCGGACAGCCCCTTCGGGCGCTCCGCCCTCGTCGCCGACGACCAAGGCGCGCGGTTCGCGGTGATGGGACCGGTCAAGGACCAGGACGCCGCCGCGAGTTGAGCCACGTACCGCGAAGAGCCGGTCCCGGCACCCCCAGGGGGTCCGGGACCGGCTCTCGTGTTCAGGCCCGTGGGCAGGAGGCCGGGCGGGCCGGGGTTCAGTCGCCCCAGACCACCGGAAGGCTGGTCAGCGTGTGGTTGATCTCGCCGACGTGCCACGGCAGTTCGGACTCCGGCACCGCCAGACGCAGGTCGGGGAAGCGGGTCAGCAGGCCCTCGATGGCGATCACCAGCTCCATGCGGCCCAGGTGCTTGCCCAGGCAGTAGTGCAGACCGTGCCCGAAGGAGATGTGCGGGTTGTGCTCGCGGGCGAGGTCGAGCCGGTCCGGATCGGTGAAGACGTTCTCGTCCCGGTTGGCGGAGGCCAGAGCCAGCAGCACCGCGTCGCCCTTGCGGATGGTCACGCCGCCGACCTCGATGTCCTCGGCGGCGATTCGCGGGAAGCCGGAGGTGTCGGTGGCGAACAGGTTGACGTGCCGCAGGAGTTCCTCGACCGCCACAGGGATCCGGGAGTGGTCCTCGCGCAGCCACTGCCACTGGTCGCGGGCGTCCACGAGGAGCGCGAGCACGGAGTTGGCGAGCTGGTTGGCGGTGGTGTCGAAGCCCGCGCCGATGAGGGTGAAGCCGAAGGTGACCAGCTCCTGCTCGCTCAGCCGGTCGTCGTTGTCGCGGGCGGCGATCAGCTCGGAGAGCATGTCGTCGGTGGGGTTGGCCCGCTTCTCGGCGATGAGGCCGACGATGTACTCGCTGAGCTTGGCGAGCCCGTCGAGCGACTCCTTTCCGCCGGCCCGCTCGTCGACGGTGGCGAAGGCGCGCGCCCACTTCTCGAAGGTACGCAGGTCCTCGGACGGTACGCCGAGCAGCTCGCCGATGACGGTCAGCGGCAGCGGCACCGCGAACTCCTGCACCAGATCCGCCGTGCCGCCACGGGACCCGATGCCGTCCAGCAGTTCGTCGCAGACCTTCTGCACGTTGTCCCGCATGCGCTCGATCCGGCGCATCGTGAAGGCCCCGGCCACCAGCTTGCGCAGCCTGGAGTGCTCGGGCGAGTCGAGCGAGATGATCATCTCCGGGGTGGTGTGCATGGTGCCGCCGATCCTGGGCGCACCCTCACCGCAGGCCATGGCCCGGCTCAGCCGGGGATCGGCGGACAGCTCCCGCACGTCCTGGTAGCGGGTCACCAGCCAGGCATCCACCCCGCCCGTGGTGCGCACCTTGACCACCGGCCGGGTCCTGCGCAACTCCGCGTAGCGCGGTGCCGGGGCCCGGTACGACGAACCGGGCAGGGGGTACACATCGGTTTCCTGAAGGGCAGTCACCATGACTCCTCCGCTGTAGCCGCCAAGGTCTCCAACACCGTACGAACCGGTGATGGAGACCAAGTCGGATGCAACTGGAGCCAGTTGGGGAACACGGGAGCCGGGTCGGGGAAGCAGGGGAGCCCGCGCCCGGCGCGCCATGCCGTCAGGCGTCAGGCGTCAGGCGTCAGTTGTCAGGCGTCAGGCGTCGGGTGCGCCGAGCAGCACCGTGGAGTAGTTCTTGCGCGCGGCGGTGTCGTACTGCAGGGCGACATGGCTGGTCGCCGAGGTGACGTCCCGCCAGGTCCGCTGCAGGGCGTGCGTCTCCCCGAGGCCGCCGGTGCCCGTGGCGCGGACGAGCAACTCCAGTGCCTCCTGGAGGAGTTCGGCCGAGAAGGTGGCGTTGCGTTCGCTGCGCGCCATCAGCTCGGGCGTGAAGGACCTCGTGTCCAGGACGGCCGCGTTCTGCTCGACGAAGTGCCGGGCCGCGTCGACCCGCCCGGACGCCCGGACCAGCTTCGTCTCCGACGTGACGGTGCGCTTGCGGCCCGTCAGCAGCCCGGCCGCCGCCTCCAGGGCGCCGGCGGCCGCGCCCACCACCGGCGCGATGAAGGTCAGCCCGCCGACCGCCTGGAACGGCACGTTGTGGGCGGGCAGTTCGGACGTCGCGTTGCGCCCGCTGAGCATGTCGCCGCGGGCGAACGACAGATGCTGCGGTACGAGGACGTCGTCCACGACGACGGTGTGGCTGCCGGTGGCCCGCATGCCGACGCTGTCCCAGGACCGCTCGACGGCGAACGTGTCCCGCGGCAGCGCGAAGAACCGCAGCTCGCCCGGCCCCTCGCCGCCGGGCGCCGGCACCGCGGCGCAGACCAGCGCCCAGCCGGCGAAGTCGATCCCGCTGACGTAACTCCAGCGGCCCGTCACCCGCCAGCCACCGTCGGCGGCCCGCGCCCGTCCGGCCGGCATCAGCCCCGTGGCGATGACCGTGTCCGGACTCTCGCCCCACAGCGCCCGGTGACCCTCCGCGGGCAGATGCGCCGCGAACCGCGCCGAGTACGCGGCCAGCGAGGCGCACCACGCGGTGGCCGCACAGCCCTCGCCGACGGTGAGGACGGCGCGGGTCAGCTCGCCGAACGAGCCCTCGCTGCCGCCCCACCGGGCGGCCACGAAGTGCCGGGCGAAGCCGGCCTCGGTCAGTGCCTCGACCACCGCCGGGGCGAGCGCGCGCTGCCGGTCCGCCTCGGGGGCGTGCTCGGCGGCGAGCAGGCGCAGCTTCTCGGCGGCGGGAAGCAGCCCTGTCGCGTTGTCGGGATCGTTGCCCATGCCTGTGACCTCCTGCGGTGGGTCGGTGGGTGATCGGTCGAGGTGGGTGATCGGCCGAGGCGGGTGTCAGACGCCGCGCGCGACGGCCTGGGCGAACCGCTCCAGGGTCTCCCCGGGGCTCGGGCCGTCCAGGGCGCGGAAGATCCCCTCGGCCCCCTCGCCGTGCCGGTGGAGCTTGACGTGCGCGAGTGACACCCTGGTCGTCGTGGCGTCGACCGGTTCGATGTCGAGCTCGATCTCGCTGGCCCGCTCGTCGTCCGGAATGGACTGCCAGTTGCCGTCGATCCGCCAGGTCATGACGAGCCTGCGGCCCGGCTCCCACTCCAGGACGCGACCCCAGGCGATCTCGGCGCCCTCCACGTCCCACTCGTAGTAGCGGCCGCCCACACCGGGTTCGAAGGCGAGCCCGGCCCGCTCCTTCTTCACCAGCACATGGGACGGCGGCCACCACTGGCCGGGCTGCTCGGTGAACACCCGGAAGCAGTCCTCGGGACTCGCCGCGACGGTCACCGACTTCCGTACGTCGGGGATGCTCTGCGTCTGCTCGGGCACGGGCCCTCCTCGTCAGGCGTCTGCACAGGTCCGCTCACGCTGACGTGCGGGGCTCGATACGCGCCGGACCGCCGGTAGGGCCGCGATAGGGGGTGCCGCGCCGTGTCGTCTCGTGGCTGCGTCCGGGGAGCCGCATACCGGTCCGGCCCCGCGCCCCCTTTGGGCACTCCGGCCGGAGGCGAGCGGCGTCCTAGGCCCCGCGTCCACCGTCGTCCCGACCGGGCCCCACGACCTTATGGGAGAGCACGATGACAGAAGCGGGACGACGGGTTGCCTTCGTCACGGGCGCGACCAGCGGGATCGGCCTCGCCGTGTCCGAACTGCTGGCCCGGCAGGGCGTGGCGGTGTTCGGTGTGGCGCGCGGTGAGGAGAGCGTCCGTACGGTGGTGAAGCGGCTGCGAGAGGAGGGCCTGGAGGTCTCCGGCGCGGTCTGCGACGTCACCTCGCCAGAGCAGGTGAGGACCGCCGTCGAGGCGGCGGTGGCTGTGTACGGGCGGATCGACATCCTCGTCAACAACGCGGGCCGGGGCGGCGGCGGAGTCACCGCCGAACTCTCGGACGACCTGTGGCTCGATGTGATCGACACCAATCTGAACGGCACGTTCCGGGTCACCCGCGAGGTGCTGAGCACCGGGCGGATGCGGGACGGCGACTGGGGCCGCATCATCAACATCGCCTCCACCGGCGGCAAGCAGGGCGTCGAACTGGCCGCTCCCTACTCGGCGTCCAAGCACGGTGTCGTCGGCTTCACCAAGGCCGTCGGCAAGGAACTGGCGAGGACCGGCATCACCGTCAACGCGGTGTGCCCCGGATACGTCGAGACCCCGATGGCCCAGCGGGTCCGCCAGGGCTACGCCGGCCACTACGGCGTCAGCGAGCAGGACATACAGGAGAAGTTCAACGCGAAGATCCCGCTGGGCCGTTACTCCACCCCCGAGGAGGTGGCCGGCCTGGTCGGCTACCTCGCCTCGGACACGGCCGCCTCCATCACCGCCCAGGCCCTCAACGTCTGCGGAGGCCTGGGCAACTACTGACCCTCCCGGCGACCTTCCCGGCTGATTCCCCGACCGAATCCATCGCCGCCACAAGCGTGATCCACGCCTGATCCACGCCTGATCCACGCCGCTGATCCCGTTAACGAGAGACGGAGCCCCACGATGACCGACACCGGTGGCACGCTGCTCGCCGAACCCGCAACCGAACTCGCCGCCTTCCGGGCCGCGATGGGCCGCTTCCCCACCGGGGTCACCTTGCTCACGCAGGGCAGCGGCGACGACACCATCGTCATGACCCTCAACAGCCTGACCTCGGTGTCGCTCGACCCCATGCTGCTGCTCGTCTCGGTCAAGTCGGACGGCCGGATGCGCCCGAGGATCGTGCGCGGCGGGGGCTTCGCGGTGAACGTGCTCAGCGAGCAACAGCGTGACCTGGCCCAGGAGTTCTGCCGCCCCGACCGCCCCGCCGGCCGGGCCGCGATGCTGCGCCTCGGCGCGGACGAGGGAACACTCGGCCATGCCGTGGTCCCCTCGGCCGAGGCGTACTTCGAGTGCGAGCTGCACGACCAGCACGAGGCCGGCGACCACGTCCTGCTCGTGGGCCGGGTCGTGGCCCTGCACGACCGGCCCGGCGAGGCACAGCCCCTCCTCTTCCACCGCGGCGCCTACGCGCAGGTGGGCGCGGGCAGGGCGGCATGAGCGCGCCCGCCCTCACGGCGCCGACGCTCGACCAGGTGGCGGACGGGGTGTACGCCTACGTGCAGCCCGGAGGCGGATGGTGTGTGAACAACGCCGGCCTGATCGTCGGCGGGGAAGCGGCCGTCCTGGTCGACACGGCGGCGACGGAGGCCCGTACGAGGCGCCTGCGCGAGGAGGTCGAACGGGTCGCTCCCGGCGGGGTCGACCTCGTGGTCAACACGCATTTCCACGGTGACCACACCTTCGGCAACGGGCAGTTCACGCCCCGCGCGCAGATCGTCGCCCATGAGGGCACCCGGGCGGACAGCGCGGAGGCGGGCCTGCATCTGCGGGGCCTGTGGCCGCAGGTGGAGTGGGGAGAGACCCCGCTGACCCTGCCGACGGTCACCTTCCAGGACACGCTGACGCTGCACCCGGGCAGCGGCGTACGGGCCGAACTGCACCACATCGGTCCCGCGCACACCGCGAACGACGTGGTCGTCTGGCTCCCGGACCGGTCGGTCCTGTTCGCCGGCGACGTGGTGTGGTCCGGCGTGACACCGTACGTCCTGATGGGCTCGATCACGGGC